>CANMQH010000091.1 GCA_947499935.1 uncultured Algibacter sp. | reverse complement strand
GTATACATTGGAGATCAACTTATTCCCATTTTTAAAAGTTTAGTATTATCACAAAAAATAGATGCTCACCATAATTTTAAAATGGTTTGCAGAAAAGATGTCTTAGAGTCTTCATCAGAAGAGGTTTTTGGAGAAAGCAAGAAGTTTTTAGGCGAAAAGTTTATTGTTATTCTTGACTCTCATAGCGATTCTGAGCAAGA
>CANMQH010000090.1 GCA_947499935.1 uncultured Algibacter sp. | reverse complement strand
AATCCAGAGTTAAATCCGTGTGAACAAGTATGGCTGTATATCAAAAACCGATTTAAAAACAAACGCTTTGAAACAATGCAAAATCTTAGGGAATGGTTACACAATACAGTCAATGAAATGCAAAAACAAACAATAAAATCAATTACTGGAAATCATCATTACTTAAATGCATTTTATGCGGCGTTTAAAAACTAAATTGGTAT
>CANMQH010000089.1 GCA_947499935.1 uncultured Algibacter sp. | reverse complement strand
CATAGCCGATGTTTGTGATTTAGATGACGATGGCGATGGTAACCCAGATACCACAGACCCTAATCCATTAGCACCAACGGTAACAGATGATACTAATACAGGCGACCCAGCAGTAGCGGTAGTGACCAATGTATTAACCAACGATGATTATTTACCAAACAACGACCCAGGAGTATTAGGCACGACCACCTTAACCCAGTTAAC
>CANMQH010000088.1 GCA_947499935.1 uncultured Algibacter sp. | reverse complement strand
AATGCTAATGTTGTTGTAACAGATGGAGAATTAAATATTGAACTATCAGATAATGGCGGTAGTGATCGTAATTGGGTGTGGACTCGATTGACTTTGGAACGTGTGGGAGATACGCCTCAAGCTTCAATAGCAATTACCGATGGAACGTACATTATCTCAGCTAGGCATAGCGGTAAAAATATAGAGGTTTCTAGTAGCTCTACGGCAAATG
>CANMQH010000087.1 GCA_947499935.1 uncultured Algibacter sp. | reverse complement strand
ATGCGGTTAAGAATTTTCCTAAATGTGTCATTAATCCAGACCTAGCTTCATCTTGAAAATATAAATTTACATTATTATATTCATACTTAATCTAGTCTGCTCTAGCGTACTAGGGAGTTTTTAATTTAGTCTTAAAATGTTTTATAAGATAGGCTCTAATCCAATGATAAGTGATATCAACTCCATATTCAGATAAAATCCAATCTTTAGC
>CANMQH010000086.1 GCA_947499935.1 uncultured Algibacter sp. | reverse complement strand
ATATTTAATTCTCCATCTGTTACAACAACATTAGCATTTACTGCTGGGAAATTAGTTCCTGAACTATTAATATTACTCCCAATAGTAGTGCCTTCTGCTTTAACACGCATATTATCATGAGAAAAGCGGTGATCCCCTAAATTCAAAGTAACAGCCCAAGTACCATTTTTCACTTTATGTCTAAGTTCTGTGGTTTGAGAACTTTGTATAAA
>CANMQH010000085.1 GCA_947499935.1 uncultured Algibacter sp. | reverse complement strand
ACAATAAAATCAATTACTGGAAATCATCATTACTTAAATGCATTTTATGCGGCGTTTAAAAACTAAATTGGTATAATGCGTGCACAAAATTGAGTTTCGCGAATAAAAAAGTCCCTCATATACAGAGAGACTTTTTTTTGAGCCGATGGAGGGACTCGAACCCACGACCTGCTGATTACAAATCAGCTGCTCTAGCCAGCTGAGCTACATCGG
>CANMQH010000084.1 GCA_947499935.1 uncultured Algibacter sp. | reverse complement strand
TACAGTAAATCAAATGCAAGAACAAACAATAAAATCAATTACTGGAAATCATCATTATTTAAATGCTTTCAATGCGACATTTAATAATTAAATTGGTATTATACCAATATAGTTATTTAGCGCCGTATATATTTTATATATTTAAGCATGGGAAAAAAAGCTTATTTGGAGATTACGGAATCATTATCAGAACTAAAGCAATTGCTGTCAAAG
>CANMQH010000083.1 GCA_947499935.1 uncultured Algibacter sp. | reverse complement strand
TTTGATACGCTTTTCAGACCTCAGGTTTTTCTGCTTTGACAGCAATTGCTTTAGTTCTGATAATGATTCCGTAATCTCCAAATAAGCTTTTTTTCCCATGCTTAAATATACAAAATATATACGGCGCTAAATAACTATATTGGTATTACTTGAACATCTTTCCATGAACTGATTAATTGCAAATCGTGCTCAACTAACGATTTGACCATGCCTTCAAGTATCTG
>CANMQH010000082.1 GCA_947499935.1 uncultured Algibacter sp. | reverse complement strand
CGTTAAATAAAAATGGAATAGAAGTTATGCTATATATGACTTTAATTGTAGCGATGTTAATCTTAATCTATAAAAAAAAGCTAACAAAATAGGATATAAAACCGCAAAGAGAAGATTTAAAATGGAGCTTAGAAATTTGGCTATTGCTATGATTGTTGTGAAATGCGAAGGAAATTTAAATCATTTTGAAACTTAAAAAAATGGCCGGAATTTCTTCCGACCAT
>CANMQH010000081.1 GCA_947499935.1 uncultured Algibacter sp. | reverse complement strand
TCATCAACACCATCGTTATCATTATCAGTGCCTGATACTGTAATTGTTAAGGTGGCTTGTTCACAAATTGGTGCATTAACGCCATCATCGCTACATACTTCGTAAACGATAACTACATCCATACCACTTTCTGCTGCCGTTGGTGTGTAGGTGATATCGCCTGTTAATGGATCCACAACAACTACGCCTTGTGAGGTGTTTGCTGGGTCGCCTGTTAACTGGGTTAA
>CANMQH010000080.1 GCA_947499935.1 uncultured Algibacter sp. | reverse complement strand
GAACTATTAATATTACTTCCAATAGTAATACCTTCTGCTTTAACACTCATATTATCGTGAGAAAAGCGGTGATCTCCTAAATTTATGCTAACCGCCCAAATACCATTTTTAATCTTGTGACTAAGCTCTGTTCTATCACTACTTTGTATCAAATCTCTGTTAATATCATTAACGCCAGATTTAGAGCCTCTATCTGCGGATCTAACAGATCGTGACCAACTAATATCGCCATTCGTTTTTTC
>CANMQH010000079.1 GCA_947499935.1 uncultured Algibacter sp. | reverse complement strand
TAATCTCCAAATAAGCTTTTTTTCCCATGCTTAAATATACAAAATATATACGGCGCTAAATAACTATATTGGTATTAACCCTAAGATCCCGCTACAAAAGCGGGAGTTAGTTCAACTATCAATTTTGAAGACATTGCTTCGCAACTTTTCAAAATTAAGTTTCACTAAATAAACAAGGCTAGTATTTGGTTTATGATATGTAGAGGTGGCCTGTAATCATTTCTTTTGGCGTAGAATATGTATTACAAATT
>CANMQH010000078.1 GCA_947499935.1 uncultured Algibacter sp. | reverse complement strand
ATTCGGGTGCCAAACAAATGGCTTAATATACCATCATGCAAATCTTCGGCTATTCTATGGCGTTCTTGCAACCTAACTGCTTCTAATTTATCTTTTTGCTTTAGCATAAGCATATAAATCTCTTCGTTAGATTTTTGCTGCTCTCTATCGTATTCAAGTTGTTTGTTTTTAGAACGTTGGCGTTTAATAAAATACAATAGTCCTAAAAATAATATAGTGCCACCACTAATAGCAAGTATTAAGAAATTTTGATTGGTTAACTGTTTGGTTTT
>CANMQH010000077.1 GCA_947499935.1 uncultured Algibacter sp. | reverse complement strand
ATTAAATATACACAACCTGGTAAACCTATGCAGAACGGATACATAGAACGTTTTAATCGCTTCTTTAGAGAAGATATTTTAGATGCTTATTACTTTAATGATATTTATCAACTTCAAAAAATAAGCGATAACTGGAGAGAAGATTATAACTTTAATCACCCCCATAAATCTTTAGGTCATAAATCTCCTAAAGAATATATGCCCAGATTTGATGAAGAATTTAAATTCTTCATCAAATCTGGGCTAAATAATAATTATTTGTCGAATTTTAAGGTGTCCTAAAAAAGGGAAGTCTACA
>CANMQH010000076.1 GCA_947499935.1 uncultured Algibacter sp. | reverse complement strand
AATGCACCAATTTGTGAACAAGCCACCTTAACAATTACAGTATCAGGCACTGATAATGATAACGATGGTGTTGATGATAGTGTAGATTTAGACGATGATAACGATGGTATTTTAGATACCGCCGAGAACCCACTAGGCTTAGACCCAAGTGGCGATAATGATAATGATGGTATCCCAAACTGGTCAGATACAGACGACCGAGGCGATGGCACACCACCAGTAGGTAACGAATATGATAACGATAATGACGGTGTACCCAACCATTTAGATTTAGATGCCGATAACGATGGTATCTATGATGTAGATGAAAC
>CANMQH010000075.1 GCA_947499935.1 uncultured Algibacter sp. | reverse complement strand
GGCTTTAGAACTTTTTTGACAGTACGTCCTTTAACATCTTATTATCTAAACTCACATCCGCATACATTTGTTTGAGTCTGTTGTTTTCCTCTTCAAGTTCCTTCAACCGTTTAAGCTGCTGCTGTTCCATACCTCCATACTTCTTACGCCAGTAATAGAATGTACTTTTGTCGATCCCTAATTCTCTGGATAAATCACCTACAGATCTTCCTTGTTCGTTTTCCTTGAGAGCTCTGATAATCTGACTCTCGCTAAATTTGCTGTTTTTCATTGTGACAGTTTGAATTTAAAGTTAGTAAATTCGAATTAAATACTGTCCTATTTTTAGGGAAGCCTACA
>CANMQH010000074.1 GCA_947499935.1 uncultured Algibacter sp. | reverse complement strand
CAAGAACGCCATAGAATAGCCGAAGATTTGCATGATGGTATATTAAGCCATTTGTTTGGCACCCGAATAGGTATGGGGTTTTTAGAGTTAAAAGGCGATAAAGATACATTACAAAATTATAGAACATTTTTAAAAGAAATGCAAAAGATAGAAAAAGATATACGCGATGTCTCTCATGAGTTAAAAGGCGACGTTCTAGAATTAAAAACAGATTTCGAGTCATTAATAGACCATTATATAAGCGATAAAAGTAACTTAGGTGATTTTAGCTATAAGATATTTACTAATAATGTTAAATTTAAAGCTATTGAAGATACCATTAAGGTTAATATTTTTAGAAT
>CANMQH010000073.1 GCA_947499935.1 uncultured Algibacter sp. | reverse complement strand
ACATTAGGTGCTTCTAAAGGTTGTTTTATACGTTTAACCAATCGCTTTTTGTGCTTACGTCTTAAACTGAGTTTCATTTCACGATATATACGTAATACTCGTTTTCTATTCCATTTTAAGCCCTCACGACGGATCTTGTAATAATACTCATCAAAACCTCTAGTAGGATAAGATTCAGCAAGCGCAGTGAGTTTATCAATAACCTTGCTATCATCTCTTTTACTTTGGTAATACCACATTGAACGACTAAGACCTATAACTTTACAGGCGCGAACAATCGGGATAACGTATTCTTTGATGAGATACTTTACACGAACTCTTTTGTCGGAAGGCTTTAGAACTTTTTTGACAGTACG
>CANMQH010000072.1 GCA_947499935.1 uncultured Algibacter sp. | reverse complement strand
TTTAATGAATTAAAACAGTTTAAAGAGGCTATCCATTATCAGAATAAAGCAATTGCTTTAAAAAAAACATTAAAAGGTGATCACAAAAGAAGCATAGATAATAGTATAAATAATTTAGGACATACTTATAAGGACTCCGGACAATATGATTTGGCAATTAAAGCCTTCTCAGAAGTTTTAAAAAATAAAAACCTGATTAATGAAAGACCATATATTTATGTTCTAGCATTAGATAATTATGCACACACATTATATCTATCAAACGATTACAGTCAACTTCCAAAACTATATCATAAAGCCTTAAAAATTTGTGATAGCATTAATGCTTCCTACAAGTCTATTATAATACACCAACATTTGGCA
>CANMQH010000071.1 GCA_947499935.1 uncultured Algibacter sp. | reverse complement strand
TTTAATGAATTAAAACAGTTTAAAGAGGCTATCCATTATCAGAATAAAGCAATTGCTTTAAAAAAAACATTAAAAGGCGATTACAGAAGTAGTATAGATAATAGTATAAATAATTTAGGCCTTAGTTATAAGGACTCCGGACAATATGATTTGGCAATTAAAGCTTTCTCAGAAATTTTAAAAAACAAAAATTTGATTAATGAGATACCAGATTTTTATGCTCTAGTATTAGATAATTATACACACACACTTTATCTATCTAAAAACATAAAAAACGTTCCTAAATTATATCATAAAGCCTTAAAAATTTGTGATAGCATTAATGCTTCCTACAAGTCTATTATAATACACCAACATTTGGCA
>CANMQH010000070.1 GCA_947499935.1 uncultured Algibacter sp. | reverse complement strand
AACGTTCTATGTATCCGTTCTGCATAGGTTTACCAGGTTGTGTATATTTAATCTCTATAAAGTTCTTTTCACACCAGCTCATAAATGTTTTAGAGATGAACTCTGGTCCATTATCACATCTTATGTGTTTTGGGGTTCCTATTTCCTCTTTTAAGCATTCTAATGTTTCTACAACTGCTCTTGATGGATAAGAAAGACCTACGTCAATAGTTAGTGCTTCCCGATTACAATCATCAATCACATTAAATACACGCACCTTTCTGCCATCGGTAAGGGCATCGCTCATAAAATCCATACTCCAACATTCATTGAGTACATTAGGTGCTTCTAAAGGTTGTTTTATACGTTTAACCAATCGCTTTTTGTGCT
>CANMQH010000069.1 GCA_947499935.1 uncultured Algibacter sp. | reverse complement strand
GATGTTCTTGACGTTCGTTTATTAGATGCAGTAAGTCAAAAAGGAGGTACAATTAGTCTTTCTTCAGGAACTGGACCGGGAGGAAGAAATGAGCTTAGATATACACCACCTGGTGGCTTTACTGGTTCAGATTTCTTTCATTATACGGTTTTCGATACCACAGGTCGTACAGATTTTGGTGCTGTGTATATAGTCCCTTCAAGAACTATAACTGTTGATCTTAATGCTACAACGTATAATTATGATTTAGGAACACCTTTGTCGCCTGTACAGAGTGGATGGCAAGCAATTACAGAAAAAACGAATGGCGATATTAGTTGGTCACGATCTGTTAGATCCGCAGATAGAGGCTCTAAATCTGGCGTTAATGA
>CANMQH010000068.1 GCA_947499935.1 uncultured Algibacter sp. | reverse complement strand
CACAAGTACTTATACCATTCAAAAAACCTAGACTCTACCTCTATTGCAAATGCACATTATAAAATTGGGGAACTTTATAGATACAATTTTATAGGGGATAGCGCATATTATCATTATAATATTTCTGAAAAGATATACAGGAAGTTTAAGGATAATTTTAAACTAGCAAAAGTGTTATATGGTATATGTGTTATTCAACGTAATGAGAAAGATTTAACAGGAAGTGAATTAACCTCTTTTGAGGCCCTTTCGCTTTTAAAATTATTAGAACAGACTAATGAGGTTAAGAAATACAAATCTTATATTTTTAATAGTTTAGGTTTAGGTTTTAATGAATTAAAACAGTTTAAAGAGGCTATCCATTATCAGAATAAAGCAATTGCTTTAAAAAAAACATTAAAAGG
>CANMQH010000067.1 GCA_947499935.1 uncultured Algibacter sp. | reverse complement strand
TATATCATAAAGCCTTAAAAATTTGTGATAGCATTAATGCTTCCTACAAGTCTATTATAATACACCAACATTTGGCAGAATATTATAATAGTGTCAACCAAAAAGATTCGGCTTTATACTATGCATACCGAGCAAAAAAAATCTCAAAAAATTATCATAAAGATGAGCTATTAACATCGTTATCATTACTCACAAAAATAGAAGACAACAAAAACCTTGCTATTAAACATTATAAAGACTACATCGCTTTAAGCGATAGTGTACAGTATGAAGAGCGTATAAAAAGGAACAAATATGCGCGCATAAAATATGAAACAAACCAATATATAGAAAAAACCAAACAGTTAACCAATCAAAATTTCTTAATACTTGCTATTAGTGGTGGCACTATATTATTTTTAGGACTATT
>CANMQH010000066.1 GCA_947499935.1 uncultured Algibacter sp. | reverse complement strand
AAGAATTCTTGGAGAAAATGAGCTTGTAATTAAAAACATTCCTTTCATTAAACAATAAGTATTAAAAACAATTTAAGTTGATTGTATTAAAACCTCGAAAATGAGTTATATGCTCAATATTTCGAGGTTTTTTATTATAAATATTTTAATACTGTTTAAATAGATGTGAAACAAGTATTATCTATTTAAACACTTTTTAATGCCTGCCTAAATTTTAATTCTCATTTATACTCTTGATACATTAGATTAACTTTTTTCTTGTAAAAACATCTAAAACTGCATATAATCCGTATATGTCTTTTAGTGTATAATAAATGAGTAACCACCTTTATTCTACACAACGTAACTAAATAATTTAATTAATCCAAAATCAATTAACCATGTTAAGATTAAAAAATCATGCTGTTTTTATA
>CANMQH010000065.1 GCA_947499935.1 uncultured Algibacter sp. | reverse complement strand
GGAGATCACCGCTTTTCTCACGATAATATGAGTGTTAAAGCAGAAGGTATTACTATTGGAAGTAATATTAATAGTTCAGGGACTAATTTCCCAGAAGTAAGTGCAAATGTAGTTGTTACTGATGGAGAGTTAAATATTGAAATGTCAGATGATGGAGGTAGTGATCGTAACTGGGCTTGGACACGATTGAGTTTAAACCGTGTTGGAGACTTGCCTAATTCTAACTCGATTACAGTTGATCTTAATGCTACAAAATACAATTATGACTTAGGAACATCTACCTCGCCTGTACAAAGCGGATGGCAACGAATTTCAGACAAAACAACTGGAGATGTAAACTGGTCTAGAGGTGTTGGTTCTAGAGATAGAGGTGCTAAATCGGGTGTTAATAATATAAATAGGGACTTTATACAAAG
>CANMQH010000064.1 GCA_947499935.1 uncultured Algibacter sp. | reverse complement strand
GATAACGATAATGACGGTGTACCCAACCATTTAGATTTAGATGCCGATAACGATGGTATCTATGATGTAGATGAAACAGGAGGTACCGATGCAGATAATGATGGTCAAGCCGATGATACGGATGGCGATACTACAAATAACGATGGTATCCCAAGCACATCAGGTACCGGAGTAAGCACACCATTAGATAGCGACCCAGCAAATGCAGATGGCGCCGATTTCTTAGACACCGATAGTGATGGCGATGGTTGTAATGATGCTGATGAAGCATATGGCGACCCAGCCACCGATGCCGATGATAATGGCAGCTTCGGTACAGGGGTTTTAACCTTAGGTTCAGGCATCGAAGCCAATGGTACAGTAAGCGCCGCAGGCTACGATACGGGAGCTGTAGCCGATGTAACAACAATAGGTCCAGATTTAGATACCGAT
>CANMQH010000063.1 GCA_947499935.1 uncultured Algibacter sp. | reverse complement strand
TTTTATGATCTTTAAATACTTACATAATAAATTGATTATCAGATAATACGATACAAAAATTAAATAAGAAAAATAAGGTAAATATCTGACAATAAGTCAATTAAATTGTTTTGATAAATACTTTATAAAACAAAAAAAGTCGGAAGAAAAAATCTTCCGACCATGACTAGTAAGTAACCATGCTTTTTTATTTTTATTTTTAATTTAAAAACAAAAACTATATAAACACTTAATTCAATTATTTTGATATACTAAATGATGACAACTACAAATACACCTAAAACAAGATATATAAAAGGATAAGCTATAATTCTAACATTTTTTTTATATTAGCATTTATTGCACATATATATATGTGATGCGATGCAATCCCTCCGGTCTCACATCGCATCGTCCCGCGGCTACGCCAGCAACGCGCGCTGCCCTTCGGGACT
>CANMQH010000062.1 GCA_947499935.1 uncultured Algibacter sp. | reverse complement strand
ACGTTAGGCACAATTATGAAAAACACCTTGAACATACTAATAATACTTCTGACATTTAGTGTTCAAGGTCAGATTTCAGAATCTTGGAATTTGGATATTGACAGCTACACTCATAATTCGTCAAACTATGCCTTAAAATTCCCACCAATAGAAACAGCTGAATTCTCGAATGGAGATTTAGTTGTTTTATCCCAAACTGGCAGTTTAGCAAGATTTAAAAATAGTGGAACAATAATCTGGAAAAAAGAAATAGAGACTTGTTCCCAACAGAGAGTAATAATAGACTCAAATGATGATATTATTTTTAGTTGCGGAACTGAAATAACCAAATTTGACTCGAACGGAGAAATCATTTGGAATAAAGATTACTCGAATACATTCAGCAAAAAATATCTGACCTTCGATGCAATCACTTCTGCCAACGATAAATTATATATTGCTGGTCATTTTTTCCATTCCAAACATTTATGCCAACTTTCGATTGATAAGAATGGTAATGTACTTTGGAAAAC
>CANMQH010000061.1 GCA_947499935.1 uncultured Algibacter sp. | reverse complement strand
AACACGCCAGTAGGGACAGTTAGTGGAACCATTACCAATGCGGATGGTAGTGCAGCAACAGGCATTACAGTAACTTTAGATGATGGCGATGCAGCAACAACAGACCCAACGGCAGTAACGGATGGTTCAGGAAACTACAGTTTCACCAATGTACCAACGGGCGATTATACTATTGTTCAAACATTACCAGCCAATACAACGGTTGTTGATGGGGACACGAGTGATGATGGCGATACGGTAGCCAATACCGATACGACCGATGGAAGTATCCCAGTAACAGTAACAGCGGGTGAGACCGATACCGATAATAATTTTGAGAACACGCCAGTAGGGACAGTTAGTGGAACCATTACCAATGCGGATGGTAGTGCAGCAACAGGCATTACAGTAACTTTAGATGATGGCGATGCAGCAACAACAGACCCAACGGCAGTAACGGATGGTTCAGGAAACTACAGTTTCACCAATGTACCAACGGGCGATTATACTATTGTTCAAACATTACCAGCCAATACAACGGTTGTTGATGGGGACACGAGTGATGATGG
>CANMQH010000060.1 GCA_947499935.1 uncultured Algibacter sp. | reverse complement strand
TACCGATGGAACGTACATTATCTCAGCTAGGCATAGCGGTAAAAATATAGAGGTTTCTAGTAGCTCTACGGCAAATGGTGCTAATGTGCAGCAATGGTCCTCTAATGGAAGAGATAACCAAAAATGGATTATAAAAAACATAGGCGATGGTTTTGTTACTATAAAAGCTAAGCATAGTAATAAGTTTATGGATATTTCTAACGCTTCTACAGCAAATGGAGCCAATCTTCATACTTGGGGAAATGTTGCGAATACACAAACACATCGCCAGTTTAAATTAATACCTAAAGGAAATGGTTATTATAATATTCAATCAAGAAAAAGTGGAAAGTGTCTAGATGTTCAATCTAGATCTACTGCAAATGGTGGTAACATACACCAATGGGATTGTACAAATAATTTCCAACATCAAGAGTTTAAATTTGAGAGTACTAATGGGAGTAAGATTAGTAAAAATACGCTAGATAGGTTAGGCATAAAACTTTATCCTAATCCTGTAAAAGATGTTTTAAACTTAAGCTACTCAGAACAAGCTATAAAAGCAAAATCAATTGTAATCTATAATGCTATAGGTACTA
>CANMQH010000059.1 GCA_947499935.1 uncultured Algibacter sp. | reverse complement strand
ACTAATGACGATTATTTACCAAACAACGACCCAGGAGTATTAGGCACGACCACCTTAACCCAGTTAACAGGCGACCCCGCAAACACCTCACAAGGCGTTGTTGTTGTGGATCCATTAACAGGAGATATCACCTACACACCAACGGCAGCAGAAAGTGGTATGGATGTGGTTATCGTTTACGAAGTATGTAGTGACGATGGTGTAAATGCACCAATTTGTGAACAAGCCACCTTAACAATTACAGTATCAGGCACTGATAATGATAACGATGGTGTTGATGATAGTGTAGATTTAGACGATGATAACGATGGTATATTAGATACTGCAGAGAACCCACTAGGTTTAGACCCAAGTGGCGATAACGATAACGATGGTATTCCAAACTGGTCCGATACAGACGACCGAGGGGATGGCACACCACCAGTAGGTAACGAATATGATAACGATAATGACGGTGTACCCAACCATTTAGATTTAGATGCCGATAACGATGGTATCTATGATGTAGATGAAACCGGAGGTACCGATGCAGATAATGATGGTCAAGCCGATGATACGGATGGCGATACTACAAATAACGATGGTATCCCAAG
>CANMQH010000058.1 GCA_947499935.1 uncultured Algibacter sp. | reverse complement strand
AGAGAAGTTAAGCCCGTTAGCGCCGATGGTACTGCATTTGTGGGAGAGTAGGTCGTTGCCTTTTTTGAGTCCCCAATCTAGAAATAGATTGGGGACTTTTTTTTTATCCTATTTTTTGAAACTCTTTTATTTGGAGTGGATTAAAACCAAACTTGTGTTAAGCCTAAATCTTCATTAATATAAGTTTTATATGATACAAACGCTGTTGTTCATGGATTCAATTCGTGTAAAATCATCTTTGTTTACCTAATAGCAACCGTAAGAGATTATCATTTTTTGCGATAATACTTCTGTACAAAGATTTTAAGTAAGCCTTCATAGTTTTATTTACGTCTTTGTTGCTTATTTTTTTATTTAAAAGATCTAATCTGTTGTTTTATATGGGATATCCTTAATATTATTGTTGTAATAGGATTAAATTTAAATTTGGCAAGATTTATGTTGATAATACGAGTATGAAAATTTTCATAATTCTTTTTTCTTTTATTATAACTCACTAGAGGCTCAGAATAATGATTCCATAGCTGTTTTAGTAGATAATGTATGGATACCATACCTCCAATCAAGATGGTTGGATAAGGATACATTCTACTTGAAATCACTAGGGTCTATTAAATCTGATTATATGAATTTTTACAAAAAACATGATATTATTTTACCGAGTGAGGATGTAGATATTATCTATTCAGATTTTAAATATAGAGATGTAATACCAATTTAATTATTAAATATCGCATTGAAAGCATTTAAATAATGATGATTTCCAGTAATTGATTTTATTGTT
>CANMQH010000057.1 GCA_947499935.1 uncultured Algibacter sp. | reverse complement strand
AACGGTCTCGGCTATGAGTAGTTGCGTGGTTTAGCGATTAACTTTGCAAGTACACACCAAACTGAAAATCCGCGAGGATTTTCAGAAGTAGGCGAGAACAAGCCATTACTTATAGCCATTGTTGTGCTTTCGTTATTTTTTCAGTTCAAGATTAATAAATTCAATAATTTCACCAATTTTATAAATCTGATTTTCATAGTATTTCCTTTGCTGATTAATTAATCCCCTTTTCATTGAAATACTGTTATAAAAAAAAGAGTCTTCTTTTAAGTTTTCGTAGGATGTTTCGAAATTCCTCGAATCAAAATTGGTGAGCATATATGGTGTTATATTTTCCATACTTTGAACAAAAAATACGTTGTCAATTCCTTTGTCTAATTTCTCTACTTCCCTGTAATAAAGTAGAATTTGTTCAGCAAGAGAATTATTCGATATGATATCCAAACTTCCAGAACCTAAAAGATTATCAAATGCTGTTTTAGTTACTGTAAATTGAGACATATCATAAACAGCTCTAACGTTTTTAATAAAAATTTTAGGATTAACAGAAATTTCGTTTTTAAGTATTTTTATTAATGTATCAATACTTTTTCCAAATTCATGGTGCTTTTTGATGATGCTTTGGTAAGCAACTTTATCAGTATCTAAATTAGATTTAAGTTTATTTAAAAAGATTTGTTCTTTATCTCTATCTTTCCTGAATTCATTTTGATTATTGATTTGTAAAGCAATCAAAATCCCAATAACAACAAGTATTATTTCTCCAATCGCATAAATCAGATATTTACTGAACTTATTTTCAGTCAGCATTTTTTGTCTAATTTTTCTAAAGAATTTTATCATTGGTTAATGGTTAGTCATAATGAAGCACAACG
>CANMQH010000056.1 GCA_947499935.1 uncultured Algibacter sp. | reverse complement strand
CCCTGGAGCAGGCAACAAAGGCTCTAAATATACGAGTAATAAGACGCATTACAGCCCTACAGACCCTGATGCTAGAATTAGCGTAAAGCCTGGTAAGGCAAGAAAGTTAAATTACCTGAGTCAACTCAGTGTAGATACAGCCCATCATGTGATAACAGACATTAGAGCGTACCATGCCGATGGTAAGGATAACCAACAACTGCCAGATATTGTAAAGCGCTTAAAAAGTCGTTTATGGCAACAGGGCTTGTATTGGGAGAACTGCGTAGCTGATACTGGATATAGTAGTGGAGAGAATTATGCATTTTTAGAAAACCAAGGTTTAAAGAGTTTCATTCCACCGCACGGTACGTACAAAGGCGGGCCAACAGACTTCATTTACAATGAAATAGAAGATTACTATACCTGCCCACAAGGTAAGGTAATACCCTTTACCAAAATATTTAGCGACTACCGGACAGGCACAAAAAAGAAGGAGTACCGAGCAAGAAAACATGTCTGCATTGCTTGTCCATTAAGACCAAGTTGTTTGGGCAAGAGTGCTCAGGAGAAGAAGTTTAGTGTTACCTACTATAGAGAAGAATATGAGCGCAATATAAAGAGAGTAAATAGTCCACAAGGCAGATATATGAAAGGTAAACGCCAGAGTACGGTAGAGCCCGTTTTTGGCACTTTAACTCAGTTTATGGGCATGCGTAAAATAAATACCATAGGTATTAAACAGGCCAACAAGGTGATGCATCTATCCGCAATAGCTTACAATCTCAAGAAGTATCTCAAATTTGAACAAAAACGTTCCAATAGTGGGCTAGGACAGCTTGCTTTTATTATAAATATCAAAAGGACGTTTCAGAACCTATTTTTGATACTTGTAAGACCATCAAAACTTAGTCTAAGCTAGGAATATTATAAAAATAAAG
>CANMQH010000055.1 GCA_947499935.1 uncultured Algibacter sp. | reverse complement strand
CTTATTGTTGCGAAACAAACCCAATATCTATGTCAAATATAGCAACAAATTATTATAAAATAGTAGAAGTTTTAAATTCTTTGAATATTAAATCTTACGACCTAGCAATAGCTGGAAGGCCAAAGAAGATGAGCGATTTAGAAGTCATAGCATTAAGTTTGACGGCCGAGTATATGTCAATTGATAGCGAGAACAATCTTTTCAAAAAGATTGATGCCACTTCTATAGACAACCTATTAGAGCGAAGCCAGTTCAACAAAAGGCGTAAGGCACTATTTGGATTTAATGAAACTGTCCGACTAAAACTGGCAGCTTGTTTTCTTGAGTTCGAGGATTGTTATGTCATAGATAGTATGCCATTGGAAATATGCAAATTTGCTAGACATCTGAGGATTAAGATATGTAGAGAGCACTTTAATACTGCGCCAGCAAAAGGTTATTGTGCTTCTCAAGCTAGTTGGTATTATGGCTATAAATTGCATGGAGTATGTTCTGTCTCTGGTGTTTTCCACTCTTTAGATATTACTAAAGCTAATGTTCACGATATACAAATACTTAAAGATGTGAAATATCAAATTAGTGATTGTGTTTTGCTTGGAGATAAAGGGTATTTATCTTCAAGCCAACAGTTAGACCTATTTGAGACGGCTAATATTAAACTAGAAACGCCGATGAGGAAAAATCAAAAAGGATATGTCAAACAGCCGTATATCTTTAGGAAATCTAGAAAAAGAATAGAAACGTTATTCTCACAGTTGTGCGACCAGTTTATGATAAGACGTAATTATGCAAAATCATTTAGAGGATTTAAAACAAGAATATTAGCGAAGATAACAGCAATGACAATAGTTCAATACATCAATAAATTTATCTTCGATAGACCAATAAACAACATTAAAATAGAAATTACCTAATTACACCCAACGGGT
>CANMQH010000054.1 GCA_947499935.1 uncultured Algibacter sp. | reverse complement strand
AGATTACGGAATCATTATCAGAACTAAAGCAATTGCTGTCAAAGCAGAAAAACCTGAGGTCTGAAAAGCGTATCAAATGTCTTATAGATATTAAAACCGAAAAATTTGATACCCGCCAAGAACTTGCCGATTATTTATCAGTACATATTAGAACAATGGAGCGATGGTTAGTGAATTATAAATCAGGAGGTGTTACTTCTATGCTGACTGATAAGCCAAAGAATAAAGGCTCAAAAATCATTAGTAGTGAAATACACGAAGGTCTTGAAAAGAGGGTCAACGATCCACACAATCCCTTTTTGGGATATTGGGATGCCCAACAATGGATAGTTGAGCAATACGGTATAGAGGTAAAATACCAGCGTATCCGTGAGTACCTAATACAGCATTTCGGCACCAAGCTCAAAGTACCCCGAAAATCCCACTACAAAAAAGATGATCAAGCTGAAAAAGCTTTTTTAAAAACTCCCTAATACCCTAGACAACATTAGATCAAGTCTAAATAAAAACAACTATCAAGAGATAAATTTATATTTCCAAGATGAAGCCAGATTTGGGATGATGAACCATATTGGCAGATACCTCACGGCTTCTGGGGTTAAGCCAATAGTTAACTATCAACATATATTTAAGACAACTTACCTTTATGGGAGCTATTCCCCCATAAACGGGGATAGTTTTGTTTGGGAAATAAACGGTGTCGATACTACAATATTTGAAGCTTACTTAAAGGGATTTTCCCAGTATAAACCAAAGGAATATAAAATCGTAGTCATTGACAATGCAGGTTTTCATTCCACAAAGAATATTGAGGTGCCAGACAATATATATCTACTGAGAATCCCACCATACAATCCAGAGTTAAATCCGTGTGAACAAGTATGGCTGTATATCAAAAACCGATTTAAAAACAAACGCTTTGAAACAAT
>CANMQH010000053.1 GCA_947499935.1 uncultured Algibacter sp. | reverse complement strand
ATTGCTGGTCATTTTTTCCATTCCAAACATTTATGCCAACTTTCGATTGATAAGAATGGTAATGTACTTTGGAAAACCAAGTTCAAGCAAGACGTGGATTATGAATTTTCATTTTTGCCACCAAAACAAATAGTCGTTTCTGATAATACCATTTTTGTTCTTGCTCATCACTATACTAAATCTAACTCATTCCTTTACTTATCAAATCTTAAGGGTAAAAAGAGAATTGAGAAAGACATAAATTACAAAATCAAAAAAATAAAATTATTTGATAACTCTCTATTTGCGATAGGTCATCTCGATAACCTAAAAGACAAATTGATTTTTGGAAAAATCGATGAACATTTAGAATTATCAAACATTTTGGAATTTGAATTACCTCGTAATTTGGAATATTCCAAAAATTCGACAGGATGGGCTGGAAAACCACCCACAAAAGAAGAATATGAAGAAAAATATAAAACTGCTTACGACATCAATGATTTTGAGTTTTATAACTCAAACAACTTATTTATCGTTGGAACTTCAGGAGACGAACATTGGATTTTAAGTTTAGATTTACAAAATGGAATAAGTTGGAATTGGGATGATTTTGACAATAGGTATTTTAAATTTAATGCCAAATATACAAGAAGACATCACTCTTTTCATTCTATAAATAAAATTGGAAATAAATATATTGTTTCTGGAATTAGTGAAGAACAGAATGATCACGAAGAAAGGTCTGTGAGATATGTCAATTTGTTCGTCCGAGAAATAAAAGTGGAAAAATAACTGTGCCTAACAACGCGTATAGTTAATTGCTTGAGTGTGGATAAAGAGTGTCACGGAAATTCTGCCGAATTTCCTATGCGCAGTTCTTTTTTGCTAACTTAGTGCTCGAAGCAACTAACTATACACAAGAACGTTGTGCTTCATTATGACTAACCATTAACCAATGATAAAATTCTTTAGAAAAATTAGACAAAAAATGCTGACTGAA
>CANMQH010000052.1 GCA_947499935.1 uncultured Algibacter sp. | reverse complement strand
TCGCATTGAAAGCATTTAAATAATGATGATTTCCAGTAATTGATTTTATTGTTTGTTCTTGCATTTGATTTACTGTATTGTACAACCATTCTCTAAGTTCCTGTATTGTTTGAAATCGTTTGTTTTTAAATCGATTTTTGATATACTGCCATACTTGTTCACAAGGATTTAGCTCTGGATTATATGGTGGAATTCTCAGAAGATATATATTATCTGGAACTTCAATGTTCTTTGTAGAATGAAAGCCCGCATTATCAATCACTACAATTTTATATTCCTTGGGTTTGTACTGAGAAAACGCCTTAAGGTAAGCTTCAAATATTGTAGTATCGACGCCATTTATTTCCCAAACAAAACTAGCTCCGTTTATGGGTGAATAGCTCCCATAAAGGTAAGTGGTCTTAAATATATGTTGATAGCTAACTATTGGTTTGACTCCAGAGGCTGTGAGATATCTGCCAATATGGTTCATCATTCCAAATCTGGCTTCATCTTGAAAGTATAAATTTATGTCTTTATAGTTGTTTTTATTTAGACTTAATCTAATGTTGTCTAGCGTATTAGGGAGTTTTTAAAAAAGCTTTTTCAGCTTCATCATCTTTTTTGTAGTGAGATTTTCTTGGGCTTTTGAGTTTGGTCTTAAAATGCTGAATTAAATATCTTCTCAAATTATGATATTTTACAGTAACACCATATTGATCTTCAACCCACTGAACAGCATCCCAATACCCAGAAAAAGGAGCTTCGCTTGAGTTTACATGATTAGATAATCCTTGATGAATTTCTGGAGTAATAATTCTTGACTTTAAGTTTTTTGGTTCATCTGATAGTAAACCATCAAGCCCCTTGGTGATATACTTCTGAGACCAACGTTCTGATGTGCGAACAGTTACACCAAGGTAGTCACTCAATGATTTTCGCGTTTTAAATCGTTTGGTTTTAATTGCAATCAACCAAATAATGCGCTTTTCAAATTTAAAATTTGATTGCTTTTTTCGAAGTAAATTCAAATCCGAAATGCTTTCTTTTATTGGGAAATCTTTTGCTTTTGCCATAAAGAAAGATACAAAATTATAACGACTTTATATAATTAAATTGGTAT
>CANMQH010000051.1 GCA_947499935.1 uncultured Algibacter sp. | reverse complement strand
TTTTTTATAGATTAAGATTAACATCGCTACAATTAAAGTCATATATAGCATAACTTCTATTCCATTTTTATTTAACGATACAAGATGACTTACATTTAGTTCTTGTTTAATAAAACGAAAGAATACCTCAATATCCCATCGCCTTCCATAAGCTTGAGCAATTTCTTTTGCTGATAAATCAAATTCATTGGTAATAAACCAAAATTCTTTTGATTCTTCTGTTTTGGTTTTTGCGACAATTAAGCGAAAAGGCGTCTCTACTAATTCTTCTCTATAATGGATATTTCCTTTTTTGTTATGGATTGCTTTACCTGTATAAAGTTGTATTTTACTATCTTTAATAAGGGTTAATTCCCCTAAATCTAAATCTTGACCTTGCTTGAGTAAAGATTGTAGTTATATATGTTTTCGATTTTCTTTTGCTCTAACAATAAAAGTAACAGCATCATTAGTAAATGATTTCATCGTCCTTGTAGATTGAAGACCTCTATCAATGACATAGATATTTTGATGCTGTATGTCTTGCTTTACATGATTCATTATAGCTTCGGGTAAAGCCATATCTTCACTAGAATACGTCGCCTTAGTAAACACTTCAGAATGACAAGGCAACAAACCATCAAAAGCCATACTGTATTTAACTGATTTCTTTCCGTTTTTATGGTCAATACCTTTTAATAATTTAGCAGAAGCTTCACTAACCATAGAACTATCTACATGGATTAAATGGTGATTTCCCTTATCCTTGTTAGGGTAAGCATCGTGAAATTGCTGATAAATACACTGGTATATTTGACGGAAGTAATCGGAATCGATTTTAGATAATCTTTCAGAAATAGAACTTCGTCTTATGGTTTCAGATTTATCTAAATCAAAAAGCGTTTTAAACAGAAAATCATTAAAAGTATCTTCTAAAGTGCGTTGACTTAGTTTTTCATTCTCCACAATACCATAAAGTAGCAAATAGAACATTTTTTTGCCATGAAGAACCTTAGCGTAATAATCAACTTTAGTAGTTAATGATAATTTGGATAAAAGCGCTTCTGGAACAACACCTAATAATTGACTTACTGTAATTTTATGATCTTTAAATACTTACATAATAAATTGATTATCAG
>CANMQH010000050.1 GCA_947499935.1 uncultured Algibacter sp. | reverse complement strand
TTCAGTCAGCATTTTTTGTCTAATTTTTCTAAAGAATTTTATCATTGGTTAATGGTTAGTCATAATGAAGCACAACGGTTGAGCTATGAACAGTACGGGAGCAAACTGGCGTTTGCTTTCCGCCACGCACATAGCGAAATCTTTTTGTTTTGTTTTTTCTTTTTTTGTCCAAAGCAACCCCGACGCTTCGGGGCCAAAGATTTTGCGGACTTTATAAAAATACACAAACCTTTGGTAATGCCCGAAGCCCGTATTGTTTATAGGTTGTGTTGGGTGTAGTTTTTATTCTAGGATTCTATTCTCCAAGTCCATTCGTTCGTGTAATATTCTGGTTACTTCAATCTCATTTTTCGAAGTTTGCCTATTAAATATGATATGTCTGTTAGTCCTTAATCCGAACAGATTTTCCGTAACCCCGTTATAGTTTTTGCCCAAATTCGGATTTTTTGCGATTCTTTTACAATTCGCTAATAACATATCATAATAAGTGTCCGCTTGTTTTTCCGACCACTCCTCAAAAGTATAATTCCATATATCAGCTAAGTCCTCAACTGCTTTTTTAGTCAAATTGTATTTAGCCATTCGAACGCTTATTAGCTTTTAGAGATTCCAAATGCTTTTTTGGGTCGAAATCATGGGCAATTCCGCTGTCTATTCCTTTTTGAATAGCGCTGCGTAGTGCTTTGACCTTGTTTTCTTCTTCCTCTAAAAGCCTTAGTCCAGCACGAACTACTTCGCTGACGTTTTTAAACCTTCCTTCCGAAATTCGATTATGGATAAATTGGTCGAAATAATTCCCGAGTGATATCGAAGTGTTTTTACTCATTTCAGTATGATTTTACTCAAATATACCAAAAATTGGTAAAAATGACAACTTTTGTAAATTACACCCAACGTCTCGGCTATGATTAGTACGGGAATTAGAAGTAATTAATTTCCGATTAAGCACTTAGCCAAAACTTTTTATTTTGTTTTATCTTTTTCTTTATAAAGCCAAATCAAAAAGATTTGGCGGACTTTATAAAAATACACTAAACTTTGGATTAAACACAAAACCCGTATTAATTATAGCCATTGTGCTTGTTGCACAAGTGTTTGTTAAAAATAGTGTTTTTGTTTAACTTTAGTTATGCAAGGAAAGAAGTATTATCA
>CANMQH010000049.1 GCA_947499935.1 uncultured Algibacter sp. | reverse complement strand
TTCCTGAAGAAAGACTAATTGTACCTCCTTTTTGACTTACTGCATCTAATAAACGAACGTCAAGAACATCATTATTAACATCATAATCGTTAGCGATAACATCCAATACCATAACAGCATTAGAATTTTTTGGTCTTTCTACCTGATCGAATACTCCAAAAGGATTTACAGGATCAGGATTTCTATTTAAGTCTCCAAAAGATCGTTTAGAGTTTCGTGCATTAATAACACGTTTAGCTTCGTTTGTTGCCAATCTTCCTATATTACGTCTACCACTTCCATTCATTACACTAATAAATATATCTTCTCCACCTGCAGCATTAGATCCAGCATTATTTCTAGGCTTAGATTCATAAAACAAACCAGACGAGTCATTGTGTGCCAAAGACCATAAATGTCCAACTTCATGCACAGCTGTTCCATTTGCCCAACTCGTTGAACCATTACCTCCCATAGTTCCATACCTCTTAATAGAACCAACAGCATTAACATAAGCCAAGCCAGATGGTCTACTTAATACATGGTATACAGCCAAATCGTGTGTATTGCCAACTTCGCTAGGATTATTGTTCCAATAATCTTTAAAAGCTGTTAAACTAGAACTAGCAGTTGATGAGGTACCTGTACCTGTAACCGTATTTCTAAGAGGATCTGTACTAGCATTAGTTCTAATAATAACAGTACCTAGAGTATGTTTTATACCAGCACCTCTAAGGTAACGTAAATTAAGGTTTCCAATAATAGATTGTGCCGAAGCTTGAGCCGTAGCTAAATTACCATTATAAGCAGTAGTTGCAAAAAAGGCTCTTGATCCAATCTCTACACCTATCTCAAATTCTAAAACATCCATTACTGTAGTAGGTCGTCTACTAGCTGCCATTTTAGATATACTGCTATTCGTAGTATTTTTTAAAGATCTAGTATCATTAGAAGGTATTAACTTTGTATGCGTTATATTGTTAAGTTCTGTATGATTCTTTTCTGTATGACTATTATTTTTAATGTTACAGCCACTTGTACCGCATTCAAATCGTTTTATTTTAGAAATTTTATGATGTCTTCTATCGCTAGCAGAAGGACTAATTTCTAATAAGTCTCCTCCTAGCCTGTCAATAGTAGCCATGAGGCCTCGGTCTGTCATCACAGCGCTAACTTCAAAATTTGGATGCTCAACAACATGACCAGTGTAAACACGTTCTGGACCTTTATCTACTTCTACTAATTTCCCAGTACCATCATCAACTAAAAACC
>CANMQH010000048.1 GCA_947499935.1 uncultured Algibacter sp. | reverse complement strand
CGAGACCGTTGGCATTCATTATCAAGAAACACTAAAAAATATGAATATTATAATTTTCGGACCTCCTCTTGCTGGAAAAGGAACTCAAAGCAAAAGGATTATTAATGATTTTGGATTAACTCATCTTTCAACTGGAGATGCATTGAGAGAAGAAAAAGCTCAAAAATCAGAATTAGGAATAAAAGCGTCCGAATATAGCAGCAAAGGATTACTAGCTCCTGATGATTTAGTAGCTCAAATAGTTGAAAAATTCTATCACAACAATAAATCTGAAAAAGGAATTTTGTTTGATGGATATCCTCGAAATATTGAACAAGCAAAGCATCTGATAAACGTAATTGAAAATGATGGAAATAATATTGACAGAATTATATTTTTAAAAGTCCCTAAAAAAGAACTTTTGAAAAGAGCTATAAAAAGAGCTGAAGAGGAAAACAGAACTGATGATAAGGATAGTGAAATTGTAATGACTAGAATTAATGAGTTTGGAAACTCTACAATTCCTGCGATAAAATTCATTAAAGAGTCTGGAATTAAAACCATTGAAATTGACGGAAATCAATCTATTGAGAATATTTATGAAACTATAAAAAGTGGATTAAAATAAACTAAATGGAATCAGAAAAGATATTTAAGACTAAAACTGGGTTTTGCCATATTTTACCTGACAAAATTATTCTAACAAGAGACGGAATAATTGGAAACGTAGCAAAAGTGACTGTCGGAAATAATATCAGCCGAATATTATTAATTTACGGTGGACTTTCTTTATTCCTGCTTTACTATGCATTTAGTAGTTTTCAAAAAGGACAGACTTCTATGTCGGTATTTTACGGAATAATTGGTTTGTTTTTAATTTACGGAATATTCACAAGTCTGAACAATTCAGCAACACCGATAATTGAAAGAAATAAAATCAAAGGAATTAAACTGAAAAAAGCAATATTCGGACTTACTCGCTCTCGATTTGAAGTCCTATTTGAAGATGATAATGG
The DNA here is from genome assembly GCA_947499935.1 of uncultured Algibacter sp. GTDB lineage: Bacteria > Bacteroidota > Bacteroidia > Flavobacteriales > Flavobacteriaceae > CANMQH01. The sequence continues at coordinate 313 of CANMQH010000048.1, read as the reverse complement.
AAAAATAAAAAAAAGATTAATAATGCTTCCAGGTTCAATGACAGACGGACAAAATGAAACCGAAAAAGCTATAAGGATAATGACAGAAGAAAAACTACTGAATGAATAAAAAAATAACGAAATGCCAACAATGGCTATAATTAATACGGGTTTTAGTGTTTAATCCAAAAGGTAGTGTATTTTTACTAAGTCCGCCAAATCATTTTGATTTATCTTTGGATAGAAAAATTAAAAACAAACAAAATGCTTTGTCTAAGTGCCTAATCGAAAATTCAGTAATTTTAATTCCCGTACTAACCATAGCCGAGACGTT
>CANMQH010000047.1 GCA_947499935.1 uncultured Algibacter sp. | reverse complement strand
GTAATTTTATTAGGCGCATTAATAGTAATCTCACCATTACCGCCCATAATTATGGTGTTGCCACTAGGGTCTGCAATAGTCACACTGCCATCAGCATCGTTAAGGGTTACTTGGTTACCACTTCGGGTTTTTATGGCTTTTAAGTGGTTGTTTCCACTTTTAAAACTCTCTGGCACCGAAGAGGCATTGTATAAACTACCTTGTATTATGGGGCTTTCGGCATTACCACCTTCGTAACCAACCACAACCTCGTCGCCTATTTCTGGTACCATAAAAAAGCCTTGCCCCGCACCTGCAGATGTACTACTTAGTCTTACAAATGGTGTGGTTTCACCAAGTGGTTTTTGCCATGGGTATTGAACTTGTACACGGCCTAAACCTTCGGGGTCATTGTTGTTTACAACAACGGCAGTCTGCGATTTACTTTTTGGAAATGCCTTTAAGGATGCTTTTGGGTAAACGCTAACACTTTCTGGGATGGCCTCAAAGCTATTTTCGTAATGTCCATTTAAATTCACATCATGGGTTACTTTTATAACCCTGTAATTACCATAATAAGACTCTTCGCCTTCAATTTCTATAAAAGCGCCTATTTGTACACCCGTATTGTAACTTTTACCAATAACCTTAACTTGGCTGGCCTCTTGTGCCATTTTTTGCTTTTTTATCTGCTCGTCCATACGATGTTTCATCATCGGGTCATCGTAGGCATTAATATAAACCTGAGTCTCATTTGGGTAAATACTATCTGACTTACTGTTTGCATAGCCACTTTGTCCGTTGGCATTGCTGCGTATCTCTTCTGTTTTGGTCTCGTGGAAGGTATCTGTAAAATAATCGTTAGTAATGTATTTAAATTTATTGGGCGTAGGCGCCATATTTATGGAAAGTTCCATGAGGTCTGCACCGTAGTTTAGTTTTATAGAATCGCCTTTGGGTGGCTGTCCAAATACCAATTGAGTACCATCGTAATAAAACCATTCGCCATATTGCGATGCCAAACGACTAGCATATTTAAAGGCACTTTCGTTTTGCTGTACGCTATAGTGAATATTACTATTGTTTTCGGGTGCTATATTAAGCTCCAAAAGCGATTTGTTATAATCTTTAAACGAGCGTTGCAAGATTTCTGCCAAATCATAATCTAGATACGAGGCAAAATGAGGACCATCATCTGCAATAACACTGGTGCTTTTACCCATAATCTCAATTAAATCGCCATCGCCATAATAAAAGCCTTTAACGCTATTTATAGACGTTACAATGCCTTTAAAGTGTAATGGGTGTTCTTGCTCAGAATCGCTATGAGAGTCAAGAATAACAATAAACTTTTCGCCTAAAAACTTCTTGCTTTCTCCAAAAAC
>CANMQH010000046.1 GCA_947499935.1 uncultured Algibacter sp. | reverse complement strand
AAATAAAGTCTCTTAGTGAGGCTTATATTAGTACTATATTTTATGAATTAATGGCTTGTGCAACGGTTACCATTGTTATGTGCTGGCATTTTGCGTTACTGAAATCTATCAAATACAGTAAGTTTGGAAACCTTTCCTACTTTTAACAGATTGTCTATTAATTCCATATCATTATTATCATCATAATTTGGCATAATCTCTTTTTGAAAACTGAACATATAAATGACAAAGTCAAAAAATACTTGGATATGGTTATTTAAAGCGACAGTAGTGTTTTTTGAATCATATTCAGGTAAAACGCTATATCCAATTGTATCAGGACTATGTTTTTCAACTAACAACGCAAACGGTTCTGTTTTTGATGAATGAGTGATTTCAGAAAACATTCCATACATACCTTTTAAATTATCACTTAAGTTCCCATTTCCAATATTTGGCGTTTTTCCAATTAATCTTTGGATACTTTCTTTGTTGCTTATTTTTTTATCAATTTCTGAAAATCTCGCAATCAGTTCAATTTGTTTTCTTTCTAGAACAGACACTTCAATTAATTCACTATTGATAATATGCTCACTTATAATTAATTGGGTTCTGATAAAAGAAACAGTAAGAGCAAATTTATAATTATCAACTTCCCCAGTTCCGCTTATATTTTGAAATCTGTTAATTAATGAAGTGAAATATTTGTCCATTAAATCTAGTATTTCAAGAGTTTTAGGATATTCTTTCTCAATCTTTTCTCTCGAAAACTTTCTAGCGTTCAGAACAGATTTGGTATAATTTTCAGTCATTTTTTTCAAATAGCGAAACTTAATTTTTTGCTATATCGTTTGTCTTTGCTTGCACATAACGTCCCGCGGCTAAATGCAGTTTTTGAAATTCAAAGATACGCAGTATGTTTAAGAATTTTAAAAATTGCATTTAGCCAGTGATGTGTGCAGTCCCGAAGGGCAGCGCGCGTCGCTGGCGTAGCCGCGGGACGATGCGATGTAAGACCGGAGGGATTGCATCGCATCGTCTCGGCTATGGTTAGTACGGGAATTAAAAGTAGTGAACTTTCGATTAAGCACTTAGCCAAAACTTTTTATTTTGTTTTAATTTTTTCATTTTAAAAGCCAAATCAAAAGATTTGGCGGACTTGGTTAAAAGCTCTAAACTTTGGGTTAAGCACCAAAACCCGTATTAATTATAGCCATTGTTATGAGCTGAAATATTCTAAATACTTTTTATACCATTCAATTCTATCAGAGCTAAATCCGATTACTAGGTCATTCATTTTATCAGAGTCAAATTCTTCAATTTTTCTAATATCCATTTCATCTGATTCAAAAAATTCAAATGCTACATCCTTATATCGTACAAAAAGGTAATGTCCAACTTTCCATTTGCTTTGTTCTTGAGATGGGTTTAAATGTAAATCATAATATTGAAAATCATATTCTTTCATATCTTGTAGACTTCCCTTTTTTAGGACACCTTAAAATTCGACAAATAATTATTATTTAGCCCAGATTTGATGAAGAA
>CANMQH010000045.1 GCA_947499935.1 uncultured Algibacter sp. | reverse complement strand
TTCGGGAGTTTTGATTACTATCCCTTTGGAAGCTTGCTCCCAAACCGCTCGGGGTCAAGTAGTTACTATAGATATGGATTCCAAGGTCAAGAAAAAGATGATGAAGTTAAGGGGGAAGGGAATAGCTTGAATTATAAGTTTAGGATGCATGATCCTCGGGTGGGGAGGTTTTTTGCGGTTGATCCGTTGTCTCCTGAGTATCCTCATTATTCTCCTTATTCGTTTGGAGGTAATAAAGTAATAAGATTCGTAGAATTAGAAGGTTTAGAGGAAAAAAATCCATCAACTTTTACAAAAGCTACAAATGCGATTTTTGGTATGTTTCATATAAATAGAATGAATGCATACATTACTGAAAATGACATTCCAGAAGATAACATATTAATATTGGCTAATGATACATTTGTTGTAATAAAAGTATTAGAAGACAATGAGGCAAAGTATTCTATTTTTAGGATGTCAAGAAAAACAAAAAACTTTTCTTTTCCTTATCTTTTAACAAGTGAAAAGAATGATGATATTGAACTTACCGCCAAAGAATTTAATGATGTTGAAGTTTTAGGAGAAAAGGTACTGCCAGCACCAGGTGTAGGTAGTGGAGGAAAAGTGGTTAATGGATTACGATTAGCAGGTAGTGGAAATAATGTTCTCAAATTCGGACAAGTTGTAGGTTTTGTTAAAAATGCTAAAAAGAGTCTACAATTGTGGAGAAAGGAAATGGAGGTTGGTAAGTTAATAGCAACTTCTGGGTCTAAAGATTTATTAAAAAAAGGATTACATTTTCATTTCAAAAAGTTAGGAGGTTTAGAACTAGGATTAACTGTTAAAGATGGAGCACTAAGTCTAAAATGGTTGAATGTAGGTAAGGCAGGAGATGTGAAAAAAGCTGTAGAAACCTTTAATAAATCTATGAAAAATCCAACTTTTAAAGCTACTTTAAATGCTACGCTTAAATCAGCTTCGGAGACGTTAGATGATGCAATTAAATTTTTGAAAGGGTCAGATTTAGAAAACGCAAAGAAAGTCTTAAATGAAGTAAAAGAAATATCAAAAGCATTAAATAAGTAAGATGTCTAAGAAGAAAAAAATAAATATTTATTCGTGGCTATTAGAAGGTAAAGTTTTATACAATATTAATTTAGGTGATAGTTTACAGGATTCATTAATAAAAATAGAAAAAGAAGAATATAATTTGGTTGGAGAAGATAATTATGGCTATTATTATTTAGATAATGGGTATAGATTTGGGTTTTCTAACGGTATTATAGATGAAATTGGGATTGATTTTTTACAATCTAGACAGAAAACTTGGTTTATTGGTAAAGATGGTTTTAAGGTTAATCTAGACAAAGGGAAAATACATAAGGTGCTGGATTTTTTGAATAGTTTATTTGTAAAATGGAAACCAATAGAAAGCACAGATTCTAGAGCGCTTATTTATAAGTTAGATGAATTTGATATTTTTTTAATTTTTGATATTTATGAAGGGACTTTAGAGAAAATTACAAAGTCTAATCCAGTTCCTGCTAATTTATGATATAAGAAAAAAAGCTACTATAAAAGGTGGCTTTTTTATGCTCTAAAGTGTAGCTACATTTTTATTAAAAAGGCACATTCAGAAAATAGGGCCCCCGCTAGGTAACCACGTGTCGCTACTGCTAACTTGTAGTTAGTAGCGGTAAGATTGTCTCGTCCTAAAAAAAAGTTTACATAATTACACTTAGTACTAAAATAGATTTACAACTTATACCAATTTAGTTTTTAAACGCCGCATAAAATGCATTTAAGTAATGATGATTTCCAGTAATTGATTTTATTGTT
>CANMQH010000044.1 GCA_947499935.1 uncultured Algibacter sp. | reverse complement strand
AAACAAAATGCTTTGTCTAAGTGCCTAATCGAAAATTCAGTAATTTTAATTCCCGTACTAACCATAGCCGAGACGTTGATGTTCAATATCTCAGTGTCTAATGATTTCAATTGTGTTTTGTGTCGTTTACAGAGATTGTTTTAGGTCGAAGAAACGTATTTTAATCGTTGGAGATAAAATGAAGCATGAATTTTATCTCAAACTGTTTCGATTGACATCGTAGAGAGCTCGCTCTCAATACGTTGGAAAACGTACAACAGTTTGAAGGTACAGAAAACAACGCAGAAAGTCAAGTTATTTCTCTGGACATCAACGAATTAAAATATGTTCGTAATTGATTTTTAATCTCTGTAAAAGTTTTAGGTGACTATCCTTATCCCTAGATAAAGACAATAACCTAAAAACAAAAACAATTGAAGACCTTTTATTTAGTAGCCATGTGTCACTGAGAGACTCCGTATTAAGAAGATTAAAAAACATGTCTTCGACACAAGGACAGTGATATAATACTGAACACAACGACATATATAAATAATAGCTGAATTTGTTCTTTAAATAAACTTTCTTTTCTATTTTTAACTGGATTTTAATATTTGAAGAATAGTCTTATTTAACAGCTACTATTCATATACAATAACGATGCGATGCAATCCCTCCGGTCTCACATCGCATCGTCCCGCGGCTACGCCAGCAACGCGCGCTGCCCTTCGGGACTGCACACATCACTGGCTAAATGCAATTTTAAAATTCTTAAAGATACTCCGTATCTTTGAATTTCAAAACTGCATTTAGCCGCGGGACGTTACCCATAATTAGAAAAATGTACTTAAAACTTTTAATAGCAGTTCTTTTTTGTTCGACCTTATTTGCGTTCACAACAGAAAATGATGATAGATTTGTTTTTTTCCTTCATAACAAATTTTTAGAAACTCACGAATTAAATGAATTACATCCTAAGTATGGGCGGACTGAATACAGGGAAGTTATTTCCGAATTTGAAAAAAGCGGTTTAAAAGTTATTAGTGAAAAAAGGAATAAAAACGTAAACACAAGAGAATATGCAGTTAGAGTTGTTAACCAAATTGATAGCTTAATAAAAAAAGGAGTTAAACCAGAAAAAATAACTGTAATTGGTACTTCAAAAGGCGGATATATTGCTCAAATTGTTTCAACTTTAACAAATAATCCAGATTTAAATTTTATTTTTATTGCTTGTTTTAGAGATAACGATATTAAGGATTTCCCCCAAATCAATTATTGCGGTAATATTTTAACGATTTATGAAAAATCAGACCCTTTTGGTGTTTCTGCAATTGAACGAAAGAAAACTTCTAGTTGCGAAATAAAGAATTTTAAAGAAATTGAATTGAATACAGGGATGGGACACGGATTTTTCTTTAGACCATTAAAAGAGTGGATTAAACCAGCAATAGAATGGGCTAATGGAAATTATGATGTGAAATAAAACTATGGGTAACACTGTATAAAAAACATAGGGCTTTTAGGCTTTCCGAAAGGTCAGTGATTATTAATGAAGTCCGCTAAATATAAAATTTGGCGTTTATAGTAGAAAAGATAAAAGCAAAATATTTATATTTAGCTAAGTAATAAACCGAAACGATAGTGCTTACCTCCTGCCCTACGATTTCTTATACTTAACGTTGGCTGTAATGTCGAAAACCCGTAATACGATAGAACCTTTTGAATGAAAGAAGACAATTCAATTTCTTATCTAATAATTTTAATAATCCTGCTATTTGCTGGAATTTATTATCGAAGTGAATCTAAAAAAAGACTCCATAAAGGAGATATTATCTCGAAAGAGGTAACTGTATCTAAATTCAAACCAATGCTACTTGATTACGAAAGTACAGATGATATAAAGTTTGAATTTTCTGAATTTCCTAATAAAGTATTCGAAATCGATTACTTATTAATTGACTTTGATAAAGGAAAAGAACTGCTTACCAATTTACATATAAATGACAAAATAATCATTGATATTGATAAACAACATTACAACAAGAAAATAGATAAAAACACTTTTTTAGGAATAAAACATTCGATTTCTATCTTGGGAATCAGAATATCTGAACAAGATGAAATTCCTGTTTTAGATTATAATGTAGAGGTTGTTTCTAAAAATATAACCATTAGTTATGTTTCTTTTTTTGGAGCGTTATTAATAGTTCTATTCTGGATTTATGAATATGTTAAAAGAAAAATAAAAGTAAAAAACACTACAGCCAACAATGGTAACCGTTGCACAAGCCATTAATTCATAAAATATAGTACTAATATAAGCCTCACTAAGAGACTTTATTTTTATAA
>CANMQH010000043.1 GCA_947499935.1 uncultured Algibacter sp. | reverse complement strand
ATACTTCTCAAAATTGTAAGTTGAACTAATTTCGCTTTTTTTAGCGGGACTTGTTTAATACTTTACTTGTTTTTTATTGAGCCAATGTACTTATCCAGAGCTTTTCCATATTTGGAAGCTTTAACTTTTGGTGTTAAAGACTTATTTATAGTATCTAATAAGCTAAATTTAGCATTGTAAATCTCCGAAAGTGCTAGGTAAGGTGCTACTTCACTGTCTTTATTGTTAATAGCAAAGTTAGCCGTAAAATAATATTTTCTTTTGGTATAGTTGTCGGCTTCTTTTTTTATGGCATTAATTTTTAAAGTGTCTTTATTTTTTTGCGCTTCAAAATTTTCTTTAATCAGCTCTAAGTTTCTGTTATTCATTTTAGAGATAACTAGCTTATAGTCTTCGAGTATCTTTTGTTGTTTAGAACCTTTAATTTTAGCATCATAAACAAAGTTTTTTAAAGTGGTTTTTATTTCAGTAATACCCTTGTCTGCAAAAAAAGAAATTCTTTCATTCTCAGAACCATTTTTATCTAAATATAGAAAAAACATTTCGGGACTTTTTAAAGTGCTATAAAGCTCAAAAGTAGTATGGTCTCCATTAATAGATAAAGAGTCTACTGTTATTAGTGTTGTGTCTTCTACTTTTTTTAGATAAACAGTTCCCTTTTTCAGCCCTTTGATTGTGGTTTTAACAATTAAATCTTTTTCTTTTTGCCCACAAGAAATAATTAATAAGGCTAAACATAAAAGTGAGAATCTTTTCATAAGGTATTAATTTGAAAAGCAAATATCTTATTATTTAATATTAAATACTAGTGGCTGATGATAAAATTATAAAAGTCTTAAAATCAGAATTTTATGTTTTATTTACATAAAAAAAGCATATAAATAAAGTTTGGCATAGAGTTTGTTAAATATATAATAGTTACATTCTAATAAAAGTTTATTGAGTGGTTACTTTAAACTTTAGAACTGTAATTCATATTTTGGTTGGTTAGTTAGTTAAAAAGCATCCTTTAAAAGGATGCTTTTTTTGTTTTTATTTGATTTTTTTCAAGATTAACCATACGTATTTCGTCGTTATATATTGTATTTTGTCTTTAAATGTTAAAATTAAGTGCGTTTCATCGAATTTTAATGTATTTAGTCGCTAATTATCATTTCTTAATTATATATTTGTGGTGTACTAAATAACACACTTTTTAGTTCAATGGATTAATTAATTAATATTTGTATTATGTTGGAGATTTGGTAATTCAAATCAAAAATATAAAAAAAAAGCAAATTGACAGAAAACCGAGTTTGAGGGAACTCGGTTTTTTTTATGCAATAATTCTAAATGTTAAATTAATTCGCTGTCCAATAGGTTTTGTTGTTTTAGGTATTTGGTGTAACCAGTTTTCTTGAGTTGCTCCAGCCATTAATAACAGGCTACCGTGTTTTAAAACAAGTTTTGTTTTTAAATTTTTATCAAGTTTATGTTTAAAATGAAATATGCGTTCGGCTCCAAAAGAGATTGAAGCTATTATAGGCTGTGTCCCAAGTTCTTTTTCGTTATCTGAATGCCATCCATTACTGTCTTTACCATCTCTATATAAATTAGCTAAACAACTTGTAAAGTTAATATTTAATTGAGCTTCAATATTATTTTTAATTTTGAGTAAATCGCCTTCAAACAGATTGGGATGCATTATAATATTGCTATAACTGTAACTTTTAGCATTAGTAGCATAAAAGGCCGTTAACCTAGGCTGTAAATGGATTTTTCCATAAACGGTTATGGTATCTTGTTTCCAATTTATAGTATTGAGTAAGCTATTAAAATAGTTGTTGGCTTGCTTAATATTGAAAAAATTAGGATAATATATAACTTCAGCATCTTTCATTTTTAAATTTAAAGGACTATCCATAGTTTTTATTTTCTAAATTAGCGTAATTAAAATGATTATGAAATATAAAATTATCGTTTTATTTAGCCTAATCTGTATTAATGCATATTCGCAATTACCAGATGGATTTGTGCATGTAAAAGACGTTATTCCAGATTTAGATGTTGAGTTACGTTATTATTCTTCAAACAATTTTTTAGGAACTGTTGTTGATGGCTATCAAACTAATAACCTTGTACTAACTATAAAAACAGCAAATGCTTTAAAGCAAGTACAAGAAGCCTTGCAAGATAAAAACTTATGCTTAAAAGTTTATGATGGTTATAGGCCACAACGTGCAGTAAATCATTTTGTGCGGTGGGCAAAAGCTTTAGATGATACTATTAATAAGCAAATTTTTTACCCAGATGTTAGAAAGCGCTATCTGTTTAAGTCGGGTTACATTGCATCAAAATCTGGACATAGTAGAGGGAGTACTGTAGATTTAACCATTATTGATGGAAACACAGGAAAGCCTTTAGATATGGGGAGTCCGTTTGATTTTTTCGGAAAAGAATCTTGGGTTAATTATAATGGTATTACCAAAAAGCAAAAGGCAAACAGGCAATTATTACAAAATATAATGCTTAAATATGGTTTTAGAAATTACTCCAAAGAGTGGTGGCATTTTACATTACGATGGGAGCCTTTTCCAAAAACATATTTTGACTTTGAGGTTGAATAATACTTATATTGTACCTACTGCAACATAGAGAAATATAAACATAACAACCAATAATATTATTGTTGGTACAAAAATGTTACCAATAGCTTTTAGCGTACTAAATTTTTGAATCACTTTTATACCTATAACTAGAATGATTATACTCCATATTGCTAAGATGACTTGTAATATAGCAGCAATAATAATAGCATAAGTTTCCATATCTGTGCTATATTCGTGATTATCTGATAATGTATCAAGACCATAGATTAATATTACTA
>CANMQH010000042.1 GCA_947499935.1 uncultured Algibacter sp. | reverse complement strand
GCTAAATGCAATTTTAAAATTCTTAAAGATACTCCGTATCTTTGAATTTCAAAACTGCATTTAGCCGCGGGACGTTAGAGCCAATACGACAACCAAAGACCATTGTTTAAAATGACAGATAATTTTATCATCCATCAGCAAGCACAAAAATACCAATGGTCTGGAGATTGCTTCTTGTCTATAAAGTCTTTCTATGGAGGTCAAGCTAATTATCAAGTGAAACAGCGTGAATATCAAGTTGACCAAACCAATTTTCTTATATTAAACGAATGCACCAAATATCGTTTGACCATTGATACCTCTAAAGAAACTGAATCATTTTGTGTTTTTTTCTCACCTGAATTTGTTTCAGAAGTAGTTTCAGGTTTAAATGCTACTGATGAACAATTACTTGACTTCAATGTAGAAAAACACGAGGGAATTAAACTATTTGAAAGAAATTATCATCATAGTGGAATGGTCTCTGAATTGTTAAAAACAGGTAGAAAGAAATCTAATTTTGGAATAGATGAACTTGAAAAAGATGAATTTTATTATCAGCTTTTGAATGCAATTCTAAAACAGAACAACTACACCCTATTTGACACTAAACGATTAGCTTCTAAAAAGAAATCTACTCGGGAAGAGCTTTATCAAAGAGTTCTGTTTGTCAAGGATTTTATAGACTGTAATTATCATAAAAACCTAAGATTAAAAGAATTGGCAAACATTGGTCTAATATCAGAAAACCATTTACTACGGAATTTTAATCAAATTTTTGGTGTCACACCATTCCAATATATTTCAAAAAAAAGAATTCAAGAAGCCAAACGTCAAATATTGGAGACCAACAAAACCATAAAAGAGATTGCTTTTGATACTGGTTATTCAAGTCTAGGTAATTTTAGCAACTATTTTAAAAATATAGTAGGTCAATCGCCAAGTGCGTTACGAAAAAGTGATATATAGTAATTCAGTTAATTCTTTTATCATTTCTTTTGTAGAAAAGACATTATTATGAAAACTCTAATAACAGTATTTTTCTGCACGCTAATTGGTCTAACGCCTAAAACAAATAATATGATAGAATTACTCAAAACGCACATAAAAAATAAAGAAGCAGACAAAGTCATATCCCTTATTAAAGAAAATCCTGACGTACTGAGTCTTAAAGACGATAATGGAAGTTCAGGTTTGATGATAATCGCTTATAGCGGACTTGAAAAGGCTTTTGAGCAAGCTATTGAGTTAAAGAAATCGTTTTCATTTCACGAAGCTATTGTATGTGGCAAAACTAAAATAGTAAATGATTATTTGAACAAACCTGATTTTGACTTGATAAATACGCATTCAAATGATGGTTTTACACCGTTATCTTTAGCAGGGTTTTTCAATCAAACAGAAATCGCAAAATCCTTGATTGAATTAGGAGCAGACCCTAATTTATCAGCTAAAAATCCATCTAAAGTTAACGCCTTACATTCTGCAATTGCAAAAGAGAATTATGGACTTAGCAAGTTGTTAATCGAAAATGGAGCGAATGTGAATGCAGTCCAAATGCAAAATGTAACAGCTTTGCATTCCGCAGTACACAGAGGGAATTTGGACCTAGTAAAGCTTCTAGTTGAAAATAAGGCATCAATTACATTAAAAATGGATAATGGGGATACTGCATTAATTATTGCTGAACGTGAGGGACATAAGAACATAGCGGAGTACCTTTTGAGTAAATAGAACCGAAAAAGTACTGGCTCTAACACTATATATAGCAAATAGGGCGATTAGTGTTTAATCGAAAGATTATTGTCTATTTGCTAAGTCGCCAAATCTTTTGATTTGGTATTAAAAGAGAAAAATTAAAACAAAATACAAAAGATTTGGCTTGTGGCTAAACCGAAAATAATAGCTTGTTTTCTGCCCTACTTGCCATATATTTAACGATGCGATGCAATCCCTCCGGTCTCACATCGCATCGTCCCGCGGCTACGCCAGCAACGCGCGCTGCCCTTCGGGACAGCACACATCACTGGCTAAATGCAATTTTAAAATTCTTAAAGATACTCCGTATCTTTGAATTTCAAAACTGCATTTAGCCGCGGGACGTTGCCCACAATATGATAAAAACTTTAGTTCAAATATCAATCATCTTTTTAATTCTATGTTCTTGCTCTCAAGGAAATAATAAAGCTGAATTTGCTCATGCAAATGAATTAAGTCAGAAAACAAAGATTATTGTTAGTGAATTAATTGATTATGGAGAAATAACAGGAAGAGCAGTTGGAGAAGCTGGAACGAAACCAAAACAGTGGGATAACTTCACAGATTTAAAAAAAAATGCTACTGAACAAGAATTGTTACTCTTGACTGAACATCCAAATCCTGTGGTTAAATGCTATGCATTTGATTTACTTGTTAAACAGAGAAATAAAAACAGCTTCAATATTCTAAAAGACAATTTAAGAGACACTACTTCTGTTTCAACACAATATGGCTGTATTGGAAGTATGACAAGAGTTAATGACTATTTTATTGAATCAATGTTGAGACCTTATTCTGATAATGAATACCTAACAGAATCTGATAAAAAAACTTTAGATAGCTTAATATTATTTACACCAAACTTGATAAGTAACAACAAAAATAGATTGTTAGAAAGAATTGAACCAAAAGAAAAATATTACGACAGAATTAGAGAATTAGCTATAAATGAAAACAATTCAGCAATAATTGCAATTTCAAAATATCTGAAAACAAGCGATATTGAACTAATAAATAGTCTTCTTAAGAATGAAGATACTGACATTCAATTTTATGGATTAAAAGCAGTGAAGAATTTTCCGAATGAAAATTCATTTGAATATATTAAGAAAATTCATTCTGTAGAAATCAAGAAACCTACGAGTTTCAATTACGCAATGTTACGAGAACTTTATCAGAGCATAGTGAATTATAAAAATGAAAATTCTCGGAACTTATTAGAGAAAACAATTAACGAATCGGATGGTTATACGAAACAATATCATTCTGAATTTATTTGGTTAGCTCTTAAGAAATATCCGAATGAAATTTATAATGGAATTGTTGAACAATTAAATTATACGGAAAGTGAAATTGCCGATTTAGAAAGTGAATGGAGTTGGCAAATTGAATAAAATACTGTTGGCAACACCGGTAACCGTTGCACAAGCCATTAATTCATAAAATATAGTACTAATATAAGCCTCACTAAGAGACTTTATTTTTATAATATTCCTAGCTTAGACTAAGTTTTGATGGTCTTACAAGTATCAAAAATAGGTTCTGAAACGTC
>CANMQH010000041.1 GCA_947499935.1 uncultured Algibacter sp. | reverse complement strand
TAAATTCTTCATCAAATCTGGGCTAAATAATAATTATTTGTCGAATTTTAAGGTGTCCTAAAAAAGGGAAGTCTACACTCGTGTTAAAACAAACATTCATATTTAAACTGAGTTTTCATGTTTCAAGAGTTTTAAATAATTTTCAGATAGAGTAGGAGTTTCACTTTATACTCGACTAATAAAAGCTCGTCAGGACGACTATTGTCTCCTTATGCGAATCAATTTTCAGGATATATTTCTTCCCAGAAGAAATCTGTCCGCCAAAATTTGATGAGCTGTTGAAGGCAACGGTCTCGGCTATGAGTAGTTGCGTGGTTTAGCGGTTAACTTTGCAAGTACACTCCAAGTTGGAGATTCCGCAGGAATTTCCAAAGTAGGCGAGAACAAGCAATTACTTATAGCCATTGTTGGCATTTCGTTTTTATTTTTCTGTTTTATTGGTTAATATATAAAGTCCATCTTTTGCTTTTTTTCCATAAATCGCTATCGCAAATTTTGAATCGAAATACAAATAGTCTTTATTTTCAAGGCTACAACTACTTTTTTCTCCCATTTGAGCTTTAACAAATTCACGATATTTAGTTTCAACACCATTACTTAAAACAATCGGTTTTCTTTTTTCAGAGTAGGCTCCAATTCCTCCAAGATATAATACTTCAGGTTCCGCTTCTATTGAAAAGTTAGTTTTTAATTCCTCTTTTGATAATATGTAATCTTTTGTTTCATATCCAAAAAACATTTCGTTTTCTCTTTTTTCCTTTACATCGTAGTACGAAACTCTTATTACATTATCATCATCAATTAAACTTGCAGGTATTTCAATTGAAAATGTTCCGTCTGTTGAACTATAAGCATTCAATATTTTTTGTGAAGTTACAAGAGTGATTTTAGCATTTTCAACAGGTTTTTTTAAATCCTCGGAAGTTATTTTTCCCTTAAATACAATTAACTTATCAAGTTTTAGTTCACTAGGCTTAGAAGTAGACTTTTCCTTTTTTGAATTCACTATTGAGTCTGAACTTTGAATGAATTCAGTTTTTATACTTTGACTTTCAGCGTGCGAAGTTTGTCCAAATGTTAATGAAGTTGCAAGTATTAATCCTGCAGCTGCTTTAGAATTCGAAAAATTTAAATCGAAATTATTCTCTAAATTCATTAATGGCGAATTCAATTGAGAATGTGTTACTCTTGCACAAATTTTACTTCCCGATTTTTTCATTATCTCGGAAATCTGAATTTGATTTAGTTTAGTGAAGTCAATAACATTCTTTGTACATAAATCACAATAATTTCCTTTCTCATTGGGTTTCATATTTTCCCACTTTTCATTGCAAGGATTATCTAATTTTAAAATTTTGTTCTTCATTGCGTTGTGTGTTTTAAATGAATGCCAACGTGTTCGTGTATGATTTGGCAAGTTTGGTTTGTCAAATCGGTTTCAGTTTAACTTGATGTTTAAAAGTAACAAAAAATATGAAGTTACTTATTCAGCTTGCTGAATTATACGCATTGTTGGCTAACGTTTTTTCTTCTTGATTTTTTCTTCTGTTTTTTTAATTTCTTCAATGATTTCAAATTCAACATATTCAGAATCTATTTTGTCAAAATCCATTATCTGATTTGGTTTCTCAATATCTTCGATGTTAATTATTATCATTGGCTCGTCATTCAATTTTGATTTTTTGACTGATTTCACGAAATATTTATCTCCTAATATCTTACCGTTAATTCCATTTAATAATTTTTTTAATTTTTTCGGTCGTGTTTTTAAATATTTATGCAATTTATTAAGGCTATTCAACATTAACTCGTCAGTATCTTTTCCGATATCTGATTTTTCCCACGCTTTTTCGAAACTTTTTCCCAAAGATTTTTGCAATAAAAAATAACCTGTTGCAGTTAACATTCCAATTACAATTAAACTGCCTTTTTCGATTTTTTCAACATAGAAATTTGGTGAATTTGAAGTTTTGTTTTTTATTATGGATTTAAGCGATTGCCTTTGTCTATAAGGCAGTTCAAGGTCGTATAATATATTTTCAATTTCCTCTAAAAGTAGATTACGAGTTAATTTCGAATATTCTCTCAATAGTTTTCTTAATGTATTGTCCGACAATTCATCAATGTTTTGATAATTAAATTTAATGTAGACATTTTGAATTTTCATACTTGTAGAAATTTAATTCCATATGAGAGCAAACCTGAAGCTGTCTTTGTATCTGCTTTTTTTTCACAGAAGGAACAGTGAAACATTTTCAATTGATTCAATTCAAAAGGCATAAAGGCTCACTCTCATATGGAAAAATTTATTTATTGTTCTTCTTTTAAATGTTTGCCAACGGTCTTGTGTATGATTTCGTTGCGTGTTTCAAGCACCTAATTTAGCAAATACAAACTGAATAGAAAATCTGTGAGGATTTTTGTAAGTAAGCGAGTACTAGCAATGAATTATACACCGTGTTCTCCACAGTTTTTTTATGAGAAATCAAACATGCTTTTTCGTTCTTCAACAGAATTTAATAAGAATCTTTTATGATGGGAATTTGATTTAGCTATTGTTTCTGAAAACATTCTACAATTTATCATTTCTGATGTATGCATTTCAATTACCACAGCATTAATATCTAATTCGTAACATTCACTGTATGTTTTATGTGCTGGACTAGGAAATGAATCTTTATAAATTTTATTATATGGTGGTTGAAAATATCTAATTAAAGAAGCTTCTGTAAAGTTTATTTTCTGTTGTTCATTTATTCCTTCCCAATTTAATTTGTCATTAACTAGTTTCTGACGTTTTTTGTCTTCTTCAAGTTCATCATCTGTATATTTGGTGTTTCCATGCATTACCATCATATTTATTTGCTCAAACGATGCTAATGCTAACCATATTTCACTATCTGGATTATTACTTATGGCTTCAGCGTAAATACCTTGTAACGTTGAATGATTTCTAAGTCTATCAGGTGCAGTTCTTGCTCCATCGACGCCATAAGATTGACCTATATATAATACTTCCATGTCTAAAAATTCTGAATCAATTTTTAAATCATAATGTTGAATGAAAGGCGAGACTTTTGCATCGCACCAAACTCCATCTTTAGTAACTATTTGAAATTTGCCGTAGGGATATTTAGTAATTAATTTAGCTTTCGTCGTTCCTAAATTATTATAAAATTTTAATTCATGCTCTTTCATTTCAGATTCATAATGAACTCTGATTTTAATCGAAACCGACTTATTATTTATCTTAAAATAATCAGGATTTATTGTGAGTCGAGGTCTCTTGCAAACAAAATATAGATGGCAAGGGCTATTCTCATCAAAATAATTCTGTTGATTTACAAATTCCAACTCTGATTGTTGCAATATCATCATCTTTTCAAGATTCATTATGATAGCAAATTCCGTTGGAAGTCTTTTAGCCATAAGTTTATTTTAATTGTAGAGAACGGTCTCGGCTATGAGTAGTTGCGTGGTTTAGCGATTAACTTTGCAAGTACACACCAAACTGAAAATCCGCGAGG
>CANMQH010000040.1 GCA_947499935.1 uncultured Algibacter sp. | reverse complement strand
ATTGCAGACCCTAGTGGCAACACCATAATTATGGGCGGTAATGGTGAGATTACTATTAATGCGCCTAATAAAATTACATTTAGCTCTAAAGATGTGGCTATTGAAGCGAGTAATGATTTTTCGGTTAATGCAGGAAATAATATAGATGCCTCAGCTTCCAGTAATTTGAGTCTAGATGCTAGTTCAAACTTAACCGTAAAAGCTGGTTCTAAGGCCTCAATAAAAGGAGATAAAAGTGTTAGTGTTTTTGGTAAAAGAGTATCCATTACAGGTTCAATTATGGCAAACATTCAAAGTGGAGCCATATTAACAATAATGACCATGGGCGTTTTAAATTTAACTGGTGCTTTTAAAAATTTACTAAACGGATCAAAAGTAACTATTTTAGGAAAACGCGTTGAAATAAATGATTAGACTATGGAAACTAAGCTTCCTGTAAAAACTAAAAATATTATATTAGATTATTCAACCAAGCCATTGAATTATCATATAGAAACGACAACATTGTTAGTCTCTAATAACGACCAAAAAACTAATACAATTAAAGCAGATGTTACAAAAACCTGCGTTAAAAAAGATAATTATGGAGTTCTTTTTTCTTTAGAAATTAAAAACAGAAAACAATCAAACCTAGAAGGCAATTCTGCATTAGAAAATGAATTGGCATGGCTACAACAAAAATTAATTTTATATTGTAATAACAAAGGAGAAATCACAACAGTAGTTAATAGGGAACAAATTAAAGAAGATTGGTATTTTTATAGAAAAAATATTAAACAAAATTATAAAAAAACAGTTGATAACATAGATTTAATTCTTGATGGTACAGAAGCTTTATTAGGAGATGAGAAAGCTTTTATAGAACTAATTACCAAATCTGAAATAGGAACTTTATTGTTTCCACCTATTTACAACCAAGAACTTTCAGTTAAAACGCCATTGCGACAACAAAAAACATTTTCTCAATTTTTCGATGATTATGAACTCCCATTATCTTTAAAAACAACGCTTTTAGATCATAAAGAAGCGATTAACCATCAAATTATTAGATCTGGCAGTATTAATACGAATACATTTCAATCTGCCAAAGTAAAGCGCTTTTTTAGAAAACTTCATAATGCACAAGACCTAATTGTAGATATTGATGCAGCTTATCTTGAAACTTATGATTTAGGTATTTTTAATAATGTTTATTCTGCTACCCAAATGATGGGTGTAGAAATAAAAGATTTATACCGTTATAGACAGATTTCTAAACTAAAAAAAATAAGAAATGCATAGACCTAGACAGTTTGTACCAAGTGGCACTAAGATTATGTGTACTAATGCACCCGGTGAGGCTATAGAAATAAAAGCAACAAACTCTACTGTAACCATTTATGGAGAAAACTGGTTAACAACAAAAGATAATGTTTCTGGTGTAAATTTTGAACCCTTTGCTGCATGTTCTAATATATGCAAAGTATCATGTGCCGTTATAAAGGATGAGTGGGACATACCAGCATCAGATAAAATTCTCTCAAATAATAAAAAACTTTTGGCTGACGATAGTGTCTTACAATGCGATATTGGTGGGAAAATATCATTGATGATGCAATGCGTTGGTGATATGGTAGATCCGCCAAATACTCTAGATATATTAAAAGAAACACTTAATAGCACTTTTAAAGCTGTTATTAAACAGGTTGAAGCTTTAACAGGAGGTGTTGCAGGAACTATATCTGCAACTGTTGGTGATATAGCAGCACCTATTGCAGGTGTTATTAACAGTAAGGCAGTACAAACAGCATTAAAAGTGGGTCAAGGCTATTTGGCTAATGCCCAAAAGTTAAAGGATAATGTAGATAAACATATTGAAACAGCCGAATTAAATACTGAAGGTCTCAGCGAATATATTGAAGAACACGTTGGCGGTGCAGAAGCCAATGTTACTGACTTAGTTTATGATGTTACCGATGAACTACAACAAGAATTAGATGCCTTATTAAATAATGTTGAAGATACCATAAACCAGAATTTAAACGATATTAAAAAAGGGATTAATAATTTAGGAAGCTCAGTAACCAATGCCAATCCTCAATTTAATTCTCTATTAAATTTTTTATCAGAAACTAGAAGGGCAGACCAAGTTGTAGAAGCAAATTCAGAAGGTCCTTTATATCATGTAGATGAAAATTCTACCTCAAATGTATCAGATGCCCATAGAATAGACGGCACCAAGCCTCATAATTTTGAAATAGATACTAGTAAATTAAATGATTTACAAGACCAACTTAGCGTTCAAACACAAGAAATAAGAGACGAATTAAGTACAGAAATCGCAAAATTAGAAGCACTAATAGAACGATACAGCCTAAATAATTATTTACAAAGAAAAATAGACGAAGAACTAGAAAGACGCATTGAAAAAGCCAAAAAAGAATCGGAGGAATTACAAACCGATATGGATAGGGCATCAACGTTACTTTCTGGATTAGGTAATGAATATAATGCTTTTGTTACTGGTTTTTCAAACCAACTTATTGCTAAATTTAATAGTAAAATAGATCCAAAACTTGTAGAAGCACAAAACAAGCTTAAAGTCGCAAATGCAAATTTAACGACAGCCGCTGGAGCACTTAATGGAGCTAAATTTATAGCTGGAGGCTTTCCTGCTGGCTTGGTAGTGACTAAGGCTAAAAAGAAAAAGAAAAAGGGGGACGGTGATGAAAATGCAAAAATTGGTTTAATTGGTGGAGGTCAAGCAGCATTAACTGGAGGTCCAGTTCCTACTGCTGGAGTAGCAACTGGAGTAACAGTAGAGTTTAGACCCAAATCAAACTACAATGGAAGTGATTATGGCATAGATTGGCTAAGAACTGGAGATTTCAAAGGGAATAATGGAGATGTATGGTATAAAAATATTATTGGTAAAAACTCTGGAGGTGTTTTTACTCAGAGTGATGCAGAATATACTAAACTATATAGAAACGAATACGAAAATATTATACCGCATCCTACAAAGCCTAGTGATGTATATATAGTTCCAACTCTGACCCTTTTAAAAAATAAAACAGCTAAGCTTACATTAAAATTAGAAATAATAAACAAAGTCCCCACTAAAATAGAATTTAAACACGATTCTACATTATTCACATTAAATAAGATAGAAATACTAGAGCCCTCTAATAAAACTATTGGTAAGCACACACTAAGTAATTATTTGGAAATTACTTGTGATAATGAATTTGGAACAGATCAATATATTGAAGTATTTGTAGATGGAAGTTCTGATTCCTCTGGAAAAATAAAAATTCTTGCTAATAATAAAGCCCATAGATATAAAGCAAATATTGTTTTTGTAGAAGTAAGTACAGATTTAACAGCAACTGGAATTCCTAATGTGCCTGTCCTAGCAGGAAGAAGAAATGAATTAACAAAATATATGGCTCAAGCTCTAGCTAAACCAATTTTTGCTCCTGCGAATGCTCAGTTGCCATTGCAAGGAGATGTTATCTTTAATGCTAGATTTTCTTCTGGCGGAAATATTGATGGTAATAATCATGATTTATCTGGAACTGGTGTTGATTCAATAATGGATTATTTAGATACTAAATTATATAGTCTTTATGACCCATTAGGAATTAATTATAGAGATCATTACAAAGTATATTTCATTAATGAATCCGCAACTTCTAGGATTGGAAACCTCTATGGAATTGCCTACGGAATTCCATCAATAAAACGCTCTGTAACTATATACAGTATTGGGTTTAATGATAGTACTTTAGTTCATGAGTTATTTCATGCAATGGGTCTACACCATAGCTTCAGTTCAAATGGCAAATACACTTTTGAACAACTTAAAACTGATAATGTAATGGACTATTCTGATGCCCAAGGTGCTGCTTCATTCCCTGTAATAAGTACTTGGCTATGGCAATGGCAAGCTTTATGGACTAATTTAGACCCTGAGTAAATATGAAAACGACAACTTTTAGCCTATTAATTATCTTAAGCCTTAGTTTTACTCTTTGTAAAAGCCAAGAAAAGAACAATAATAAAAACTCTATATTGAAAAAAGGTTCTACTATGCAAGTAAAAGAAAAATTTGATGTTGATTTTTTTAAAAACAATAGCGAAAACGGAAAACATGAATACAAATTAGATGATGGATCTTTAATAATAGATTTTGGAGGTGTATTAGTAGGAGAAGGTGATTATTTAAGAGTCAAATCTTCTAAAACCTCACATTTAAATGAAGTCTTTCGATTTTATCCAAATGGAAATTTAAAAATATATGGCAGCCAATTTCCAAATAAATTTAATTGTAACATTTGGAAATATTATCGTAAAGATGGCTCTATAGAAAAGGAAATTGATTATGATAAAGGGTATCTATTTTCGTGGCAAGATATTTTAGATTTCTGTAAACAAAATGATATAAATATCAATAAAAATTCAACGTCAATAAAAAAAGAATCAAGTGTCAACAATCCATTATGGATTATTACTTGGTCTATTGAAAATGCTAAATTAAAATCTGTTGTTTTAGATGCGAAAACTGGTAAAATAATAAAAGAAGAAATATTAAAAATTCAGAAATAACAATATGTTAAAATATCATTTTATAATTTTTAGTTGAAATGAAAATAAATTACAATAACCCATTAACCAACCAACAACAAAAAGAATTAGAATTAAACGTTTCTGAAACCATTCAATTATTTAATGATTTACCATTCCAAGAAGATTCATTTCTAAAACTTAATGATACTAACCAAGAATGGATTTATCGATTTATATATACCAACAACAAATGGATGGTAGATCATCCTGTTGTTCAAGGCGTAGTACATAAACAACGTTATGCAACTAAAAACGAGTGTGTCCAATTAATCAATGGCATATACAATCAAGTACATCCGGATAACTTAAAAGATTTTATTGATGTTCCTAAAGAGTTCACATTAGACGAGATGCTAGAATTTAAGCATGAAGACGACATGATGCTAAAAGGTCAAGACCCTTATGCTAAAACTAAAAAAACGTCACCTACTGTTTCTAAAGAAAAAGCTATTGAAACTAAAAAACAAACTACAAAAAAAGTAAAACCTAAATCTTTAGAAACTCTTGGAAACCATATCAAACCCAAACTAGAAACCCCCAAACCAAATCTAAACAAAATCGCAGAAAAACTCATTAAAAACAAACCTACGGACGATAATAGCTTTTTTCAGATTTAATGCTAAGTAACAACGGCTAAAAAATTAAGGTATTGTTAACTTAAAATGTTATTATTATATAGTTTAAAAAAAGGTTGCCTGTAAAGGTAGTCATGGTCGGAAGATTTTTTCTTTCGACTTTTTTTGTTTTATAAAGCATTTATCACAATAATTTAATTGACTGATTGTCAAATGCTTACCTTATTTTTCTTGTTTAATTTTTGTATCTTATTACCTGATAATCAATTTATTATGTAAGTATTTAAAGATCATAAAATTACAGTAAGTCAATTATTAGGTGTTGTTCCAGAA
>CANMQH010000039.1 GCA_947499935.1 uncultured Algibacter sp. | reverse complement strand
ATACTTACCCAATCCATATGCATATAGAAAAAAGGTTTAAATATAACGTACGGGAAATAAGGGGTTTAAATGTGGGTATAAAAAACATTTAAAAAAAGATTAAAAATAAGCTTGCGTAATATAAAAAGGGCTGTATATTTGCACCCGCTAAAAACAGCAATAAAGTTTGTGTTTTAGAGTTCATATAAATAGTGTTTTAGTTGTTTAGAAAGGGATTAAAATTTTTTTCAAAAAAACATAAAAAAAGCATTGTGGGAATAAAAAAGGGTTGTATGTTTGCAGCCGCTAAAAACAGCAATAAAGTTGTAATTAGTAGTTCATATAAATAGTGTTAGTTTCGAGATTAAAAAAGCGTTAAAACTTTTTTAAAATAAAAACAAAAAAACATTGTGTGAGTAAAAAAAGGGTTTTATATTTGCACCCGCTTAGCAAGGAAACGAGCTGAGAAGAGATAAAAAAAAGTTCATAAACATATTGAATTGACAGCGTAAGATAGTTATTGGAAACGATAACAATCAACAAAGAGAATAGACCATTTTGAGTAAAAAGAAAGATACCTATTAGTTGTTAAAGAAGCTGATTTACTTTTAAGTAAATTAAGCTGACAAAAATTAACGATGAAGAGTTTGATCCTGGCTCAGGATGAACGCTAGCGGCAGGCCTAACACATGCAAGTCGAGGGGTAACATTGTAGCTTGCTATAGATGACGACCGGCGCACGGGTGCGTAACGCGTATACAATCTACCTTTTGCTGAGGGATAGCCCAGAGAAATTTGGATTAAGACCTCATAGTATGTGAGATTCGCATGGATTTCATATTAAAGGTTACGGCAAAAGATGAGTATGCGTCCTATTAGCTAGATGGAGTGGTAACGGCACCCCATGGCAACGATAGGTAGGGGCCCTGAGAGGGGGATCCCCCACACTGGTACTGAGACACGGACCAGACTCCTACGGGAGGCAGCAGTGAGGAATATTGGACAATGGAGGCAACTCTGATCCAGCCATGCCGCGTGCAGGAAGACTGCCCTATGGGTTGTAAACTGCTTTTATACGGGAAGAAACACTGCCACGTGTGGCAGCTTGACGGTACCGTAAGAATAAGGATCGGCTAACTCCGTGCCAGCAGCCGCGGTAATACGGAGGATCCAAGCGTTATCCGGAATCATTGGGTTTAAAGGGTCCGTAGGTGGATAATTAAGTCAGGGGTGAAAGTCTGCAGCTCAACTGTAGAATTGCCCTTGATACTGGTTATCTTGAATCATTGTGAAGTGGTTAGAATATGTAGTGTAGCGGTGAAATGCATAGATATTACATAGAATACCAATTGCGAAGGCAGATCACTAACAATGTATTGACACTGATGGACGAAAGCGTGGGTAGCGAACGGGATTAGATACCCCGGTAGTCCACGCCGTAAACGATGGATACTAGCTGTTCGGATTTATCTGAGTGGCTAAGCGAAAGTGATAAGTATCCCACCTGGGGAGTACGTTCGCAAGAATGAAACTCAAAGGAATTGACGGGGGCCCGCACAAGCGGTGGAGCATGTGGTTTAATTCGATGATACGCGAGGAACCTTACCAGGGCTTAAATGTAGTGTGACAGGACTAGAGATAGTTTTTTCTTCGGACACATTACAAGGTGCTGCATGGTTGTCGTCAGCTCGTGCCGTGAGGTGTCAGGTTAAGTCCTATAACGAGCGCAACCCCTGTTGTTAGTTGCCAGCGAGTCAAGTCGGGAACTCTAACAAGACTGCCAGTGCAAACTGTGAGGAAGGTGGGGATGACGTCAAATCATCACGGCCCTTACGTCCTGGGCTACACACGTGCTACAATGGTAGGGACAGAGAGCAGCCACTGGGCGACCAGGAGCGAATCTATAAACCCTATCACAGTTCGGATCGGAGTCTGCAACTCGACTCCGTGAAGCTGGAATCGCTAGTAATCGCATATCAGCCATGATGCGGTGAATACGTTCCCGGGCCTTGTACACACCGCCCGTCAAGCCATGGAAGCTGGGAGTGCCTGAAGTCCGTCACCGTAAGGAGCGGCCTAGGGTAAAATCGGTAACTAGGGCTAAGTCGTAACAAGGTAGCCGTACCGGAAGGTGCGGCTGGAACACCTCCTTTCTAGAGAAAGACGACTAAAAAGTATCAAAACTATTACAAAAGATAGTTTATTCTCAATGCTGTTAATTTAAAACACTAGTTATTAGTTACTAGTTGTTGGTTATTAGTTGCTAGTTAATGGTAATTAGTCAAATAACGAATAACAACTAACCAATAACCAATTTAGTAGAGTCTCATAGCTCAGCTGGTTAGAGCGCTACACTGATAATGTAGAGGTCGGCAGTTCGAGTCTGCCTGAGACTACTAACTACTAAATACAAAAGGAAATTCTAGAACTGAGAATTCTAAATTCACATTAAGGATTCTAAAGTATTAGAATTTTAATAATGGGGGATTAGCTCAGCTGGCTAGAGCGCCTGCCTTGCACGCAGGAGGTCATCGGTTCGACTCCGATATTCTCCACGATTTTCGATGCATAAAGCAAAGAAAAAAACGTTCATTGACATATTGAAAAAAGATACATGAAAATAAATTAGATTTATCTAATCTATTTAAGTAATAATTAGGATTAATTAGAATCACCACGAGCGATATCTAATTAATCATGTTATAATTATCAAATCGTTGATAATTATAATAAACTCATTAAAAAAGCAAAAAGTACAATAAGCTAAATAAGGGCGTATGGGGAATGCCTAGGCTCTCAGAGGCGATGAAGGACGTGATAAGCTGCGAAAAGCTTCGGGGATCGGCACACACGATTTGATCCGAAGATATCCGAATGGGGCAACCCGGCATATTGAAGATATGTCACCTCGTAAGAGGAGCAAACCCGGAGAACTGAAACATCTAAGTACCCGGAGGAGAAGAAAACAAAAGTGATTCCGATAGTAGCGGCGAGCGAAATTGGATTAGCCCAAACCAGTGTTGTTACGGCAATACTGGGGTTGTAGGACCACGACATTAGAAGCATGATGAATTAGAACTGTTTGGAAAGACAGGCCATAGACGGTGATAGCCCGGTATAAGTAAAGAGTGTGGATATAGTGGTATCCTGAGTAGTGCGGGACACGAGTAATCCTGTATGAAACAGTCGGGACCATCCGATAAGGCTAAATACTCCTGAGAGACCGATAGTGAACTAGTACCGTGAGGGAAAGGTGAAAAGAACCCTGAATAAGGGAGTGAAATAGAACCTGAAACCATACGCTTACAAGCGGTCGGAGCGGACTTGATCTGTGACGGCGTGCCTTTTGCATAATGAGCCTACGAGTTACCGTTGCTAGCAAGGTTAAGGTATTAAGTACCGGATCCGTAGCGAAAGCGAGTCTGAATAGGGCGCTTAGTTAGTAGTGGTAGACGCGAAACCGTGTGATCTACCCATGGGCAGGTTGAAGCTGTAGTAACATACAGTGGAGGACCGAACGGATATACGTTGAAAAGTGTTCCGATGACCTGTGGGTAGGGGTGAAAGGCCAATCAAACTCGGAAATAGCTCGTACTCCCCGAAATGCATTTAGGTGCAGCGTTGATTTATAGTTTTATAGAGGTAGAGCTACTGATTGGATGCGGGGGCTTCACCGCCTACCAATTCCTGACAAACTCCGAATGCTATAAAATGATAATCAGCAGTGAGGGCATGGGTGCTAAGGTCCATGTCCGAGAGGGAAAGAACCCAGACCATCAGCTAAGGTCCCAAAATATATGTTAAGTTGAAATAACGCGGTTGAACTGCTTAGACAGCTAGGATGTTGGCTTGGAAGCAGCCATTCATTTAAAGAGTGCGTAACAGCTCACTAGTCGAGCGGTTCGGCATGGATAATAATCGGGCATAAACATATTACCGAAGCTATGGGATAGAAATATCGGTAGGGGAGCATTGTAGTGTCGTCGAAGGTGTGCTGTGAGGCATGCTGGAGAAGCTACAAAAGAAAATGTAGGCATAAGTAACGATAATGCGGGCGAGAAACCCGCACACCGAAAGACTAAGGTTTCCTCAGCTATGCTAATCAGCTGAGGGTTAGTCGGGACCTAACGCGAACCCGAAAGGGGTAGTGGATGGACAACTGGTTAATATTCCAGTACCTGCTCTCAATAAAAGTGACGGAGGCGTAAATTTGGTGCGAACTGACGGAATAGTTCGTTGAAGCGAGTGGTAACACCGCGATAGTACACTGAGACTTCGGTCAAGGTGATAATCCAGAAAAGCGACTTCCAAGAAAAGCAAGAGAAGCAGCCCGTACCCTAAACCGACACAGGTAGTTGGGATGAGAATTCTAAGGTGCTCGAGAGATTCATGGCTAAGGAATTAGGCAAAATAGACTCGTAACTTCGGGAGAAGAGTCGCCACCCTTCGGGGTGGCCGCAGTGAAAAGGTCCAGGCGACTGTTTATCAAAAACACAGGGCTATGCTAAATTGAAAGATGATGTATATGGCCTGACACCTGCCCGGTGCTGGAAGGTTAAGTGGAGGGTTTAGCTTCGGCGAAGATCTTAAATGAAGCCCCAGTAAACGGCGGCCGTAACTATAACGGTCCTAAGGTAGCGAAATTCCTTGTCGGGTAAGTTCCGACCTGCACGAATGGTGCAACGATCTGGACACTGTCTCAGCCATGAGCTCGGTGAAATTGTAGTATCGGTGAAGATGCCGATTACCCGCTGTGGGACGAAAAGACCCCGTGCACCTTTACTATAGCTTAGTATTGGTTTTGGATAAGTAATGTGTAGGATAGGTGGGAGACTTTGAAGTGGCGTCGCTAGGCGTTGTGGAGTCATTGTTGAAATACCACCCTTTGCTTGTCTAGAGTCTAACCCTTTTTTAAGGGGACAGTGCTTGGTGGGTAGTTTGACTGGGGTGGTCGCCTCCAAAAGAGTAACGGAGGCTTCTAAAGGTTCCCTCAGCACGGTTGGTAATCGTGCGTAGAGTGCAATGGCATAAGGGAGCTTGACTGAGAGACCTACAAGTCGATCAGGTACGAAAGTAGAGCATAGTGATCCGGTGGTTCCGCATGGAAGGGCCATCGCTCAAAGGATAAAAGGTACGCCGGGGATAACAGGCTGATCTCCCCCAAGAGCTCATATCGACGGGGGGGTTTGGCACCTCGATGTCGGCTCGTCACATCCTGGGGCTGGAGAAGGTCCCAAGGGTTGGGCTGTTCGCCCATTAAAGTGGCACGCGAGCTGGGTTCAGAACGTCGTGAGACAGTTCGGTCTCTATCTACAGTGGGCGTTAGAAATTTGAGTGGATCTGACTCTAGTACGAGAGGACCGAGTTGGACTAACCTCTGGTGTACCTGTTGTTTCGCCAGAAGCATTGCAGGGTAGCTACGTTGGGAAGGGATAAGCGCTGAAAGCATATAAGCGCGAAACCCACCACAAGATGAGATTTCTTTAAAGGGTCGTGGGAGATTACCACGTTGATAGGCTATAGGTGTAAAGGCAGTAATGTCACAGCCGAGTAGTACTAATAACCCATAGGCTTATTGTACGCCTGTTTTTTTATAAAGTTCAATACAATTATTACAATAATCATGTCTCTTATTTTCAATATGTTAAGATATTTATCTTGATTTTAATCAAGATGCTGAATGCTAAAGGATTAATATCCAATAGCGAGCAGCTATAACTTAAGGTGGTTATAGCGACGGGGCTCACCTCTTACCATTCCGAACAGAGAAGTTAAGCCCGTTAGCGCCGATGGTACTGCATTTGTGGGAGAGTAGGTCGTTGCCTTTTTTGAGTCCCCAAT
>CANMQH010000038.1 GCA_947499935.1 uncultured Algibacter sp. | reverse complement strand
ACACCAGACGACCCAAGTGATGATGAAGTAATTTATACTCCAGACCCAGGGTTTAATGGTCCAGATAGCTTTACATATGAAATCTGTGTTACGCCTACTAACTGTTCAATAGGAACTGTTGAGATTACTGTAGAACCATCAACATGTGGTATAGTAGATAAGGAATTTTCTCCTAATGGCGATAATACTAATGAAACATTAATTATCACATGTATAGAGAATTATCCTAATAATAGACTAGAGGTTTATAACCGTTGGGGGAATATAGTTTTCAAGAGACAAGGTTATACTAATAACAACGGTTGGGATGGAACATCTAATGGACGTGTTACTGTAAATACATCAGAGAAATTACCAGTAGGAACTTATTACTATGTATTAGACTTAGGAGATGGGTCTAAACCAAGAGTAGGATGGTTATATATAAATAGATAATAAGTAAATAACTAAAAAATTGATTAAAATGATACGATACACATCCTATATAAAAAGTATAATTTTAGTAGCATTTACTACTTTATCAATAGTAAAAGCCGAAGCACAACAAGATCCACAATTTACTCACTATATGTATAATACTATGAGTGTTAACTCTGCGTATGCTGGGCAAAGAGATGTATTGAGTATAACAGGTTTGTACAGAACCCAATGGGTCGGTATAGATGGTGCTCCAGAAACGATTACACTTGGTGTACATTCGCCTTTAAGAAATGAGAGAATAGGTTTAGGGTTAAATGTTATAAGTGACCGATTAGGCCCTGCAGATGAAACATCAATTGATGCTAATTTATCATATTCATTACCATTAGATGATTTTGATTATTTAGAGTTGTCATTTGGACTAAAAGCGGGTGTTCATTCTCTAAGTACAGATTGGGGTAGTGTTAATTTAAGAGAAGGTAGAGCGGTTCCACAAGACGTAAATCTATTTTCACCAATATTAGGAGCTGGTTTGTACCTTCATTCTAATGATTGGTATCTTGGTTTATCTGTTCCAAACTTTATTAATACGGATCATTATGATGATTTTGAAGGATCTATAGCCACAGAGCGTTTACATTATTTTTTAATAGGGGGATATGTGTTTGATTTGAATGAAAGTACAAAACTTAAACCTGCTTTTTTAGTAAAAGGTGTTTCTGGAGCTCCTGTAATAGCAGATTTAAGCGTTAATGCACTTTTTAAAGATAAATTTACTCTTGGTTTAGCTTACCGTTGGGATGACTCTGTTAGTGGTCTTCTTGGTTTTCAGGTTAACGAAGGGCTTTTTATTGGATATTCTTATGATGCTACAACCACTAGGCTTAATAATTTTAATAGCGGAACTCATGAAATTACGCTTAGATTTGAATTAAAACAAGCAGGTAAAATTTTATCACCAAGATTCTTTTAAAAAAATACACGCATGAAAAGTAAAATATATACACTATCCGTTTTAATGATTTTGATGTTTAATGTTTCTTTTTCTCAAAAAGGAAAAGTTAAAAGTACATTGAATAATTATGACAAATTATCATATGTGAAATCTAAAAAACAATTGGCTCTTTTAGCTGAACAGAAAGATAAGTCTCCTGAAATTATTGAAAAATTAGCTAATTCCAGTTATTTTATTGGTGAGATGGAAGATGCTTCAAAATGGTATGCTAAGCTTGTTGAGATGAATCCTAATGTTGAGCCAGAAAATTATTTTAGATATGCGCAAGCACTAAAGTCTCAAGAAAAATATAAGGAAGCAAATAGTATTTTAAAAACATTTTATAATATAAAGTCTAATGATTCTAGAGCAAAGCAGTTTTTTAATTCACCAGAGTATTTAAAGGTTATTAAAGAACTGTCTAATAGTTTTGAATTGGTAAATCTTGATATAAACACGCCATATTCAGATTTTGGAACATCAACCCATAGTGGTAATTTAGTATTTGCTTCATCTAGAGATAAAAAGGGAAAGATATATAACTGGAATCAACAACCTTTTTTAAACTTATTTAAATTAGATACTGAGGGTAATATAAATGGGATGAATGGTGATATAAACACCAAATATCATGAGTCTTCTACAGCTTTTACAAAAGATGGTAAAACGGTTTATTTTACAAGAAATAATTTTTTTGATGGAAAATTTAAAAAGAATAGTAAAAAAATTCACGCTTTAAAAATATATAAGGCCACTATAGATGAAGGTAAATGGGTAAATGTTCGACCTTTGCCTTTTAATGATGATGAATACAGTGTTGCTCACCCAACATTGAGTGCAGATGAAAAACAATTATATTTTGCATCGGATATGCCAGGAACGTTTGGTGATTCTGATATTTTTGTAGTTGATATTAATGATAATGGAACTTATGGAACACCAGTAAATTTAGGACCTAAAGTTAATACAGAAGGTAGAGAAAACTTCCCCTATGTTAGTGATAAATCTATCCTGTATTTTTCATCCGATGGACATTTAGGACTAGGTGGTTTAGATGTTTTTAAAATTGAAATTAATAAGATTGATGGTCAAAACGCTATTCAAAATCTAGGAAAGCCTATTAATGGACCAAAAGATGACTTTGCTTATATTGTAGATGAAGTATCTGGTAAAGGTTACATTTCATCAAATAGACCTGGAGGTAAAGGTGATGATGATATTTATAGTTTTGAGATGAAAGTTTGCTCAAAAACTGTTTTAGGAAAAGCCATTGACAAGCAAACAAAAGAGATTTTACCAAATACCAACGTTGTGGTTTATAATTCTGGAAAAAATATATTAGAAACCTTAAAGAGTGATAGCAATGGAGAATTTAAATTTAGCATACCTTGTAATAGTCGCGAATACAATATAGAAGGTAGTAAAGATAACTATAATAACGATATTAAAAATTTAATAGTCTCCGATGAGGATGAGAGCGTTTTAAAACTAGAATTAGAGCTTATGCCAGAATCGGCTAGAATAGGTGTGGATTTAGCCTATATTTTAAAACTACAGCCTATTTATTTTGATTATGATAAATCAAACATTAGACCCGATGCAGAACTAGAATTGGCAAAAGTAATTGATTACATGACTAAGTTTCCCGGTGTTAAAATAGATGTTAAATCGCATACAGATTCTAGAGCTAACGATGCTTATAATTTAGCATTATCAGAAAGACGAAACAAATCTACAATTCAATATATAATTGAAAAAGGCGGCATTTCTGGAGATAGATTAACAGGTAGAGGCTATGGAGAATCACAATTAGTAAATCGTTGTTCTAATACCAATTTATTACCTTGTAGTGATGCAGAACATGAAGAAAATAGGCGTAGTGAGTTTATTGTGTTAGAAAATTAATTTTTAAAATATAATACCAACCTTAAAAAGGCATCTAATATAATTTGGATGCCTTTTATTTATTATAAGTAGTTTAGCAAGTTATAATTTGTTTGTATTTTTGTGCTAACTATGAAAGAAGAAAAAGTAATCCTTGTTAACGAAAAGGATGAGAAAATAGGTTTAATGCCCAAAATGGAGGCACATGAAAAAGCCTTATTGCACAGAGCATTTTCAGTTTTTGTTTTTAACGAAGCAAACGAATTAATGCTACAACAAAGAGCTCTAAATAAATATCATTCTCCGGGCCTTTGGACCAATACGTGTTGCAGTCATCAACGAGATGGAGAAACTAATATACAAGCTGGAGAAAGACGCTTAAAAGAAGAGATGGGCTTTGTTGTAGAACTCACAGAATCCATATCTTTTATATACAAAGCTCCTTTTGATAATGGCTTAACAGAGCATGAATTTGATCATGTATTGCTAGGTAAATATAATGGAAATCCAATCATTAATACAGATGAAGTAGCAAATTGGAAATGGATGCCTTTAGAAAGTGTTAAGATAGATATTGCTAACAATCCAAAACTTTATACCGAATGGTTTAAAGTTATTTTTGATAAATTCTATAACGCTATAAATATTACATCATGAAGGTAACCGTTAGTAGAAAAGCTCATTTTAATGCAGCCCACAGGTTATATAGAAAAGATTGGAATTTTGAAAAGAATGATGAGATATTTGGAAAATGTAATAACCCAAATTTTCATGGCCATAATTATGAGCTTATTGCTAGTGTAACAGGCCTTATAGATAAAGAAACTGGTTATGTAATGGATATGAAAGTTTTAAAAGATATAATTAAAACGGAAGTTGAAGATGCCTTTGATCATAAAAATTTGAATCTTGAAGTTCCAGAATTTAAAGATCTAAATCCTACTGCCGAGAACATTGTTGTAGTTATTTATAATAAAATCAAATCAAAATTAGATTCTACTTTAAAATTAGAAATTACTCTATACGAAACACCTCGTAATTTTGTAAGTTATTCAGGAGAATAATTAATTTAAGTTTATCTAGATATTACAGATTAAAATAAAAAGTATTACTAAATATGTTATATCCAATAAAATTTTCTCCCATTCTTAAAGATAAGATTTGGGGTGGTAAAAAATTGAAAAATGTTTTAAATAAAGAAAGCGATTCGCCAAACGTTGGAGAAAGCTGGGAAATTAGTGATGTAGATGGCGATGTATCCATAGTTTCTAATGGAAAACTTAAAGGAGAATCATTAAAAAACCTTTTAAGTACATACCAAGGTCAACTATTAGGAGAAAAAAACTATAAGACATTTGGCAATAAATTTCCTTTATTAATAAAGTTTATAGATGCTCGCGAAGATTTATCAATACAATTACACCCTAACGATGAATTAGCAGCAAAACGACATAACTCTTTTGGAAAGACCGAAATGTGGTATACATTACAAGCTGACGATGACTCTAACTTAATTGTAGGTTTTAATCAGGATATGACTGCTAAAAAATATCTCGAACATCTAGAAAACAAAACACTTACGCAAATTGTGAATTTTGATAAAGTAAAACAAGGAGATACTTATTTTATTGAAGTTGGTAGAATTCATGCTATAGGTGCAGGTGTTATGGTGGCCGAAATACAACAAACCAGCGATATTACGTATCGTGTTTACGATTGGGATAGAGTAGACGATCAAGGTAACGAAAGAGAATTGCATAACGATTTAGCGATAGATGCTTTTGATTTTGATATGCCAGATAATTTTAGAGTTAATTATTCTAAAAAAGAAAACGCATCTAACAAAATGGTAAGTTGTAATTATTTTACCACAAGTTATCTAGAGGTTACAAAAGCGTTAGACAAAGAAAATAAACAAGACTCATTTATAATATACATATGTGTTGATGGTGCTGCCTCAATTTTAGCTAACGGAGCGTCTGTAGATATAAAAAAAGGAGAAACAGTATTGTTACCTGCTGCTATTAAAAATTATCAAATTGTATCTAATAAAGCGACATTTTTAGAGGTTTATGTTTAATTACACAAAGATATATAACAAATAAATAAAATAATCAATCCTTTAAGGAAGAGGATTGATATATAAATTAATTACTTATTTTTGTTGAAATTTTAAAAGATATAAAATGGCAAATGTTAGAGATTTAAAAAAGGATATTAATTACGTTTTAGGCGATATTATTGAAGCAGTGTATATATGGGAATATACTAATACAGATAAGGATACAAAAAAGAGTGAAGCCATTATTGATGAAGCTATAGCTACTTTTGATGAGTTAATTGTTAAGGTAAACGCTAAAAATGTTGAGAACCCTAAAGCTCATTTTAAATCAATAAATAGCGAATTAGAAACTAAAGGAAAAGCGTTAATTGATAAAATTAATAAACTAAACTAAATTTTTTTAGATTAGTGCTTGCAGATAATATTTTTGCGACTATATTTGCATCCGTTAATTATGCCGATGTAGCTCAGCTGGCTAGAGCAGCTGATTTGTAATCAGCAGGTCGTGGGTTCGAGTCCCTCCATCGGCTC
>CANMQH010000037.1 GCA_947499935.1 uncultured Algibacter sp. | reverse complement strand
TTGTTGTGAAATGCGAAGGAAATTTAAATCATTTTGAAACTTAAAAAAATGGCCGGAATTTCTTCCGACCATGACTAGGTTACTTACCTCCTAGATATTTACATGCTTTTAAACTTTGTAATCCCTTAAAGGGTACTATTGTTTTTTCGTAGTTATACATGCCGCTAAGTCCTTTAGATAGGCTATGATCATCTACATTCATTTCTATGTCATCCATTTTAAATTGACAAGGATGTTCGTAGCCTGCAGCATGAGTAATTTCTATAAACTCTTTTCTAAAGGTTTTAAAATATTGAGCCAAGCGAGCAGATTTTAAAGTAGGGTCTATACCATTTTGTAACCATTTGCTTTGGGTAGCTATACCAGTAGGGCAACGGTTTGTGTGGCATATTTGTGCTTGTATACAGCCAATACTCATCATAGCTTCTCGAGCAACATTAATACAGTCAGCACCCATAGCAAATGCCATGGCTGCTTTAGCAGGAAAACCAAGTTTACCACTACCAATAAATACAATTTGTTCAGACAGACCTTTATCTTTAAAAAGTTTATAAATATCGCTAAAACCATAAGTCCATGGTAAAGAGACATGGTCTGCAAAACTTGGCGGTGCAGCACCAGTTCCACCCTCGCCACCATCTACGGTTATAAAATCTGGGCCTTTACCAGTTTTAACCATAATATTTGCTAATTCTTCCCATTGATCTAACTTTCCAATGGCTGCTTTAATACCTACCGGAAGTCCTGTCGCTTCAGCTACGCGTTCAATAAAATCAACCATTTCTGGAACGTTAGAAAATGCCTTATGGTTTGGAGGAGAAAGCACATCTTTTCCTATCTCAACGCCTCTAATTTCTGCAATTTCTTTTGTAATCTTTGCACCAGGCAATACACCGCCTTTACCTGGTTTGGCACCTTGAGATAATTTAACCTCAATAGCACGTATAAAAGGATTATCGTTGACTAATGTTACCATTTTTTCCATAGAAAACCCTCCGTCTTCGGCACGAACACCAAAATACCCAGTTCCAAAATGAAACACAACATCGCCACCATTACTATGGTAAGGCGATAGGCCACCTTCTCCTGTATTATGATAGGCATCTGCCATTTTTACGCCTTTGTTTAAAGACTCTACAGCTTTAGCAGAAAGTGAACCAAAACTCATGGCAGACACGTTAATTACAGAAGCTGGTCTGTATGGCCTTTTTCTTTTATGAAATTCGCCCATAATTTTAGCACAAGGCAAAAAGCACTTGTCAATTTTATTGGGATGATTTTCTGGCAATTTATAAGGCATCATAGCATTATTAATAAAAATATGCTGATGTTCATGGATGTCTCGATCTGTGCCAAAACCTTCATAATTGTTTTCTTTTTTAGCCGAGGCATATATCCAGCCACGCTCAATACGATTAAAAGGCAATTCTTCTCTATTATTAGCTACAAAATATTGGCGCATTTCGGGGCCAATGCTCTCTAACCAATATCTAAAATGGCCAATAACAGGGAAGTTATGACTTATGGTATGTGCTTTCTGAAAAAAAATATCGCGTATAGCCACTAGTGCAATAAAAATGAATAACCATAACCACCAAGGAATATTTAATAAGAAATCTATCATGTTTTTTTGTTTAAATTCTAAAGAAGTGTAAATATATTTAAAAATTAAAAACTGTAGCACATCTTTTAATTGTTTATAATTATTAATAAATCGGTTTAATTATAAGGGGAACAATGATTAATTTCACATGATAAAATTGATGATGATTTGGAAAAATATTTAAGCCAGTTAAACGAAGCACAATTAGAGCCTACCATACAGGTAGATGGCCCCATGATAGTTATTGCTGGTGCAGGTTCTGGAAAAACAAGAGTGCTTACTTACCGCATAGCATACATGATGAGTAAGGGGGTAGACCCCTTTAATATTCTCTCATTAACCTTTACCAATAAGGCGGCAAAGGAAATGAAAGAACGAATTGCTACTATAGTTGGTGACAGTGAGGCTAAAAACTTATGGATGGGAACATTCCACTCGGTATTTGCTAAAATTTTGAGAATTGAGGCCGATAGGTTAGGGTACCCAAGTAATTTTACTATTTACGATACGCAAGATTCTGATCGATTGATAGCATCAATAATTAAAGAAATGCAACTCGATAAAGATATTTATAAGTATAAGCAAGTGCGTTCCAGAATTTCGTCATACAAAAATAGTTTGATTACGGTCAGAGCTTATTTTCAAAACCCAGAATTAAAAGAGGCAGATGCCATGGCGCGTCGTCCAAGAATGGGCGATATTTACAAAGCTTATGTAGAGCGTTGTTTTAAAGCTGGAGCCATGGATTTTGATGATTTATTATTAAAAACCAATGAATTGTTAACACGTTTCCCTGAAGTTTTAGCAAAATATCAAAATCGCTTTAAATATATTTTGGTAGATGAGTACCAAGATACCAACCATTCTCAATATTTAATAGTTAGAGCATTATCCGATAAGTTTCAGAATATTTGTGTGGTAGGCGATGATGCGCAGAGTATTTATGCCTTTCGAGGAGCAAATATTAACAATATTCTCAATTTCCAAAAAGATTATGATGATGTTAAAGTCTTTAGATTGGAACAAAATTACCGTTCTACTAAAAACATAGTAAACGCAGCAAATTCTATTATAGATAAAAACCAAACAAAGCTTGATAAAATTGTTTGGACTGCCAATAATGAAGGTGCAAAAATAAAAGTAAACCGTTCTTTAACCGATGGCGACGAAGGGCGTTTTGTAGCAAGTACTATTTGGGATAATAAAATGCAAAATCAATTAAAAAACAGTGATTTTGCCATTCTCTACAGAACTAATGCTCAATCCCGTGCTATTGAAGATGCGTTGCGTAAACGCGATATAAAATATAGGATTTATGGCGGTTTATCGTTTTATCAGCGTAAAGAAATAAAAGATGTATTGTCTTATTTGCGTTTAGTTATTAATCCTGCAGATGAAGAAGCTTTAAAACGTGTTATAAACTTTCCGCCTCGTGGTATTGGACAAACTACTGTAGATAAACTTATTGTTTCGGCAAATGGTTATAACCGAACCATATTTGAAGTGATGAAAAACATTGATAAGACCGATGTTAAAATCAATTCTGGCACAAAAACTAAGCTTCAAAATTTTGTAACGCTTATTGAAAGTTTTCAAGTATTAAATCAATCTGCCGATGTTTTTGAGCTTGCAGAGCATGTTACAAGAACCACAGGTTTAATTAAAGAACTCAATAAAGACGGAACACCAGAAGGTGTCGCCAAGATGGAAAATATTGAAGAGCTTTTAAACGGAATGAAAGATTTTGTAGAGGGCCAAAAAGAAATTGCAGATACTAGAGGGTCTTTGGCAGAATTTCTTGAAGACGTAGCTTTAGCAACAGATTTAGATGCCGATAAGGGCGATAGTGATCACGTAGCGTTAATGACCATTCACTTAGCAAAAGGATTAGAGTTTCCTAATGTGTTTATCGTTGGTTTGGAGGAAGATTTATTTCCAAGTGCCATGAGTATGAATACTAGAAGTGAGTTAGAAGAAGAGCGACGTTTGTTTTACGTAGCCTTAACGCGAGCAGAAAAACAGGCTTATTTAACGTATGCCTTATCACGTTACCGCTGGGGGAAGTTAGTAGATTCTGAACCTAGCCGTTTTATCGAGGAAATAGATGAGCAGTATTTAGATATTGTAACACCAATAGAAGAACGCCGATTTAACCCGATGCTGAGTAATGATATATTTGGCGATGTAGAAGACAATATAAACCCTAACAAAATTAGATATAAACCAGCAAAGCAAGCTATCTTAAAAAAAGGAAATACTCAAAAAGCACCAGTTAAATTTCAGGCTACTGCACCAAAAAATCTTAAAAAAGTAACCAGCACATCAGAAAACACCAACCTATTTGATAATAAATTAGTTGTTGGTAATCTTGTAAAACATATTAGATTTGGTACAGGAGAAGTTATGAAGATAGAAGGCACTGGTGGTGATGTTAAGGCTGAGATTAAATTTCAGCATGGT
Organism: uncultured Algibacter sp.; assembly: GCA_947499935.1. GTDB lineage: Bacteria > Bacteroidota > Bacteroidia > Flavobacteriales > Flavobacteriaceae > CANMQH01. Next base: position 2,497 of record CANMQH010000037.1, on the reverse strand, counting down.
GGTGTAAAAAAATTATTGCTCCGCTTTGCTAAATTAGAAGTTATAGGTTAAAAACAGATATATGGCTGAGTTTTTTAAAATTTACGAAGAAAACCCTAACTCCAAAGCAATTGATAAAGCTGTAGCGATATTAAAGCGTGGCGGACTTATTATTTATCCAACCGATACGGTTTATGGGTTAGGATGCGATATCACTAATTTAAAAGCACTTGAACGCGTTGCTAGAATAAAGCAAGTAAAGTTAGAAAAAGCTAATTTTTCATTTATCTGCCACGATTTAAGTAATTTAAGCGATTATGTTAAACAAATAGATACATCTGTTTTTAAAATTCTAAAAAGAGCTTTACCCGGACCTTATACATTTATTCTTCCTGGAGCTAAAGCATTGCCTAATCCATTTAAAAAAAGAAAAACAGTAGGCATAAGAGTACCCGATAATAATATAGCATTAGAGATTGTTAAAAAACTTGGTAACCCTATAATCTCTACGTCAATACATGATGAGGATGAAGTTTTAGAGTATACTACAGACCCAGAACTCATACTTGAGAAATGGGATAATCTTGTAGACTTGGTTATCGATGGTGGTTATGGAGATAATGAGCCTTCTACAGTAATAGACTTGTCTGGAGAAGAACCTGTTGTTGTTAGGCTAGGCAAAGGTAATGTAGAGATATTTTAATAATAATGCCCTTAATCTTTAATACTTTAAATTTATACGTTAGCGTTGATGGCATTTTTTTAATTTTCATTAAGATTTTAGTCTTATACCATTTCAATGCTGAAATGGTATTAGTATTCTAGGTTTTATTAATCATGTTTTTATTAAACATAGATCTTTGGTAATAAGCTGTAATAGTTTTGTTAATTAAATTAATATTGGATAAGTTTGTTAAACCCACATCTAGTTATCTAGATTTTCTTTTATGATTTATGAAACCTATAAAATCAAAAAACGTATTATCTTTTATTATTTTCATCTCCATTGGTGCTATATTTTTAATAGGTTACCTATTCTTAGAAAAATATATTAGTACCGAAACTGCTGCTATAATACTTTTTGTTTTTGTTGTTTTACAAGTATTAATATTACAGTTTTTTTTAAAGAATCAATTAAAAAAGGAGGTATTAAATACCAGTACAGAAGAAGGGATTGATGATATTAAGCATGATTTACAAGTAGCCGAAAAGCAAGCCGAACAAAAAGCAGATTATTTAGCTAATATGAGTTATGAAGTTAGAACACCATTAAGTACAGTTCTGGGTATGTTAAGTATGCTAAAGGCTACAAACTTGAGTGGTGAGCAGAAAGCACAGGTTGAAATTGCAGAATGTTCATCTAAACACTTATTACAGCTTACAAAGCTAATTACACAAAATGCAGGTGTGAATTCTGATGATATTGAGCTTAAATTTTCGACAACAGATTTGATTATTGATTTACTAAGCCTATTTAAGGTTTTTGAATTTCAAGCTATGGAAAAAGGTCTGGTTTTTACTTATAAATTTTTATACGATAAGCATGATAGGTTTTCTCTTTTAGCTGATTCAGAAAGAATTCAACAAGTTATAATCAATCTGTTTAATAATGCAGTGAAGTTTACAGATTCTGGAACAATTTCAATTATTGTAGATCAGAGTATAAGTATTGATGATGAGCAAATTGTGTCTTTTTATATAAAAGATACTGGTGTTGGAATGCAGCAAAAAGAAGTAAGTGCTGTTTTTTATAATGGTGATGGTTCTAAAAACTTAAAACAAAATAACCATACAATTAGTGGTTTAGGACTCTCTGTATCTAAACAACTCGTAAAGCAGATGGGAGGGGAACTTAAGTTAGAAAGTAAGCCTAATGAAGGGTCTGCGTTTTATTTTAGTTTACAGTTAAAGAAAACACTTAGCTTAAAAAGTAGAGAAGAGAAATTTGAACCCGTTTTAATAGATAAGTTTTATGTTTTAGTAGCAGAAGACAATAGAATGAACCAAAAAGTCATCAAATTTTTATTAGAACGTCAAGGTGCGGATTGTACATTTGCTAAAAATGGATTTGAAGCTGTAGAATTATATAAAATATTAGATTTTGATATGATATTTATGGATATCTATATGCCTAATATGGATGGTTATGAGGCTACTAAAGCCATAAAGGAAACGGATAAATATTTAAAGAGCAATACACCTATAATAGCAGTATCTGCCAGTGATTTTGAAGAAGACATAGCCAATGCTAAACAAGCAGGAATAGACGATTTTTTGGCCAAACCTATAGATATAAAAAAATTAAAGGAGCTTTTGGTTAAATATTCTAAAACGAATTCTACCGTTTAGTTAAAAAATAGAAAATATTTATTATCAAATTTAAAATTAAATCATTTTGTTTTAAGCTTTAAGTTAAATTTATTTGGTTGAATACGTTATACCAATTTAATTTTTAAATGATGTATAAAAAGCATCTTTGTAATAATGATTAGCTGTAATAGAAGCAATTTTTTTAAAT
>CANMQH010000036.1 GCA_947499935.1 uncultured Algibacter sp. | reverse complement strand
GTACAGTAAGCGCCGCAGGCTACGATACGGGAGCTGTAGCCGATGTAACAACAATAGGTCCAGATTTAGATACCGATGGCATAGCCGATGTTTGTGATTTAGACGACGATGGCGATGGTAACCCAGATACCACAGACCCTAATCCATTAGCACCAACGGTAACAGATGATACCAATACAGGCGACCCAGCAGTAGCGGTAGTGACTAATGTATTAACTAATGACGATTATTTACCAAACAACGACCCAGGAGTATTAGGCACGACCACCTTAACCCAGTTAACAGGCGACCCAGCAAACACCTCACAAGGCGTAGTTGTTGTGGATCCATTAACAGGCGATATCACTTATACACCAACAATAACTGAAAGTGGCATGGATGTCGTAATTGTTTACGAAGTATGTAGCGATGATGGTATTAATGCTCCAATTTGTGAGCAAGCAACTTTGACCATTACAGTAAGTGCTACTGATGCAGACATGGATGGTATTCCAGACGTAGCCGATTTAGATGATGACAACGACGGTATCGCTGATGTGGATGAGAATCCAAATGGTGTAGACCCAAGTGCAGACGACGATGGCGATGGCATTCCAAATTACATGGATGTCGACCCCGATGGTGACCCATCAACACCAGACTTACCAGACGGTAACGGCGATGGTATCCCCGATGAATATGATGCCGATGGCGATGGTATCCCTAACCACTTCGATTTAGATGGTGATAACGATGGTATCCCTGATGTTGTAGAAACAGGCAATGGCGATTTAGATACGGACAACGATGGTGATATTGATGCCGATGACGCTGTATTCTCAGACACAGATAACGACGGGCAAGCAGACAATACGGTAGGCATGACCCCATTAAACACCGATGGTAACCCTAACGATGGCCCAGACTTCTTAGATATCGATGCTGACGACGATGGTATCCCAGATAATGTAGAAGCACAGGAGACTGGCGATTATACAGCCCCAAGTGGTATAGATGGGAACATGAATGGCTTGGATGATGCTTATGAAGGGGCAGGCTTTATAGAGAGCCCAACGAACACTGATGGTACGGATATGCCCGATTATTTAGATACAGATTCAGACAACGATGGCGTAGCCGATGTGGTAGAAGCAGGTCAAGGTGTACCAACAGGTGTAGACGCTGATGCTGATGGACTGGATGATGGTTTTGATGATAACATAGGTACTGTAGGTCAACCACAAGATGTTAATGACAACTTAGACACGGGCGCTGATGGCACGAACAATACAGACAACCCAGTAAGCCCAGAAGTGGACTTTAGAGAGATTATGGATGCAGACATGGATGGTATTCCAGACGTAGCCGATTTAGATGATGACAACGACGGTATCGCTGATGTGGATGAGAATCCAAATGGTGTAGACCCAAGTGCAGACGACGATGGCGATGGCATTCCAAATTACATGGATGTCGACCCCGATGGTGACCCATCAACACCAGACTTACCAGACGGTAACGGCGATGGTATCCCCGATGAATATGATGCCGATGGCGATGGTATCCCTAACCACTTCGATTTAGATGGTGATAACGATGGTATCCCTGATGTTGTAGAAACAGGCAATGGCGATTTAGATACGGACAACGATGGTGATATTGATGCCGATGACGCTGTATTCTCAGACACAGATAACGACGGGCAAGCAGACAATACGGTAGGCATGACCCCATTAAACACCGATGGTAACCCTAACGATGGCCCAGACTTCTTAGATATCGATGCTGACGACGATGGTATCCCAGATAATGTAGAAGCACAGGAGACTGGCGATTATACAGCCCCAAGTGGTATAGATGGGAACATGAATGGCTTGGATGATGCTTATGAAGGGGCAGGCTTTATAGAGAGCCCAACGAACACTGATGGTACGGATATGCCCGATTATTTAGATACAGATTCAGACAACGATGGCGTAGCCGATGTGGTAGAAGCAGGTCAAGGTGTACCAACAGGTGTAGACGCTGATGCTGATGGACTGGATGATGGTTTTGATGATAACATAGGTACTGTAGGTCAACCACAAGATGTTAATGACAACTTAGACACGGGCGCTGATGGCACGAACAATACAGACAACCCAGTAAGCCCAGAAGTGGACTTTAGAGAGACTACTGATAATGATATGGATGGTATAGTAGATTCATTGGATTTAGATGATGATAATGATGGTATATTAGATGTAGCTGAGAATCCTAATGGACTAGATCCTACAGCGGATAGCGATATGGACGGTATTCCAAATTTCCAAGACCCAGACAATGGTGGAGATGCAAATGGCGATGGTATAGCTGATGATTTTGATGCAGATGGTGATGGTGTGCCTAACCACTTCGATTTAGATGCTGATAATGATGGTATTTATGATGTTGCAGAAACAGGCGGTACTGATGCTAACAATGATGGTAGAGCAGATGATACTGATGGTAATACGATGAATAATAATGGTATCCCGAGTACTGCAGGTACAGGAGTAGATGCTCCTATAGATAGTGATAGTGCTACTGATTTAAATAGTCCAGACTTTTTAGATACAGACAGTGATGGTGATGGTTGTAATGATGCTGACGAAGCTTATGAAAATGCAATGACTGATGCTGATGATAATGGAAGTTTTGGAACCGGAGTCTTAACTTTAGGGATAGGTGTCAATCCAGATGGTACAGTAACTGCTGCAAGTTATGACATCACAACTACAGGTCTAGAAAATGTAATAGTTTCAGGTCCAGACATAGATGGCGATGGTTTAGCGGCAGCATGTGATGATGACGATGATGGTGATGGTAATCCAGATACGAGCGATCCAAATCCGGATACACCAACAGCTAATGATGATGATGCAACAGCTATGATTGGAGTTCCAGAAACTATTAATATTCTAGAAAATGATGACTTCTTACCAGATAATCTAGGACAAATAGGTAGTGATATTTATATTACAGATGCAGGAACAGGTACAGGAGTAGGTATTGTCTCTTTTGATGAGAATACAGGAGAATTGATATATACTCCCGCAGTAGGAGAAGGCAATATGACTGTAACTGTAGTTTACACAGTTTGCAATGATATAACTGGTGATGGAGCTAGTGCTGATGATATTTGTGCTACAGCAACAGTGACTGTTACTGTTGGAGCAGGGGATGATAATGATATGGACGGCATTTCTAATGATGTTGATTTAGATGATGATAATGATGGGGTTTTAGATACCGCTGAGAATCCTAATGGATTTGATCCTAGTGCAGATAATGACAATGATGGTATTCCTAATTGGCAAGATCTTGACGATAGAGGTGATGGAACACCCCCAGTAGGAAACGAATATGATAATGATAATGATGGTGTACCAAATCATCTAGATTTAGATGCAGATAATGATGGTATTTATGATGTCGTTGAAGTGGGTGTAGCAGATGCTGATAACAATGGTATTGCAGATGGTTTAATAAGTGCTTTAGGTGTACCAAGTAGTGCTGGTACGGGTGTAGCAAACCCTACAGATACTGATGGTAATACAACGGAAAATTTACCAGACTTTTTAGACGCAGATAGTGATGATGATAATTGTAGCGATGCTAATGAGTATTATGGTGATGCATTGACCGATGGTGGTGATGGTGGACAATTTGGTATAGACCCTGCAGCTGTTAACTCTAATGGTACCGTTATTGCCGCTGCTTACCCTGCCACAGGCGTAGATATTGATGGTGGTGGTACAGCAGATTATGTTGATGCTACTGATGATGATTTAGATCAAGACGGAATAGCCAATACGTGTGATGATGATGATGATGGCGATGGTGTTCCAGATGTCCAAGAATTATTAGATGGTACAGACCCATTAGAACCTTGTAGTTTAAACTTAGAAAACCAAAACCTTTCTACATCATTAACATTCTGGTATGCATTAGATTGTGATGGCGATGGTGTAACTAATGGTGATGAAATAGACCCTGATGGCGATGGCGTATTAGGACCTGATGAAACTAATTTGTTTGATCCTTGTAGTTTCAATCCATCAGATATAACTTTACCAGTTACTTTTACTGGAGATTGTACTTCGGGTCTTAAAGTTGTTAAAATAGCGAGTACAACAGGAACTTCAGTTGGTGATGAAATCACTTATACCATAACTGTTGAAAATACCGGTAATGTAGATTTAACCAATGTGGTATTGGTAGATACTTTTACTGATGTTAATAATGTTGCTCTAACATTAACCGAAGAGCCAAGATTTGTTGATTCGGATTTAGGAAGCCCAGAAGGTCAATTATTGGCAGGAGAAATAGCAACGTATTCTGCAAGGTTTATTATTGATAATCAAGCAGTTTCTGCATCTGGTGTTAGTAATAGTGTATTAGCCACAGCAAATACGCCTTCTATGACTGAGGTAAGTGATATAAGTGATGATGGTGATGACTTTGATGGTAATACAACAGATGATGCTACCATTACAGAATTAGGTTGTATGATTGTTTATAATGAATTTTCTCCTAATGATGATGGTGATAATGATACCTTCATAATCGGTTGTATAGATAGATATCCAAATAACAGGCTAGAAGTCTATAACCGTTGGGGTAATATTGTATTCAAGAAAAATGGTTATAACAATGACTGGGATGGAACATCAAACGGTAGGTCTGTAGTAGGTAAGTCTGAAACATTACCGGTAGGAACTTATTACTATGTTCTAGACTTAGGAGATGGATCCGAACCAAGAGTGGGATGGTTATATATTAATAGATAATTTAAGTAAACAACTAAAATCGATTAAAATGATAAATAACACATCATATATAAAAAGTTTAATTTTAGTAGTGTTTACAACACTATTAATTACCCAAGTTAATGCGCAACAAGATCCACAGTATACGCAGTATATGTATAACACCATGAGTGTAAACCCTGCTTATGCTGGTCAACGAGAAGTGTTTAGTGCTATAGCTTTATATAGAACGCAGTGGGTAGGTATAGATGGAGCTCCAAAAACATTAACTTTTGGAGCTCATACACCACTAGGTAATAATAAAGTGGGTATAGGTTTAAATGTAGTTAGTGACAAGCTAGGACCTGCTACAGAAACGTATTTTGACCTTAATTTTTCGTATACAATACCTATTGACGCTGATGGTATTTACAATTTATCATTTGGTATAAAAGGCGGTTTTCATTTATTAGATACAGATTGGAGTAAAGGTGTTTTTCAAAATACGGATAATGCTTTTAATCAAAATTTAGATTTGTTTTCTCCAACCATTGGTGCAGGATTGTATCTACATTCTCGAAAATGGTATTTAGGTGCTGCAGTACCAAATATTTTAACAACAGAACACTATGATGATTTTCAAGAATCTATTGCCACAGAACGTCAGCATTTATTCCTTATCGGTGGTTATGTTTTTGATATAAATAAAAGAACAAAATTGAAACCCGCATTTTATGTAAAAGCAGTTTCTGGAGCACCGCTAATAGCCGATGTATCCTTAAACGCTCTTTTTAATGAGAAATTTACTCTAGGTGTAGCTTGGAGATGGGATGACTCTATAAGTGGTTTAGCTGGTTTTCAAGTCACTGATAGTATATTCATAGGCTATGCCTATGATTGGACCACTACAAATTTAAATAATTATAACAGCGGATCGCACGAAATCTTATTACGATTTGAATTGCAGAAAGTTGGCAAAATGTTATCACCAAGATTCTTCTAAACTCTATAAATATGAAAATGAAAAATTATATAATGTTTATTTTGGTTTTTCCAGTTGTGCTATTGGGTTCTTTTAATGTCTTAGCTCAGACTGGAATAATAAAGAAGGCTAATAAAGAATACGAAGATTATTCTTACGTAAAAACTAATGAAATATTATTGAATGTGGCCGAGAAAGGTTACGGTTCTGTTGACTTATATCAAAAATTGGCCAATGCATTTTATTTTAACAATAAAATGGAAGAAGCCTCAAAATGGTATGGTGAATTAGTAGCATTAGAAAATGATATAAGCCCTGAGTACTATTATAGGTATGCACAATCTTTAAAATCCATAGAAAAATATAAGGAGGCAGATAAATGGATGCAAAAATTTGTTGATTTAAAATCTGATGATTTGCGTAGTAAAGCGTTTTTAGGTATGCGTAATTATTTAGAAGCTATTGATGATATGAGTAAAGATTTTCCAATTAAAAATTTAAATATTAATTCGGAAGTTTCAGATTTTGGTACTAACCAATACGAGAATAAACTTATATTTTCTTCTTCAAGAACACCAGGGAAAATTTATAAATGGAACAATCAGCCCTTTTTAGACTTATACTCAGCAGAAAAAAACGAAACAGGTGATTACGATGATGTCAAAAAGTTTGATTCAAAAATAAATACCAAATATCACGAATCTACTGTAGCATTTTTAGATGCTAAGAATATGATGTATTTCACTCGAAATAATTTTACTGAAAAAGATAGATTACGACGCGATGAAAATGGGGTGAATCGACTAAAAATGTATCGTGTTAAGCGAGAAGAAAATCAAGTTTGGGGTAAAGTAAACTCAGTACATTTTAATAGTGATAATTATAGTGTAGCTCATCCAACCATAAATGCAAACGGAACAAAATTATATTTTGCATCCGATATGCCAGGAACTTACGGTGAGTCTGATTTATTTTATTGTGATATAAATGAAGACGGGTCGTTATCTCGTCCAATAAATTTAGGAGGTGTTATTAATACAGAAGCACAAGAGACTTTCCCTTTTATAAATTCTAGAGGAGATTTATATTATTCATCAAATGGTTTAGCAGGATTGGGAGGCTTAGATGTTTTTGTTATAAGAGGTTTTGAGTCAAAATTTGATAATAATGAAACTTTTGTGGTTCGTAATATAGGTAAACCTATTAATAGTCCTATGGACGATTTCGCTTATTATGAAAACTTAAAGACACTTGAAGGTTTTTTTACATCAAATAGAGAAGGTGGTAAAGGGGATGATGATATTTATTCATTTACAATTCCTGAATGTTCTCAAAATATAGAAGGTGTTGTTTTAAATAGAAAGACTAAAGAAATTTTGACTAATGCAACAGTTCGATTATTTAATGCATCAGGAAAGGAAATGGATAGAATGGTTGTTGGAGAAGATGGGAAATATAAGTTTAATAATTTGTTATGTAATAAAGAATTTTTAGTTCGTGCCTCTAAAGCCGATTATAGCACAGACGAAAGCAGAATAAAAACTTCAGGCGAAAACGAAGTTGTTACATTAGAATTGGAATTAGATATAAATAAAGTGCCTCTCGCCAAAGGAACTAATTTACGAGAAGCTCTTAGTTTAAACCCTATTTATTTTGATTTCGATAAATCTAACATTAGGCCAGATGCAGAAATAGAGCTTCAAAAAATAATAGCGGTCTTAAGCAAGTACCCTAAAATGAAAATAGATGTTAGGTCACATACAGACAGTCGAGCAACAACGGGTTATAATGATGCCTTATCAAACAGACGAAACATATCTACAATAAATTATATAGTAAGTGTTGGAGGTATTAATAGGTTAAGGTTAACAGGTAGGGGTTATGGAGAAAGTCAATTAGCAAATAAATGTTCAGATGGTGTAGAATGCTCAGAAGCGATGCATCAATTAAATAGAAGAAGTGATTTTATTATTTTAGAATTATAAAAGTAGTTTACTCTATTACATAAAATATTTTAAATTTTATACAAAAACCAAGGTTCTAATAAGAGTCTTGGTTTTTACATTTATTAACTTTTTTAATAAAGCTTAAATCCTAATATATAGTTTTTGCGTACATATATATTATCAATAATATAAATAAAATATATTTTTTTAAAAAAATATTGTGACATTATACATTAAAAGTTGTCTTAATAGTATATAATGACCAGATAATAAAATTGAAAGAATATGCTATTAAATTTAATAATAAAAAAAATGTTTACTTTTGTTAAAATAATAATTTAAATATAAACTCTCAAACTCTCAAACTCTCAAACTCTCAAACTCTCAAACTCTCCCAAGATGAAATTATCAACAGTTCTTCACTTTAAAAGTTGTACGCCTATGTGGCTACTACTTTTTTTCTTGTTTTTTTCTAAAACGGTTTCAGCACAGTTTTCTACATTATGTAATAGTAATCATATTACAAGATTGTATAGTATTGAGTATAGAGATGCCATTATAGGTTTTAATAATCAATACCGTCATGATTTTTTTGATTACGTGTTAATACCAGAACCTTCATTTTTTTAATAGATACAAAGTATATAATGCGACATCGCATAATCAATAATTAATAGCAAAATAAATATAGTAATAATTTTACCCTATAGACAATATGAAAATCTCTACTCTATTTTCTAATAAAGAAATGTTGCAATTACAAAGTACAAATGGCGCTTCATTAAAAAAACTGCTATTTCTTTGTTTTGTATTACTATTATCAGTCAATATATCGCAAGCCCAATGTGCAGATACTAGTCCTACTGGCGATTGTGATGGCGATTTAGTTCTAAATCAAGATGATAATGACGATGATAATGATGGCATTTTAGATATAAATGAAAATGCTTTTTGCATTTTTAATGAAGATTTTGGAGTTGGTACTACTCCAGTTAATATATCGGTGCTTTCAGGAAGCCCTAGTTCTGAATTTTCTTTTGATGGAGATGGAACAGTGAATGATAATAACTATGCAATCCAAAATAACGATAACGATCCTTTTAATGTTTGGATAGGTACTGGTGATAATTCAACAAATCCTAATGGACGGATGATGGTTGTAAATGCGGGTATTACTTTAGAAGATATCTTTATAAGAACAGTAACCGTTAGTGAAAACGCAGATCTTAATTTAACCTTTGATGTTATTAATCTTTTGCGAACCACAGATACAACACGCGAAGATCCAAATATTTCTTTTGAGGTCAGAACATCCGGAGGCACAGTTATTGGTTCGGTTAATACTGGAGATGTGCCTAATGATGGGGCTTGGCGTACATTTAGCTTATCAGTTAATGCAGGGGCTAACACGACAGTCGTTATTGCTTTAGTTAATAACAAAGCGGCTTTATCAGGAAATGATTTGGCCATTGATAATATAGACTTGTGCCAAACATTAGACTCTGATGGAGATGGTATATCTGATAATGTAGATTTAGATTCTGATAACGATGGTTGTCCAGATGCTTTAGAAGGTGTTGCAACTAACATTGATACCGATGATTTAAATACAGACGGAAGTATAGATTTTGCAAGTACTACTCCTAGTGGTCTCACAAATGGTATTCCTAATATTGCTAATAGTGGTACAGGTCAAGCCATAGGTTCTTCTATAGATGATACAAGTATTGCTGCCGAATGTGGTGTAAATGCTGTAAATGACGATTTTACAGGAACCCCAATAGATGGAGCTACTGGCGGGACTGTAGCAAATGTATTAAGTAATGATGAGTATTTAGGAGAAGTTTTAAATCCAGCAGATTTTACGATTACTCCTAATACAAATGGACCTTTAACAGTAAATGCAAATGGAACAGTAACCGTAGCTCTTGGAACGGCAGCAGGAATGTACTCAGTAAATTATATGATATGTCAAGATAGTGCAACGATTACTCCAGCTAATTGTGATACAGCTACAGCTACAGTATTAGTTACTGGTTCTGCAGATCCTTGTACAGATGGAGCAATTGTAGGTACAGTAACAGCAAATGATCCAGATGCCGATGGTTTTAATAATATCTGTGATGATGATGATGATAATGATGGTATTTTGGATGTTATAGAATGTCCAGATGCATCCAGTATTAGTTTTGAAGGCGCTGCTACAGTACCTCCAGCTCAAACATTAGTTGATCCTTCTGCTAACTGGCAAAGTGATTTTGATTTTTCGGGAACTGAAGTAGATTTTATTGCTAGATCACCAGATTATGTGGCTGATGTTGAAAATTCTCCTTGGTGGTTTGCATCAGACGGATTTTCTTTTTTAGTAGTACAGGCTCAATCTAACTCTCCAGGAGCAAATAATAGTGGGGGTGTTGCAATTACTTTAACAGCTGCCGAATTGACAGCTTTAGGGTACACTACTACTAACAATCAAATAAATTTCAGTTTTGATTATGCTCCAGGTAACAATTCATCTACCACATCAACTGCTAATAGATGGTTTGCAGACAATGATACCCGCATAGCCGTTTGGTTTGGTAATGGAACTCAAACTTCTTTTGGTGGTTTACCAGCTCCAGATGATGATTTACTTACTGGTCCGTTTGTTAATAATGGAACTCAGAATAATCAAAATGGTCAATCTAGAGATATAATGAATCCAAATAGTTGGATTACTTATAGTTCTCAAATTATTTGGGATGGAACTAGTGATATTTATTTAGCTATTCAAGCATTAGTAGGTACAGTTTTTACCCAAGGATCAGAAGTTGTTTTTTTTGATAACATAAGATTAGCAGGGTTTTGTGATACCGATGGAGATAGTATTCCTAATGGTTTAGATTTAGATAGCGATAATGATGGCTGTCCTGACGCATTAGAAGGTATTGCAACTAATATTGATACTGATGATTTAAATGCAGATGGTAGTATAGATTTTGCTAGCACAACGCCTAATGGACTTACAAATGGTATTCCTAATATAGCTAATGGTGGTGCGGGTCAAGCTGAAGGAAGTTCTCAAGATAACACAACTATTGCTACCGAATGTGGTGTAGATGCTATAAATGATGATTTTACAGGAACTCCAATAGATGGAGCTACTGGCGGGATTGTAGCAAATGTATTAAGTAATGATGAGTATTTAGGAGAAGTTTTAAATCCAGCAGATTTTACGATTACTCCTAATACAAATGGACCTTTAACAGTAAATGCAAATGGAACAGTAACCGTAGCTCTTGGAACGGCAGCAGGAATGTACTCAGTAAATTATATGATATGTCAAGATAGTGCAACGATTACTCCAGCTAATTGTGATACAGCTACAGCTACAGTATTAGTTACTGGTTCTGCAGATCCTTGTACAGATGGAGCAATTGTAGGTACAGTAACAGTAAATGATCCAGATGCCGATGGTTTTAATAATGTTTGTGATGATGATGATGATAATGATGGTGTTTTAGATATTGTAGAATGCCCTTCAGCTGTTTTATTGTCTGATAATGTTACATATGCTAGTTTAATAAATGGAGAAGGTTTTGAAACAACAACACCTATAAATACACCTGCTGAAACTTTAGCTAACCCTTCAAATAATCATGAAAGTAATTTTGTATTCGATGCATCATTTATATCAGTAAGAAGTCCAGATTTTGTTGCAGATATAGAAGGTAGTCCATGGTATAAATCTGTTGAGGGTAATAGTTTTTCGGTAATACAAGCTACAGATAACTCAATAAATTCAACAACTGCAAATGATGGTTTAGGTATTGTTTACACAGCAGCTCAAATGGCCTCATTTGGTTATTTAAATGGAGATATAATATATGTAGAGTTTAAGTATTCTCAAGGAAAAAATTATGCTACTGACCCTAATGGTAGAGAATCAGATGCAGATTCAGAAATTGCAGTTTGGTTTGGTAATGGAGGTTTTTCGTTTGGTGCAGGTGTTCCAGCGCAAGATGATGCCGTGATTCCAGGCGCTTGGAACCCGCAAGGTACACTTAACGATGACTCTTCGACACCAAGAGATATTATGTCAGATAATACATGGAATCAATATAGCAATTCTTTTATTTATTCTGGAGGTGACATTCATATAGCACTTCTAGCAAAAACAGGAGTTGTAACTAGTGGTCCTGAAAACGTTTTTGTTGATGATTTAGTTTTTGCAAGTAATAGACTAGGTGAAAACGATACAGATAATGATGGAATTATAAATTGTTTAGATTTAGATAGCGATAACGATGGTTGTTTTGATGTTGTTGAATCTGGAGGTACAGATCAAAATAATGATGGTGTTTTAGGAGATTTACCTACACTAGTAGATGGTCAAGGTCGTGTTACGGGATCTTCTTCTGTTGCAGGAGGGTACAATGGAATAACAGGAAATGAAATAATAGCTAGAGATCTAGTTATTGATACACCTGTTGCTCCTCAATCAGTAAATGTAGGTAACAACGCAAATTTTGCCGTTAGTGCATCCGCTTTTCAAACGACAACCTTTGAAACAACATCTCCTTTTAATCCTATTTATCCAGCTACGGCAAATGCTAATGCAGGTTTATCTTATCAATGGTTTGTAGATGTAGCACCAGCAGGAGGAGGATTTGCTCCTTTAGCGGGAGAAACTAACGCTACATTATTATTAGCAAGTGTAACTTCTGCAATGAATGGTAATATATACCTAGTTAGAGTAAGTCACTCAGGGCATGTTTGTTTTGAAGAATCTCAAGCTTTATTGACTGTAAACACGCCAGTAGGGACAGTTAGTGGAACCATTACCAATGCGGATGGTAGTGCAGCAACAGGCATTACAGTAACTTT
>CANMQH010000035.1 GCA_947499935.1 uncultured Algibacter sp. | reverse complement strand
TTTTTCATTGTGACAGTTTGAATTTAAAGTTAGTAAATTCGAATTAAATACTGTCCTATTTTTAGGGAAGCCTACAGAGTTATACAAATCGGAGGATGAATTACTGAATTCTCTTTTACAAAATGAGAATGTTAGACATTTTCGGCAATTAAGATATTTAGCGATGAATCATGACAGCAACACGTTAAAACTTCGATTTGTTTTGAATCAATTTTCTTTTGTATTTTTATTAACGGGAATAGAACAATACCATATTGTTCTCGAAACTTTGGATACTGAAGAAGCTACATATATTTGGCACATTAACAAAAATGTTCTATCTCAAAAATTACAAGCAATTGACCTTGATCTTAATAATATTAGGAACAACGGGCGACAAGTCTTCCTTCAAAATCAACCTGAAAATTTTAGTCGATTAATTCATGACTATTCTGACGAACGAAAAGGGTTTATTATTTGGAAGAATCTATTGGAAGAAAGACTAATTTGAATCTAAATTGCCAATACTACATCCATACACATTGCCAAGTCGCACAATGCAACCGCACAAGCCAAAACTTGTCAAAGAGTATGTATGCCCCAACGCACAGAAAAAGCACGAAAACCTAACAATGTATAAAAAACATAGGGCATTTGTGCTAAACCAAAAGTTCTGTGCTTATTAACAAAGTCCGCTAAATATAAAATTTGGCGTTTAAAAAAGAAAAGATAATAGCAAAATATTTATATTTAGCTAAGTAATAAAACGAAACGATAGCGCTTATCACCTGCCCTACGTTTCTTATACGAGACGATGCGATGCAATCCCTCCGGTCTTACATCGCATCGTCCCGCGGCTACGCCAGCAACGCGCGCTGCCCTCCGGGCAAAGGAGATTATAGAAAAAAAGTTCTAAAGCCTTTCCGTAAAAGGACAATCACCAAGAAACTTATTCATTACGGTATCAGCAGAGCGTGCCCTGTTTTAAATATGAGTAAGAGTGTTTACTATTATAAACCATTACCGAAAGACGATACTGAGATGGAAGAAGCTTTACAGCAAAAAGCAAATGAACATTCAGAGGAAGGTTTCTGGGAAGCGTATGACCGTTTGCGCGAAGAAGGTAAGTTATGGAACCACAAAAAGGTTCACCGTGTTTGCAAAGCCCTTGTGTTGCCGCTCAGAAGAAAAGTAAAGAAACGCTTGCCTGCAAGAGTAAAAGAACCTTTGGAAGTTCCTGAAGAGCTAAACCATACTTGGAGTATGGATTTTGTAACTGATGTTCTAGAAAACAAAAGACGATTTAGAACTTTTAATATAATTGACGACTATAACCGAGAAGCACTATTTATCGAAATCGACTTTTCATTACCCAGCAGCCGAATTGTTTGGGTATTAAATCATTTAATCCATAAAAAAGGAAAAACAAAGAAGATTAGAATGGACAACGGACCAGAGTTCATTGCTCATTTAACAAATGATTGGAGTAAGATGCACGGTATAGCGTCAATATATACAGCCAGGAGAACCAACACAAAATGCTTTTGTAGAAAGATTCAATGGTAGCTATCGACGTGGTGTTCTTAATAAGTACATCTTTGAAGATATCCACCAAGTAAGAGAACAAACTCAAATTTGGATGGATGATTATAACCATCATAGACCTAACGATAGTCTAGGTAAAATACCACCAGTTAAATATGCAAAACTTAATTCTTCTGGGGTTAGCCCCAGAAGAATTAAAAACAATAACTTTATTGAAGTTTTAGAAAACTAAACAGTTCTAATTAGGGGAAGCCTACGTAAACCATAAATAAATATCAAGTATTTATATTTAAGATGTAAACTTTAACATTCAATACCGACTTTTATAAAAACCTTAAGATTATTTACGCTTAACTTTAAAAATTATTAATAATCAATTTCATTATGAAAAAAACAACATTTATTTCAACTTTAGCTTTTGCATTTATTATGTTACTAACTACTAATGTAAATGCTCAAAAATTTAGTAAACTAGACAAAAGCCCAATGGATGCTGCAGCATATCCAACAAGCTACGAAGAAGCCAATAAACTTATTAAAATAGTTTATGGCCGTCCGCAACTTAAAGGAAGAGATGTAAGCACTCTAGCAAAAAATGGAGAAGTATGGAGAACTGGTGCTAACGAAGCAGCCGAATTAACACTTTATACAGACATGAAATTAGGTAAAACAACTGTTAAAGCAGGAACTTATACATTTTACACGATTCCTGGTGATAAAGAATGGACTGCAATTATTAGTACTGATTTAAACGTTTGGGGTTCTTATTTTTATAAGAAATCTAATGATGTTGCACGCATAAAAGTTCCTGTAACTTCTGGAGATGAATCTTTGGAAGCTTTTTCTATTGCTTTTACTAAAGCCGATAATGGTGTGCATATGCACTTAGGTTGGGGTAAAACTAGAGTTGCTGTACCTTTTACTAAATAAGTAAAACTCAACATAAAACATAAAAAGCTCTTAATTTAAATAAATTAAGAGCTTTTTATGTTTTACAGAACACAATTTTATTATGTACTATATTGATTTTGAGTAATCGCATTAGGGATTGCAGTGAAAAGCCCACAGTGAGGCACGATCGAGGACTTGTAGCGGAAAGCCCGACCCTTTTGGGTAATGCCCAAATAATATTAAAATTATTTACCCTTAGCCTCTTCGGACATATAATATAAGCGTTTTAAACTTTTTTTGAGTAGCCTAAAACGAAACACGCCTATTACAAAAAAAATGATACTGAATACTAGAGATACGAGTGCTAAGTACTTAAAATTTGGAAAATCTTTTAATTGAAAAATACCTATGCTACCCAACAATAAATATAAGGATGACCTTACGTATGATAGCAAGGTACGCTCATTTGCTAAACGTGTTCGCTCAATGGCTAAATAATCTCTTAAAATTACTTTTTCGTCGGGGTTAAAATCACGTCCAAATTTTAGGAGTTTCATCGTATACCATGTCTAATTTATAATTACTGTAAAATAATCATTTTTTTCTTTGCACACTATTCATCTAAAAAAATAACGGATAATCTTAACTACATTTTGCCATATTATTAAATTAGAAAAGAAAAAGGAACCTTTTATTAAGGTATATTTAAATATTTGTGGGTTTGTAATGATATTTTCCACTTAGGATTTTTCATGACGTAATCCACAATTTCTGGTACTACTTTATCGCGCTTACTCCACTCGGGTTGCAAATACAAAATACAGTTTTTATTAACTTTAGCGGCCTGTTCTTCTGCAAAGCGAAAATCATCGTTATTATAAACAATGACTTTAAGTTCATGCGCCTTATCATAAACATCTTGTGTTGGTAATTTCATCTTTTTTGGAGATAAACAAATCCAGTCCCAAACGCCTGTTAATTTATATGCTCCAGAGGTTTCTATATGGACTTGCAAACCTTCAGATTTAAGTTGGGTGGTTAATGCTGTCATGTCCCAAGTTAATGGTTCACCACCTGTTACAACAATGGTATCACTATATTTTTTGGCGTTTTCTACAATAGTTTTTGTTTCGGTTGGTGGGTGCAAATCCGCATTCCAACTTTCTTTAACATCGCACCAATGGCAGCCTACATCGCAACCACCAATTCTAATAAAATACGCTGCTGTTCCTTTATGAAATCCTTCGCCTTGAATGGTATAAAACTCCTCCATTAAAGGTAACATCTCTCCTTTTTCTACTAATTGCTCTACTGCTTTGTCCATTTAAGATATGTATTTCATTTCTAGTTTATAACATTAATATATAGATATTTATACGCATGCCATTTTACTAAGTTTGCAAAGATACATATTCCTTAACGTAATTTTAAATCCGTATACTTTAAGTTTATGCTCAACACAAGGTTTGCTGCTATTTTTTTCTTCATCATTTTCTCTGTATTTTTATCCAAAAACTAACTACATGGACAAAAAGGATATTTTTTTTAAGCATATAACCGAAAGCAACACAACAAAAGGCGATTACATACCTATTGGTGCTGCTATGCTAGATGGAGAAACGGTGACTGGAGCTCATGTAAAAATCCCTTTAAAAACCATGAACCGCCATGGTTTAATTGCTGGTGCCACGGGTACTGGTAAAACAAAATCATTACAAGTTCTTGCTGAAAATTTAAGCGATAAAGGCATACCCGTTTTGCTTATGGATATTAAAGGCGATTTAAGTGGTTTGGCGCAGCCTAGTCCAGGGCACCCTAAAATTGATGAGCGCCACGAAAAAATAGGCATTCCTTTTGAGGCTAAAGGGTTTCCTGTGGAGGTATTAACACTTTCTGAACAAAATGGAGTTAGACTTCGTGCTACGATTAGCGAATTTGGCCCCGTTTTATTATCCAGGATTTTAGATTTAACCGAAACGCAATCTGGTATTGTAGCCGTTATTTTTCAATATTGTGACGACCGTAAGCTGCCTCTATTAGATATTAAAGATTTTAAAAAGATATTACAATACGCTACCCAAGAAGGAAAAGCTGAATTTACAGAAGCTTATGGTAGAATTTCTACCGCATCTACAGGGTCTATTTTACGTAAAATAGTAGAATTAGAGCAACAAGGTGCCGATTTATTTTTTGGAGAAACCTCATTTGATACTCAAGATTTATTAAGAGTTGATGACAGCGGAAAAGGCTATATAAATATTTTAAGATTAACCGATATACAAGATAGACCTAAGCTTTTTTCAACATTTATGCTTAGCCTTTTGGCTGAAATATACTCTACATTCCCAGAACAAGGCGATAGTGACAGACCAGAACTTATATTATTTATTGATGAGGCTCATTTAATTTTTAATGAAGCTTCTAAAGCGCTTTTAAATCAAATTGAAAGTATAGTAAAACTTATTAGAAGTAAAGGTGTTGGCTTATATTTTGTAACCCAGAATCCAACTGATGTTCCCGAAGCTGTTTTAGGGCAATTAGGTTTAAAAATACAACATGCTTTAAGAGCGTTTACTGCAAAAGACAGAAAAGCCATTAAACTTACTGCTCAAAATTATCCGGATTCTGAATATTACGATACCACAGAAATATTAACCTCTTTAGGTATTGGAGAAGCTTTAGTTTCTGCTTTAGACGAAAAAGGGCGTCCTACGCCACTTGCTGCAACCATGATGCGTGCTCCAATGAGCAGAATGGACGTTTTAACAGATAGCGAATTAAGTAGTTTACTCTCTAAATCTAAAATGGTAAAAAAATACAATAAAACTATTGATAGAGACAGTGCCTACGAAATGCTTAATGCTAAAATAAAGCAAGCTGAGGCTGAAGAAGCTAAAGAAAAGGCGAAAAAGGAAAAAGAAGCACTAAAAAAAGCGGCTTCCAAAAAAAGAAAAACTACAAGCAGAACAAGTACAAAACGAAAAAGCACAGCCATGAATCCTATTGTTAAAGTCTTAACAAGTGCTACTTTTATAAGAAGCGTATTTGGTATTTTAACTAAAGTTTTGAGAAAATAATACGTATTAGTTTATAAATCTAACCGCTATATGAGCAAACGCTATTTTAATCTCTTATTTTTAAGTCTTGTATTTACTGCTTGTACTAAAACTAAGCATATTAAACAAAACCCTTTTGAAATAGGTAAGCAACATATAGGTTTGGTAACAGACTCTACACAGGTAAAAGATTTAAAGACTATATTTATTAATGATTCTTTAGTTACATTTATAAGTGGCGATGAGTTTGCTGGTAACACCAATACTATTGAAATTTATGAAAAAGGCGGGGGGAAACTGCTATCCATAACACCTCAACAAACCTTAGATTCTACATCGGTTATTAAAAGTGTCCGTTTATTTGACCCTAGATATAAAACTAAAAAAAACATCACAACAAAAAGCGTTTTTAAAGACATTAAAGCACAACACAATATCTCTAGCATCAATAATTTAATTAATTCGGTTGTTATAACAGTAAACGATATTAATGCTAGTATTACCATAGACAAAAATGAACTTCCTGAAAACTTACGACATGATATGGATTTAAAATACACCTCAGAAAACATACCTAATGACGCCAAAATAAAGTACTTTTTTATACATTGGAATAATTAAAGAAAAGCTATTTTATTAAATTTGAAAAACAAAGCATGTCTAAAAAATATACCATTCAAAATAATCCATTTGTAGTACCTACAACAGACGGAAAAATAATTAAAGAGCATTTTGGTTTAACAACCGATGGAAATCCTAATATAAGTATTGCCCACATGAAAGCGCCTGCAGGTTGGAGCGAGCCTTACCAAACTCCAGAATTTGACGAATTTACGTTTGTAATTGAAGGCAAAAAACAATTTATTATAGATGGAGAAACCATAGTATTAGAGGCTGGCCAATCTATAAAAATAGAAAAAAATACTAGAGTTCAATATTCTAATCCGTTTACCCAAGTATGCGAATATATTGCCATTTGCACACCAGCATTCTCCATGGATTTAGTAAACAGAGAAACTGAATAAATGAATAAATATCTCCCTAAAATTATTGGTTTTTTTCTAAATATTGTTAGTTATATAGCACCTCAATATGCTGCAAAAATAGCTGTTCAAATATTTTCTACACCTCAAACAGGTAAATTGACTAGTATTGAAACTGAATATCTAAAATCTGCTATTCAGGAAGATATTATCTATAATAAATTTCATATAAAAACATACCATTGGAAAGGAAAAAAAGGCACCATATTATTAGCTCATGGTTGGGAAAGCAACACATACCGCTGGAAAGACTTAATAGATCTTTTAAAAACTCATGATTATAACATTATTGCACTAGATGCTCCTGCACATGGCGCCTCTGGTAATAAAACTTTTAATGCACTTTTATATTCTGAGTGTATTTGTAAAGTTGCCAAGAGATTTAATGCAAGTATTATTATAGGTCACTCCGTAGGAGGTATGTCTTCGGTGTTTTTTCAATATAATTACAAACTTCCATACGTAGAAAAACTAGTTTTACTTGGTACACCTGCTAATTTTTTAGGCGTTTTAAAACATTATGTCATCATGATGGGCTATAGTGAAAGAGTTATTAGATCCATAAACCAATATATTACTAAACATTTTAATCATCCGCCTGAGTATTTTTCTGCATCAAATTTCTCAAAAGACATTGCCATTAAAGGGTTAATAATTCATGATAAAAAAGACCGCATTATCTCTTATAAAGATGGACTCCTATTTAAACAAAACTATATTAACTCAAAATTTATAGACACCAAAGGGTTTGGACATGCACTAAAATCGGATAAAATCTACCAATACATTTTAGAGTTCATTAACGCATAGATTTATTGTATTTTTGCATCATGGAAACACCGCTAAAACGCATCAACAAATTTTTAAGCGAAGTTGGGTATTGTTCGCGCCGAGAGGCCGATAAACTTATTGACGCTGGAAGAGTTAGTATAAATGGAGAAATACCCGAAAAGGGCACTAAAATTGCTCCAAACGATACCGTACAAGTTGATGGAAAAGATATTATAAATACCAAAACATCTTTTGTCTATTTAGCGTTTAACAAACCCGTAGGTATTGTTTGTACTACGGATACATCTGTAGAAAAAGATAATATTATTGATTTTATAAATTACCAAAAACGCATATTTCCTATTGGGAGACTCGATAAACCGAGTGAAGGTTTAATTCTTTTAACCGATGATGGCGATATTGTAAATAAAATTCTTCGGGCGAGTAACAACCACGAAAAAGAATATATAGTTACAGTAGACAAACCTATTTCTCAAACTTTTATTGAGCGTATGTCTGGAGGAATACCGCTTGCCGACTTAAATAAAACAACCAAAAAGTGCAAGATTGAAAAACTAAGCACTTATGTTTTTAAAATTATATTAACTCAAGGTTTAAATAGGCAAATTCGTAGAATGTGCAATTATTTAAATTATGAGGTTCAGACTTTAAAACGGGTTAGAATCATGAATGTAAAGCTAGATATGCCCATAGGAGAATATCGAGAGTTAACCAAAGAAGAGTTTGTAGAGTTAAATAATCTAATTAGTACTTCTACAAAAGAATATATGGCTACTTCAAAAAGAAAATAGTAAAACTCTATTAATTTCAAAACAAAAAGCAACCTATATTTTATAGATTGCTTTTAAATTATTAAAACAGTCTTAGTTCATGACAAAAATCAATCTATCGAAAATTTTTAGTCTATACAATACCTGTCAGGTTTTAAAACCTGACAGGTCTACAAAATAAATACTTATTGTTTTACTCCGACTTTTTATCTTATACTCAGAAAAATAGAATGCTTAAGATTACTTTTTACTATCCTGTGCTTCTGCCCATTTTTTTGCTCTAGCCGAACGTTTTGCAGAACCCGGGTGAGACGATGTTAAAGACCCTTTACCTTCATTACCGCTAAGATCAGCTAATTTTTGAAATGCTGATTCCATACCATGATAATTAAACCCATGTGCTACCAAGAATTTAAAGCCATATTCATCGGCAGAAGATTCGTGTGTTTGCGAAAACTGGGCATTAGCTACATTTTCTACAAAACCACCAATTTCTTCATCTGCCAACACTTGTCCTGCGCCTGTATTTGCAGCTGCTAAATCTTTAGCAGCCGAAATAGAATATGCAGATTGGTATCGCTTTTTAGAGTGGCCAAGTTTTACATGACCAATTTCGTGCCCTATTACACTTAATATCTCATCATCTGTCATAATATCCATAAGACCTGCCATAACACGTACACTGCCATCTGGAGTTGCAAAAGCATTAACATCTACAACTAAGTAAACTTTAAAATTTAAATCTAAACCATCTTCACTCTCTAAACCATTTACTAACTTATTTAGTCTGTCTGCATATGGATCTCCAGCTTTTCCAACAGGATTATTCTCATCCATCCATTTTACCGATTGTAACGAAAGCGCAGCCATATCTGCATCAGACAAGGTTGCTGCTTTTACTAACTTTTTAGCCCCTTTTACATTATTCTTTTTTAAAATTTTACCAAATTGGGCATAACTGCCAATACTTAATAATGACACTAATAATACGATTACATTTTTTTTCATGATGAGTTTATTTTTTAACTGTTTATCTAAAATTAAATTTATAAACAAAGGTACTGTACCTTTTTGATTATCTATACATTTGGTTATTACAAAGCTAAGCCTATAAAAACTGGTCATTAATAATTGATTTATATACGATAAAAATGCAGGCATAGTTCTTAAAGTTACATTTAACATAAAAATCAAATTTTTATCGTTTTTAGATATGGGCTAACTTATAATATATTAGACAAAAAAAGCGTGCCAGATTATAAAGTGAAACGTATTTTATATTAAAACATATTATTATTGTATAAAATTAAAATTTATGGGAGCATTTTCAGCCAATACATTTACAACAAACAAAGAATTTACGCATTGCTATAAGGACATATCGGAAGACGAACTAGCAAACCAAGTAAATACAATACTTGTTTCTAAAGGATATAGCTTAATATCTGGCACTAATACCCACGGTGTTTATGAAAGAGGAAATCGTGTAATGCGTATACTTTTTGGAGCTTTTATTAAATATTTTAAATGCCATGTGAATACTAAAACAAATGGTGATAATGAAACCCAAGTTACTTTAACCACTGCAACTTCTGGTATGTCTGGAGGATTAGTTGGGATGTCTCAGGTAAAAAATGAAATACTTGGATTATCTGAAGCATTCAAAACGTTATAATAACTTGTATTTTAAACCAAAAACACCTTTTAAATTTTGTAAAACTTAAAAGGTGTTTTGTATTTATATAAATAGTCTAGGTTTATTTAGACATATGCCTATCTCTAGCCAATAATGTATTTTTAAGTAGCATGGCTATCGTCATTGGGCCAACACCTCCGGGTACTGGCGTAATATAACTTGCTTTTTTGCTGACACTTTCAAACTCGACATCGCCTGCAAGCCTGTAACCATTTGCTTTGGTTGCATCTGGAACACGTGTAATACCAACATCTATAATAACTACATCTTCTTTAACCATATCGCCTGTTAAGAATTCCGAAATACCAATGGCTGCAACTATGATATCTGCATTTTTAGTTATCTCTAATAAATTTTTAGAACGACTATGTACAACGGTAACCGTAGCGTCTCCTGCTTTTCGTTTTTGACTCATTAAAATACTCATGGGACGACCAACTATATGGCTTCTCCCCATAACAACTACGTTTTTCCCAGATGTCTCAACTTGGTAACGCTCTAACAATTCCATAATACCATAAGGCGTTGCTGGTAAAAAAGTAGGCAAATCTAAAGCCATTTTACCCACGTTTACAGGATGAAATCCATCTACATCCTTATCTGGATGCACGGCCATTAAAACTTTTTGTTCATCGATTTGTTTAGGCAAGGGTAATTGCACTATAAAACCATCAATATCTTGATTGGTATTTAAACCATTTATTTTTTCCAGCAATTCTTTTTCTGAAGTATACTCAGGTAACTCTATAAGTGTAGAATTAAATCCTATACGTTGACATGCTTTTACTTTGGCATTTACATAAGTCATACTAGCACCATCAGACCCTACTAAAATCGCTGCTAAATGTGGCACTTTTTCTCCTTTAGAAATCATACCCTTTACATGTTCAGCAATTTCATCTTTTATATCATTGCTAACTTTTTTTCCGTCTAAAATTGTCATTTCTTTAGTATTCTTACTACAGGTTTACAAATATTGTCTTGCTAAAGTGCTAAGCTTTTATAATTACTATTGATTAAGGAATTGGGTATTAAAATTAACGCATCCCATTCATCATTTGCATCATTTTTTTACCGCCACCACCTTGCATCATCTTCATCATTTTACTCATTTGATTAAATTGCTTTAGTAGTTGATTAACTTGCTGCACGGAAGTTCCTGACCCTTTTCCTATTCTAATTTTTCTGCTTGAATTTATTATGGATGGGTTTGTACGTTCTTTTGGTGTCATGGAATGAATAATGGCTTCTATACCCTTAAAGGCATCATCATCTATATCAACATCTTTTAACATTTTTCCAGCACCAGGAATCATTCCCATAAGGTCTTTCATGTTACCCATTTTCTTAATTTGCTGAATCTGTTTTAAGAAATCGTCAAAACCAAATTGGTTTTTAGCGATTTTCTTTTGAAGTTTTCTAGCCTCTTCCTCATCAAACTGTTCTTGTGCTCTTTCTACTAAAGACACCACATCTCCCATGCCTAAGATACGATCTGCCATACGTGATGGGTAGAACACATCTATGGCTTCCATTTTTTCTCCTGTACCAATAAATTTAATAGGCTTATTAACTACAGATTTAATAGAAATTGCAGCTCCACCTCGAGTATCTCCATCTAATTTGGTAAGGATAACACCATCAAAATTTAAGACATCATTAAAAGATTTTGCTGTATTTACAGCATCTTGCCCCGTCATAGAATCTACAACAAACAAGGTTTCTTGAGGTTTTATGGCTTTATGGATGTTTGATATTTCGGTCATCATCGCTTCATCTACTGCTAAACGACCCGCGGTATCTATAATAACTACATTATGTCCATTGGCTTTAGCATGAGCTATACCTGCTTGAGATATAGCAACAGGATCATTATTTCCTCTGTCACTAAAGACCTCTACTCCTATTTGATCTCCTACAACATGTAATTGATCTATTGCAGCCGGACGATATACATCACAGGCTACTAATAATGGTTTTTTTGTTTTTTTGTTTTTTAAATAATTAGCTAGCTTACCAGAAAATGTGGTTTTACCAGACCCTTGTAAACCAGACATTAAAATAATGCTAGGAGTACCTGATAGATTGATACCTTCTGCATCGCCTCCCATCAGTTCGGTTAACTCGTCTTTTACGATTTTAACCATAAGTTGCCCTGGTTGCAACGTTGTTAATACGTCTTGACCTAGTGCTTTTTCTTTTACTTTTGTAGTAAAATCTTTTGCTATTTTAAAGTTAACATCGGCATCTAACAAAGCTCGACGTACTTCTTTTAGGGTTTCTGCTACATTAACTTCGGTGATGCTACCGTGGCCTTTAAGAACGTGTAAGGCCTTATCTAGTTTATCGCTTAAATTATTAAACATAGTTTTTAGGTATTCGGTAAGCTATTTACTGCAATGCTTACTGCTATTTCTGGTTTCTTTTAAAGATGCAAAAATAGCTAAATATTTTGTTTTTCTTGGTCTGAATTTTGCTTTTACTAAAAACATATTTGCTAAATGAATAGACGCATTTGAAATATTACAAATTAAAACACAGCTTTATTTTGTAAAATTTTTCTTCTATATTTGTTTAATATCGGATTAAACTATTTTATGTTCACGAAATATTGTCTTTAATTACCCCGTATTTTTTAAAAACACTTTTAAATACAGCATAAGAACAAAAATCTATGAATTCACAATTGGTAGAAGCAGCAAAAAAATTAGGAAATAACAAAAAAATAATGGATTCTTATTGGGAGTACCATGAAGGCATACAAAATTGGTTTTTTTCTCCTAATCCAAATTTAGATAACGCTCAGCATAGACCCTATTCCTTTCCAAGTCCCAATTCATGGAAAAGAATGACTTCAAACGAAAGAAAGAAAACATGGAATACCTCTTTTAGTTTAAAACAAAAAATGACATTAACAACTTTAGCTGGTTTTGGATATGAAGGGAAAAGAATTAATTTAGACAACAATAATCACTTTAATAAACTAAGAGAAGCTTATTTAGATTGGCCTCCTGGTTTATATAGCATATTTTGGAGAGATGGTGGAAATAGTAAAAGCTGGCTTTGTAATGTTTTTGTTGGTGATGCCATATACTTATGCAACGGTAAGAGTTTTACCTCTGGAAACAATCATTATTATGATCCAAAACAGATTTATAAAGGTGCTTCATTTTTAAAGAAGAGAAATAGTTATAAAGATGTTAAATCTGGTGATATTTGTGTTTTTGGAACTGGCCATGTAGAAATTATTACAAATCTTAAATCATATTCTTGGTCTGACAATGGTTTTTGCTCCATTGGTGCTGGCAGAGGAGATGGCAGGTCTTCTATGGGTACTATTCGTTGTGATACGGCTACTACAATGTATAGCACCAGAGAATTAGACAATAACAATCATAGTTATTATTATTTATAAAATTGATAATGAAAAAATTTTACTTCATAGCTACATTAATTAATTTATCAATACTAATTTTAGTAATTCTAATTATATTTCCGTTAACTGAAAATATGATTATTGATAACTCTAAGCGGTTTTTTGAAACAAATTATTATGTAGAATATAGTTTCTATTTTTATATTTTCATTTTTTGGTGGGCTGCTCCCCTATTAATTCTTTTGAATAGAGACTATCCTAAACATCTTTACTACTTTA
The DNA here is from genome assembly GCA_947499935.1 of uncultured Algibacter sp. Classification (GTDB taxonomy): domain Bacteria; phylum Bacteroidota; class Bacteroidia; order Flavobacteriales; family Flavobacteriaceae; genus CANMQH01. Next base: position 1,247 of record CANMQH010000035.1, on the reverse strand, counting down.
TTAGTACAAACATACTTTTAACCTTATTTATATTTATTAAGTCTTATAATTTTGATTTGTTGTGGAGTTATATTCTCTTATTTCTTGTTCCTAGTACTTTAATTTCAATTCTTACACATTATTCACAAATAGTTATTGGAAAAAAACTACTGCCAACAATGTATAAGAAAACATAGGGCTTTTAGGATTAATCCAAAGGCCTGTGCTTATTTTCAAAGTCGCCAACTATAAAATTTGGCATTTTCAACAAAAAAGATAAAAGCAAAATATTATATTTGACTTAGTACCAATCAGAAACGTATTGCTTGTCACCTACCCTACGTTTCTTACACGCAACGATGTGATGCAATCCCTACGGTCTTGCATCACATCGTCCCGCGGCTACGCCAGCAACGCGCGCTGCCCTGCGGGACTGCACACATCACTGGCTAAATGCAATTTAAATGAAACTAATAGAAAGCATTCAAATACTTACCAGATTTGCTAAACAAATAGGGAATCGGGCTGAATTAATAATAGATTTTATTTCTGGAGAATTTGGTTCTTCAATATCTCATAAACAAGAAACATTAATCAATTCTATTGTTTCTATGACTATTATTGATTCCGTATCTTTTATTGATGAATATAATGAAGTACTTGGTGTTAAAACTGAAATTGAATATAAAGACCAAATTAAAATCTTGAAATTAATTAATAAACCTTTACTCTCGCAAATCAATAAATGGAAAGACTTAAAAAGTATGAGAAATCATTTTCTTGCTCATAATTTACGACAAGGTAAAAATGGAGAGTTTGTTTTAAGAAATCAACACATAGACTATAATGCACCACGAACACTTTTTGATTTATTGCTTCTTAGTAATTTAGTGCAGTTCACAACTGAAAATATTAACAACGAATTCAAAATTGAACTCAAAATTCACCAACACAAAACACCTCCTACAATATCAAATATTAATGGATTGTCTGACAAAAGTGAAGTAAGTAGAATAACCATCGAAGTTTTAAAAAAATCTAATGAATTGAAAGCTAAGCATGGACGGACTTACCAGTTTTCATCAAAAAAAATCGTCTGGAACGAAATATAAAACTGTAGGTAACAATGGTAACCGTTGCACAAGCCATTAATTCATAAAATATAGTACTAATATAAGCCTCACTAAGAGGCTTTATTTTTATAATATTCCTAGCTTAGACTAAGTTTTGATGGTCTTACAAGTATCAAAAATAGGTTCTGAAACGTC
>CANMQH010000034.1 GCA_947499935.1 uncultured Algibacter sp. | reverse complement strand
GTTTTTCATTGTGACAGTTTGAATTTAAAGTTAGTAAATTCGAATTAAATACTGTCCTATTTTTAGGGAAGCCTACAGCTCTTATTTATAATTGTATATGAAAATAAGTCTCTTTTGTTAAATTATCATCAGATGCTCCTAATTTGAATGCTTTTAAATATTTGTTCGAAGTATTGATTAGGCGTACAGATTTTTTGTCAAAAACTTTAATAAAGTCATCGATAATAAAACTTCCTTTTTTAGGAATAAAAATTTTATTGTTTACATTTAATATTGATAATATATCTAACCCTTTTTTAGGTGATTCTACTTTAACAGTTTTAATTAGCTTTCCTGTTTTTCTGTTTACTGTAAAAATATAAAAGGAAGTAGAAAGGCTATTTCGTAAAATAGCTGTGATAATAATTAAGCGTTTATTTAAAAAACGAATTTCGGTTGCGAATGGGCAAATGCCTAATTCTTCATCTGTATCATTAGTTTTTTCATAAAAAGGTAGTATATCTTTTTATGAAATAACTATTGTTTTCTTTTCTGTTTTTACTACCATACTATCAATTGTCTTAAATTTACTAATGTAATTAGTAAGACTAATTAAAGAGTCCTTGTTAAAGATAGTGTGTGGTTTTTGTTGAGAATAAAGTTTAGGAATAACAGAAACCAATAAGAAGAATAATAAAATTACTTTTTTCATCACTTATTCGTTTGTAAATATTTATAATTTTCCTTTATTTAGAACTGCTTTTTGGTTCTATCTACTTAATAATGTTTTATTTAAATCTATTCTATTTTTAGTTTGTAATGATAAAATAAAGTATCAGATATTTTTTTGGTAAGTGGTTTTATGGAGTCAAGTTTATTTTGTTTTAAGTCTATGTCATATATATAATCTTGAGGAGTATAACGCTTACTTATTGGAATAATTACTTCTTTTGTCTTTGGTAGATATTCAAATGAAACATCTCTTAATCTTTTACTATTAGATTTAATTATATAATACTTTAATATTTTATTTTTTTTAATAATAATTAAATTAAGTTGCGTTTCCCAGTTCAAGTTTGCCACTCCTATTAATAAATAACTCTGATTGGTTATTTTTTTTATATGATTAATATTTATAGTGTTTACAATTCCTTCAAATTCAAATAAAGGTTTATTGTTTGATAGTTTTAATTTGCAGTTTTTGTTTTTTATAATTACGCTATCTATACCTTCATCAAAAGACAAATAATGTTTAGCACTCACGGTATTGTTTTCAGACTTTATAGTGTAAGTACTCTGGGCTTTAATTGTAATACAATTAATTAAAATAATAATTATCAGAATGGATTTTTTCATAATTCCTAAAGATTATTTGCTAAAATGTTTGCCAAGTAAAATGTAACGCCAAGCCACCCATCTGTGGTAACATTTATTTCTTATTTTTTTTTCATCATCAAATGTAGATGTGTAATCTTCATCTAAAAAATTAGCATCTGGTTTATTTCTATATCTATTAATTTCAGCATTTCCTTTTTCACTGGTTTTTTGAATTTTAATATAACCAAAAAACACTTGTTGATTTAATGTTAAGCTTCCCCAGCCTATGTTATTTGCGCTTTTTGCAGTATAATCGTATGCATTAGCATATACAGCACTAGCTCCTTCTATGGCAGTTTCTATATTTTTAAAAAGTACTGGGTAGACATTGACTACTTTTCCTTTATCGGCATTCTCACTCCTTTTTCTAGTACTACCATCAGCATATCTAATAATAGTATATTCTCCATTAAAAGGCTTAGGTAGTTTAAAGTTTGTTGTATTATCTATAGCAGTACCTGCAGAATTAAACGATGCATCTAAATAACCTTTTGATTTTAAAGTAATAACTTGTTTTTCAAAAAAATCTAGTCCAAATCCTTCAAAAGAGTCAATTTGAGCATTTAAGTTAGTTTTAGAACCATTACTACAAACAGCATTCATACCTTCTCCGACAGCATAAGTATATAATATAGAAGGAGGTATATTATATTTTTTTCCAGCTTTTTCAAAAGCAGCAATTACTTTATTCCTATTAGTTGCATTTCCAAACTCTCCTCTAATAGACCATTTAAATAAATATGTTAGATAAACACTTTTAAAATAAGTATCTATTTGATTTTTATTAGAAAAATCTAGCTCTTCAGAATCATTTTCAAACCATTCTTGATACATTAAAATATCTAATCGTTCTCCGCTTGTATAAGCAATTTTAGTGCCATCTGCATTTTTTTCTAATAAATATCCTTTTGCTTTATCGATTTTAAATACATCTGGTTTTCCAAATCCAATAGGTTTTAGTTGATTTTCAACCTCATTTGGTAAATTTTCATCAATATAAGTACTTTCATCTTTAATTTTAAGGTTAAAAAAATAGGTTATTGGCGCTTCTCTATCAAACCATTTAGGGTTTACATAAAAAGGTTCAAAAGTAACTTTGTTAGCTGTTAATTTTGCTAATATTTTAATAGGTTGGTCATCATCATCCTTTAATTCAACATCTGTACCTTCATCATTTTTAGCACTAATTTCTACTTCAAGCTCAGTGCCATCATCAATACCTTCTAATTCTATAAGTAGTTTTAAGTTTTCACCATAAAAAGCTGTTTTTGTATAGCCTTCTTCTTGTTTTTGTTCTTTATCTAAAGAATCAATCCAAACACAAGATTTAATATCTATAATATCAAAAGAAGTTGTCGCAACAACTTCATTATTTTCTATAAGTTCTAAAGTGTTTTTCATAATTTAATTTTGCTTTACAACTTCTAATTCAATTTTATCGTTATTACTCCTTATCTGATAATTCATAGAATCATTTTTTAAAATAGTTCCTTGATATTTGAAATCTTTAGTTTTATCCTTTAAATTTATTTCAACATCATCTCCTATTTTATTTTCTGATTTAATATTAACATATATAGTATCTCCAATATTGTATTTTAGAATTCTATCGCCTTGTTTATTTGCGGTATAAAAATCTATAATTTTAGGAGTTTGTTCTTCTTGATTATTTAAAGTAGTAGCTTTTACTTCTTGTCTAGGAAACGTTTTCCTCCAATACGAAGAATACTCACCCATAGAGTTTGAGTCTTTAAAGCCAGCACAAGTAATTTCTAAAACCTCGCTAGTGGGCTTATTATCTGTAGACGAATAATTGGTTTCCCAATGTACAAGATAGCAATCGTTAAGTGTTATTTTACGAGTTTTACCGCCTATAATGGCAGGGTATATATTTAGTTCTAATTGTTTGGTTTGGTCTTGGGCAAAAGACCAATCGGCTAGGTTGAAGTCTTTTCTAGTTTCAATAAGTAGCCTAAGACCCTTAAGTAGGGGGTTATTGGAAGGTCTTCCGTTAATATCTGCTTCTTGGCTAAATGTTATGCTAAATTGTAGAATATTAATTTCTAAATCATCAATGAGCAATTTTGCTTTTACCATGTATTTTCTTGTTGATTTTACTTACTAAATTTAGGGGTTGCGAATATATGTATTTGTATCCATTATTGAAAGAAAAGTAGACGTTTAACAGTCTTTTTCGTTTAATGCGTTTACAATAATATCAATATCTATAAGATAGTCAAACCATAGCGTGTCTTGCTTTTTCTTAAACCATGTAAGTTGACGCTTTGCAAAGCGGCGTGTATTTTTTTTAATTTCTGAAACCGCAAACTCTAAGGTGTTGTGGCCTTCTAAATAATTAAATAGTTCTTTGTAGCCAACCGTATTTAAAGCATTTAATTTTTTGTGAGGGAGTAGTTGCTTTACTTCGTCTAAAAGACCTTGTTGCATCATAACATCTACCCGTTGGTTAATACGTTGGTAAATCGTTTCTCTTGGTGCCGTTAGACCAATAGTTATGGTGGTAAATGGACGCTTAGTCTTTTCTTTATTTAAAAACGAAGCATAAGGCTTGCCAGTACCTATACAAATTTCTAGGGCACGAATTAATCGATGCGGATTATCTATAGATATGGTATGATACGATATAGGGTCAAGGGTTTTTAGTTTGTTTTGTAAATACGCTATGCCTTTGGTTTCTAAATCATTATTTAAAGTTTCGCGTATGCTGCTTTCTACCTTGGGGAAGTAGTCTAAACCATCAATAACCGCATTAACATACAAGCCAGAACCGCCTACCATAATAACAATATTTTGTGTTTTAAATAGGGTATCTAAACATTGCAGGGCTTCTTTTTCGAAAGTACCTACACTATAAGGCTCTTGTATAGATTTGTGCTGAATAAAATGATGTTTTGCAGCATCCAATTCGTTTGGAGTTGGTACTGCTGTGCCTATTTGCATCTCTTTAAAAAACTGGCGAGAGTCTGCAGACAGTATTTGGGTATTAAAATGGTTTGCCAGTTTAATACTTAAAGCTGTTTTACCAATGGCTGTAGGACCAACGATTGCAATGAGGTATTTGGTATTTGAGTTTATAACGTTTTCTGTTTTATGTTGTAAATATACTTTGAAAAAAGGATTAGATTATGGTTAGCTTTAAAAAAATAAGTTAACGGTTTATTGCGTTAGGGATTGTAGCGGAAAGCCCACAGCGGAGGAACGAAGCGAGGACTTGTAGTGTAAAGCCCGACACCGACCTAAGGCGGGGTAACGCCCAAAAGATATTAGGTATTTAATTTTTCTCCACAGCTAAGGCAGAATTTAGCATCGTCGCTGTGGTGGGTTTCTAAGCAGTTTTCGCAGGATTGTGAGTTTAATGCTGCTGCTGTTGGTTTATTAGCAGAATCTTTACTGTGGCTTGAGGCATATTCTGCAGATACAATGCCTGTTGGTACTGCAATAATGCCGTACCCTAAAACCATAACTAAAGATGCAATAAACTGCCCTAAAGGTGTTTGTGGAGCAATATCGCCAAAGCCAACGGTAGTTAAGGTTACAATACACCAATAAACACTTTTTGGTATGTTGGTAAACCCGTTTTCTTCGCCTTCTATAAGATACATGATGGTACCTAGAATAATGGCAACTATAATGACAGCAAATAAAAACACTGATATTTTTACTCGACTGGCTCTTAGTGCGCTTACCAAATTGTTTGAAGCGCCTAAATAACGTCCTAATTTTAAAATTCTAAACACACGTAATAACCTTAATGCTCTAAGTGCTGCTAAGGCCTGTATGCCACCAAACATAAATGAAATATATTTTGGTATGGTAGATAGTAAGTCTATAATACCATAAAAGCTGGTTATGTATTTTAAAGGTTTTTTTACAGTGATAACACGGGCTATGTATTCTATACTAAATAAAATGGTTATAATCCACTCTAAGGTGTTTAATACATTGTGGTATTTTAAATCGATACTATTTACGCTTTCTAGCATAACGAGTATAACGCTGGCAATAATGATGATTAAAAGAATAATATCAAAAAGTTTACCTGCTTGGGTATCTGCTTCATAAATGATGTCATGAAGTTTTTTTCTCCAGCTTATTTTTGCGTGATTGGCCATAAATTCAAAAATAACGAAAGATTTTTAACTTGAATGTTTGCTTTCTAGATTTAAAATCTTTAATTTTTTATTTCTACGAAGGTAACTTTGAATAATATGTTGAGTATCTCTATTATTTTCCATGGGCGTTATAATAGATTCTAAAACATCTATATTATTGATTTGATAGTTGAGATTGAAAAAGCCAAGCCCCTTAAAAATACCGTTTTCTATAAATATAACACTACGCTCATCAACTTCTCTGCCTTTATCAATGATAGCCATATTTTTGTTTGCATAGCTATTTTTTTCTATGAGTTCTTCTATACGTTTGTTATAAGATTGGTGCGTTTCTTTTTGTATACAAGCACCTTCACAATTTTTTATATCGTAGTTAAAACAGCTTGTTTTAGTTTTGTATAAGCCAGTTAGTTTTTGGCACAAGTTATAGGTTTCGGTTGCTTTGGTTATAAAACTTTTTCCGCTTTGCCTGTTGCTAAAGGTGGTTATGGGTTTTTTTCGTCCATCTGCAATGTCAATTTTTAAGTTTAAGTATCCATGGTCATCTTTAAAACTATATAACGCATGTGTAAATATAGACCGTCTTAACCTTTTGTTGAATAATGGTTTAACCCGTTTTATTTCTTCACTTTCTTTTAAAAGGGCGATTAACTCACTACCTGTAGCTTCGTATGTTACCGCTGTAACTAGTGCTTGTATTTTTTTAGATTTTCTGTTGGTGCCTGTAAAATGCTGATTAATGCGTTTTTTTATGTTGTTGCTTTTACCAATATAAATAATATCTCCATCAGCTCTGTGCATATAATAAACCCCAGTAATTGATGGTAAGCTTGCTATAATATCTATATGTTTTGGCTCTAATTGATGTTTTGGGTTTAAACGTATAGAATTTTGAATAATACTTTTACTCGTGTCTTTAGCCAATAGCATTTTAAATAACTTAACTGTTGCTAAAGCATCTCCTGAAGCTCTATGCCTGTCTGTTACAGGAATACCAAGAGAACGAACTAATTTACCTAAACTGTATGAGGGTTGGTCTGGAATTAAATCTTTTGATAGCTCTACTGTACAAAGCGATTTTCTTTCATAATCAAAACCTAAGCGCCTAAATTCGGTACATAATATACGGTAATCAAACTGTGCATTGTGGGCTACCAAAATACAATCGGTAGTTATCTCTACAATGCGTTTTGCTATTTCGTAAAATTTAGGAGCATTACGCAGCATATTACTATTTATACCTGTAAGATTAACAACAAAGGGTTGGATGTCGCGTTCAGGATTTACAAGGCTAATAAATTGGTCTACAACCTCATGCCCATCGTATTTGTAAATGGCAATTTCGGTAATACCTTCTTCATTGTATTTACCTCCTGTTGTTTCTATGTCTAGTATGGCGTAAATAATGTGTAGTTATTTGTTTACTAATTATTGTTGTCTAGACCCAAATATACTACTTCCAACGCGAACCATAGTGCTACCGCATGCTATTGCTAATTGATAATCGCCACTCATACCCATACTTATAGTTTTTAGATTACAATTTTTGTGTTGTATTGATTTTAAATGATTGAATATTGATTTTAGATTATTGAATTCTTTTTTAACTACCGCATTATCTTCCGTAAAGGTTGCCATGCCCATAACGCCTGTAATACATATGTTTTTTAACTCCGAAAAGTCATGAGATTCCATAATCTCTGCTACCTCGTTTTGAGACATACCAAATTTAGAATCTTCTGAAGCTATTTTTATTTGAAGTAAGCAATTTATGATTCTATCATGTTTTTTAGCTTGTTTATCAATTTCTTTGAGTAGTTTAAAATTATCTACACCGTGTATTAAACTAACAAAAGCACTCATGTACTTCACTTTATTTCTTTGTACATGCCCAATCATGTGCCATTCAATATCTTTTGGCATGGTCTCATACTTTTCTGCCATCTCTTGGATTTTATTTTCTCCAAAAATACGCTGACCAGCATTATACGCTTCCATTAAATCGCTTACAGGCTTAGTTTTAGAAACTGCCACAAGTGTAACATGTTCTGGAAGTGTAGATTTTATATGCTTAAGATTTTCTTGTATGTTCATTATTGTATGGTTTAATCCTAAATAGTTAGTGTCGCTATAGTAGCTCAATTCTAAAATTCGTATATGGTAACACCGCTTCTTAATTTAGGTTCTATAAATGTACTTTTTGGAGGCATGGTTAAGCCAGCATCGGCAATGGCTTTTATTTCATCTACCGTTATGGGTACGAGGCCAAAACCAACCGCATAATTGCCTTGGTCTACTTTAGATTTTATAGTTACTAAATCATTTTTTCCATGAGAATAATCAATACGCGTATTATTCCGTAAATCTGAAATACCCAAAATAGGTTCCAATATGGTTTTGTATAAGATTTGAGTGTCTAAAGCATCTAGGGCATTATTAAATTTATAGTTATGCTTTCTTAAGTAAAGTGAATAAAATTCACCATCTAGGTACATGCTAAAATGGTGCTTATTGTTTGGTTTATATAATTCGGCACCTCTATTTTCAATGCGGTACATGGTGTCTAATTGAATTAAAAAAGACTCTTTACTTAATCCGTTTAAATCTTTAATCAATCTATTAAACTCGTAAATTTTTAAATGCGATTCGGGTATTAAATAACTCATAAAAAAATTATAAGATTCATGCCCGGTGTGTTGTTTGTTTTCTGTTTTAAGCGTTTCTGAAAGTAGGCAAGAAGAAGCAGAACGATGATGACCATCTGCAATATAAACCGTATCTATAGTTTTAAAAGTTGATTGTATGGTATTTACCGTAGCAACATCATTAATTAACCACAAATAGTGGGTGTCTTTAAAATGCGTTGTAAATTCGTATTCTGCGCGCTCTTTTTGAATATTTGAAACCGTATTAGAAATGATATCATTATCAGGATAAGTTAGGAGTACAGGCTCTGCATTAAAGCCTACTGTTTTTAAATAATCTTTAAAAATATGTTCTCGAAACTCTATAGTATCCTCATGCTTTTTTATAATATCGTTTTTATAATCTTCTGCGCTAGCAGCTGCAATAATGCCAGAGCATGTATTACCATCTCGATTTATAATTTTGTATACATAGTAAGATGGCGTTTTGTCTTGGATAAAAATGTGATCCTCTTTAAATTCTAAATACCTGTTTTTTACTAACCGGTAACGTTCTTCGCCTTTAATTTGCTTATCATATTTGTAACCTGGATTTACAATATGTAAAAACGAAAAAGGATTATAGTCTAAACGAGCTTCTAATTCGTCTTGCGTATAACTTTGGTATGAGCGCGAAGCTACCAGACTTACTTTATCTCTTGTTGGTCTTACTGCTTTAAACGGAATTATTTTTGCCATGTTTTAGTGACGTAGGTAATTAAAAGTATGTTTTTTTAGTCATTGACTATAATTTACTTGAATGACTACTATAGGCTAGTTTAAAAATTGATTAGCAATTTTTTCTGCTTTTTTACTAGTAGCATAGTCATAAAACCCTTCGCCAGATTTTACACCCAGTTTTCCTGCTCTAACCATGTTAATAAGCAGTGGGCAAGGAGCATATTTAGGATTTTTAAAGCCCTCATACATAACATTTAAAATAGATAAACACACATCTAGACCAATAAAATCTGCAAGTTGTAACGGCCCCATGGGATGTGCCATTCCTAACATCATAACGGTATCAATCTCTTTTACGCCAGCAACGCCATTGTAAAGTGTTTCTATAGATTCGTTAATCATGGGCATTAAAATACGGTTTGCTACAAAACCAGGGTAGTCGTTTACTTCTACAGGCGTTTTGCCTAAGGTTTTAGAAAGCTCCATAATAGTTTGTGTAACAACATCACTGGTGCTGTAACCTCGGATAATTTCAACCAATTTCATGATGGGTACAGGATTCATAAAATGCATGCCTATAACTTTATCTGGTCTGTTGGTAGCTGCCGCTATTTGCGTAATAGAAATAGAAGATGTATTGGTAGCTAGAATCGTGTTTTCGGCACAAGCCTGATCTAACTGCTTAAATATGTTTAGTTTTAAATCAATGTTTTCGGTTGCAGCTTCAACAACTAAATCTATGTTTTTAGTGCCTTCAATGATACTTGTAAAGGCTGATATATTAGCTAAGGTTTCGGTTTTTTTTATTTCCGAAATTTTCTCTTTAGCCACCATACGGTCTAAGTTTTTATTAATAGTAGCTAGGCCTTTACTAAGCGAAGTTTCGTTAATATCTATTAAGTTGACTTTAAATCCGTTTTGCGCAAAGGTATGCGCAATACCGTTGCCCATTGTACCCGCTCCTATAATCGCTATATTTTTCATGAGAAGTTAATTTATATCGTATAAATTTTAAGCTTTTTTGATATTAAAAGCAATCAATAATTTGGGTAGCCACACGTAAAGCTTCAGTACCATCGTGTAAGGTTACTACGGGCGTTGTATTGTTGTTAATAGCATCTGCAAAGGTTTCTAGTTCATCTAAAATAGAGTTATTATCTGCTACTGGCGGGTTATCAAAATAAATTTGTTTTTTAATACCTTCAGCATTTTGAAGAATCATATCAAAATCTCCAGGGTTTTGTGGAGCATCCTTCATTTTAACCACTTCACATTTTTTGGTTAAGAAATCTACAGAAATGTAAGCGTCTTTTTGAAAAAATCTTGCTTTACGCATTTTTTTAAGTGAAATTCTACTCGCCGTTAAGTTAGCTACACAGCCATTTTCGAACTCTAATCTAGCATTGGCAATATCTGGAGTATCGCTAATAACAGCAACACCACTTGCTGAAACATTTTTAACTTTAGATTTTACGATGCTTAAAATAATATCGATATCATGAATCATTAAATCTAAGACTACTGGTACATCGGTACCTCGTGGATTAAACTCGGCCAGTCTATGGGTTTCTATAAACATAGGCGATTTAATATCGTCTTTTACAGCTAAAAATGCAGGATTAAAACGCTCTACATGGCCAACTTGACCGCGTAAATTATGTTCTGCCAAAAGTGTTCTTATGTGTTCCGCTTCTTCTACAGTATTGGTTATAGGTTTTTCTATAAACACATGTTTTCCTTTGGCAATGGCTTGTTTAGCACAGTCGTAATGCGAAAGTGTTGGTGTAACAATATCTACCATATCTACAGCATCAATAAGACTCTCTATAGAGTTGAAGAATTTATAACCAAATTCAGCTTCTACCTTTTTGCCATTATCTTCGTCGGCATCGTAAAAGCCAATAAGATTATATTTTTCTGATTGATTAAGTAGTCTTAAATGAATTTTCCCTAAGTGACCAGCACCAAGTACACCTGCTTTCAGCATAATATTTTACGTTTTCAACAAAAATAACATATTTAGTAAATGAATTTAATAATTTGATGCTTATTTTTTATTGAATTATTAGACGTTAAATAGATTAATAAAATCTTAAAAAAAACACCTTTTGCTTAAAAATGTTTATCTAAATTTAGCAAACCAAAACCAACCAAAATTGAAAGACACTTTTAAACATCAAGGTCTTAGGCAACAGTTAGTTAATGTTTTAAAAAACAAGGGCATAACTAACCAAGGCGTTTTAAAGGCCATAGGGAAAATACCAAGACATTTATTCATGGATTCTAGTTTTTTAGATCATGCCTACCAAGACAAAGCGTTTCCTATTGGAGCAGACCAAACTATTTCGCAACCATATACGGTGGCATTTCAATCGGAACTTTTAGAAATAAAGCAAGGCGATAAAATACTTGAAATAGGCACGGGTAGTGGTTACCAAACTGCAGTTTTATGTGAGTTGGGTGCAAAAGTATATAGTATTGAACGCCAAAACGAACTCTTTAAAAAAACGAGTAAATTTTTACCAAAATTAGGTTTTCGAGCTAAAAAACTAATTTTCGGAGATGGTTATATTGGACTTAAAGAAGAAGCTCCTTTTGATGGTATTATAGTTACAGCAGGCGCACCCTTTGTACCTAAGCCATTGCTTAGCCAATTAAAAGTAGGTGCAAAACTTGTAATTCCCGTTGGAGACGATGTGCAAGTTATGACCATGTTTACTAGAAAAGGCCCAAAAGAATTTGAAAAAGAGGAGTTTGGCGAGTTTCGTTTTGTTCCACTTTTAGAAGACAAGAATTAGATTATTTACTGGTTATTAGTTGTTTGTTACTAGTTTATGGTGCGTATATAATTGGTTTTTTAAATTAACCATTAACCATTAACCATTAACCATTAACCATTAACCATTAACCATTAACCATTAACCATTAACCATTAACCATTAAGTATATTAGTATCAAATCCATCAATACTTTTGGTGTTTTTTTCTTGCCAGTAGGCTTCAATACGTGCTTTACCTTGTTTTTTAGACCATGAGTTTAACGTGCCTCGTTCTTCCTTAAAATCCATAAAAGGTATGGAATAACCACAAGAGCTTTGCACCAAATCTATGTTTAATTCTATAATTTGTCTAGACCCTACATTGTCTTTAAAAAGGGATATATAATCATTGAATTCAGAATCTCTTTCGTGATAAATATTGGCTTGACCGTAAAGCCTTAAAATTATTGGTTTTCCCTCAAAAGCACAAAACATGATGGTCATTCGGTTGTTTTTTAAAAGATGGGCAGCAGTTTCGTTGCCACTTCCTGTTAAATTTAGCCAAACCACTTTGTTTTTATGTATCACTTTAAGCGTATCGTGCCCTTTTGGAGATATATTAACACGGCCATCATTTGCTGCTGTGCCAATAAAAAAAATCTTTTGTTTTTCTATAAAATCTTGTAATTCTGGTGTTATTTCTGGAAGTTTTTTACCCATAATCTAATAATTTAAGTATGTTTTAGGAATAGGGTTTTCCTTTGTTTCTTGTGTCCAATAAATATTAATAATCCACCAACGCTCTCCATCGTTTAGCAGTTGAATACTATTAATACCTCTCATAAAAGGTTTATCATCAGATTTAGAGTTGTAACACTCATATGTACTAAAAACATGCGCTATGTTTCCAAAAACATCAACTTTTCTATGTATTTCTTTTTCAAAAAAACCATTTTCAACAAGCCAATCACCAGAACTTTTAATATAGTCTTGTGGCGACATATACCGTACTTGGTAATCTTTATATTTATTTTTTCCTAACGGAATTAGTTTAGCATCGGGTTTAAATAAATATTTAAACTGTTTCCAATTACGTTTTTCTTCTTTTTCGCCAGAAATAACCTTATATAACGTTTTTATGGTACTGTCTAGAGTTAAAGCACTTAAACTATCAATTTTAAACGCTATATTTTTTTCTTTTTTGTTATTATTAGTGTGTTCTTGGGCGTATAAATTAGAAAAGACTAAACAAGTCAATATTATAATTAGAAGTTTTTGCATAGTAATGTTGTTTTAAGATTCAGAAAGCCCCAAAACATAAATAGTAAGCTATTTGTAGGCTTTTTTAATCCGGTCTAAATCGCGCTTATTATCCCGGTCTTTTATACTTTCACGTTTATCATACAGCTTTTTACCTTTTGCTAATGCAATGTCTAGTTTGGCATAGCCTTTATCGTTTATAAACAAACGAAGTGGTATGATAGTAAGTCCCGTATTTTGTACTTCCTTATTAAGTTTTTTGAGTTCTTTTTTGTTTAAGAGTAACTTGCGCTCTGCTTTAGGTCTGTGGTTGTAATAATTACCAAAAGCATACTCTTCTATGGTCGCATTGATTACAAAAAGTTCTCCAGCCTCATTAAATTCACAAAAGCTTTCTGCAATAGAGGCCTTGCTGCTTCTAATAGATTTTATTTCTGTACCAGTTAACACAATACCAGCGGTGTACTTATCTAAGATTTCGTATAAGAAGCGTGCTTTTTTATTCTGTATGTTAATGTGCTTTTGCATAAAGCACAAAACTACATAAATTTATACACAGATTTTAGTTTAGTCGTACTGAAAAGTTAAAGAAGTATAAATCTTTTAATAAGTCTATCTAAATCTTATTATTTTCGTTCTATGAAAAAACTATTTATATGGGTTTCAGTTTTGTTATGCTTAGTATCTTGCAATAGTGTTAAAAAGTATAACGAACAAATTACCACCTTACATCCTGTAGCAGATTTACATAACGACATAGATAAATTATACAAACAGTTAACTCGGCATCACCCTAATTTATATCAATATATATCAAAAAAAGATTTAGAATTTAAGTTTGATAGCTTAAAGACATCTATAAATACGCCTATAGCTTCTCGAGAGTTTTACAAAAGGTTAGCACCTGTTGTGGCTAATGTTAGGCAAGGTCATGTTGCTGTAGGTTCTGTAAGTAAGCAATTTAAACGTAAGGAACGCAAAACGTTATTAAAACAAAAGTTTGAATTTTATGATTTGGATTTCGAATACTTAGAAGATAAACTTTTAGTTACAAATACAAGAGGAAAGGATTCTACAATAGTGGGTTTAGAAGTTGTTAATATTGAGAACGAACCCATTACTAATGTTGTTAATGCATTTAAAACGCGTTTTGCATCTGATGGTTATAATACAACGTTACATAACCGATTTATTGGAAAAGGATTTTCTAGATTTTATTATAAAGATAAAGGCTTTTTAGACAGTATACAGGTAACACTAAAAGCTAAAGATTCGTTGTTTAAAAAAACGTTTCGTAGGGTTCCTAAAAAGGATAAGAAAGCGAAAAAAGATTCTATTTCAGAAAAAAAAATAAAACCAAAAAAATTAACCAAACAAGAAAAACAAGCTAATAAACTGGCTAAAAAGAGAAAGCGAAAAAAGGATAAGATGTATGGTTATATTTCTAAAACTAAAAACTATACAAGAAATCTAGATTTTATTGGCAAAGACAGTACTGTTGCTTACATGAATATTAGAGGTTTTACAAATGGAAACTATAAGCGATTTTACAAACAAAGTTTTAAGAAGTTAGATTCTGCTAAAACGAAACATTTAATTTTAGATTTAAGAAATAATGGAGGTGGTCGCATTGCTGAAATAGCAAAACTATATTCATATTTAACAGATAAAGATTACAAATTTGTTAATAAAAGTGAAGTTAATAGTAGAATACCATTTTTAAAGTTTTTTATGAGTAATACAACACCGTTAGCTTTAAAAGTAGTTGGCGGCGTATTATCTCCAATTATTATTGCTGAAAATTTAATGAAAGTAAAAAAGAAAGACGGTAAGCTGTATTACAAAATGCGAGAATCTAAAACGCGACACCCAAATGCTCTAAACTACAAAGGGAACATGTATGTTTTAACCAATGGAAATTCGTTTTCGGCTTCCTCACTAATTTCAACGCACTTAAAAGCAACACAAAGGGCAACTTTTGTTGGGGAAGAAACTGGAGGCGCCTACAATGGCTGTGTCGCAGGTATATATAAAATATATCAATTGCCAACAACAAAGGTTAAAGTAAGAATGGGTTTAATGCAAATAGAAGCCCCTTATAAACAAAATCCAGATGGTTATGGTATTAAGCCAGATGTTGAGATTTTGCCCACTATTAATGATAGAGTTTCAAATTTTGATGCTGAATTAGATTGGATTTTAAAGGATATTGAAAAAAAGGAATAATTTTTTTAAAAAACTAATAAACCTTTAAACAGCTCTAATCTAAATTTGTACTTTTGATTTATATTTTGGTTTGTCATGCTTTACTTTTATTGCTGTCAAATCATCTTTTTTAAAATTAAAGATATTATTATATGAATTCATACGATGTAGCCGTAATCGGTTCTGGTCCTGGAGGATATGTTGCAGCCATACGTTGCGCACAATTAGGCATGAAAACTGCCATTATAGAAAAATATAAAACACTTGGTGGAACTTGCCTAAATGTAGGTTGTATACCAAGTAAAGCACTTTTAGATTCATCGCATCATTATGACGATGCCGTTAAGCATTTTGAAGAACATGGAATAGAAATTCCTGGCGATATTAAAGTGAATTTAGAAAAAATGATTGGCCGTAAACAAGCTGTTGTAGATCAAACAACAGGTGGTATCGATTTTTTGATGAAGAAAAACAAAATTGATGTTTATCAAGGTTTAGGAAGCTTTAAAGATGCTACGCACATTATAATTACTGGAGATGAAACTACCGAGATAGAAGCTAAAAACACGATTATAGCCACAGGTAGTAAACCGTCAAATTTACCATTTATTACATTAGATAAAGACCGTATCATAACATCTACTGAGGCACTTAAGCTTAAAGAAATTCCAAAACACATGATTGTTATTGGTGGCGGTGTTATTGGTTTAGAATTGGGGCAGGTATACAGACGTTTAGGTGCAGAAGTTACTGTTGTTGAGTATATGGATAGAATTATCCCAACTATGGATGCGGGTCTTTCTAAAGAACTTAATAAAGTCTTTAAGAAAGCTAAATTTAAAATGCATTTATCGCATAAAGTTAAATCTGTAGAGCGTGTTGGAGACGAAGTTGTTGTAAAAGCGGACAATAAAAAAGGTGAAGAAGTAGAGTTTAGAGGCGATTATTGTTTGGTATCTGTTGGGCGTCGTCCTTATACAGATGGTTTAAATACAGAAGCTGCTGGTGTGACATTAACTGATCGTGGACAAGTAGAAGTTAACAAGCATTTACAAACAAAAGTATCTAATATATATGCTATTGGCGATGTTGTTGAAGGTACTATGTTGGCGCATAAAGCTGAAGAAGAAGGTGTTTTTGTAGCAGAAACCATTGCTGGACAAAAACCACATATAGATTATAATTTAATACCAGGTGTTGTTTACACATGGCCAGAAGTTGCAGCCGTTGGTAAAACTGAAGAAGCATTAAAAGAAGCAGGCGTTGCGTATAAAACCGGGTCTTTTCCTATGCGTGCGTTAGGTAGAAGTAGAGCCAGTATGGATATAGATGGTTTTGTAAAGGTTTTAGCTGATAAGACAACAGATGAAATTCTAGGGGTACACATGATTGGTGCTCGTGCTGCAGATTTAATAGCCGAAGCGGTCGTTGCTATGGAGTTTAGAGCCAGTGCAGAAGATGTATCTAGAATGTCTCATGCACATCCAACATATACAGAAGCCATTAAAGAAGCCGCTTTAGCAGCTACTGAAGATAGAGCTTTACATATTTAAGAGTATACCATATATTCAAATTATAAAAACAGGATTGAGCTATTTTTAGTTTAATCCTGTTTTTTTTGTGCCTAAATTTTTTTAGTGAAACTCAATGTTGAAAAGTCTATATGATATATTGAACAATGTAAGTTGAACTAATCCTACTTTTTTAGCGGAATCCAGATTTAACAACTCGACTCTTGATTAATTTTAGGTTTAAATTAATACATAAATCCTCATAACTATAGCGTTAATCCACATTATTTAGACGTTTGGCTAGATTTTTGTTTATGAAATATATTTTTTATATACATTTAAAGCTATTTAGTTCACAACGCTAATGGTTAAAATATAGATTTATGTTTGGAGAGGTACAAAGTCAAGTATACATTGGAGATCAA
>CANMQH010000033.1 GCA_947499935.1 uncultured Algibacter sp. | reverse complement strand
ATCTCCAAATAAGCTTTTTTTCCCATGCTTAAATATACAAAATATATACGGCGCTAAATAACTATATTGGTATTATTATTAGAAGCTTAATCATCAGCATTAATTTTTAATTTAAAAAAATCTTGAAGTGTCATCTTTAAGGTGTTGGGGTCTATAGGTTTGGTAATGTAAGAATCAAAACCAATAGTTATAGCTGTATTAAAGTCTTCTTCTTGTGTATAGGCGGTTTGGGCAATAACTATAAGTTTTGGGTGCTTTTTCTTAATAATTTTTGTGGCTTCAAACCCATCTAAAACAGGCATTTTTATATCCATAAAAACGACATCAAAATTATCTTTAGTAAGCATATCTATAGCTTCTTGCCCGTTTTTGGCCCAAGCAATTTCTATATCGTCTATTATAATTTTATTTAATGTTTTTTCGAGCACTAAATAATTAAGTTTCATGTCTTCAGTAATTAAAATCCTGAAATTATTTTTAATAGGTTGTATATGACTATGCTTTTCTTTTGCAAAATTAACAGGAATTTTGATAGTAAAAACGGCACCAGATTTATCCGTGTTATTTTTAGCAATAATTTCACCACCTAACGATTTTATATTTTTGTATGCAATGGATAAACCAATACCTAATCCAGCATATTTTTTAGTTAGTTTTTTTTCAACTTGATAAAATTCTTTGAAAATTTTATTTATTTTTTGAGGTTTTATACCTATCCCAGTATCTTCTATATCTATAATTAAGGTGTTATTATCGGTTTTACAGTTTAAGCTAATAGAACCGCCTTCATTAGTGAATTTAATAGCATTATCTAATAAGTAAGATATTGATTTATTAAATCTAGATTTATCTGTATATATAAAATTGTTGTCAGCGTTTATTTGATTATTGAATATAAAACTCAGTTTTTTTCTATGAGCTTGGGCGCTGTAAACATCTGCAAGTAACTTTAATTCCCGATCTAGAGCAATAACATTATTTCTAGGTGTAGATTGTTGTGTGTTGAGGTCAGCAATGTCTATAACACTGTTTAAAATATTGGTAAGATTAGCGCATTCTTTTAAAATAGTATTAGTGTATTCTTTTTTTTCTTCATTGGTTTCTGCCTCAGATAAAAAACTGCTAAAGGCTATAATGCTATTTAATGGTGTCCTAACCTCGTGTGATATATTTTGAAATAATAATGTTTTTAATTCATTGCCCTTTTCTGCAGCTATTTTTGCATTGTTTAGTTGTTGTGTTCGTTTAATAATTTCACGTTTTAATATATAATTTAAGAGGAAAGATATTATAGATATTATAACAAATAAAAAGAAAAGTTTTTGCCAGAAAGGGACCTTTTCATTAACGGGTTTTATAAAGTCGTATAGCCATTTATTAAGAATATCATCTTTTTCACTTGAACTAATAGCACTATTACCTTTGTTAACTATATGACTAAGTATAGGGTTGCTTTTTTTTATGGCTATACCAAGTTTATTTTCATAGTTTACAGCACCTTTTAGTTCTATATTTGTGTGAGCTTCTTTTTTAATGTAATAACTTGTTATAGTTTCTAAACCTATGTAAGCATCGGTTTCGTTATTGGCCAAGGCTTTTAAACATGCGTTTTCATTAATTAAGGGTACTAAAATGATTTCAGGATAGTTTTTTTCTAAATACTCTTGAATAGAAAAATTTTTACCGACAGCCACTTTTTTCCCATTTAAATCTTTAATATTCTCTAGATTAGAATTTTTTTGAGTGTAAATGGAGTGATTACCCTTTATTATAGGTGGAGTGAAATTAAAAAAAGCTCTTCTTTCTGGTGTATCTTGTATATCTAATATAACGTCTACCCTGCCAACTTTGCCATCAGCTAATAAATCTTGAAAGTTAGGATAAAGTTTTAGCTCAAATTTATAATCAATATTGTCTTCTATTAATTTGAAATAATCTATTAAAACACCATCTATCTCTCCGTTTTTATTTAAAAAACCATAAGGTGGATAGTTAATACAAATCCCAACGCTAAGCGTCTTGTTTTGTTTTAAATATTCTAATTCTTTATTATTTAATAGCTTGTTATTAGAACATGAAAAAAATGAAATAATGATAAAACACAACGCTAAAAGAAAAAATATTTTTGCGGTTTTATATTTCATAATTAAGCAATTAAAGTGGTTAGTTTAGCTTAAAAATAAGATATTTTTTTTTGTTTTAACAAATAGTTGTGATTATTTGTAGAATAGAAGTTGTTTTAAAAGATGAATTATTATCATTTTGATTTTTTAAAATTTAAAATTTGAAGTTCAAATTTTTCACTGTCTTTAAAAGCACATAAGTTTCCATCTGGATTAAAAAATTTAGCGACTGTACCCCAAGAATGTTCTTGATAATCTACTTTAATACCATAGTCTGTTAATTTTTTTGCTAATATTTTTACGTTTGGGACATGCATTCGTAAACACGTTTTTATACGATCTGTTTTTAATGCTTCTCCATTATATTCATCATCTAGCTCTACCATTAAATATGATGTTCCAAACTCAAAACAAGTCAAGTTTTTAGTTTCAAACATTTTATTTAATCCAAGTATGTTTTCATAAAAATGCACACATTGTTTATACGCTACGGTATATAATATTATGCCAGTGCGGTCAAATTTCATTTAGATTGATTTTTTAATTTTGAAATAGATAATTAATTACTCATGTTTAGCTTTGTAAGCTGCTATTCTGTTTTTAAACGCAACATTATCGTCTACATATAATGCTAAATTTTTGTATTTTCTTTTTATTCCATAAAGTCTGGTTATGGTGTTTTCTTCTTTTAGGTGAATAATAACATTATGACTTTCTAATTCTCCTAAAATAGATAACTTTATGGATGCTTTATTGCGCTCATAATCTTTTGAAGAAAGTTCAACCGAATCAATATTTTTTAAATGAATAGTAGATTCACTCATAATTCCATATCTCAGATAAAGACGGTCATTATCAATTAGAATAGGTCTTTTAAGCATCGATTTTAAAAATCCAAAACATTGAATGCCAGAGTATATACTCAGAAAAGTAAGCCCCCAAGCAGCTATACTGTTCCATTTTTCAAGTAGTGTATGTAATACAAATGTTTCTATTGCAATTATAAAAATAATGGCTATTAATAATGTTATAGTCCCGCTGTTTTTATGATAAGTAAATTCATTATGCTTTAAGGGTCTTTTTTTCCAATAAATGAAACCGTAATAAAAAACAGCTATTTCCGTCACAATAGGTATTACTATGCCTTTTGGTAGTATTTCACGGCTAGTATTTTTTAATGTCGTAAAGAAATCAAACGATTTGTTTTTGTTTAATTTATAATGTTTTATTGCTTTTCTAACATGGTATAGTACAAATGATAGTATAAATAGTTCGACAATTGGAAATAGCCAAGTCTTAAAAAAATTAAGGTAATATTGATTTTCTTGAGGAAGTATTAATGTACATACTACAACACCAATAATTAAAAATGGAATGATTGTGATTTTTGCAATAGTTGTCTTTCTAATTAGTAAAAAGTAAACAATAGGTACTGTTAGTAATAAATCAAATGTAATACCAATGGATAAATTATTGGTATTAGAAGCAAAAATTGACGATTTAGAAATAAGTACCATTAATCCAATAATAAGAAACGGTACACCAAATATTATTAAGTTTTTCTGAAGATTTAATGTTTTATTCATTACATTTTTTTAATTATTTCTTATCTTTTAATTGTTTATATGGGTTCCCATAATTCAATTTTGTTACCTTCTTTGTTCATGATATGTACAAATTTTCCATAATCGAAGGTTTTAATACTATCAAGAGTGACACCGTTTTTCTTAGTATTAATTTATTTATTACCCTATTTGTTTTTAGAGTTTACTTAATATTATTTCACATGATATATAAAACTTAAAAAAAGAAGTATACAACTATTTACTTAAAATATAGAAATCTTCGTCAATAATAATAGGTAGCTTACTGGATATTGTTTTTAAGGTCTGCCATTCTGTTTTTGGGTAAATCCATTTTTCCTCATCACCAATTTTTATTTGTAAAGGCATCTTAAATCCTTCAACAACATTAATCCATCGGTATTTTAAGATGCGTTTTTTATGAATAAACTCTAATGTAGGAATTTTTGTGGTTCTTAAATATTGATTAAAAAAGGCTGTGAGGTCAAGCCCAGTTTCTTTAGCTAGAAAATTTTCAATTTGTTGTGTTGTAACCGTTTGGTGATAAAACACTACATTCATTTTACGTAAAATAACACGCCACTTTTTATCATCTTTAACAAGCTGCCTTAAGGTGTGTAACATATTAGCACCTTTAAAATACATATCAGACGAGCCTTCGTTATTTACTTGGTATGCTCCAATAATGGGTTTGTCATTAACAATGTTTTTACGTGTCCCTATAACATATTCTGCAGCCGCTTCTTTACCATAATGATAGTCTAGGTATAGGTTTTCTGCATAAGAGGTAAAACTCTCATGAATCCACATATCTGCAATATCTTTATTAGTAATATTGTTTGCAAACCATTCATGCCCGGCTTCATGTACTATAATAAAATCGAATTTTAAGCCCCAACCAGTGCCCGATAAATCTCTACCTAAATACCCATTCTCATATTGGTTGCCATAGGTTACAGAGCTTTGATGTTCCATGCCTAAATATGGCACTTCAACTAATTTAAAACTATCTGCATAAAATGGATATTGCCCAAACCAATGCTCAAAAGCTTCCATCATTTTATGGGCTTGTTTAAAATGTACTTTAGCTTTCTCTAGATTATCTTTTAAAACATAATAATCTAAATCTAAATTCCCAGCTTGGCCATCATAAACTTCAGAAAAGTTAGCATAATCACCAATATTTATATTTACACCGTAATTGTTTATTGGGTTTTTTACAATCCAATGGTATGTTTTAGTATCTCCTATTTGTTCAACAAGGCGTAGTCTACCGTTAGAAACATTCATTAATTTATCGGGTACATTAACGCTAATTTGCATGCTGTCTACTTCGTCATACATGTGATCTTTGCATGGCCACCAAACACTAGCTCCTAAGCCTTGGCATGATGATGCTATAAAATGATTACCATTTTTATCTTTTTCCCAAGAAATACCACCATCCCAAGGGGCTTTTATAGCTTGCCTAGGTAAACCTTTATAATAGACATCTATACTGTTTATTGCATCAACGGATTGTTCTTCAGGTAGATGAATAAAATGCGCATTGCCTTCATGTTTGATTTCTAAATCTTTTCCGTTTTGGACAGCTTTAGTGATTTGTAATGGTTTTTGTAAATCGATTTGTAATACCGAATTCGATTTTAGAACTTTATATTGAATGGTGTTTTTTCCAGAGATAAACTTTTTATCGGGGTCTACTTTAATATCCAAATGGTAATAGGTTAAATCCCACCATGAACGCTCAGGTGTAATACTACCTCTTAAGGTGTCTTGTTTTGTAAAATTGCTTTTTTTAGACAAAATACCTTGAGCATTTAATACCCCAAAAGGTATTATTAGCATAAATATTAACGCGATAATATGTTTGTTCATCAATTCTTAATTTGTTTTTTTTAGTCTCTAAATACTTGATTAGGAAAAACAACAATACTTTCAAAACCATTTTTGCCAACAGAAGCAATGCCAAAGAAATAATTATCAATAACAATACCGTCTAATGTGAATTCTGAAACATTACCCACATAACGGCTCTTATCCCATGTTGGCGATGTGGTATCTCTCCAATATATTTTATACCCTTTTGCGCCATCTACCTTATCCCATTTAAATTTAGCAGATGGTTGTACAATACCACCAATAGCAACGTTTTTAGGTGGTGGTGGGGCAGAAGCCAAACTAGCTAAATTTATGGCATTTACTGCCGTTAGTTTTTTTGCGTAATCAAAATTAACATGCTCTATAACATCTCCGTATTTAATGCCATTTTCTTCACGAATATCTTGGTGTTGTTGTGTGTAGTTTTCATGAGCTTCCATAATTCTAATACCAGCATATCCTAAATCGTTAAACGGACGATGGTGTCCGCCACGACCAAAACGATCTAATCTATAAACCATCATGGGATTCATTTCTGGCATGTATGTTTTAGTGTTTTTATGAATATAACGTGCTAATTGTCTGGAAATACCATCAACTTCACCTCCGTAAAACCTCCGTAATGTTCTTTGTTGCTCAGTTTCGTTTGGAGGGACAGGCTCAGAAAAAATTCTAAACGTTCGGTTGTCAATAACACCATCCACTCCTTTAATATTACCAATCATATCATTATTAAAAATGCCAATAATTTCCCAGTCTTTTTCTTTTGCATATTTAGCCAACCCAGCACCGCCAAATAGACCTTGTTCTTCACCAGAAAGACCTACGTATATAATACTACTTTCAAATTTATATTTTGATAATACTCTGGCAGCTTCTATGGTGCCAGCCATACCCGAAGCATTATCGTTTGCCCCTGGAGCATCTGTAGTAAAATCCATGGTGTCGCTAGCTCGAGAGTCTATATCACCACTCATAATAACATAACGATTAGGGTATTTTGTACCTTTTTGTATAGCAATGACGTTAACAACCCATGCATCATGCGGTACGCGGTTATTGCCTTCTTTTGTAACAAAGTCTTTTTGATAAAATACTTCTAAACAGTTTTTACAATTTTTAGAAATATTTTTAAACTCAGATTTGATCCAACGTCTAGCAGCGCCAATGCCTTGAGTTTTAGAAAGCGTATCACTAAATGTGTTTCTGGTACCAAAATCTACTAAAGTTTGTACATCTTTCTTAATACGTTTAGCAGAAACAGCATTAACAACATCGTAAATTTGCTGATTTGTTTGTGCAGATGTCATGAGAGATAATGAGAATAATAATATTATTAGCAGTTGCTTCATGTGTTTTAATTATTTTTTGTAGTTAAATTTAACAACGTCTATGGTGCCATCTTTTTGGTGCATATCAACATAAACATTCATTTCGTTATTACTTATTTTTTCGAAAGTCATGCCTTTAAAAACGACTTTAGTTTCTGTAATTTCTTTTAGCGGAAAATCTACAGTTTCATCTTTAGTCTCCCAACCTTTCAAATCGTTGTTAAAATGTTTTAATTGAAGTATAAGTGTATTTTCAATTTCTCTGATGATTTCAATTTCATAAAAAACCACATGACCTTTATCTATAAGTTTAAAGGTTGCCATCATAGAACCAGCAGAAGGTTTGCTCCAGTTTTCTTCGGTAATACCTCCAAAAGCTTCACCTTTCCAATGTCCAGAAATCCATGAAATATTATATAATTTAGGTTCTAGTTTTTTTTCAGTTTGCGCTAAGGTCGTTGTAAATACAAATAGGTAACATAAACATATAAGATGTTTCATGTGTTTTTATTTTTTCTCTAAATTAATAAAAAATAAAACGCCCAGAAAATAAATTCCTGGGCGTTTTAAAAATTGAGTTAGTCACTATATAGTACTTAAAAGCAGTACGTATTCTCTTTAATTACCTTTTTAGCAATAATATCTCTTAATTCTATAATATTTGGCATGTTTACATATTTAATATAGCGTTTTAAACCCATAAGCATCATGCGTTGCTCATCTCCTGTAGAAAACGATATTATAGAATGTTTACCTGCAGTTTCTATAACATCAATAGCATGGAATAAATTTAGTTTTGCCATGGCTATTTGTTCTTTTACTTGGTCTTCGCCTTGCTTTTTCGCCATTTTTTCAGCACGTAAAATAGCAGATTCTGCTAAGTATACTTGAATTAAAATGTCTGATGCTGCTAGCATTAACTGTTGTTTTTCTTCGATTTTTTCGCCGTATTTTTGCAATGCAGCTCCAGCAACCATCAAGAATAATTTTTTAAGATTTTTGATAATGCTTTTTTCTTCTGAAAATAATGCTGAAAAATCTGGAGTATCAAATGATGGTATACCTGTTAATTCGTCAGCGACTGCTGTTGCTGGACCTAGTAAATCAACATGACCTTTCATGGCCTTTTTAATAAGCATACCTATAGAAAGCATTCTGTTAATTTCATTAGTACCTTCATAAATTCTAGCAATTCTTGCATCTCTCCAAGCTGATTCTATGGGTGTTTCTTCTGAAAAACCCATGCCTCCAAAAATTTGTATACCTTCATCAGAGCATTTTTGAATAAATTCTGAAACAGCTACCTTAAGTATAGAACATTCTATAGCATATTCTTCAACACCTTTTAATTCAGCTTCTTGGTGAGTGTCTTTACCATTATTTTGACGTATAGCTATGCGGTCTTCAACATTTTTAGCAGCTCTATATGTCGCAGCTTCACCAACCCAGCAATTGGTTGCCATTTCTGCTATTTTTTGGCGAATAGCACCAAAACTTGCTATAGGCGTTTTAAATTGAATACGCTCATTTGCATATTTTACTGAAGAATTTATTACACGACGTTGCGCATCTAAGCAAGCTGCTGCGAGTTTTATTCTTCCAACATTAAGCGCGTTCATCGCTATTTTAAAACCATTACCACGTTCTGATAGCATGTTTTCAGAAGGAACAACAGTTTCGTTAAAAAATACTTGACGCGTCGAGGAGGCTCTAATTCCTAATTTGTGTTCTTCTTCTCCCATGGTAATACCATTTGGGTTTTCTGAGTCGTATTCAACAATAAAACCTGTAATGTTTTTATCATCTTCTATACGCGCAAAAACGATCATAACACTACAAAATCCAGCATTAGAAATCCACATTTTCTGACCTGTTATGCTATATGTTTTACCATCCGCAGACAGTACAGCTTTTGTTTTACCAGAATTAGCATCACTACCCGCACTAGGTTCTGTTAAGCAATATGCACCAAACCATTCGCCCGATGCTAATTTAGGTACATATTTTTGCTTTTGAGTTTCGTTACCATACAAAGTAATTGGCATTGTACCTATACCTGTATGAGCACCAAAAGCGGTACTAAAAGACCCTGTAGCTCCAGAAATATAATCGCAGACTAATACAGTATCTACAAAACCCATACCCATACCACCATATTCAGCAGGAACAGAAACACTTAAAAAGCCAAGTTCTCCAGCTTTTCGCATACAGGATTCTGTTAAAGCATAATCTTTTTTCTCAAATTGTGCTTTGTTAGGCCAAACTTCTCGGTCTATAAATTCTGTAACAGCTTCTTTCATCATAAGCTGGTCTTCGTTAAAATCTTCTGGTGTGAAAATATCTTCGCAATCGATATCTTTTACCAAGAATTGACCGCCACGTAATATGTCTTTTTCCATTAGTTTAGTTTTTTTGAGATTTTAGACAGCCAGATGAATAGTATCTAGACTGTTTGTCATTATTATATATTGTTTTTTAAGTCTAAATTTATAGACCTCTAATTATCTAGTTTCTAGTTAAGAAATTCAAATATTCCACAAGCACCTTGTCCTGTACCTACACACATGGTAACAGCACCGTATTTTCCTTTCATGTTACGTTTTCGCATTTCATCAAATAATTGAACAGAAAGCTTTGCTCCGGTACAACCTAACGGATGACCTAGTGCTATAGCGCCTCCATTGACATTAATAATATCTGGATTTAAATCTAATTCACGAATTACGGCTAACGATTGCGATGCAAAAGCTTCATTTAATTCAATAAGTTCTAAATCTTGTTGTTTTAACCCTGCTTGTTTTAGTGCCTTAGGAATGGCTTTTACAGGACCAATACCCATAATACGAGGTTCAACCCCAGCAGCTGCATAATTTACTAAGCGTGCAATAGGTTCTAGGTTTAATTCCTTAACCATTGCTTCGCTCATAACCATAACAAATGCAGCACCATCACTCATTTGGGATGAATTTCCTGCGGTTACGCTTCCACCTTGTGCAAACACAGCGCGTAATTTAGCAAGAACTTCTTTGCTAGTTCCTTTACGAGGACCTTCATCTTTTGTTACCGTATATTTTTTTGTTGCTTTCTTTCCATTAGCGTCAATATAATTTTGTTCAATATGTATAGGAACTATTTGATCTTGAAAACGATTTTCTGCCTGAGCTTTTAAAGCTTTCATATGAGAATTATAAGCAAATTCATCTTGATCTTTTCTAGAAACCTTAAATTGATTAGCGACAGCTTCGGCAGTATTTCCCATACCCCAATAATAATCTTCATGTCCTGCTTTAACTATATCATAATTTAATTCTGGTTTAAAACCTGTCATAGGTACAGCACTCATGCTTTCGGCACCACCAGCTATAATACAATCGGCCATACCTGCTTGAATTTTTGCTGATGCTATACCTATAGTTTCTATACCAGACGAACAAAAACGATTTACGGTAACCCCTGGCACATCCACAGAATCTAAGCCCATTAGTGAGATTAACCTTGCCATATTTAATCCTTGAGAACCTTCGGGCATAGCATTGCCTACAATAACATCGTCTATACGTGTTTTGTCTAATTGAGGGAGTTCTTTCATCATGTGTTGAATGGTTTCAGCAGCCAATTCATCACTTCTTTTAAATCTAAAAACACCTTTTGGCGCCTTACCAACTGCTGTTCTGTATGCTTTTACTATATATGCTGTTTTACTCATAATTTTATTTTTTGTGACAGAAACAAGATATTAGAATCTAGAAGTATAGAAAATAGACTAATCACTTAGATTATCAATAAACTTTCCTAACATCTTTTGAATTTGTAATATTTTGTTTTCTAATTCTTCAAATTTATTTTTATCTAAATAGTTTTCATTAAATGAAACAATAAGTTGAGTTTCCCATTCGAAGGCAGAGCCCAAGCTAATTTCTAAGTATTTTTTAAAATGTTTGTTTGTACTTTTACTAGAACCTTCAGAAATATTTGAAGGAATAGAAACAGCACATCTATTCATTTGACTAATAAGATTATATCTTTCAAAATCAGGAAGTGTTCTGGTTAATTTATAATTTTCTCTAACCAATTCAATGCCATCTTGCCAAACCTTTAATTTTTTAAAATTATGTCGTCCCATTTAGTCTAATCTGTATCGTCTAGTCGTCTAGCTATCTATTGTCTAACCATCCGTATCTATTTATCTAGAGTCTAGTATCTAGCTATCGAGTATCTATATATCTAGAGCTTTAATTACGTAAAGGTTTCCCAGTCTTCAACATATGCTGAATACGTTCTAAAGTTTTACGTTCTGTACATAAACTTAAAAAAGCCTCACGTTCTAAATCTAATAAATATTGTTCTGTAACAAGTGTAGGTTCGGATAAATCGCCACCAGCCATAACATAGGCTAATTTGTTTGCTATTTTTTTATCATGTTCGCTTATGTAATTTGAAGCTTCCATAGAATCTGTACCTACTAAAAACATCCCTAAAGCTTGTTTACCAAGTACTTTAACATCTTTTCGTTTTACAGGCTGTGTATAGCCAGCATTTGCCATTAATTTGGCATGTGCTTTTGCCGTTGCTATTTGTCTGTCTTTATTAACAACAACAATATCTTTTCCTTTTTGAAGAATACCTAAGTCAAAGGCTTCGTAGGCAGAAGTTGCAACTTTAGCCATACCAATGGTTAAAAAGTATTCTTGTAATGTGTTTAGCTCTACATCGCCTTTATTAAAAGTATCAGATGCTCTTAAAGCCATTTCTTTTGAGCCAGCACCCCCTGGAATAACACCTACACCAAATTCTACCAAACCAATGTAAGTTTCTGCAGCAGCTACAACTTTATCAGCATGCATAGATAACTCGCAAGCACCACCCAAAGACATGCCATGAGGAGCAGAAATTGTAGGTATAGATGAGTAGCGCATACGCATCATAGTATCTTGAAAATACTTTATAGCGCCATTAAGTTCATCATATTCTTGTTCTACAGCCATCATAAATATCATTCCGATATTAGCACCAACCGAAAAATTGGGGGCTTGATTGCCTATAACTAATCCCTCAAAATCCTTTTCGGCTAAATCTATTGCTTTGTTTAATCCAGCTAAAACATCACCTCCTATGGTATTCATTTTAGACTGGAATTCACAATTTAATATACCATCTCCAATATCTTCTATAACAACACCAGAGTTTTTAAACACTTCGTTTGATTTTCTGATGTTATCTAATATAATGAAAGCATCTTGTCCAGGGATTTTTTCTTGTGATTTTTTAGGAATATCGTAAGCATATGTAGCTCCATTTTTTATGGTATAAAATGATGAGCTTCCAGAGGCAAGCATATCACTTACCCATGTTGCAGGTTCTAAGCCTTCAGCTTTCATGATGTCTATACCTTTTTGAACACCTATGGCATCCCAGATTTGAAAAGGACCATGTTGCCACCCAAAACCAGCTTTCATGGCATCATCAATTTTATAAAGCTCGTCTGTTATTTCTGGAATTCTATTGGTTACGTATGCAAATAATGCGGCAAAGCTTTTTCTGTAAAATTCGCCTGCTTTATCTTTTCCTGCGACTAATATTTTAAAACGGTCTACAACATTATCTACCGATTTTGTTAATTCTAAGGTTGCAAACTTTCCTTTTTTAGCTGATCTATACTCTAAAGTATTTAAATCTAACGATAGGATTTCTTTTTTACCATCTGTAGAAATATTCTTTTTATAAAAACCTTGTTTGGTTTTACTTCCCAACCATTTATTTTCCATCATGGTATTGATGAAATTGGGGAGTTTAAATAACTCTAAGCGTTCATCATCTTTACAGTTTTCTGCAATACCATTAGCAACATGAACCAACGTGTCTAAACCAACGACATCTACTGTTCTAAAGGTAGCAGATTTTGGTCTACCAATAACAGGGCCAGTTAATTTATCGACATCTTCAATGGTTAAGTCCATGTCTTTAACGGTATGGAATAAACTCATGATACTGAAAATACCAATTCTATTTCCTATAAATGCTGGTGTATCTTTTGCTACTACAGATGTTTTACCCAAATATTGTTCTCCATAACTATTTAAAAACTCTAAAACGGTGTCATCGGTTTTTGGACCAGGAATGATCTCAAAAAGTTTTAAATAACGTGCAGGATTAAAAAAGTGAGTACCACAGAAATGTTTTTGAAAATCTTCACTTCTTCCTTCACTCATAAATTTTATAGGAATACCAGAAGTATTACTCGTAATTAATGTTCCAGGTGTTCTATGCTTTTCGAGTTTTTCAAAAACTTGCTTCTTTATATCAAGTCTTTCTACAACAACTTCCATAATCCAATCTACATCGCCAACTTTAGCAATATCGTCTTCTAAATTACCTGTTGTGATTCTATTAGCAAATTTGGAGTGATAAATAGGGGAGGGTTTTGATTTTAGTGATGTAGTTAGAGCATCGTTTACGAGACGGTTTCTAACCATTTTATCTTCTAAAGTTAATCCTTTCGCTTTTTCTTTTGCGTTAAGTTCTCTTGGAATGATATCTAATAACAGTACATCTACACCAATATTAGCAAAATGACATGCAATACCACTGCCCATAATACCAGAACCAATAATGGCTACTTTTTTAATTCTTCGCTTGCTCATTTTATTTTAACTATTCTTGATTGTATATTTTTTTGTTGCAAACCATTTTATTAATGGTTTCTGTAACTTCGTAAAAATGTTTTATTTTATCTTCAGAAATGATATTGCGTATAGCATTATCAAAGGTTAAAACTTTTTGTCTAGAATTGGCTCTATGTTCGTGACCAAATTTGGTTAGGCATATAATAACACCTCTACCATCTTCGGGGTTTGGGTGTCGTTCTATTAAGCCTTTATTTTCCATAGTTTTTAAAATTCTAGATAGACTGGTTGCTTCCATGCCCATTTTAGGTCCTAATGCCGTAGATGGAGTCCCATTTTCGGGGTCTATGCTAAGTAATGTAAAACCAGTAGCCATGGTGCTTCCAAATTTTGAAGCTTCTTCATTATACATTTTTTGAACCGAAAGCCATGTGGTTCTTAGCATGTAATCAATGGTTTTATCTTTCATTTAATACTTTTGTAATATGTTGATTTAGTTTGTTGTATAAATTTATAGTATCAAATATAGTAAAATTTATTATGCACGCATAATAAATTAATAAATATTTATTCAGGAATTTGTGTTAACATATTTTTTACTAAATTATATTTGTAGTTAAGGGCGATAAATACTCTCAACTAGGCTTTTATATTTTTCTTTAATAACATCCCGCTTCATTTTTAGAGTAGGTGTGAGATGTCCCGCATCTAAAGACCAAACATCTGGGGTTAATCTAAAAAGCTTTATTTTTTCCCATTTGGCAAATTTCTCATTGCAAATGTCAACCTCTTTTTGAATTCTATTATTTACAATTTCTGAATTTGCTATGGCTTCATGAGAAGTTCCAATATCATGTTTTTTAATTTCAATCCAATCTTTAATAAACTCAAAGTTTAGTTGAATTAAAGCAGCAGGCATTTTTTCGCTTTCACCAATAACCATAATTTGTTCAATAAAACGTGATTGTTTGAGTTCATTTTCTAATAAGGTAGGAATAACATATTTTCCTCCAGATGTTTTGAACATTTCTTTTTTACGCCCGGTTATTTTTATAAACCCATCTTGATCAATTTCTCCTTTATCTCCAGAATGGAAATAATCACCGCTCATAACGCTGGCTGTTTTCTCAGGATCTTTATAATAGCCTAACATAACATTTGGGCCTTTAATTAAAATTTCGCCATCTTCAGCTATTTTAATATCAACATTATTTATGGGTTTTCCAACGGTGCCGATTTTAAATTTATGGTCAGCATATTTGCCTACAGATACTACAGGAGATGTTTCGGTTAAACCATAACCTTCCATAATTTGCATACCCGCTGCACTAAAAATTCTAACTAACCTAGGTTGTAAAGCGGCACTACCAGAAACCATAGTATGTAATTCTCCACCAAGACCGGCTCGCCATTTGCTGAAAATAAGCTTGTTGGCAATGCTTAATTTAAATTCATACCAAGCACCATTTTTTTTGTAGGGTTCCCAAATTTCTCCCAAACCTACGGCCCAATAAAAAAGGAATTTTTTAATACCCGATAAGTTTTCGGCTTTGTCTATTATTTTGTCGTACACTTTTTCTAAAAGTCTTGGTACAACACTCATCATGTTGGGCTTTATTTCTTTGGCGTTGTCTCCTATTTTATCTATGGCTTCTGCAAAATAAATTGATGCACCTGCATGTTGATAAATGTATATTAAAACCCGCTCAAAGACATGGCATATGGGTAAAAAACTTAATATTCTAGTCTCGTCTTGTTTTAACGGAACTCTAGATGCGCTATCCATAACGTTAGAAGTCATGTTTTTGTGCGATAGCATAACGCCTTTAGGTTTACCTGTTGTGCCAGATGTATATATTATAGTGGCTAAATCGGTAGGTTTAACATTGTTTTTTAAAGTTTCAACATCGTTTTGATTTGTGGTGTCTTTTCCGAGTTCAAATAATTCAGAATAATGTTTACAGTCCTCTATTTGGTTAAAAGAATACACTTCTTTTAAACCTGTTTTACTTTTTATTTTATTAACTTTTTGTAAAATTTCTTCATCAGAAATAAAACAATACACACACTCGCTATGGTTTAGAACATACTCATAATCTTCTGCGCAAATTGTTGGATATATTGGAATGTTTTGAGCACCAATTTGGAGTATACCAATATCCATAATATTCCATTCGGTCCTATTTGTAGTCGATATAACAGCTATTTTGTCATTTTTTTTAACTCCCATTCTCAACAAAGCTCGGCTTATGGCATTAGCTTTATCAATATACTCTTGGGTTGATGTTTTAATCCATTTACCGTCATACTTTGTTACAAACGCAGCATCTGTTGGAGCATTTTCTAATTGATAATATGGGAAATCAAAAAGTCTGGTAGGGGTTATCATTTACAATTTTTCTGGTTCTAGTATTGCAAAGTATGAAATTAAAAAGGATTTTCAAATAAACTGGTTGATACAAAAACAGAAATAAATCATGCTCTAATTACTCTTTGACAACTCTAAAAGTTTTAGATACATTTTTATTAGTAATCTTTAAAATATAAATTCCTGACGGTAAACCAGAAATTATCACTCTTTGATTATAAGAAATTTTTTAAACAAATTATTTTTTATTATTATTTTCAGAGTGTATACACCTTGCGGTAAACTAGAAATATCTATTGTGTTTTTTGTAGTACTGTTACTTTTTATTTGTTTGGGAAACATATCATAGATTTCATATTCATAAATATTGTGAGGATAGTTTTTAATTGTGAAATAATCTGTAATTGGATTTGGAGATATGTAAAGTTCTTTTGGTAATTTTGCATAAAGACTAACTTCTTTAGTCTTTTTTATGGGTTTGTTATCTCAAGAATTTTTTTAAAACAAATCCAAATTATTATGAACAGAAACTTCCTCGTTATATAAATTTTTAGCTTTTTGTAAGTGTTTATAAGCTAGCTCGTAATTACCAATATCTTGATAGATTACACCAATTTAATTATAATTTGGAGTATATTTATATATGTCGAAACGCAAAGCATTTAAGGTAGTTGAATCCTTAGAAGAAATTAAAAAACTACGCTCAAAACAATTCTTACTTTATAAGGCACGAAGGTTGTTATGGCTTCAGGTATTAAAAGAACCTAATAAAATAACAAGAGAGCGTTCTAGTAAAAAGTCGGGTATAAGTTTACGTACTCAAGAACGTTGGATAGAACGATATAATTCAGGAGGCATTGAAGGTCTTTTAAATGATGCTCCGAACTTAAAAAAATCTAAAATAATAACACAAGAAATACATCAAGGTCTAAGTAAACGTGTAAATTCTAGTGATAATCCATTTCTAGGTTACTGGGATGCTAAAGATTGGATTTTATCTGAATATGGAGTTGATATCACTTATCATTGGATTAGAGCCTATCTTATAAAACATTTAAGACTAAATTAAAAACTCCTAGAAAATCACACTACAAAAAAGACAATCAAGCCATAGATGCTTTTTATGCGTCATTTAATAATTAAATTTGATTATAATGACAAAAAGATAAAAGCATTTAATGAATTGAACGAAAACGAAAAAACGGAATTAATAAGTGAAATAAACAAGCTGACGGAAAAAGCCAGCGTACAACACTATATAGCAAATAGGGCGATTTTTGTTTAATCAAAAGGTTATTGTCTATTTGCAAAGTCGCCAAATCTTTTGATTTGGTATTAAAAGAGAAAAATTAAAATAAAATACAAAAGATTTGGCTTGTGGTTAAACCGAAAATAACCGCTTATTTTCAGCGCTACTTTTCATATACTAGACCGATGCGATGCAATCCCTCCGGTCTTACATCGCATCGTCCCTCAGCTAGGTCACCAAAGCGTGCTGCCCTTCAGGAGAGCAAATATCACTGGCTAAATGCAATTTTAAAATTCTTAAAGATACTTACCTCAATATTTTTGCTTTAATTCTGGAAACTCCTAGTGAAATTTTCTATAATTGTAATCATTTTAAAATTCATTTATTTTTATATATGATTAACCAAATCAATAAACTATTATCGTTTAAAATAATATAAACAATAACATCAAGCATAATCGTTGATTAGTGTTAAACAATCTTATTTAACTTCTACCTTCTCTAGGTTATTCTTATTTCATCTAATACTACAGCCATAACTAGATAAACTAACAAAGCCACTAAATACTAAGTATTTAATGGCTCTATTTGGCTATAACAAAATAACACACATTTTATATAGCAAAAGTATACTCTAAATAAAACTATATAAAACCCGAGTTAAATTAATTTATTAATGATAATTTTTTTTTAAATAATTGGTTTTAATTTTTTTTAAATAATATTATCGTTGGAATAATTACGATGATTTTAAATTAACCTCTTCTTATTAAAAATAGGCTTTTTTATTACCATTCACGTCGTAAATTAGTCATAGGATATAACATCTAAATAAAAAACTATCATGGTTAATCAAACTCAGGTTTTATATAGTTATACTCATATTATATTTACTTTTTAATAACTTGCTTTTCAATCAATTTTTCTCCATTAGCAGCATCAATTACTTTTACAAAGTAAGCTCCTGTAACTTGATCTTCTAAATTAATAGTACTTTTAGAGTCTTTAATATTGTTTTGATGAACTAATCTACCATTGATATCATAAACTAGTACCTCTGCGTTTACAGTTTTTTGAGTTTCATTTAAATCTATAACGATATTATCGCTAAAAGGATTTGGGTATAATTTAGCTTTACTTGTAGCTAGATTATCAATAATCTCTAACTTACGTGTAGATGAAGCTTCTGAAGATTTACTACTCTTAGCTGTTGTAGCACATGCATCAACTCCAATACTTACATTGTAAGGGCTACATCCAGGTCTAGTAACTCTAAACGTGTAGTTACCAGGGTTAACATTAAATGTACTAGAAGCTCCTGCATTTAAGCTAAATCCAAAACCTCCAATGCTTACACGCACAGGAAGAGAACTAGTACTATTATTGGATAAACGTACTGCTCTTCTTCCGTTTGCTAAACAATCTAATTTTTCTACAACAAAATTATCTGCATAGATTTCAAAAACATTAATATCTTCACATCCATTTGCGTCTATTGTTTT
Source organism: uncultured Algibacter sp. (assembly GCA_947499935.1). Lineage (GTDB taxonomy): Bacteria > Bacteroidota > Bacteroidia > Flavobacteriales > Flavobacteriaceae > CANMQH01. The sequence goes on along the minus strand of CANMQH010000033.1, from coordinate 527 downwards.
TAATTCGAATGTTCCTGGAAAAACACGAATTCTAAAATTTGAAGAATTAGTTACTCCTCCTGTAGAATCGTCACCAAACATATCTCTTAATGATACTGTATAAGGCGCTTCGCCGTTAACTAAATCTACACCTAATATACCGCCGTCACCACAATCATCTATACCTCGTAAAAGGCTTAATTCTTGATCAAAATTACAAGTGCTTTGTGCCGATACTAAAGCTGTAGAACTTACAATAATTGTAAAAACAAATAACTTTATTAAATTTGAATACGTTTTAAAATTGTTGATTTTTTTTCTCATTACTTTTGTCTTTTAAGTTTATATAATTTAAATAGCATGTTTATTTATGCTAATACAAAACAAAAACAAAAAAACTAAGAAAGAAAGGTTTAAGGGTTAACAACAAGAGTACTGAGATTAAAGAATAGGTTAACTTAAGGTTAACTTAACCCGTTGGGTGTAATTAGGTAATTTCTATTTTAATGTTGTTTATTGGTCTATCGAAGATAAATTTATTGATGTAT
>CANMQH010000032.1 GCA_947499935.1 uncultured Algibacter sp. | reverse complement strand
ATTATATCGTTCTATCCAACGTTCTTGAGTACGTAAACTTATGCTCGACTTTTTACTAGAACGCTCTCTTGTTATTTTATTAGGTTCTTTTAACACCTGAAGCCATAACAATCTTCATTCCTTATAAAGTAAGGGTTGTTTTGAGCATAGTTTTTTAATTTCATTAAACATAAAGCTCAAGCATTATATGATTTTTTTTATAACTCTTAGTTTGTGGGTATGTATGTTCTTGTCAACATTATAAATGCCAGAGTGGTCTAACCTATCAATTCTAACTTTACCGTGAGCATGGATAATATAATTATCTTTCATAATAATACCAACATGCACGATAGCACCTTCGTTATTATCAAAAAAAGCTAAATCGCCGGGTTCACTTTCTTCAATAAAACTTAATGCTTCTCCTTGGGTAGCTTGTTGAGATGCATCACGACGTAATCTATAGCCGTTAAGTTTATATACCATTTGCGTAAAACCAGAGCAGTCAATTCCAAAAGGTGTTTTGCCTCCCCATAAATATGGGGCATTTAAATATAAAAAAGCAGTTTGTATGATATTAGATTTTGCCTTTTTTGTACTGATGATGTTGCCATCGTGATTATGACCTAAAAAAGCAAGGCTATTTAAAGTAGAACCCAAAACAATAGGGTGAAGTTGTTTGTTGCTATCTTCAATAAATTCTACTAAATCTGATGATAATTTTGTGTCTTCTTTTGTTAAGGTGTTGTAAATGTCTTCATTAACTTCTATGTATTGCTTATTGTCCATCCAACCTTCATAGCCATCAAAAGCAAGCCTAATTTTGCTCCAATTTTTACGTTGCTCTAGCACTTTAAAAAGTTCTCCATATATAATTTGAGAAACAAGCTCGCTTGTATCCGATGGTTCTAGCCTAAGAGGAACAATGCTTAAATTACAAATACCGTATTGCATAAGTTTGTGTCTATCTATAGATTAAAGCACCTTGTTATACAATTAACTTTATCAATACTAAAAAAAGATTTACGTGCAAGCATATTTTAATAACCTATAGTTTTTATATACAATTTTTTAACGTTCAATTACTATAGCAGAAGCACCACCCCCACCATTACAAATAGCGGCAGCACCTATTTTGGCATCATTTTGTTGTAAAACGTGTAATAAAGTGATTAAAATTCTAACACCAGAACATCCAAGAGGATGCCCAAGAGAGACAGCGCCACCATTTACATTTACATTTTTATCTGTAAGTCCTAACAGTTTCATGTTAGCTAAACCTACTACAGAAAAAGCTTCATTAAATTCAAAAAAATCAACATCATCAATTTTAATCCCAGCTTTATCTAAAGCTTTAGGTAAAGCTTTTGCTGGTGCTGTAGTAAACCATTCAGGCTCTTGTGCTGCATCGGCAAAACTTTTAATTGTAGCCAAAGGTTTTAATCCCAATGCTTTTGCTTTTTCCATACTCATTAATACCACAGCGCCAGCCCCATCGTTAATGGTTGATGCGTTAGCAGCAGTTACGGTACCATCTTTTGTAAATGCTGGACGTAATTGCGGAATTTTATCCATTTTTACATTGGTATACTCTTCGTCTTTTGAAACTATAAGAGGTTCTCCACGGCGTTGAGGTACTTCAACAGGTATAACTTCATCATTAAATTTACCAGCGTCCCAAGCGGCAGAAGAACGTTTATAGGACTGTATAGCGTAAGCATCTTGGTCTTCGCGAGTAAAACTATATTTAGAAGCGCAGGCATCAGCACAAACACCCATGGCATTTTCGTCGTAAGCATCAACTAATCCATCTTTTTGCATACCATCTATTAATGATGTAGCTCCAAACTTAGTTCCAGTTCTTGCATGTAGATAATGAGGAATTAAACTCATATTTTCCATACCTCCAGCAACAACAATACTGGCATCTCCAAGCGCAATAGCTTGTGCTGCCTGCATTACAGCTTTCATTCCTGAGGCACAAACTTTATTTATTGTTGAGCAAGGTACTGTATCAGGAATACCAGCATAAATGGCAGCTTGCCTAGCAGGAGCTTGTCCAGCACCAGCTTGTACAACATGCCCCATGATAACTTCTTCTACTAATTCGGGTTTCAAATTTATTTTGCTTAAAGCGCCTTTAATAGCAACGGCACCTAATTTAGGTGCGGCTACGGTAGATAATGTACCTAAAAAGCTTCCTATGGGCGTTCTAGCTGCAGAAACTATAACAACATCATGGATCATTTTATTTAGTTTATGGATTACTACTTGCGAAAATAGCGATTTTTTAGAAAAAATTTGTACGATTCTAATATTATAAAAAATGGTAAAAGCTTAAAATTTTATTACATTTGATTTCAAGATGAAAGACCTTATAAACAAATTATATAAGAATCATTCCTTAATATATAAAGGTTTGTTGTTTATATGTACAACGATATTGATTGTTTACTTGTTTCCAAAAAGTGGAAAATTTAAATATAATTTTGAAAAAGGCAAACCATGGCAATCTGAGAATCTGCAAGCGCCATTTGATTTTGCTATAAAAAAGACAGATGCAGAAATAACTTCGGAAAGAAAATCAATACGTAATCATGCTATTTTATATTTTGATATAGATAAATCTATAGAAGAGAAAGTAAAATCTTCTTATAATTCTCAGTTTCATAAAGCATTTTCAGACTCATTGTCAAGGCGTTTATCTAAAGGTTTGCATCGGGTAGGAAAAACTATTATTTCAGAATTATACGCCTATGGTATTTTAAATAAAACCTATGATTTCTCTAACGAAAGCATCATTGCCCTGCTTGATGGTAGAGAAAAAGTAAAAAGTGGATATTATAGCAACCTTATTAAACAAGATGATTTATCTTCAATAATTGGTCAAATTCTAGCTAAACATGATTTACAAAGGTTTAAAACAGAGTTTGTAGCGTTCTTTTTTGATATAATAGAACCTAATCTAGTATTAAACAAATCTTTTACAGATAAGGTCTTACAAGATGAATATGATAAAATATCATATACTAGAGGAAGTATTGCTAAAGAAACTTTAATAGTATCTAAAGGCGAAGTTATAGAAGGGGACAAGTATCAGGTTTTAAAATCATTACAATCTGAATACGAATCTCAGGTTTGGAGTAAATCCAGTTACAATTGGGTGTTATTTGCATATACGTTGTTAGTTGCCTTGGCTTTATTAATGTTATTGTTGTTTTTAAGAAAATACAGATTAGAAGTTTTTGAGAATAATACTAAAGTTACCTTTATTTTCTTTAATATCGCTTTGCTTATATTTATCACCACACTTGTTGTAAAATATGACTCAAAGTATATTTATATTGTACCCATTTGTATACTGCCATTAATTTTTAAGGCTTTTTTCGATGCCAGACTTGGGTTGTTTGCTCATGTATTAACGGTATTACTTTTAGGGTTTATTGTACCTAATAGTTACGAGTATGTGTTTTTACAAATTATAGCAGGCATTGTAACGATATTAACAGTTTCAGAATTATATAAACGTGCTAATTTGTTTATTTCGGTAGGGCAAATTACGCTTATTTATATTATAGCATATTTTGCCTTTTCGGTAATACATGAAGGCAGTGTAGAAACACTTAAATGGCAAACTTTTGTATGGTTTATTTTATGCGGGTTAGCTACTTTATTCGTTCAGCCTTTAATATATGCTTACGAAAAAATTTTCGGTTTAGTTTCGGATGTATCACTTTTAGAATTATCAGACACGAATACAAAATTATTAAAAGAACTATCAGATAAAGCACCAGGTACGTTTCATCATTCATTAAACGTAGCAAACTTAGCTGAAGCATCTGCAAACGAAATAGGGGCAAATTCAATGTTAGTTAGGGTAGGAGCCTTATATCATGATATAGGGAAAATGAAAAACCCAAAGTATTACACCGAAAATCAATCTACGGGTATTAATCCTCATGATGAGTTGTCTTCAAAAGAGAGTGCTCAAATCATTACAGATCATGTTATTAATGGTATTGAAATTGCTAGAAAAAATAATTTACCTGATCGTGTGATTGATTTTATTAGAACTCATCATGGTACAAGTGTTGTATATTATTTTTACATGAAAGAAAAAAATAATTACCCCGATGTTGAGATTGATAAGCGAGACTTTAGTTACCCTGGCCCAAAGCCGTTTAGTAAAGAAACCGCTATTTTAATGATGTGCGATAGTATAGAGGCTGCCTCTAAGAGTTTAAAAGAGCCAACATCGACCAAAATAGAGGCATTTGTAGAAAATATTATAAATAAGCAGATTGAAGGCGGTCAATTTTTAAATGCAAACATTACTTTTAAAGAGATTCAATCTATAAAAAAAGTGCTAAAACACAAGCTAGCAAATATTTACCATCTTAGAATTGAATATCCAGAATAAAATCAAAAAAAAATAAAAAAAATGTTTGTGTTCTTTAAGATGAAAAGCTACATTTGCATCCGCATTTACTACAATGCGTAGTTCTTAAAAAAACAAATACTGGAGAGGTGCCTGAGTGGCCGAAAGGAACGGTTTGCTAAATCGTCGTAGGTGGAAACACTTACCCAGGGTTCGAATCCCTGTCTCTCCGCAATATTAGATAACCATTTCGGGGTGTAGCGTAGCCCGGTTATCGCGCCGCGTTTGGGACGCGGAGGTCGTCACGCTAGAGGCGTGACCACCCAACAAGAAAAAAATGATTGTATATATATTATACAGTAAAAAACGTTCAAGATATTATGTAGGTCAAACTGCAAATATCATTAATAGACTGAAAAGACACAACCAAGGTTTAGTATCTTCCACAAAATCAGGAAGCCCTTGGGAAATAATTTTGCAAATTGAAGTTGAATCTAGGTCTGATGCCATGGTATTAGAAAAAAAGATTAAAAAACGAGGAGCAAAACGATTTATAGATAACCATTTCGGGGTGTAGCGTAGCCCGGTTATCGCGCCGCGTTTGGGACGCGGAGGTCGCAGGTTCGAATCCTGCCACCCCGACACTGTTTTCGTAGAAACATAAAATCTACGGGCTCTTAGCTCAGCTGGATAGAGCACCTCCCTTCTAAGGAGGCGGTCGCAGGTTCGAATCCTGCAGGGCTCACTCCTTAACCCCGTTAGAAATAACGGGGTTTTGTGTTTTTTATATCTTTCTCAATTAAAAAATATTACTTGTTTTTTGTGGTAAAAAGCAGTAAAATTGTGGTAAAAGTGTACTAAAAATGTATTAATTTGAAAGCCACTATCAAACTCAATAATTCTAATAATTCTAAAAATGGTAATGCCATTATCGTTGAGTTATTTTACTCTACTAAGGTTAGGCTTAGGTAAACAATTGGCCATTGCAAAAAAGAATTTTGGAATTTAACGAATAACGTTCCATTTAAGGAACATCCAAATTACTTTGAGCTTTATCCTATTGTTTTGGAATACATATCTAAAATAACCAAAATAAATTATGGCGATTATACTTTTTCTGAAGCAAAGGCTATTTTATTTTCAAAAGCAGAAAGCACTGATCTGTTTTGTTTTTGTAATGTATGGACATTGTTCTCGCAATGGTATTAAAGCTTTTAAATCTTGTTTGTCTTACTTTTTTATCCCATTTTGCGAATCTTATTAATCCTGATGTCTTGTCTTTTGTGTTGTTAAAAATCCAAGAAAGGTTTTGATATAATTTATAAGCTTTCTCTAAATCTGGATATTTCTCAAAAAGAATTGCCGCTCTTTTTGATTGGTTTTCAGTCTAATTGATTGGCACTTTATAACGTAAATATCTACTTCTGGCTAAGAGTTGTTTTCTGGCATCTCCATTATCAAATGTTTCTGGCTGATATTCAATTTGTTTACGCTTAGCCTGTTTAATTTGTTCATTTTCTTGGTCTATAGCTTTCTAACGATGTTTAACCCTAATGTCTTGCAATGCTTCTAAAGCCAGTTTAAAAGAATGTTAATTAATAGACTATCAAAACCAGCGTTAGTAAAGCAAATTAAGCTATAAAACAGTAGGTAAACGATTAGTAAAGGAGCAAAAGAAATTTATGAAATAAGCAAGAGAGATAAAAATCAATGGAAGGTGATAATTATCATTTTCTATAGCAATTAGTTTCATCAATTTTATCAAAGTTTTATTATAAAAACTAAACAGTTAACAGTGTTAAATAAATAAATTTCTATGAATGCACACTCTTTTCATATTCCTGTAATGGGAATAGGCTTTACTATTGATACTCCATTAAAAGTTTCACACCTTGGTATAGATTCTGCTATTTCTTTAGTAGATGATATTTTATTGGAAAAACTAAGAAAAATGTATTGTAGTTTATTTGAACAACCTTATATTGAAATTACAGAAAAATTAGAAGATTATAGGGCTAAAAGGATTACGGCTTATTTGAACTTGATAAATACGACTGCTCAAAACAAATTTAAGGAGCTTAAGAATATAACGGATGGGATTAGTGAAAATCTAAAGCAATATCTGGATATTTTGCCAGAAGCATCGAATCTTAAGCAGCAATTCAATAATTTAATATCAAAGTGTAGCACTATAAATGAATTAAAGAATTTCTTGGAAGAAAATTTAACCATGGGTAGTATTGATGTCAATATTATGACCAAAGTGGACAAAGAAAATTTTCAAAAAAAAGAAAAATTACCCACTTTATATAATGATGCGCACGCGGCACTTAGAGGATATGCTAACAGTGATTTATCATCATCTGTGATATTTTCTGCGGGAATGAATCCTAGACTATACAGTTATTTGGAAGAGTTTGAAGATTTTTATCCTGATGAAAAAGGAACATTGAAAAAGAAAATAGTATTAAAGGTAAGTGATTACAGATCTGCGTTGATTCAAGGTAAATTTTTAGCTAAAAAAGGATTATGGGTTTCCGAATATAGAATTGAATCTGGACTCAATTGTGGAGGGCACGCATTTGCAACTGATGGTTATCTTATGGGGCCGATACTGGCTCAATTCAGGGATAAAAGAGAAGAATTTATACATGAAACAAATGACATTTTTATAAAAGCGCTTTCTATTAAAAAACGTTACACACCACAATCATCCTTTCCCATTAAATTTACCGCTCAAGGTGGTGTAGGAACTGCCGAAGAACATAAGTTTCTGTTAGAGCATTATAAAATTGATTCTATTGGCTGGGGGACTCCTTTTTTATTAGTGCCAGAAGCAACTACAGTTGATGATTCGTCCTTAGAAAAATTGGCTAAAGCTAAAGAAGAAGATTTGTATTTGAGTAATATTTCTCCACTAGGTATACCTTTTCATAGCCTTAGAGGCAATACTAAAGATGAGGAAAAGATGGCTCTAATAAAAAAAGAAAGACCAGGAAGTTCTTGTCCTAAAAAATTTGTAGCTTTAAATAAAGAATTCACTGAAAAAGGTATTTGCACGGCATCTCGTCAATATCAGAATATAAAGATTAATGAACTAGAAAAGGCTGCGCATAGTCCCGAGATTTATCAAAAAGAGTTCAATAAAATTGTAGAAAAATCCTGTACTTGTGTTGGTCTCGGCACTTCTGCTTTGCTAAAATATAAACTAGATACCAAAAAAGAAGGTGAAGGAGTTTCTATATGCCCTGGACCTAATCTAGCTTATTTTTCAAAAGTTATGGGGTTAAAAGAAATTATCGGGCATATTTATGGGGAGTATAATGTAATCAAGAGAACTGATCGTCCTAATATTTTTATAAAAGAGCTTACTATTTACGTTGATTTTATAAAAACGAAGATTGAAGAAGCAGGTGGCTTGATGGATGTCAAGAAAAAAAAATACATTTCTGTTTTTATTAAAAATTTGAAAGAGGGTGTTGTCTATTATAAAGCTATTTTTAGTAGCTGTAGAAATGAATTTGGAAGCTCAAAAGCTAAAGTTCTGATTGATTTAGAAATAAATGAAAACGTATTAGACCAAATAAAATTTAAGATAGACAATATTTGAGAGTTATGTGATAGTAGAAAAGGTAACTGTTGGGATAATGCTGTGGCAGAATCTTTCTTTAAAAGATTAAAAGTGGAAAGGGGTTTATAAGCACAAATATCTGTATAGATTCCAAGCTGAATTATCAATCTTTAGCTGGATTTAAACTTGGCATAATAAAAGAAGAATACACTCTTTTTTTTGATATAAAATTATTAACGAATTTCAAATAGAAATGTATAACCAAAATATAGCGGCTTAAAGCTCTCAATTAATTGTTCACTTTTTTGTTGCAAGTCCAAGATATAATAATTCGATTTTTGGGTCGATGCCTTTTATCGAATCTAGTGTTTGCTCTAGGGTTTATTTAATACCTTTTATTTTATTAACCTTAGCTAAAAATTTAAATACTTGCTTTTTCACTTTGTAATATTTATAATAAATCAAAAATAGTAAAACTTATTCTAGACTAAGTTTTACAGATAGTCAATTTAAAATATTGACATAATATATAGTATTACATCAATTACAAGTTTGGCAAGAGTTGTCATGTTTTTAGGTTTTAGAGGTTAGTAAATACGTTTAGTTTTATAAATGTTTTTTGAAGATATATATTTGCCTAAATGTGCCAAAGTTTTTTAATTAAAATCGATACAATTGCATATGTATTTGATGTTAAATAATAAAATTGATTTATAATTTTATGTGACTTTGTTTATTTTAGTTTTAATATGTAATATAAAATGTCTATTAAATATTAAAATTGTAATATTTATAGGTTGTTTTTGAGTATAGATTTATTATTCTAGGACGATTTTGTAATAAAAACATGTATTTTTACTTTTTTTATCTTTTTTTGAGTAAAAAAATAGTAAATATTTAGTGTAAATCAGGTCGTTATGGATGTAGTGTTATCGTTATTTGGTTGAGCGTAATTTAAACTTAGATTACAAAATCGAATATTGCTTAATGTACTTGAGTGAAATTGAAGTTTCAATTTAAATATATCATCTATTAAAATTTAATATGTGATCTACAATCTCAAATATATATATTGAATATATAATCGTTTAAAAATTAAAATCTTGTTTTTGACTATTTTGTTAGACCTGACAGGTTTCTAAAACCTGTCAGGTCTAAATCATAAATTGATTATATAGTTCTCAATCACAAAAAAGTATTTTTTGTTACATATTAAGCAAAAATGGGAGGCTTTATATATTAATACCAGCATTATATTTACCTTCATTGGATGAAAAAAATATTCTAAAAATCGTAAAACATATACGGATATAGTATCTTCGCAAGAAAATTTTTTATGAGTATACTTTGGGTTGTCCTAGGTTTTGTGTTATTAGTTGTTGGTGGTGAGTTTTTGGTGCGTGCATCAGTGGCTTTATCATTTAAATTTAATATATCTAAGATGGTCATTGGGATGACGGTTGTTTCTTTTGCGACTTCCGCTCCAGAATTATTGGTAAGTCTTCAAGCGGCACTTTCAGGATCTCCTGCTATTGCCATAAATAATGTTGTTGGTTCTAATATTGCAAATATTGGATTGGTATTGGGTATAACTGCTATGGTTGGCTCCATTGCTGTAGATAAATCGTTTTACAAGCTTAATTGGCCAGTAATGATGGTCTTCTCCATGGCACTATATTATTTTTTAATAAACGATAATATGTTAACTGCTATAGAGGGAGGGATTCTTTTTATAGGGCTTATTCTGTTTTTGGTTTTTTTGATTAGAAATGCTAAAAAAGATGTCGTTATAGAAGATGTGGATGACGCATTAGCAGTAGTTTCAAATTTTAAAATTGGATTGTGGTTGCTTATTGGTGCGTTATCACTTTATTTTGGTAGTGAGTGGCTTGTTAGTGGCTCTAAAGAGATTGCTAGGTCTGTAGGTGTTAGCGAAGCTGTTATTGGTGTATCCTTAATCGCTATTGGTACGAGTGTACCAGAATTAGCAGCATCTGTTATTGCGGCGGCAAAACAAGAGAAGGCTATTTCTTTAGGAAATTTAATAGGCTCTAACATATTTAATATAGCTTCTGTTTTAGGTTTAACATCTATGGTTAAGCCTATACCTGTAACAGAGCCACAAATATTATCGAGCGATATTTTTTGGATGCTTGGTTTTTCGGCAGTGTTAATACCGCTTATATTTCTTCCAAAAAGATTGCAAATAAGCAGATTTAAAGGTTTCTTTTTGGTGGTTTGTTATGGTGTTTTTATGTTTTTGGTGTTTGCTAAAGGGAAACTTTAGTTTCTAATAATTTTATCTCATTAATTTCTATTTTGTTTGCTATAGGTAGCTACTGTAGTGTTTTCTTTATCGTAAAAATAGCTTCGTTTAGCTTCGGGTATAAAAATACTAACACGATTATTTTTAATGAAAAACTAAAAAATAAGGATGGATAATTATAAACCAGAAATTTTAAATAAAATCTGTTACGCAGAACTTGTTTATGAAAGAATTAATAAAAAACTAGATATTAAACTTTCAAAAGAAAAAATTGAAGCACTGATTTTTACTATCATTAAGGAAACAAAAGCATCTGAATTTAAAAAAATAGGTAAAAATATTTATATTTCTAATAAGGAGAGGAATATTCGCTTAACAATCAATTCTTATACAAACAGAATAATTACAGCAGACAAGTTGAGCAAAAATAAATTGAAGAGGCGATTACGGTAAAGCCTGATTTAATTGGATAACATCCAGATATTAAAAGCATAAAAAACGCCAACAAATACATGTTAGCGTTTTTTTTATGAACAAACTTTGTTATGCTGTAATTATTAAATCTTAGCGGATTTAACAGTTTTAATAATTCGTCCAGCAATTTTATAAGGATCTCCGTTAGAAGCAGGTCTTCTATCTTCTAACCAGCCTTTCCAACCATTTTCTACGGCTATAATTGGAATACGAATTGATGCACCTCTATCTGAAACACCCCAAGAAAAATCTGTAATGGCTGCAGTTTCGTGTAAACCTGTTAAACGTTGGTCGTTAAACTCTCCATAAACAGCAATGTGTTCTTTTACAACAGGACGAAATGCTTCACAAATTTTTGCGTAAACATCTTTATCGCCACATGTTCTTAATACCTCGTTAGAGAAGTTGGCGTGCATACCAGAACCATTCCAATCCATATCTTTACCTAATGGTTTTGGATGATAATCAATATAGTAACCATACTTTTCTGTTAAACGATCTAGTAAATATCGAGCAATCCAGATTTCGTCTCCAGCTTTTTTTGCACCTTTAGCAAACAATTGGAATTCCCATTGTCCAGAAGCAACTTCTTGGTTAATACCTTCAAAGTTTAAACCAGCATCAATACATAAATTTGCATGCTCTTCAACTAAACCTCTACCATGAGTGTTTTTTCCACCAACAGAGCAATAATACATACCTTGTGGGGCAGGATATCCGCCAACAGGGAATCCTAATGGTAATTGTGTTTTAGTATCCATAATAAAATACTCTTGCTCAAAACCAAACCAGAAATCATTGTCATCATCATCAATACCAGCTCTACCGTTAGATTCGTGTGGCGTACCATCGGCGTTCATAACTTCTGTCATTACTAAATAACCATTAATACGATCTGGATCTGGGTAAATAGCAACAGGTACTAATAAACAGTCAGAAGATCCTCCTTCGGCTTGTCTCGTTGACGAACCATCAAAAGACCAGTTTCCTAGCTCTTCTAGTGTACCTTTAAAGTTTTCATGCTCCTCTACTTTGGTTTTGCTTCTTAAGTTTTGAGTTGGTTTATAACCATCTAGCCAAATGTATTCTAATTTAATTTTTGCCATAATGAATGTTTGTGATGTAATTTATGATAATATCTACAAATATAAATTTTTATGCTTTCACTTTAAATTTATAGGGGGTAATTTAATAAAACAGTGACTTATTTTTGTTTATACCCTATTTTTTCAAGGTTTATTTTAAAAAATGACTAGTATTTTAGATAAAAACTGAAAAAATGTTAACAATAAATTATTTATTTAATACGATTTAATGTCTTCCTACTTATTTTTGTAGCATATCAATTTTGTTTTCTATGATAATTATTGAATTATTTTTTTTTATTAAAAACAAGTTAAATAGATTTTAAAACATGTCAACATTAAGATTTCACGCCATTAAAGAGTCTCTTGCATATAAGCCTGTAGTTATTAACGAAAAAGAACGCCGTTCAGATTTGTTTGGTAAGCATGTGTTTAATCAAAATGCGATGCGCCAATACTTAACCAAAGATGCTTTTTTGGGTGTGGAAAATGCCATTAAATATGGCAAAAAAATAGATAGAAAAATAGCAGACCAAGTGGCTTCTTCTATGAAAGATTGGGCATTATCTAAAGGAGCAACACATTATACACACTGGTTTCAGCCCTTAACGGGATCTACGGCAGAAAAGCATGATGCCTTTTTTGAAACCATAGGTAATGGCTTGGCTATAGAAAAATTTGAAGGCGGTCAATTGGTTCAGCAAGAACCTGATGCTTCAAGTTTTCCAAACGGCGGTATTAGAAACACATTCGAAGCTCGTGGTTACACCGCTTGGGACCCAACATCTCCAGCATTTATATACGAAACAACACTTTGTATACCCACTATATTTGTAGCGTATACAGGAGAGGCATTAGATTATAAAACACCATTGTTAAGAGCACTTCATGCTGTAGATGATGCGGCAACGGCTGTGTGTAAATATTTTGATAAAAATGTAAAAAAGGTAACATCGTCTTTAGGCTGGGAGCAAGAATATTTTTTAATAGATAAAATGTTGGCGGCAAGTAGACCAGATATTACATTAACTGGTAGAACGTTATTGGGGCATTCTTCAGCTAAGGGGCAACAACTAGATGATCACTATTTTGGATCTATACCAAGCAGAGCGTTAAATTTTATGCGAGAGTTAGAAACAGAATGTATGTTGTTGGGCATTCCTGTTAAAACACGGCATAATGAAGTGGCACCCAATCAGTTTGAATTAGCACCCATATTTGAAGAAGCTAATTTAGCTGTAGATCACAACTCCTTATTAATGGATATTATGGGTAGGGTAGCATCACGTCATAATTTTAAAGTTTTACTGCACGAAAAACCTTTTGCAGGCGTAAATGGGTCGGGTAAACATAATAATTGGTCTTTGTCTACAGATACGGGGATTAATTTATTAGCGCCAGGTAAAACCCCTATGAGTAATCTTCAGTTTTTAACCTTTTTTATAAATACTATAAAAGCAGTACATAAACACGAAGCTTTGTTAAGGGCAGCTATAGCATCGGCTAGTAATGATCATAGATTAGGCGCTAATGAGGCGCCTCCAGCAATAATATCGGTATTTATTGGCGAGCAGTTAACCAAGGTTTTAGAAGAACTGGAAGGTGTTACCAAAGGAAAATTATCGCCTCAAGAAAAAACCGAATTAAAACTTAATGTTGTTGGTAAAATCCCGGATGTATTTTTAGATAATACCGATAGAAATAGAACCTCTCCTTTTGCGTTTACAGGCAATAAATTTGAGTTTAGAGCCGTGGGTTCATTAGCCAATTGTGGTAACCCCATGACCGTATTAAATACTATAGTCGCCAAACAATTAAAGGACTTTAAATTAGAAGTAGATGAGTTAATAGATAAAAAAGATTTAAAGAAAGACGAAGCTGTTTTTAACGTACTACGGGAATATATTAAATCTACAAAAGCCATTTTGTTTGAAGGTAACGGTTATGGAGAAGCTTGGGAGAAAGAAGCAAAAAAACGAGGTTTGAGTAATAATAAAACAACACCCGAGGCGCTTAAAGCCAAGATATCTAAAGAAAGCATTGCTTTATTTGAAGAAATGAATGTAATGAGTAAGATAGAAACCGAAGCTAGGTATGAGATTGAAATAGAGGCTTATATTATGCATATTCAAATAGAGAGTCGCGTGTTAGGTGATATTGCCCGCAACCATATTGTACCAACAGCTGTAAAATATCAAAACATATTAATAGAAAATGTAAAAGGCTTAAAAGCTATATTCGATAAAAAATTTAGCTCGGTATCTAAAGAACAAATTAGTTTAATAGAAGACATATCAAACCATATAGAAGGCATTAACTCTAATGTTACAAAAATGATTGAAGCTCGTAAAAATGCTAATAATATAAGCGATGTAGAGCAAAAAGCGCACGCCTATTGTAATCATGTAAAATCACTTTTTGATGATATTCGTTATCATTGCGATAAGTTAGAACTTTTAGTAGATGATGAGATTTGGCCATTAACAAAATACAGAGAATTATTATTTACCAGGTAGTGTTTTAGTTTGGGCTTTACACTGCAATCCCTAACGCACTTGTTTGCTAGTTTGTGTTTTTAAATTTAAAGTTATTTGTTGTTTTAAAAGACTTCATTTTTAAGTATTCAATAAAACCCATTTCATATTTAAATTAAAAACTCTTAATTTTTAAAATATTCCTTTTCTTTGCAATTCAATACAATATTATGAGTCAAGAAGTTTCAAAACGATATGCGCAACGTGGTGTTTCTGCATCAAAAGAAGATGTACACAACGCTATAAAAAATATAGATAAAGGCTTGTTTCCTAAGGCATTCTGTAAAATAGTTCCAGATTATTTAACAAATGATGAAGATTATTGTTTAATCATGCATGCCGATGGCGCAGGTACAAAATCATCTTTAGCTTACATGTATTGGAAAGAGACTGGAGATATTTCAGTTTGGAAAGGCATTGCGCAAGATGCTTTAATCATGAATATAGATGATTTGTTATGCGTTGGTGCAATAGATAATATTATGCTGTCGTCTACCATTGGAAGAAATAAAAACTTAATCCCTGGCGAAGTACTTTCTGCTATTATTAATGGTACAGAAGAACTGCTCGAAGATTTAAAAGGTTTTGGAGTAACCATACATTCTACAGGTGGAGAAACTGCCGATGTTGGCGATTTGGTGCGTACTATTATTGTAGATTCTACAGTAACAGCAAGAATGAAACGAAGCGAAGTTATTGATAATGCTAATATTAAAGCAGGCGATGTTATTGTAGGCTTAGAAAGTTTTGGACAAGCCACTTACGAGAAACAATATAATGGCGGTATGGGGAGTAACGGATTAACTTCTGCGAGACACGATGTATTTAGTAAATATTTGGCAGATAAATATCCAGAAAGTTTTGATGCTTCAGTTCCAGAAGCATTAGTGTATTCAGGTGGTGTAAAATTAACGGATGATGTTGATGGTTCACCAATAGATGCTGGTAAGTTGGTACTTTCTCCAACCAGAACTTATGCGCCCATTATTAAAAAGATACTTTCAGAATATAATAGCGAAACTATACATGGTATGGTACATTGCTCTGGTGGAGCACAAACTAAAATTCTTCATTTTGTAGATGAGTTCCATATTATAAAAGATAATATGTTTCCTATTCCGCCTTTATTTAAATTAATACAGGAACAATCTAAAACAGATTGGAAAGAGATGTATCAGGTTTTTAATTGTGGACATCGCATGGAATTATATGTGTCTCCAGAGATTGCCGATGATCTTATTAAGATTTCTAAATCTTTTAATGTAGATGCTAAAATTATAGGTAGAGTAGAAGCTTCAAAATCTAAAAAGCTTACAATAAAATCTGAGTTTGGTGAGTTTAGTTACTAATTAAATCGTCATTTAAAGCGTTTACGATTTTTATTACTATGAGATATTCATTACTAATCGTATTGTTTTTTTTCTATGGTTGCTTATTAGCGCAACCCGATTCTCTTTTTATAAAAGAAAAGAAACAAAAATATGACGGTCCACAATGGCTTCAAGTAAACAATGCTTCGGTAGATTTAAGTCAGGTTTCTTTTGTTAATTGGAATTCGGGTGGAACAAATTCTATTTCTGGATTATTGGGACTTAAATCTTCGTATGATTATAAGGACAAATATTTTGTATGGAAAAATAATGTAGATATTCGCTACGGTATAAATAAACAAGAAGATAGAGGCACAAGAAAAACAGATGATTTAATAGAGTTTAACTCTAATATGGGATATAAGCCAGATAATTTGTCTAACTGGTTTTATTCTGCTAGACTTAATTTTAGAACCCAGCTTGCAAATGGGTTTCAATATCCAAATACATCGGAACCTATTTCTAAATTTTTGGCGCCAGGATATTTGTTTTTTGGTGGTGGTATGGAATACGGTAAACATATAGATAAGCTTTCTTTTTACTTTTCGCCTATAACATTAAAAGCTACATTGGTATTAGATGAAGATTTAGCCAATGCGGGTTCGTTTGGTGTTGCTCCTGCTGTATTAGATGTATTAGGTAATGTTGTTGTACCTGGAGAAAAAACAAGAAAAGAAGTTGGTGTATTAATCACCAATAGTTACGAAATGGAAATTGCAGAAAATATTAATGTTAAACATCAAATCAGTTTGTATTCAGACTATATTAATAATTTTGGAAATTTAGATATAGATTGGAGAGTAGATTTTGATTTTAAAGTTAATAGTTTTATAAGAGCAACTTTAGGCTCTCATCTTAGATATGATGATGATGTAAAGACATCTAGAGTATCAGAAATTACAGGAGATCAAGAAGAGGCAGGAGCAAAGGTGCAATGGAAACAGTTTTTAGGTGTTGGTTTTTCTGTAGATTTTTAATTGCATAATAAATTCAATACCGAGTTCAAGTTTTCCGCTTTTCTATAATTCGATTCCTTTTGACGCATTTTTAAAATGTATTACAGCACATGAATTAATACAAAATTAAATTTAGAACTTAACATAATCTATTATCATATCTTGTTTTTAGTCATTTTAAACGGTATATGTAGTAAAACAGTATTCTTTAAAAAAGAATTAGAAGTTATATGTAATCAAGCTAAAATATTATCAATGATTATTAGTCTTTAAAACTGGGGTCTTTAAAGATGTTTTGTGAAATATAATTAAAATTATACCTAAGATATAACCATAAATAAATATTAAAAACCTTATACAGTGTAAAATAGTAAGTAATTACTAATAAATTTATGTAGTTTTTTCTACATTTGCATCGTTAAACAAAAAAAATATAAAAATAAATGACATTTTTTACGCTATATTTATAAGTTTATTCTTACTTCCGTCACTTTTTTTACGGTTTTAACGGTTTATTTATAAAAAAATCGACAAAATGCTTGTTTTTTACGTTAAGTTGCATATATTTGCACTATGACCCCTTAAACATTAAAAATGAAATTAAAAATTATCTTATTCGGTTTTAGCCTATTATTTTCAACAGGCATGAGTTTTGCACAAAAAGGCAAAGCACCAAAAAGTATTATTAGTGAAAGAGTTACTATTAAGAAGTACTATAATAGAGAGGAATTAGACCGCCTTAATAAAGGAGACCTAATTGTTCTTTATGCTGAAAGAATTGAAGTATTAGTAAAAACGTTACCTTATGTTGCATTTGCAACTAAACCAGGTATTACAATGTCTTCATTAGGTATTCCTAATAATAGTGACAATGTAAAAGCTTTGGATAGTCAGTTTGAAGCAACAAATACATTTCTTCTAAACACGAATTCTTTTCACAGAGATTATCTTCCATATTCAGATACACGTAATTTAATTGCTGCAATCTTGTATTATGAAGAAATCATGAAATCGTTACACCAATATAGTGATTTTAACTAACCATATCTAAATTGCATTTGTGTATATCCTGTAATAATGGGTATATGCAAATGCTTTTTTGTTTGTAAGATTTAGATTTATTAAACGTCATATAAAGTAGATTTTTTTTATTTAAAAGTGCATTTTGGCACGGCTATTGAATATCTAAATTGAGTTTAATCATTATTAATTATCTTTTAATATAGTATTAGTATCACTAAATTTTAAAAAAATATGTGTATTTCATCGAAATAATTTGTATTTCATAGATTTTTTTATATTTTTGAATTATAATTGAAACACTAATAGTCCATTAAAGTAAATTAGTATAACTATAAAAGTTTAACTATGAATAACATTACTAAAATCACATTAATATTTTTCGTTCTAACTATGAACACTTTTGCCCAACAAGAAAAGGGTATAATGGGTTCTGATAACTGGTTAAATAACTGGACAGAGTTTAAGCCTAATCAAGAAGATTATGGTGAACCAACAAAAATATTAGCTGGGAATATAACAGAAAACACTACGCTGTTTAAAAGAGAAGTGTATTTATTGTTAGGAAACGTTTTTGTAACAGAAAATGATACCTTAACTATAGAGCCAGGAACGGTTATAATTGGCGATTACAAAACTAAAGCATCACTTACAATTGCTAAAGGAGCTACTATAATTGCAGATGGTTCTCAAACAGACCCTATTATTTTCACTTCTAATCGAAGCCCTAAGAGAGCTGGAGATTGGGGAGGGCTTATTATATTAGGAGAAGGTACAACCAACAAATTTGGTAACGGCTCAGTATCTGCTTATTATACACAACAAGATGACTCGACATACAAGAATTCAAACTTTGGTGGAGACAATGATGCAGATAGTTCTGGTATATTAAGATATGTTAGGATAGAGTATTCAGGAAGAAGACTTAAAGATGGTGGTTATCATAACGGTGTGCATTTAGCAGCTGTTGGTAGTGGTACAGTTATAGAAAATGTAATGGTTAGTCATGCTCAAGGAAATGCCTTTGAGGTATGGGGAGGCGATACGGTTATGTCTAATATGGTTTCTTATAAAGCAAATTGTAATGACTTTGAATATAATTATGGTGCAAAGTGTCATTTAAATAATTCTTTAGCTATAAGGTCACCTTTTGTGTCTAGTAGCTCAGGTTCTAGATGTTTACAAGTGTTATCTTATAACAAAAGAGAACAGGTAGATTTTTCTAAGCCAGGTTCGGAAGTTTTAGCAACTAACTTAACATTTGTTAATATTAGTAATAATTTATCAAATGATATAAGAATGGGACTTGTTAGTGAAGCTGTATATGTTGGCCATAATACATCTTTAAATATGAGTAAAACGGTATTGTCTGGTTTTAACCCAGCAGTTATCTTAGATAATAAGATTAGTATTAATCAGGAAAATCTAGAAAAGATTCAATTTTCCTCTATGTACTTTAATCTTTGTAAAGGGAATATTTTTGTCGAAAATAATTCTAATAATGAAGATTTAGAGAACTGGTATGGTAATAGTGCGTTCTTTAATGTATATTCTAAAGGAGATAATTCAGAAACGTTTATTGATATTAAGAACAATCGTAGACCAGATTATAGATTAAGAATTAATAAAATAATCGCATCAAACAAAAAATAGATTTGATAATAAGAATAAGATTAAAGGAGTAAATAGAGAAACTAAATTAGCCAACTCAAAATTCTAGACCCAAAACTCCCATTTACGTAAGCTCTCAGTATTCACCGGATATATTTTATAGCCATGGGCGTGCATGTAATTGTTTCTAGACATTTTATTTGCTAAAGAAAATAAAAATGTATGAGGAATTTTACTGTTATTTATGTTTTGTTATTTGTGTCTTTATTCTCAATTAAAAGAGTAAGTGCACAACTAAATATTTCTAAACCAGATGTGTCAAGTTTTACTCAAGCTTGTGCGAGTCCGTCTTTTAATACATATAATACATCTTTTAGTTTTTCTGGAGCTAGTTTAAATTCGGATAATCAATTTATTATTGAATTGTCTGATGCCACTGGAAATTTTTCATCAGCTGAAGAAATACGCACTACTAATCCGGGAGAATTCACTACATCACCTGTCATTCTAAATTTTATGGTACCTACAACTGTTGCAGGAGAAGGTTACAGGATTAGAATAAAAAGTACATCTCCAGCGGGATCCAGTATCGGTTCTAATGATTTTCCAGCATATTTTAAAATTCAAGATGAACCTTTTACTATTAATAATTTAATTGAAACGGCATCTTATTGTAGCGGTGGTAGTTATTTACTAACTATAGACAACCCTGGTGTTCCACCAAATAATTCACCATTACAATACGATTCACTTACGTTTGAATGGCGACGAGAAACAAGTCCAACAGAATCTGTTTTTGTTGCTGTTGGAGAAACATTAGCTGTTAGCACACCAGGTACTTATTTTGTAATAACAGATTATGGTTCATGTACTTCTAATTCATTTTCAAACCGTGTTACTGTAAGTGAATCTGCGGGGACAAACGCAACAACTATTAATTCCAGTTTAGGCAATCCATTTTGTGTAGGTGATGGTTCTACTACATTAAGCACAACAAATGGAGATAGTTATCAATGGTTTAAAGATGGTGAAGAAATTGAAGGCGCAATTAACCAAGAACTAGTAACTAATGAGTCTGGAAACTATGAAGTTTTGGTTGATTTTGGAAGTTGTTCTGCAACAGGGTCTATAGACTTAAATGCTAATGGTTTTACAAGTAGTATAAATGTAAGTGAGACCGAAGTTAACCAGATAGAAGAAGGAAGTAATATAGACGTTATAGTTACCACTACTGCTGATACTCCAGAATTTAAATGGTTTTTTAATGATACATTAATTGCAGGTGCTAATAGTAATACTTTTCAAGCTAATCAGGCTGGAGATTATAGGGTTGAAATTTCTCAAACAGTAGGTTGTATGTCAACCTTTCTAATTAATTTTCAAACAAGTTTTGCTATTGAACAATTTCCTGATGTTGATAATATCCCTAACCTAGTTAGTCCAAATGCAGATGGGTTTAATGATAATTGGATTTTACCTAGAGACTATGTAAGTGGTACTAATACAGAAATCTTAATATTAACATCTAAAGGAGAAACGGTTTTAAAAACAAATGATTATCAAAATAATTGGCCAGAATCAAGCCCGGTGGATTTTATAAGTGTAAATCCAATATACTATTACGTAATTACAACCTCAGATAATAAAACAAAACAAGGTTCAATAACTATAATCAAATAAAGTGAAAAAACATCTCTTGTATATTGTTTTATTGGTATTTGCAGCAAACTCATCTTTCTCTCAAGAAGAACAAGATGGCGTTGTTGCCTTTTCATTACCTATAAGAAATTCTTTAAAGTTTAACCGATATATTGACAACCCTACATTTAGTTTTGTGAGGGAGCAAAATAAATATATAAGTTTATACAACAAAACACAATGGACTGGAGTAGAAGATGCTCCACAAACCTATTTAGTTAGTTATTCTGGAAGGTTTAAGGAAAATATAGGTGCTGGTGTTGGTCTTTTTCAGCAAAATAATGGCTTATTAACTACCTTTGGAGGCGTTTTAAATTTCGCATATAATGTTGTTTTAAATAGAGATAGTAATTTAACTTTTGGAACAAACGTAGGTGTCTACCAAAGTGGAATAAATCAAGGCAAAGTCCTTGTGAATCGTCCAGGAGATCCGTCTTTGGCAAACACTCCTTCAAATATTTTACTTACAGCAAATCCTGGAATTAACTATGGAACCGATTTTTTCGATTTTGGATTATCTGTAAATAACTTAGTCTTATACAATATAAGTTCATCAACGCTTATAGAAGAAAATCCTGAGCAAGGTATACAAGCTCACATGATGTATACGGGATATTTAGATTCTAGGGGCTTTTTTGATGAGAGCAAATTCTCAGGTCTAATAAGGTCAGAATTTTTAAAAGATCAAACAGTATTATCTGGTGTTATGATGTTAACTGTTCCTAAAGGTATTTGGGCACAAGCTGGATATAGTACATTATATGGTGTATCTGCTGGGGTAGGCCTTAATATTAGTTCTCAAATTGCTGTAGAGTATAATTATGAGAAAGCATTGGGCGATTTAACAACTTTTGGTAGTTCTCACGAAATTAGTTTAGCATACAAATTTAGTAACAAATACAGATACGATTACAGTGGCGATGATGATGAGGAAGCTTTGCTTATTTCTTCTAAGCCAAAAAGAAGAAAACCAAAAGCACCTGCTTCAACAACGGCGAATGCTCCTAAAATAGATAGAAAAGCTATTGCTGAAGAAAAAGAGAGAGCTAGATTGGCAGCTATTGAAAAAGCGAAAGAAAAAGCAGCAGAGAGAGCTAAATTAATAGAAAAGAGAGCAGCAGATAGAGCTGCTAATACTGACAAAGCAGCAGCAGATAAAGCAGCAGCAGATAAAGCAGCAGCAGATAAAGCAGCGGCAGATAGAGCAGCAGCAGATAAAGCAGCGGCAGATAGAGCAGCAGCAGATAAAGCAGCGGCAGATAAAGCAGCAGCAGACAAAG
>CANMQH010000031.1 GCA_947499935.1 uncultured Algibacter sp. | reverse complement strand
TATTGGGAAATCTTTTGCTTTTGCCATAAAGAAAGATACAAAATTATAACGACTTTATATAATTAAATTGGTATTAGTCCTAATTTATAATTCCTGTAATGCACAGCAAGATCATTGGAATGAACTTAAAATAACTTTAAAAGATTCACTAACCTATTGTGACCATTGTGCTATAAATTTTTCTAAAAAAAGAATTAAATATCTTTTTAACACCCTAAACAAAGGCTTGAATACAAAAATATTTGAAAAATTATCTTTTAATAGACAATTTTCTTTTTCCATGTGTAATTATAAAGATAATGAAAGTGATGAGTTAAAATATATAGATTGTTTTCACATCAGTGAATTTAAAGCCTCTACCAGTGAAGATGTAAAAAAACACCAAACACCACTATATATTACAAACCAACACGAAATTGGAGTTGGCTTATAAAAAGAAATAATATATACCTTATCAATTCTGAAGTTTATAAGCCTAGTAATAAAGAATTTGAACGTGTGATGAAAATTATTAGAGAGATGATTTAAAAAATCTAGCATGTTTTATTTTCAAAAAAATTTATCTTTAAATTAAAGAGATATCATTCAATTTTTTAAAAATATTAAATCTTAATAAACTTTTCAGTTTGCTCTCCATCAGAAATAAAATAGACACCTTTATTCAATTGACTCACATCGACTTGAATTATTTTTGTTTGGTTAGCTTTATTTTCCATAATAAATTTACCAATAATACTGTAAATCTTAATTTTAGATTTTGCTCCTGTAATATTTAAAATACATGTAACAGGGTTTGGGTATAATTTAAATGTATTAACATTTTTATATTCAAACTCAGAATTACTTAAAGTACAACTTCCTCCTATTTTATCGCCATCATAAACAAAATTTTTACTTCGTCCAGTCCTTTCAAATGAGCCTATTATATTGGAATCACTTGGAAACACAATAGTAGGACTATAACAACCTCTAGGGTTTGAACCTGTAGAAGAACACCCATTATTAGGATCAGCACTATGTCTTACAACGGCTATTGATTTTCCATGGGTACTTTCTGCATCTGGATTGTCTTTTGCTCTAAGTTTTAATTCTTCTCTGGTCATACAATTGTAAAACAGAAAATCTTTACCTTTAATTTGCGCATTATTCCCAGCAACAGATCCTGTTATTTCTATATATGACTTATCACTAAATGTACCTAAATTATCAACACCATTTCTCCTATCTTTAAATCCTCCGGAAATTATAGCCGTATAAGTAGACCCTATAGACGAAACATTTGTAACATCTACCTGACCTTGATCCACACGATGTGGAGATAAATCTACCGCACATAATCCATCTGTATTTCTAATACCCTTAGCTAATAAATCATCAACAGTTTTTATATTATCTTCGCCTATTGATTTTGATCCTGTTTCTATTCTTAAAGCTGTACCTCCTGTACAATTTATGTTTTTAAATAATGTTGTAATGGCAGATTGTGTTTGAATGGCACCATAACCAACATGATTATTAATACTATAAATATGTTGAATAGTTCCTTTTGTGGCTATTTGTGTTTTATCATTAGATTTAGATAAATTCATAACAATATTATTGAATTTTGTATTGTCATCAATTATATCTATACCAGAAACTTTAAAATTTCTAACATATCTAAGTGCTATTAGAGAAATTGCTCTAGTAGGTCCACCTTCTAGTCTAGCTTTAAAAGCACTGGCCTTATCTTGACTATTTTCTGCTGTACTTGTTATGGCTACATTTTCTACAAATCCTGTATCACCAACATTAAAAACAGTAGAATTTACATTTACAGGCAAGTTTACTATGGTAACACTTGGCGATATTTTAAGATGTATATTACTTTTTAGCGCTACTTGATTTAGATAAAAAACACTATTTCCGTTATGGGGTTCTATATAAATAGTGCCACCACCAGAGTTTGATGTTTGTTCTATTAATTGATTTAAGGTATTTGTATCTGTTGTGGTTTTAGCTCCAGTTAAATTATTAACATCCACTCTAGTATCTGGAATGTTGTCTTCAAAAAAACGAGTTTCTGTTAAATCTAATCTTTGCGAGAAAGAAAACGAGCTTATCAAAATTAATAAAAAAGTAATGATTGTAGGTTTTTGAATTCGTAACATGTATTTGTGCATTTGGGTTGAGTAAACATAAATAAAATTAATAGCATGAGCAATAGAAACATAGCTTTTTAACTATCAATAGATTGTAGGCTTCCCCATAAATAGGACAGTATTTAATTCGAATTTACTAACTTTAAATTCAAACTGTCACAATGAAACACAGCAAATTTAGCGAGAGTCAGATTATCAGAGCTCTCAAGGAAAACGAACAAGGAAGATCTGTAGGTGATTTATCCAGAGAATTAGGGATCGACAAAAGTACATTCTATTACTGGCGTAAGAAGTATGGAGGTATGGAACAGCAGCAGCTTAAACGGTTGAAGGAACTTGAAGAGGAAAACAACAGACTCAAACAAATGTATGCGGATGTGAGTTTAGATAATAAGATGTTAAAGGACGTACTGTCAAAAAAGTTCTAAAGCCTTCCGACAAAAGAGTTCGTGTAAAGTATCTCATCAAAGAATACGTTATCCCGATTGTTCGCGCCTGTAAAGTTATAGGTCTTAGTCGTTCAATGTGGTATTACCAAAGTAAAAGAGATGATAGCAAGGTTATTGATAAACTCACTGCGCTTGCTGAATCTTATCCTACTAGAGGTTTTGATGAGTATTATTACAAGATCCGTCGTGAGGGCTTAAAATGGAATAGAAAACGAGTATTACGTATATATCGTGAAATGAAACTCAGTTTAAGACGTAAGCACAAAAAGCGATTGGTTAAACGTATAAAACAACCTTTAGAAGCACCTAATGTACTCAATGAATGTTGGAGTATGGATTTTATGAGCGATGCCCTTACCGATGGCAGAAAGGTGCGTGTTTTTAATGTGATTGATGATTGTAATCGGGAAGCACTAGCTATTGACGTAGGTCTTTCTTATCCATCAAGAGCAGTTGTAGAAACATTAGAATGTTTAAAAGAGGAAATAGGTACACCTAAATATGTGAGATGTGATAATGGACCAGAGTTCATCTCTAAAACATTTATGAGCTGGTGTGAAAAGAACTTTATAGAGATTAAATATACACAACCTGGTAAACCTATGCAGAACGGATACATAGAACGTTTTAATCGCTTCTTTAGAGAAGATATTTTAGATGCTTATTACTTTAATGATATTTATCAACTTCAAAAAATAAGCGATAACTGGAGGGAAGACTATAATTTTAATCACCCCCATAAATCTTTAGATCATAAATCTCCTAAAGAATATATGCCTAGATTTGATGAAGAATTTAAATTCTTCATCAAATCTAGGCTAAATAATAATTATTTGTCGAATTTTAAGGTGTCCTAAAAAGGGGAAGTCTACATTTGCAAGTTATTTATAAATGATGTTATTTCTGTATATGAATCATCACTAAATACACTTAATTTATCTGCTACTAAATATTTAATGTGCTAAACAAGTTTTTCAACTTATCACCATCAGAAGGTCTTGGAGCATCTGCATCTACAATATTTCCATTGGGATCTATAACAATAAACCTAGGGATATCAGCAACCTTATAACCACTAGAAAACGTTTTATCTTCTTTTGCGTATAACTGAATTCCTGATAATTCTTTTTCTTTAACCATAGTTTTCCATGTATTGTAAGCACTTTGTCTGTCTAAAGAAATACTTACAAATTCAATATTTTTACCATGGTATTCTTTTTCAAGCGTTTTTAAATATGGAATTTCTGTTTTACAAGGCCCACACCATGTTGCCCATAAATCTATATATACATATTTTCCTTTTAAATCCTCTAACGATGTTGCCCCACCTGCGTGATTTTCATAATCAACAAATTTTGGGGATTTATCACCTTTCATGGCTAATAAATCTTGATTTTTTTTATAATTTGCTATTATTCTTTGATAAATTCCTTTATGTTGATCTTGCTCATCAGAAATAAAGGTTGTGTCTAAATTTTTTGTATTTATCAATAAGGTTTCAAAATCCGTTTTAACTGCTTTCAGTTTTATATCAAAACCTTTTTGATCAAGATTTTTGAAGTTATTTTCATCGAAAGCATTTTCAATTAAAAGTGCTTTTTTTACTATATAATTGTTAGCGTCTTCGCCTTTACCTTTAAAAGTAATTGTTTTGTTAAATTTCTTGGCATCTATGGTCATCTTTAAATCATATCCATTTTTAAGATATATAGGAGCATTTTTTGAACCATCAAAAATCATATAATTTCCAGTTTCAACTTTAAGTGTATCAGAAAATGTACCGTCTGGATTAACCTTAATCGTTTTAATGATAGCTCTCTGAGCTATCATTAAAGAATCTGAATTTTGATTGGTAATAGTTCCTGAAAGCGTTACATAGCCTTTTGAAGCTTCTTTTTTACAAGACACAAATACTATGACTATTGATAATATGTAAATTACTTTTTTCATTATTATTTGTTTTTTTAAATATTTCTAATGTATTTATGATAACTCACACTTAAATCTAACATAGATTTCATGATATACGTTATCAATATTAATGTTTAAATAATTTCACTAAAATGTCTTCTAGGTCATCACTTGGAAGATTGGTTTCCAAAAGATTTCCTTCTTGATCAACTAAGAATACTAAAGGAAAACCTTGTACGCCATATTTTATAACAGCAGAATTCTCTTTAAAAGCATTTTCATCTAGAACTTGAATCCACGTTTGCTGATGTTTTTTAATAATGTCTAGCCATTTTTCTGCATTTTTATCACCATGAATACCTATAATTTCTAAACCGTCATCTTTATACTTGGCATATAACTTTTTAAGTTTAGGTATTTTTGCAATACAAGGTTTACAGTAATACGCCCAAAAATCTATAAGCACGTATTTACCCTTATAATCTGATAAAGTCACCGTTTCTCCTTCTGGAGTTTTTAAAGAAAAATTAGGTGCTTTTTCTCCTATTTTTAAACCTAGAATAGCCTTGTGTCTGTCTATTGTAGATACGTATAAAGGATGATTTTTTAAGCCTTTAAATATATCAAGTACCTCATCAATCTCTTCTTTAGTATAATCACCATCAAATAGCCTTGGAGCGCATTCATCTAGCATAACTTTTAGGCCAACAATGGATGCTTTATTTTTAAGTGCATACTGTTTTTTAAACCCTTTTGCCATATTCAACTCCACTAGATTTATACTATCGAAGGCTTTAGTTTTTTGTTTTTGTACAGTAGGACTTGCTGGTGCAGCAGAAGGACTATTAAAATCTCCATAAATTGCTTTATAATATTCTTTAGATATAGCATTGAATGCATCTTGGAAGTCACTATTACTTTCACGAAAACTATTATATTCTTCAAGAAAACTTAAATATTTAGCTGTAAGTGGTGAACCACTTGCGGTATATTTTAAGATATTTAGACATGGTGTTTTACACAAAACATCATCTTTATTTACATCTATGTTTAGATTTATAGCTTTTGCTTCATTAAAAAAGTTAAGTGTACACGTTATGGTATCTCCTTGAAAAAAAACGATGGAAGCTGGTACTGAGTTTTCTGTTTTTCCTTCAAATTTAAAAGTGCCATTTTTTAATTGTGTGGTATGTGTTTTTTCTGGTTTACCACGTTCGTCAATAGCTTGATGAAGCTCAATATTAATAGCTCCAAAATCATATCCTTTAATATGGCCTGTTATAGAAAATATATCATCATTAGTTATAATCTCTGAT
Organism: uncultured Algibacter sp.; assembly: GCA_947499935.1. Lineage (GTDB taxonomy): Bacteria > Bacteroidota > Bacteroidia > Flavobacteriales > Flavobacteriaceae > CANMQH01. Next base: position 20,530 of record CANMQH010000031.1, on the reverse strand, counting down.
TTAGTCTCAGATTTACAACTCATCATTATCATAAAGGCACCTATTGAAATGACCATTATGATAGATTTTGTTAATTTTTTCATATGTGTAAAATATTTTAGATTCTTTTTAAATTACCAGATAAAATCTTGTAATTATATACTAGTTATTACTTGCATGCTGTACACTAAAAAAGGCTACCGTTTAATGGCAGCCTTTTTAGACTAACAAATAATTATAATATTGCCTTTATTAAAAAGAGCGATAGTATTTTCTTCATTTGCTTTTCTGCTTATAAATGGTAATCTATCTTACATTAATAAAATTCATCATATATTTAACAACTATTCTCTTGGGTTTTGAGTAATTTGACCATTACTTCTATCAATCTCTCTTTGGCCTATTGGCACTGCCCAATTAATACTGTTTGGCGCAAAAGTAACACCGCCTCGGGTTAAAGAAATACCTGCATTTTCTATAGCATTTAAGCGCTTAATATCGTAGAAACGTTGCCCTGCTACATGAAATTCTCTTCGCGCTTCATCTATAACATGCTGTATTGCTTCTGCATCGTTAGCTGCAGTTAACAAATGGTTACCTGCTGTAACAAAAGACGCTTTAAATCGCTTAGAGCGTAAAAGATTTACAATATCCATGGCTTCGCCAGCACTACCAGTTCTTGCTAAGGATTCTGCCTTTATTAATAATACCTTAGGTGTAGTAACACCTAATTGGTACTCAAAATCGGTAAAAAGCACATACTTTCCTATGCTCTCATCAAACTGATTAAAACTAAACCTTAAATCGTTATCTACATCGCTTAATGCAACTAACTCATCCGAATAATCTGCAAAAGCTTCAGTAAATCGAAAACTAGGCACATTGCCTGTTTTTAAAAGTGTAACTTCAGTATTATCTGTAAGATTAGGTGGGAATGATCCACCAAAAAATGCAGGAACTAAATCTGTATTATAATCAAATAACATAGCGCTAATGGCTAAAGCATCATTAGCATTAGTAATAGCTTCCGTATAATTACCCATATGAAAATGTACTTGTGCTAGTAACCCTAAGGCACTTGCTCTAGAAGCCCTGTCATTGCTTTCAACAGTCTCTGTTAAAAAAGGAATAGCCTCTTCTAAATCCTGAAGAACAAAATCATAAATATCATTAACAGAACTTTTATTAATTGGAACGGAGTCATCAGAAAACACAGTTAATAAAGGAACTCCAGATCCATCTACATTAGCTTCTGGCAAACCAAAGTGAGGGGCATAAGTATTTACCAAAGTAAAATAATGATATGCTCTATGCACTTTTGCTTCAGCTGCATATTGGTTTTTTAACGCTTCATCATCTGTAGAAATAGTTTCAACGGTTTCTAAGATATAATTTGCAAGACCAATGATTTCGTAGTGCTTTTGCCAACCTTGATCTTGAAGATTAGCATCATAAAATACAGGTTCTAAATTGTATATACTGGCTATGCTACGTAGAGTTGGGTCCGAACTGGCAAGAGCTATCTTAGAATCAACTAACTCGATATTATCGCTAATTAAACTCGGAATATCCGAGGTTCTACTATTTGAAGCTATAGTTTCTGCATCGTTTAATAGAAAGTTAACTTCATCTAAAGTAGTCACTATAGCATTACCTCTTGGTGTAATATCAACATAGTCGTCACAAGCAATCACACTAAACAATACTAGGGCTAAAATTAAATATAACTGTTTTTTCATTTTCTTAAAAATTTAAATTTACACCAAATACAAACGTAATTGGTTGTTGAATACCGGGTCTAAAAGCGCCATTAAAATTATCTGTTACATTGAAACTGTCAGTTACAAAAGGAACAGATTCTGGATCTAAGTCTACATCATTAGCTTTCCATAAGAGTCCTAAATTTCTAGCTTGTACTGAAAAGTTTACGGCCTCTAATCCAATTTTCTTAACGGCATTACTATCTAAATTATACCCCAATGTAATATCTCTTAAGCGTATAAAAGCTGCGTCTTGTATGTTATAATCAGACTGTGTAAAAAATTGTTCTCTAAAATTCCCAAACTGAGCTTCCTCTTGGGTTCTAGGTATCGCGGGTATATCGGTAACAAACTCATCTCCTGGAAATTCCCACGCATTAGCTACATCTCTATGAAGTGCTGTTGCTCCTACACCACCATACTTTTGATCTAAAGATTCTTGAAATACATGCCCAAATTTAAAGGACGCTAAAAATGATAATGCAAAGTTCTTATACTCGAAGGTGTTTCTTATACCTCCAAAAGTTGGCGCTATAAATGGTTTTGTTAAAACTAATGCATCTTGAGTAGGTGTTGCTTCTTGGTACCCTACGATGTCTCCATTTTCGTTAAACACTTGTGGGTTACCATCAATGTCTAAACCTGCCCATTTAAAACGGTATTGTGCACTAATATCTGTACCTACAATTTCTTGAAAGCCCGTACGTACGTTTCTTATAATTTCTGAAGGATCGGTAAACTGATTGTCTGAGTACGCTAGTACTTCATTTTTATTATGAGAAATATTAAAATTGGCATTCCACTTTAATGCTGTATTTTTAAGTATATCTAAATTCAGATTAAGCTCTATACCACGATTAGATATCTTACCATCATTTCTTAGTACAGTACCTGCTTGACCAAACGTTGAATTGATTGCAAAAGGCACTAATAAATTAACGGATTGTCTATCGTAAACATCTAAAGTGCCAACAATTCTTCTGCTAAAGAGTCCAAAATCTAAACCAATATTTTTTGTGGTTGTTTCTTCAAATGTTAAATTGGGATTTCCTGTATTATCAAAAGAGGCCGAATTTTGTCCATTAATAAAATCGACATTGTTAGAAAACTCAATGGTTACCTTTGTTGTTAAATCTGGACGTAAATTACCATTAACACCATAAGATGCTCTTAATTTTAGATCATTAACCCAATCTACCTTAAAGAAATCTTCTTTATCTAGGTTCCAAGAGGCACCGACAGCCCATAATATAGGTTTACTTAAGCGCTCATTTATACCAAAAGCTGTTTTTTGGTCAATTTTACCCGATAAACTTAAATTATATTTATTATTGTAAGTGTAGTTAATATTACCAAAAGTAGATATACTTCTGTCTACTACTTCGGGTTGAAAACTATTTTTTAAACCATCAGGAAAAAACACACCTAAAAAACCTCTAAGCTGTTGTCCTCCAAAAAGTCTTTCATCTGCTAAAGTTGGATCAAAATTTACATTAGAAATACCTGTGACATCATTATACCCAAAATACTGCCTTCTTGTGAGGTCAAATATGTTTTCGGTAACTTCCATTCCAGCCAAAGCAGAAACGTTGTGCTTATTAAACGTTTCATTAAAACTTAATGAGCCTCTTAAAACTGTATTCGTCCTTGTAATAACTTGGTTTTCTAAAACGCCTCCATAAGGAATTAAGCGTTCTCCCGGATTTCCTGTAGCAATACCATTAGCATCTACTTCTTCACCAACAAATAGATTATTATTAGTCCTAATTTCAAAAAGGTTAACATCCTTGTTATTATTTGTTCTATCAGTTATTCTATTAAATTGGTATTTAATATCTGCTGTTAATGACTTTGTGATTTTATAGTTTAATCCTGCAGCTAACCTTAGATTAAAACTCTTTAGTTCGTTATCTCTAAGCTTTTGATCTGCTATAGGATTATAAGAGGCATCATCAAAACCAAGCGCACTAAATTCATCTTGAAATTCACCATAAGTACTTCTAATGGCTTGAGGGCGTCCATTTTCATCAACCAATCGATCAAATATTTGAATTGGATTTACACTAAATAATTCTGCTACGCCAATAGCATTATCATTTGTTTCTGAAGATGTAACAGATACATCTGCAACAGCAGATAATTTTTCAGTCAGTTTAAAATCCGTAGTTAGACTTAAATTTAATCGTCTAAAATCATCACCTAAATCACTCTTTTTCTCATTTACATGTGTTGCTGTAAAACTATATGATGATACTTCTGAACCACCCCGCATACTTAAAGAATGTTCTTGAATAAATCCAGGGCTGATTAAATATTTTTCAAAATCATCTAACACATTGTTATTTGATAGTGCGGCTAAGCGAGAATCACGTTCAGCATCAGTGATTACATTATTATAAAAATCGGCCCAAATTGTCTCAAATGAATTCAAAGGCGCATAGCGAAATGCTTTACGAAATGTATTGTTAATGGCATTGAAAGATGTGTTAAAATCTGATCTAATGGCGTATGTATTATTTAAGACTTTAATTGTTTCTGCTGAATTGGCTAACTGCAAACCACTTAAATCTTGTCGTGTTCCAATAGTTGTATTAGAGGTATATGTGATAGTAGGTTTTGAGTTGGATTTGACACCTCTTTTAGTTGTAATTACTAAAACACCATTAGATGCTCTAACCCCCCATAATGTTGTTGCTGCAGCATCTCGCAAAATATCTATGGTTTCTATAGTTTGTGGATCAATATCATTAAAAGGACCTTCATAAGGAAAACCATCAAGAACAATTAAAGGTTGTCTATTTATTGAATTGTTGCTATCACGTTGACCATTACTTTCATCTGTAGGATTATCGAACGTGCTTAAGCCACGAAGTATTAATTCAAGTTTACGCTGGCCACCTTGGTTTGTTACCGAGGTTATATTTAATCCTGGAGATAAACCTTCTAGACGATCTACTAAATTGATAGCTTTTTGTCTACTTAAATCTTTTTTAGAAATTTTAGATGATGCTACTGTAGAGTTTTCTTTTTCTGTCTTGGTATAGCCTGTAAGTACAACTTCTTCTAAATAATTAATTTCGTCTTCAAGTATTATTTCATATTCCGTTTGGTCACTACCAATTGTGATTTCATAATATTCATAACCAACATAAGACACACTTAACTTTTGACCTTGAGCAACTTTAATTTGAAAACTACCATCAAAATCAGTTTGGGTACCTCTAACGGTAAAATTAGGATTAATTTCTCCTGTTTCCTTAAACCCTCCAGAAGAAACAACAATGGCAGCACCAAATAGAGCTTCATCCCTTTTGTTTTTTACTTTACCCGTTATGATAAACTCGTCTTGATTTCTATAATCAGCAATTGTTTTCTTTCTAACAACGACTGTATTACTAGCAAACTCAAAAGTACAACCAATAGTATCTAGACCTTTTATTAAAAGTGTATTAGATTTAATAACACCTTTGTTCAACTTTATTAGAGGTGCAGTACTAACCATTTCTGCATCATAAACAAATTGATAATCTGTTTGATTTTTAATAAGATTAAAAATAGCCTCAATAGAAATGGTTTTATCATTATCTATGATGATATTTCTATTCTGTGAAAATCCACTATTGGGATTTAAACTAAATGCTACAGTGCAAAACAAGAATATAAATGTTCTCATAATAGTTTTTATCAACCAGTTATCTCTAAAGATATTGGTTTTCTTTAAGTTAATTTTCATACGTTTACATTGGTTTTTAGTTAGATATTCTTTTAATTAATTCTGATCATTAGAGATTAAACTTTTGCTTTTGTCGGTGCTAGTTTTCCCTCTTTTTTGTTATTCCCCTATTAAATTATTTTTAACATCATTTTTTAAATACCTAATCTCTAGGTGTTATTGTAACACTACCAGCGAAACTAATATTATCATTAATAATTAATGTTTGTGTACTTTCATCATACGTTCCTGTTGCAGAATATGTATCGTCTATGAAACCACAAACATAAGGTTGCCCTAGTGCGACTAAAGTACCTGTTGTAGCACCTGGAAAATCTGGTGTTAGTGTAAATAGAATATCGGCACTTTCACCATCAGCATCACATGGACCAAATCCGTTAGGGTCGGGAATAATTAGAGTACCACAACCAGCGATAGCTGGTTCAGTTGAATCGGTTGGAAAGGTGCCAAACGGAAGTGTCTCAGTAATTGTAAAGTTACCTTCCCAAATACTAGTATCTACAGTAGAATCACACGGAACAGTATCGTTTAGATAAGGATCTGTGCCATTAGCTACTTCATCTGAATTAATTGTACCGTCATTATCGCAATCGGCAGCCATCCAAATAGCATTTGTAGCATCAAAACCTATATAACTAGGGTTTTGTACTGGAAAACATGGGCTATTATCATCTGGGTCTGTATCGTTTAAAATGCCATCACCATCATTATCTACAGGAGCGGCATTTACAGTTATGGTAATATTAGACGTTTTTGAAACATCGCCATTGGTAATATTTACTACCAAGTTAATTTCTGGTGCGGTTGCTGCATTAATTAATGTTTCATCTGCAACTGTTAAATCTCCAAATATTTCGTCTATTATTAAAGCGCCATCTGGTGTTTGTGAGGCAATGGCAAATCTAACTTGTCCGTTATTTGTTCTTCCTTTAACTTTAGCGATAACTGTGCCGTTAGTAACATCATCTATAATGGATGCCGTAATGTCTAAAGTAGTAACTACTGTATCACGTTCTGAGGATTTATCTATATCATCTGACTCACATGATAAAGCAAAGATAAAAGCGGTAAGGAGTAATATATATTTTAATGATTTCATGGTTTTTATGTTTTGAAAATGGTTAAAAGTTAGTTGTTATATGTTCTACAAATTATTCAAAATAGTTTTTAATCTTGATTCTATTTTATGGTTCTATTATGAGTAAAAGTTATTACAACAGCTTTAGGCAACCACTTATCTCTGCATACATTGTTATTTGAGTTAATTTTCATAATTTTACATTGGTTTTAGTTAGATATTCATTTAATTAATTCTGATTATTAGGGATTAAACTTTTGCTTTTGTCGGTGCTAGTTTTTTCCCTTTTTTTATTTCACGTATACGGTATTATTTTTTACTTCAAAAACAACTCTACGTGTTTTTTCTATATATGTTAGTAATTCTTCTACATTACTAGTTCTTTTTAATACTCCTGAAAAAATGAGATTTTTTTTCGAATCATCTACAAAAACAACTTCTAAATCATACCACCTAGAGAGTGTTTTAAGCATAATGCTCAATGATGTTTTATTAAAATTGAAAAATCCATTTTTCCAAGCAGATTCGCTTGATATATCTACATTGTTTACTATAATATTTTGATTATCTTTTTTTACTATAGACTGTTGCTCTGGTTTTAAAAGTGTTTTAAAATCACCTTTTTTTATAGTTACTTTACCTTCAATAAGTGTGGTAGCTACAAAATCATCTTCTCTATACGCTTTGATATTAAACTCTGTTCCTAAAACATTTACCTCTTGATTTCTGGTTAAAACGTTAAAGGCAGTACCGTTATGATTTGCGCTTGGAGACACATCAAAATAAGCCTCTCCGTAAAGTAATGTTACTTCTCTAGCTTGGTTTTCAACAAACTGTACCGGATATTTTAGTTTAGATTCTGAGTTTAACCAAACTTTAGTTCCATCTGCTAACTGAACAAAAAATTGCCCTCCTCTAGGAATAGTTAAATAATTGTAGGTTGTTTTTAAAGTCGCTGGACTATTCGATTTATAAATAATATCTTTTCCATGACTTTCAATATGATTAGAAGTATATTGTTGGTTTTGCTCTAATGCAACTTCTGAGCCATCAGCTAAAGTTAAGATTGCTTTATCTGTTCCAATCTCAATATTACTATTAACTATTTTAAGCTCATTATTTTGCACATCCTGCTTAGTTAAAAATAGGGTTAGTGATATAAAAAGCATTATAGATGCAGCAACAGCATATTTAAAAAAAGGCCTTTTATATAACGACTTAACCTTTAAAGTTTTATTATAAGCTGAAATACCATCAAATATTTTATCACTGTTTAATACATGGTGTATGGTCACATAATCTTTAAAGACTTCATGATTATCATCATTTTCTAACCATTTTGCCAAAATATCCATTTCTGAGGCAGACGCATCATTATTTAGATATTTAGTAATGATAATTTTAAAATTAGTTTTTACCATAAACCTGTGAATCTAATTGAGGATTTTGTAATACTTTAATAGTATGACGATAACTTTTCTCAAAACCACTACGTTATTTATTAAAATTTCTTTCTTTTGTTAAAAAATATAAGCTTATATAATTTGAATACAAATCTTGATACAGATAGAACCCTTATAGCCGCTATTAAAAATGGTGACAAAAATGCTTATAAAAAAATCTACCTAACTCACTATCAAGATTTATGTGCTTATATAAATGGGTATTCAAATGATGTTCAGACAGCTGAAGACATCGTACAAAATGTACTTTTAAAGTTTTGGGAACAGCGCCATGATATTGAAATCCATACCAGTCTAAAAGGGTTTTTATTTAAATCGACTTACTATGCGTATATAGATTCTTATAAAAAGAAAAAGCGTATTAACGAAAAATTAGAAACGATACGATTTACGATATTAAACGACATGTTAGAAGATGATAATGATTTAAAACAAAGACGATTATTAGCCTTACGACATGCTATAGACGAATTGCCAAAGCGTTGTAAAGAAATTTTTGTTTTAAGTAAATTTGAAGGTTTAAAATATAAAGAAATTGCCGAACAACTTGATATTTCTATAAATACAGTTGAAAGCCAAATAGGAAAAGCCTTTAAAGTATTAAGAAAAAAAATGTTTAATAATAACTATTTAAATTTATTTGTTAGTTTTTTTACCGAATTTAAATTAACAACATACTTTAAAATAAAGACGCCTCAAGTAAAGTAAAATGATTTACGTTTTATATAACCCTACTTCAAAACTTATAAGAAAACGTAAGCATCGCATACCTCTGATTATCATTATCATTTAACTCGCCACTTGAAAAGAAATATTTCGCCCCTACAGTTGACCGATTAGATGCATAATACAATCCTAACTGAGCATTAAAAAAGAGGTTGTTTATGATGTTACTATCAATAAAATTGAATTCATCTATTTTGTTTCCTTGAATTGTAGCGTTAAAAGCAGACATTTTAACAGCGATACCTCCATCCAAAAAAAATTCTTTATTTGAGGTATTTGCAAGTATTGCATTTTGATTTACGGCACTACTAGATAGCTTGTTAAATTTTCCTAAGCGAAAGTTAATACCTGGCTTTATATAAGTAAAAACGTTACCCAAAGAAATATCTGTAGAGCCATAAATATCAACTATTTTATTTTGATGTAATGATATAGCATAAAACCCTCGCAAATTCACTCCTAATTGATTGCTAATTTGATGCTTCCAACCATCTAAAACCCTATCACCAGTGATGTGTCCATGAAACCAATTTTGTAAGGCTCCCGCTTGTGAGTCTGGTCCTAAAATACCAATATCGATACCCCATCGTAAAAATGAATTTTTAAAACCATAAGTAGATTGAAATTCAAAATAACTCCAACCAGCATAAGGTCTTTTGGTTTCATTTCTGGATGACTGATAATCTGGCGTATACCCCTCGATATTAAACCCTAAACTTTGAAAATAGCCTGTTTTATTTTGAAAACGTTTGCTTAAAAAATTGGGGTTATCCACACGCCATCTAAAGGAAGCATTAACGCCATAAGTGTAATACTTATCGGAAGATGCATTAACTACTAAAAAATCATTATCAGTTCCTAACTCAATTTCATATTTAAAGGTGTCTATAGGTCTTTCTTGTGAATAAATTACTGCAAACCTTAAGAGTAATATGCCTATAACTATTATTCTAAAATAGTTTGAATTATTTATGAGAAAAAAGGTAAACATAGTTTTAGACTTTTTGAAGTCCAATTATTCAATGAATGAATAATTGTTATTATTATCAATACAAATTTAGAGGTACGTATTCCAAATAGCTTTGACATATATCAATTAAGAAATCTTACTTTTTTTGAAATGTGATGAAGTATACACTTGGAAAAGAGTTGTCTCTAAAAACAACCTGATATTGATTGCTAACTAATTATGGATACCAGAAAATTTTAGAGGTAATTTTCTTCAAGCTATAAAACTAAAATTAGATTACTTTTAACGTATATAATTGCACAGGCTTTTTTAAGCCTTTAAGAGCTGTTTTACCTATTTCGGAAATTCGAAAATCATCATTAATGTTCAGATTATTCAACAGACTTTCTGTTATTAATAATGGTGCTTTGTACACATTACACTGTGCTTGTACACGTGCAGCCGTATTAATGACTTCACCGTGATACGCTAATTCTTTTTTTACAACACCTACCTCAGCAACCATTAAAGTACCCCCATGAATACCAGCCTTAAACTCAGGCATGATATCATATTTCTTCAAGTAAAAATTAGATTTAGATACTATTCTTTTTTGAAATGCAAAGAATAAGTGAATGCAGTTATTTTTTGATACCCCTTTTTTGTACGACCAACTCAATACCGCTTCGTCGCCTATATATTGATAGATTTCAGCTTCGTAACGCACAGAAATTTCATTTAAATCATAGAAAAAATCTTGAATAAACTGACTGTATTTGTAATGCCCCAAACGTTCTGCAATCGCTGTCGAGCTTGTTAAATCTAAAAACATAAAAATACGTTTCGTTTCTTGAGGTTGTCGATATCGACCAAAGAGCATATTGAAAAATTCACCTTTACCAAATTTCTCAAAGACAATCGTAATTAGTGAGTATATAATTACACAAACACCTATGTAAATTAAAGCAGGAATAAAAGAATTATCTTTATACCACCATCCAGATTCTACAATGTGTGGGATGTCCTTATTCTTTATCCACCAACGTAATACGAAATCTGAAACACCAATGATAGCTACAAAAGTTAGAATGATCTCTAATAAAATAACAAAGACTAGTGCCCTTCTTTTGGCAATAAATTTATCAATTAAAAATTCGATAGTAGCGTATAGAATTCCTATCAAAAAGCCTCCTAAGGCAAAATTTAAAAGACTATCCTTTAATCTATAAAAATCTTCATATTCTGCAGCTATAGTAATACCTATTTCATCTTGCAAGGCAAAGTATCTAAAAATACTAAACAATAGCATGGCTACGGTCCAAAAAATAGTAGAACGTACGAGTCGTTTTAAGTATTCTTTTAAATTTCTACGCCTTAATTTCATTGATTATTTTTATGTATGAATCTAAAAAGAAAATGCTATCAATCTTCTAATAAACCCTCATTAAACTTATAGCCATTATAATCTACCTTAAACAACACGCTGTAAAACGCAGGTATAAATACAAGCGTAATAACGGTGCCAAAAAGCAAACCCACCATAATACTAATCGCCATTCCTTCCCAAAGCTCTCCACCGCTTAAATACAATGGGATTAATCCCAATACGGTTGTAAACGTAGCTAACAATATGGGTCTAAATCGCTGTAAGCAAGCTGTAATAACGGCATCTTCAATTTTTCTATTTAAATCTTTCTGCTCAATTTCCATTCGGTCTATCAGTACAATTGCATTATTTATTACGATTCCTGCCAAAGAAATAGTTCCTAAAAAAGGCATAAAACCAAAAGGTTCTCTAAAAACTAATAAGCCTATAACAACACCAATAAGCGCCAATGGAATAGTACATACAATCATACACATTTTTCTAAATGAATTAAATTGAATAACAAGCAATAGCACAATAAGAAATCCTGAAAGCGGTAAATAACTAATTACAGAGCCCATATTTTCAGCAGTTTCTTTTTCATCACCCCCAAATTCATAAGTATAATCTACAGGCCAGTTTTTTTTCTGTGCTGCTAACCAATTCGCCATTTCTGCTGTAATCGTTGCTGCATTACCCTCTTTTCTTAATTCACTAGTAATACTAATAGATTTATTTAGGTTATACCGTTTTATGGAAGCATACTGCCATTGAGGAATAATAGAAGCAACTTGCAGCAAGGGCACGCTTTTACCTGTAGACTGCGCATAAATGTTAAGTGTTTCTAAGGAGGATAATGTTTGCTGCTTATTCACTTCATTACGCATTAAAATGGGTATAGATTTATCATCTTCCCTATATTCCCCTGTTTGGAATCCATCTAAAGTTGTCTGTAATGAAATTGCAATATCTTGACTACTCACCCCTGCTGCTAATGCTCTGTTTTGGTCTATTTTAATTATTAATTTTTTCGTTTTTGGTCCCCAATTATCTTTTACATTTTTAGTTCCTGAAATTTCGGATAATCGTGTTTTAACGGTAGCCGCTATTTTTGCTAATTCATCTGGATTTTTACCAATTAATTTTATCTCAATAGGTACGGTACCACCGCCAGCGGCTAATGCTTTTACACGAATATCTGCATTCGAAAAATAATCATATCCAAAAGCATCTAATTTGCTAATCATGGCCTGATTAAATTCAAATGAAGAAGTGTTTACCATAATATGTGCATAGTTAGAGTTTGCTTCATCTTGCGCATATCCCAAATCATAAGACTCTGGTCCTTGACCAATGTAAGAAGACCAATCTACAATACCGTTTTTTCTTTGAGTATTCACCTGTAGAGAATCTTTCATATATTGTTCCAATTGCATTACAACGGCTGTTGTTGTTTCAATTTTAGTCCCCTCAGGTAAATTAATATCTACGGTAATCATATTACGGTCACTATCTGGGAAAAATAAAAACGGAATTTGAGTAAACCCAACTAGCGACAATATAAAAGCGACTGTAATACCTCCAATAATTTTCCATTTATGATGCAGCGATGTGATGATGATGTTTTTATACTTCTTTTTTAAGTTATTAATAAGTTTATCAATAGTACTTGGTTTACGTTGGTCTTTTGGAATTACTTTTAAAAACAAGTAACAAAATGTGGTAATAATACTTAATGCAACTAACCAGGAGGATAATAACGCAATGGACACCACAATAAAAATAGGACCTACAATATCCCCCATATTTGTTGGTGATAAATAAAATGCAAGAAAGGCTACAGAAGTGGTTAAAGTAGAAATTAATAAAGGTGTAAATAATTCGGAACAAGCATCTACCGCTGCTTTTTTTGCAGCATGACCTTCTTCCATTTTCACAATAATGGTTTCGGCAACCACAATGGCATTATCCACTAGCATTCCCAAAGCAATAATTAAAGAGGCTAGCGTTACTTGATTTAAACCTATATCCATAATTCCCATTATTAATAAGGTCATAATGGTTACAATAGGAATTAAACTAGCAATAATAACACCGGTTCTAAAACCTAAAAAGACAAGCATTACGAGTAACACAATTCCAATAGATTGAAGCAGGTTGCTTACAAAACCAGTTACTTTATCATCAATATAATTATCTAAGGAAGAGATGCGTTGTATCTCTAATCCTGCCGGTAATTCGTCTTGCCATTTAGAAATTAATACATCTACTTGACTCCCTAATTCGATAATATTTGAATTTTTCTTAAGATTAATGTGCAGTGAAATAGCATCGTTTCCATTAATCCGCACACGCTGTTCTGACGGGTCAATATATCCTTGAGTAACGGTTGTAATATCGCCTAGCTTTACTAATTGTGAACTCGTATCGCTTACAGGAATTAGCGTGTTTTTAATATCCTCTATTGTGTTAAAATTTCCTGTAGGCTCTAATGTTATGCGTTCATCTCCTAAATTAATCTCACCTCCAGAAGTTAAAATATTAGTGTTTTGAACAATTTGCTGCAATTTTACAGCAGACAACCCGTATGCTTTTAAGCGCGTATTATCAAATTCTATAAAAATACGCTCGTCTTGTACACCTCCCAACACTACTTTTGCAGCATCTGGCAGTTTGATAAAATCATCTTTTATAGCATCTACGTAATTTTTCATTTCGGCATACGAAAACCCATCAGAGACTAATCCTACTACTATACCATAAACATCACCAATACCGTCATCATCTAAAAATGGCGCTACCTCATTAGGCAAGCCTTCCATCCCATCTAATTTTCTTCGTAAACGATTCCAAACGGATTGTAATACTTCTGGACCAACATCTTCCTTTAGCGTTACTGTAACTACAGACAGTCCTGTTCTAGAAGTACTTTTTATTTCTTTTAATTCAGGTATCTCTTGAGCCGTTTTTTCTATTTTATCCGTCACCAAAAGTTCTACACGTTCTGGACTAGCTCCAGGAAATTCGGTAACAATATTGGCAACACGTACGGTATAAGGCGGCATACTGTCTCTGGATAAACCCGAATAAATTGAGATACCTAATAAAATAATACTACCTAATATCATAAAGGTAATTCTATTCTTTTCAATGGAAAATTTTGCGATATTCATAATCTATATATCTTTTAACTTATTGTAATCGTATTTTTTGACCATCTAAAAGGGTGTGTAAGCCTGCCGTGGCAACTCGGTCTCCGTTGCTTATTCCTGATTGTATTTCAAATCCATTTCGCGTAAGCGCACCAATCGTCACTGGATGTTTTTTTACCATCATCGTGCTATCATTTTCAATAATGAGGAATACATATTTTCCGTTATAATCTTCGCCCACAGCTTGTGCTGGGATTACTAACTTTCTTTGAATTGTTTTTGTTTCGCTTTCGCTGAAAGTGACTGTTGCCGCCATACCACTTTTTATAGATTCTTGAGAATCATCAAGAGTTACGCGAACGGGATAGGTTGCAGATTGAGCGGAAAGTGCTGGCGAAACTTCGGTAACCGTACCACTAAACGAGGTATCTGGAATGGCAGAAAACTTGATGGTGGTTTTATCGCCTTTTGTAATCGTATTTATAGTACTCTCAGGCACACCTATTTCAATTTCCATAGTGTCTCCAGCGTTTAGTGTAGCAATGGCTTGTCCTGGCGCCACGTTTTCATTAATTTCTGAATGTACAGCCGAAATAATCCCGTCGTGAGGTGCGTAGATATAGCCATAGTTTATTTGCTCCTGCTGAATAGACACGGCTCGTTTTGAAGACTCGTAATTTTCACTTGCAGAGCGGAATGCATTTTTTGCCTGTTCAAAATCGCTTAATGACGCACTTCCTTTTTCGTACAACGTCCGAGCTCTCTCTAAAGCCGACTTTGCAGTAGTAAGGTTAGATTTTAAAGCATTTTGATGAGTTAAAGATTGCTCGTATGCGAGTCTTGAAGCGACATTATCTAAAGTTGCTATCAAGGCTCCTTTTTTCACTTTTTGTCCTAATTCAACATCGAGTTTGGTAATGGTACCGTTGTTTTTAAAACTTAAATCGATAACCAAATTTTTTTGTGCAATACCGCTATAACTGGTGTTGCTCGTGTTATTAGACCATCCTATTTGCTGGTATTTTACCAATTTTGGTTTGCGAGGGTCTTGTTTTTTATCTTCGGAACAAGAGGTTTGAAAACCTACGATAACCAGAAAACTAATTATTTTAATGAACTGTTTCATTTTTCTGCGATTTTATGATTGTATTACTAGTTTTTATTATTTTGAAATTCTAAAAATTTAGAAGAGAAGGCGTTATTTGCTTCATCGGTACTTAACAAGAAAAAGTGTCCGATAGAACGTTCTACTTGAAGTACACTTAGCAAATAACTATACGCCGCTGTAGTTCTATTTAATTGGGCGTTTAAGTAGTTGTTTTGAGCATCTATAAGTTGTACGACATTTATGGCTCCAGAAGCATAAGAAGTCAGCGTAAGGTCTAGAGATGCTTTTGCTGTTTCTTCGGATACTTTAGATAAATCAATATTGGTTATCTGGTTAATCGCATTTAGTATACTCGTATTTACATTGCTACTTATGGCAAGCTCGTTATTCTCTCGATTAATTAGTAACTGCTCTTTCTGGATACGAGCGGTTTGCCTATTGGTATGGGTTTGATTTCTGTTGAAAATAGGAATAGAGATTACGACTCCGGCATTGTAATTATTGTCTGGAAGCACAAAACCTTCAGGTGCCGAATTTCCTTGACCATTTCTATTAAATACTGTATTGTATTGTGCCTGTAATCCTATCGTGGGAAGAAATCGTCCTTTTCCGTTAAGTCGAATATTTCGATTTGTTGCTTCAAGATTATAGTCTATAGCTTTAAGTTCTGGTGCATTTAGTTTTGCTTGTTCTGTTAAGAAATCTACAAATGGTTCTCTAGTTACTGGGCTGTCTAATAATGTGGTAAACTCTTCATATTGAAAAGCGTCTAATACACCCAATTCTAAAGACACATCTTCAATGTCTATTTTGGTATGAATTGGATTATTCAATAACTGATTTAATTGAATAAAGCCTTGTTCGATTTGATTTACAGCTTCTACCAAAACTTGTGTGTTTTGGGCAATCTGGCTTTTAAAGCGTAACATATCAGACTTCCCAGAAAGTCCTGCTTCATAGTTTTGCTCTGCTATGGCATAATTCTTTTTTGTAATTTGAAGGTTGCTACGTTGTATTTCGGCATTAGCCTTGAAAATTAGAATATTTAAATACGCATTAGAAACTTCAAAAACAGTATTCAACTCTTCAGCATTCAACACTTCTTGCTCTGCTTTTTGCAAGTTTTTCTGTATCGTAATATTCGCATTGGCTTGTTCAGAAAACACCGTTTGTTGCAAACTAATGGTTCCTGATGTTTGGAATTCTGGGCTCTGTCCAAAACCTAATACCGCAACATCTGGGTCGATGTATGTTCCATTACCACTAGCAATGATCTCAGGTAAATAGTTGTTTTTAGCTCTTTTTACATTTTGACCAGATAAATCAACTTGCTTTGAAATAGCCTGTAAGTTTAAGTTTTTATTCAATGCTTTATTAATAGCTTCCACAAGTGAATAGGTTTCCTCTGGAACCACGTTATCAAAAGCTCCCGTAAATTCAGCTTCATTTACCAAACTATATTTAATAGGAACTCCAACAGCTTCAGCAGTATTATAGTTTATTGAGAGGCTAGTTTTAGATGTCATTAAAACGTCGATTTCAGAAAGTGTCCTACCACTCACATACCGTTCTACAGTTAATGCTAATCGTCTTATTATTTGGTCAAAATCACTTTGGGCATTATTGGTTGCCATCAAGCCTAATTCAACTTGTTTTGCATTGTTAATGGTAAATGAAGGCAACCTTTTTTCAATTAATAGTTTGGCAAGCGTTTTCACTTTAGTATTAGATAGTGTAAACCCACCAGCAATATAAACGGCATCTACATCATCTAAAGCAGAAGCATTTGTTGTTATTGATTGTAAAGGAATCAATGAATAAGTTATTCCCATTTCTTTTGTGATGCGAGCGAAGGTTTCTTGAATAGGAAGTGCATCTATAAAGGCTTGTTCTATAACAATACCTATCGTTTTAAAATCGATAAGTTCTTTAAATTTCTCAAGGTCATTTTTGTAAGAATCCTGTTCAATGATGTATGTTAAATTATGAATGGAAGAAGTACTTCTATTCACATTTATAGGATTCATATCTGTATTTATCACTCCAAATAATATGGTAGGTTTCATATAGGATGTTTGCTGGCTAATCATCTGGCCAGTTACAACACCTAGTGCTAAAATTATATCAGTATCATTATTTAAAAGCTGTGTGTATTGCTTTTGTGCTTCTGCTAGATTATAGTTATTTACTAAAACATCATTTCCTCTAAAATTGATTTGAGCATCTTCTCCCACAGTTGCTTTAATTTGTATTTGTAATTCTTGAACTAGTGCTGTTACTTCGTCTGAAGAAGTATCCAACAAAATACCAACATTGTAAGTGTTTTTTTGCGCAGATAATAGCTGTGCAACACTAAAACAGATTATAAAAATTAGTGTCTTTTTCATAATTATTTAAGTCTTTTAGTATTAAAATGTTCGGCGACCTTTAATTCTGTAAAGTCTAACACTTCACTATAAAAGATAATGGTCTCTTTTATGAAATTATTTAGTGCTTGGTTAGACGCATCTCTCGCATCGAGATTCTGTTCAAGACTATCTAGTAAGCCTCTACTTTTTTCAATATTATTTTCCAAATTGTTTATACTACCTTGAGTACTAAGAGAAAAATATGGTGTAGATAAAGTATTTTTTGAGGTTTTGACAACTTCCCCTAAACTCGTTAAAGACATAAGTCCATTACTAATTTCATCTTCGGAAAGATTGGTTGCACACTGAAGTTCTTCTTTTGTGAATTCTACTTGATTTGAAGTATAGAAAACCGCTAAAATCCTACCTAGCGCCATTGGATAAAATTCACCACCACTTAGTATGGGAAAGAATTGTTTTGCTGTTTGTAATTCCATAATTGTTTTGTTATCAATACAAATTTATAGCGATAGATTATGGATATGTGTGACATATGTCAATAAAGTAATTGAGAACTTAATGTGTAAATATTTAATATCAAAAATTAGAGAAACTAAAGAATAAGAATAAAAAGTTGTACATAGATAACATTAATAAATATTAAGGTTAAATTATTGAAAAAAAAGTGTCTGTAATTATTCATAGATTAAATTCTGGGAAAGGAAAATCTACTAAATTAAGACTAAAGTTAGAACAAGAAACTTAATTTAGTAAGCACACAATTATCATTAATTCATAGAATCGAATAGCAACCAACTCAAATATCACGGATTTCATAAGTGTAAGAATAAAGGAGAAGAATATGTTTCTCTTGCTGTGATATATTATACCCTATATCGGTTAGGGAATATCCTTAAAAAAAGGGGAGGTAACACTCAGCATAACAAAAACTCCTTATAAAAAACATGCCAAAAAGTCATTAATTTACTAAAAATAATTCATAACTTCTAAAAACCAATCAAATTACAATAACATTATATTAAAAAAAATAGATATTAAAACTAATAAAAACATAACTAATCAATAGTTTTTATTAAACATATAAAAAATGTTTTTTAGGTGTTTTACTTCATGCCGTAAAGTCATAAGTCTTATTAGTATATGTTTTAATTATTTAATTTCTTAGTATCGCGAAATTATTATTATTGAAAGTCCCTGAAATTCAATTCAATAACTATAGATAATAATACTATTTTTTTAAAATAAAACTAAGACTAAAAACAATGATCATAATTATATTCCTATACATGAAGATAGCCCCACCTCCTTAAGCCTAATTAAATCCCTCATTTTAATAAAAATTATTAAAATATATAAAGGCAATATACTTAAAGTATAATTACCATTATTATCAACAGTAAAGTATTAATTAATATCAAATAAATTTAAAATAATGAGAGTAAAATTAATCAAATTAAAAATATGCCTAGTTCTATTTTTAATTTTTACAATTCCTAACTTAAGGGCACAAGAACAAACTCAAAAAGCATCAAAAGATAAAACACATACAGAATTCTCATGTGGTCATGTTCATAACAAAAGTCTCTCGGCTAACGCTAAACTTGATGCAACAACATCTAAAGTTCTAAATAGCAGTAACATTGGAAAGCAACCCGTATTAGGTGATTTAGATTTTTTAATTATCCGAACTAATTTTGTAGGAGGTACAGTAGAAGACGAATTTAAAAAGGAGGATGCTGATATCTTTATGGCTGCTCTAGATTCGTATATTAAAAGATTATCTTACAACAAAACAAGCGTTAAATCCTATGAAGTTACGGATGTTTTTCAAAGTAAGCTAACCTCTGCCGATATAAAAGGAGACCTGAATAAAGTTACAGATGAAATGAAAAAATTAGCCAGAGAAGCAGGCCATAGGGTAAATAACAGACTAGTGTATTTGGTTATGGATGGTCCCAATCTTGAGTTAGGACCAGGTGGCGCTTTTGGAATAGGAAATGGTATAGACGGAACATCTTGGTGGCCATCAAACTTAAACGTTGAAACACATGGAGCTGGATGGTCTCATGAGACATTCCACATGTTTGGTATTGGTCATCTAGGCTTAATCGAGACCACGGATAAAACGTCTTATCCTGGTTCTAGAAATACTAGAGGAGTAGACCCTTATCATTTTATGGGAACTGAAGGCGGGTTAACTAGATGGGATGCTTCTAAACCAAGAGAAGCGCTTACTGGACAGTTACCAATACCTAATAAAGTAAGATTAGGATGGTTATCAGAGGATAATTTGGTAGTTACACCAGGCACGAGCAATCAAAAAATACGGTTTAACATAACGGATGGAACAGACTCCAATTTGGGAAATAAAAAAATAGGTGTGATTGTTAATGGTCATGATAAAACCTTTAGTCTAGGGTATTACAAAAATCTAGAAAAGAGTAGCGATAGATTGGATCAACGTGGAGGTATTCTTGTTCATGAATGGGATCAAGGTTTTTTTGCTAGAACCTTTTTATTAGATGCTCACCCTAATTCGGTTGATGGTAGTCCAGATCCAAGACGACAAACTGATGCTTGGAAAAGTGTTTTTGAATTTACAGATGCAGCAATCCGAGTTGGAGAAACAATGAATGTTGGAGACCTTTTTAAAATAAAAGTTGAAAGTGAAGGAGGATCAGGCAACGATCGATGGGTAGAGGTAAGTATTATTACTGATGCTGGTCCTGATACTAATGCTATTGGAGTTGATTTAAATGCTACAGAATACAATTATGATTTAGGTACACCTGCATCTCCTGTACAAAGTGGATGGCAGCGTATTTCTGAAAAAACGAATGGCGATAT
>CANMQH010000030.1 GCA_947499935.1 uncultured Algibacter sp. | reverse complement strand
AGGATATGAAACAACTAAAAGATTGGTTACACAATTTTGTAAAACAAATGACATTTAAAAAAATTGCTTCTATTACAGCTAATCATTATTACAAAGATGCTTTTTATACATCATTTAAAAATTAAATTGATATTATTTCTTTTCAACTATAAAATTTGGAATGAGTACATAATAAAAAAAACCGCAAAATGCGGTTTTTTTTATTATGTATATGGTCTTAAAGACGCTATAAAAGATTTTACTTAGCTTCCATAGCATCTAGCTTAGCCGATATTTCTTTGGCTTTTTGCGTTTCTCCTAAAGCACCATAAATATTTTTAAGTTGTAAAAGAATCCCCGAAGTTGGATTAGGATTTTTAGATATAAAATCTGTTAAAACTTTTGCTCCGGTATTAAATAATTGATTCTTTTCAATTTTCATCTTTTGGTATTTAGCTTCATCAGCTTTAGATAATCCTAATTTTCCCATTTCAGCTATAATAGCGTTAGCTTCTTCAATATAACCGTTAGAAAGATTTAAAGCAGCATCAGAATATGTAGGATCTAACTCCAAAACGCGCTCAAAAGATTTTTTAGAAGCTTCAATATTACCTTCGTTCATGTTAACAACCCCAACATTATAATGTAAAACAGCATTATTAGGTTGTTTAGCCAAAACTTGCTCAATCAATTCTCCATACTTAGCCATGTCTTTAGATTTTAAGTAAATATTGGCTTCGCTTATAATTAAATCTACGTTTTCTGGATTGGCTTTTCTAGCATCTTTAATCGCTGCAAGGGCTTTTTGATCATCACCATTACTAATATATATTAAAGCTATATTCTTAATAATCTCTGGCTTTTTAGATGCAGATAAACGTTCTCCTGGCTTAATATGTGACCCAGCCTTAATATAGAGGTCTCTGGTAACTTTATCTGTAACAACTTCTTTACCAGAATTTTTATCTGTAGAAAAATACTCTTTAC
The DNA here is from genome assembly GCA_947499935.1 of uncultured Algibacter sp. Lineage (GTDB taxonomy): Bacteria > Bacteroidota > Bacteroidia > Flavobacteriales > Flavobacteriaceae > CANMQH01. The sequence goes on along the minus strand of CANMQH010000030.1, from coordinate 30,257 downwards.
TAATACCTGTGTAGCCAACATCTCTTAACTTTTCGTATAATTTTAATGCTCTATCATAATCTTTAACCATTACAGAGGTTACTGCAGCATTATACAAAAATGTAGTATCTTGATTTCTCATTTTATAAGCACGCTCAAAGTGAAATGATGCCGCCTTATGATTTTCTTTACCTAAAGCCTTATTTGCTTTGGTTAAAAAATCATTATACATGATATTTTTAAACTTAGTAGCATCAGCTTTATGAGCATTTCCTACTTTCTTGATACTTTGCATGGCTTTGTTTACATCTCCAAAGTTACCTTTTCCATTAGCAAATAATGCCTGCGTTTTTAAAAAATAATATTTGGATTTAGATTTGTCGTCCATAGAACTCAACATCTGTTCAAGCTTTACAATACCTCCCTTTGCAAGAGCATAATTATCGTTTTTAAGAGCTTTTTCTACAGTCTTAAATTCCTTTTTTTGAGCAAATGAAAATGCACTGAGGGAACATGCCAAAGCTATAATAATCGTTTTTTTCATTTTGATAATATTTAATTTATTCTTCTGTTATATTTTCGTCTGGATTAATATCAATAGTTGTGCCATCATCTACAGTATCTGCGTTATCAGCACCTTCAAGGTCTTCTACCTCATCTTCATCATGAATTACTTTAGCTACGGCAGCAATAGAATCATTACCCTTTAAATTAATTAATTTAACACCTTGTGTGGCTCTACCCATAACTCTCAAATCTGCAATAACCATACGTATAGCTATCCCCGATTTATTGATAATCATTAAATCATCATTGTCTGTTACACTTTTGATTGCCACTAAGTTACCCGTTTTTTCTGTAATAGAAATAGTTTTAACACCTTTTCCGCCTCTATTGGTAATTCTATACACCGCTTCACCATCTTCAGGATCGTCAATATAAGTACGTTTTCCATAGCCATTTTCAGATACTACTAGAACAGATTCTTCTTTAGAGTTTTCTATGGTAACCATACCTATAACTTCGTCTTTATCATGTGCTAACCTAATACCTCTTACACCAGAAGCTCCACGACCCATTGGTCTTGTCTTAGCCTCTTCAAACCTAATGGCTTTTCCTGATTTTAAGGCCAACATAACTTGGCTGTTACCTGTGGTTAGTTTTGCTTCAAGAAGCTCATCATTATCCTTTATAGTAATAGCATTAATACCGTTGGTTCTTGGACGAGAGTATTGTTCTAAAGACGTCTTTTTAACTTGACCATTTTTAGTCGCCATAATAACATAATGACTGTTTATATAAGCCTCATCCTTTAAATCTTGGGTGCAAATAAAGGCCATAACCTTATCATCTTGTTCTATGTTTATAAGATTTTGGATAGCGCGACCTTTAGAGGTTTTACTTCCTTCTGGAATTTCATAAACCCGCATCCAAAAACATTTTCCTTTTTGAGTAAAGAACAACATATACTGGTGGTTAGTACCTACAAATAAATGCTCTAGGAAATCTTCGTTTCTGGTTGTAGAGGCCTTTTGACCTACCCCACCTCTGTTTTGAGTTTTATATTCAGTAAGTGATGTCCGTTTAATATAACCCGCATGAGAAATAGTAATAACTACTTGCTCATTAGGAATCATATCTTCTATACTTAAATCGCCTCCTGCATATTCTATAACTGAACGACGTTCATCACCATACTTCTCTCTTACAACCTCTAATTCAGATTTAATAATCTCCATACGACGGTCTTTACGGTCTAGGATATCTTTTAAATCAATGATTGTTTTCATTATTTCTTCGTATTCATTACGAAGTTTGTCTTGTTCTAATCCTGTTAACTGACGTAATCGCATTTCTACGATGGCTTTCGCCTGAATTTCAGATAATTTAAAACGTTCAATTAAGTTTGCACGAGCTTCATCGCCATTAGAAGATGCTCTAATAATTTTAATTACCTCATCAATATTATCAGATGCAATAATTAAACCTTCTAATATGTGTGCTCTTTCTTCTGCCTTACGCAACTCGTAAGTTGTACGTCTTACTACAACGTCGTGTCTATGCTCAACAAAATAATGAATAAGTTCCTTTAAATTTAATAATTGCGGACGGCCATTAACCAATGCAATATTATTTACACTAAAGGAAGATTGCAGTGCTGTATATTTAAATAATTTATTTAATACTATATTAGGTATAGCATCTCGTTTTAAAACATAAACGATTCGCATACCATTTCTATCAGATTCATCTCTAATAAGGGAAATACCTTCTAGCTTTTTATCGTTTACTAAATCGGCAGTTTTTTTAATCATATCTGCCTTATTTACTTGATAAGGAATCTCATCAACAATAATGCATTCACGACCATTTACCTCTTCTATATTGGCTTTAGCACGCATTACAATACGCCCTCTACCTGTATGAAAAGCTTCTTTTACACCATCATACCCATATATGGTTCCTCCTGTTGGAAAATCTGGAGCTTTAATATGTTGGATTAATTCATCTATCTCTATATCATTATTCTCAATATATGCAATAGTACCATTAACAACTTCTGTTAAGTTATGCGGTGGCATATTAGTAGCCATACCTACGGCTATACCAGATGCACCATTAACCAAAAGTCCAGGTATACGCGTTGGTAATACGATTGGCTCATGCAACGTATCATCAAAATTTAATTTATGATCTACAGTCTCTTTATCTATATCTGCCAACATGTCTTCAGATATCTTGCGCATACGTGCTTCAGTATAACGCATTGCTGCTGGACTATCTCCATCTATAGAGCCAAAGTTACCTTGTCCATCGACAAGCATGTAACGCAAACTCCATTCTTGTGCCATACGCACCATAGCATCATAAACCGAAGTATCACCATGTGGGTGGTACTTACCTAAAACTTCTCCAACTATTCTTGCTGATTTTTTATGTGCCGTATTTGCTCTAACACCTAATTCATGCATGCCATAAAGCACACGTCTGTGTACTGGTTTTAAACCATCTCTTACATCTGGTAATGCACGTGACACAATAACTGACATTGAATAATCAATGTATGCCGATTTCATTTCATCCTCGATATTAATGGGGATCAACTTCTCTCCTTCTGCCATAAATAATTTAATTTAGTTTTATCAGTTTTTCAAAACAGGCTAATATAATAATTTCATCAGTCATGGTAAGGCTATCAGCAATCCTTTTTCATGATATTTATTAACAATTTTAATGTGTTTTTTAGTTGATAAGTATGCGGGGTAAAATTTTGACTTTATAAAGTTTTTTTCGTCTATTAGCATATTAACGCCAATTTAAGGTATAGTTTTTGCCTTTGGTAAAATGTTTTACTATTTTTAATGCAGAAAGGACTAGATTTATGGATGATAATTTTTCCCCAAGAGTAAAAGATGTTATAGCTTACAGCAAAGAAGAAGCCCTACGCTTAGGTCATGATTTTATAGGTACAGAGCATTTAATGCTTGGACTTTTACGTGATGGCAATGGTAAAGCCATTGACATATTAAATGCTTTAGATGTTGATTTAAACCATTTAAGACGTAAAGTTGAAATATTAAGCCCAGCAAATCCAGACATTATGGGTGCTTCTAACCAGAAAAAGAACTTACACCTTACAAGACAAGCTGAACGTGCTTTAAAAACCACGTTTTTAGAGGCTAAACTTTTTCAAAGCTCATCAATTAACACAGCGCATTTATTATTGTGCATTTTGAGAAATGAAAACGACCCAACTACCAAGCTTTTAAATAAGCTAAAAGTAAACTATGATAACGTTAAAGAACAATTTAAAATGATGATTACAAACGACGATGATTATATAGAGCCTAAAGCAGAATTTCAAGATGATGACTTAAATACAGAAAACGAAAGCGGTAAAGACAATATATTTAACCCACCTGCTGGAAAAACCAATAAAAAGTCTAAAACACCAGTTCTAGATAATTTTGGACGTGATTTAACAGCCATGGCCGAAGAAGGCAAGCTAGATCCTGTTGTTGGTAGAGAAAAAGAGATAGAGCGTGTGTCACAGGTTTTAAGTAGGCGTAAAAAAAACAATCCGCTTTTAATTGGAGAACCTGGTGTTGGTAAATCTGCCATTGCCGAAGGTTTAGCGCTTAGAATTGTTAAACGCAAAGTATCTCGTATACTATTTAATAAACGTGTAGTCACATTAGATTTAGCGAGTCTGGTAGCTGGCACAAAATATCGTGGACAGTTTGAAGAACGCATGAAAGCCGTAATGAATGAGCTTGAAAAAAATGATGATGTTATTTTATTTATTGATGAAATACATACCATTGTTGGTGCTGGTGGTGCTACAGGCAGCCTCGATGCTTCCAATATGTTTAAACCTGCTCTGGCTAGAGGTGAAATTCAATGTATAGGTGCTACAACTTTAGATGAGTATAGACAATACATAGAAAAAGATGGTGCTTTAGAAAGGCGTTTTCAAAAAGTTATTGTAGAACCAACAACTGTTGAAGAAACCATTGAAATTCTTAATAATATAAAAGGTAAATACGAAGAACATCATAATGTTGATTATACACCAGAAGCTATAGAAGCTTGTGTAAAATTAACAAATAGATACATGACAGAACGGTTCTTGCCAGACAAAGCCATAGATGCTCTAGACGAAGCTGGTTCTCGTGTTCATATTACCAATATAGATGTACCCAAGCAAATAATTGAGCTTGAAAAGCAACTTGAAGGTGTTAAAGAAACCAAAAATGCTGTTGTTAGAAAACAAAAGTATGAGGAAGCAGCTAAACTTAGAGATGACGAAAAACGTATTGAAAAAGAATTAGCGATAGCCCAAGAAAAATGGGAAGAGGACACTAAGCAGCATCGTGAGGTTGTTACCGAAGATAATGTTGCCGATGTTGTTTCTATGATGACGGGAGTACCTGTTAATAGAATCGCTCAAACCGAAATTAATAAATTAGCAGAATTACCTAACCTTATTAAAGGTAAAGTTATTGGTCAAGATGATGCTGTTGCTAAAGTTGTTAAAGCTATTCAGCGTAATCGAGCGGGATTAAAAGACCCCAACAAACCTATTGGATCCTTTATATTTTTAGGACAAACTGGTGTTGGTAAAACGCAATTAGCAAAAGTATTATCTAGAGAGTTGTTTGATAGTGAAGATTCGCTTGTTAGAATAGACATGAGTGAATACATGGAGAAATTTGCTATTTCTAGATTAATTGGAGCACCTCCAGGCTATGTAGGTTACGAAGAAGGCGGACAATTAACTGAAAAAGTTAGACGTAAGCCTTATGCTGTAATTCTTTTAGATGAAATAGAAAAGGCGCATCCAGATGTATTTAACATGCTACTACAAGTTCTTGATGATGGTTATTTAACGGATAGTCTTGGCAGAAAGATTGATTTTAGAAATACCATTATTATAATGACTTCTAATATTGGTGCTCGTAAATTAAAAGATTTCGGAACAGGCATCGGCTTTGGAACATCTTCTCAAAAAGCACAAGAAGATGCCAATGCTAGAAGTGTTATAGAAAATTCCTTAAAAAAATCATTTGCTCCAGAGTTTTTAAATAGAATTGATGATGTTATTGTTTTTAATGCTCTAGAAAAAGAAGACATCAACAAAATTATTGACATCGAGCTTAATAAACTTTTAACTAGAATTGAAGGTCTAGGTTATAACTTAACCCTTACCGATAGTGCAAAAAGCTATATTGCCGAAAAAGGTTTTGATAAACAATACGGCGCTAGACCTCTTAAAAGAGCTATTCAAAAATATGTTGAAGATGCCTTAGCCGAAGAAATTGTTGCGTCTAACTTACAAGATGGAGACCACATTAAAATCGATTTTGATGATAAAAATGAAGAATTAAGTATATCTATTGATAAGGCTGAAAAGTCTACAGAGTCTTAGATAAAGTTATTTAATACAATAATAAAGAAACTCGGAAAATAATATTTTTCGAGTTTTTTGTTTTATAAGTTAAACTAATCCCGTTTTCTAGGCGAGATTTTAGTTCTATTACCATTTCCGCATTGAAATTACTGTAAAATAAAATGATGATTTTTTTCTTTATACGAAATAGAAAAATAAAGCATAGCCTTAGTTACGATTTCTTTTTATATTGAAATAGAAAGGAAAAAAGGGCGTTTTATTACGGCCATTTCAATGCGGAAATGGTACATATCTCTATCCTTGAGTCAATTCCTTTTATTAAAACCTACTAAAACTCATCTTAACTAATATCTATTCTATCCATAAATATTACACAGTTAAGTAACAAACGATCAACGCTTTAACTTTTTATTAACATTGCTTTAACAGTTTTAAGTAGAAAGCCTACGTATATGCAACGTATGAGAATTCATAATTAATTATTCCAAAAACCTAAAACCTAATTAAAATGACAAACATGTTAAAAAAATTTAAGATTAGTTTAATCGCTGTTCTTGCGCTTTTTGCTTCTTGTGAAGATAATGAGAACATAGAATCTACTAATGAAACAGCAACCGAGAATCAAGAATTTATTGAAAAGTTCTTTCTTGGTGATCCTGTACAAGTAAAAAAAGAAAATGACGGTACTTTTTCCCTCCAAGGCACCGACATTAGATTATTTGAAGATCAACTTACTGATACAAAAATAGAATTTAATGAAAATGAAGCTCCAGATGTAACACTTATTGATAAAAGTCAAGGTGCTATTGCTCGTGGTGTACGTAAATGGGCAAATAATACAGTGGTTTATTCCATACAAGGCTTAAACCAATCTGTAAGAAACGAATTGCAAAAGTCTTTTGTAGAATGGGAAACAAAAACAAACATACGTTTTAAAGAACGCACAACAGAATCTACTTATGTTACTATTAGTAGTAATGGAGACGCTTGTAATTGCGGTGTTGCAACATTAGGTTCTAATGGATCTAGAGGATTTATTAGATTGGGTACCAGAACAACTGCTGTTGTAATTATTCATGAAATTGGACATACTTTAGGATACATCCACGAACAAAATCGTTCGGACAGAGATGATCACATTATTATCAATTTCGAAAATATTCAAGATGGTGCTGAAGACCAATTCTTTAAAAGTAATACTGCAACTTTAGTGACTAGAGATTTTGATACCAATTCTACTATGATGTATGGTAGTTTTACGTTTAGTAAAAACGGAAGACCTACTATTACAGATTTAAATGGTAATGTATTCCCTAGAAGACTTGCGCAATTATCACCTCTTGATATTCAAGGGACTAACAGTGCTTATCCTTCAAGCGTTGTTGTAGACCCAACAGATCCTACACCGCCATCTAATGACCCATGTGATGGTGTTGCGCCTTGGAGCAGAACAACTCGCTACTCGGTAGGTGACAGAGTTACATTTAGAGGCTTTTTATTTGAGCGTGACTTTACAAGATGGACTAGAATTGCTCAATGCGGAAGTAACTAAAATTATTAAGCTAGTAAATAAAAATTAGGATAGATTAAAACATAAGTTCCCGTACAAAAAATAAAGTCGTCTAAAAAGTAATTTTTAGACGATTTTATTTTTAATAAATTACCTTAACATAATTAAACGTCAGATAAGCAATAATCTATTAAAGAATGTTTTTTTGAGAACACTTAGTTAATTTTCAATATCATTAGGTACTCTAAACAATAACACAATGCCTATTAAAAAGAAAATAAATAAGAATAGTATTCCATTACGCATACTACCTGTTATTTGGTCTATAAAAGCAAAAACAATCATACCTATTACAATACCTATTTTTTCTGCAACATCATAAAAACTAAAATACGAAGTCGTATCCTCCGTTTCTGGTAAAAATTTCGAGTATGTAGAGCGCGCTAAAGCCTGCACACCACCCATAACTAAACCAACAAAACCGGCAGCAATATAAAATTGCATTGGCGTTTTCATTAAATAGGCATAAAAACACAATCCCATCCAGATAAAATTAACAACAATTAAAGCTTTAATATTACCAAATTTTGAAGACATTTTAGACGTTAAAAAGGCACCAAGAATAGCGACCAACTGAATGACTAAAATACTAATAATTAACCCCATAGTTTTTTTAGTATCGCTTCCCCATGCTATCTCTTCTTCTCCAAAATAAACAGCTATTAACATTATGGTTTGTACCGCCATACTAAATACAAAAAAGGCATACAAATAGCGTTTAAGTCTTAAATTCAACTTTAGTTGATTCAACACGTGTTTTAACTCTTTAAGACCATTAAAAACAACAGATTTAGTTATTTTACGCCCTGTAGACACGCCTTTTGGCAACCAATAAAATGAATATTGACTAAATACAACCCACCAAATACCTACAGTAATAAAGGATATTTTCATAGCCTTAAAAGAAGCGGCTTCTTTTGCTATTTTTAAAGCATTATTAATTTCTATTTCAGAACCATGTTCTAAAATAGAATTAGATATACTAATATCAAATCCAAACCATTCCGGATACATAACCATGCCTAAATTCAAGACAAGTAAGAGTACACTACCAAAGTAGCCTAAAGAAAATCCTTTTGCACTTATACGGTCTTGTTGCTCAGGAAAAGCAATATCTGGTAAATAAGAATTATAAAATACCAAACTACCCCAATACCCTATTAACCCCATAAAGTAAAACAGTAAACTTAAATGTATTTTTTCTGGAGTGACATCAAACCAATATAAACCTATACAGCCTGTACTTCCTAAATAACAAAAGAACTTCAAAAAACTCTTTTTATTACCAACATAATCTGCAATACCAGAAAGAATTGGAGACATAAAAGCGACAACTAAAAACGTAAATGCTGTAACAAATGTAATAAGGGCTGTACTTTTAAATGCAATCCCAAAAGCCCAAACTGTTTTTAATTCTGAAACGCCTTTTGAACATAAAACAGAATAAAATATTGGAAATACAGACGATGCTATGGTTAGTGTGTAAACTGAATTTGCCCAATCGTAAAACGCCCAAGCATTCAATAATTTTTTATCACCCTTTTTTAGTGGATTCATATGTTGTATTTAGATAAAAGTATGGAAACATTATGACTTGATAAACACATTCATTTTTTGACTAAAATGATACCTAAAAAAGCCCTATTACAATTGAGTTTTTAAACAAAAAAAGCTGCCAAAATTGACAGCTTATAATGTAATCAAAAAAAATATTACCTAAACGATGTTACACCAAACTTTCTAGCTTCTGCTTTTGCTTTAGGTGCTAAAGCAGCAAGATTAGCAATACGAGAATCGTTTGATGGATGCGTACTTAACATCTCTGGCGGCGCTTGCCCACCACTATTCGCTTTCATTCTTTTCCATAGTTCTGACGCTTCATCAGGATTATATCCTGCTACTGCCATTAAATACAACCCTATTCTATCGGCTTCGGTTTCGTGACTTCTACTAAATGGTAACATAACACCTACTTGAGAGCCTACACCATAATATTGATTAAAGGCATTTCTAGATTTTTCATCTTTGATTGCAATATTACCAGCTACTGCTAGACCTTGTTGTAAATACCCAGCACTCATACGTTGCTGCCCATGGTTTGCTAAAGCATGAGCTACTTCATGCCCCATAATAGCAGCGACACCAGTTTCTCCGTTAGCTATAGGTAAAATACCTGTGTAAAAAACAATTTTACCACCTGGCATACACCAAGCATTAACTGTTTTATCGTCTACCAAGTTATATTCCCACTTGTAATCATTTAAATAGCCTTGGTTACCATTAGCGTTTAACCAACGTTCTGCGGCTACAGCAATACGCTGTCCCACTCTAGTAATCATCTGAGCATCTTTTGTACCTGTAATAACCTTGTTATCATTTAAAAATTGGCCGTATTGCGCAAAAGCTGTTGGAAATAGTTGCGAATTAGGGACTATTGCTAAAGTTTTCTTTCCTGTAAATGGATTAGTAGCACATGCCAAGGTTAGCATAGCTAAACCAAATAATATAAATCCGTGTTTTAATTTCATCTTATAATTTATTAATAGTTAGTATCTTGTAAATTTAGGAACTGATTTTATTGTATGGGTCTTTAAAACATTGTAAAATTATAACATATTTATTATTAAAATTAATGCATTTCATTTTAAATTCAACGCTTATCATTATTTATTTTTAAAATGACATTTAATTTATTAAGTTTAGTAAAGTTTTACCGACTCATTTAAAAAATGATATATTATGAAAATACATAGATTTTTAGTCATAATCACTCTAATTTTATGTTTTAACAGCAATTCTTCTGCTCAAAAACAAAGTGATAAAACTTCTAAAGTTTATAAAGTTACAAAATCTGTTAAAGATTGGCAATCTCAATTATCTGAAAAAGAATTTTATGTATTGAGACAAGCTGGGACTGAACGTCCATTTACGAGCCCGTTAAACAAAAATTATAATAATGGCATTTATGCTTGTAAAGCCTGCGAAACACCACTATTTAAAAGTGAACATAAATTTGATTCTGGTACGGGTTGGCCAAGTTTTGATAGAGAAATTGAGGGTAACGTAGATTTTTCTACAGATCACGATTTAGGATACGCTAGAACCGAAGAACATTGTGCCACATGTGGTGGACATTTGGGGCATGTGTTTAATGATGGGCCTAGAAAAACAACAGGAAAAAGACATTGTATAAACGGGGTGTCTTTAAAATTTATTCCAGCAAAAAAATAAAACCTATTAAGCCAGAATCCCGCTAAAAAAGCGAAAATAGTTCAATTTACTATTTTGAATATGTCTTTTAGGCTTCTAAAAATTGAATTTTACTAATAAAATGGAAAGCTACTTAACAAGTGTTATTAAACAATTTGAATATTACAAAAGTTTGGGCGACAAAACTTTTGGACAACTTACTGTTGAGGAATTAAAAAAAGAATTTACCAAAGATTCTAACTCCATAAATATTATAGTAAAACATCTTGTTGGCAACATGTTAAGTAGATGGACTAACTTTTTAACTGAAGATGGCGAAAAAACATGGCGACATCGAGACTTAGAATTTAAGGACACTTATACCACAAAAGAAGACCTTATTAAAAACTGGAATAAAGGCTGGGCATGTCTTTTAGAGACTATAAAAGGATTATCTGAAAACGATTTAGAACGTATTATCTATATTAGAAATCAAGGCCATACGGTTACCGAAGCTATAAACAGACAATTGGCGCACTACGCCTACCATGTTGGGCAAATAGTATTTTTGGGTAAACTTACTAAAGGCAGTAATTGGATATCTTTATCCATCCCAAAAGGCGACTCTGTACAATACAATAAAAATAAATTTAGTAAAGATAAAGAGCGTCGTCATTTTACAGATGACCTCTAGTAAGCATTTTAATCTACCGTTTTTCTTGCAAAAATAAAAACTACTAACGCTCTAAACCTTATACCAATTCTTATTTGAAATTACTGTAAAATAAAATGGTGATTTTTTTTCTTTATATGAATTACAAAAAATAAGACATAGCTATAGTTACGTTTTCTTTTTTTAATAAAATAGAAAGTAAAAAAGGACGTTTTATTACGGTTATTTTAAATGAGAATTGGTATTAGCCAAGGAAGTATACCCGCGAGAAGGATTGAACGGTATGTTTGAGTTCCTCGTAGAGAGCGAGTAGTGAAAGCCTGTTTGCCATTTTTATGGCAACTCGCCCAAATACAATTAAACTTGGTGTTTCTTTTTAAATGGTCTAATAATTAAACGTGCTTCTCTATCAAAACGGACATAATTATAAACCCAGTTTACAAATACGACCATACGATTTCTAAAACCTATTAAGAAAAACAAATGGACAAACATCCATACAAACCAAGCAAAAACACCTTGAAATTTAAACGTTTTTAAGTCGACAACAGCTTTGTTTCTGCCTATGGTAGCCATGGCTCCTTTATCTTTATAAACAAAAGATGTCATGGGTTGCTTTTCTATAAGTTTTAAAATATTATCGCCTAATAAACTGCCTTGTTGTATGGCTGGTTGCGCCATCATGGGGAGTCCGTGCGGAAACTCTTCTGTAGCCATACAAGCAATATCACCAATAGCAAAAATATGGTTAAACCCTTTTATTTGATTAAATTTATTTACCAAAATACGGCTTCCACGCGTTGTATAATCTTCTGCCTCTAGACCTTTAATAGTAGCACCTTTAACTCCAGCTGCCCAAACTACAGTCGCAGCCTCAAAAGATAAATCGGTATTGGTTGTAACCGTTTTACCATCATAATTAGTTACCCTTATATTTTTCCAGATATTTACACCTAATTTTTCTAGAAAATCTTCGGCTTTTGCCGAGGCTTTTTCACTCATGCCTTTTAAAATACAATCGCTAGATTGTATAATATTAATTTGCGCCATGCGGGTATCTAAATCTGGGTAATCTTTTGGTAAAATCCCTTTTTTTATTTCGGCCAGTGCTCCAGCAAGCTCTACGCCTGTTGCACCGCCACCTACTATAACAAAATTCATGAGTGCATTGCGCTCATTTAAATCTGAGGTTAGTAGAGCATCTTCAAAATTCTCAAGAATTAAACTTCTTAAGTTTAAAGATTGCGGTATGGTTTTCATCGCCATACTGTGTTTTTCTATTTCTGTATTACCAAAAAAATTGGTCTTAGACCCAGAAGCAACAATAAGGTAGTCAAATTTTAAACTACCAATATTAGTCAACACCTTATTTTTATTGGTATCGATTTCTTCTACATCGGCTAGTCTAAAGTAAAAATTAGGAAAATCTTTTAATATTTTTCGTATGGGATAGGCTATAGAATCTGGCTCTAAGCCTCCTGTAGATACCTGATATAAAAGCGGTTGAAACGTATGGTAATTATTTTTGTCGAGTAAAATTACCTGAACTTCTTGTTTAGATAACTTTTTAGCTAATGCGATACCTGCAAAACCACCACCGATAATAACAATTCTTGGAAAACTAGATTTTGGTATGTTCATATATAAAAACTTGCTGCGCAAAGGTAGTAAAAGAAGTAAATTTAAAGGCTTCTAAATTCTTTATTCGATTTCGATTTTGTAAATTCGTAACCTAAAAATCAACAAATGAGTAAATACGATATTATTGTTCTTGGTAGCGGCCCAGGAGGTTATGTTACTGCTATTAGAGCATCGCAATTAGGCTTTAAAACGGCTATTGTAGAAAAAGAAAGTCTTGGCGGTGTGTGTTTAAATTGGGGGTGTATACCAACAAAAGCCCTATTAAAATCTGCTCAAGTTTTTGAATATCTTAAACATGCTGAAGATTATGGGTTGAAGGTTAAGGATGCCGAACACGATTTTGATGCTGTTGTAAAACGTAGCCGTGGTGTTGCTGATGGTATGAGTAAAGGTGTTCAGTTTTTAATGAAGAAAAATAAAATTGATGTTATTAACGGCTATGGTAAGTTAAAACCTGGCAAAAAAGTAGATGTTGACGGTACTGAATATAGTGCCGATAATATTATAATAGCTACAGGGGCGCGCTCTCGCGAATTACCAAGTTTACCACAAGATGGTAAAAAAGTAATTGGCTACAGAGAAGCTATGACCTTAGAAAAACAACCTAAAAAAATGATTGTAGTGGGCTCTGGTGCCATTGGTGTTGAGTTTGCATACTTTTATAACTCCATGGGAACCGACGTTACTATTGTTGAGTATTTACCCAATATTGTTCCTGTTGAAGATATAGATGTATCTAAACAGTTACAAAAATCTTTTAAAAAGAGTGGTATTAATATCATGACATCTGCAGAAGTTACTCAAGTTGATACTTCTGGCACAGGTGTTAAAGCCACTGTAAAAACAAGTAAAGGCGAAGAAACTCTAGAAGCCGATATTATTTTAAGTGCTGTTGGTATTAAAACGAATATTGAAAATATTGGTCTTGAAGATGTTGGTATTGTTGTAGACCGAGATAAAATTATTGTTAACGATTTTTACCAAACCAATATCCCTGGTTACTATGCCATAGGCGATGTTACTCCTGGTCCTGCTTTAGCTCACGTTGCTTCAGCCGAGGGTATTTTATGTGTTGAAAAATTAGCTGGACAACATGTTGAAGCTTTAGATTACGGTAACATTCCTGGATGTACATATTGTACTCCAGAAATTGCTTCTGTAGGTTTAACCGAAAAGCAAGCCAAAGATCAAGGTCTGGATATTAAAGTTGGTAAGTTTCCGTTTTCAGCATCAGGTAAGGCTAGTGCAGGCGGTAATAAAGATGGCTTTGTAAAAGTTATTTTTGATGCTAAATATGGTGAATGGTTAGGTTGTCATATGATTGGTACAGGAGTTACCGATATGATAGCAGAAGCCGTATTAGGTAGAAAATTAGAAACTACAGGTCACGAAGTACTAAAAGCCATACACCCACACCCAACCATGAGTGAGGCCGTTATGGAGGCTGTTGCTGCAGCTTATGATGAAGTGATTCATTTATAAAATACTTCTAAAGCTTTATAAAAAAGTAAATAGAATAAAAAAAATGCCATTCTTAAATTTAAGAATGGCATTTTTTATTGCTTTTAAATACTATTAAGTTAGTATACACTTAGCCAAAGTGGCTTCATAAATAGCTTCATATTGAGGAACAACAGCATGTAAATCGAATTTTAAAGACTCTTTTCTTGCATTATTCTTAAACTCTTGTAAGCGCGTTTCGTCACTTAAAATATAGATGGCATTTTTAGACATATCTTCAACATCGCCAACATCACTTAAAAATCCTGTAACCCCCTGCATATTAACCTCGGGAATACCACCTGTATTACTAGATATAACGGGCACTCCAGAAGCCATAGCCTCTAATGCCGCTAAACCAAAACTTTCGGTTAAGGATGGTAAGAGAAATAAATCAGTAAAACATAAAATTTTATCAATTTCGTTACTCCTACCAAAAAACACAACTTTATCTGTTATGCCTAGTTCGGCACATTGCTTTTCTGCCTTTTCTCTTTCTGGACCTTCACCTATAAGCATAAGCTTTGCAGGCATTTCTTTTTGAATATTATTAAACACACTTATAACATCATGCACTTGTTTTACAGGGCGTAGATTACTAATATGTGTAATAATTTTTTCATCATCTTTAGCCATCATACCCCGTTGGCAATCCTTAAACTCGTTATGCTTATATTTTTCTAAATCTATAAAATTAGAAATAACTTGTATCTCATTATTAATATCAAATAATCGTAGTGTATCGTCTTTTAAACTTTGAGAAACTGCAGTAACAGCATCCGATTTATTAATACTAAAAGTTACTGCTGGTTTATAAAATGGATGACTACCAACAAGTGTTATGTCTGTACCATGCAATGTTGTTACAATAGGAACATATATATTTTCTTCAATAAGCATTTTCTTAGCCATGTAAGCCGCATAAGCATGAGGTATGGCATAATGTACATGTAATACCTCTATTTTATGAAGTTTAACCATATCTACCAATTTGCTAGATAAAGCCAACTCATAAGGTTGATAATCAAATAGCGGGTATTCTGGAACAGTTACCTCATGATAATGAATATTGTTTCCAAGTAACTCCAACCGTACGGGTTGATTATAAGTTATAAAATGAATTTCGTGACCACGTTTAGACAACTCTAAACCTAATTCTGTGGCCACAACACCACTTCCTCCAAATGTTGGATAACAAACAATTCCTATTTTCATTAAAACTTTATTTTTTTTATACCTAAATTACTTAGTCTATTATAGCTTCGTATATTAAACGCTGGATGTCGGTTCTTATATTTTCCTTCAATAATAAATTCTTACCTGCATTAGGATAGGTTCTATTAGCCAGAAACACATAAACAATCTCTTTGTCTGGGTCTGCCCATGCGTAAGTACCAGTAAACCCAGAATGTCCAAAACTCTTCATGGATAAGCAACCGCAAGTAGGTCCAGAATCACCAAGTTGAGGCTTATCAAAACCTATACCGCGTCTATTATTTTTATTGCAATAATAACAGGTATTAAATTTATCTATAGTTTCATTCTTTAAATAACGCTTTCCACCATAAAATCCTTTTTGCAAATACATTTGCATAATCTTAGCCACATCATTAGCATTACTAAATACCCCAGCATGACCACCTACACCATTTTGCATGGCAGCTCCCATATCATGTACAAAACCATGTACTTTTTGGTATCTATAATAATCATCCTCCTCTGTGGGTACAATCTTTTTACTACTAATTTTATGATACGGATTATACATGGTGTAATTAGCACCCAAAGATTCGTAAAAATGGGATTGCGCTAACTCTTCTAAGCTTCTGTCGTAATGTCCCTCAATATATTTCTTTAAAATATAATATGGAAAATCACTATAGCGATATTTTAATCGATTTAACAACTCAGATTCCTTTATAATTTTAGGTATAGAATCTTGATAATCAGTACGCAAAAACAAGTTTTTTGAAACCTCTATGTTAAATTTATCACTACGTACTTTTCTATAATATTTTTTACTTGGTCGCTTGGTAACCGTATCTAAGGTACGATAGTAAAAAGGCTCCCATGGTCTTAAACGGGCATAGTGAGACAACATTGTTTTAATGGTAACATTGGCTTTATTTGTGCCTTTATAATCCTTTAGTATATTCTCTAACTTAGTATTTAATGATACAATACCTTGCTCTTCTAATTCCATAAGCAAGGGTAATGTGGCTAATATTTTGGTTAATGAGGCCACATCGTAAATATCATCGAAACCTACTTTTTCTTTTCCTTTGTATGTATGTTTACCAAAATTTTTATTATAAATAACCTTCCCTTTTCTAGCAACTAAAAGTTGAATACCAGGAGTCATCTTGCCATTTACAGCACGCTGTGCTATAGCATCTATTTTATTTAATTTTTCTGAATCTATGCCCACACGCTCAGGTACCGTATAACCTAATCGTTTTATGGCATTAATATGAATACCTTCGCCTGCTTTAAAATAATCGCCAACCGAAACTGGCAAACATCCTTTAGCCTCTATAGCTCCAAAAATAAGTTGAGCCGATTTTTGTTGGGCAATTTTACTATTTTGATAACTAACAATGATGCTCTCTATATTATCAATATTCTGTAATTCTGAAAGCGCATAAGGCTTAACAAATGCATCTAAAATAACAGTATGATTATTAGCTATTTCTTTTAACCAAATAATATCTTGCTTACTAAATTGGTATGATTTCCATGGGCTTTCATTAGATTTGTGAAAACCAACCACTACCGTATTATATGCTTTTAATTTACCTATAAGACCATATAGGTTATCAGATTCTATTTGATGAATTTTAGTATATTTTTTAAGCGCATTAAAAAACGTCGACCCTGTATCATCTCCTAATTTAACATAAGCTATATTTTTTGTTTCCAATTGTCTTATAGGTAATAAGTCATCTTTATTTTTTACAACCGTTATAGCATTTTCTAATAGTTCTTCATACAAGATATCATCTTTTAATCTATTTAAATCTTTAGATAAATTATAAAGCCCAACAGGCTGATACTTGTGTAATCCTACTTTGTATTTAGCCTGTAGAACTTTTTTAACTGAATGTGCTAATCGTTCCTCTGTTATTTTACCTTTATTACAAGCTTCTACAATTTTAGATGTTCCAATACCAACATTTTCAGACATGAGCATAACATCATTTCCTGCCATAAATGCTGCTAAATCGATATCGCCAGTTTCGCTAAAATCTGCTGCCCCTTTCATGGTTAATGCGTCTGTAAAAATAAGGCCTTGAAACGCCAAGCGTTCCTTTAAAATATCGGTAACAATATGTTTTGATAATGACGAAGGGTACCCTTTACGACGCTCTAAACTCGGTACATTTAAATGTGCTACCATAACACTAGAAAGGCCTTCTTTAATTAATTTTTTGTAAGGGTATAACTCAACAGAATCGATACGCTTAGCCCCAAAAGCTATGGTTGGTAAAGTTTTATGAGAATCTTGGTCTGTATCTCCATGCCCAGGAAAGTGTTTAGCATTAGCCAATACACCAGCATCCTGCATGCCTTTCATAAAAGCTAATGCTTTTTCGGTGACGTTATCTTTATCTTCTCCAAAAGAACGATTTCCTATTATTGGATTTTTTGGATTAGTATTAATATCGACTACTGGTGCAAAATTAAAATGAACACCTAGACGTTTGCAATGTTCTCCAATTTGCCGCCCCGTTTGTTCTACTAGTTTATTATTTTTTATCGCTCCAAGCGTCATATTCCACGGAAAAGCGTATGTAGAGTCTAATCGCATACTCAATCCCCACTCGGCATCCATCCCTACTAGCAATGGTATTTTAGAAAACGATTGAAGCTCATTATTTAATTTGGCTTGTCTATTTGGTCCTCCAGTAGAATAAATAACACCACCAATATGATGATTTTTTATTTGGTTTAAAACATTCTTTTTTGCAGTATCATCCTGATTAGACATAACTTGCACCATGTATAATTGACCTACTTTTTCTGTCAAAGTAAGCGAGGTATATACACTATCTACCCATTTTTTTTGAGAAGCGGCATCTTTAGCTAGTAATGGATTTTTAGTTGATTGACCAACTACAGATTGAACTGTTAATACTAAAAAAAGTAAAATAAAGATTTGACGCATAAGAAGATTTGTTACGGGCTTATTAATATTATTAATAACATTAATAACCATGCCAAAATAATACTTTTAAAACGAAGATGAAAAGACTTTAAGATAGAATTATTAAGATATCTATAAAACCAAACACCAAAAACTGATATTATTTTACAAACTATTCCATTAAATCTATATGCCTGTCGTGGTAACCTAATAAATAAAGAACACCATCTAAACCTATACTAGATATAGAACTCTGTGCATTATCTTTAACTTTTGGCTTGGCATGAAAAGCAATACCTAAACCTGCGAGATTAAGCATTTGTAAATCGTTAGCACCATCGCCCACTGCTATAGTTTGACTAATATTAATACCTTCTTTTTCGGCAATTTCTTTTAAATATTCTGCTTTTTTATTACCATCTACAATATCGCCAAGATAGCCTCCTGTTAACGCGCCATCTTTAATCTCTAATTGATTAGCATAGACATAATCTATACCCAGTTCTTTTTGTAAATAGTGTCCAAAATAAGTAAAACCCCCAGACAAAATAGCTGTTTTAAAACCACAGCTTTTTAAAGTATCTATTAATCTTCTGGCACCCTTGGTTATAGGTAGTTTTACAGCTACATCCTTAAGGACATCTTCACTTAAACCTTTTAAAAGTTTCATTCGGCTAATAAAACTTTCGTTAAAATCTATTTCGCCCTGCATAGCAGACTCTGTAATGGCTTTAACTTCTTTACCAACACCAGCCAATTCGGCAAGCTCATCAATAACCTCGGTTTGTATTAAAGTAGAATCCATATCGAAACATACTAAACGCCTGTTTCTTCTATAAAAATTATCTTCTTGAAACGCAATATCAACATCCAATTCTCTTGATATTTGCATGAATTTTTCGGTAAACTCTATTTTATCATCTATTTTACCACGTATAGACAACTGTATTGAAGCTCTTGGATATTCTTCTTCTTTTGTAAGCGATAATCGACCTGTAAGGCGTTTTATAGAATCTATGTTTAAATTCTTTTCTGAAATTATTTTAGTGACTTCAGATATTTGTTCAGCCGCTAGTTTTTCGCCTAAAATGGTAATAATGTATCGGTTTTTACCTTGTAAACCTACCCAATTCTCGTAATTATCGAGAGAAATGGGTGTGAATTTAGCTGTAATACCAAGCTCGTAAGCTTTAAAAAGTAAATCTTTTAAAACAGCAGCAGATTTTTTTCCAGATTGAATTTTGAATAATATACCTAAAGACAACGTATCATGAATATTGGCTTGTCCAATATCTAATATTTTTGCGCCATACTCTGCTAAAACACCTGTTAAGCTAGAGGTTAGACCTGGTTTATCTTGTCCCGAAATATTTAATAAGAAAATTTCATTCGCCATAATATAATCTTTACACTTTTGAATACGTAAAAATCATTATTCTATTTGATATATGAAAGTTTTTAAGGTTTAAAAACGTAATAAAACTTATACATTACATAATAAAAGGTATTCAGCCTAAATCCTGCTAAAAAAGCTAAATCAGTTCAACTTACAATGTTGAGTTTCACTAATAAAAATCTAAAGATGTTTATTGTAATATATTATTCTATTTAATAAAACGGCTGTGCCAACTGTCGCTTGCAGGCACTTCCCAGTTTTCGTTAAACTCTGAAATATTGGTTACTAGATTATTAAAGACAATCGTGTTTTTAGAAACAGCCTTATCTTTTGCCATTTTTCTAAAATCTGTTAGTGTTTTATATGCCACATATTCGCCTTGCTTATAGGATACATTCATTTTATCCATTAAATCAACGTTATAATCTTTTTCTAACTGTTGTATAAAACGTACGGAAGCATCAATAGAACATCCTGTTGCTGCATTTAAACTTTGATTTAGCCCTATAACGATAAATCGTTTATATTTTATGGTGTAGCCTGATTGTAGATTACTACCATGTGCTGTCCAGTTTTCGATAAAAACATTGAGTTTAGATTGAATTTCTTCAAGTTCTTGCTCTGTAAATGAGCGGTTGGCTTGGTAAATCCATATTCTCGATTCTTCTGGTAATGTGCTAAAGTCTACTAACATTTTTTTAATTAAAAATTGTATTTCTTTTTAAATTTTTCTGAGGATATATAATTGTATATACTATAAAACAAGCTACTCAATATCAATAACTTAAAAATAATTCCTTCAAACAAAGTATTTGGATTTATAATAAAATTAAAAATATAAAGAGTTAAAAGAACAGCAAGAGGAATAATTAAAAAAAGTAACGGTGATTTTTTTAATAAAATACCACTTCCTGCAATTATTATAATTATTGTAATATTAAGTAATAATGTAAAAATATTATTTAATAGAAGTGAAAAATTTATTATTACACCTAAAATATAAAACCCAGCAGCGAAATAAAGTAAATTTTGACTTTTGGTTAAAGAATCTTCAGAATCAATTATAATACCTTTTTTACCAATAAACCTACCTATATGAATAGATTTCTCTTTTTCAGTTCCATTAAATGGAAATTCACATTTTTCGCAGATATTGCTGTCTGGTAAACTTTCATTCTTACAAGTCGGACACATTCTACCTTTCATATACTCTATAAATCTTGTGCATTAGCTATTAACTCTGCGATATCCATAACAGCTATATCGCTTTCTTTTTCCTTAGCTTTTACACCATCTGTCATCATGGTATTACAAAACGGACAACCAGCGGCAATAATTTGTGGTTTTACTTCCATGGCTTGTTCTGTACGTTCTATATTAACTTCTTTATCTCCTTTTTCGGCATCTTTAAACATTTGAGCGCCTCCTGCACCACAGCATAAACCATTTTTACGGCAGTTTTTCATTTCTACTAATTCGGCTTCTAACTTTTGTATAAGTTGTCTTGGTGCTTCGTAAACATCGTTAGCACGACCTAAATAACATGGGTCATGAAATGTTATCCGTTTGCCTTTATATTTACCTCCTTCTATAGTTAAACGACCTTCATCTAACAAGGTTTTTAAAAATTGTGTGTGGTGCATGACCTCATAATTTCCTCCTAACCCAGGGTATTCGTTTTTAATGGTATTAAAACAATGTGGACATGCCGTTACTATTTTTTTTACCTCGTAAGCGTTTAGAACCTCTATATTAGTAACAGCTTGCATTTGGAACAAAAACTCGTTTCCTGCACGTTTTGCTGGATCTCCTGTACAGCTTTCTTCGGTGCCTAATACCGCAAATTCTACCTTAGCTTTGTTAAGTAATTTAACAAAGGCTTTGGTTATTTTTTTTGCTCTATCATCAAAACTACCTGCGCACCCTACCCAAAACAAAACTTCAGGTTGTTTGCCTTGCGCCATATATTCTGCCATGGTGGGTACTTTTAATAATTCGCTCATCTTTATTTTGTTGTTTTGTTTTGCGTTAGGGATTGATGCATTGTTGGAGCTCCTCGAAGAGAGCGACTGCCGAAAGCCCGACCCTTTTGGGTAACGCCCAAATTATTAGTTTATTCGTTTTTCCAGTTTAATCTATCCATTTGATTGTATGGCCACGGTGCTCCGTTGTTTTCTATATTAGTCATCATGTTGTTGAGCTCTACTGGTGCTGCAGATTGCTCCATAACCAAATAACGGCGCATCTCAATAATAATGGATAATGGATCTATACTTACTGGACATGCTTCTACACAGGCATTACAGGATGTGCATGCCCAAAGCTCTTCTTTTGTTATGTAATCGTCAAGCAGTTGTTTACCATCGTCTTTAAAAACGCCTTTGTTGGCATCTATATTTTTGCCAACCTCTTCTAAACGATCTCTGGTATCCATCATTATTTTACGAGGTGATAGTTTTTTTCCTGTTTGATTTGCAGGACACTCGCTTGTACAACGGCCACACTCTGTACAGGTGTATGCATTTAATAATTGTACCCAATTTAAATCTTGTACATCGCTGGCTCCAAATTTTACCGGCTCCGCTTCGCTTTCTGCGCCTTCTGCTGGTGCTGTAAAAGGGTCTATGCTAGGGTCCATCATCATTTTTACTTCTTTGGTAACTGCCTCTAGGTTATTAAGTTCGCCTTTGGGCTTAAGCTTACCAAAATAGGTGTTTGGAAATGCCAATAGAATATGTAAATGCTTAGAAAAATATAAATAATTAAGAAATACTAAAATACCACCAATGTGCAACCACCATGCGGTTCTTTCTATGATATGTAATGTAGATTCTGATAATCCTGAAAACCAAGGTGCTATAAATTGACTTACAACATTACCAGCATTCATAGCTTGAAATGTTGTATCTGTGGCATTCATAACCAAAAATAGGGTCATTAAAACCATTTCGAAATATAAAATATAATTACCATCGTTTTTTGGCCAAGAGGTCATTTCGCTTTTCCAGAAACGTGCTAGTTTTAATATATTTCTTCTAACCCAGAAGATAATAACGGTTATAAAAACTAAAACGGCTAGTATCTCGAAGGTGGCTATTAAAAACCCATAAAGCGATGTGGGTAAAACCTTAAGCCCTATTCTATGTGTGCCAAATAATCCGTCGATAATAATTTCTAGTACTTCTATATTAATAATAACAAAACCTACATAAACCACAACATGTAAAAAGCCCGATATTGGACGACGTACCATTTTACTTTGCCCCAAGGCTATCATGGCCATGTTTTTCCAACGTTGCGATTTATTATCGCTAACTTCGGTATTTTGACCAAGCCTAATATTACGCATTAGTTTTTTTACATTTTTAGTAAAAAAAACTACACCTGTAATTAGTAAAATGGCAAAAATAATGTTGGATAAATATGGCATGTGTTATTGTTTAGTTTTCTTCTTGATTGTAAGGTATTTCTTTTTTAGATAATATCCTGAAATAGCGTTTTGGATGTAATTTTATGTCCTTTAGAAGTGCTTCCATTTCTTTTGTGGCACCTTCTATATTGTTGTAAAGCGCATCGTCATTAAGCATTTTACCTATAGAGCCTTCACCTTTTTCTATTTTAGATAACACATTATTTAATTTACTTAGTGTTTTATTTAGAGTTTCTACGGTGTTTCCTACGTTAGATTTTTTTAACTCGGCAGATAATGATGCTAAGTCGTTACTCGTGTTTTTAAAGTTTTCTAGTATGGTGGTTATACTTCTATCGTTTTTGGCAACCAAACCATTTACAGAATTTGATGTGTTTTTAAACGATTTTAAGGTTACATTTAATTCTTTAATAGTTTGTTTAAGACCTTTATCTGAATCGTCGTTAACAATCATATTTAAACTTGTTAAGAGCGTATCGGTAGATTTTAATGTGCTGTTTAACTCAGTACTAATTCCTGAAAAGTTTTTGGAAAGATTGGATACCAAACCAACTTCTACTTCGGATTTTAAAACATCTCCCGATTTTGCTATCTGACCATCATCTGCAAGAATTACAGCTATTGCATTACCGCCCATTAAGCTTGTTTCGAATAATCTAACCAAACTATTTTTAGAAAATTTTAATTCTTTATTTACTGAGAAAGAGACTTTAGTTTTACCTGTTTTATAATCGTAAGTAATTGCCTTAACTTTACCAACAGGGTTGCCTTTTACCATAACTAACGAAGATGTTGTTAGGGCATTATAATCAAACTGAGTATGATAGATATTGTTAGAATCGAAAAAACTTTCACCTTTTAGATAGTTAAATCCAAAAATGAATAAAATAATACCAGCCAATACTAGTGCTCCTAATTTAACTTCTTTTGTTATCTGCAAAATAAAAATGTTTGAAAAACAAATTTAATATAAATTTGAGAAGAAAACGGTTAATTAGCCTTTGATTTTATTGCTGATAATAAAGGAATTTTTTTACCATTCTTGAAAGCCACCACAAATGAAGCATTATATCCTTTTTTTCTAGCAAATTTCTCAAGTGCTTTAGTCTCCTCGTAACTAGAGGTTTTTCCATAAAAGTATTTATATAAATGACCTTCTTTTATCTTGGTAACAGCATCTAATCCTTTAAAGTTATATGATTTAAGTGCTATGTCCTTTGAACTTGCCGCTATTTGAACTTTGTATACGACATCCTCAACTGGAGTTTTTATTTCTACGACATCTTCGCTATTATCTATAACCGAAAAATCTCGAACATTCTTGTCTAAAGTATCCTTATAATCTAGAATAGCATTTTTTATTGCTATAGACATTTCTTTTTGTCCTTTTTTAGAATTTAAATAAGCACCTTCTTTTTTGTTAGTTAAGAAACCTAATTCTACCAAAACACTTGGCATTACCGTTTGATGTAAAACTATAAAGCCTGCTTGTTTCACCTTTCTATCCTTACGCTTTAATTTATTGGCAAAGTTATTTTGAATTAATCCTGCTAACTGAATACTTTGATCTAAATATTCTTCTTGACTTAGCAAAATACTCATTACAGACTCTGGTGAATTAGGATCAAATCCAGCATAATTTTTTTTATAATCGTCCTCCAAAAAAATAACAGAATTTTCTTTTTTAGCCACTTCAAAATTAGTATTATTTCTATGAGTACCTAAAACAAAAGTACCTGCCCCATAAGCTTGACTAGTATGCGAATCGCAATGTATAGACACAAATAAATCTGCATTAGCTTTGTTAGCAATTTTTCCACGAACAAATAAATCTACAAATACATCTTTTTTTCGTGTATAAACAACTTTAATATCAGGATTTTTTTCCAACGCCTCTCCTACTGCCAATACAATTTTTAGTGCAATACTTTTTTCTCTATAACCATTACCTAAATTACCAGGGTCTTTACCGCCATGACCAGCATCTAAAACGACAACAAACTTTTTAGGAGGTGTCTGTACGTCTTTATTTGTAAAAGCAGATACTGTTAATACTATAACTAAGGATACGAAAAGTAATAATTTGTTCGTTTTCATCTGGTGAATCATATTTTTTTAATCAATTCTATGTTTAGCAATTTAAAGGCATCATTTTTGATACCAAGATTCAGAATAAAAGTTTTACAAAGAATTTTTAATGACTAAAAAAA
This sequence comes from uncultured Algibacter sp., assembly GCA_947499935.1. GTDB lineage: Bacteria > Bacteroidota > Bacteroidia > Flavobacteriales > Flavobacteriaceae > CANMQH01. Next base: position 4,614 of record CANMQH010000030.1, on the reverse strand, counting down.
CTCGGTTTATTTTAATTTCAAACTTTTAATTGAATATTAATCAATCACAGAAAAATATATGTAATTTTGGCAATTCAAAAACCGAGCCATACTTTTACAAAAATACATTTAAAAGCGTTGCACACAAACAACTTTAAAATACTTTTTGCATTAAGTTTTACAGTGTTTATTAACACGTTAAGCTTTGCCCAAGACATCCCTAAAAAGGGAAAGGCTATAGATAGAAGCAAAAAGGAAACCGTTATTATTAAACCAGACAGCATAGCGTCTACTATTGAGTCATCTGAAAAAACTAACGATTCTACCCTACAAGATTCTGTTCCTCCTAAAAAAGAACTTTTAGAAAATATTGTTAAATATCACGCTACAGACTATACCAAATTCAGTCAAAAAAAGCAAAAATTGTATTTATACAATGAAGCAAAAATTGATTATGGCGACATGAATATTACCGCCGGCGATATTACAATAGATTACAGCACAAACACCGTATATGCAAAAGGCATCATAGACTCTATAGGAGAATATGCGCAAAAACCAGTTTTTACACAAGGCTCTAATATTGTAGAACCAGATTCTATTATTTTTAATACAGAAACAAAAAAAGCACTTATTTACAACTCTAAAACAGAACAAGGAGAAGGTACAGTAATTGCCCAGATTACAAAAAAGGAAAACGATTCTGTTTATTTTTTAAAGAATGCTAAATATACTACTGCAGAAAATCTTGAAGATCCAGAATATTATATTAAACTGAGAAAAGCTAAAATTGTACCTGGCAAAAAAATTGTTACTGGCTTAGCAAATCTTTTTATATATAATGTACCAACACCATTAGGCTTACCTTTTGGTTTTTTTCCGCAAAGCGAAAAACAAACTTCGGGTATCATTATACCGACCTTTGGAGAACAGAACGATAGGGGTTTCTTTTTACAAAATGGCGGTTACTATTTTGCCATTAGCGATCATACTGATTTGGCTGTACTAGCCGATTATTATACCAATGGGAGTTTAGGGTTAAGATTAGAAAACACCTATGCTAAACGTTATAAATTTAGAGGTAATGTTGGCTTTAGATTTGAAAACTTAATTACGAGTGAACGCGGATTTGATGATTATGCCGTAAATGCTATCTACAACTTGCGTTGGTCTCACAGTCAAGATTCTAAAGCTAACCCTAATTCTCGTTTTTCAGCTTCGGTTAACTTAGGTAGTAGCACGTTTTTTCGTAACTCTGTAAATCAAATTAATTCTGGCGCGTTTCTAAATAATACGTTATCGTCATCTATATCGTACTCAAAATCATTTCAAGGTGAGCCACAAGTAAACTATAGTCTTACTGCTACACATACGCAAAACACCAATACCGAAACTATAAATATGACACTCCCAACATTTCAAGGTAGTGTTGGAAGAATGTATCCGTTTGCTTCAAAATCTGGTTCAAAAAAAGGTATCATTCAAAATATAAATTTACAATATAACCTACGTGGTGAAAACCGAATAGCCACTACAGATTCTCTATTTTTCAAAAAAGAAATGTTTGATGATGCTAGAGCTGGTTTTCAACATTCTATACCCTTAAGTACGAACTTTAAAATATTTAAATATTTTAGTGCGAGTGCAAGTACTAATTATAATGAGGTATGGACTTTTAATACTATCAATAGAACATTTGATGCTGAAGAACGTCAAGATATAACAGAAGACCTTAAAGGATTTGATTCTTTTAGAACCTATAATTTTAGTACTAGTTTAGGGACAACACTATACGGTATGTTTAATTTTGAAAAAGAAGGCAAAGACACTAAAATAAAAGCCATTCGCCATATTGTTAGACCAAGTATTAGTTACAATATAAATCCTTCTTTTGACAAATTTTATGAAACTGCTGAAATTGTTAATGCAGATGGGTTATCTGCCGCAGAATTAGACGCTATTGAGAGTTCTAGAAATTTAGAGTTTTCTCGTTTTCAAGGTGGACTTTTTGGAGCTCCTAATCAAAACTTCTCAAGTTCCATGGGGATTTCTGTTTCCAACAACCTTGAAGCTAAAGTTAGAGACAAAGATAGTACAGCAACAGAGGCTAAAAAGATTATTTTACTAAGTAATTTAAATTTTTCGACATCCTATAATTTTGCTGGCGATTCGTTACAATGGAGTCCTGTTAGAATGAGCGGAGGCACGCAACTATTTAAAGATAAAATGAGTATTAATTTTGGTGCTACATTTGATCCTTATGCCTTAGATAATAATAACAATAGAGTTGACCAGTTTAATATTAATAATGGCGGTAGTCTTTTTAGATTAACTAGTGCAAATTTAACGGCTGGTTGGTCGCTTTCTAGCAAAAAAAATGATGGAAAAGACAAAGAAAAAGAGAGAGGTATTGAAGAAAATCTAAGAAGTGGTGGTCGAGATGATGATTTATTTGGTGTATCTCAAGATTTTGCTAATCAACAAATTAGAGATAATAAAGATAAAAAAGATAAAGAACCTAGTGAGCTTTATAATTATAAAATACCTTGGACACTACGTTTAGCGTATGCCGTAAATTACTCCAACTCTAGAAGACAGAATGAAATATCATCACATTCGCTTATGTTTTCTGGTGATATAGAATTATCTGAAAAATGGTCTATTGGAGCTTCTTCTGGTTACGATTTAAAAAATGCAGGGTTTACCTATACGCAATTACGATTTGAACGGGATTTGTTAAGTTGGCGCATGAATTTTAGTTGGATCCCTTTTAGTGAAAGAACATCTTGGAATTTCTTTATAGGTATAAAATCTAGTATTTTAAAAGACCTTAAATACGAGAAACGTAGACAGCCTGATATCCAGTTATAAGACATTGAACTAATATAAATATATTATCTAATTTTACTAATCTAAATAATATACGCAATGAAAACTATTATAACCACAAAAAATGCTCCAGCGCCTATTGGCCCTTACAGCCAAGCAGTACTTACAGGAAATATGCTTTATATCTCTGGACAAATTGCATTTAACCCAGAAACAAATGCGCTTATTTTAGATGATATTAAAACAGAAACCAACCAAGTTATGCAAAACTTAAAAGCTGTTTTAGAAGCTGCTGGTATGACTTTTAATCATGTTATTAAATCGTCAATATTTATTAGTAACATGGATAATTTTAATCAAATAAATGAAGTTTACGGTAGTTATTTTGATGATAGTAATGCACCAGCAAGAGAAACTGTTGAAGTTGCTAGATTACCAAAAGATGTTAATGTGGAGATTAGTGTGATTGCATCTAGGGATTGATTATATAATAAATAAACGAAAAACAGCAACATAACAAAATACATTGTTTGTATTATTCTTAAAGTATGTTGATTATCCTTTAAATAATACTCTCAAATTTTTTATAGTTTTTTTATTTGATAATTTGGTTATAATTACTTTCTCAAGAAAATTTACTTGAATAAAAACCATCAATATCGCTAAAAATAAAACTAATACATATTCTAAAATAAAGTTAGCATCCCATGTATTTATTAAAAAAACAAAGGGAATGTGCCAAAGATATATCCAAATAGAATTTTCAGATACGAATAAAACAAAAACTTTTAATTTCTCGTTTAATTTTAGCCATATGAAATCTCCAACAACCCATAAAAGCATAGAAATTGCCATAGCATATGATACATAATAAGTAGATAATGGAAATTTATATATTTGAGTAGGAACAAAATAACCTTCTCTTATATACAAACAAACTCCTAAAGCAGCGAAAACTAAAAAACAGAAGCCACTTATTATTGCAATACTTTTTTTAGAAAACCTCAAGATTCTTATCCCCAATAAATATATTATTGAATATGGAATAATATAAAATATTATTCTGCCAATTATCTTAAGGTATTTATTTGCTATAAAATATTGATGAGTCGATTGCTGAAATACTTCATAAAAAACAAAAGCCAATACAATATAAATAAAAAAATGCGAGTTTGCCCCCATTCTTTTTTCTACTGAGTAAAGAAACGGAGCAATAAATGACATTAATAAAAAAACACCAATTATCCAGACATAGCCAATTCCAGACAAGAATATGAAAGATGTAACTATGCTATGCATTGGTATTTCATTTTTAAATACAAAATGAGATATAATGAAAAAAAAAGCTAAAAAAATCCAAGGAGGAAAAACTAGTCTTTTTACTCTTTTCCAGATGTAATTAATATAACTTTTATTTGGCTTATAAGATAGTTTAAAAGAAACTCCAGAAATAAAAACCATAAGTGGAACATCAAAATTTCTAATTTGAAATAACAGTGTAGGAGGCGATATATGCGCAAAAACTATCATTGCTAATCCTATAAACCGCAATAAATCAATTTTATTATTCCTCATTATTGGTTTTGTTCCTACCAATAAAATTTAATTAAACATTAAAAAATAATGGTATTATTGATTTTTAAAACCGCAAAGTTAAATTTATTATTGATTTATAATATCTTTAAAACACTTTTTTGTATGCTTTTATTATATAATATCAATTTAATTATAATTAGACGTATATTTATATATGTCGAAACGCAAAGCATTTAAGGTAGTTGAATCCTTAGAAGAAATTAAAAAACT
>CANMQH010000029.1 GCA_947499935.1 uncultured Algibacter sp. | reverse complement strand
ACATCAATAAATTTATCTTCGATAGACCAATAAACAACATTAAAATAGAAATTACCTAATTACACCCAACGGGTTTAAAAAATATTAACTAATAATAGATTGAGTCTTCCTAAAATAGGTTAGCACAAATTCAACTTATTTTAGGACGAGACAGGTTATTAAAATAAGTATTTAACTTTTTCTTATTATATTTATAAGAAAAAACTACTTAAATTAGAGGATTATTGGTAAATATTTAAATTAATAACAATATTAGAACTTAGATTATGAAAACAAAGATTGTACTTTTTTTTACCGCTGTTTTAATGATTTCAGCTAGTAAACCCATTTTAGAAACAAAAAATAATTCAGGTTATTTAGAATTAATTCAAACATTGGATTTTATGGCAAATGACTTTATTGAAAGTGGAAACATTAATTATAAATTAGCTGATAAGACTGATAAGTTAAGAATAAAACTGATTAATAAAGATGGATATGAGAAATTCAAAAAAGAATTTGAGATTAATTTACAGACGTATTTTTCAATAGAATTTCCCAAAAACCCATGTATTAATGCAACTGGCTGTTATTTGAAAGCCTACAACGAGTATTCAATTAGTAAAGACATTAGTAAGTTTTTTAAAGCAGTAAAGAGATGTAAATCAATATATTGTAGTAGGCCAAATGGTGATGGTGATGGTGATGGAGAACCTGACGGTCCTATACCATTTTAAAAAATAAGTGTAAATTAACAATTGCAAATTTTACCAATAAAATATATAAAATAGCAAAAAAATATAGCAAAAAATGCTCTTATTTTTTTGCTATTTTACTTTAAACGAAAATTAAAAATAATTTTTAGTTATACTATTCTTCATAACTCATCTCTACTTTTTTAGCTTAAAAAGGAATATAGTTCCTTGATTTGGATTCTTTAATATTATTTTTGTAGCAAATAAATAATAAATAGACCTGTTTTTATAATTAAGAACATCCATATTCATAGAAATGACTCAAAACGCTATACTTTTTATACCAGACATTTCGGGTTTTACCGAATTTGTTCATCATACAGCTATTAGCCATAGTCGGCATATTATTTCGGAACTTTTAGAGTTATTAATTGATAGTAATAATATGGGCTTAGAGTTAGCAGAAATTGAAGGCGATGCCCTGTTTTTGTATAAACTAGAAGATAACATAGATATTTCTGTTATAGAAAAGCAAATAGAAACGATGTTCTTAGCATTTCATTCGCATTTAAAGCGTTATGAATATCAGCGTATTTGCCATTGTGGTGCATGTTCTTCTGCTTATAATTTAAAAATTAAATTTGTAGTTCATAGTGGAGAGATAGAGTTTATTGAAGTCAAAAACTTTAAAAAACCTTACGGAAGTAGTGTTATACAAGCACATAGGTTGCTAAAGAATACAGTGCCATTAGATGAGTATGCTATTTTTACTAAAGATATTTTGCCTATTGCCGAAAATAATAAACAACAACACACCACAGAATACGATTTTGGAAATATAACCTTCAGTTATAAATCATTAGAACATCTAAAGGCTAAAGTACCAATACCAAATCCTATTCCAGAGGATATACCTAAGCATAAATTATTTGATGAAACAGAAATAATTAAAATATCTGCCATAAATCTCTACGAAGTAATAAGTAATTTTGATTATCGCCTACTTTGGACAAAAGGTATTAATAAGCTAGAATACGAGAAAAACAAAGTAAATCGTGCTGGTTTAAAACACAAATGCCTGATTAATGTAAACGACGAAATAGAACAAACCACTGTAGCAAAAAGGGTGCAAAGTAATCAGCTTGTTTATGGAGAGTCAACAACGAATATGCCCTTTATAAAACGCATGAATAATTATTTTATTCTAGAAGAAACCAAAGAAGGATATACCAAATTAAATATTGAAGTTTTTGTAGATTTTAAGCCATTTGCCATATTAATGAAGCCTTTTTTTAAAAAAAATCTTAAAAAGGTTATTTCAGAAAATATTAAAAAACTTGTTATACTTATAGATTCTGGATTTACAGGAAATGAAAATTAAAAAAGGGATTATTTAAAATCTTTTGCTTCTACATCGTTTTAGTTAAAAAACACATTTTTATTAGAGGTTTAATTGGTTACATTTGTGAATCAAATAGTTAAAAACGATAAAAATAATATATAATGAAAACGCTTAACGATTTTAATTTCGAAAATAAAAAAGCATTAATACGAGTAGATTTTAATGTGCCTTTAAATGAAAGTTTTGAGGTTACAGATGCTACTAGAATTGTATCTGCTAAACCAACCATAATTAAGATTCTTGAAGATGGTGGAAGTTGTATTTTAATGTCTCATCTAGGGCGTCCAAAGGGGTTTCAAGATGAGTTTTCGTTAAAACATATCGTTTCAAAAGTTGAAGATATTTTAGGTGTAGAAGTTAAATGTGTTTCAGATTGTATAGGTGAAGAAGCAGAAACTGCAGTTGCAAACTTAGAACCAGGTCAAATATTATTATTAGAAAACTTACGTTTTTATCCAGAAGAAACGGCGGGAGATGTTGCGTTTGCAGAAAAATTATCAAAATTAGGTGATGTTTATGTAAATGATGCTTTTGGTACAGCACACAGAGCACATGCATCAACCACTATTATTGCTCAATTTTTTGAAGGCAAAAAATGTTTTGGAAACTTATTATCTCAAGAAATAGAGAGTATTAATAAAGTTATGGAAACTGGAGAAAAGCCAGTATTAGCTATACTTGGTGGAGCTAAAGTGTCTTCAAAGATTACAATTATCGAAAACATTTTAGATAAAGTAGACCATTTAATAATAGGAGGTGGTATGGCATTTACGTTTGTAAAAGCTCAAGGCGGAAACATAGGAAACTCTATTTGCGAGGATGATAAAATGCCATTAGCTTTAGATATTTTAAAACAAGCTCAGGCTAAAAATGTTCAAGTACATATCCCTGTTGATGTTATTGCTGCAGACGATTTTAGTAACGATGCAAATACCCAAATATTGGATATAAAACAAATTCCAGATGGTTGGGAAGGTGTAGATGCTGGACCAGAATCTAGAAAGCAATTTCACGATGTCGTTATGCAATGTAAAACCATACTTTGGAATGGTCCTTTGGGTGTTTTTGAAATGGAAAGTTTTGCAAACGGTACCATTGCATTAGGAAACTCTATTGCCGAAGCTACTAAAAATGGTGCATTCTCTTTAGTTGGTGGTGGCGATTCTGTAGCCGCAGTTAAACAATTTGGATTTGAAGATAAAGTAAGCTACGTAAGTACTGGAGGGGGTGCTATGTTAGAAAGCTTAGAAGGTAAAACACTACCTGGTATTGCTGCTATTTTAGACTAATATTTACAGTATATAATTAGAGAATAGCCTCAAAATATAAATTTTAAAACCGTTACTAAAGCCATTTGTTTTTCAAATAGTTTTGGTAACGGTTTTTTATTTTTACCAATATCTCCAGATTGTAATACTATTTCAATGCAGAAATGTTATAATATTTAAAAAATGGCTTGCTTTTTTAAAAAAACAAGAAAAAAAAATGTTTTGAAAGCCAATTCTACTTTTTTATCGTATTTAAATATAGCTATTAAAATATTAAAACAAGCTCAAAATCAAGACTTAACGTTTTGGTATACTAAATTAGTCCAATAACCCTCTAACCACAAAGCACTCATGAAAACACGATTACAATTCTTTCTCATTCTTAATATATTAACTATTTATCTTGGCTTTTCTCAAACTAAAAACTATCCATTAGGTCAAACACCTGCAATAGGAGGAAAATCTATAGTATGGCTGGTAGCCGAATTTAACGATATGGATTTGCCAGCAAACACAACAGAGAAAATAAATGCGACAACAACTATTTTTAACGATTATGTAAACCAACAATCTGGTGGCAAATTTTGGTTAGATAATGTTAGTGTAAGTCCTGTATTTAAAATTAGTAGACCAGAATCAGAAATTGATGATATCGAAAAAAAACAACGTTTAATGCGAGAAGCAGCAGACGCTGCAGGATTTTCTTATGAAGGAAATTATATTGCTTATATTATGAACGCTCCTGGCTTTACCAATTTTGGAGGTGTTGGAGGTGGAGATGGTAATACAGGTACAGTTACCATGGGACCAGGTGGCTGGATTGCAGGTATTATTCACGAAATGATGCACATGTTTTCCATTGGTCATGCAGAAGGTATAGAAGGTACAGATGTTGTTTTTCCAGGAGCATCAACAGGAGGCTCTGACCCCTATTTTTTTATGGGAAGTGAGAGTGATGCTACCGTTTGTCCTTTTGGACAAGAGCTTACTGCTGGATGTGTATTAAATGCAGGCATATCTCTACCCCACAGAGGCCGTATAGGTTGGATTAATCCAGAGGAATATAATGTCGTATATAATGAAAATAAGACAGAAACCTTTAGAATACATAACCAAGATACCTATAGGCAAACAGACTTAAAACAAATAGGCCTATACTTAAGAGGTTATGATGACGAGGGTGTTTTTGTAGTAAGCTATATTAAAAAAGCGGCTAGCCAGGTAATTCAAACCAATGGTGTTTTAATCCATTATGTCCCATATAGAAGCCCTGCGGTATCTAGAATTATAGATTTAACACCAAATTCAATTACAACCAATCCGCGCGACCCAAGCGATGCGGGTATAACCACATGGTACGATTTTGGTGATGCAGCTATATCTACAGGAACTGCTGTAGATGTCTCTAACTTATTTAATATTGAAGTTGTTAACGAAGGTTTAGATGGCACAGACGATTATTGGGCCGATGTAAAAATTACACCCTTGGTTTGTGGCTCGCCAAATCCAGAATTTGAGAGAGAAGATTTTAATTATACTCAGGTTGCTACACCAACATGTTCTTCTGGTTTATCTTATAATTGGAACGCAGATGAAAGCAAATTAAACCTCATGTCGCTAAACCCAGAATCATTAACCTATGCGGGTTTAAGTACAGAAGGAACATCTTTAAATTTAAAAAGTGAAGAAGCGCAAACCTTTAGTCTTAATAGGCCTTTAAATCAAACCTATCAAGATGGAGATGTATTTTGGTTAACTTATTTACTAAAACCAACAAAACTAGAAAATGGGCACTTTTTTATAGGACCTAATGGTAACATAGCGGTTTCGGTTGGTAAACGATGGGGGAGAAATATAGCTATCGATAATACTTCAGGCTCTAATCCTAAATCAATTGTACAGGGAGAAACAACACTAATAGTTGCAAAATATGTACTAAAGCCAGGAAACGATGATGTTTTTTTATGGACTAACACCGATCCAGATACAGAACCTTTAGAAGATGATGCCTTAGTCTCTTTTAATCCTAGAAATATAGGATCCATTAACTCTATAGGTGTTAGTTTAAGTGGTTTTGGACAAGGGAGTTATGATATTGATAGAGTATATACAGGGTCAAGCTATAATAGTATCATGAATAGTAGTGCTTTAAGTACCCTAGAAAACACATTGGGTAATGTAGCCATGTATCCAAATCCAGTAAAAGAGGTGTTACATATTAACATGGTTTCATCAGTTTCAGGACTTGTAGAAATGTTAGACCTTAATGGGCGAAAAATTTCAACGTATACATTTACAAATCAACAATCTTTAGTTTTAAAAACAAATAGTATTTCAGAAGGTATGTATATGGTTAAAATAATTACAGATAAAGGTGTTTTCGTGAAGAAAATAATAAAAAATAACTAATAAGAAAAACATGAAAAATAATTTTATTATACTATTCTTATTAGTATGTCCCGTTTTTGGAATAACTCAAAATATAGTGCCTTTGCCAAAAAGTGTAACGGTTAATACAGGTACAACAACAATAGACTCAAATACGACTATTTACTATGATAATGATACTTACCAAGGTATCGCCAATCTTTTAAAAGAAGAGTTATTTAGTAGTTATGGTATTAATGTTTCAGTATCGCAAGGTAGCACTGCGAATACTGGAGATATTTTGATAAAGCAAACTTCAGGTTTAAAAGAAGAGCAATATAAGCTTACTATAAATGACAATATAACATTAGAAGTTTCTGGAATAGGAGGTGCTTTTCCAGGTACAGTCTCAATAGTTCAATCTATTTCAAATACGTCTACTGGCGTAGGAAGTGCTAAAAATGCAACAATTAATGATGAGCCTTTTAGAGCTTTTAGAGCGACCATGATAGACGTAAAGAATTTTTGGTATTCGACTGATCAAATTAAAAGTTTTATTAAGCTAGCTCGATTTTATAAAATACGTTATTTAGCACTTCATACAGGAGAAAAGCAATGGATTGGTGCATTGTTAAGCCAAACTACTAATTTTACTGCAGAACAAAGAGCGACTCATAGGCTATACACAAAAGCCGAAATGGATGATTTAATTCAATTCGGAAAAAAAAATGGGGTATACTTATTTCCTCATAACGAATGCACACCTAATTTTTCTCACATGAAAGAGGCTATGCAAGAAGACTTTAATCCTAGTGATAGTTTTGCTGGATATGCTGATGAAATAGATGGCAATGGGACTTTTTCAAGCTTTGACGGGAATGAAGATAATGCTCGTTTTAGAACCGTAATTGCTGAAGCGCATAGACGCGCAATTGATCAATTTAAAGCGGGTTACCCTAGTGGATTAGAAATACCAATGTATCATATTGGTCCTGTGCAAAGTGAAGGTGGTATGTCTGATAATTTGGCAAATTATTTTAGAGGTGTTTTAGTGGCAAAAGACCCTAAAATAAAAATGTCTTATTGGGCAGGTCCTAATACGTCTTCTAGTGTATTGTATCAGCATAGAGATCAAGTGATTCCTGTTTGTTACACGAAGCAATTTCATCCTACATTTGCTAGCCATTTACAAAATGGATGGACTGTTGTAAATGCTGCTTGGACGCCACTCTATATCGTTGGAAATAGTATAGCAAGACCTGTTGAGATGGTTTATAATGAGTGGAATTATTTTAGAGGAGGAACCGATGGCATTGCTGGCCCTGTTACTTACGATGAGTTTTCAGGTGTTAATGATAGTAATCTTATGGGAGGCCTATTATGTACGTGGGAGAATGATGCTAACATAAATCTAGCTTATTTAAGTGATCGTTTACCAGCATTTTCTGAACACGCTTGGCATCATAAAGCTTGGCCTTATCCTACTTCAGATTTTACTGATTATGAAAACAGAATGTCAGTAACCAGTGATGTTGCAAGTTTATTTATCTCAAATGCAGAGCCACCATCTGCACCTATTAGTGTTGCGGCTACAGATGGCGTTTTTTCAGATAAGGTTAGAGTTACTTGGCGAGCTTCAAATAACGGACCTAGAGAATACCAAATATTTAGAAATACTTCAAATACAATATCTAGTGCTTCTCTAATAAATACTGTAACAAGTAGTGTAACATCTTATGAGGATACCACGGTATCTAATGGCGCAACGTATTATTATTGGGTGAAAGCGGTTAATTTCTTTGGAGAAAGTTCTTTTAGTACATCCAATAGTGGCGCATCTGGTGCTGGCGGTGGACTTGCATTAGCTCATGAAGCTTTTGATTATTCAACTAACGAGAGCATACCTAATAAAAACGGAGGTTCTGGATGGGGAGGGCAATGGCGTATATCTTCTAATAATGGGTCGTATACTATAAATGATTATGGGCTTACTTATCCAGGGTTAGTAACTTCTGGAAAATCATTAAAGTTAAAACCGTCTACAGATACACCGTCTTTGGTTATAGAAAGGGAAACTAGTGGTCAACTTGGTGCAGAAGGGGTTTCTACTTGGGTTAGTTTTTTAGTAAGAGCAAACAAAGTAGCAAATGGACACCTAGCACTTTTTTTAAATAATGTTTTCGATTTGGGCTTATTTAAACGTTGGGGCACGAAACTTATGAATACAGCTATGCAAAATGATATAACGTATTTTGTTGTATATCAATTTGAAAGTGGTCCTGGAGATGATGTGGCAAGATATTGGCTAAATCCAGGTGTAAATGTAATTCCTTCGCCATCTAACATAGCAACCCAACGCTTGGATAGAAATTTAGGCACAGGAAATAAAATTGCAATTAATCTTCAAGGTTATGGGCAAGGCGAATATGATATTGATGAGATTCGAGTAGGCAGTTCTTTTACTGATGTTATGCCAACAATGACTTTAAGCCAAGATGAGATTAGTTTAAAGGATGATGCAGCTATAGCCATTTACCCTAATCCATTTACTTCAGAATTTAAAATTGAAGTCGCTAATGAGAATCAGTATAATAAAGCAGTATTATTAGATATATCAGGTAGAGCGGTTTATCAAAAAACTTTAAAATCTAAACCTTATAATCTTGACAACCTATCAAAAATACCGGCAGGAACATATATCTTAAAATTAGTTGGTAAACAGAGTGATACAAAATCATTTCTTGTTGTGCATAAGTAATGAGTTTATGTTTTATTTAGCAACCCCCAGACCAGTGTATTATAGTATAATTTCCTAATGCAGTAATTGTAAAATCACAACCAACATCATCTCTTAGAACAATGATTGTTGGTAGTGGTTTTTCATAATATTTTATTTCAAATTCTTTATAGGTTTCACAAAAAATAGTACCTAATATGTACGCTTGTAAAATGTTGAGGTTAGGAATACTCAAGGTTTCTGTTCCTCCACCTTCGCCCGTCCAAAAAGAATAACTTGCGCCTTCTTTATAAGAGGTCTGAGAAGATGTTATACAGTTTGAATCATCATCATTACAATCTTCATATCTATCATAAATTACATAACCTGTTTTAGTAAAAACTCTATTAAGATATGTTGTTAAGTTATTGGTTTCATCTAATATATTAGGAGGCGGTGTTTTAGATAAATAGCCTCCAAAAACATATCCAGTTAGCTTTTTGTGTTTTATCTTAAACCAATTATCAGTGTAATCAAAACCATTAAATTCAGTAACTGTGAAAGCTTCAAACGTATCTGAAATAAAAGTTACATTTTCACTATAACCAATAATGGTTAGCTTTTTGGAATTCTTATCTGGAGATTCCCTTAAACTTAGTCCGCTTTTGGCCCAAACATAATAATTTGAATTAGATAATTCCTGTGCTAAAAATACAGATGTATTAAAAATACATAAAGCACAGAATAATAAGAACCTCATTATGAATTTAATTTTTGTTTAAAAATAAGTTTTAATTAGATATAATTTCAATATTCAATAAAAATATACGATTTTAGCAACAATATCGTTCAATAACGATATACTATATTTATGAATTTTCGATTTTTTATACCTTTATTTGCTCTCAATATTGGAATTTGTTTTTCTCAAGTTGAAGACACTATCCCGTCACAAAACCCTCAAACAAATTACTCTTTAGTTGATAGTACGTCTCAAAAAATAAAACCTTTTGAAGCTAAAAAAGATAGTGTATTAGTACAAAAAGCAGATGTTAGCAGTTACGCTGATAAAATTGATGAAAAATGGTTTGAAGAGCTGTATAACAATGCGCTTTTTGATACGGTTTATAATTCGGTTACTAAACTAAATCTTACTCAGCCTGTTGAGTATTTAGAATTACCAACAGACACGCTAAAAGCCAGATTAAAAGCTCTAGATGCCAGAACACCGTTTAATGTAGAATATAATCCTGCTTTAGAAAGCGTTATAAAATCATATTTAAAACACCGCAGGAATTCCATGCAAAGGTTAATAACACTTAGCGCATTTTACTTTCCTATGTTTGAGCGCGAATTAGACCTGTATGATATACCATTAGAAGTTAAGTATTTAGCTATTGTGGAGTCGGCATTAAACCCCAGAGCAAAATCTCGAGTTGGTGCCACAGGTTTATGGCAATTTATGTTTGCCACAGGAAAAATGTATGGCTTGGATGTAAGTAGTTATGTAGATGAGCGTAGTGACCCCATAAAATCTACAGAGGCTGCAGCTAAATATTTAGCAAAACTGTACACTATATTTGGAGATTGGGATTTAGCATTGGCGGCTTACAATTCTGGTCCAGGTAATGTTAGTAAAGCCATTAGACGTTCTGGTGGGCATAGAAACTATTGGAATATTAGGCATAATCTACCCAGAGAAACAGCAGGTTATCTCCCTGCGTTTTTAGCCAATATGTATATTTTTGAATATGCTAAGGAGCATGGTTTTAAAAAATATAAACCAGAATCGGCATATTTTGAAACCGATACAGTTAGGGTTAAACAAATGATAACTTTAGATCAGGTTTCTGAAGTCACAGGAACACCCATTGAAAAACTTCAGTTTTTAAACCCGTCATATAAGTTAGATATTATTCCTTTTATTAAAGATGAAAATTATGTTTTAAGATTGCCTTTGGATGTTATTGGAGACTTTGTAGAAAATGAAACTAATTTTTACATGTTTGCTAAAGCAGAATTTGATAAGCGTGAAAAACCTATGCCCAAATTTTTTGAGGCTAATGATAGAATAAGATATCGTGTAAAATCTGGTGATTATCTTGGTAAAATATCAAGGCTATATGGTGTAAGGGTAAGCGATATAAAAAGATGGAATGGTCTAAGAAGCAATAATTTAAAGATAGGACAACGGCTAACCATCCATCCAAGAAAACCTAATGTAACATCCAAGAAGTCTAAAAAATCAAAAACTGTAGTTAAACCCATTTCTGGAGAAGTAATTATGTACAAAGTTCAAAATGGAGATTCTCTATGGAGTATTTCTCAAAAATTCTCTGGAGTTTCTGTGCAAAATATTAAAGATTGGAATGGTATTAGTAGTAATAAATTAAAACCAGGAATGACACTTAAAATATCTAAAGGATAAATTCCTAATAATTAAAACATATTATGCGATATATTCTTATTTCAGTATTAACATTATTTTTTTTAATGTCTTGTGGTGACAAAAAAAAGGAACAAGATAAATTTCTACCAGATGCATCTGGAGCAATTAATAATGTATCTGTAGTTACAGAAAATGAACTATGGGATGGTCAAGTAGGAGAGGCTATAAGAAGCGTGCTTGCTAAACCCATTTATGGTTTGCCACAAGACGAACCTATGTTTACAATTAGTCAAATACCTCCATCTGTTTTCTCTGGTTTTGTAACCAAAAATAGAACGGTTTTAAAAATTGAGCCTAATAAAGAGGCTGGTCTTGAGATATTGCAAAACAAGTATGCAAAGCCTCAAAAAGTAATTGTGGTTCGTGGAAAAACTAAACAAGAGATTGTTAATGTTTTAAAAGAAAACACATCCAAAATTATAGAAACTTTTAGAAATGAAGAACTTTCTGAAAGATTGCGCCAAATGGCAAAATCACCTCACACGTTTAAATCTATTAAAGAAAAACTTAAGTTAAGCATTCAGTTTCCTTCTATTTACAATAAGATTAAAGAAACCGATGATTTCTTATGGTTCTCTAAAGATATTACAACAGGCTCTATGCATATTATGATGTATGAGCTTCCTTATGAGGCGATTAAATATAACGATAGTACTGTAAGCCAAATTGTTAAAATTAGAGACTCTATAGGGTTGTTAAACGTTCCTGGTCGTATAGAAGGTTCTTATCTAATTACAGAGCGTGCCTATGCACCATTTCAAAACAAAGTTATCTTAGATAATAAACCTGCTATTGAAACTAAAGGATTATGGGATCTTAAAGGTGCTTTTATGGCTGGACCATTTATTAATTACGCTATAGAAGATAAAATTAATAAAAGATGGGTCATTGTAGAGGGGTTTGCTTTTGCGCCTTCTGTAGAAAAAAGAAACTATATGTTAGAATTAGAAGCAATTATAAAATCGGTTAAAATTGAATAATTATAAGTGTTACTAAAGTCACTAAAAGCAAAAAGACTGGTTTAATTAAACCAGTCTTTTTGTATAGGATACATTTAAAATTTTATTGCTTCTTGTCTTTTTCAGGTTCTTCTTCTTTACTAGCATCTTTAAATTCTTTGATACCACTACCTAAACCCTTCATTAACTCAGGTATTTTTTTACCTCCAAATAATAATAAAACAACAACAGCTATTAAAACTATTTGAGGCCAGCCTATAATTAACGGTAACATAAATAAATTCATAATAATGATTTTAAAAAACAAAGTTAATAATTAAAGTTTAATAAAATCGTTTTAGGCTTAACTTTAGCATATACACAACCAAATCTTGTAATAAATTTATTTATTTTTGTTTTTAACATGGAGAAAAACACAAAGAAGCCTAAAAAAATAAAACGGAAGTTACTCGATAAGTATAGATTAGTTGTACTTAATGAAGATACTTACGAGGAGCGCCTATCATTTAAGCTTACCCGATTAAACGTATTTGTGCTAAGCTCATTAATCGCTGTGTTTTTAATTACATTTACATACTTGTTAATAGCTTATACACCACTTAGAGAATACATTCCAGGATATTCGTCTACAGCGTTAAAAAAGAAAGCCACAGAGTTAAATTATAAAACAGATTCTTTACAACAGGTTATTCATATGAATAATCGTTATTATGAATCTATTAAAAAAGTTTTAAAAGGCGATGTTAGTGGTATAGATTTTAATAAGGATTCTATAGTACAAGCTATAAAATTAGAAGCTAGTGAGGTTGATTTAAGTCCAACAGCCGAAGATTCTTTGTTAAGAGAAAAGATAGATAAAGAAGATAAATATAATTTGTTTGAATCGGCAACAACAGCAACCAATTTTGTGTTATTTCCTCCTGTTAGTGGTACAATTAGTGAGCCATACAACGCAAAAGAAAAGCATTATGCTGTAGACATTGTAGTGGCTAAAGATACACCAATAAAAGCGGCAGCAGACGGTATTGTTATCTTTGCAGAATGGACTTCAAGTACAGGCTACGTTATTATTATAGAACATAGCTATGGGTTAATTTCGGTTTATAAACATAACGAGGCATTAACAAAAGCCCAAGGCGATTTAGTTAAATCGGGAGAAGTTATTGCTACAGCAGGAAATACAGGCGAATTATCTACGGGACCGCATTTGCATTTCGAGCTTTGGAATGATGGATACCCTATTAATCCAACAACCTTTATAGATTTTAAATAAATGGGATCATTAAAATCTGCTTTAGCAAAACCATTTGCTAAATATATATACAAGC
Organism: uncultured Algibacter sp.; assembly: GCA_947499935.1. Lineage (GTDB taxonomy): Bacteria > Bacteroidota > Bacteroidia > Flavobacteriales > Flavobacteriaceae > CANMQH01. The sequence goes on along the minus strand of CANMQH010000029.1, from coordinate 18,403 downwards.
GTATTCAAAAATGGGCAAATAACCCAATAGATACACAACATAAGGTATTTCAAGAATTAATTTCTGCAGCAACTAGTACACAGTTTGGCAAGGATCACGATTTTGTGAGTATAAATAATCATGCAGATTATATAAAGCGTGTCCCTATTAGAGATTATGAAGCTTTAAAACCTTATGTAGAAAAAGTAGTTGCTGGCGAAAAAGATATCCTTTGGAAAGGGCAACCCATTTATTTCGCAAAAACATCAGGTACAACATCAGGCTCAAAATATATTCCCATTACAAAAGAAAGTATGCCAACCCATGTAGATGCAGCTAGAAATGCTATTTTAATGTATATTAATGAGACTGGTAATAGCCAATTTGTAGATGGTAAAATGATTTTTTTGCAAGGCAGCCCAATTCTTAAAGAAGAAAATGGAGTACAATTAGGTAGGCTTTCAGGTATTGTAGCGCATTATGTGCCAAAATATCTTCAGAAAAACAGATTACCGTCTTGGGAAACTAATTGTATTGAAGATTGGGAAACTAAGGTTGATGCTATTGTAGAAGAAACTTTACCTGAGAATATGACCATAATTTCTGGGATTCCATCTTGGGTACAAATGTATTTTGAAAAACTTCAGCAAAAAACTGGAAAAAAAGTAGGAGACATTTTTAAGAATTTTAATTTATTCATATTTGGAGGCGTTAATTATGAGCCTTACAGGTCAAAATTTGAAAACTTAATTGGTAGAAAAGTAGATAGTATAGAGTTATATCCCGCAAGCGAAGGTTTTTTTGCATTTCAAGATAAGCAGAATGAAAAAGGGATGTTACTTCAGCTTAATTCAGGTATTTTTTATGAGTTTGTTAAAGCCGATGAGTTTTTTGATAAAAACCCTAAGCGTATAACCATTAAAGATGTTGAGGTTGGTATAAACTATGTGATGATTATTTCTACAAATGCAGGGCTTTGGGCTTATAATATTGGTGATACGGTTGAGTTTACGTCTACAAAACCTTATCGCGTTATTGTTTCTGGAAGAATAAAACATTTTATTTCTGCTTTTGGTGAGCATGTAATAGGCAAAGAGGTAGAACAAGCGATGCAAGAAGCAACATTAAATTCCAATATAAGTGTTACAGAGTTTACAGTTGCACCTCAAATAAATCCCGAGCATGGTTTGCCTTATCACGAATGGTTTATTGAATTTGAAAATGAACCTAAAAATATGGTTGATTTTGCAAAAAAAATAGATGCATCTTTACAACAACAAAACAGTTATTATTTTGATTTGATAGAAGGTCATGTTTTACAACCTTTAAAAATAACCAAAGTAGATAAGGATGGATTTAAAAATTACATGAAGTCCATTGGTAAATTAGGCGGACAAAATAAGTTGCCAAGACTCTCAAATGATCGAAAAATTGTCGAAAGATTCCCTCAAAACAATTAATCAAATAATACTATCTTTGGCATAGTAAATAAACCTATGAGTAGCAGCAAAAAACATCATGTGAGAACAAGAGCTCAAGAAAGCTCTAATGCTATAGAACGCATGTATATTACTATGCGGCATTTGTTCAATAGAGGCTTTTATAAACCTATGGGTATTTCTGGTGAAACCTTAAGGCAAGCTTTATTGCTTTTACAACCAGAAATCTATGGATCCATAGGCGATGAAAAAGCAGAATTAGAGGGTTTGCTTTATGTTATTGATAGACTTCCAATAGGTATAGAAGAATGTTCCTTTATTAATTTAACAAGTGATGAGGGCTATTCTAACTCTCATTTTAAGCCCATTATTCCTCCTAAAAGACGTAGAAATTGTTATAGGATTGATGATGAGCAAATGAATATTGAGATTACTAGAGGGCGTTCCGAAATTTATGATATTCTTACACACCTTACATTTCTTTTTATAGAATCTCACAAAATAGGTGAGCGTGTTATAACAAATGATGAAGGCGCTACAACTAGAGATTGGATAAAGTTAGAAAAAGCTGTACTATCAAAAAAGAAATTAAGTCAAGAAGAAAGAGAAGTTGCTATTACGCATACAGCTAATATTCTAGGAAGAACGTTTAGCGAAATCAGTTCAGTTTATAATAAATTTGCAACATTACTACAACCAGAAAGGTTGCTACATATTGTTTACTGGTTAGGCAAATTAGCGATTGCGGAAATTGTTCATGATAATAAGCGAACAGTTACATTTAGCCCCGTTTTAAGAGAGCGTATAGGACATCATATTCATGGCGAAATATGGGCAGAAGGTATTAAAGAAATACTACACAAAAATGATTTGTTAGAACGACCAATTCATATTATAAGTGCTAATATGCATAGTGTTATGAATACACTTTTTGCATCTCATGCATTAAAAAATACAACATCTAAAAAGGATGTTTTTGAGATTTATGAATCATTAAGTAAAAAAGACAGTAAAACGCTACGCAATAAAGTAACAAAACAAGCGTTGCAAAAAGGCATGATTTATATCAAAGATACATCTGGTGCTAATATAGATGTTCAAATTTTTGATACATCTAAAATTGATGAAAACGAATTAGATATTAAAGTATCTAAAACGCTTTTAAATCAAAAAAAACCAGTAATATTGGTCATGGATTATGCTTTTGGAGAACAAGCTTATGAAACTATTGATGAGTTGCTTAAACCGCATAAAATTAAGGATGAAAAAATTCATTTAAATGTGGAATCTCTTTCAATTATGGGGAAAGCCGGAATTTTAGAAGGTGGAAAAGGTGATATAATGATTCCTTCTGCACATATTTTTGAAGGTACAGCAGATAATTATCCATTTAAAAATGAGCTTAAAAAAGAAGATTTAGAAGGCCAAGGTGTTGATGTTTATGATGGCTCTATGATTACTGTTTTAGGGACTTCATTACAAAATAAAGATATTTTAAAGTTCTTTCATAACTCAACATGGCAAGTTATAGGATTAGAAATGGAAGGTGCACATTATCAAAAAGCTATACAAGCAGCATCAAAAGTTAGAGGTAGTATAAATCAAGATGTTAAAGTGAGATATGCATATTATGCTAGCGATAACCCTTTAGAAACAGGTGCTACGTTAGCTTCAGGAGGCTTAGGAACTTCAGGTGTTAAACCAACCTATTTAATAACAAGAACGATATTAGAACAAATATTAAACTAACGAATTTTAATTATGAGTAAAAATTTACAGCAAACGCCTCAATCTGAAGAAGTTGATTTAATTCAATTTTTTAAGTTAATTGGCAATATGTTTGACCGATTATTTCGGTTTATAGGTAATATTTTTAAGTCTATATTTTCTGTAATTGTTTATGTAGTAAAAGCACTAATTAGTAATTTTAAAATAATTGTATTTTCTATGATTATTGCTGCTGCTATAGGTTACGGTTTAGAAATCACTAAAAAGCCTGTATATGCATCTAGTATGTTAGTTAAGCCATATTTTGACTCTAAGTTTCAATTAGTCACTAATGTAAATTACTACAATGCATTGATTGCTGATGGAGATTATATGCAATTAAGCAATTTGTTTAAAATAGAAGAAGCATATGCAAAAAAAATAATAGAATTTGAAATTTCTCCAGGACCAGAAACCGATAATGATAAGATTTTAGAATTCGAAGAATTTATCAAACAAGTAGACAGTTCTAGAGCTAGAAAAATAAATTTTGAAGATTTTTTAGAAAATAGAAGTATATACTCAGGTAGTGTATATAAAATAGAAGTAAAATCTTTTAAAAAGGACATTTTTAGATCTTTAGAAGAAGGTTTAAATTCTACTTTTACAAATACGTATTCTGTTAAAAAAATGGAAAAACGAGATTCTTTAATTGCTATAGATAGAGAACGGATAGTAAAATCGTTGAATCAAATTGATTCACTTAAAAAAGTGTATATTGATGTTTTAAAAGAAGAATCGAGTTCTAATAGTGGGACAATAACTTTAGATGGGATGTCTTTAGTACAAGAACGTGTTAAAACTAAAGAATTTGAGTTATTAGATAAAGAGTTGCAATTAAGGAAATCTTTATCAAATTTAGATGCTCAAAAAGTTGAAGAAGATGTGTTTTTTGATACGCTATCAAGTTTTCAAGATGTTGGCTCAGAACACAGTAGCCTGACGTCTAAGTACTCTTTTATATTTCCACTTATTTCATTTATAATACTTATTATGGTATTTATGCTTAATAGAGTAGTTAGGTTTGTTAATAATTATGAAAACTAAATCTTTTTTAATAACAGGTGGCGCAGGCTTTATAGGTTCTAATTTTATAACTTATTTTCTTAATAAGTATGATAATATTAAAATAGTGAATCTAGATAAGCTCACTTATGCAGGTAAACTTTTCAATTTAAAAGAAGTCAACAGTAATAAAAACTATACTTTTATAAAAGGTGATATTTGTGACAGATTATTAATTGAACAACTATTTAAAGAATATGATTTTAATGGGGTTATTCATTTTGCAGCAGAATCTCATGTAGATAATTCCATTAAAAACCCAAGTACTTTTATAGACACGAATATAACAGGTACTTATAATTTACTTGACATAGCTAAAAATCATTGGATGGATTCTCCACAAAAAATCAAAGAGAATCATATAAATTCTCGTTTTCATCATATTTCTACAGATGAGGTCTATGGTTCTCTTGGTACAGAAGGTTTGTTTACTGAGCAAACATCCTATGCGCCAAATAGTCCATACAGTGCTTCCAAGGCGTCATCAGATTTTATTGTAAGAAGCTACTACCACACTTTTGGGATGAATGTGGTAACAACGAACTGTTCTAATAATTATGGACCAAAGCAACATGATGAGAAATTAATTCCAACGATTATTAGAAAAGCATTAAAAGGAGAAGACATCCCTATTTATGGAGATGGAAAAAATATTAGAGATTGGCTATACGTTAAAGATCACTGCATAGGCATTGACATGGTATTTAATAATGGTATCTCTGGGGAAACCTATAACATAGGCGGAAAAAACGAAAGAGATAATTTATATATTGCCAATACTATTTGTAATATCTTAGATAAGATTGTCCCTAAAAATACGTCATATAAAAACCAAATTACTTATGTAAAAGATAGGCCTGGTCATGACTATAGGTATGCCATAGATGCTTCAAAAATTGAGAATGATTTGCAATGGAAAGCAAAAGAAAATTTTGAAACAGGAATAAAAAAAACCATAGATTGGTATATTAATAAATATCAAGAATAGATGAAAGGTATTATTTTAGCTGGAGGATCAGGAACACGCTTATACCCACTTACCAAAGTAATAAGCAAACAACTTATGCCAGTTTATGATAAACCTATGATTTATTATCCTTTAACAACCTTGATGTCTTCAGGAATTAGAGATATTTTAATTATATCGACTTCAAAAGATTTACCAAGATTTAAAGAACTTTTAGGAACAGGAATAGATTATGGGTGTAGATTTGATTATGCAGTACAAGAGCAACCAAAAGGACTAGCTGAGGCATTTATTATAGGAGAAAAATTTATTGGAAATGATAGTGTAGCACTTGTTTTAGGTGATAATATATTTTATGGTTCGGGATTAGATAAAATATTACAAGCTAATATAAACCCTAAAGGAGGCGTTATCTTTGCATATCATGTTCAAGACCCTGAACGTTATGGTGTAGTTGAGTTTGGTAAAAATAAGAAAGCTATATCTATAGAAGAAAAACCAATACAGCCAAAATCTAATTTTGCTGTACCTGGTATTTATTTTTATGATAATTCAGTAGTAAACGTTGCAAAAAATATAATACCAAGTCAACGTGGAGAATTAGAAATTACAGATGTAAATAAGGTGTATTTAAGCCAAGGTGACTTAAATGTACAAATATTAGATAAAGGAACGGCTTGGTTAGATACAGGGACCTTTACATCTTTAATGCAAGCTTCGCAGTTTGTTCAAGTTATTGAAGAACGACAAGGACAAAAAATAGGCTGTATAGAAGAAGTTGCCTATAAGATGGGTTATATAAATAAAAATCAACTTAATAAATTAGCAGAACCATTACTTAAAAGTGGTTATGGTGAATATCTTCGGAAATTAATATAGCATATGACATTTGAAGAAATATATTTAAAAGGGTGTTATATAATAACGCCTAAATTGTTTCAAGATGAAAGAGGTTACTTTTTTGAGAGTTTTAACGAGCATAAATTCAAGAAAGATACAGGTATTGGTATTCATTTTGTTCAAGATAATGAATCAAAGTCTTCTAAAGGTGTTTTAAGAGGTCTGCATTATCAAAAAAACGAATTTTCTCAAGCAAAACTAGTTCGGGTTATAAAAGGTAAGGTATTAGATGTTTGTGTAGATTTAAGGCATGGTTCCTCTACATTTGGCAAGCATTTTTCGATTATACTTGATGATAAAAGCTATAAGCAACTTTTTATTCCTAGAGGTTTCGCTCACGGATTTGTTACGTTAGAAGCGGGTACGATTTTTTCTTATAAGTGTGATAATTATTATAACAAACAATCGGAATCTGGAATTATATTTAATGATAAAACATTAGATATAGATTGGTCACTTCCTAACAAAGAACTAATTATTTCCTCAAAAGATAAAAACCTTCCAACTTTTGAAAAATTATTTAAACTAAATGAATAAAAAAATTTTAGTTACAGGTGCAGATGGACAATTAGGAAAAACAATTCATGAATTATATAGAGATAATAGCTTAGGATTAAATTTCACTTTTGTAAATAAAAAAGCACTTGATATTACAGACAAAAATTTTGTCAAGTTATATTTTGATAACAATGCATATGATTATTGTATTAATTGTGCGGCATATACCAATGTAGAACAAGCTGAAAAAACACCTAAAATTGCTTTTGAAGTTAATGCAGAAGGTGTTAAGAATTTGGCAGAAGCTTGCCATGTTAATAATATCATATTAATTCATATTTCAACAGACTATGTGTTTGATGGAAAAAAAGAAGAACCATACTTAATTTCTGACGATACAAATCCTATCAATGTATATGGTGCATCTAAATTGGCTGGAGAAAATTATATTCAAGAAGTTTTAAATAATTACTTCATTGTAAGAACATCATGGTTATACAGTAAAAAATACGGAAATAATTTCTATAGAACAATTATTGAAAAGGCTAAAACAGAAAAGACATTAAAAGTGACCACAGAACAAAAAGGGTGTCCAACGGACGCTGTTAATTTATCTAAATATTTAATTGAATTGATTACTAAAAATATTAGTGCTTACGGAATTTATCATTTTTGTGACTCAATTGTAATGACATGGTATGATTTTGCTAAAGAAGCTCTGTCAGAAAATAATTTAATAAATAAAATAAATCTTGTAAAAGCACATAAATATAGTACTTTTGCTAACAGGCCAAAAACAAGTATCTTAAGCCTAGAAAGTAATAAATAAAGATGACTGAAAATTATAAAATTGCTGTGATAGGGCTAGGGTATGTTGGATTACCCTTGGCAGTAGAGTTTGCGAAAAAATACAATGTTGTAGGCTTTGATATTAATAATTCTAGGGTAAATGAAATAAATACAGGGCATGATAGTACTCTGGAGATTTCAGATAGTAGTTTAAAAGCTGTTTTAGACTCTAATGACAAATTTGGATTAAAAATATCTTCTAAAATTGAAGATATAGCTTCTTGTAATTTATTTATTGTAACAGTTCCTACGCCAGTTGATAAAAATAACAGACCGATTTTAACACCTTTAATTAAGTCTTCTGAAACTATAGGTAGTGTTCTTAAAAAAGGAGATATAGTTATTTATGAATCTACGGTTTACCCTGGAGTTACTGAAGATGAATGTGTGCCTATTTTGGAAACTGTAAGTGGTTTAGTGTTCAATAAAGATTTTTATTGCGGATATTCACCAGAGCGTATTAACCCCGGTGATAAAAAACATACAGTTGCAAATATTAAAAAAGTAACTTCAGGTTCTACTCCAGAGGTTGGGGAACAAGTTAATAATTTATATGCTTCAATAATTACAGCGGGGACTCATTTAGCACCTACAATTAAAGTAGCTGAAGCTGCAAAAGTGATAGAAAATGCCCAACGTGATATTAATATTGCGTTTGTAAACGAACTAGCTATGATTTTTAATAAGCTAGGTATAGATACACATGCAGTTTTAGAGGCAGCAGCTACTAAATGGAATTTTTTACCTTTTAAACCAGGTCTAGTAGGGGGGCATTGTATAGGTGTAGATCCGTATTATTTAGCTCAAAAAGCTCAAGAAGTTGGATACCATCCTGAAATTATCTTAGCAGGTAGACGCTTGAATGATAGTATGGGAGAATACGTTGCAACTGAAGTTTTAAAACTTATGGTAACAAACGATATAACTATAAAAAATGCAAGAGTTCTAATGTTAGGAATCACTTTTAAAGAAAACTGTCCTGATATTAGGAATACTAAAGCTATTGATGTTTACCAAGCTTTATCTGATTTTAATATGCATGTTGATGTATATGACCCTTGGGCTCAAAAAGAAGAGGTTAAGCTAAATTACAGTATAGATATTATAGAAACGTTAAATTCTAAATATGACGCTATAGTTCATGTTGTTTCTCATAAACAATTTAAACAATTAGATTTAAACTTATTTAAAAATGAGAAAACTATTGTTTATGATGTTAAGGGTAATTTAGACTTGGATAAAATAAATAAAAGATTATAGAATGTTATATCAAACTAAATATCATAGAGAAAACCTATCTGATTTTACTTTTTTAGTTACTGGCGGTGCAGGTTTTATAGGCTCTAACTTAGTTGAATACTTATTAAAGTATAATGCTAAAGAAGTCATTGTTTTAGATGACTTATCTAATGGATATATAAAAAACATTGAGCCTTTTTTTAATTCTAAGAATTTTAAGTTTATAGAAGGAGATATTAGAGATATTGAAACTTGTAAAAAAGCGATGCTTAATGTTGATTATGTATTTCATCAAGCAGCTTTGGGTTCGGTTCCTAGGTCTATCAATGACCCATTAACTTCAAATGAAGTTAATGTTTCTGGCTTTCTAAATGTATTATTATCTGCTAAAGAATCGGAAAACGTAAAAAAAATGGTTTATGCTGCTTCCTCTAGTACCTATGGAGATAGTAAATCATTACCTAAAGTAGAGCATATTATTGGAAAACCACTTTCTCCATATGCTGTTACTAAATATGTAAATGAATTATACGCAGATGTTTTTTCTAATACTTTTGGTTTTCATAGTGTAGGTTTAAGATACTTTAATGTTTTTGGACCTAAGCAAGACCCAAATGGTGCTTACGCTGCTGTAATTCCATTATTTATGGACGCAGCTGTAAATGACACATCTGTTAAAATTAACGGGGATGGTGAGCAAACTAGAGATTTTACTTTTATTGAGAATGTTGTTCAAGCAAACATTAAGGCTGCTTTTTCTAATTTAGAATCACATGAAGTATTTAATGTAGCTGTTGGAGAAAGAATAAGTATAAATAATCTTTGGGATAATATTAAAGTGCTTTCAGGAAAAGATAATGAAATCATATACGGACCTTCAAGACAGGGAGATGTAAGAGATTCATTAGCAAATATAGATAAGGGTCAAAAACTCTTAGGTTATAATCCAAAATATAAATTTAGTGATGGTATTAAGATTACCTATAAGTGGTTTGAAAATAACATAAAATTTATATACAAAAAATAAAACCTTATGTATGAAAAAACAATAATGTTTTTAAATACATTCAAAAACGAATTATTACTTAGTGTATTATTTGTTTTTCCACTTCTTCCAATAAATTACATTGGATTCTTAGGTGTTTTTATTTCATTAATACTAATAGGCTTAAATTATAGAAATAAAAATCTTTCTCATAAGAGAGAGGTTTTTATTTCTATACTATTCTTTATTTTCTTAGTTTTTACAGTTAGTTATTCTCAAAATTTCCCTAAAGGAATAAGTGCTGTTTTTAAATTAATTTTAATAGGAGTATTTCCTATTTCAATTATAGGCTTTTCTAAAATTAAAAGCTCACGTATTGATTTAATACTCGCATTTTTTATAGTTGTGAATATCTTTTTATGTATTTATGTTTTCAACTTAGCAATAGAAATACTATCATTTAAAAAAATGCTTTTTTTAAATGAAGCAAGCATTTTAGAAAAAATAAAGGTCTTTATTGAGATACCTTATCATATTCCTTTTAACTGGTCCTCAACAGAACATGAGATAGTATTGTTTTTCCATAAGGCTTACATGTCTATGAGCTTGTGTTTAGGAGCATTTATTTCTCTTTATTTGATGATATTTAAGAAGAGTGTCTTATTGACTAAGCTAGCTCTTTTTTCTATATACTTGCTCTTTGTTTTTTTTGTTTTTTACATGAACTCTATTCCTAATATTATATCGTTAGTTATTGGAACTTTAGTATTTATATTTTGTAGAATTAAATTATGGAAAGCATTAATTATATTATCAATTGGAGTAATATCTATTTTTTTTATTATTAAATCAGATGGTATAAAACTTTATACAGAAAAAATTTTAGATAGAATTGATGAAGATTATAGAGTTGATATATGGAAGTGTGGGTTAGAAATAGTTGAAAATGATAAATTTTTTGGAATTGGATTAGGAGATAATAAGGATGAATTGTTTCATTGCTATAGTTCAAAAAGTAAAGAGATATATGAGATTTTATATCAGGAAAAGTATAATTTGCACAATCAGTATTTGAATTTTTATGTTAGTGGTGGTATTTTTTGTTTAGTTTTATTTTTAGCATTAATATTTAATAATCTTAAAACTTCTTTTGTAACAAGAGATTATTTGTTTCTGACATTTATTATATTGATTAGTGTTAATTTTGTTTTTGAGAATATGCTTGATAGAGTATACGGTATATATTTCTTTTCTTTTTTTAATAGTTTTTTTGTTAAGAGAAATCTTATAATAAATACAGCTTAAGAAATTAATATGAATACAAAAAACTATATTGAAAACAATAAAACTAAGACAAATTTTTTGTCTATAGTTTTTGGAAACTTCTTTTTTTATGCGGTTCAGTACTTAATACTTATTTTACTAACAAAAAATTATAGCAAAGAAGAAGTTGGACTTTATATTTTTGTATTAGCTTTTATAAAGCCAATTTTTATACCATTGAATCTTCAGTTAAGAAGTTTGTATGTAACTGAGACAAGAAATGATTTAAAAATTGAAGACTATCATAGTTTGAGATTAATTGGGAATGTTTTTACTTTTTTCTCAGTATTAATTGCTGCTTATTTATATGGAATTGTTCAAATAAATATAGTTATATTACTTATTCTTCTCAAACTTATCGAAAGTCAATCAGAAATGTGTCATGCTGTATTTCAAAAAATGCAAGACATGGTTTTTATTGGGGCCTCAAGAATAGTTAATGGAACCTTAGTAATTCTTTCGGTCTTTTGTTCTATTTATTATAAGCTCTCATTTTTTAATTTAATTCTTATATGGGTAATAGTTTCTTTAATTGTTTTACTTTTTCTTGACATACCTAAAGCAAAAGCTAAGAACCCTTCTTTTTTACATTTAAAGGAATATTTTAAGATTTCTAAAATGAAAATAATTTTCCTTTTTGCTTGGCCAATTTTCTTTTTAGAAGTTGTAAGTAAGTATTATGAAAGCTTTCCTAACTTATCTGTAGAAAAATATTTCGGTCTAGAAATGCTAGCTATTTTTGGTTCTATAGTGTACTTTAAGGCTATAGGAGGACAAGTTATTACCCAAATTATTAATGTTATTGAACCAAAAATGGCAAATTTGTGGAAACAGAAATTATATAAAGAATTCAATAATCTTGTTTTAAAAATGGTTTTTTTAGGATTAGTAATAGGAGCGGTAATAATAGTACTATTATATTTTTTTGGAGAACATATATTGAGGATTTTGTTTACAGAAGAGTATGCTAACTATAATAAGTTACTTGTTTTAATAGCAATTTCTAGTGGGATATCATACTTATATACCTTTTTAAGCACATCACTTACTTGTATGAGAAAGCATTATATAAAAGTTCCTATTCAATTTATCGGATTAGTAATGTTAATGTTTTTAACCTTTATAAACAAAGAAAACTTAACTATTTATAGCTTTATCAACTTTCTTATTTATACAGAATTAGTATTAGGTGTTTTGTATTACTCAAGTTATTTTTATTACTTAAGAAAAGTTAAGCACGATAGAAGCGAGGATAGATAAAGATTTACTTCTAAGAGCTAATTAATTCAAAACAAAAGTTCTATTTTTACTCAATTAGATAAAGCTTTCTAAACATTAATCAGAATGAAAAACACAGGAAGGAGTCAATTTAAAAAATATAAAACTCTTATTAATTTTTTTGTTATTTTTTTTAAAATAATACCAAATTTTATTCTACAATTCATTTGGGATTCTACTAGCTCTTTCTCTCAACTCCCTTTTATATTATTGCGCTATTTAATTTTAAATAGTAGAATAAAAAAATGTGGAGATAATATACGTATTGGAACAAGAGTTACTATTAAAGGTTGGGAATTTTTAGAAATTGGAGAAAATGTATCAATACATGATAATTGTTTTATAGATGCGTCTGGAGAAATAGAATTAAAAAATAACATTTCAATTGCTCACAATAGTACTTTATTATCAACAACACATACTTATAATGATGGAGTACCTATAAAATATAATGAGATTGTTAAACAAAAATTAATAATTCAAGATGATGTTTGGATAGGTTGTGGTGTTAGAGTATTAAATAATTTAGAGATAAAACATAGAGTCATAGTTGCAGCAGGAGCAGTTGTAAATAAAAGCCTAGATAATAATGCTATTTATGGTGGTATTCCAGCTAAAAAAATAAAAACGATATAAATTGGAGACTATAAGCTTAATTTATAACGTAATTTTTCAAGGAGCTTTAATAACTTCTGTAATAGTTCTTTCCTTTAATTATGCCAAAAAAAATAACCTTAGTGCTTTAGTTGTTTTTTTTGTTTCTGTTTCACATTATTTATTGACTATTATAACTTCTTTTATTACTAATGGAGCAAGGTCAGATGCCAATAATTATTTCATATTTACCTTAAAATCAAATTCATGGTTTTCAGAATTCGGACTGAGTACCACTTTTATTCGTTTCCTGATTTATCCATTTATTCATTACCTAAAGCTTAATTATTTTTCAGTTTCTCTAATTTTTGGCAGCTTCGGATTAATAGGCTTTATATTATTATACAAAATATTGGATGAATTAAATGATTCGAAGAACTTAAAATTCTTAGGATTTAGCGTTATTTTAATCATATTATTTCTACCAAGTTATCATATTTGGATGTCTAGCTTAGGAAAAGACAGTTTAGTATTTATGCTTACCATGATTTTATTAAATGGACATATTAATAGAAAATTTTCAATCTACAATTACATTACATTAGTTTTGTTATTAACATTTATAAGGCCGTATATAGGCGTTTATCTTTTTATGTCATTTATTGTTGTTTATTTATTTCAAGGAATAAAATCGACTAAAAAATTGCTTATAATTATATTCTTTGCCATATTAGGTTTGGTTTTAAGTTTCCAGATTTTTGATTATTTAAAAATCGATATTTCGAGTTTTTTCAGTGAAAAAATAAAGTGGTATAGTAGGTATAGTAATTCTAAAAAAGAAGGTTCTTTTGTAGACCCTTTAGAATTAAATACAATACAAAAAGTATTCACTTATTTGTATAGGCCATTTTTTTATGATGCCAAAGGAATAGGGCAGATAATCGTTTCATTTGAAAATTTATTCTTTATATTTTTGTTTTTAAAATTCATCTTTGTTTTTAATTATAAAATTTTTAAAAAATCATTTAACTTAAAACTATTCATGTTGTACTGTACAATATTTGTTTTAGTAAATTCATTCTTAATATATAACATAGGTCTTGTAAATAGGCAGAAGTATATGCTATTACCACTTTTCTTATATGCTTTTTTTTATTTTAATAATCAAAAGAGTAAACAACAAATCCTAAAAAAAAGTTAAATTTGTTTTGAGAGGTTTTTCATTTAAATTAATTAAAAGAAATATTTTTATATTTTAATGAATATACGGGTAAATGCCAAAAATAGAATTAGACTGTAAAGAGAAATTTAAGTTTGCGATAATTTTTTATCATCTTACATTTTGTTTTGCGAGTTTGTATTATTCCTTCGATTATAGTAACGAATGTGATGCTGAGAATATTTTTAGAATAGCCAGCGAAGCAGAAAATATAAACTCCTTAATAGGTATAGGAACCATTTTTATAAGTTTTCTAATTTATCCTTTAATAAAAATAGGATTTAACTATATTTTGTTAACAATACTTTTTTCTGTAATTAGTCTAAAAGGTTTTCTTATCTATGGAGATATGTTTTTCAAAACAGACTTAAAGAAAAGAGCTGATACCTTTCTCTTCATAATACTTTTTTTCCTGCCTTCTTATCATTTTTGGACAAGCTTTGTTGGCAAAGACGCAGTAGTTTTTTACTTGATGGCAATAGTTTTATCTAATGTCTTTAACATGAAGCGTATAAATCTATTTTTCATTACTTCTATAATATTAATATTAGTAATAAGACCTTATATTTTTTTTATATTATTATTATCCTACCTTTTAAATTTTATATTTAATCCAGAATTAGGAAAGGAAAAGAAAATTAAAGTAATTTTGTTTTCCTTAGCTGTAGGGTTTTTAACATTACCTATACTACAAAAATTCTTAAAATTAGAAGATATTAAAATTGAAAACATCAAAGAAAATTATAATCGAATAATATTATATAGTCAACGAAATGGTAATTCGTCTATTAATTTAGAGAAATCCAGTTATTTAGAAAGATTAATGCTAGTGCTGTTTAGACCTTTTTTTTATGAATCTATTAGACCATTTCATATACTTGCTTCAATAGAAAACACAATTGTTTGGCTATCTATAATTAAATTTTTTACTTCAATTAAAAGAATAAACCTATATAAAATTAAAGAAATTATATTTCCTGTTATGGCCTTTGTTCTTTTAATTTTATTTTACAGTGTTTATATGTATAATTTAGGCTTAGCTTCAAGAATGAGAGTAATGTATATGCCATATATGTTATTTTCAATATATTGGATTGTTATTAAACACAAAAACTAATTAAAAGGAAATACAATCTTATTTTTTGTCTATTTTTACTGAGAATAACTGTAAATACTTTTTGTATAAATAAGGGCAGTAGATTGGATTCTAAAGCAGCAGTACTATTTCCAAGAGAAATAAAAAGAAGATAAAAACTTAAGAGAGAATTTTTTTAAAAAAAAATATGAAAAATAAAATTATACTTTTTGTATCGATTTGTTTAATGATTTCATGTAAATCTGAAAAAAAGAAACCTAATATGGAATCAAAAAAAACAGTAGAAATTGAAAATAAACCTAAATTACTAGATAAGTATGCCTTAAAAGTCATAATGGATTTTGAGACTGATACTAAAGGTCTTTTCCAGATAAAATTTGGAAACCCAGATAAAACTATTAAACCAGTAATAAGTTACCATAATGTTAAAGAGGAAAATAGTAGACAAATAATTGATGGTGAATATAGTTTAGAAAGTAATGATTTTCCTCGATACGTACAGTTGATAATGGGTGAGAACGAGGCTCAAAAAATTAAAATCAATGAAATAAAATTAATAACAGATGAAGTTTTAATAAATATTAATAAATATAATTTTAAAAATTTTATACAAACCTCTAGTTATACTGATTTTGATGAAAACACAGGGATTTTGACATCAAAGAGATTAAATAATGCTTTCATACCGGCAATAGTTGTTAACAAAAGAGCAATGGATTCATTATCATTTATGTAACTCTATTAATAAAAATTTTAAATAACAATAATTTTAGTTTTTTTATAATTGTAATTAAGCAACGTAATTTATACTCATTTTTCATATCATATAATTACCGTATTAGAATGATGAGCATAGTTTTTATAAAATTCAACTATTATTTGTTTATTTTAATCTAAAATATTGCTAAATAAAATAAAGTGAATGAAAAAAAAGATAATAAGAGTAACAACAGTTCCAATTTCATTATCTAAATTGCTTGAAGGACAGTTAGGTTTTATTAATCAATATTATGAAATCACTGCAATATCTTCTAAAAGTGATGAATTATTAAAAGTTGCAGCTAATGAAAGTGTTTTAATTCATGATGTTGAAATGACAAGAAAAATAACACCTCTTAAGGATATAATTGCCGTTTTTAAACTTTATCGTTTTTTAATTAAAGAAAAACCACATATAGTACATTCTCATACTCCTAAAGCGGGTATTGTGTCCATGATTGCATCTTGGCTAGCAAGAACACCTAATAGATTACATACTGTGGCAGGTCTACCATTGTTAGAGGCAAAAGGTTTTAAACGCATCGTTTTAAATTTTGTTGAAAGGCTAACTTATAAATGTGCGACAAAGGTTTATCCAAATTCGAATAAGCTTAATGAAATTATAATAACTAATAAATTAGCAAAAGAAAATAAACTTAAAGTAATTGGAAATGGTAGTTCAAATGGCATTAATACAAAACATTTTAGCAGAGAAAATTTTTCTTCAGATAAAATAAAAAGTATTAAAGAAGATTTGAAAATATTAAATTCTGATTTTGTTTATGTTTTTGTAGGTAGATTAGTTAAGGACAAAGGCATAAACGAACTCATTGAAAGCTTTTTGGAAGTACATAAAATTAATAATTATACTAAGTTATTACTAGTTGGACCATTTGAAGATGAATTAGACCCAATAAAACTATCAAACAAGGATTTAATAAATAATAATAACAATATAATTTCTACGGGATACGTAGCAGATGTAAGACCCTATTTGGTAGCGTCTGATGTATTAGTTTTTCCAAGTTATAGAGAAGGTTTTCCAAATGTAGTAATGCAAGCAGCTTCATTAAGCTTACCTTGTATTGTTAGTAATATAAATGGGTGTAACGAAATAATAACTAATGGGTATAATGGTATTATAGTACCTCCAAAGGATAAAATCAAATTAGAGGAAGCTATGATTACCTTGTTAAACAATGATAAATTATACTCAACACTAAAAAATAATGCAAGAAAAAGCATCGTTGATAGATTTGAACAAGTTTATGTTTGGGAACAAATATTAGCTGAATATAAAAAATTAGATTAAAATGTATTTAAGCCTTACAAAACCTTTTTTTGACTTTTTAACCTCCTTAATATGTATTATTATACTATCACCAGTATTTATCTTAGTTTTAGTATCATTAGCTTTTGTAAATAAAGGGAAGCCTTTTTTCCTTCAGCAAAGACCTGGAAAAAACGAAAAACCGTTCAATGTTATAAAATTTAAAACAATGACGGATGCGAAAGATGAAAATAGTGTTTTACTTCAAGATGCAGAGCGTTTAACTATTATAGGTAAGTTTGTTAGAAAAACATCTTTAGATGAAATTCCACAGCTAATAAATGTTTTAAAAGGGGATATGAGTATAGTAGGTCCAAGACCACTGCTTTTTGAATATGTATCTTTATATACGCCAGAACAAAAAAAAAGACATAATGTTAAACCTGGTATTACAGGTTTGGCTCAAGTAAAAGGTAGAAACCTCATGAAGTTTAGCGAAAGGTTTGTAAATGATGTTTATTATGTCGAAAACCTTTCTTTTTTTTTAGATATAAAGATTTTGTTAATGACAGTAAGAGTTGTTTTTTTTGGATCTAGCTCAATCGTCAATGGGCAAACAGTGGATAGTGTAGATGATATAGGAATTAGTAAAAATTTAAGTAGTAACCATTTTAAAAAGAAAAATGAACATTAAAGGAAACAAAGTAACGCTTAGAGCCATAGAAAGAGAAGATTTACCTTTATTACATAAATGGTCAAACGACGCAACAATTAACTACATGTTAGGAGGGTGGCATTTTCCTTCAAGTCAGCAAGACCAAGAAAAGTGGTTTAATTCTTTATCATTAAATGGGACTAACCAAAGATTTGCAATAGAAACAGAAGAATTAGGTTTAATAGGTATGGCTAACTTAGTAGACATCAATTGGAAAGATAGAAATGCTTTTCATGGGATGTTACTTGGCAATAAAGATGTGAGAGGAAAAGGTTATGGAGTAGATACTATAATGACAATAAATAAATACGCCTTTGAAGAATTAGGTTTAATGAGAATGAACACAACGATAATTTCCTATAATGAAGTTTCAGTTGGTGTATATGTAGGCTTCCCTAAAAATAGGACAGTATTTAATTCGAATTTACTAACTTTAAATTCAAACTGTCACAATGAAAAAC
>CANMQH010000028.1 GCA_947499935.1 uncultured Algibacter sp. | reverse complement strand
ACAATAAAATCAATTACTGGAAATCATCATTACTTAAATGCATTTTATGCGGCGTTTAAAAACTAAATTGGTATAACGAGAATACAATAGAGGCAATGGCAGGAACTCTAGACCAAGCAATAACCATCCTAAAATCTTTTGAGCTAGCTTGACCATTTAAAAATGCTTTACCATAATAGTATAAAAACCACGCTAAAATATAGTAAAGAGCATACGTTACTAATGCGCCTCCAAGTAAGCCTCCTATAAAATATTCTATACCAGAATCCTTAAAAATAGTTGTTTTTGAAAAAGACCTATCTAATGTTGATGTTATAGAAGCAATTATTAATAAGAGTTGTACGTATTTGTTTGGATTGTAATTTGATAGGTATTGAAATACTAATTTTGGCTTAAACCAAATTTCAGAAAAGAGGTTTTTGATATCCAAATTTAAAAACTCTTTAGGGTCTTCAAACTCTTCAAAATGATTGGTGTCGTTATTCATAATTCAATAATTATAATCAGTACCAACGTTTCTTTTTCTTTTTTGAAGCCTCACTCTTGCGTCCTTTTTTATGCTTGCTACCTGTTTTTTTAGATTTATGAACAATAGGTTTTGCTTTTGGATCTAGCGGATAGGGGTGCTCGTCAATAATATCTAGCTGTAGCTGTATGAGTTGTTGGATGGTTTGGATATAGTTTTTTTCGTCTGCTGAGCAAAACGAATACGCTATACCATTTTTTCCTGCTCTGGCTGTTCTTCCAATTCTATGCACATAGGTTTCTGGTATACTGGGCAAGTCAAAATTAACTACAGCATCTAAACTATCAATATCAATACCTCTGGCGGCAACATCGGTAGCTATTAAAATATTAATAGTTCCTTTTTTAAATTTTGTTAATGCATCTTGTCTTGCAGTTTGACTTTTATCTCCGTGTATGCTATCGGCTTTGTAATTATTATTTAAGAGGGTTTTTTCAAGTTTTTCTACGCCAAATTTAGTACGTCTAAAAATGATAATATTTCCTTTAATGGTATTGCGCAGTAAATGCAAACACAGTTCTATTTTATTCTTTTTGGGTACATAATAAAGTAGCTGATTCACATTTTTAGATGTCGAAGAGTTTGTTGCTACTTGTACACGTTCTGGCGTATTTAGTATGGTTTGCGCTAATTGCTCAACTTTATATGGTATTGTTGCAGAAAACAGTAAAACCTGTTTTTCTCTGGTGCATAAGCGTTCAATTTTTTTAACATCATCTATAAAACCCATGTCTAGCATCAAATCGGCTTCATCTAAAACTAAAGTTTCTACATAATCTAAGTTCACGATATCCTGCTTGTGTAAGTCAAGCAACCTACCAGGGGTAGCTATTAAAATATCAACGCCTTTTTTTAAAGTGTCCTTTTGTGGTTCTATAGATGTGCCTCCATATACTACAGTAGTTCTTAAATTAGTGTAAGTGCTATATGTTGTAAAGTTTTCTTCAATTTGAATGGCTAACTCTCGCGTAGGACTTACGATTAAGGCTTTTATAGTTTTTCCTTTTTTTGATGCATCTTGCCTATCAAACAACAACTGTAAAATAGGTAATGCAAAAGCAGCAGTTTTTCCTGTGCCTGTTTGTGCAGAAACAATAACGTCTTTTTTGTTTAAAACAAGAGGAATCGTTTTTTCTTGAACTAGAGTAGGATTGTCGTATCCAGCTTCTGCAACAGCTCTAAGTATGGGTCTATTTAATTTTAGGTCTTTAAATGACATTTAAGATAGTTTGTCGCAAATATATAACAAACAGCGTCAACTTATTTCAGAAAAACCTTGAGTTCGTTTCTTTGTTTAGGAGGTATAGCCTCGTTAATAATAACTTTTTTTAAATGATCTTGATTTTTATCTCTACTATAAAGTAATTTAAAATGTTGCGCTACAGTTATACTATTTTCGGCACGTTTAACGAGTTTTATAGTGTCTCCCGTTTTTACATGGCCTTCTTCAAGTATACGAATATAGGTGCCGGGATACCCATATTCTACAAATTGTTGCAAAACATCAATGGTTCCAAACTTTACACCAAATTTAAAACAAGGTTGTCTAGGTTGCGTGATTTGGACCAAAACCTCACCAATTCTGTAGGTGTCTCCTATGTAAATTTTAGTTTCGTCTAAATTAGAAATAGTCAAATTCTCTCCAAACATGCCCCAAGTCCAATCTAAATCAGGATATAATGTTTTCCAATATTTATAATGCATTTCAGAGAATAAATAACAAGCTTTAAATTCGCCACCATGAACTCTACGGTCCGAAACTTCGTCTCCCGTGACACCTTCTTTCCCTAAATAAATTGAATTTTCGGTTGGTATTTTAAATATGCCAGTGGTGTATTCTTTACCATTCCAAACAATAGTTGTTGGTTTTGCTAAATTGGTGGAGATAATGTTCATAGTATATTTTACGTTTTTATAATTTAATTTCTCATTTAACTGAATCCATCCAATAAAGATTGATTATTTATTTTAGATGAAATTATAATTTTTCGCTAAGTACATGACAAAAAACCGAAATATGTTATTATCATTTTCAGTATTTAACAAAGTATTAGCGATAAAAGAGAGTCCATATTTGAATATGGATTTATGAGTACTAATAACTTAGGGTTTATTATAACTATTTGTTTTTCATGGATTTGTAAATGTAATGAAATAAGTGTTTTTTTATTTGTAATAATAAAATTACTTATTTGTAATTTTTTACTATATCTTTATAGAGATTAATTTATAAATTAAAATAAGAAAATTATGACTAAAAAAATTACTTTATTATTTATTTTTGCTTTGTCTGCAGTGATTGTTTCTCATGCTCAAAGCTTGACCGTTCTAGAAATTAATGGAGTAGCTCCTGCTACTTTTTTTAGTTCTACTGTTCCTCCTAATAGTTTACCTACTAATACAAGTGTTGATATAAAAATTAGCTACACTAATTTATCGGGAAATTTTAGTATTTCAATGAAGGATCCTTCTGCTAATTCTTTTGCAAATTCACTTTCAACAACAAATCCTAATAAGAACGACCCTAATGCAAATGAAATAACAATTACTTATACACCAACTACTGAGGTTGTAAATTATGATCTTCGTATATTCGGTACAGGGCAATTAGTTGCTACACTAGTAACATTTGCTGGAATTAGTGCATCAAACTCTGCTACTTTATCAAGTAATGATTTTAGCGAAAATAAACTAACCTCGTCTTTTTATAATGCGGCCAAAGGTGCGCTTATAATTAATGATAACGTTGATGGTGATTTTTCAATTTATGACATAACAGGTAAAGCTGCCTTAACAGGAGAAGTTTCTTCTAAAATTGATGTTCAAACTTTAAATTCAGGTTTATATATATTAACCACTGCTAAAGGGAATTTAAAATTCGCTAAATAATAAGATTACTTTGTGAATAGAATAATTATGAGATGAGTCTCTTTAAAATAAGTTGACAGTTTTAAATAATTAAATTAATCCAGCCAAGATAACTTCGCTGGATTTTTTATTGTGTTTAAAGTTAGTTGTTTTGTACATAGAAAAACAATACTATTTAATTTACAGAAATAAGTTTAATATCAAATATGATGACTGAGCCACGTGTAATAGAACCATTCGCCATATCTCCATAAGCCAAATGTGCGGGGATTATAAAACTACCACTACCACCTTCTTTAAGGTAGGTAACGCCTTCTGAAAACCCATTAATTACATTTTGTAAATCAAAATCTATACCGTCAGTTTGAGAATCAAAAACATCACCATTTGTAAAATAACCTGTGTAGCTTAATGTTACATTATCGGATAATGTAGGTTGTTTACCAATACCTACTTCATCAATAGTATAATATAAGCCTGATTCACTTTTTTGTGTACTTAAGCCTTTATCTACAATATAAGCTTCAATTTCTTCTTCATTTTCTTTGGCATAATTAACTGAAATTAGGTTAATATCAAAAATTAAGACAGAACCAGCAGGTATGCCATTAACATCATTGCTACCATAGCCTAATCTTGAAGGAATGAGTAATTTACCACTACCACCTTGTTTAAAATACGTAATACCCTCAGTCCATCCTCGAATTACAGATTGTAAATTGAATGAAGCACCATCATTATTAGTTTCATCAAAAACGACACCATTAGTATAATAGCCTTTATAGGCTACGGTTACTCTATCTGTTTCAGTAGGTTGAAATCGTTCGCCAGGACTATCAATAACATAATACAAACCAGAATTGCTTTTTTGTGCAGTTAAATTATTTTCTGTAATATAAGTTTGAATTTCGGCTTCGTTATCGGCTGTAAAATCTTGTGGAGCATCGTCTGAGCTACAAGCTGTAAATAATACAAAAGCAAAAGCAATATATATGTTTTTCATAATTTAAGTTTTAAGTAAATATATAGAATAAATTTAGCTATTTAATTTCCGTTGGTCGTTTAAAATAGTATTTACTGCTTGTTTATATTTAAACGGGTTGGTGGCTTTTTTTATAGCTTTGAAAGTTTTTTTCGGATTAGAACACGATTGAGAAAAGAATTCCCAAAAGCCCAACATTTTCATTTTTATTGGTGTGGGGCCAGAAAGGTAATCGTCGTATTGTTTATAAATGGTATTATGGAATGCTTCAAAAATATCCCAGCGGTTTTTAGGGTATTCGGTGGTGTTGTTTTTTATCATTTGTGGCAGAAATGGGTCGATAATTAAACCACGACCAATCATAAAATGGTCTAAACTTGGAAAACGTGCTTGCATATCTTTAAAACTGGCGACACTCGTAATATCTCCGTTATAGTACAACGTGTGTTTGGTACTGGTAATGCAACGTTCAAAAGCATCAAGATCTACAGGACCTTTATAAAGTTGTTTTCCTATTCTGGCATGTATGGCTATGTTTTTAAGAGGGTATTGGTCTAAAATAGGGAAGACGTCTAAAATTTCTTTGGCATGCTCATAACCCATGCGCATTTTCATAGATACTAAAATGTCGGTTTCGTTATGTGCGCGCTCTAAAATAGTATCAATTTTCGAAGGATTACAAATTAAACCTGAACCCATTCCAGATTTAGCAACCATAGGGTATGGACAGCCTAAATTCCAATTTAATTCTTTATAGCCTAAACTTTGCACGTATTTAGCAACAAACAAAAATTCCTCAGCGTCGTTAGTTATAATTTGTGGAATGACTTCTAAAGTGGTATTGTTTGCTTGAAGTAAATCATTTTGATAGGAAGACTTAATTTTAAACTTCCCATTAAGCCTAATATAGGGCGAATAAAACGTATCGATACCTCCAAAATAATGATGGAATGCATTACGGAACCTAAAATCTGTAAACCCTTGTAATGGTGAAGAGAGTAATGTGAAAGCCATTTATAATTTATGTGGCACAAAGATAGGTATATCTTTTTTTGGTATTTGGAAAAGTTTTGGGTGTGGTAAAAGGTCTTTTAGGAGTGTTCGTTTAACGTTAAGTATAAGAAACGTAGGCAGGTGATAAGCACTTACGTTTCGGTATATTACTTAGCTAAATATAAATATTTTGCTTTTATCTTTTCTACTATAAACTCCAAATTTTATATTTAGCGGACTTTGTTAATATTCACAGACCTTTCGGTTTAGCACAAACGCCCTATGTTTTTATACCGTGTTGTGGCTAGTATTTTTTTATTTTTTTTCTATTCCGCCTTATTATTCGTTTTAACCTAAAATTTAAAAACCTTTGGGTAAGTTTAGATTCAATTTTATATTTATTTACCTCAATATATAGTTTTTTGTCATTCTTTTCAATCTGTTCTTTTTGCTTTTTAATATCAGCTTTCCATTCATTTTGTTTTGTATGGTTTCTATTTCTGTCATTTGCGAGCTTATTAGAAACTAAAATTTCTGAGTTTAGATTGTTTATATGATTGTATAATATCGATAAATGTAAATTGTAATATTTTAAAAAAGAAACATATTTTTTATCCTTAATACATTCTATAATAAGCTCTCTTAAAATAGTTGTGATATCATCTAAAACACTGTGAACGGTTAATATATAATTTGAATACGCACTGCTTATGTTTTTATAACTGGGCCTTGTTAAATGAGTTAAAACGATATTCGAACTATGATTGTTCAAGTATCGTTTGAAGTATTCATCCTCTGCTTTATTAAAGCCATTAAAAGAATTGATTTTAGGGATTTCATCTTTTTTAGTTTCAATTAGAAAGAATTTATGATTGTTTTTTATTTCTAATTCAAGCCATCTATTTCGTACTTTTAAATAGTTTCGAGTAAATACTTTACTTAAGTTTTCAAAGTATTTATATTCTTTTAAAACCGAAGCGATAAATAGTTTGTCTTCAAAAATGAGTGTTTTTCTTTTTGACAATAGGAATAAAAATCTTTCTAATTTTTTATCTTTTCCATATTCCTTTAATTGAGAATCAAAGATAAAGTCAGTTATTTCAACAAGTGTAGCCCAGTTATGGTCAAGTCTATTTCTTAATTGTACTTCTACAACTTTATTGTCATTTGGTAATTGTAAATATAGATGAAGAGATTTATATCCATTAGGCTTAGGGTTTTTAATATAGTCAGTCTTTTTTCGGACTTTAAATTTTTTGGAAATTAATTTTTCTAATTTATAAACTTCTCTATCATTATCTACTATACACCTACAACCTGAAATGTCCCACATTCTAGCAAATTGTTGTTTTTTTTTCGGGTCAACATTTAGCCTTTCTAGCTTTCCAATTATTGTTTCAATTCGCTTAATTCGATAAGTAATAATTGCATTTTTATTAACTCTTTTACTTAATGAACATAAAGAATTGAAAGTAGCATTTGTAGTTTCTTTGAAAGAAATTCTATGTTCTTGAATTTGTTCTTTTGTTGAGTTTTCAATATTTGGGTATTCAGCTCTAATTTTATCGCCAAGTCTATTTATATCTCCGTTAGTTTTTAACGTTATTTTCATCTAATAATATTGATTTCCATTAGAGTTAGCGATATTAGCTACATTGTTTCGCGGATATGAAATCGTTTTAATGTTTTATATCCGACGTTAAACGAAGATAGCTGAATTTTTTTACAAAGTCAAATCACAATCTAAACAAAAACCACCCTGCTTTCGCTAAGTGGTTTTAAGTTCGTAATACTTCCGCGAAAGCGAAATAATCAAAATTTTATTAATCAATAACAGTAACCAAATCTTCAATAGGTTTTCTAACTTTAGGAAGATTAGCTAACCAGTCATTTTCAGTATCTCTATAGCCAATAGGAAGCATCACACAACTTCTAAGACCTTTAGCTCTTAAGTCTAAAATTTTATCTAAAGCATCAGGGTCAAAACCTTCAAGAGGTGTACAATCAACCTTCTCAAAAGCAGCAGCTGCAATAGATTGCGAAAAAGCAATATAAGCTTGTTTTACAGCGTGATTAAAGTTTACTTGGGCATCTTTTTGAGGGTAACTATTTAAAAGCTGTTGTCTGTAATTTTCCCAACCTTCATTTTCAAAACCACGAACCGTATTTGTTAAATCGAACATTTTATTAATACGATCTGCCGTGTAAGTATCCCAAGCTGCAAATACCAATAAATGCGAACAATCTGTTATTACAGGTTGGTTCCAAGAAATAGGTTTAATTTTCTCCTTTAATTCTTGATTTGTAATTACAATAATTTCAAATGGTTGTAAACCACTTGAAGTAGGTGCTAGAGATGCTGCTTCAATAATATTATCTATTTTTTCTTGAGCTACTTTTTTACCATTCATGGCTTTTGTAGCATAACGCCATTTTAATTTTTCTAATAATTCCATTGTATGTTTTATATTTTTTTTGATTAAAAAACCACTTTGTGCAAACAAAGTGGTTTTAGGTATTTTGTATTTCCGCGAAAGCGAAAAAATATAGTTTCTATTTATGAGATACTGAAACAAGTTCAGCATGACAAAATATTACTTAATCATCTCGTAACTATGTTTAATAAAATTAGTTAATGCTTTATCTTTCTATATTCGAGAGATAAACGTACTAAGTTTAAACCTAACAAGGTTAGTTTTAATCAACTTTTATAAACAATTTGGTTTCTTGTGTTGATTTACTTTTTATAATCATAAAATAACTAGCTTTCTGTAAATTAGAAATGTCAATTTTATTTTCTAATACTGATGAATTTAAAGCAACTTTACTAACTAATTGTCCACTCATATTATATATAACAATTTCATTAAGTTGTTTATTTGAGTGGTTATGTATTTTGATGTAGTTAGTAGCGGGATTTGGATAAATGGTTGTTGAAATGTTTAATTCATTATTGATAATATTTAATGTTGAATCACTTTCGTAAGCACCTATGTCTATGGTCGTATTTGCAATTCTATTCTCACCTTTTACATCTATAGTTGTGCTATTTTTGGTGTTATCTCCAGCATTTGCTAACACGCTATTAGTCGCATTTGGGATTAGACCATCATCATTAGTGCCATAAATATTATCATTTCCATTAAAATCAAAACTATTCATAAATGGATCTGCAGTTAAATTAATAAAATTTTGTCCTATATTTATTAATCCACCAGTACCATCTGAAGCATTATTTTTTGAACTAAAATCTACGTTATCTCCAGCAATATCATTTATCATTGAGGGCTTAACATTACTGTAAAAAACAGTATTGTTTAAAACTGGGCTGTTAGATACTGTCGATTGATTATACATGCCAGCCCCATCAGTACCTGTGGAATTCCTAACAAATGTTACATTATTTAATTCAACGTTAGCTGTACTCCAGTTATAAAACCCTCCACCATCATCGGTAGCACTATTCCCCGCAAAAACTACGTTGTTTAAGTTAATAGATGTTGTTTGTCTTGCAAACATTCCTCCTCCTGTTTCATCTGAATTATTACCTGAAAAAATTGTGTTGTTTAGTGTGATTGATGCGTTACTCATGATGGATATACCGCCACCATCAAATACCGAAAAGTTTTCAAGAAACAAGGCGCTATTAATTATTGGAGAAGACGCTGTATTGATAATGTGCATTCCGCCTCCTTTATCTCCAGAGTAGTTACCAGAAAATAAAACATTAGTGAGTAATGGAGAGGAGCTTCTATTATAAAGACCGCCACCTTCAAAAGTTGCATAATTTTTTATAAAGTTAATATCGGTTAGAGTTGGATTGGAATTTGAGTTATTATACATTCCGGCTCCAGCTCCACTACCAAAACTAAAATTGCCAAAAAAAGTAACATTAGTAAGTGTAGGTGATGAGCCATAATTGGTCATGCCTCCAGCAAATCTATCTATTGTAAAGCCACCATAACTAATATTAGGAGAGGCAGAACCCCCACTGCCACCAGTAATTTCAAAACCGTCAATAATACAATTGTTGGATAAATTGATAGTAATTAAAACGGTTTTAGCATTGCTATTACCCCTATCTATATTTAAATTTTCTCCATTACCAGTAACCAAATTATCATTGTCAAAATCTCCAGAAAGGATGCTTAAATTAGTTAAATCTTGATTACCTGTGACAGTATCATAACTACCTTTAATAATAAGGTCTTTGTCAAGATGGAACATTAGTTCAGAAGAAGAATTTATTACTGGCTCTGTTGGGAAATAAGTGCCTTGAGCTACTCTAATTTCATCTCCAACACTAGCTATATCAATTGCATTTTGTAAATCTTTAAAAGCGTTTAAAAAACTTAGACCGTCAGCAGTATTATCTGGACGGCTAGCATCAACATAATACGTAGTTTGCGCGTTACCTAAAAAAGATAAAAAAAGTGCTAGAAAAAATATGTTATTTTTTCTTAAAATAGAGTTTAAGTAAAGTTTTATTATTAGAGTAGTTTTTTTCATAATAAAAATATTTTTGATTTAGTTTATTATTCTTTGAATTTATTTTTGATAAATTTATTAATTGTCTTTAATAGTATGTGTATATATTTTTGTTTTGTAACCATAATTTTTAAATATTTTAATTTTAAAAAAAGGTCTTTCTATTTGACAATTATTAGCTTAATTAAATGAATGATATTTGAAAGATAATTATATGTTTATGTACGGACGTCCTTGTTTTCAATTCAATAAAAAATAATAGTATATCCTTTAATTGTCATAAATTAAAAAATCAATCCTTCATTTTGTCTTTTCGAGTGTCTTTATATTTGTAGTTTTTTTTGACTCTTAAACACTAATGCTGTATTAAATGTGATGCACTTGAATATAATTTTCATATCGTAATAAAAATGAATATCTAATAAAAAATAAAAACCAAATTGAGTTAACAAATTGGTTTTTATCTAATCTATTAAAATAGTAAAAAAAATTATTTAATCATCTCATAACTTCGTTTAATAAAATTAGTCAACTCTTCTCCCTTAAGCAAACCTTGAGATAAGCGTGCTAAATCTAAACTTTGTGTAATTAAACGCTCTTGTTTCTTTTTAGTTTTAGTAGCAAGAATTTCGCCAACCAATTCAGAGTTTGTATTTACAACCAGGTTGTGCATGTCTGGCATGCTGCCAAACATATTCATGCCACCTCCGCCGCCAGTAGCTTGCATTTCTTTCATACGACGCATAAATTCTGGTTGCGTAATAATAAAAGGCGATGCATCACTATCCATAGCTTCTAGCTGTACCATAAATTTTTCAGAAGGGATTACTTCTTTCAATAACTCGTCTAAAGCTTTAGTTTGGTCTTCATCTAATTTAGAAATAGTGGTTTCGTCTTTCTTAATTAAATTATTGATGTGGTCTCCGTCTACACGTGCAAACGTAATGTTTTCTTTAGTGCTTTCTAGTTTTTGTATTAAATGCGATATTATTGGAGAATCTAATAATAAAACTTCGTAACCTTTACCTTTTGCAGTCTCAATATAACTGTGTTGCTCGTCTTTGTTTGACGCATAAAGAATAACAAGTTTACCGTCTTTATCGGTTTGATTTGCTTTTATTTTGTTGAATAATTCTTCATAGGTATAATGTGCTCCATCAACTGTTGGGTATAATGCAAAGGCGTCTGCTTTTTCAAAGAACTTATCTTCAGACAGCATACCATATTCAATAACAATTTTAATATCGCTCCATTTAGCTTCAAAATCTTCACGGTTGTTATTAAATAACGATTTTAATTTATCGGCAACTTTACGTGTAATGTAAGATGAAATCTTTTTAACAGCACCATCTGCCTGTAAATACGAACGCGATACGTTTAATGGAATGTCTGGAGAATCAATAACACCACGAAGCATGGTTAAAAACTCAGGAACAATACCTTCAACATTATCGGTAACAAATACTTGATTTTGATAAAGTTGAATTTTGTCTTTCTGAATTTGCATGTCGTTAGACATTTTTGGAAAGTATAAAATCCCTGTTAAATTAAATGGGTAATCTACATTTAAGTGAATGTTGAATAAAGGCTCTTCAAATTGCATTGGGTACAATTCGCGGTAAAAGTCTTTATAGTTTTTATCATCTAAATCTGCTGGTTGTTTAGTCCAAGCAGGATTTGGGTTGTTTATAATGTTGTCTACAGTAATTTGTTTATGTGGCTCAGTCGTTTCTTTGCCATCTTTATCTGTAGTAGTTTCTGGTGTAAAATCTGGGTCGTTTACTTCTTTAGTTCCAAATTTAATTGGAATAGGCATAAACTTGTTATACTTAGATAAAAGCTCGCTTATTCTTGATTCTTCAAGAAATTCTGTTGAGTCTTCAGCAATATGAAGTATAATTTCTGTACCTCTATCTGCTTTATCTGAAGTTTCTAATGTAAACTCTGGAGAACCATCGCAAGTCCAATGCGCAGCAGGTTCGTCTTTATGAGATTTAGTAATAAGCTCTACTTTTTCTGCCACCATAAATGCAGAATAAAAACCAAGACCAAAATGACCAATAATACCTGAATCTTTTGCAGAGTCTTTATATTTATCTAAAAACTCTTCGGCACCAGAAAAAGCGACTTGATTGATGTATTTTTCAACCTCATCAGCTGTCATACCTAAACCTTGATCAATAATATGAAGTTTTTTACCTTCTTTATCAATTTTAACCTCAATTTGTGGGTTACCGTATTCAGATTTAGACTCTCCAATACTCGTAAGATGTTTTAGTTTTAAAGTTGCATCTGTACCATTACTTATTAACTCGCGTAAAAAGATTTCGTGGTCACTATACAAGAATTTTTTAATGAGAGGGAAAATATTTTCTACTGAAACATTAATACTTCCTTTTGCCATAATTAATTATAATTTTTTAATTCCCGCATTAGCGGAAAAAAGATTAATTTTATTTTAATATACTTAGAAACTACTAGTCAACAAAAATGCCAATCCATTAAATGTGACAAACTGACACAACTTTTCATGTGAAAATAAAATGAAATTTATGCGCTTATATGTAAAGAATTTCGATTTTTTTAAATTGGTACTTTAATACAGTTGTTGTACTTTGGTTTAACGAAAAGTAAAACGTTGTAAAAACTAGAATGACTAAAGAATATTAATATGTATAACTCAAAAATAATAGGTTTAGGTAAATATGTTCCTGATAATGTGGTAACTAATGATGATTTATCTAAAATAATGGATACGAATGATGCATGGATACAAGAACGAACAGGGATAAAAGAAAGGCGTTGGATTAAAGATGGTACCGAAGATACCTCTGCAGTAATGGGGGCAAAGGCAGCTAAAATTGCTATTAAGCGCGCTGGTTTAACTAAAGATGATATCGATTTTATTGTATTTGCTACGTTAAGTCCAGATTATTATTTTCCAGGATGTGGCGTGCAAATTCAAGATATGTTAGATATGCCAACCATAGGGGCATTAGATGTAAGAAACCAGTGTTCGGGGTTTGTATATGCCATATCTGTGGCAGACCAGTTTATAAAAACAGGTATGTATACTAATATATTGGTTATTGGTGCTGAGTACCATAGTAATGGATTAGATAAAACAACCAGAGGACGAAACGTTTCGGTTATTTTTGGAGATGGGGCAGGAGCCTGCGTACTTTCAAGAGAAGAAGATAATACCAAAGGGGTTTTGTCTACGCATTTACATAGTGAGGGTAAACATGCCGATAAATTAATTGTAGCCTCGCCTAGTATAGCACATTGGGTTCCAGAGATTATAGGAGCTGAAGAAGAAGATTTGTCTTACTACCCATACATGGATGGGCAATTTGTATTTAAAAATGCTGTGGTACGTTTTAGTGAAGTGATTATAGAAGGGTTGACAAAAAATGGATTGCAAAAGGAAGATATAGATATGCTTATTCCACATCAAGCCAATTTACGTATAGCGCAATTTATACAGAAGAAATTTGGACTTAGTGATGATAAAGTATTTAATAATATCATGAAATACGGCAATACTACGGCAGCATCTGTAATAATAGCGCTTACTGAAGCTTGGGAAGAAGGTAAAATAAAAGAAGGCGATAACGTGGTGTTAGCTGCTTTTGGTAGCGGCTTTACTTGGGCTAGTGCCATTATTAAATGGTAAAGTTTTATGAAACAAAAAACCCGAAATGATTAAATTTCGGGTTTTTCTAGCTATTAATCAACTTCAACTAACACTCACTTGAAGAATCTTATTATATTAGACGTTATTTTTATGATAATATTGCATGACAAGCTCACATTTAACTAATTTTAACATACCATAAAAAAAGCCTAAAAATATATTTTAGGCTTTTTGAAAAATACGAATCTATTAAATGCGAATACTAATTTGTAGATGACTAACTCTAAATAATTATTCTATTGCTATTAGCTAGATTGTATTATTTTGTAACGAATACTGATGTTTTTTTATTGTATTTATTTTTTGTAATTAAATAATTATCAGTCTTATGAATGATTTTAAAACAAAACCCCAAAAACATTTAAGTTTTTAGGGTTTTTATTTAATACCTAACTTACACTAACCATCAACTATAAATAGAAAGGTATTAAACATTGTTTTTGTTTGCAAAAATCCTTTAAAAAAATAGAGTGTTTTTTAATTGTGATTGGTTTCATTTTTAACTAATCTTATAGGCTAGACGCAAAACTTTAATTTCTGTTACTGTATCAATTACAGATTAACATGATTTTAACACATTAAATATATGAGTAAAAAAACATTAGTACTTGGTGCATCATTAAAACCAAACCGATATTCTAACTATGCGGTACAAAAATTAGTAGCTAATAAACATGAGGTTGTGGCTTTTGGTTTAAAAAAAGGGGTTGTTTCGGGTGTAGAAATAGATACAGAATTACTACCTTACAATAATATTGATACAGTAACTTTATATTTAAATCCTAAACGGCAAAAAGAATATTATGACTATATCATATCATTAAAACCTAAGCGGGTTATTTTTAATCCGGGCACCGAGAATCCTGAGTTGTATAATATTTTAAGTGAGAATAACATCCTTTTTGAGGCTGCTTGTACTCTGGTATTACTATCTACGAAGCAATATTAGTTTTTTTAGAAATTAAGAGCAGGCCTAAAAAAGTAATCATACCATTTAATGGTAGAATTTCCCAATGAAACTGATAGTCACCAATAACACTTTTTGGTAAAGATGTTATACCAAAGGTTATAATTATGGAAAGTAACCCGATAATCCAGGTATATTGATCTCTAATTTGATACTTGGTTAAAATACCAAATGCAAATAAACCAAGAAGCGGGCCATAAGTAAATGTTGCAAATTTAAATAAGTTACTAACCACATTACCTTCTAGTTCGTTAAAAATAATAACAACGAGTATTAAAACAATAGAGACACCAATATGTACTTTTTTGCGTAATGGTTTTTGTTGGTTTAATGGTAGTTTTTCTATATTCAAAAAATCGATAGAAAATGATGTTGTTAAAGATGTTAAGGCGGAATCTGCACTAGAGTATGCAGCAGCAATTAAGCCAATAATAAAAGTAATGGCAAGACCAAGACCTAAATTATGATTCATGGCTATTTCTGGAAACAGTAAATCGGTTCGTGCTTTGTTATTTAAAATAGGAATTTCTATACCTGTTTTACTAGCGTAAATAAATAATAATGCCCCAAGCGATAAAAAGAAAAAGTTTACAATAACCACTAAGCTAGCCATAGTAAACATGTTTTTTTGGGCTTCTTTTTTGTTTTTACAAGTCAGGTTTTTTTGCATCATATCTTGATCTAAACCTGTCATGGCTATGGCAATAAAAATACCACCTATAAAATATTTCCAAAAATAGGTTTTAGCGTTAAAATCATCGAAAAAGAAAATCTGACTTCTATTTGAAAACGTCTCCGATTGTAAGACTTCAATATAGGTCCAATCTAATTTGTCATTAATTAAATATATAGCCGTTCCTACAGCAACAAGCATGGCTAGGGTTTGTAAGGTGTCTGTCCATATAATGGTTTTTATTCCGCCTCGGTTTGTATACACCCAAATTAACAATATAGAGACGACTACTGTGACCCAAAAAGGAACACCCATATTCTCAAAAACAATATATTGCATAGATAAGGCGACTAAAAACAATCTAAACGAAGCACCAGTTACTCTAGATAGTAAGAAAAAGAATGCTCCAGTTTTATAGCTTATTGTGCCAAAACGCTGTTCTAAATACTGATAAATAGAAGTGACATTAAGACTATAGTATATAGGTAGTAGAACAAATAAAATAAAAAGATAACCAATAAAAAAACCAAAAACGCCCTGCATGTAAGCAAATTGTTGCCCTTCTACCATACCAGGAACTGATATAAAGGTTACTCCTGATAGAGAAGCGCCTATCATACCAAAAGCTACTAAATACCATGGCGCAGATTTGTTAGCTTTAAAAAAGGCATCGTTACTATCTTCTTTTCCAGTAAAATAAGAGATAATGATAAGTACTGTAAAATAAGCAGCAATTAAAAGTATTATTTGGGTAGACGTCATGACGGATTATAAAATTTAATCCAAAATACAAATTACAAATAAAAGAGGGTGTAAATTTGATGGCTATATTTTAAAACAGGATTAAACTATAAATAATTTAATTCTGAGTTTTTAACTTACAAAGACTTTGGAGCATAGTGTGGTTAATTTAATGCTTTATCAAATATTGAGGATAGGGATTAGGGGAATCATTTATCAATATAGTGCTATTACCATCTTTAATATCAACTAATGTTTTACTAAGATTTGGATTTGATAGCATATTACTGTTAACAATCATTCCTTTTTTAAGGTTTCCAACATCACCAGTTATGGTAGAGTTTATTATGTAACTTTCCGCATCTCTACCGTCAGAAAACAAATTAATATTATCTGTAAAGTTACATCCCTCAATATATGCAGCATCTGTTTTTAGAATATCATTTGCGGTATTTCCACTAAAGTTACAAGAATAAAAATTGGTCTCCGATACCCTACCAATAACATATTCTCCAGTATTTTCTGAGAAATCACAATTAGCAAAAAATGATGTATTACTATTTTGTATATCAGCAGCGATTTTGTTGCCTTTAAAGTTGCATTCTACCCAACCATTTAGATTATTAGCACGATGTGCTAATAAGCTCATAGCTATATTGTTATTTATGAACTGACATCTGTAGAACACGCATTTATCAATATACATCATAACATCAGTTTCTCCGCCGCTTAGAGATCTATAATCAGGTTGTTGAAAAAGACCAATATCACAATTTACGAAATTTACATAATCAAAGAAACTGTTGTCTAAACCATAAAATTGAAAAAAATGAATTCCATTTTTTTGGTTTCTGAATACCAGATATTTAAAGTTTAAGCTTGTTAATTGCAATTGTAAAGCTTCTGACCTTTTAAAAAAGATACCTTTGCTACCTCCTTGAAGAGTCATGTTTGATAGGGTGAAAATTTTACCACTACCAACATCAGCGGCAGTAATTAATGGGAAATCATCAGTTAATCCAACAATAGCAGTTTTACCCGTACCCATGCCTACTATGCCCTGATTAGCTTTTAGTTTTAATGTTGAAGCTATATAGTATATCCCTTCGTCTAATTCGGCTATGTTATTGGTGTCTATTAGGTTTTGTATGTAAGAAGTTTTGTCAGTTTTCCCTAGTCTTTCATTAGCCCAATTTTCACCAGTTGGATTTGGTAATTTTTCGTATTCATATCTATCCCAAGGTTTGTGTTTAGTGCCTAAAATAGTTTCTTTTAATTTGTTTTTTGATGTAATATCCGTGATTTCAGAACGTAGTTGATTGCCATTTAAAAAAGTATCATCATTGTCAAAATGACCCTGAAAGTTAAAACCAGCACTAGTGGTATTTACATCGTATCCTTCATGCTTACCATCCAATAAAAATACATTAGTATTCCCTGTTATTTTACTTTTGCCACCTCCATGAGAAGTTGTGGTTTTGTAAATCATATGTAAGTTTTCGGCTTCTATATCAAAAACAGGCTTCTTGTTTATTGCAAATCCAGCTGCTCCAGACCATGTTCCTATTTTAAAGTCTTTCATTTTTCTAGCATATACCATTGCATTTGTAGTAGTTTTATTGCTAAAATTCCAAGCTTCTCCATCAATACCAATAATATTCAAGTCACCCATATTCTCATAAATTCCTGCATCTCCAGCAGCAGTTAAAAAGTTTATCCAGACGTTAACATTACCATAACTTGGTGTGGCGTCGTTACCTCTTAAATGAATCATAGGTGAATTTCCTTGTATCAAATGTTTGATAAACTTATTGTTTCTCATATAACCTCCAGAACTACAGTCTATAATAAATGGTGTTCTACTTAGGTTTATAAATGTATTATCTTCTAATTGAACATTTGTACCATTAATTCGGGTTGTAATTAGAGATTTGAAGGTGCTGTTTTTTATAGGTGCTCCAGATTCCATTGTTATTTCGCTATCAACACTTTCAATCCATATACCATCACTTCCTGAAACTACATTGATATTAGGGATGAAGCTGATGGATGGATGACCAAAAAGCTTTTGGTTGGAAGACATATTAATAGTTAATCTGTTGTTATAATCTCCTTTCTCTAGACGAACAGATTTGTACGTATCTAGATAATATTGTAAACTATCTTTTGAAGCTATTGGTAAAAGTTTGGCCGAAAAAAAAGCGATTTCATCTTTTAGGTTCTCATCCAAATTGACAGTTGTGTTTTCTATTGCTGTTGTAAATTCTACATTATTACTATCTCCAGAAATATTACCAGCGGCATCTATGGCTCTTACAGATATGTTGTAGTCAGTTCCAGGGTTTAATCCAGTTAATGTGGTCGTTATATCAACTCCTCCGGTGGATGCTATTATTAATGTTCCATTATTATACACTTGGTAATCAATTACAGCTAAATTATCTGTAGATACACTCCAAGTTAAATCTGCACTAGTTTCGCTAATATTACTTACTTCTAAATTTAGAGGGTTAGAGGGTGGTGTGGTGTCTGCAATTGTAGCAGAGTTTGTTGTGAAATTCTCAATATTGCTGTCTCCAGAAATATTACCTGCAGCATCTATGGCTCTAATGGTTAGAGAATAATCTGTAGAAGGATTTAAACCTGTTAATACAAATGTTGTAGAAATTCCTCCTGTAGAATTTACCAATAATATACCATTATTATACACTTGGTAATTTGTAACATTAATGTTATCGGTTGCAGCATCCCAAGATATCGTGGTACTTGTTTCTGTTGTATTACTAGATGTTAGATTTGATGGAACAGAAGGAGGTTGAGTATCTTTAGTTCTATCTATGGCATAATGATAATTTTGCGAATATGTAAATGATGATAATAGTAAAAAGAATACTAACTGTTTCATTGTCCTGAGATTATGTATGCATTTTGTCCAGATTTTCTAAGCAAACCAAATCTTACATTTCCAGCGTTGCTAACAAACTCAGCGTTACCAGCATTGGTGTAGTTAATAGTAACTCCGTTTGCACCTTTGATACTTAGGACAGCCCCATTATGAGCCTCTAAATTAATAGTATCTCCAATATTCATAGATGAAAAACCAGTGGTTAGGGTTAAAGTTGCAGAAGCCGTACAAGCTATAGTATTGTTTATATCTGAATTGATAATGCTTCGAGAATTTGAAAATGGTATAATTTCGGCTCTTAAAGGGTTGGTTCCATTTGGACCGATTATTTTTTCTGCCGATTTAGCATGTAAAGCAAAAGGTACACTTAGAAGTTGACTAACACCTATGATGTTAAAACTTGAACCGCCAGTTATATCAACTTGTGTTTCTATAAAATAAGTGCCTTCTTCCCAAGGAATTGTATTAAAGTTGCCATTAGAGGCTAAACCAGTACCAATTTCTAAAGTTGCAAGCCCATTGTTATTTGTAGTAATAGAATGTGTTTCTTCATAAACGTTTGTTCCATTAGGAGCGTTTTGATGAAATAAAATTTTTATACTAACATTACTATCTGTAACCAAATTATTGTCTCCATCTCGTATGATAGCTTGATAACTCATTTTTTCTGGTGTTTGAGAAAAAACACTAAAAGTGGTCAAAATAAAGAGGAGTAAAGCAGAAGAATATTTCATCAGTATTATTTTTTTGATATTTTAAACGTTTTCCATATCAGATCATCAACAAAAACTTGCAAAAGATAAAGTGATGTACTAAGATTGCTTAAATCGATTTCTGTATAATCTTGGGTGATTTTATTTTGTTTTAAAAGTTTTCCTTGAAAATCATAAAGATAGTAAGTACGTTGTTTATTCTCAAATGAAACAACACCCTTAATAGCTAAAGTTACAAAATTTGTTGTTGGATTTGGGTACATAGATATCTCACCTAAAGGCTGTTCTCTTAATATATCAGTATCTTCTGGGGTACCTGTGTTTTCTTCAATTCGTGTAGATTCTTTAGCGTGTTGTATACCTTGAGAAAGATTGTATGTGTTTTGACCTATATAACTATAGAATACTTCTCCAACGGAATATGATATGGATCCACTATTGGTTTGAGCGTTATTACCTGATACATTTAATGTTTCTGTTATATTATTGAAATCATCAGTTTGGCTGATGCTCTCTAGGGAAACAAAAATGAATAAGATTAGTAGTAGGTTACTAATTTTTAGGGATAAATACTTCACAGTTCTAATTAGGGGGATTAAAAAAGTATTAATGTTGCTATATTAACAATAATTTTTAAAAACAAAAAATAAACGACGAAAATAATTTTTTTTTCGACGAAATACATAAGTATTTTTCGATGAACTGCATTTGAGAGTTTCCAAGTACTAAAGATTTAATCAATTACAATTTACATATTATACGTTTAAATCTAGTTTTAAGATTATATAAAAAATTAAATAATTGGCTATAACAGAATAATTGAAGATGTCTTATTTAATAAGTGGTTATTCTAGTTTTATGTTTAATAAAACATAAGGCACGGTATATAAGAATGATGGTAGTGTAAGTTCTTAATAAATTAAACAAGTAATTTCTTGAAAAAAAACACAAAAAAATAATTTAATCTATCAAAAATATGAATTCAATGTATTGAGATGAAAAAAAAATAGATTTGAATAAGCTTTAGAATTAAAATTAAATAATTTGATTTTAGTTCTAAAGCTTATTAGTTCTAAAGCTTATTAGTTGTAATAGTTCTCAAATTTATTGGAATGTTTTAATTAGAAAACCAATTGTATAATTTTTTAATACCGTCCTCTAGCGTTATTTTGTGCTTCCATCCTAAGTCATGTAATTTTGAAACATCGGTTAGTTTTTTCATAGTACCATCTGGTTTATCTGCGTTAAAATAAAGTTCCCCTTTAAAACCAATAATCTTTTTTATTAGTGATGCAAGGTCTTTAATAGAAATGTCTACACCAGTGCCTATATTAATATGTGTGTTTCTTACTTCAGGATTGTTTGTTATGCAGTCTTTAAAATTAATGTCTTCCATTAAAAATACACAAGCATCTGCCATGTCTTCACTCCACAAGAATTCGCGCATAGGTTTGCCGCTTCCCCAAACTTCAATTTGGACATCACCATTAACTGTAATAATGCCATATTTTTTTAGAATGTTTAATATATCAGATTCTGATGAACTACCGTTTATACCCTCTATAGGCATTTTATCAATATCTTTTCTTATGTGTGTCCAATCATTTTTTTCTAAAGCATGGCCTAAATGTATTTTTCTAATTAATGCCGGAAGAACATGTGATTTTTCTAAATCGAAATTATCGTTTGGTCCATATAAATTTGTTGGCATTACAGAAATAAAATTGGTGTCATACTGTAAATTGTAGCTTTCGCACATTTTTATTCCAGCTATTTTAGCAATGGCATATGGCTCATTGGTGTACTCCAGAATATCTGTAAGTAAATAGTCTTCTTTCATGGGTTGAGGGCAAGACTTTGGATATATGCAGGTGCTACCCAAAAACATTAGCTTTTTAACATTATTTGTGTAACTCTGATGAATAACGTTGTTTTGAATAGCAAGGTTTTGATATATAAAATCAGCACGGTATACGTTGTTGGCAACAATGCCACCAACTTTTGCCGCGGCTAAAAAAACATATTCAGGTTTTTCTTTTGAGAAAAAATCTGATACTGCTTTAGTGTCTGTTAAGTCTAGTTCTTTGTGCGTACGAGTAATAAAATTACTATAGCCTCTGTTTCTTAAGTTTTTTAGTATGGCACTACCAACCAGACCTCTGTGTCCGGCTATGTATATTTTGGAATTTTTTTCCATGAATTATGCTAATTAGGTCTTTTTAATCGATGTATTAAATAAATCAATCTTGTAAAAGATAAATAAAAGTACTTGGTCTTGTAATTAAAACGTTATTATTCGTAATAATTAAAAGTTTGATACCCCCCGTGCTTAATATGTTGGTCTTTTTGCATTAAAGAGACATCGCTAGTCATCATGTCTTTAACTAGGTCTTTAAGATTGTATTCTGGTGTCCATCCAAGTTTTGTGTTAGCTTTAGTGGCATCTCCAATAAGCAACTCAACCTCTGTAGGTCTAAAGTATTTTGGGTCTACAGATAATACTTCTTTTCCAATGTCTAGTTTAAATTCTGGATTAGAACAAGATTTAACAAAGCCCTTTTCTTCAATCCCAGTACCTTTAAATTCAAGTTCAATACCTACTTCATTAAAAGCCATTTTAACAAAGTCTCTAACTGTAGTCGTTTTTCCTGTAGCGATTACCCAATCTTCAGCCTCTTCTGCTTGAAGTATCATCCACATCATTCTTACATAATCTTTAGCATGTCCCCAATCTCTTTTAGCGTCAAGGTTTCCTAAATATAATTTATCTTGTAGTCCAAGTGCTATTCTTGATGTTGCTCGGGTTATTTTTCTAGTTACAAAAGTTTCCCCCCTAATTGGTGATTCGTGATTAAATAGAATACCGTTACAAGCATACATACCATAAGCCTCACGATAATTTACTGTAATCCAATATGCATACATTTTGGCAACGGCATATGGGCTTCTTGGATAAAATGGTGTGGTTTCAGATTGTGGTACTTCTTGTACTTTACCATACAATTCTGAAGTAGAAGCTTGGTATATTCTGGTCTTTTTTTCTAGACCTAATAAACGTACAGCATCTAGAATTCTTAATGTGCCTAAGCCGTCTGCATTACCAGTATATTCAGGGATTTCAAAAGATACTTGTACATGACTCATCGCTGCTAGATTGTATATTTCATCTGGCTCAATTTCTTTTATCAATCTAATTAAGTTGGTGCTATCCGTCATATCTCCATAATGCAAGAAGAAATTACGGTTATCTACATGTGGGTCTTGATATAAATGGTCAATACGATCTGTGTTAAATAATGAAGAACGTCTTTTTAATCCGTGTACTTGATATCCTTTTTTTAATAAAAATTCACTTAAATAAGCTCCATCTTGCCCTGTGACACCAGTAATAAATGCTACTTTCATATATGATAAATTGAATAAATTTTAATACAAACTGTTTGGTTTTGCTTTGTCAATTTTATTCTATAAAATTGACAATCATGTGCCGAAATTAAAACAATAAATTCTTTTTTAAGGTTTACAATAAAAAAATATTTATTAAATGATTAAATCGACTGTTTTTTTTGTTTTCTATAATTTTATGATGCTTTTTTTGGTTTTAAATCAATAATTTTAAGAGGTTTAAAACCAAATAAGTGATAATTATGAAAACAAAAAAAAACTATAAATTATAAATGATAATTATAAGTTCTACACAGAGCAATTATTTTCGTTAAACGACATAGTCTTTCAGTAGAAGTATTGTTATCAATTTATAAAAGTATTTATTATGGTTATGCTATTATTTAGTTAGGTAAGAGCCTGTATTTTGTTTGAAACATCTTACTATTTTGTAAATAATTAAATTTTTATTTTATGTAATTGTATAATATATAGTTATTTTTTTTTGTAAATTGCTTTTAAAGTGATTGCTTTTTTATGTTTTTACTAGAAAAAGGTAATTTTCATTAACATATAGGTAATCTTAGTGAGTAAATCATCTAATTGGATTTCTATTTTTGAACAAATATTCTATCAAGAACCCTCTATTCTTGAAATTATTCCCCTCTATAACACACTAAAAAAAGACTGTCAAAACTAAAATTATGAAAAAAAATAACACTAAGCTTAAGTATTTTGCTCTAGTTATTATGTTTGCAAACTTAATTGTATCGGCACAAACACAAGGTTCTAAACCTAATATTGTTTTTATATTAGCTGATGATTTAGGTTATGCAGATGTAGGCTTTAACCGAGATTCTAGTTACCCAACAGATCGCGGAATTATACCAACACCTAATTTAGACGCATTAGCCACTAATGGAATAATTTGTACTAATGGCCATGTAGCGCACCCGTTTTGCGGACCAAGTAGAGCGGCATTGCTTACAGGAATCTATCCTCACAGAATAGGAGCTCAGTATAATTTGCCAAATAATATTACAACGGATTTAGGTATCCCAACATCAGAAACTTTTTTTCCTAAATTATTGCAGGATGTAAACTATAATACTGCTGCTTTTGGAAAATGGCATTTAGGGTTTGAAGAGGGGGCTTATCAACCTTTAGATAGAGGGTTTGATTATTTCTTTGGTTTTCTTGGTGGAGGAAAAAATTATTTTGAAAGGAGATATGAAGCAGCCTTTTATAGAAGATTAGGTGGTGCAAACCCTGTTACTAATGAATATCAAGACCCATTACAAAGAAATAGAGATTATGTAGATCCTACTGAGTTTGGTTTAGATGAATATCTAACAGATATCCTTACAGATGAAGCTGTAGGTTACATAGATAATAATGCTTCAAGTTCTGATCCGTTTTTTATGTATGTGTCATATAATGCGCCTCACACACCATTACAAGCACCTCAAGCAGAAATAGATGCATTTAAAGTCAATAATCCAGATTTTGAAGATTTAGTAAGAAATAGTACTTACGTAACAAATTCTAATCCTGTAACAAAGCTAACAGATCCTGTTGAGCGCGAGGCTAAAATAGAAGAAATAGTAACTGCTCGAATTAACTACGCCACTATGGTAGTTAATATGGATGCTAATATTGGTAGAATTGTAGATGAATTAAAAAAGGATATGAGTGTTTTTAATAACACATTAATAGTTTTTCTTAGTGATAATGGAGGTAAAGTTTTAACTGCTGGAGCAGTTAATTATCCTTTAGCACAGTGGAAAGGTAGTGTAAATGAGGGTGGGCATCGTGTGCCTATGTTTTTTCATTGGCCAAATCAAATTTCTACAGGTCAAACATATAACCATCTCGTAAGTGCGCTAGATTTGTATCCAACTTTTGTAGATTTAGCAGGAGGAACTATCCCGTCAAGTAAAACATTAGATGGTGTAAGTTTAATGGATGAGTTAATTCTTGGAGAAGATGCTAGAGAAGATAATCCTATATATGTTGTAAGACCTCAAAAAGGTTTTCAAAATGCTTCTATAAATTTGGGTAAATATAAAATTGTTAAGAAAGGTGGAAATGGACAATGGCAATTGTTTGATACTGATACAGATATTGGTGAAACACAAAACCTAGTTAGTACTTTGTCAAATGCTCAGGAAATCATAGATGATATATTGGAAAAAGCCGTAATATGGGCAAAAGAATTTAAAGATGTTAAGCCTGGTTGGTTTGATAATGAACGTAATGGAGGTCACCCGCATAGAACCTTATGGTTTGATACTCAAGAGTTGCCTCAGTATGATAAATTATTTGGTAGTAGTGAGTTAGTATTAGGAGTTGATGATTTCTTTGATAAGATTTATGCCGTTTATCCAAACCCAATAACAAATACATTTAATATTAAATTTAATAAAACCATACGTGATCTTAATTTAGAATTACTGTCATCAACTGGTAAATCAATTAAAAAAATAGATGGAGCTAATGTTGGAGAATCTACTATTGATGTTTCAAATTTATCAAGCGGTATGTATATTTTAAGAGTAAAGGCAGATAATGATATGTCAGTAGAAAAACTTATAAAAATATAGTATGATATTATGTTAAGGTTTTCATGTACTAAAGTATTGAATTGATATTAGAATATTAACTTTGGTAATATAGAATATGTTAAGGGTAATTATAAATATTACAAATGACAGAACATGAATTAATTTTATCCTCTTAAATTTTATGGTAAACTATTTATGATGATTTTAGACTAATTAATATTTGAATAAAGCTAATTAAACTTAAAGAAATGAATGTAAAAAAAGTACTAACAACTAAAAGCTATTTGAGTAAATTTTTGCTCATACTATTTTTAGTTATGCATTGTGGCTTACATGCTCAGTCACAAAATGTTACAATATCTGGGGTGATTAAAGGTAAAGATGGTATACCAATCCCTGGTGTAACAGTTATTGTTAAAGGAACATCTAAAGGGGCTGTTACAGATTTTGATGGTGTATATAGTATTTCTGCTAAAGTCGGAGATATACTAGATTTTAGTTACATAGGTATGAAGCCTCAATCTTTAAAAGTAGTAAGCGAGAAATTAGATGTTACACTTGAAGAGGAGATTGATGAGTTAGAGACTGTTGTTGTAATAGGTTATGGAACTGCTAAGAAAAAAGAAATTACAGGAGCAGTTGCTCAAGTCAAAGCAGAAGAAATTGAGAATGTTATAACAAGTGATATTGGAACAGCTTTACAAGGTCAAGTAGCTGGTGTTAGCATTACTGCTACAAGTGGAGAGCCTGGTGAAGGTTCTGGTATACTAATTAGAGGTATATCATCGCTAACAGGATCAAATAGTCCTCTTTTTGTAGTCGATGGTGTTCCGCAATCCGGTGATCCGGGATTGAACCCAAATGAAATTGAAACTATAGATATTTTAAAAGATGCTGCATCTGCTGCTATTTATGGAACTAGAGGTGCTGCCGGTGTAATTCTTATTACTACCAAACGAGGTGAATCTGGAAATACTAAAATAGGATTAGAAATAACTAATGGTGTTCAAGTTATAACACGCCAAACACCATTAATGAATACGCAAGAACAACTTTT
The DNA here is from genome assembly GCA_947499935.1 of uncultured Algibacter sp. GTDB lineage: Bacteria > Bacteroidota > Bacteroidia > Flavobacteriales > Flavobacteriaceae > CANMQH01. The sequence continues at coordinate 6,516 of CANMQH010000028.1, read as the reverse complement.
CTTTGACTTAAACGACCCTACCAATCCAGGTAGATTTCAAAGTGCTGCTGGCGGGGATAGATTTAGTTTGTTAAATGATAATGATTTAAGAGATTTAACTGAAAATGATTTTGCTAGAGTATCTAGATATAATTTTAGTATTTCTGGTGGGTCAGATGATTTAAATTTTAGTGTTGTATTAGGGTATTTTAATCAAGAAGGTATTGTTATTAATTCAGAATTAAAACGATATAATTTAAGAGCTAATTTAAATATAAAAAAGAACAAATGGTCTTTTGATAATGGATTTGGTTTTACAATAGATGATAGAGATCGTCCAAATTTTAATTTATTAATCCAAGGCCAACGTGCTTTTCCTTTTCTAGATGAAGTTTCGCCATCAACAGTAGCGGTAATTAACGAAAATGATGAGAATTCTGGTAGTTTGCAAAATATATTAGAAGCTATAACAAGAGAGCGAACTGTTGGAAGATATAGATTTGAAGCAAGTACAAATATTAAATATCAAATTAATGATTTTTTAGATTTTACAACACTTTTAAGTGGTGTTATTACTAATGAATTTGAAAAACAAGTACAACCTCCATTTAGTATTTTTGATTCAAATGGGGTAGATATTCGGACTGCTACAGATAATTTTGTCTTTGAAGAAAGAAGTAGACAAGTATTATTAAACTTTAATGGCGGTTTAAATTATAAGAGAGGTTTTGGTAAGCACAATATAGGAGCACTAGCTTTAGTTAATTTGGAACAAGACTATTTTACCTCAATTGCTGCTGTTAATAAAGGATTAAGTTTTTCTAACCCAACAAACCTGTCTTTGGGTACAGTTGGAGCAGAAGTACAATCCGTTGGAGATATTAGTATTGGAGGTCCTTTCTTTACAGAACCTGATTTTAGAATTAAACGAATTGGAAGTATAGGACGTCTTACCTATGATTATGACGGTAAATATTTATTAAGTGCTAGTGGTAGAGTAGATGCTTCAAATAATTTTTCAAAAGAGAATTTGTATGCTTTCTTTCCATCTGTTTCTGTAGGTTGGAATATTTCAGATGAAAATTTTTGGAGTGGTTTAAAGAGTACAGTCAATAATTTTAAATTCAGAGCAAGTATAGGTACTACTGGTAATGATCGTATCCCAGCAAACTCAAGATTTAGTCCTGTTGTTACAGGGTTTGATGCTAATTTAGGAGGAGCTTTAAGCCCAGGCTTTGCTCAAGGAAATTTTGGTAATCCAAGTTTGAAATGGGAAACAACCACACAGAGAAATATCGGTATAGATTTAGGTTTTATGAAAAATAAACTGACTTTCACAGCTGATTATTACGATACTGATAAAAAAGATTTATTGTTAGGTATACCAATTAACCCTAGTTTTGGAGCTAGATCAAATGGTATAAGGTTTCAAGGAAGCAATCAAGCTATATTTAATATAGGTAACTTAACCAATAAAGGTTTTGAAGCGGCTTTGAGATATCGTCCAAAAGTGGGTAATGTTAGGTTTAATATATTGAGTACTTTTACAACTAATAAAAATGAAGTAACGAGTCTTGATGGTAATATTGATCGTCAATTATTTAATACCAATATTATCCAAGGTGATGTTACTGCAAGAGCTATTGGATTACAAGTAGGAAGAGAAGCTGGGTCATTTTTATTATTTGAAACTGATGGTGTCTTTAATAATCAAGCAGATGTTGATGCTTACAATGCACAATTTGGCGAGAGTGTTGATTTAGGAGATTTGAGATATGTAGATAGTAATGGAAATGGTACCTTACGAGATGAAGGTGATAGAGTGTATAAAGGTAGCGGACTTCCAGATTATGAGATTGGTTTTAATGTACAAGCTACATATAAAAATTTCTTTTTTGCCACTAACTGGTATGCTTCTGTAGGAAATGAAGCTATAAATTCTACAAGAGCAAATGCTATTAGGGCAGGACGTTCTAGAGATTTGTTGTTTCAGTATATAGAAGGCTCTAACGAGAACACACCAATTCCTGCTTTTACAAGTAGAACTGCTGGTAATTTAAATTTTAATGGAAGTTCAGATTTCTTTTTAGAAGATGCCTCATTTATTAGACTGCGTAATGTGGTTGTTGGTTATACATTGCCAAAAGAAGTTTCTGAAAAAATAGGATTTTCTAGGTTTAACATATATGCAAATGCACAAAACGTTTTAACTATTACTGACTATACAGGATTAGATCCTGAGGTTGGTGGAAATAACATCCAGCAGAAAGGTATAGACCGTGGTTTGATTCCTATTACTGCCAGTTTTAATTTAGGTTTAAGATTAAATTTCTAATATTATGAAAAAAATAAAATTTGTATATATAGCATTATCTGCTCTTCTAATGTTTTCTTGTGAAGAGTTTTTAGATGAACCAAACCCAAACGCTCCAGATCTTGTAGATGCAGTTAATAATTTAAATGATACAGATAAAGTACTTAACTCTGTATATAATTCATTATTTAATCATTTTGTTGTAAGTGTAGAAGAAGATGGATATAGATCCGATGAAGGTTCTGTATTAAATAGACTTAACCCTAGTTCGGCAAGATTAGAACAATTCCAATACCTAAGTCAGACTTATAACGAAGGAACGAGATTTATTGGGCAAAGATGGGGGGCATTGTACCGTGGTATTTTCTTTGCAAATCAAACTTTATTTGCGTTAGACAAAATAAGACCTTCTTTAATTACTGATGCTGATATCCAAACATGGAACGAACAACGTGCTCAAGCTTTATTTTTTAGAGGTTTGTATCATTTTTATGCACATTCGGTATTCAATGAAGGTAATGTTATCATTAGAGATGTTTACGAACCAGATGTAACTAAAAGAAGTAAAGATGTATCTTCATCTGAAGAAGTAAGAGCTTTTTTTAGAAAAGATATAGAAGAGGCTTTAGAGTTTTTACCTATGCCTTCAGAAACTGAAGAAGGAAGAATAAGTATTGGTGCTGCAACTATGATTTTGGCAAATTCATATTTATATGAAGGGACACCAGAAGCTATGAGTAAAGCAACTGAATTATATGAAAGTTTAAGAGATGATTTTGGATATACACTTGAGACTGATGTAACAAAGATGTTTACAACAGCGGGAGAGTTTAACAGCGAATCAATATTCGAAATTCCTTACACAACAGCGTTTAATTTAGAGTTAGATGAATTTGATGAAAGAAGCCCTCAAAATAGATTAGCTGCAAGAACATCGCATTTTACTTTTCAAGGTCAAAACTTTTTACAACCTTCAACGTGGTTGATTATGGCTTATGAGCAAGAACCCATAGATGCATCTAACCCTGTTAACACTATTGAGGTAGGAGATGGCTCTATAGATACAAGACGTGTGTCTTTAAGAGCTTCATCAATGGTAATGTTAAATAATGATTTGGATACACCTGTTTATGATCAGCCTAATGCTTTACAGCGTGGCGGACTTAGAGGTAATGCTTTAATTGTTTCTGTATTTAAAAAATATACAAATCATGATTTAGGAGTAGCAAATGAAAATTCTACTTCAACAAGCGATCGTCTAAAATCAGGAAAAAATGTAACTGTTAACCGTTTGTCTGAGGTATTATTAAATCTAGCAGAATGTTATATAAAACAAGGTCGATTAGATGATGCGATAACTGAAATAAATAAAATTCGTAGTAGATGGGCATTAGAGCTTTTGGATATTAATTCGCAAATAGATAACAATGCTTTACCATATGATCAGACGAGTTTGATGAATAGATTAATGTTTTTTGAGAAACCACTTGAACTTTCTGTAGAAGGTCATGCTACACGTGTTATAGATTTAAGAAGATGGGGAATCGCAGAACAGAGATATTCTGATTTAAGTGATGTGGTTTATCAAGGTGTTTTCTTTCCAAAACCTGGAACGAGAAATATTACACCCGCATTGGCGCGTGGACCTATAACGTCTTTAACTAATCCAAGCGATATCGTTGTTTTTGATGGCGTAGTACCAACTGACCCTACAGAAGTTACTAGAATGAGAATTTTTACAGAATTTTCAGAAGCATCTGCGAACTATTCAATAAATAATGGTTATTTACCTATACCAGCCGAAGAAGTTTTAAATAACGATTCACTTTAAAAACATACTTATGAAAACATATAAATATAGTTTCATCTTAATATTAATTATAGCTCTTGTAGCTTGTGATAAAGATGATTTTGAAATTCTTTCAGATAATGCTAAACCTCAGTTGTTTACACCGAGTATCTTTAACCTTAATGAAACATCGATTAATAATTCAGTACCTATAGCAATTAATAATTTTAGTTCGCTTTCCGATGTATCTCAAGGTGTGGTATCTAGAGTTTGGACTATTGAAGATGGAGCAAATTACTTGTTACCTGTATTTGAGAGAAAAGATAGTTTGAATTTAGTCCCATTTATCAATCCAAATATAGGGAAATCTAATGGAGCTGACGTTATTCATGTATACTTTCAGCAACCTGGAGAAACAGATGTAATTCTTAGAAATACATTTAATAAACCTGTTAGTTTCTTTGGTACCGATGCAGTTCAAAAAGGCGATTTATGGGAATTGACAACTACAGTTACTTATGATGTTTTTGATAAATTAAATGCAGAAGCATCGGTAACAAATGAAGATGGAACAGAAACGTTTGCAACACTTACATCTAGTCAAAACCCAAATTCTGAAAATACAAGTGGGTTTAATACGGTAAGTATAGAAGCAGGAAGTAAACTTGTTTTTAACGATCTTACTACTATAGGAAGGCCAGAAGGAAGAGTTTGGGCATTCGAGGGTGGAACACCTGCTACAAGTACAGAAACTACACAAGCTGTTTCATTTAATAGACTAGGAATTTATACAGTTAACATAACAACAACTAGAGACAGACGTGGTAACTCTTTAAACGCTGAAGAGCAAACAAAAACAATACCTCTTGCTATAACTGTTATACCGTCTACACAGCCATATGAAATAGCAGGTAACGCTCAAGCTATAGATAATGGTGATGATGTACAAGGAACCAATATAATATCATTTAGTGTTAATGGTGAGGTAGAGTCTTTTGCAGGTTCTGAAGGTGATTTTACTGTTAATGTAACTAATACAGGTTTTAATCAAAATTTTGATGTAACGTCAGTTAACTTGAATAGTAGTGATGCTACAATTGTAGAATTAATATTATCAGAACCTATTAGAAACTCAGATACTGTTATGTTATCCTATAATGGTAGTACAATAACATCTGTAGATTCTAGAACTTTAAATGCTTTTTCGAATGTATTAGTGAATGCAGTAAACGCTAATTTATTATCTAATGCTTCTAATCCAAGTTTTGAAAATAGTGCAGATAGAGATAGAGGTGCAAATGCTCAAGGTTATAACCTTTTTATTGGAGGAGCAGGCAATAACGGAGACTTAAATAATATTAGAAATACTGATGGAACTTTATTCTTAGATAGAAGTACTGAAAGAGCAAGCAAAGGTGATGCTTCATTAAAATTTAATGCAGAGTTACCAATGGATGTTCCTTTTTTAAGTATAGCTAACAGTTTAATATCTAACTCAAATATTCCTGCAGGCGATTATAAATTGCGTTTTGATGTATTTATTGAGGACGGTTCAGCTTTCAATGGTATTTTTACTGCTGTAACCCAAGGAACCCCCAGAGGGTTATTAGTACCTATTAATGCTCCAGGTACTGGCGAATGGTTTCCTGTAGAGCGTAATTTTAATGCTGGATCACCATTAGGAGGTAATTTAGTTCTTAATTTTAGAAACTCTGATAATGTGGGAATCACTGGTAGACAAGTGATTTATATAGATAATTTACAAATTATTGATTTAGAAATTAGATAGAGATAATCTAGAAACATAATAATTTATAAAAACACTTAAAGCTTTATGTTTTAGGTGTTTTTTGTTTTCTAATCAGATTTATTAGATGTTTCAAAAAATAAAATGCTTGTGTAAAATGTATTAATAAACTAAATACTATTAACTTAATCTAAGTTCTATGTAAGAAAAAAACATAATTTAATAAAATCATTGATTTAAGTATCTATGTTAGGTTAATCCTAGCAGTCAAAATTATAGAGTTGTTATTGAACACTTTATCAGCATTGCTAAAAATGATAACCATTTATTTGGTTTAATTCTTATGTTAAAAATGAACTTCTTTTTATCTAACTCAAATTATCCATTGATGATTATGAATCTATAATCCTCTATTCTGCGAGAGTATCAATTTATTGTAATAGACAGTTTAATTTGTTGTGGAAAAAGTAGAAGACCAATTAAGGGTATAGTTTCATTGTTCAATTAATGGATGAAGTATTGTAAACATTAATTTTATAACAATGAAAAAACAAGGGTCAGAATTAACAAAATTCTGACCCTTGTTTTATATAAACTATGCTTAGTTTAACTTATACCAATTTAATTATATAAAGTCGTTATAATTTTGTATCTTTCTTTATGGCAAAAGCAAAAGATTTCCCAATA
>CANMQH010000027.1 GCA_947499935.1 uncultured Algibacter sp. | reverse complement strand
AATTAGAAATGAGTGTTATGCCCCTATGGGGCTAATCTGAAATCCAAAGCCTCCGTTTTTAACGGAGGTTGTTTACTGTTTCAACGCCTTAACCAACAACCAAGCATCTTTATTATGCGTATTTTTTATAGTTCTAAGCGCTTTTAAGGCATCAAATCTATCTTCGTAACTCTCGTATACAACTTGATGTAGGCCAAATTTATTAACTCCAATTTTTCGGGCACTAAAACCATCAGCTTTAAGTTGTTCTATTTTTTTGTCACAGTTTTCTTCAACTCTAAAAGCACCTGCAATAATATGATAATTACCGGCTTGTTTACTTACATTTAAAGTGATAGAAGGGAGTGCGCTTAAGCTAAATGTAGCCTGCTGTATTTTAGTGTCTAGTTGTTTGGCAGCCTCTTCTTGGGCTATTTGGTTATGTGTTTCAATTTGGTTTACGTAAAAATTTGAAGCTATAAAACTACCAGCAGTTAATGCAATTAGAGCAACAGCAGCATATTTTAAGTAAGGTCTAGCTTTACGTTTTTCGGGCGTAACCGTAATAGGAATAACCCGTTCTATGGTTTCAACTTCTTTTTTATAGATTTCGCGCGTAACTATGGGCGATTCAAATTTAGATAACCCAAAAGAATCTGTTAAATAGTTAAGGTGATACTTAGGTTCAAATAAAATTTTACCCTCGTTATTAAAAACAATGTCACCAATATTTTTAAAGGTTAGTGTTTCGCCTTGTGTTAAGTAAGATTTTAAGATTTTAACACGTTTAGCAATCTTTTTATTAGCAACCTCAAAAGGTATTTTTTGTACGTCTGCTATATAGTGTGCTAATAAGCCATCGTTTTTTTGAATTTGCTCATTAAACGACACCGCTTTTTTAGGTGCTAAAAATGTATTTGTGTCCTCATTAATGGTTGCAGATACACTTTGGGTTAAAAAAGCACCAAAGTCTGGTATGGTAACGCACTCATATCTATAGAGTAAGTCGCTTATATAGGTTTCTAATTGCATAAAAACAAAGTTAAAAAAATATAGTTTTCATTAAAATTTACACGTAACTATTTATTAACAGTATAAAAAGTCTTTTATTGTAGCTTCAAAATCATAGACTTAGCATGAAAGAAAACGATTTGCTTTATACTTTAGCTTTACAACATGTGCCTAATATAGGAGACATTATTGCAAAACGTTTGATTTCGCATTGTGGCTCTGCTGAAGCTGTTTTAAAGGAAAAGAAGCATAATCTTCTCAAAATTGATGGTATTGGAACGGTTACTATTAGCGATTTGTACAAATCACATCATATAAAAGAAGCCGAAAAAGAAATAGAATTTATTAAAGATAATGATATTGAAGTGGCTTATTTTGAAGATCCTCATTATCCCGAAAAACTAAAACATTGTATTGATGGTCCGTTATTATTGTTTATGTCTGGAAACATAAATTTAAAACAACAACACATTATTAGTATTGTTGGTGCCAGAAAAATTACAACCAGCGGGATTACTTTTTGCGAAAATTTAGTAGAACAATTAGCGCCTTTTAATCCTGTAATAATTTCAGGGTTTGCCTACGGAACAGATATTACGGCACATAAAGCAGCCATAAAACATAATCTACAAACATTGGGTTGCTTGGCTCATGGACTTAATCAAATCTATCCTAAAGTACATAAAAAGTATATGGTAGACATGGAGAAAAATGGCGGGTTTTTTACCGATTTTTGGAGTAGCGATACATTTGATAAGAATAATTTTTTAAAACGAAACAGAATTATTGCAGGTTTAAGCGAAGCGACTATTGTTATAGAATCTGCCGAAAAAGGCGGAAGTTTAGTCACGGCAGATATTGCCAGTTCGTACAACAGAGATGTTTTTGCTGTGCCTGGTCGTACAACAGATTTGCAAAGTGTAGGTTGTAATAATTTAATAAAACAGCAAAAAGCGCACATGCTTACCACACCATTAGATGTACCCTATATTTTGAATTGGGAATTAGAGGGCGATAAAAAACCAGCCATACAAAAACAGCTTTTTGTAGAATTGGATGCTACCGAAAAATTGATTTACAATTACTTAAAAGAAAACCAAAAACAGCCCTTAGATGGTATTGCTGTTAATTGTAATCTGCCCATTTTTAAAGTTGCTAGTGTCTTGCTAACTATGGAATTAAAAGGTGTCATTAGGCCGCTACCGGGTAAATTGTTTGAGATTATTTAGAATTTTACGCACTATTTATTTAATACCCAACCTTCTCCCTAACTCGTTTTAAAACAGCATCAGCAACCAACTTCGCTTTTTCGGCACCTAAAGCCAAAGCTTTATCAACTTCGTTAAGGTTGCTCATATAGTAATTATATTTTTCGCGTTGTACAGCAAATTTTTCAATAATTAACTCAAATAAGGCTTGTTTTGCATGTCCGTAGCCATAATTGCCGTTTTCGTAGTTGGCTTTCATGGCGGCTATTTGTTCTTCTGATGCTAATAAACTATAAATAGCAAAACAATTACAAGTACTCCAATCTTTTGGGTCTTCAAGCGGCGTGCTATCGGTTTGAATACCCATAATTTGTTTTCTTAATTTTTTATCAGCTAAAAATATATTAATGGTATTATCTCTACTCTTGCTCATTTTCTCACCATCAGTACCAGGAATAAGCATGGTGTTTTCTTGTATTTTGCCTTCAGGCATCACAAAAGTTTCTCCAACTTTGGCATGAAAACGAGAGGCTACATCACGCGTCATTTCAATATGCTGTAACTGATCTTTTCCAACGGGGATAATTTCGGCATCATATAATAAAATATCTGCAGCCATAAGCATGGGGTAGGTAAACAATCCAGAATTTACATCGTCTAACCTGTCAGCCTTGTCTTTAAAACTATGTGCTAGAGTCAATCTTTTGAACGGAAAAAAGCAGCTTAAATACCAAGAAAGTTCTGTTACTTGAGGGATATCACTTTGTCTATAGAACACGGTTTTTTCAATATCCAGTCCAAAAGCTAACCAAGTAGCAGCTGTAGAATATGTATTTTCTCGTAATACAGCTGCATCTTTAATTTGCGTTAAGGTATGCAGGTTTGCAATAAAGAGGTAAGATTCATTTTCAGGATTTTTTGCCATCTTTATAGCAGGAAGAATAGCGCCTAAAATATTTCCTAAATGTGGTGTTCCTGTACTTTGTATGCCTGTGAGTATTCTTGCCATAATATTACCTGCAAAATCAGGTAGCGCTTTAATAGTTAAACGAAAAAAGCAAAGGTAAATTTTTTAATAGAATTGCTCGATACAATTATGTATTTTTGGATTTCATGAAGGTTTTTAAATATATTTTCTGGTTCCTGTATCGTATTTGGTTTTATATACTCATGGCTATACCTATACTGGTTATGTTGCCTTTGTTATTAATATCTATATTAAAAGAGTCTTGGTATCCTTTTTTTTTTAAAATGGCAAGGCTTTGGTCTAAATTTATTTTAATAGGTATGGGGTTTGCATATAGCATTAAGCGAGAACAAACACCAGAAGCTAAAAAAAGTTATATGTTTATAGCCAACCATACATCTATGGCAGATATTATGTTGATGTTGGTGAGTGTTAAAAACCCGTTTGTATTTGTTGGAAAAGCAGAATTAGCTAAAATTCCGCTTTTTGGTTTTTTTTATAAACGTACTTGTATTTTGGTAGACCGAAGCTCACCAAAAAGTAGGCAGGCCGTGTTTTTAAGAGCGCAAAAACGATTAAAAACGGGAGTTAGTATTTGTATTTTTCCTGAAGGTGGTGTGCCCGAAGAGCACATAGATCTTGATGGGTTTAAGGATGGTGCATTCCGTTTGGCTATAAACCATCAAATCTCTATAGTACCATTAACATTTGCAGATAATAAAAAACGATTTTCTTACACGTTTTTTAGCGGAAGTCCAGGCAAAATGCGGGTTAAAATCCATAAGTTTATAAGTACTGAAGGCTTGGCTACTAATGATACTAGAATGTTGAATGAAAAATCGAGAGCGGTTATTTTAAATCAACTTCAAACTTTTCAAAAATAAAAAGCTGCTCGAGGGACCGAGCAGCTTTTTTAGGACTGGGCTTTATTAAGCGATAAAGCCTAGACCCATAATTAACCAAAAACCTAAAATTTAATGGCAAATCCAGTGTATACACCAATAATAAATGGTGTTACATTTCCTGTAGTATTGTTAAAGGTGTTAAATTGATATTTAAATATAGGCTCTAAATTCAAGTCTATGTTTTTAGAAACTTGATAATTTAAACCTAAACCAAAATTAGCACTGTAGCTTATATCGTTAACATTTGTTGCTTTTCCTAAAAATGTTTTATCCCCATTTTGAGTTTCAGAAAAAACATCGTTTTCACTCAAAAAGAAAGAACTAAAACCACCAATAATATGTATGCCTACCTTTTTATCTAATACTTTGTATTGAAGCTCTAAAGGCACTTCTATATAACCTAAAGTTTGATTAATGGATGAGTTAGATGTTATGATGGACTGTGGTGATCTGGTATTGCTGCTTAAATTTTCGGTGCTAAGAATAGAGATTTCATCGGATGCATTACTTACATTTTGTAAAGATGGCCTGTTTGTTCTAAAAACGTTATTAGTTGATTGAAAAACAGCAACATCGTTGGTGTTATATCCTAAATTGACTTTATTAATACCAGAGCGCACACTAAGTCTATTGTTTATGGCGTAGCTAGCAGAAATACCGTAACTTATATTAACCTCACCTTGTTTAGAGTTATTTTTAAATTGCGGATCTATAGAAGAACCTTCGCCTAAAGTATTAAAATAAACCGGTGCAGCATTTGGAGTAATAGCCCATTTGCTTTTTTTGTCTTTCTCTTTAATTAAAATCTTATTTTCTTCTAATTCATCTTCAATAGAGCGTCCGTTTTCTTTCGTTTTGTTTTCAGCTATAGCAGTATTGTTCTTATCATCTGTATTGATGTCTTCAATTTGTGTTTTTGTGTTTTCGTCTTTATTTAGAGATCTATTTTTATTATTAACAGATGCTATTTGTGTTTTATTAGAAGTATCTAACGTTTTGTCTCCATCCTTTTTTTCTTTAGAGGAATTACTATTTGCTACGGCATGGTTTTTTTGTGTATTGTTAAGCGTGTTATTGATCGTTTTTGTTTGATGTAATGGAGGTAGGGTTTTACTATTGTTTTTATGTTTCGATTTAGAATTTTTGGCAACTGATGATGTTGTTATAGTATCATCAGTATCTTGTATGTTGTTTTTAGATGGTATTAAATCATCATCTTTACCAGAAGCATAAGCATTGTTGTTAGGCTTTTTTTGGTTGATAACGGGGTTATTTAAATCCTGCTTGCCAGAAGTAGGCAAAGTCGTTTTGTTTTTATTATTGGAAACAGGTGTTTTGGCAATAGATGATTGTTTAGACGTTACTACATCGCCATGATTAATTTTTGTTTTGTTGGTTAAAGTATCTTTATCATCGTTATTATTGGTAATTACTGGGTTAATTTCATTTGTTTTATTATTGTTTAGAATCTTTATATCATTAGAATTTGAATCTTCCGAGCCAACAACTTGATGTGTTGATACCTCATTTTTATGATTTAAAAATAAACGCCCAATAGTTAGCAATACCATTATAAGAGCAGCAACACCTGCATAACGCCACCATATTGGAATAACACGGCGTTTTTTCTTCTTTTTATTAAGCTCAGCTTCTATATTTTTCCATACAGCATCACTAGGTGTGGCCTCAAAATCTTTTAAGCCTTCCTGAAATAATCTGTCTATATGTTTCTTATCACTCATTTATAAGGATTTCGAAAGTTCTGTTGTTTTATGTGTTTCTATAGTATTTTTCAAAATCTGTCTAGCTCTTGATAGATTAGATTTTGATGTACCTATATTTATATTTAGCATGTTTGCTATCTCTTTATGTGAGTATCCGTCTAAAACGTAAAGGTTAAAAACAAGTCTATATCTGTCGGGTAATTCTTGTATAATTTTTAAAAGATAATCAATACAAATCGTGTTTTCATCAATGTCTAATTCTACATCTTCAATGGTATTTTCATTTATAATATCAAACACTTTTTCTTTTCGGTAGCGTTGCAATACTATGTTTATAGTAATACGTTTTAACCACCCCTCAAAAGCCCCTTTATGTTTGTATTGCTCAATTTTTTTAAATATGGTTAAAAATGCATCTTGCAAATTATCTTCAGCTTCGGCATGATTACGCGAATACTTTAAGCAAACAGAAAATAACTTACTCGAAAAGAGTTTGTATAATTCTCCTTGTGCTATGGTATCATTAACTTTGCAATGTTCTATGAGTTCGTTTAAACTCAAATTTTAATGGTATTAATTAATAATTTATGTGTTTACTCAACTACGGGAACTTCAATGGTTAAAAACTGAGGGTCACCATCATCATCATTACCTTGCCAAAACTTAAAAATATAGGATCCATTGCTGGTTACTATAAAATTAAATGTGGCTTCTACTAAAACATTTTCTAAAGTTTCACAATTACTTCTATCAAAAACATAGTTTATTGGTGCAACTGTACGCTCATTATTTTCCTTTAAATAATAAAAATCTCTAAATTGATAACATGTTGAGGGTCTAAAGTACGATACTGTAATGGGGTACGTTTCACCTAATGTAAATTCATCTGGGATGTCCACACTTTCTACAGGTAAAACATCTGCAGTAAAGCTTATTGCGTCATCATCACTGCTACAGGAAGCAAATAAAATGAGTGCAAAATAAAATAAAAACAATCTTTTCATAACAAATACATTTTACGATTAAACGTTTGTTTGTAATAACTAGATGTTTAAACCTATAAATGGTTGCGTAAAAAATACTGTAAAATTAAAAAATCCCGAATTAACGGGATTTTTTAATTTTTTAGATGAGCACAAATATTAGCCTTTACTTTCAGCTACCATTTTTCTAACCTTGGCTTCCAACTCGTCCATAAGTTCTGGATTGTCTTTTATTAGCGCTTTAACAGCGTCTCTACCTTGGCCTAATTTGGTTTCGTCATAACTAAACCATGAGCCACTTTTTTTAACGATTTCATGTTCTACAGCCAAGTCTAAAATTTCACCAACTTTAGAGACACCTTCACCGTACATAATATCAAATTCTGCCATTTTAAATGGCGGCGCTACTTTATTTTTAACAACCTTAACACGGGTTTTATTACCTGCTACATTGCCATCGGTTTCTTTAATTTGTGTAGAGCGTCTAATATCCAATCTTACAGAAGCATAAAATTTTAAGGCATTACCACCAGTTGTAGTTTCTGGGTTACCAAACATAACACCAATTTTTTCACGCAATTGGTTAATAAATATTACCGTACAATTAGTTTTACTAATAGAACCAGTTAGTTTTCTTAGAGCTTGAGACATTAAACGTGCATGCAAGCCCATTTTAGAGTCTCCCATTTCGCCTTCAATTTCACTTTTTGGTGTTAAAGCGGCAACAGAATCTATAACAACAATATCAATAGCGCCAGAGCGTATTAAATTATCGGTAATTTCTAGAGCTTGCTCACCATTATCTGGCTGAGATATAATTAAATTATCAATGTCTACACCAAGTTTTTCGGCATAAAAACGATCAAAAGCATGTTCGGCATCAATAAAAGCCGCAATACCACCTGCTTTTTGAGCTTCTGCAATAGCATGTAAGGTTAGTGTTGTTTTACCAGACGATTCTGGACCGTAAATTTCAATAACACGTCCACGGGGATATCCACCAACGCCTAAAGCAATATCTAAACCTAAAGACCCAGAAGGGATAGCTTCTACATCTTGTATGGCTGCATCACTCATTTTCATTACCGTTCCTTTTCCGTATGCTTTGTCTAGCTTATCTAACGTAAGTTTAAGCGCTTTTAATTTAGCTTCTTTTTCACTGCTCATTTATAATATGTTTTTCTGAAATTAGGTATGCTAAAATACTATATCTTTTGCCATGTCACAATAATAGTTTTCAACATAAATTTTAGACAAGCTAGTCATTTTTTAAAGGGATTAATTGTCGCTTATATCTAAAATTGTACTTTTGTGTTTTAAAACATTTCTTTAATCTGTCTTAAAACAGATTTAACCTTAAAAATTAGTATAGCATGCAACTGTACAATACATTAAGCGCAAAAGAAAGAGCAGCATTAATTGATGAAGCAGGAAAAAATCGATTAACACTTTCTTTTTATCAATATGCCAAAATTGGCAATCCTCAACTTTTTAGAGACCATTTATTTATTACTTGGAACGCGTTAGACGTTTTAGGTCGTATTTATGTAGCTAGCGAAGGTATTAATGGACAATTATCACTTCCTGCAGACCGTTTTAGCGCATTTAAAGACCATTTAGATTCTATAGAGTTTTTAAAAGATATTCGATTAAATATTGCTGTAGAGCAAGACAATAAATCATTTTTAAAACTTAAGGTAAAAGTGCGTAACAAGATTGTTGCTGATGGTTTAAATGATGAAACATTTGATGTTACCAACAAGGGTGTTCATGTAAAAGCTGAAAAATTTAACACATTAATTGAAGATCAAAACACTATTTTGGTAGATATGCGTAACCATTATGAAAGTGAGATAGGTCACTTTAAAAATGCCATAACACCAGATGTCGATACGTTTAGAGAGTCTTTAGATATTATTGAAGATGATTTAAAAAATCATAAAGAAGACAAAAACTTGGTTATGTACTGTACAGGAGGTATTCGCTGCGAAAAAGCCAGTGCTTATTTTAAGCATAAAGGGTTTAAAAATGTATACCAGTTAGAAGGGGGCATTATAGAATATGCAAGACAAGTAGATGAAGAACATTTAGAAAATAAGTTTTTAGGACAAAATTTTGTGTTTGATGATCGAAGAGCAGAACGTATTAGTGATGACGTTATTGCTAATTGCCACCAATGCGGTAATCCTTTTGATGTGCATACCAATTGTGCTAACGAAGCTTGCCATTTACTTTTTATACAATGTAATGACTGTAAAGTCGAGATGGATAATTGTTGTTCAACAACGTGTAAAGACATTAATGCGCTTCCACATGAAGCCCAAAAAGAACTACGTAAAGGGCAAGGTAACAGCAATGATATTTTTAAAAAAGGACGTGCAGACCATTTACCATATAAAAAAGATTTAAGAAATATTATGGAGGTTCTTGAGAATAAAAATACTTAAGTAAAATACAAAGCTCAGTTAACTAAAATTCTTTCGTTTAAATCTTTAGAATAATCTTATATTTACATCGAGAAGATATATTTTGAAGTATACTTTCAAAAAATCTACCTAAAAGGGTTGCTCTCATGTTTTTACAGAAATTTTTGTGAAGATAAAATTCGAAAAAAATTACAAACCTTCTTCCAATAGAGCCATGGTTCTAGTTGGAATCAATATATAAATATATGGCTTGCGCAAGTTGCTCAACTAAAGACGGCTCTCCAAAAGGCTGCAAAAATAATGGTACTTGTGGTACAGATAGTTGTAATAAGTTAACCGTTTTTGATTGGTTAGCAAACATGTCTCTTCCTAGTGGAGATAAACCATTTAATTGGGTTGAGGTTCGCTACAAAAATGGAAGGAAAGAGTATTATCACAACACAGAAAACTTAACACTTAGTATTGGTGATCTTGTTGCTACACAAGCAAAAACAGGGCATGATATAGGTATGGTAACCCTTACGGGCGAATTGGTGCGTGTTCAAATGAAACGTAAAAACATACCTCAAGATATAAACGAAGCTTTAAAAATATACAGAAAAGCAAGCCAAAAAGATATTGATATTTGGTCTAGTGCGCGCGATAAAGAAGAACCCATGAAGGTGCGTGCACGACAGTTTGCCATTGATTTAAAGCTGCACATGAAAATTTCGGATATCGAATTTCAAGGTGATGCTAGTAAAGCTACATTTTATTACACCGCAGAGGAGCGTGTAGATTTTAGAGAACTTATTAAAGTTTTTGCTCGAGAGTTTAGGACGCGTATAGAAATGAAACAGGTTGGTTTTCGTCAAGAAGCAGCCCGACTGGGTGGTATAGGCTCTTGTGGGCGTGAGTTATGTTGCTCTACTTGGTTAACAGATTTTAGATCGGTAAGTACATCGGCGGCACGTTACCAACAATTATCCTTAAACCCTCAAAAATTAGCAGGACAATGCGGTAAATTAAAATGTTGTTTAAATTACGAATTAGACACCTATTTAGATGCCCTAAAAAGTTTTCCTAAAACAGATATTAAATTATACACAGAAAAAGGGTCTGCCGTTTGTCAAAAAACAGATATTTTTAAAGGGCATATGTGGTATGCATACGAAGGCGAATGGATGAACTGGCACAAGATAACTACTGCCCAAGCTAATGAGATTATAGAGTTAAACAAGAAAAAAGAAAAAGTTGCTAGTTTAGAAGAATATGCGTCCGAAGAAATTGAAGATGTAAAAACTGAGTTTGAAAACGTTGTTGGGCAAGACAGTTTAACCCGTTTTGATAGTCCAAAACATAATAACAAACGTAGAAATAATAGAAAGAAGACTAACAATCAAGGTGGTAAAAACGGCAAACAGGACAATAACTCAAAACCGAATACTCCCAAGTCAAATAACTCTAAGCCTAATAACAGGAATAAAAATAATAGAAACAAAAGAAAACCTCAAAACAAAAAGAACGTTGAGAAATAATGCATTGTTATTTGTAATAATTTTTTTAGGGTTAATGTCTTGTGACTCAAATCGTGTTTTCGATAAGTACAAATCAACCCCAAATAAGTGGCATAAAGATTCTATTATAAGTTTTAAGGTTAGTCCGCCAGATTCAACCAATGCCTATAATCTATTTGTTAATTTAAGAAATACCAGTGCTTATAAATACAGTAATTTATTTTTAATTGTAGAAATGGTTTTTCCGCATGGAAAAACAATAAAAGACACATTAGAATATAAAATGACAGCTCCAAATGGCAAGTTTTTGGGTTCGGGTTATACCGATGTAAAAGAAAACAAACTATGGTATAAAGAACAGGTTATTTTTAAGGAAGCAGGAGAATATATCGTTAATATACAGCAAGCCATGAGAGAAAATGGAAAAGTAAATGGTGTTGTTGAGTTAGAGGGTATCACCGATGTTGGTTTTAGAATAGAAAATATATTAAATAATAATTAAATGTCACATCGAGTGATTTCGTTTAATCGAAATAGTATCGAGATGTATTAATGCAAGGTACATGGCAAAAGTAAAAAAAGAAGTAAAAAAGGTTCAAGATTTTTCAAAATACGTACGCTGGTTTTGGATGTTATTTTTAGGAGGCATAGGTTCAGTTTTCCTCATTTTTTTGTTCACGTCTTGGTTTGGTGATTTACCAGATCACACCGTGCTAGAAAATCCAAAAACCCATTTAGCTACCGAAATTATTTCTTCAGATGGAAAGACTTTAGGTAAGTTTTATTTAAATGATAATAGAACACCTGTTAGTTATGCAGAATTTCCACAACATCTTGTAGATGCATTGATTGCTACAGAAGATGCGCGTTTTCATAATCATTCAGGAATTGATGCGCGTGGGACATTAAGAGCCATAGTTACACTAGGAAAAGACGGTGGTGCAAGTACCATATCGCAACAATTAGCAAAACAATTATTTACAGGACAAGCATCAAGAAGCAAATTTGGTAGAATTACTCAAAAAGTAAAAGAGTGGATTATAGCAACACGTTTAGAGCGTCAATACACTAAAGAAGAAATTATAGCGCAATATTTTAATATTTACGATTTTGGTAATAATGGAGATGGCATTAGGAGTGCTGCACGTATTTATTTTGGTAAAGAGCCCAAAGATTTAAATATAAAAGAATCGGCTATGTTGGTGGGTATGTTTAAAAACTCATCACTATATAATCCCATACCAAGTAGAAATCCTGTAGGTGTAAAAAATAGGCGTAATGTTGTTTTAGCTCAAATGAAAAAGTATGGTTACTTGGATGAAAAGATTAAAGATTCCCTTCAAAAAACAGAATTGGATTTAAATTTTTCACCAGAATCACATCGTGAAGGTATTGCTACTTACTTTAGAGGATATTTAGATGGCTTTATGAAAGATTGGATTAAAAATAATCCAAAACCAGACGGTACTAAGTATAATTTATATAACGACGGATTAAAAATCTACACCACTTTAGATTCTCGCATGCAAAAATATGCCGAATTAGCGGTACAAAGGCATATGCCTAGATTGCAAGCAGAATTTTTTAATCAAAATACACCAAAAAGAAACCCCACAGCGCCGTTTTTAGATTTAGAACCAAGCGAAATCACCAATTTGCTTAACCGTTCGATGAAGCAGTCTGAGCGTTGGAGGCACATGAAATATGATTTAAAAAAGGATAATGATGATATTATAGCATCATTTAAAAAACCAACCCAAATGTCTGTTTTCGTTTGGAAAGATGGCAAAGCTTCAGAGGTTGATACCATCATGAAGCCTATAGATTCTATGCGTTACTATAAATCTTTTTTAAGAACAGGAATGATGTCTATGAATCCTCAAACAGGTCATGTTAAAGCATGGGTTGGTGGTATTAATTTTAGGCATTTTCAATATGATATGGTAAAACAAGGTAAGCGTCAAGTTGGATCTACCTTTAAACCTTTTGTATACACAGCAGCGGTAGATCAATTACACTATTCACCTTGTGATGAGTTTCCTGATACACCGTTTTGTATTGAAGCAGGAAAATATGGAAACCCAGAAGAGTGGTGTCCCAAAAATTCTGGTGGATCATATGGTGGTAATAGAAGTTTAAAAGATGCTTTGGCTAATTCTGTAAATACAGTAACGGCTAGATTAATTGATAAAGTTGGGCCTAGTACTGTAATAGATTTAGCTAAAAAAATGGGAATAAAGTCTACCATGCCTGCAGTGCCTTCTATTGCTCTAGGAACTCCTGATATTAGTGTTTACGAAATGGTAGGCGCATATTCTACATTTGCCAATAAAGGCGTATATACTAAGCCCGTAATGGTAACCTCTATAGAAGATAAAAATGGCACACTCCTATACCAATTTAAGCCAGAAACTAGAGATGTTATAAGTGATGAAACTGCTTATGTGTCTGTTAAACTTATGGAAGGTGTTACACAATCTGGTTCTGGAGTACGGTTAAGAGGTAAAGGTGCAGATTCGTATAGAGCTGACTATCGAGAAATAATAACGGGGTATCCTTATGAGTTTACAAATCCAATAGCAGGTAAGACAGGAACAACACAAAACCAAAGTGACGGTTGGTTTATGGGTATGGTACCTAACTTGGTTACAGGCGTATGGGTAGGTGGCGAAGACAGAGCTGTACATTTTAAATCGGTTAAGTACGGACAAGGTGCAGCCATGGCATTACCTATATGGGGACTTTATATGAAGAGTTGCTATGCTGATAAAACGTTAGATATTTCTAAAAGTAGTTTTACACCTCCTAAGAATTTGTCTATAAATTTAGATTGTTCAAAAACGTCAACAACTACAGATGATGATCCAGATAATAAAACACCAGACGATTTAGATTTTGGTTAATATTTTCCATAAAATATAGTACATAACTCAATGAGACTCGTAGTGTGTCTTAAATATAAGAAGCCCTTTTAATAAAAAGGGTTTTTTATTTGTTAATAAATTTAGCTTTTCGTTTGATTATTCGTAATTTTATAAGGTAATAAATGAATAATAATGATTAGTAAAAAAGTTTCTAATGTACAACAAGCTCTAAACGGTGTTACTAATGGTATGACCTTAATGCTGGGTGGTTTTGGACTTAGCGGAATTCCAGAAAATGCCATTGCAGAATTAGTAAAGCTTGGCGTAAACGATTTAACATGTATTTCTAACAATGCTGGTGTAGATGATTTTGGATTGGGGCTTCTGCTTCAAAAAAAACAAATAAAAAAAATGATTTCATCATACGTAGGAGAAAATGATGAATTTGAACGGCAAATGCTTTCTGGAGAATTGGATGTAGAACTTATTCCGCAAGGTACTTTAGCAGAACGTTGCAGAGCAGCACAAGCAGGGTTCCCCGCTATTTATACACCTGCTGGATATGGTACTGAGGTAGCAGAAGGTAAAGAAACCAGAGCATTTGATGGTAAAATGTATGTTTTAGAACATGCTTTTAAAGCAGATTTTGCCTTTGTAAAAGCATGGAAAGGTGATGAAGCTGGTAATTTAATATTTAAAGGCACTGCTAGAAATTTTAATCCTAATATGTGCGGCGCAGCTAAAATTACAATAGCAGAGGTAGAAGAAATGGTGCCTTTGGGTACTTTAGATCCTAATCAAATTCATATTCCTGGTATTTTTGTACAGCGTATCTTCAAAGGTCAGCAATACGAAAAACGTATAGAGCAACGTACAGTAAGGCAAAAAGAATAGACGTTTTTATCTTTAAAAGGTAAAAAGCCATTTTATAATATAAGTTCCATTTAAAAAAATTCCTGTTTTTACAGGAATAATAAAATTATGTTAGATAAAACAGGTATAGCAAAGCGAATAGCCAAAGAAGTAAAAGATGGGTATTATGTAAACTTAGGTATTGGTATTCCAACATTGGTAGCAAATTATGTTAGAAATGATATAGAGGTTGAGTTCCAAAGTGAAAATGGTGTCCTTGGTATGGGGCCGTTTCCTTTTGAAGGAGAAGAAGACGCTGATGTTATTAATGCTGGTAAGCAAACCATAACCACATTGCCTGGTGCTAGTTTTTTTGATTCTGCAATGAGTTTTTCTATGATTAGAGGGAAACACGTAGATTTAACAATTCTTGGTGCTATGGAAGTCTCAGAACAAGGTGATATAGCGAATTGGAAAATACCAGGTAAGATGGTAAAAGGTATGGGGGGAGCTATGGATTTAGTGGCCAGTGCAGAAAATATTATTGTAGCCATGATGCATACCAATAAAGCAGGCAAATCTAAATTATTAAAACAATGTAGTTTACCATTAACAGGCGTTGGTTGCGTAAAAAAAATTGTAACAAATTTAGCTGTTATAGAAGTGACCAATACCGGATTTAAATTATTGGAGCGTGCTCCGGGTGTTTCTGTAGATGATATTAGAAATGCCACCGAAGGAACCTTGATTATAGAGGGCAACGTTCCAGAAATGGATATTTAGAGTTATACACCGAAGTGTTATTGTAAGTAAATCGATGATAAGTGTTAAAAAAACATGTATTTCATCGATTTATTTTGTTTTTAAACGACTATATGGAATAAAAATGTGATATTAGCAGTGTCTTAAAAGATAAAAATTAATCATAGATTTTCCCAAAACTACCAAAAACTTAGAACTTATGAATGTTGCATCAAATCTACCTGAATTACCTACAACAAACGAAAACAAATTTAAAGAAACAGTAAGAGAGAATGTTCAATTTGTTAAAAGTTTACTTTACCTAACTAAAAAAGTTTTCATGTTATAATCCTTTGGGAATAGCATGTATTAATTTTTTTGTGTACTCTTTTTTTGGATGATTATATATAACATCAGCATCATCTAATTCTTCTATTTTACCTTGGTTCATTACTAGTAATTGATCAGACATATATTTTACCACAGCTAAGTCGTGTGAAATAAATATATAGGTGAATCCAAAATCTTCTTTTAGTTCATTTAATAAGTTTAAAACTTGTGCTTGTACAGATATGTCTAATGCAGAAACAGACTCGTCACAAACTATTAACTTAGGCTGTAAAGCAATAGTTCTTGCAATACCAATACGTTGCCTTTGTCCTCCCGAAAACTCATGAGGATATCTATTAAAATAAACTTCAGACAATCCAACGCGGTTAAGAATATTAATAACGTTCTCTTTCCGTTCTATATCAGAATCATAAAGAGCATGAACTTTCATGGGCTCCATAATAGCCTCTCCAACAGGAATTCTTGGATTTAAGGAAGAATATGGGTCTTGAAATATAATTTGGATGTCTTTTCTAAGTTTTCGTGTATCATACTTTGATAATTTAGTGATATCTATACCGTTGTATAATATGAGTCCAGAAGTCACTTTATCTAATTGAAGGATAGCATTGCCAAGTGTAGATTTACCACAACCAGACTCGCCAACTAAACCCAGTGTTTCTCCTTCATATAATTTAAAACTTACATCATTTACAGCCTTAAAAGCTTGTGGTTTTGTGAATAACCCAGACTTAGAGATATATTCCTTTTCAACATTTATGACTTCTAATAATGGGGGTTTATTATAAAGAATATCATGATTTTTTTGACGTTGTTGCGCTGTAACTATTTCTGTAGAGGTTGTACCATCTAAAAAATCTTGAATAGTTGGTAAAATCTTTAATCTATTATCTAGTGTAGGGCGTGAGTTAATAAGTGCTTTGGTATAGTTATGTTGGGGATTTTTAAAAATATTAGAGACATGACCTTGCTCAACAATATCACCTTTATACATGACTAATACTTTATGAGCAATTTCTGAGATTAATGCTAAATCATGAGTAATAAAAATAATGCTCATTTTGGTTTCAGCTTGTAATTCTTTTAAAAGCAGTATAATATCTTTTTGTACGGTAACATCAAGAGCTGTTGTTGGTTCATCAGCTATTAAAATATCAGGCTTACAGGCAATAGCCATGGCTATCATAACCCGCTGTTTTTGTCCACCAGAAATTTGATGCGGATAAGCGTTAAAAACACGCTCTGGATTAGGTAATTTAACTTTTTCGAATAACGACATAGTCGTTTCTTTTGCAACTTGTTTAGATAGCTTAGTATGTTGTAATAGTATTTCTTGAACTTGCTTACCACAAACCATAGAAGGGTTTAAAGAACTCATGGGTTCTTGAAAAATCATAGCTATTTTTTGTCCTCTAATATTTTGGAAAGCTTTTGATGGTATTTGTGTTAAGTCCTGATTATGATAAATAATAGAACCTTGTGTAATTTTAGATATTTTTTTAGGAAGCAACCCTAAAATAGCCAGAGATGATACAGATTTTCCAGAACCAGATTCACCAACAATACCTAATATTTCATTGGTATTTAAATGATATGAAATATTATGGCTGACTTCATTTTTACCAAACGAAATGGATAAATTTTCAATTGTTAAAATAGGTTGTTCTTGCATTTATATATGAATAATTTCGTCTTCTGATAAAAGCGTATCACCGCGTAATCTTAAAAATATTTGAGCAACAGCAATAGTGTCTTTTTCGCAATAAATAACAATTCTGTCAATATCTTTATCTTCATAAAACACCTTGTAAACCTCACTACCATCAATATCATCTTTAGGAGAAGGAATACCTAAAACATTGGTAAGTAATTTTAAGGAGGTGTAGGTTTTATAATCTCCAAACTTCCATAATTCTAGCGTGTCTAAATGTGGTACTTCCCAAGGTTTTTTACCAAAGAGATTAAGTTTGTATGGCAATTCTATAGCATTAATTATCATACGGCGTGCTATGTATGGAAAATCAAATTCTTTACCATTATGGGCACAGAGTAAATGCTTAGTTTGGCTAAAATGTGAGAGGAGTAGGTTTTTAAAATCTTTCAGAATTTTAATTTCATCTCCAAAAAAAGAAGTGACACGAAATTTTCTTAAATCACCTTGGAATGTAAAATAGCCTACCGATATACAAACTATTTTTCCAAATTCGGCCCAAATCCCAGCACGTTCATAAAACTCTTCAGCTGTAAAATCATCTTTACGTTGGTATTTGGATTTGTGTTCCCAAAGGGATTGTTTAGTTTCATCTAAATTTGAAAAATATTGTGTTTCAGGAACAGTTTCAATATCTAGAAATAATATGTTTTCAAGATGTAACTTACTTATCATTTAGATAACATTTTGTAGGCTTCTTTAATATAGGTATCTATATCTGTTGTAAAAGCACCTACTTTGTTGTTATTGCCTTTAGAATGACCAAGCCTTACTATAATAATATTATCGTTGGGCTCTACTATAACATATTGTCCTAGATGACCACGCATCATAAAAAAGTCTTTATCTTCAATACGTTTTAACCACCAACCGTACCCATACATTGGACTTTTTGGAAACCGTGGTTTTAAGGATTTTGCTACAAATGCAGAGTCTAGAATCTGCTTGCCATTCCATTTTCCATGGTCTTTATAAAGTTTTCCAAAGCGTGCAAAATCTTTGGCATTACTGGCAATACAGCAAAAGGCTTTAACCAAGTCGTGGTCATCGCTATCTACTTGCCATAAGGTTGGATTTTCGCAGCCTAAGGGTTTCCAAAAACTTTCAGTTAAATAATTATACATTTTTTTTCCTGTAGCTTTTTCAATAACCATGGCTAGCATTTGCGTATCGCCGCTAGAATATTTAAAGGCTTTTCCTGGTTCGTTATTAACTTTTAAACCTAGCATTACTTTTTCTAAATCATCATCAAAATAGGCACGGGTAACAATTGAAAATGGCGAATAATATTCTTCGTCCCAAGTGGTACCAGACGCCATACTAGATAAATCACCTACGGTCATTTTCCCAGCTAATCCTTCACTATAAGAAGGTAAGAAATCGCTAACAGGTTGGTCTAAACTCTTTATGTAACCTTCCATAATTGCTTTACCCATAAGGCCAGACACATAACTTTTGGCCATAGAAAATGAGTTGGATTTTGCGTTGGCATTAAATCCATCATAATAATTTTCAAACCAAATACTATCGTTTTTTATAATAACGTATGCTATAGTACCATTTGCTTTATTAATTGTATTTAATGCTTCGGTCTCTTTTACTGTATTGTATAATTTGTGGTTTGGCCATGGTTGAGGTGTTCCATTATCTATGGCTTGATTATCAAATTTTTTGTAATCTTCTAAATATGCTGTTGTATGGCCTTTTAAATAAACGGTTCTAACAGCTTTTATAATATAATCGGTATCTGTAATGTATAAAACAATAATGAGTAAACCGAATAAGACGATTAACCATTTAAAAAGCTTTTTTAAAAATTTCATGTGTTGTTATTTGAAGCATTTAAAGATAAGAAATTTCTGTGCAAAAATTAATACTAAAAAAGGGATAGTTGCTTATAAGGGTTTTCGTGATTGAGTAACCATTTTTTACGGTGTAAACCGCCAGCATAGCCTGTTAAACTACCATTACTTCCAATAACGCGGTGACAGGGTATAACAATCCAGAGTGGGTTTTTGCCATTAGCATTGGCAACAGCTCTAATGGCTTTTATATCACCTAATTGTTTAGATAAATCTAGATAAGACATGGATTTTCCATAAGGAATCTGTTCTAACTCATTCCATACATTTTTTTGAAAATTGGTGCCGTTAGGGTTTAGTTTTAGATTGAATTGTTTGCGTGTTCCCTCAAAATATTCGTAGAGTTGCGTAGCACAATCTTCTAGCTCTACAGGAATGATGTCTGTTACCTTTTCGTCACTACTTAGTATCGTTATAGAAGTAATACCATGGCTATCTCCAATAATTTTAGTAAAACCCAAAGGCGATTTTATGATACAGGTTTCCATTATTTTTATTTGTTGTCTTCAAAAATGCCTAATTTTTTAGCGCGTGTTTCCCAACTTTTTCTTGCTAAATTTTGCAGGTCTGAAACACTGTCGCTCTCATCCATAATTTCTAAACCAAGAAGTGTTTCTATAACATCTTCTAAAGTTACCAAACCGCTTACCGAGCCATATTCATCGACAACCAAAGCCATATGATTTCTACTTTCTATAAGGTTTTCAAATAAATCTGGAATAGGTAAATTTCTATTAACTATAATAATGTTTCGTTTAATTTCCGATAATTTTTTTGAGCCATGACCTAGAGCCATTTCTTTAAAAATCTCATCTTTTAAAACAAGTCCTTTTATATTATCTGCATTATCTGAATAAACAGGGATTCTAGAAAATCTTAGATTTAAATTTTTATTAAAAAAATCTTCAACGGTAGTCTCTTGATTTTCTATTTGCATGACCGTTCTAGGGGTCATAATATTTTTTGCAAAAACCTCTTTAAAGGTTAGTAGGTTCTTTATAATCTTACTTTCATTTTCCATGAAAACCCCTTCTTTATGGGCAATGTCTGTCATAGCCAGAAAGCTTTCTCTGCTTAATACACTACCATGACCTTTACCACCAATAAGTTTTGTAGTAAGTTGTAAAAGCCATAAAATACCAGTCCATTTTAGAGGAAAAATTAAAACAATTAGTGCTTTTGATGTAAAATTAGCTAGTTTTTTCCAATAAGTTGCTCCAATGGTTTTTGGAATAATTTCTGAAGCAACTAAAATTAATAATGTCATTATAGCAGAAACAACCCCAACAGTATTAATTCCAAAAAGCTCTATTTTAAAAGGTAGCTTTTCAGCTTCTATACCAACCATCATAGCCCCTAGTGTATGGGCAATAGTATTTAATGTAAGGATGGCAATTAAGGGTTTGTCTACATCTTTTTTTAGACGTTCTAAAGTTAAGGCATAATCTTTACCCTCTTGTTTTTTAAGATTTAAAAATGTAGGTGTTATACTAAGTAGTACTGCTTCTAGAATAGAGCATAAAAACGAAAAGAAAATAGAAATGGTTGCCCAAAAAAGTAATGCGCTCATTAAAAAGGATTTTAATTA
This sequence comes from uncultured Algibacter sp., assembly GCA_947499935.1. GTDB lineage: Bacteria > Bacteroidota > Bacteroidia > Flavobacteriales > Flavobacteriaceae > CANMQH01. The sequence goes on along the minus strand of CANMQH010000027.1, from coordinate 14,647 downwards.
ATTGCTAATTTATAGAATAATTATAAAATAGAAGGTTTTATTAATTTCATTAATGGTTTAAATCTTTGGATATGCCATTTAATATTATAACTTTACAATACAAACCTCCACAATTATTGCCAATATGGCTAAAATTAACCACTGTGTTTTGATATTGTTTTTACTGCTTAGTAATTACTCTAAAGGTCAGGAAATATTACCTGACCAAAAAAAAGATTTAGATTCTATATTAAATACGGCAACCGAAGCATTTCTTTCTTACGAGTACCAAGAAACTATAAAAAATTGTGGTTTGTTAATAAATAAAGGAACGCATCTTAAAGCCGATTATTATAGGTTTGTTGGTTACGATTTGTTGGGCAATGTATATTATACAACTAAAGATAGTATTAAAGCCAGAGTTAATTTAGAAAAGGGGCTACAAATAGCTCTAGAAATTAAATCGGATAGTCTAATTGCGTGGAGTTATACTAATTTGGGGTCTATTTACAGCGAAAACGATAAAACGGTTACTAAAGCGATTGATTATTTTGAGAAAAGTATAAATATTAATCAAAGGCTGAAGAATCAAAGTCAGGTGTACCTTACTTATATTAATTTAGCATGGTCTTATTTAGATTTAAATAGGTTAGAAGATGCTTTTAAAGTATTAAAAAAAGCCAATACTATATCTGAAAGTGCAAAAATATCAGAGGTTAATAAAGGCTTTATAAAATTTTTATTTGGACGCTACTATTATCTTAAAAAAGACCTTAAAAAAGCAAAAAAATATTGCGATGAAGTTTCAGAAATTGTAGATAAAGAGGATTATAACGATTTAGGTAAGAACGTGTATGAATTGTTGATAAACTTAAATTTAGAATCTAAAAATTATAAAGAAGCCTATACTAGTTTAGAAAAAGCAAACTTTCATGAAGAAAAAATTGCAGCACAAGAAAAATTGGAAGCTGTAGAGATTGCGAGTGCTAAATATAACTCTGAAGTCTACCAGAAAGATTTAGAAATTGCATTAAAAGAAAAAAAACTTTTAGATAAGTTGATTGATAAATCGAATCAAATAAAGACCATTTTTATAATTGTAACTATTGTATTACTTCTTACTTTAGTAGGATTCTTTTTACTTTATAAATCCAGACGAGAATACGCTAATATATTAAAAGTAAAAAACACAGAGTTGTTGCACGCTAAAGAAAAGGCAGAGCGTTTAACAAGAATTAAAAACAACTTTTTCTCAACAGTTAGTCACGAGTTACGAACGCCTCTGTATGGTGTTATAGGAATTACTTCAATACTTCAAGAAGATAAAGAGCTAGAGGCTCATTCTCAAAATTTAAATTCTCTCAAATTTTCTGCAGATTATTTATTGGCATTAATTAATGATGTATTGTTGCTTAATAAAATGGATGCCGATGCGCTTAGCTTAGAGGAAACGCCTTTTAAATTAAATAATTTAATTAAAAACATAACAAAGACTTTTGGGTTTACTTTAGAGCAAAATAATAATCTATTATCTGTAGATATTGATAAAAATGTTCCTAATAATTTAATTGGGGACTCTGTTAGGTTATCACAAATTTTAATAAACTTAATAGGTAATGCTATTAAATTTAATGAAAACGGTAATATTTGGCTAAACATAGAACATGTTAAGTTAACTGGTAAAGGAAAGCATCGTATAAAATTTATTATTAGAGATGATGGTATTGGTATTCCAAAAGAAAAACAAGCTACTATTTTTGATGAGTTTATACAAGTTGAAAACGAAAATTATAGTTATAAAGGCACTGGTTTAGGTTTACCTATAGTTAAAAGGCTATTGGGTTTGTATGGCAGTAAAATTAATTTAATAAGTAAGTTTGGTCAAGGCTCGGAATTTAGCTTTGTTATAGATTTAACTAAAAATGAAAACCATATAGATTCAGTTTCAACGAAAGGTATAGATGATGATGTTTTGCATAAAAATCAAAATAACAATATTCACATATTAGTTGTAGATGATAATAAAATAAACCAAAAAGTTACTCAAAAGATTTTAGAAAAACATAATTACATTTCCAGTACTGCAAACAATGGCGAGGAGGCTATTGATAAAATTAAGGATTCTAATTATAGTTTGGTGCTTATGGATATTAATATGCCCAAAATGAATGGTATAGAAGCGACTGCAATTATAAGACAGTTTAATAAAGATGTGCCAATAATAGCATTAACCGCTGTTGAGCTAGAAGAAATGCGCATTAAAATCTTTAATTCGGGCATGAACGATATTATACCTAAACCTTATGATGTCTCACAATTTTTATCTACGATTCTTAGAAATTTAAACAAGAAACCCACTTTAAATTAACGATATTTATTAATAAAAGGCAATTTTGATAAGTCTATAAGATGTACTCAAAACTGTACGTTGAACTAACCCTGCTTTTTCAGCGAGATTTTGTTTTAATACGTTTTATTGTTTTGATCTAGTATCTTTTTAAGAAATAAGCTTAACAATATCTTTAGCAAAGTAACTCGCTATAATATCGGCCCCAGCGCGTTTAAAAGCGGTTGTAGTTTCCATCATGATAGCATCATGATTTAACCATCCTTTTTCGGCTGCAGCTTTAATCATAGCATATTCGCCCGAAACTTGGTATACTGCTACTGGTACATCTACTTCATTTTTAATATCTCTTAAAATATCTAGATAAGACATACCAGGTTTAACCATAACAATATCAGCCCCTTCATCAATATCCATTTCCGTTTCGCGAATGGCTTCAAAGCGATTAGCATAATCCATTTGATAGGCTTTTTTGTCTTTTGGGATGTTAGCCATATCTACTGGAGCAGAATCTAAAGCATCACGAAAAGGACCATAAAAAGACGATGCATATTTAGCTGAATAACTCATAATACCAGTGTTAATATAGCCTTCATCTTCTAGAGCTTCACGAATGGTAAGAATACGACCATCCATCATATCGCTAGGTGCCACAAAATTAGCGCCCGCTTTAGCATGAGAAATGCTCATTTCTGCTAAAAACTCGGCAGTTTCATCATTTAAAATTTGCCCGTTTTCAATAATACCATCATGCCCATAAGCCGAATATGGGTCTAAAGCCACATCAGTCATAACCAACATGTCTGGACAAGCATTTTTTACGGTTTTTATAGCACGTTGCATGAGTCCGTTAGGGTTTAATGCTTCTGCGCCTTTATTGTCTTTTAAATTATCGGGCACTTTTACAAATAGTAATACCGATTTTAATCCTAATTCCCATAAGGTTTTTACTTCACCTTCAAGTAAATCTAAACTATAACGAAAATAGTTTGGCATAGAAGCAATCTCATCTTTAATGCCTTTACCTTCAACTACAAAAAGGGGCACTAAAAAATCGTTAGGCGTTATAATGGTTTCACGAACTAATGAACGCATGGCTTCACTGGTTCTTAGTCTTCGGTTTCGTCTTAATGGAAACATGATTTTTTTATTTTAAATTATAGATAAAGTGTCATTAATTTAACAAAAGTTATTCTAAGCTTCTAATAAATTTATCTGAATTAATATATACATCGTCTTCGCCTTGTTGGTCAAATGGATTTTCTAAATGCGATTGGATATTATCTAAAGCTACTAAAATAACACTGAATAAAATAGGAACAGCATATTCTAACCCATAGTTATAATCACTAAGGTTATGTGCAAAATGAGGGCCATAAACAACAGGTAAAACCACTATAAAAATATCGCTATATGTGCGCAATGTTCTGGGGGTTCTATATTGATAAATATGTTTTATACGCTCAAACGAAATCATCATCTTACTTAAAAACTGATTAGATCTAGAGGCTTCGCCAGAGGGTAAGCCATGGGTTCGCATTTTTTTTATAAAAAGGGATAATGCTTTAAAACTTTGATAAACGTCTTTTTCATTTTGCTCTAAATCATCTACAGGATTTATAAACGTTTGTTTACATGAATTTAAAAATGTTTCTAAATGATTTTTTAATTCTAATTTTAAAGCCTCTGGTGGGTTTTCTAACCAATCCGAAACTGCAAAATACAATGCCCGACTATGTGCTTTTATAGAACCATATTCGTCTAATGTAACTTCACGGCGTTTGTATGCACCTCCAATAGAAAATACAATTGGAAATACAATAGCAGTGCCTATTAAAGTCAATGGAAAATCTGCTTTAATGTGAAAATGAGCGCAAATAGCAGTAGATGCTATGGCTAAACCAGTAATTAATACCGTTTTGTAATTAATTATTAAAATGGTGCGTTTTAATTTTTTCCACATAATCGAATGTATTATAGACTTTTATTTAAATGTTTAAAATTAATTGTTTTTACCCCAATAATGCCACTGATTATTTTCTTTTACAAAAGCAGAATTTTCATGAATAACATTCACATTTCCATTTTCGTAAAAATAGGCATTAAATGTTACGGTACCTTCTGTATCGTTTTTTGTGCCTTTAGAAGTGTCGAGTATTTCTAATTTTATCCATTGTACAGATTTTGCCCAAGCTACAATAGCTTTTTTTTCTTTTAAATTACGAGTTTTATAATGATGGCTTTGCATTAAATACTCGCCATCTGCTAATACAAAGGCACTATATCTAGAGCGCATTAATTCTTCTGCTGTTAAGGCCTTATCTCTGTTTTTATGTATGGGTTGGCAACAACTGGAATAGGGTTTTGGATTTCCGCAGTAACAATTCATAATATTGTGTTATAATACAGTCTAAGCGTTATTTAAGAATCCAATCTTTAGGATTTTTTAAAACCTGTATTAGGCGTTCTTCTTCGCTACCTACTTCTGGCTGGTGGTCGTAAACCCATTGCACATGTGGTGGTAAACTCATTAAAATACTTTCTATACGACCATTGGTTTTTAAGCCAAAAAGCGTGCCTTTATCATGTACTAAATTAAACTCTACGTAACGGCCACGGCGTATTTCTTGCCAATGACGTTGTGCCTCAGTATATGGTAATTTTTTTCGTTTTTCAACAATAGGAACATAAGCATCTAAGAAACTATCACCAACTTCGGTTACAAAGTTGTACCAATCTCCCATAGTCATGGTCTCTGATGCTTTGCAATAATCGAAAAATAAACCACCAATGCCTCGACCTTCATTTCTATGTGCGTTATAGAAGTACTCATCGCAACGGGCTTTATATGTGGTATGAAATTCTGGATTATGTTTATCGCAAGCTGTTTTACAGGTTTGGTGGAAGTGTTTAGCGTCTTCATCAAATAGATAATAAGGCGTTAAATCTTGTCCGCCGCCAAACCAGCTGTCTATAATAGGACCATTATCATCATACATTTCAAAATAACGCCAATTAGCATGCACTGTGGGCACCATGGGGTTTTTAGGATGTAGTACCAAGCTTAATCCACAAGCAAAAAAATCGACTTCGCCAACCTTAAAATAGGTTTGCATAGATTTGGGGAGTTTGCCGTTAACACCAGAAATATTGACACCTCCTTTTTCAAAAACGTTTCCGTTTTCAATCACTCGAGTTCTGCCGCCACCGCCTTCGGGACGCTTCCAGATATCTTCTTTAAATTTAGCTTTACCATCAATGGCTTCAAGTTTAGTTGTGATAGCGTCTTGAAGGTTTTGTATGTATTGGTAGAATTTGTCTTTGGTTGTCACTTTATTATTGTTGTTGTTGTTGTTGTTGTTGAGACCTGTCAGGTTTTCAAAACCTGACAGGTCTGATTTGTGCACATATTTAAAGTTATCAATATCTTCAAATAAATTTAAAATATACTTTTTTTCTTGAGAAAGATACTTTCCAGCCTCAGTTATATAAGAATGATAAGACGAAAACTTATAATCTTCAAAATTTTTAATGATACTATGGTTTTCAGGATTTTTATGAACATAAAGAATAAGGTTTTTTAAGTACTGTTCATCCTTAATTTTTATTCTTTTATAGGGTCTTTCAAAAAGTGTTCCCGTTCTGTTTTGTTGCTTATTAAAGGCTTTAGCGTAGGCATTAAAAAGATTTGAAAACGCTTGAGTTGTTTTGGTTTCACCTTCAATTATCTTAACAATCAGGTGAAAATGATTATTCATTAGGCAATATGCAATAACATTTGCTTTTTTGTCTAGATGTTTTTCAGCCAATTTTAAGAAATAGCTCATATTATCTTCAGTTTTGAAAATAATAGCGCTATTTATTCCACGATTGAAAATATGATAATAATGACCTCTTTCTATTTTTTCTATTGCCATTTTCTGGTATTCTAGCCCTGTCAGGTTTTTAAAACCTCACAGGGCTTTTTTACAATTGTTATGCGAAGATAACAATTACCATAAAAAGAGCTTTTGAAAGTAAAAAAGGATAATATTATTTTTTATTTTAATAAATCTATATTGAGGTTTGTAGGTATCAGATACAGACCTGTCAGGTTTTTAAAACCTGACAGGTCTAATTGAGAAGATATTATTAGTGAAACTCAATTTTAAGCAGTCTTCAAGATGTATTCAATATTGTAAGTTTAACTAATCCCAATTTTTAGTAGGATTTAGATTAAATACTTTGCCCCTTGGATTAATGCCTTATATTAAATTGGAAAAAAGATTTGTAATTGATAGTTTTTACGATTTAGTTCAAGATTGGTTGTATTTTCCATTGTTTATGGAGTTTTATTTTTTTACCAACTAAAATAGTTCCCAATTTATATATGCCATAGCCAATAGGTATAAGCGGGGCAAAAAAAACAGCTGAAAGGCTTCCTAGTGGTGAGCCAAAAGAACTAGCCAAACCAATTGCACCAGCTGTCATAGCTACGGTGCCTACTCCAAATGATAAGCCACCTAATATTTGTTTACCCAATTGCGGATAGTAAAACTTTAGTTTTTTAATATCGTTAATTATGGTTTTATGCGTTTTTCCGTTTACGTCAATAGTTAAAGTATCTTGATTTAGTGATTTAAACACCCCTTTTATTACAGATCTATCGCAATGCCATATTTTTATTTTATTACCAGTATGAACAACGATTTGTTTTTTTAAGTTCAGCTTCTGAATGACTAAGCTATCTGTTACCGAGTTTGAATAGTTTATTGCGGTAGCAAACGATTTTAAACTTAATAACATAGTAATCAATAGTGTTAAAATAATTTTACTTTTCATGTTTACTATATTTTTTGATTAAATCTGAAAAAAACTATTATCGTCCGTAGGTTTATTTTTAATAATTTTTTCTGCTATTTTATTTAGGTTTGGTTTGGGTGTTTCTAGTTTGGGTTTGATATGATTCCCCAAGGTTTGTAGAGATTGAGATTTTGATTTTTTTTGAACTGTTGGAGTTGTTTTTTTAGCTGGTGATTGTATGGTATTTTTAGGTTGCGCTTTTATTGTTTGGTTATTTATATTTGGGTCTTCACCACGAAGTAACATATCGTCTTCACGTTTAAATTCTAGCATCTCATCTAATGTAAAATGCTGTATGGGTACGTCTAAGAAATTATCTTCTGGTTTTATTTCTTTTTTGTTATAAATTTCTTTTAAGAAATAGAAACATTGTTGCTTAGTTGCGTAGCGTTGTTTGTGGATTTTATTAAGTTCTACTGGGCAATCTATTTTCCATTTGTTACGGGATTGCCATGAGAAGATTGCAGTGTACTTTTTTTCTTTAGACTTATATAATTTTATATGTGATTCAGGATGTGAAGACATTAAATTGACAGTTTCCAATAACTTAGTAAGGCTCTGTTTTTTATTGGAGATGTTTATTTCTTTTGGTATGTCTATAATGTTTGATTTCATGAGGTTTAAGTATTAAGAAAAAATAATCGATGTATTAATTACTTCTATTTTAATTCAGCTTTTTTAAGCTAATTATTCCAAGATTAATAGTATCCGATATAAAAATACTTCTATTATATTCGAAATTTCTTATGTCAATAGTATCGTTAATAAAGCCTGGTTTTTTAAATATTAATATGGGCGAATTAACAAGTCGTATAAATTTCATATTTGGTGCTCCAAAGGCTTTTCGGGTCTTTTTTTGAGGAATTTCAAATCTTCCTTCTTTATTGCTAATGTATTTAACACCTTCATTAAGAAATCCAATTTCTACATTATTCAATTTTTTTTCATTATTTGTAGTTTGTCCAGTTAGATATGGGGAAAGGTAATATGTTGTTTTACAACTATACGTTAAAAAGAGAATAAGAATTATGATATAAGTATTTTTCATTTTATTTTAATTTTTGTTAACCATATTAGACCGTTAACATCTTTTTCAGCTGCTTTTGAATGAGTATAAAAACGATTAGGATAATACCTGTCACTTGAATACTTCATAAGGTCAATTTCTCCTCTTAAAGGATAAGGTGTATTTGGAAGAGGACTTTGGGTTACTAGAGTAGAAGTTTCTTTATGTCTTTTTGAATATAAATGACCTCCATAAGCTTTTAGAATTTCATGTCCAACTTCGTGCGCAGAGGTGTGTCTATAATGTTTATCTGTTTTATTTTTATTTGCCAAATACCATTGTCCTTTATATTTTAGATAACCTATATTATAAAACAATATTCTTGAGGCTTCCCAGTTTCTAGATCTACCCCCTGTTTGATTTGTACAATAAATAATTTTTGGAGTTTTCATAGAATTTGCACTCGATTGAATAGCATTAATTGAAACCGAATAGGTAATACCATTTATTACAACATTTCTACTCCAATATTGGTTTATCCCTGAAATCGCCCAACTTTTAAGAGTACTAAAAGTTTCTGTTCTTGTTCGAATAGGTGCAATATTACCATTATTTGTAATTACGGATGCAGGAACTCTTCTATTTAACCCATTGGTTCCGCCATCTTTAAAGTTAATTTTTAAAGTTACATCTATTGTATTATTGCTTTTGTTTATTTTAATGTCAACCCACTTATGCTTTAATTCTCTTTTTATTTTAAATTCTTCAGAGTGAAAACTAGATTGAGTTCCCATAAAAGCAGTTGCCTTTATTTCTATTTCAAGACTTCTTAAAAGCTTTGTGTCCAAAACATCATTAGTATCAAAACCATCCCAAGTCCACTCATGATCTCCTTCTGACAGTTTATTCCTATCAGTTATTTCTTCTTGAAATATTATAGTGCCATTTTGTTTATTTAATATTTCAATATTTATTTTATCAACTGGTGTGAGTGTTTTTTCTATTTTCATATCAAAAACAAGGCCTTCTTCTTCAATGCTTCCGTTAAATTTAGGAACGCCTAAAGGAACAAAAGACTTATTTTTTCTTTTTTTAATAGTTATCATTTTGCCTACAAGCGGACAATTACCTGAAGCAGAAGAAGAGTTATTGACTAAATTACATGATATTGCTGTGTTATTACTCATAGCTTATTTTTACTTAATAAAATTAAGGGTCAATTAATTTTAGTTCTTTTGCTTCTAAATAAAAACCGTTTTCTTTATTGATGAATTCATATACTCCAGTAAGGACTTTGTAGCCTCTTAAGCCGTCATTTAATTCTGGTTTGTTGTGATTATATAATGTAATTCCAAAAGCAAGTTTTCCATCTTTGTCAAAGCATGATTTATCAAAAGCAAAATTATTATAACTCATGCCATTTCGAGTATAAAGACTGTCCTTTATTTTATATTTATTTTTAACATTTTTTAATAATTTTAAAAAGCTATTCCCTTTAACTTTAGTTAATTTGTAATTAACAGTATCTAGGTGATAAAACATCCGTTCACTATAATAGCCTGTTCCATCCCACGTTTTAAAAAAATTGATAAAATGATGTTTTTCAGTATTCTTTATAGAAAAGGGAATATTTATATCAGCTCCTTCACCATCTTTTAAAATTAATAGAGTGTCACCTTTAGATGAATGTAAATATAGTTTTTGGTCATAGTTATCTGAGATGTATAAATCAGCAAAAACCTTTAATTCTTTATTATTCCAAACTTGATTTTTGAAAATAATAGAATCTTTTGAATGAGTCCTATTACTTTTTTTAATAATTGCTTTATTACAATTAGTTATAGAAAATAAAATTAATAATATGGGTATATATTTTTTAGTCATCAAGCAAGCATATATCGGTTACATAATATTTCTTAATACCTTTTGGGTTCACCCAAAAATTCTTAATTATCCATTTTGGAGGCCTTTTGCTATTGTCTAATTTGATATAGTATCCTCCTCCATTGTAATATTTAATTAGACAAGCATCAAAATACGAACGTTGCGCTTTACTAGTCTTATTTTTATTAAAATAGTCGTTGATTTCTTGTGGAACTCCAGCCATAGATGTGGAAGTAAACCCAAACAAAACTTTACCTTCTTTTTGATCTCCTAATTGCTTGATTAAGTTATTTGGATTATTTTTATTCCATTCATTTGCTTGATGAATCCATCCGAATTTAGTAACTTGATTATTTGTGTTTTTCCCTTCGTAATAGAACTTATTGCTAATCTCTTTTTTCTTTGTGTCAAGAAGCTTTTTTGCGCCATCAATATTGATTTTCCAATTCCAAGCCTCTTGGTTAGTTGGTAGCGGGTTATCTAATTGACTTAAACCTAACCCTTTAGGTCCTCCGTAGTTTGGCAAGCCATTTAATTGATCACTTGCTGAATACGTGTTGTTTTTATTATTGAATTGAAAGAATTCATCCCTTTTGTGAGTGCCACTTTCATGACGTATTATTTTCATAAAAAACCAATATTCACTTAAATATCCTTTTTGAGTTATATAATTTAGTACATCTGCTTTTCTTGGGTTTTCACCTCTAATATGAAATACAAATAATTCTTTTTTTTCCATAAGTCCAGATCCTGAAGTATATTCTATTGTTGCCTTTCCTCCTCTAATTTCATTAGAAAAATGAACTATCCATTCTCCGCTAGACCGAATATTAACTTTACCATTCTCTATATTACTTGCATTAGGATTATTTGAAGGAAAAGGAATTGATTTACTTTTTGGATAGGTATCTTTAAATAACCTATTATATGATTGCCCGTTGTATGTTTTCTGCATATCATATTCTATAGTTAAGTTTGCAGAAATAGAAAATAACGACTTATTAATTATTTTAATCTCAGGCATTTTAGGTTCTTTAGTAATCCAAGCTATTGGGTTTTGAATTGGAGTAATATTTTTAAGTTCCCCATCGATATAGATTTCTATGCCATTTTGTAATTTAGGCAAACTTCCAGGCACAGTGTTTTGTGATACTAAGGTCGCTGATATTGATAAACTACTCATAACTATATAGATTCTTCGTTTTCTGGTTGAACCATTTTTATCGGAACATAAGTCTTATCGAGTATCTTTTTACCAGTAGTAGTTTTGTTTGGGTCATCTTTGTGATAACCTTCCCCACCTTCGAAATTGGGACTAGCACCATTAATGTTCGTTACTTCATGAATTCCGTCAGCTATTTCTGGATATTTTGTTTTATCTATTATACAATGGTTTAATTGCTTCTTTAAATCGATTTGAACAGTTTCTTTATCTGCTTTCCCATTAGCTTGAATAACTAAATATAATTTTGTACTATCTGGAACTGTTGATTTTTCTAGCTCTTTTTTATTTAAATCTGTAACGAATAACCTTAGAACTTTAGGTTCTAGATTTCTATCATTTTCTGGTTTGTCACCTCCTCCTCCTAGTGCGCCTGCTGCTGCAAGACCACCTAAATCCGTATTCTTTTTATCATCACTATTAGGATCGTCATCGGTATCTTTCCCTCTACCATCATCTACTCTGGTAATAACAGAGCCAGGGCTTGTTGCAAAACCTGAGAGCGCAAATTTACTAATTTCAAATGCAGACGAACCCATAGTCATATAATTGGCTAGATAGGCTTGTTTCTCTTTAATTTTTTGAAGTTTTTCAGTTATTTCGCTTCCCAACTCACCCATTACAACTTCTTTTACGGCTTTTATAGAATCATTAAAGTTAGAGGCAACAGTTAAATACTTTTTTGCACGATCAATATCTTTTTGTGCTTCAGCTAAATCTCCTTTGGCTTCCTTTATGTCTTCATTAATTCCTGATTCTAAAAGCTTGTGATCTATATAGCCAGTTATTTCGTCATTTAATTTGGTGCGTACTGTACCTGCCTTCTTTTTAGTAACTTCAGTACTGTCTTTTTTTGTAGGCTCGCTTTTTACTTTACTAACGTTACTATTTGTTGGGGTTTTGGTTTCTTTTCTATCTTTAATCCAATTAATTAGCATTAAAGCATCTCGCATATCATCTGCTTTACCCTTGGTGATTTTTTGATCAAACCTTTTTTCGTATTTTTTAATTTGAGCACTTGCCTCATCTTTATATTTGTTGTACTCCTCTCTGTATTCTTTTACATCTTCAATTTCTTCTTTTAGTTTGTCATAAACAGGATTTTTATCTTTTTTAGTTTTATTTCCTTTTTCAATTTTAGGTTTATCATCGTTAGAAATTTTAAATGCATCTGTTAGATGTCCCCTAAAACCAGATAGAGATTGGTTCATGTTAGATAGAATATCACTAAGTCCTTCAACTACAAAATTTTCGTCTGATGCTGCATCACGTTCTACTTCTTGTTTAAAAGCATCTACTTCTGCACTGATGGCACTAATACTTTCATCTATTTTTTCTTTTAAACTTTTATTCTCCTCATTTGTTTCTTCTTTAGTTTCTTTTTCTGGTTCTGTCCCTAAAATTTCTTGAGATAGTTTTTCCTTTGCGGCATTTGGAGCATCTGCTATTTGGTCTGCTTTGTTTTTATATTCTTGAGCTTTGCCAACCCATTCTTGAGCACCTGCAATCGCTCCTTGGACATTTTTATTATTTAGTACAGTTGCAATAGGTGCTGTTATTTCGTTTAGTAATTCGCCTAAATTTGTACCAAGTTCTGTTTGTAGTGTCTCTAATTTAGCCTCAATGGCATCTACTGCACCACTCATTTTCTCTTTTAGTGCATCAATTGGGTTTTCTATAATGGGTAAGTCTTCGCCTTTGTCATTCTTTTTTGGCTCAGTAATATCAACTGGGTCATCCATTATTGGATTAATTTCACCACCGTATGTATTACAGATATTGTAACTATCATTAACCAATAGCTTTACTTTGTTAGATGTGATTTCGGGATCTGCAGTTTGCATCCAAGAACCAATTATTGAGGGTGTACAAGGACCTTTAAAAGTATTTTTTGGGCTTCTACATATAGGGAATACACCTGTTACTGCAATATCCATATCGGTCATCATGGGTTTCCCGTAAATGGAAATCATAGAATTTCCTCCAACAAGTTTTACAGGAGAGGTGGCAGATGCAGGACAATAACTGCATTTTAATTGTGTTCCACTAGGCACAAATTGTTTAATGTCTGCATTCTTACTCATGAGTTAATTTTTTTTGTTTTGCTGATTTGACGAAATTGATAGAGATTTTTAATTTCTATACCCATCATGAGTGTTGCTATATCTACATCATGATACTGATCTAAATCTATAGCTTCTAAATACGCGACATCTAGTTTTGCTGGTAAGCTTTGATTATTATAGTTTTTTCTAAAAAAATCTTTAATACCATTTAAATCTACGTAAACATAATCGATTTCTCCAGTTCTAAATATTTGATGGCCATTTGTAACTTCATTATAAGCTAATAATGAGGTGTCTATATTTAAAGGAACATCGTTATTTCCAAAAAAGTTATCGTAATTTTTTTGTTCTATTACTGGTTTTTCTAAAAGTAATTCTTGGTTGTAAATAGGAGGTAAAAGAAGTGTGGCAATATCGGATTTTTCAATAATCTGAATAAAATCTTTTTGATTATCCAATGTTATATCAAGAGCCTCTAAAAAGGGATTTATTTTATTAATCTCAAATTTAAATTCCTTTTTAAAAGCATCTTTTTGCTCATACCAATCCTGTTTAATCTCTTTTAGATTTACTATAGATTTAATTTTGCCTTGGTCATCTAAATAAAGTATAAGCTTTTTAAATAAAACGGATAACCAATCTTCAACCGCTAGCATTCCATTTAAATTGGTTTGTTCTCTATATGTGATATCAAATCTCAACAAATGCCCAAAATCATCTTTTTCTATGTATTCTTTTTTAACTTTTGTTGAAATTCTATTTTCCGTAAGATGCTCATTCACATGAATATGTTGAATGGTATCCACAAAATACTCTTGTACTCTCGTTTTTTGATTTAAACCAATATTTGAAACAGGGATACTCATTTAATTGTTTATTTCTACTTGCTTACCTATTAGTTTCATTATTTTTCCATTAATATAACTTGTAGCCCCAGTAATGTTGAGCAATCCAGCAGATATTATTGTTACTAAAGCACCACTTTGGATGTTAGTCATAATACTGCCAGTAATAGAAGCACGTTTTCCTGAAACAGAAATGCTACTTCTGCCCTTAAACGCTGCTTTTGATCCAGCATTAGCATTTAAATCACTACCGGCATCTATTTTAATATTTGATCCTGCGGAAGAACTTATATCTGTAGCCGCTGTAGAGGAAATATTATTCCCTGCATTAACCGAAAAATCATTACTCGCCTCAATAGCCACATCTTTAGAGCTAAACGTAATTTTATTAGGCGCATTAATAGTAATCTCACCATTACCGCCCATAATTATGGTGTTGCCACTAGGGTCTGCAAT
>CANMQH010000026.1 GCA_947499935.1 uncultured Algibacter sp. | reverse complement strand
GAAATCTGACCTTGAACACTAAATGTCAGAAGTATTATTAGTATGTTCAAGGTGTTTTTCATAATTGTGCCTAACGTTGTTGTGTATGGTTAGTTGCGTGTTTAAGCAACTAATTTAGTAAACAAAAACGAACGCGAGAAAATTCCGAAGGAATTTTCCAAATAAGTACTTGCCAAAGCAATTAATTATACACGGTGTTGTAGGTAGTTATTTTTTATCAAAAGGTTCCAATGTTAGGAATATTCCATCTTCTGAAAAATAATTTAAAACGCCATTTTCATTAACTTCAAAAAATTCTCCGTGATTATTCGGTTCATAATCATCATATCTTATTTTACCTTTTAATTCGGTTGATTTTAGTTTCTTTGAGGATTTACTTCCATCAAAAAAAATAGTTTCTAAAATTAATTCGCCATCCAAATTTAGAAGCACCATACTTGAACTCGTATATGGTGTTTCATCAATCCACATTCCAATTGTATCTCTTTTGTCATTTATCAGTCCATTGATTAGGAACTTCTCCTGCTCAATAGTGAGACCATTAATAGAAGTTTTTAATTCTTTCTCTTCAAAATTAGCTGTAGCCCAATAACCACTAACATCAGTAAAACCTTTAAGTCTAAAAGAAATAAAAAGTCTTTTTGGAATTCTGAACATATCATTTCTTAAAAGATGAGCAATCCAGTTCAACTGTTTTTCATTAATTTTAGATTCCAGTTCAATTTCGACCATTGCTTTTATTTCTCTAATATAAACCTTGCTAATAAATTTATATTTAATCGGATTCTGTCCAGTTTTTTCTGATGGTATTTCTTTAAAATAGGTATGTCTCTCTTTTGTTAAATCATTAACCTTGATAGCATCAAACTCATACGAATTATGTTTTTGAATTATTTGAAAAAACTGAATGTTTCTGCCTTTCAATCTGTCCATCATTAAATCTTTTTCAGATTCGTCCATATTTAGACCAAAATAGATTGACTTAAGACAATTAGGGTCGTATGGATGTTCTCCATAAAATCCAGTAACAATTCTATGTTCTTGTTCGTAATTCCATCTTTTCGATTTGTAGCCAGCTAATTTTTGTACGACTTGATGTCCTTTAGTATTATTTATATCACGAATTCCATATTCAGGTGGTTTTTTATTATAAATAACAGGAAAGGAAAATGTCTCAAATGCCTTATAACTATTTGCTAATAATTCTAAATCATATTCTATACAAAATCCTTTATGACTGTCTGCATAATGTGCCCAAAGTAACTCGTCTTTATAAGTCTTCGATAAAGAATATATTCCAATTCCTTTTTTCTTTACCTCAAATAAATTGTGAGCAGCTTTTTCAACTTCTAAAAACTGTTCAGATTTTTCTTTTCCAAATATTTTTGCAAAAGTTCTAGATTGAGATTTAAAAGGGTCTGTATTAATTAATGTTTCGCAAGGGTCGTTTAAGTCATCAAATTTAGGTGACCAATAGTAGTTTCTTTCAAGAGAGTTTAAATCTCGTTCAAAATTCCCTCCTCTATATTTATAGACTCTCATTTTTAATAAACACTTTTAAATCCGTAGTTAATTCGATAATTTCATAGTCAGATTGAATTTCAGTTAATTTTTCTTTGCCATAAATAGGATAGAATGATTGAATACGATTGAAACTAACATTTCCTTTGCCTTTTACTTGTTTGATTCTTTTTTGTATCCACAAATGATAAACAACAGTTTTATATTCAAATATGATATTATCAGTTTTATTAATATCAATGCGATTAAGCTTATCGATTTCTGTCAATATATTTCTTAAATCTAAATGTAACTCTTTAGGGTAGAAATGGTCATAATGATAAGTTTTTTCAGGTTTGTCTTTAATGTGTTCAGAGTAATGTCTACTCATAATATGAACAAAGGAATATATTGTTAATTCAACTGTTTGACCTGAAAATGGGATTTCAAATTCAGATTTGTCATAGTCTTCAATGACAGATTTTGTCAAATGGTAAATGAATTTAGATTGCATTATTATTTTATCTTTTTGCAATCTGTATCTGTCTTGTTGTCTTCTAAATCTTCTAACTAATCTTGGGTATTTTTTATCGAGCTCTTTTAAGTCTTTTCGTGTTTCAGTTGCAAGTTCCTGTAATATTTGGTCTTTATGATTGGTTTTCTCAATTTCTCTCTGCCATTTATTTGAGAAAATTTGAAGTTTTTTAAAATCTTGGACTTGTTCTTTTTGTGTTACTTCAACAATTTTTCCCTTTTTCGCTTTACAAAAAGGTCCTTCAAGGTTATTGTGGAAATATGTCAAGTATAATTCTCTAAAGATAAAGTCATCACAGAACCCGAAATTTTCGGGTCTGCCGTCACTTTGTTTTAAAGTCAGTTTAAGTCCTGTACATAAAAACCTTTTCTCCCGCTCCAAAAGCTTTTTTCCATCAATTGCTTTTTGCTTTAAGTCTTCAAAGATTTTTCTTGTTCTGATTTGTTCTTTTTCAGACCCATCTTTGAAGTCAAGTTCATCTGGAAGATAGTGTTTCATTAATTTTTCAGAGTGGTTTTAGATAATTACCTACAACGTCTCATGTATGGTTCGTTGCTGGAATTACTAAGTTAATTAAAAAAACCGAGCCATTGTTCAGCCGTTATGATTTTCCGATAGGAAAATCAGCCAGCAATGAACTATACATTTTGTTATCTCTAGTTGCGACACATAAGAGTAAACACATTTCGCCGTAATTTTTCGTAAAACCAATTCGATAAACAGCCAACCTTAATATTTAGTTTTTGGGCGGTAATTTAATGCGTAATATTGTCTGGTTTCGCTTATAAAAATCCGCTGCGCAAAGTTTTGGTCAGTTTTTTAATCCGTTTAGCGTTTGAGTATTAAAATCCGCTTACGAATCAGGCTAAAAGTCGGCGTAACGATTGGTTTTAGAATCCGTTTTTTAGTCAACTTTTTTTTTGCGTAATATTCTGGGAGGAATTAGAGATAACGTCTCGGCTATGATTAGTGCGGCGTAGAAATTCAGCGAATTTCAAGCCAGCACAAGTAAAAGCTTTGAGCTGTTTTTTAGTTTGTTAGGATAAAAATAGGGAAAAAGCTTTTGCGACAATGCAAATCAGCCAACATTTCGGCTCGCACTTACTCCCGCATTAATTATAGGTATTGTTGTGCATAGTTTTTTAATGTCCTTGAGGGTCAAAATAAGCTTCAAATGTCAAATTATCAGATTTCAATGTGTCAGCTTTTTTAAAATATTCTTTTGCATTTTGTCTCTCCTCATTGACGTTCATTTTTGCAATTCCGATGTTGCGATAAAGATTTGCGTCATTTGATTTCAATTTTTCAGCTTTTAATAACTCATACAGAGCTTCTTTGTGTTTTCCACTATCAGATAGTGCTGCTCCAAGATTAGTTAGAGCTCTAGTGTCGTCTGGATAATTTAAGAGTAGTCTTGTCAGATATTGTATCATTTTTAGATTATTCTTTTCCCATTTACTTGTGTCACTCCAAATGTCTTTATTCAATTGAACTACAATACCCAGTATAGAATCCGCGTCTTTAAAATCTAGTGAAGTAATATTATTATAACCCTCAGAAGATTTATTATTTCGCTTAAAAATTTTGTCTAAAATTCCCAAATTAGTTAGTGTTTTCTTGAATTATGCACAACGGTCTAGTATAAGAAAAGTAGGGCAGTTGTAAACGATACTTTTCGGATTAAGCTAAAGCCGAATTTTTAAATTTTGTTAATTATCTTTTCTTCTTTTAATTATACCAATTTTAAAAATTTGGCGACTTGGCAAATACGCACAGACCTTTCGAATAAGCACTTTTTGCCCTATTTTTTTTATACATTGTTAGGCACAGTACTTTCACGCTACTCCTTTTTTTAGAAGTATATAAACCCTATTTAAAATCATTGTCAAAGTCAATAGAAACAATATCATAAGAAAATAATTCAGTCCGTTTATTGTTTTATTCAATATCTCCAAATATTCAAATTCGGGAATATCGATTGTGGTTAAAAGTAATGTCAAAACAATACAAATAGATAGAACTATACAAAATGAAATATTTATATGAATTTCATTAATAAATCTCTTTTTAACTTTATCATCTTCTGTCTCTGCATCTTTCTTTATATTTTCCATTTGACTGTAAATAATAGCCAAAAGGTTAAATAGAAAACCACCAAATATTGAAATTGCTGCGATTAAATTGCCAAGTTGTTCTTTAAATGAATAACCTTTCCAAACTAGCAATGTTGACACTATGACTGGAAAAATAAAAAACAGTAAAAAATCTTTCCAATAAATTCTGTTAGAACTTTGGTTTAGACTTCTCATAGTACCTAAATGGTCTTTTATGATTTTTAGTATGTTAATTCTATCTAGCATCGTTACATTCTCAATTGAATTATATCAACAATTAGCTCCTCACTTATTCTAATTAAAGATTCCGTTGTTGGTTGACCTTGTTCACTTAATTCAACATCAGCAGTTACATCAATATCTGGCTGAATGCGGTTTTTATGTTTGACATAAAATGTTTTCCGTTTGCCGTTTAGTTCAAGTTCAAATTCCACTTCGTCAAAATCTTCATCGATACCATCTATTTCAATTCTTTCTCTATCTGGATTTGTAAATAAATCATTTACAAAGTTTTTATAATTTTGAGGTAAACTCGTTGGTGATAACATTGAAGTTTTTAAAGTTCCAGGTATTTGGTCTTCACGCATATCATTGTTGTAATAAGCTTCAATTGAACTTGGTAATCTTCTCTTAATGAAATCTACCTTTTTAAGATTTCCGTGTGTTATCATCGTTCTATAAACTCGACCGTGAACAACATTGTTCACATAAACAGTATAGTTCTGATAACCTTGGGCTTTAACGTATCGATTTAGGGTTTTCTTTAAAATAGTTTTTATTCCAAATTTCGCTTTTCTTTGTAAAATCAAAGCTCCGTTATCTCTTTCTGTTGGGATTTTGAGATAGAAAAAGATATTCCGGAATGCTGCGTGATTCCTTTGCACTTCTACAATTGTTTCTCTTGATTCAACATCTTTGATGTCATATTGTTCTCCACTTATTCCAGTTGAGAAAAATCCGTGAATACTACGATTCTCAATATTCACATTTGGTGGTGCATCTAAAGTCAAGTGAATTGCAGTAGTCTCACGAGTGTCAGCAGTAGCCAAAATTGTTTCAAAAATAGAATTAAGATAATTCTCCATTATTCTCAAAAAATCATCTTCTCCGTTAAAACGACTTAAGATTTGGTCATTTTTTTGTCTATCTCTTATTTTGAGAATATATGTTGAAAGTAAAATTCTATCCATAATGTTTTTCTCGTATTGTGCCTAACGATTAGTATATGAAAAGTAGGGCGATTGATAAGTAATTACTTTCGATTTTACACTTAGCCATATTTTATTTTTTAATTTCTACTAAAATACAAATTAAGATATGGTGGACTTTGTAAATAAGCACGATCCTTTGATTAAGCAATTATTGCCCTATTTTTTATATACATTGTTGGCAACAGTTTTTTTATATTCGTTGAATTTCTTGATGAATTTTTCTTTTTGAGTTCTCAAATATTTCTCCTCCAAATTCCTCATTGTCTAGTGAAATTGTAGTGACATCTTTTATCCCCATTATTCCGAACACAAATTTAAGGTAAGTTGTTTGAAAGTTCATATGTTCATTTTTTTCATTTTCTCCATAACCTGTGTCTCCTCGACTTGATAGAATGAACATTTTTTTATTTTTTAAAAGACCTACATAATCTCCATCTGGCTTTCCTGAACGAAATTTCCACGTTTCATTTATGCGCATAAGTTGGTCAATATATGATTTTAAACCACTAGGAATTGACCAATTGTACATTGGTGTTGCGATAACATATATATTATGCTCTTTAAATTCTTTAATTAGTATGTCGCTAAATTCAACGCCAGATTGATTTTCTTTTGTCCTGTCTTTGGGGTTAACAAACGCACTTGAAATCCATTTTTCATTTATGGAAGGAATTTCTTCTAGTCCGACTTCTCGAAAAGAAAATGTGTCTTTTGGATTTTTCTTTTTCCAGTTTTTTAGAAATAGTTTTGTTAATTCTCGACTGTGCGATTTTTCATTTCGTACACTTGAATTAATGATAAGTACTTTGTTCATTTTTTTAATTTTGAATGGTGATACAAAGTTCGTTATCGTAATAAAGATAAATATTGACCTAGTTTAAGATGACTTATGTTTTTTACGAATTCTACTTAAAAACTCAGCAGTAATGCCTAAATATGAAGCGATTAAGTATTGTGGTACTTTATCAGTTATTTTAGGATAATTTTCTGTAAAATTCGCATATCGTTGTTCTGCATCTAGTACATTATCTTCTATTATTCTTTTTTGTAAACTTCCTAAATACTTTTCAAGGATGATTCTGAAAAAGCGTTCAAGCTTAGGGATTTTTTTTAACATTTCTTGAAAAGAATCGTAACGAATTTGTAATAATTCGGTTTGCTCAATTGCTTGAATGTTATAAATTGAAGATTTTTTTTTCTGAAAGCTATCAATATCTGTTGCCCACCAATTTTCAATTGCAAAATAGAGTATTTCTTCTTTGCCTGTTTTAGAATTTATGTAAAAAGCTTTTAAAGTTCCACTAACTACAAAATTGTCAGTTCTGCAAATTTCTCCATTTCTTAACAAGTATTCTCCCTTTTCCAGCGTTTTTTCTGTCCAAAAACTTTCAATTAGATTTAGCTCTTCCGAATTCAATTCAATGTACTCTGAAATCGACTTTATTAGAGGTTTTTTCATAATTGTTGCCAACACATATATATGTGCAATTAATGCTAATATATAAAAAATGTTATAATTATGTCTTATCCCTTTATTTATATAATCTTAGGAGCCTTTTGTAATTATCATCATTCTATATATCAAAATAAATATATTTACATTTTGATATACAAAATGCTCAATAAATAAAACAAATTACAATTTAAAAACTTCATTACATACAGTAAGTAATTTGGTTCTATAATTTTTATTTATGCCATTTCTGCATTGAAATTACTGTAAAATGGAATGATGATTTTTTTCTTTATACGAAATAGAAAACAAAGCATAACCTTAGTTACGGTTTCTTTTTATGTTGAAGTAGAAAGGAAAAAAGGGCGTTTTATTATGGTCATTTCAATGCAGAAATGGTATTAGTATTATTTTCGGTAAAAGGTTTTTTAAATACAAAAAACAACAACCCAATAAAGGTTATTGCTTTTGTAATGAATGTTTTATTGTAAATATTCCTGTTTTAACGAGAATTCATTAACTATTAAGCATCACTGGCATAACAAGCATGGTTACTTGCTCTCCATCATCCAAACCATCAGCAGGAGTTAAAATACCAGCTCTATTAGGCATACTCATTTCTAACTGTACATTATCGGCATTTAAGTTGTTTAACATTTCAGTTAAAAAACGGGAGTTAAAACCAATTTGCATATCATCACCTTGATAATCACATGTTAAGCGTTCTTCAGCTTTATTACTATAATCAATATCTTCGGCAGAAATATTTAATTCTGCACCAGCAATTTTTAAACGTATTTGGTGAGTGGTTTTGTTAGAGAAAATACTAACACGACGTACAGAATTTAAAAACTGGTTTCTGTCAATCATTAATTTATTCGGGTTTTCTTTTGGTATAACGGCTTCGTAATTAGGGTATTTTCCATCAATTAAACGACAAATCAATACAGAATTTTCAAAAGTAAATTTAGCATTACTTTCATTATATTCAATAGTCACATCGTCTTCACTAGCCGCTAAAATACCTTTTAAAAGATTTAAAGGCTTTTTGGGCATAATAAACTCAGCTACCTGATTGGCTTTAATGTCTTCTCGAGTATATTTTACTAGTTTATGGGCGTCTGTAGCAACAAATGTTAAGCCTTCTGTAGAAAACTGAAAAAACACACCACTCATTACAGGGCGTAAATCATCGTTTCCAGCAGCAAAAATAGTTTTGCTAATAGCCGTTGCTAAGACATCGCCAGTAACTACAGTTTTACTTGGGTCTTCTAATTCTACAGCCTTTGGAAACTCATTACCATCAGCATAAGCCAAAGCGTATTTACCATGGTTAGAACTAATTTCAACTGTATTATTTTCTTCAACAACAAAAGTAAGGGGCTGCTCAGGAAATGTTTTTAAAGTATCTAATAACAAACGTGCAGGGATGGCAACACTACCTTTACTATCACTTTCAACATCTAGAGTAGAGGCCATGGTCGTTTCTAAATCACTAGCAGAAACCGTTAAGTGATTGTTATCTAACTCAAAAAGGAAATTATCTAAAATAGGTAAGGTGTTCGAACTATTAATAACACCACCTAAAACCTGCAATTGTTTTAATAAATACGTACTAGATACAATAAATTTCATGCGTTGGATTATATTTTATGAAGCTATGCGCCATATTTAAATTAATATTTTATTGATAAAATATTATTAAATAAATGTGACAACAAAATAACTAAGTTTAAATTGTCATTATATTACTTACAAATATATTCGATAAAGACTTAAATTGGAAACAAACTTATTAACATTTAAGAAGCATATTTTTTCTTTCTTAGGGCATTAAAGCCTAATCCAAACATAGCCAATAATACTAGTGGTAATAAGATGTTTATAAGCTGCCACTTGGTCTTTGCCTCTGCAATATCTTGCTGATTTAAAAAGGCTACGTCTATTTCTTTTGAGCGAATGTTTATAAGTCCATTATCATCTAATAGATAATTAACAGCATTGAGTAAAAATTCTTTGTTACCATAGGTTTTGCCTGTCCACCTATCAAACCCTAATTCTTGAGGCACATTTCTAACCACATCATTTTTTATAATATCGCCATCTGCAATAACAATCATTTTAGTTGGTATACTTTTATCTGTTTCTTTATTAAGCTTAAAGGGCTTAATTCTGTTTGCGTATACCGAATTAAACTCACCTTCTAACAAAACAGCTAAGTTTTGTTTGCCTTTATTAAATGTAGCTGGGTCTGGGCTTTTAGTAACCAACTCTAGGCTTACTTTACGAGGTGTACCTTCTAATTTTGCTAATGGTCCAGTCGCTAAGAGTATGGTTTTTTTTATGTTATTTTTAAGAGTATCTATTTGATTAGCAAAATCAAACTTTACAAGATTTAAATTATTTACAATGGGGTGTTTACTCTTAGATGCTGCTAGAGGCGAATACGGCCATTTTAAATGCTGAAATTGCGACTCACTACCTTCACCCATGGCTAAGGTTATAGGGGCAGAATATAGTGTGC
Organism: uncultured Algibacter sp.; assembly: GCA_947499935.1. Taxonomy (GTDB): domain Bacteria; phylum Bacteroidota; class Bacteroidia; order Flavobacteriales; family Flavobacteriaceae; genus CANMQH01. The sequence goes on along the minus strand of CANMQH010000026.1, from coordinate 36,255 downwards.
TTACCATAACTGGATTTACACGAACACCATATTTAAAAAAGAAATCTGTTAAATTAAGGTCTCTTTGTATAGCATAATTTGTACCTGTGGCATTGTATAAACTGTCTTTTTCTATAGCTACAGCATCTAATAGCCATAAGCTTTTACCACCATTCATACTATATTGGTCCAATACAAATTTTTCTTTTTCTGTAAAGGGCTCTGTAGGTTTTGCAGAAATAATTAAATCATATTCTAAAATATCACGAAGTGTCTTTTGAGGATTTCTTGGTACGCTATCTAATGTAAAAGGAGCAATATAATAGTAAGCCCCTAATGTTTTTAAAAAGTTAGCGATGTATTTGTCTTCTAATTGATTATTGCCTTTTAAAACGGCAATTTTTCTGCGTTTAGGCTTAGTAAGTTTACTAAAACCATCAGCAAAAGCATATTCTAAATGTTGTACAGAATTTGTAACCAATTCTTGTTGCGAGACACCTATTTTATTTTTAATTAATGGTATGTTAACTGTTTGTTGGTTATAACTAGCCAAAGCCCATGGAAAAATTATGGCTTGTGAGGATTTTCCGTTTTCCTGAACACTTAACTGCATGGGAGTTAAACCACGTTGTGTAAGTTGTTGAATGCTTTGTTCTCGTGTTGCTTGATCTTCTAAAGGATTAATAAAATTGAAAACAATATTATTGTTTTTTGCAGAAAACTCTTCGAGTAACTGTTTTGTTTCTCTTTTAAGGCGTCTAAATTCTGAAGGAAAATCATCACCATCTAAAAAAACATCGATAATAATAGGAGACTCTATATCTTTTATAATATCTATAGCCGAGGTGCTTAATGTATAGCGTTTATCGGTTGTTAAATCGAATCTTGCATAAAATAAATGACCAATAATATTGATGGCTATCAAAGCAATTGCTAGTATAAGGATATGTTTTATATTTTTACTCAAAGGTTTTTTCTAATTGATATGTTTTTATTGACTTAACAGTATCGTTAACAAATTTAAGTTCTAGGCACTCCTGTGTATTATTAAATGCTCCAGGTTTAAATCCTAAATTATAATTCCATTTATTATTAGAATTTACTTGAGCTACAGAATCCCAACTATGCCATTTGCTTTGGCCCAAAAGTGTTTTTATATCATCACGACTTTTTCCTATAAGGATATTATCCGTTATTATATTATCAACCATTTCGTAACGTAAGTTTGGTTTATCTTTCCAAGCCTCAGTATCAAAATATTTTTTATGATGATAACTACTAAAAATATTTAGCATAGGGTAAAATAGATAGAAATATACTATGGGTGTTATTATTAAACTTATAAGTAAGGTTAGCCATTTACGTTTATCTATGGTTTGTACAAATAGCCATGTAATAATAAAAACCAAAATCATTAAAATGATTAAAAAAGGGTCTAAAATCATACTTAAGCTTTGTTTATATTGAGTTTGGTTAATAGTAAAAAGAACATAGTAATGCTTAAAAAATAAATAATATCTCGCGTATCTAATACACCTCTACTCATACTTTTATAATGAGAATTCATGCCTAAAGATTCTATAAAGTTACTAGATACAAAGTCTGCTATACGTTCTATACCTATGTAAAATACGAAGCATATAAAAACAGCAGCAATAAAAGCAACGATTTGGTTTTCAGAGATTGTAGATGAAAAAATACCAATGGCAGTGTATGAGGCTACTAAAAAGAGTAAACCAAAATAAGAGCCTATTGTACTACCCATGTCTAAATTTCCAATAGGGTTACCTAATTGATACACAGTATACACATAGATTAAAGAGGGTATAAGTGCTATTAAAATGAGTACAAGTGCTCCAAAGTATTTACCTAATACAATATTAAAATGCGAAATAGGTTTTGTGAGTAACAACTCTAAAGTACCTTGTTTTTTTTCGTCAGAAAAGCTACGCATAGTCACTGCAGGGATTAAAAATAACAAAATCCATGGGGCTAATAAAAAGAAAGATGATAAATCTGCAAAACCATAATCTAGGATATTAAATTCACCTTTAAAAAGCCAAAGAAATAAACCATTTAAAAGTAAAAAGACAGCGACTACTAAATACCCAATTGGTGAAGCAAAAAATGTATTAATTTCTTTTTTAAGTATGGCTAACATTTAGTTGTTTGATTTTCAGGGTGTCGCAAGGTTATAACCATTTGGTAATCTGTGTATTGGTAATAATTGTTTTTCTAATACTTAGAACAAATGTATAAATTTATAGTGTTTATCTGTAGTAGAGACTAAATAAATCATTAAAAAAGGTTATTCTATTTTTTCCATCCTGTCTAAACTCCAAGCTTTTGCAGGGGTGCTAAAAAGCGACTTGTTTAATGTCCAAATTTCTTTAAATAATTCAGATTTCCTGTAGTTATCCAAAGCTTCTTCAGATTCCCAATAACTGTAAGTAAAAAAAATGGTAGGTGTATTTTTATCTCTATATAATTCTAAAAATTTACAGCCTTCAAAATGTCTAATCTTTTTTTTATTCTTTTCAAAATCAGAAAGAAAAATTTCAACATTCTGCTTATAAAACCCCATTTTTACTATTCTAATTAACATATGGTTTCTTTTTAATTAATGTCACTCGCTTTTGTAAATACCTCAGGTAACTCCATGCCTTTTGGGGTTGCTTTTGGTGTAATAAAACTAATACTTACGGCATCCATGACACCTAGCCCCAGAAGGGTAGAGGCACTACCTACGGTTGCGCTGTTACTTTTATATACTGCAATTTCTAAAAAATCACCAGAATTAAAAACCACCAATTTTCGGCCTTCGTCGTTTCGTTTATTTTCAGGAATTTCAAAGTTAACAATATCGCTATATTTTTGATATATTTTTTTAAATGTGTAGTGTCTAGCAGAAACTTCAAAATCTCGTCCTTTCTGTATGGTTTCAAAAAAGTTACGTTTTATATTGGTAATAACATTGCCATAGTTATCAATATAAATAACGCTACCTACAATTTGAGTTTTATCATCGTTTATGTAAGGGACTATATTTTTAATAGGTTTAATTTCTGGTATGGGTTTACCAATAACCTCTAATGTGCCTCCTCTTGCTATATGGCAAGCCACTTTAACAAAAACATCTAAAACAGGGAAACTGGTTTGTATTTTATCGTGAATATTAATTTCTACAATTTTTTCTGGAGCAATTTCAGAGCAAATCATGCTCATAATACCATTATTGGCACATATAAAATAATGCCCATCTAATTTAATAGCAATGTGCTTGTTATCTGGGTTTATTTCAGAGTCAATTCCAATAATATGTATGGTGCCTTCTGGAAAACTACTATAAGCATTCTGTATAATATAAGCGGCCTCAGGGATATTAAACGGCGAAATAGTATGGGAGATATCAACAATATTTACATCAGGGAGTTCGCTATAAATAGCGCCCTTGGTTGCACCAGCAAAGTGGTCTTTCTCACCAAAATCTGTTGTTAAAGTTATAATTGCCATGGGCAAAATTGTTGATATGTTTTTAATGTTAGATCACCCAAATTTATGTATTTTTGAGTTTTAACAGAGATAAAACAAAACTAATAAAATCATTTCATCGACATAGACATTATGTTAATTAAAATTCGATGAATTAAAAAATAATACACGCCTTTGAACGAAATTGTAATCGAACTTGAAGAAATCACTCCAAAAGAGTTTTTTGGAGCGCAAAACACGAATATTGAACTTTTAAAAAAATATTTCCCAAAGCTAAAAATTGTTGCAAGAGGAAATAAAATTAAAGCTTTTGGTGATGAAGAGTTGCTCGATGAATTTGACCGAAGGATAACCATGCTTTTAAAGCATTTTGCTAAATACAATAAGCTAGATGAAAATGTTATTGAGCGTGTTTTAACTAGCCAAAGTAGTGATGATTATACCACATCCAAACAAAGTGGCGAAGTTATTGTACATGGTATTGGAGGAAAACTTATAAAAGCGCAAACGGCCAACCAACGTAAAATGGTAGAGCTTATGCGTAAAAACGATATGGTTTTTGCTATAGGTCCAGCTGGTACAGGTAAAACATACACTGGTGTTGCTTTGGCAGTACAGGCATTAAAAAATAAAGAAGTTAAGCGCATTATTTTAACAAGACCAGCAGTAGAAGCCGGTGAGAACCTTGGTTTTTTACCAGGAGATTTAAAAGAAAAGTTAGATCCGTACATGCAACCCCTATATGATGCTTTACGCGACATGATTGCTCCCGAAAAATTAGCACATTATATTGAAAATGGTACCATTCAAATAGCGCCATTAGCCTTTATGCGCGGGCGTACATTAGACAATGCTTTTGTTATTTTAGATGAAGGACAAAACACTACACACGCTCAAATGAAAATGTTTTTAACCCGTATGGGGAAACATGCTAAATTCTTATTAACAGGGGATCCAGGGCAAATAGATTTACCTAGAAGAACTATTTCTGGTTTAAAAGAAGCCTTATTGATACTAAGAGATGTAGAAGGCGTAGGGATGATATTTTTAGATGATAAGGATGTGATTCGTCATAAATTGGTTAAAAAGGTTATAGAAGCTTATAAGAGTATTGAAAACAGAGAATAATATTTATATAACCTAATTATTAGGATTAATTAAAGCCTTAACATAAATTTATTTTTCCTTTTTTATTTTCATTTGTTTGTCATTTGCAAACAAATTACATTTGCAAAAACAACGGGCAACAAGCAATGAATACAATTATAGACACCAATTTCAATTTTCCAAACCAAAAAAGTGTTTACAAAGGAAAAGTAAGAGAAGTATATAACATTAATGATCAAGAATTGGTTATGATTGCTACAGATAGACTGTCTGCATTTGATGTTGTTATGCCAAAAGGTATTCCGTACAAAGGGCAAATACTCAATCAAATTGCCACCAAAATGATGGCTGCTACCGAAGATTTAGTGCCTAATTGGTTAACAGCCACACCAGACCCTAATGTTGCCGTAGGGCATTTATGTGAGCCTTTTAAAGTAGAAATGGTAATTCGTGGTTATATGTCTGGCCATGCTGCAAGAGAATATAAGTTAGGAAAACGCTTGCTTTGTGGTGTTTCTATGCCAGAAGGCATGAAAGAAAACGATAAATTTCCTGAACCCATTATTACACCAGCTACTAAAGCAGAAATGGGTGACCATGATGAAGACATCTCTCACGAAGATATAATAAAACGTGGTATCGTTTCAGAAGAAGATTATGTGGTTTTAGAAGATTATACACGTAAATTATTTCAACGTGGTTCTGAAATAGCTGCATCAAGAGGTTTAATTTTGGTAGATACCAAATACGAATTTGGTAAAACTAAAGAAGGACAAATTGTATTAATAGACGAAATCCATACACCAGATTCATCGCGTTATTTTTATGCCGAAGGTTATCAAGAACGTCAAGACAAAGGCGAAGCACAAAAACAATTGTCTAAGGAGTTTGTACGCCAATGGTTAATAGCAAACAACTTCCAAGGTTTAGAAGGACAAACGGTACCTTTTATGAGTGATGACTATATACAAACCGTTAGCGATCGTTATATTGAATTATACGAAAACATAACAGGAGAAACTTTTGTAAAAGCAGATGTTAGTAATATTCAAGCCCGTATTGAAACTCATGTTTTGGATTATTTGAAAAATAAATAATTTCAATCGTCATTTCGACAACAGGATAAATTACATAAAAAGAATCATTGTATTTATGAAATTTCTAATTAAGAACTATACTTTCTCCCAGGTTTGGTCTACATTTAAATAAAAACTACCTAAAGTATTAAAGTTACATTGCTCTGGAGCTATTATGGAAAGAAAGGTTTCTCCGTTGTCTCTTTTGTATAAATGATACGTTTCTCCAACTATAGGCTCAAAGGTGAATTTTGCATCAAAAATGAGTTTATTGTATTGAAACTCTTCCATCATTTTTTTATATTCAGCTTGTAGCTCTAAATATTTTGCTTCGACCTTGTGATTTATTTTAGTAATACTTCTATTTTTCCAAGACACATTATCTGTACTGGATATTTTAGGCGCGCCAACAGAAGTTCCGTATGGTTTAATGGCAGCATCATATTTTTGAGTTTCCGGATTAAAAACAACATTATCGGGTTTTTTATCTTTTTTCATAAAAGCAATTAGTTATTCTTTAATTTAAAAAACTATGTATTAAGTCTTATTTAATATTCAATTTCTGTAAAAGTTCTGCCTTAGTTAAAGTATTGAAAACATGAATACTTTTGCCGTTTTTATATGTTCTAAAACTATAAGTATCATCATAAGAGTTTGGTTTAAACATAATACCTTCAAAAGGTTTGTTATTACGCGTTTCTAAAGTACCAATTACTTTTTCGTCCAAAATAAAAGTGAATAATGCTTTAGGATATTGAAATTGTAAGCGTTCTAAACTACCTAAAGCCATGTATTTTTCACCAATTATATTAATAGGTACTTCGCGTCTCGCTTTAAAATTATCGACTACAATTTCGTTTATTAACGTGTTTTTGTCATCAAAATAAAGTTTAAAATTATAATCTTCTTTTTTTAATTCATCATAATTTTTGATACTTACGGTGGTAATTTTATCATTTTCAAATTGTAAACGACCACAAGTTTCATCATTAAAATAATAAGTTACCGTTCCAGATTTCTTTTTAGAATCCTTATAGTTTATAGCATATTTAAAGCGATTTTTACTTATAAGAGAATCTTTTAAGGGTGTATGTAAAACACTTTTATAACTTCTGTAAGGTGATAAAGATGGGCTTATATCTGTTTTGGTATGAGTACCGTTTTTATAATTTTTGGCAATTAATATCCTTTTTTCAAGTTGATTTAATAACAAGCCGCTGTAGGGTGTATTATTTTTATAAACTAGCGAATCAATAAAATCATGGCGATTGTAATATGCATCATTCTTGTAGTATGCTTTACTACTAATAACACCTTTTTTATAAGTGTCTAATTCAAGATAAGTTTTGTACTCATTGATAAAACGACCATTAATGGGTTTATTGTTTTTGTAAGCACCTTTAATAGAATCTTCTGTTTTTAAGTTATATTTAAATATTGCTTTTCCGTTTAATTTATCGCCTTTATAGATGAGTTTTTTAAAAAAATTTTCAAAAGTTTTTTTGTAATAGGTTTCAGAGCCATTCTTCTTTCCTTTTGAGTAATCTGTAACGACATAAATATCGGACAAAGAATCTTTAACAAAAGCCCGACCAGAATATGGTTTGTTATTTTTATACTGAAGTTCATATTTTAATGAATCGATTTCATAATCTACATGATATACTTTTTCTTTTTCTAATTGTCCATTAGTGTAAAAGAATTGATGTTTGTATTTTTTATAAGTTTCATTGATTTCTTTTTTTGTAAGAATACCGTTTTTATATATTTTGAAATTCTGAAGTTTTAACCTATCGTGAAACTGACCATCAAATGGTTTTCTATTTTTATATACGCCGTAAGCCACCAGTTTTTTCTTTTTGAAATAAGCCACGGTATCAATTTTTACACCATTGTTATAGCGCGTTGAAATAGAATCGAAAACATAACTATTATTGTTTACAGTGACTGCTGAATGCCCGTGTTTCTTTCCGTTTTTATAACCTATTCGTCCTCTAAAACCGTCAATTCCCGTTATGGGCTTACCAGCTTTATAAAAACATTGTACAGTATCTTGAGTTTTAGTATCGATAAATAAAATATTACCATCGTGCTCAAAATTTTTGTGATTACCAATTATGGTTTGTTTACTATCATAAATAATAAACGGACCTTCATATACGCCGTTTTTATAAGTGTTTATAGCAAAAGGCTGAACCTGTACACCTTCAAAAGGAGATCCGTTTTTATATAATAAAGTATACGTTTTACCATCTTTAAAGAAAGTCTTTTTTGTAATATTTTCGAGTTCATTATAACGTGTAATCTCTTTTGGTGCTTTAGTTTTGTAATCGTACGTGGTTCTTTCAATAAGCTTTCCGTTTTTGTAAATAGTTAAATCGCCACCTTCAAAGAGTTCGCCATTTTCTACAGAATCATTATTGTAAAAAGAGGTGTGTAATTTTTTATTAAACCTATTTTGGGTTATACGTTTACCATTAAAAACACCACGATTATAATTTTCTAAACCTACAATGTTATAGTTGTTATCATATACTTTTTTCTCGCCATGTAGTAAACCGTTTTGGTACGATGTTATTGTTTTTTTGTTTACATTAAAAAATGCGCCATTATGTTCTAACCTATTTTTATATTCGCCTTCAATAGAAATATTTACATTATCTAAACAACATGTTATTTTGCCGTGCTTTTCTCCATTTTTATAAGAAATAATAGCGCCTTTCTTTAAAAATTTGCCTTCATGCGGGTAGCCATCTTCGAGAATGCCTTCAGCTATTTGCTCGTTTTTGGAATTTAATGTAATTTCTTTTTTTGTGTTTTTTTCAGAGGAAATTATTGTTCTTGCAATAATAGCCTTAACAAAAAAATCATTGGTATAGCTAAAGTGAATTTTTGTTCCTGATTCTACTTCTAAATAATTACCACTTCTATTTTTATAATTTACCGATGCAATTTCGTTTCCTTTTCTATCGTAATAAATAGATTTTTTAACTTGATCAAAGTATTCTATAAGTTGCCTTTCGGCTACAGTTTTGGTATCTTTGTAGTAAGATAAACGCTCAGTAATACTTTGGTTTTTATATTTGGTAACCTTAAAAGGACAATTACAAGTATAAATAAAAGTACCGCTAGTGAAAACATTATTTTTTACTTGGCCGTCAGATTTTAATGTACCATCTTCAAAAAAACCTTTTATACGGCCATCTTGTTTTCCTTTTTTATAATGTCTTTCTGTTTTTTTGTTTCCATTTTTGTAGTACCAAGTTACTAAGCCTTCAAAAATATCTTTTGTATTGCTAGACGAAAGCCCTTGCATTTGTAATTGTCCATCAATAAAATAGTCTTTAATTAAAAATAAACTGTCTTTTTTTATTAGTGGTAACGGTCTAAAATACGTTGCAAACGCTTTGGTAGTTTTAGACCAATTTATAGTGTAGCAAAGCGTATCTTTTTCTTGAGAATAAACTGTTTGATGTATTGTAAATAAAAAAAATAAAAGAATTATGTTCTTAGCCAATTTTGAAAAAGTTAATGCCTAAAGATTAAAAAATCTATAAGATAATTTATAATAGCAAATTTAATGCTATTGCAAACGAAAACAAATAGAAGTGTGTTAATTGTAGACAGTAATTTTTTGTTAATTAAGAGGTGAAAACAACTTTTTAAAAAATATATAAGCATCATTTATACTTATAAAAAATAATCTATTTTTCTACTTATTGTTATAATATTTTAATGAGAAGTTGTTTATTGTAAGTCTTGTTTTTTAGTTTTAATTGTATCTATCATTTTTCTCAACAAATTATAAATATACGTATTGGTCTTGGCATAATAAAAGGATGCAAAACATACTATAATCATAAAAACTATAGTGCCTATAATAGCTTCGGTAGGGTTTAAAGATTTATCAAAAAAGCGTTTTAATCCATAGCCTGTATAACTTCCGTATAGAATTACAAAATGAATAACATATATAGATAGAGTTTTTTCGCCAATTTTAAGGATAATGAGTTGTTTTAAAAACCGCTCAAAGGCATAAAATATAGCGAATACTATTAGTACGTTACCAAATCGTGTAAATAAATAATTATAGTCTGCACTTAATTTGAGTAACTCTATATCTGTGGCATAAAATAACCATGTAAGAAACCAAGATGAATGGTATATAAAAAAGTATCCAGCAATAATAAATGTTATAATAATGAGCGGTTTGAATCTTTTTTTATGTACATGTCTAAAGAATATTGTAGATATAAAGGCTCCAAATGCAGAATATCCAAACCAGGGCAGAATGGTAAAAACCGACCCATTTATTTTAGTCATATAATTAGCAACCATTAATGGTAAATTACTAATTTCTAAATTTCTATATAAGGGCTCAGAGATAAAACATAAACAGCCCACTCCAAATAGAATAAAAGAAAATAGGTAATTAAAATGTTTAAATAAAATATGGAGACATACCAAAATAATTAAAGATAAACCAATGCATTGTAAAACATCGATCACCAAGAAATAAGTATCAAAATAGCCACAAAACCAATCGAATATATTAATTCTAAGACTGTAACCAATACCTAAAAGTAACAAGCCTCTAAAAAGGCCTTTCTTAATTCGTGGTTGGTCGTTACCTTTTGCATGAGATTTTAAAAGTAGATAGGTAAACACCAAACCCGATATCGTAAAAAATGTAGGAGCTGTAATACCTCTAAAATAAGTCCATAGGTTATAAATGGCATTATCTGGATTTCTAAATACAGGGTCTATAAGCGTGTCTATAAAATGCCCTTGAAGCATCATTAAGATAGCAAAAGCCCTAACGGCATCAATAAAATATAAACGATTAGCTTGCAAACATTATGGTTTGATTAGGATAAAGATACTTTTAAATAGTAAAATTTAATGTTAGTAAAATGATATATTTATAAAATCATTAAAAGAAAGTGTCATGTTATGGAAAAATTAATAAAAGATTTTTCATCTTTAGTTTGGGGTTTACCCTTGGTTGTTTTGTTAATTGGAGGTGGATTATATCTCTTAATTATATCCAGATTTTTACCATTTCGATTTTTAGGGCATGCTATTCAAGTATTAAGAGGTAAGTATGACGACCCCAACGATTCTGGACAAATTTCGCATTTTAAAGCTTTAACAACAGCGTTATCATCTACTATAGGGATGGGAAATATTGCTGGTGTAGCAGTAGCTATTTCTGTTGGTGGTCCTGGGGCCATGTTTTGGATGTGGGTAAGTGCCATAGTCGGTATGTCTACTAAATTTTTTACATCAACCTTAGCGATTATGTATCGCGGAAAAGATAGCGCGGGTGAACTACAAGGTGGCCCTATGTATTTTATAACGGAAGGCTTGGGTAAATCATGGAAACCTTTAGCCATTATGTTTAGCCTTTTTGGAATGATTGGGGCGTTACCCGTTGTAAACGTCAATCAATTAACACAAGCTATCAATGATATTATTTTAATTCCTAATGGTGTAGAAGTCGGTTTAAAATCGAACCTTATTTTAGCTTTCATGTTAGTAGCTTTAACTTCAGTAATTATTCTTGGGGGCTTAAAACGGATTAGTAATGCGGCTTCTAAAATGGTGCCTTCCATGGTGTTATTATATTTTGTTTTGGTGCTATTTATTTTAATATCTAATTATGAAGTTGTTCCAAAATATTTTATGATGATTTTTATTGATGCATTTTCTGCAGATTATTATAAAGGCGATGCCTTTATGGGCGGTGTTTTAGGCGCTTTAATTCTATTAGGTATTCGTCGTGGGGCATTCTCAAACGAAGCAGGTATTGGTACATCACCCATGGCTCATGGCGCAGCTAAAACAAATGAACCCGTTCGCGAAGGTTTGGTAGCCATGTTAGGCCCAGCCATAGATACACTTATTGTTTGTACGCTAACAGCCTTGGCCATTTTAGTAACGGGTGTTTGGGAAACGACCTCAAATAATGGTGTGAGTTTAACAGCCTCTGCTTTTAGTCATACAATGCCTGTTTATGGTAAATATTTACTCATGGTTTGTGTGGCAATTTTTAGTATTTCATCCTTGTTTTCGTATGCATATTATGGTTCTAAATGCTTGTCTTTTTTAATTGGAGCAGATAAAAAACATTATTATAATTACATATATATCCTCAGTATCATACTCGCAGCAACAACACCTTTCAAAGTCATGTTAAATTTAATAGATGGCGTATTTGCTTTAATGGCTATACCTACCATGATTGCAACTATTATTATGGCACCACGCGTTGTAAAAGAAATTAAAAAGTATCTAAAAAGACTTAAAGAAGCTTAAATTTTCAAGATTTACTTAGAAAGACATTTTTTTGATTGTTAACTACTTAAACAATATGAAATATAGAGTCATTGCATAATAACTAGAACTAAACTTTAATTATGGCAAATAAAGAGAAAGCAAAAGCGTATTGGAAAGAGAATATAAGGTATGTTCTTATACTAATGTTTATATGGTTTATAGTATCGTTTGGTGCTGGAATACTTTTTAAAGATGCGCTTAACGCATTTAAAATGGGAGGCTTTAAAGTAGGCTTCTGGTTTGCGCAACAAGGGTCTATGTATGTATTTGTTATTCTAATTTTTGTGTATGTACGTTTAATGAATAAATTGGATAAAAAATATGGGTATGATGCATAGTTTAGTAGTTGAAGGTATTGGGGTGCAGAATTGGACGTATATTTTAGTAGGCATAACATTTACAATATATATTGGTATTGCCATATGGTCTAGAGCGGGCTCTACAAAAGAGTTTTATGTAGCTGGAGGAGGCGTGTCTCCATTAGCAAATGGTATGGCAACTGCAGCCGATTGGATGAGTGCTGCATCCTTTATTTCTATGGCAGGAATCATCTCTTTTAAAGGTTATGATGGCGCAGTATATTTAATGGGTTGGACTGGCGGTTACGTGCTTTTGGCATTACTTTTAGCACCTTATTTACGAAAATTTGGGAAGTTTACGGTGCCCGATTTTATTGGTGATCGCTATTACTCTAACACCGCACGTTTAGTGGGGGTTATTTGCGCGCTCATTGTATCGTTTACCTATGTTGCAGGACAAATGCGAGGCGTAGGTTTGGTATTTTCACGTTTTTTAGAAGTCGATATTAATACGGGTGTAATTATAGGTATGATTATCGTGTTGTTTTATGCTGTTTTAGGCGGTATGAAAGGCATCACATATACACAAGTGGCACAATATTGCGTTCTTATTTTTGCGTTTATGGTACCTGCTATTTTTATTTCCATTCAAATGACGGGGAATCCAATTCCACAATTAGGGTTTGGAGGTCAATTAGCTGATGGTTCAGGAACGTATTTATTGGATAAATTAGATGGTTTAAGTACCGATTTAGGTTTTGCAGAATATACCGAAGGTTCAAAATCTATGATTGATGTATTCGCTATTACTTTAGCTTTAATGGTTGGAACCGCAGGTTTACCACATGTTATTGTTCGATTTTTTACTGTAAAACGTGTTAAAGATGCTCGTAAATCAGCAGGCATCGCATTATTGCTAATCGTTATTTTATATACCACAGCACCTGCAGTAGCCGTATTTGCAAGAACAAATATGATTGAAACGGTTTCAAATCAACCATACGCCAATGTACCAGAATGGTTTAAAAAATGGGAAACTACAGGTCTTATAACATTCACAGATAAAAATGGAGACGGATTAATTCAATATGTAGCCGACACCAATAAAAATGAATTGGTTGTCGATAACGATATTATGGTTTTGGCAAATCCAGAAATTGCACAACTGCCAGATTGGGTTATCGCTTTGGTAGCAGCAGGTGCATTAGCGGCAGCATTATCAACGGCAGCCGGATTGTTATTGGTTATATCAGCATCCGTTTCTCACGATTTAATTAAGAAAATGATAAACCCAAAAATTTCCGAAAAAGGAGAATTAATCGCCGCACGTTTATCTGCAGTTGTAGCCGTTTGTGTTGCTGGTTATTTCGGAATTAATCCGCCAGGTTTTGTAGCCGCCACCGTAGCATTGGCTTTTGGTTTAGCGGCAGCATCATTTTTTCCAGCCATTATTTTGGGTATATTTTACAAAAAAATGAATAAAGAAGGTGCCATTGCCGGCATGGTTATCGGCATTTTATCTATGTTGTTTTATATGACAAAATTCAAATTCGGTTGGTTTGGAGGTGGTACAGAAGCCGATTGGTGGTTTGGCATTTCTCCCGAAGGTTTCGGTACCATAGCCATGCTTCTCAATTTTATCGTGTCTATTGTAATCATGAAATTCACACCAGACCCGCCAATGGAAGTTCAAGAAATCGTCGAGAATATCAGAATCCCAAGTGGTGCTGGAGAAGCAACACATTAAAATTTTAATTTGGGCGTTACCCCGCGAAAAGCGGTGTCGGGCTTTTCGTTACAAGTCCTCGTATTTGCGCTAGGGCGCAAAAAACTATGGGCTATCCACTGCAATCCCTAACGCGGTTTGGTTTGCAGAAGGTAGTAAAATATCCGCAGTCAGTTAGAGTATTTAAATAGGACTGTTCTGCAAGGTTTTCAAAATTTTGTAGATATTATAAATAAAACAAGTTTTACATCAGCAATCATTATAAGAGAAAAACACATGAAAAAAAAATCTAGTAATAATTATAGTTCTATTATCATTTGGAATGACATCGGCTCAAAATGAAAAACCCAACAGGGAACCTTTTGTTTTAGATTTGGTGGTAGATAGCATAAATCATTATAAACAAAACATAAAAAAAACACCCTATTTTGTAAAAGGAAATACTCTTCAAATTTACCCAACAGAAAAAGTAAATATACAAGTCGAAATAAAAAATGATAGTATTTTATCAATGAAAACGATAAAGGAAGTAGAATTTCCTGAAAAAACAATGACTATCAGTTTCAAACAAAATATTACAGACAAAAAAAAGAAAGCGATGATGTTAGAGGTTAAAAACCCTTTTAATAAAATCTTGACTTATAGAGCGCATATGGCAATAGTAGGAGTTAAAAGATGGATTCCTACAAGCACAGTTCCAATAAGACCAAAACTTACCACTTTTGAACTTTGGAATGATGTAATAATAACATTAGTTTTAGATAATTGGAAATTATCAAATGAATAAAATATTTTACTATTTTAGAAGGCATCTAAACTTAGTATTTTATCCTATAAAATTCAAAACAAAAAATCCATGAGTAACTACCACATAAAACATCTAGAAGAATATTACCAAGTTTATAGGAAATCAGTTAGAGAACCCGAAAACTTCTGGGAAGAAATAGCCGAAGAACATTTTATGTGGCAACGTAAATGGGATAAGGTATTAAGTTGGGATTTCTCAAAACCAGAAGTAAAATGGTTTGAAGGCGCACAATTAAATATTACCGAAAACTGTATTGACAGACATTTATCAACTCGTGGAGATAAAACTGCTATTCTATTTGAACCAAACGACCCAAAAGCAGCAGCAGAACATATCACATACAATCAACTACATCAAAGAGTCAATCAATTTGCTAATGTTTTAAAAGACCAAGGCATTAAGAAAGGAGATCGCGTTTGTATCTATTTGCCTATGATTCCAGAATTAGCTATTTCAGTATTAGCATGTGCTAGAATAGGCGCTATTCACTCCGTAGTATTCGCAGGCTTTTCAGCTACAGCCTTATCAACCCGAATAAACGATTCAGATTGTAACATGGTTATTACAAGCGATGGCTCTTACCGTGGTGCTAAAACCATCGATTTAAAAGGTATTGTAGATGAAGCTATGGAAAGTTGCGATGGTGTAAAAACCGTTTTAGTTGCAAAACGAATTAATTCTAATATTAACATGAAAGCAGGGCGTGACCAATGGTTACAACCACTTTTAGACAATGCTTCTGTAAATTGTAAAGCAGAAGTTATGAATGCCGAAGACCCATTATTTATTTTATATACATCGGGTTCTACAGGAAAACCAAAAGGCATGGTACATACTACGGCAGGTTATATGGTATATTCGGCGTATACGTTTAAAAATGTATTTCAATATAAAGAAAATGATGTGTATTGGTGTACCGCAGATATTGGTTGGATAACAGGACACAGTTACATTGTTTATGGACCTTTAGCAAATGGAGCAACAACCGTTATGTTTGAAGGCATACCAAGTTATCCAGATTTTGGGCGTTTTTGGGACGTTGTAGAAAAACATAAAGTCAATCAGTTTTACACCGCACCTACAGCTATTCGTGCTTTAGCAAAACAAGGCACAGAACTCGTTGAAAAATATGATTTATCATCACTTAAAGTATTAGGTTCTGTAGGAGAACCTATAAACGAAGAAGCGTGGCATTGGTATAACGATAACGTCGGTAAAAAGAAAAGCCCTATTGTAGATACTTGGTGGCAAACCGAAACAGGAGGTATCATGATAACACCAATTCCGTTTGTAACACCAACCAAGCCAACCTATGCTACATTACCATTTATAGGTATTCAACCTGCTTTAATGGACGAAAGTGGAAAAGAACTAAAAGACAATCAAGTAGAAGGCAGACTTTGCGTAAAATTCCCATGGCCAAGTATGGCACGAACCATTTGGGGAAATCATGAGCGCTATAAAGACACATACTTTTCAGCTTACGAAAACAAATATTTTACAGGCGATGGAGCATTGCGAGACGAAGTAGGATACTATAGAATAACAGGCCGCGTAGACGATGTGATTATCGTTTCTGGTCATAATCTAGGAACTGCACCCATTGAAGATGCTATTAACGAACACCCAGCAGTATCAGAATCTGCTATAGTAGGATTCCCTCATGATGTAAAAGGAAATGCACTTTATGGCTACGTGATTTTAAAAGACACTGGAGAATCTAGAGACCAAAATAATCTTAGAAAAGAAATTAATCAAATTATTACGGAACACATAGGGCCTATTGCAAAGTTAGATAAAATTCAATTTACATCGGGTTTACCAAAAACGCGTTCTGGTAAAATTATGCGTCGTATTTTACGAAAAATAGCCCACAAAGATACCAGTAACTTGGGAGATACGAGTACGCTTTTAAACCCAGAAGTGGTTCAGGATATTATGGATAATGTATTGTAGTTTATCTTATATTTTATTAGACCTGTCAGGTTTTTAAAACCTGACAGGTCTCTATTTTTGATAAGAAAGAAAGAGTTAACATATTATTATCTCAACAAATACCCCCATTTTAAATTCTTACGTTTATCTAAACGCGATAAAATTTTTAAAAATACAACAGCAGTAATAAGGGCATCTCCACTAGCTGTGTGGCGATCTACTTTTGGGACATTTAGTTCTTTACATAAATCATCTAAAGTATAGTGTGTTTGTAAATTATCTCTATAGATAATATGTTTAGATCTATTATACAAGATACCAGTATCTATAAATTTGTTTTTCAATTTACCTAATCCATGTCTGGATAACATAGCATTTATCATGTTTCTATCAAAGCCTGCATGATGCGCAATTAAGGTTGCATTTTTTATATAGTCTAGAAAAATTTTAATAGCTTCTAACTCTTCAATTTTATTTAAATTATTAGATTTTAATAATTCATGGATTTCAACGGTTTCAGGGTTAAAAACATCTTGGTTTAAATATAATTCTAGGCTATGGTTAACGGCTATAGCTTTTCCTGTAAAGGCAACAGCTCCAATGGACAGCACACGGTCTTTATGCGTATCAAATCCTGTTGTTTCGGTATCAAAAGCAACAAAACGGGTTTCGTTAATTGATTTTTTATCAATAGTCTTAAAATGGTCAAGATAGGCTATCCAAAACTCAGGATAACGGGTCTTTTTTTTATTTAACCATTTAAAAAACATATATAATAGATGTTAAATGAAGTTTTTTAAATCAAATCTAATTTTAAGCACTTCTTGAATTTCATTAATAGGTTTAAAACAACGTCTTAATTTTAATTTTTCTTCTTTGGTTAGGGTTTGTAGATTTATAAACTTACCAGAATTATTGTTAAATAAGCCTTGTTTGGTCTTAAATTTTGAAAGTGCTTTAAAAGCATAAGCGCAGGATTTATATAATGCTTTATTCTCAGGCTCTAATTGGGCGAGTTTTTCAAAACGTTCAGCCGTATTATTTACATATCTAATTTGCTTGCTTAATACAAGTAACCTTGCAGCATCAACCAAAGGCATAATCGCTCTGCTTTTTATGTTAAAAAGTTCTTTTTGTTCACCGTCTTGTTCTACTAAAAATTGTTTAAAAAACCCAACAGGTGAGGGGCTTTTAATAGCATCACTGCCTAAAAACTTGTAAAATAGAGAGGTTTCGCTAAGCGTATTAAAAATAAAATCTGTTAAATTATCTACCAATTTCTGGTTGCCATACTTAATATCATAATCAAAGAAAATAGATGATAATAAAACCGCTTTTTTATCAGGTTTTAAAATCCAATCCTTAAATTGATTTTGCCATTCTGATAAGGATTTGCACCATTCTAGATTGCTTGCCATCATATCGGCCTCACAATATTCAAAACCAATTTTATTTAATGTTTTAGTTATAATGCGGGATAGCTCTAAAAAGTAAGCTTGTGTTTCAATGTATTGTTTTTCTGGAACATCTTCAAACACCAGAGCATTATCCTGATCGGTATATAACAATTGTTCTTTTCTTCCTTGACTTCCCAAGGCTAACCAAGAAAACGTTACTGGTGGCGGTGACGGCATTTTTTTAATTGCTAACTCTACAACTCTAACAGTTACAGCATCATTAATTTGCGAAATTATGGTTACTATGTGAGATAACGGAATATTCTGTTCTAAATGACTCTTTAAAAGGTTGTTGGCTTTGAGCCTTGCTGCACGGAGTTTTTTTGTACGATTGGCTCGTTTTATATCTTTTAAAATAACCGCAGGACTATTTCCTATGGTGGCTAAAACATCATGATGGGTAAGAACTCCAATAAGTTTAGAATTTATAGTACCATCTCTTGTAATACACAAGTGTCCGATATCGTTTTTAATCATTTGTAATTGACCATCTGCAACTGTTAAGCCTTTTTTACCAGTTATTACTGGAGTAGACATGATATTGGCAACCTCAGTTTCTATAGAAAATAAGCCTGTAGCTATTTTGTTTTTTATATCACTGTTGGTAATAATGCCTAGAGGTTTTTTGTTAGTATCAATAACAATAATACAGCCAATTTTATGCGCACACATTTTTAAAGCGGCATCTTTTAAAGTAGAATTAACTTGGCAAGTAATTGGGTTTTTGGTATAACTTGCTGTTTGAAAATTTATAATATCCTGAGCTGTATTGGATATATAATCCGAAAAAATTTCTCCAGTTTGCTCTACCGTATATGGTACATGTGTATTAGAAGCAAATACTGTAATAAGGTATTTTTGTATTTTTGTGTTATTATCGGTAATAGATTTAAAAAGCGAAATAGGAATGGCGTATAAAATAGATTCTTCGTTAGCTGTAGCCGTTAATTTATAGGGTTCTTTAACAATAAGCGCTTGTAGGCCAAATACATCGCCCATATCATGAATATTCATGATTTCTATAACATTAGCATTATCATAATTTAAGCTAATGGCACCATCTCTAACCATATAAAAATATTCATGAGCTGGTTCGGTGTTCTTAAATATGGATTCTCCTTTTTCAAGATATATAATTGTGATTTCTGAAGCAATCTCTAATAAGTCATTAGACTTAATCATGTTAAACGGCGGATAGCGTTGTAAAAAATCACCAACTCGTTCTGCAATAGAATTCTTCATTATAGATACTTTATCTTTACTTTTATATCAGTTTAAAATCTAATAATAATTCACCTTCAACATAAGCTTCAATACGGTCACCCTTAAAGTTTTGTCCGGCACCGCTAGCAGGTGTTCCTGTAAAAATTAAATCGCCAGGCTCTAAGGTCATGTATTTAGATACAAAAGCAATGATTTCACTAAAGTTGTAAATCATGTCACTAGTATTGCCTATTTGTTTTTGCTCACCATTTATTTTTAAACTGAAGTTTATATCATTTAAGTCTGAAAAATTAGACACCGACTTAAAGCCATTCATAGGCGACGCGCCATCAAACCCTTTAGCTAATGCCCAAGGGCCTTTGTTATCTCTACTTGCGGTTAAAACATCTTTTGCGGTATAATCGATACCAACACCAATTTCAGAAATATAAGATGCAGCATCACCTTCCGTAATATCTTTGCCTTGTTTACCAATTTTAGCAACCAATTCTACTTCATAAAGCAATGTATTTGTAATACTTGGAAAAATAATATCCTTATTATCTGTTACTAATGTGCTTTCCGCCTTTATAAAAATAAGTTGCGCTCCATTTTTTAATGCACTAATTTCAGATTTATTATTCACGTAGTTTTTTCCAATACCTATTATTTTCATAAGAATTTAATTTTTGTTTCTAATTGTAAATATAAGTAATAATGAATATTAAAATTTAAGGATTTTTAACTTATTATCTATGGAAATGCATGAATTATTACTTACATTATCAATGTGAAATTAAAAATATAATTCATGAAAAAGATACAAGGATATGCTGCTAAGGAAGCAGGTGCTAAACTAGAAAAATTTGAATACGAATTACCCCATATAGGAAAGAAGACGTAGATTTTACAAAGCCTGAAGCTTTAGAACGTATAGCGGGGTCATTAGACTTTATTTTGAACACCACCAATGTAAGTTTAAATTGGAATTCTTTCTTAACTACGTTAGCGCCACAAGGAAAACTACATACCGTTGGTGCGGTTTTAGAACCTATGGAAATTCCTGCTTTTAGTATGATTATGGGAGAAAAATCAGTAGGTGGTAGTCCCGTGGGTAGTATCGCCTTAACACGTAAAATGCTCGAGTTTTGTGTAAGACATGATATTTATCCAACGGTTGAAGAATTTAAAATGGAAGATGTTAATAAAGCTGTAAAACATCTTGAAGAGGGAAAAGCTCGTTTTAGAGTTGTTTTGAAATCATAATAAAAAAATAATAACTTAATTTAAATATTTAATCATGGCAAAATCAAAAGATGCAAAGAAGAACGTTAAAAAAGAAGCTGTTTTAACTCCAAAAGAGAAGAAAGCTGCAAAACTAGCTAAAAAAGCAAAAAGAGAATAACTAACCATTTTGCGTTTTTTATCTTAAGACCACTCTATATGGGTGGTCTTTTTAATTTTTTAAGTTATTAATCCTGTTAAGAATGCCTATTTTTGTAGATTATAGTATTCTAAATATAATATGAGACATTTAAAAGAACAAACTAACGGTAAAGATAAACCAAAGTCTAAAGTGACTCTAAAACAGGCTTTTAAAACGATTATTTGGCCAAGGCGTAACATTGTTTTTATAGGTTTAGTATTAATAATTATTCGTAGTTTATCTGGTTTTGTTTTACCTTTAAAAAGTAAGGTGTTACTTGATGAGGTTGTACCAAATAAAGATTACAATCAATTATACGCCGTAATAACCATTGTTATTGTATCTATTTTAATTCAAGCCATTACATCGTTTTTGTTAACTAAAGTCTTAAGTATTCAAGCTCAATATTTAATTAGTGAATTAAGAGCACAGGTGCAAAAAAAGGTTTTATCGTTGCCTATTAGTTTTTTTGATAATACAAAATCTGGTGCTTTGGTGTCAAGAATTATGAATGATGTTGAGGGTGTTAGAAACCTTATAGGTACAGGTTTAGTGCAATTAGTTGGTGGCACGTTTACAGCTGTTATAACCTTAATTATTTTGTTGAAAATGAATATTTGGATGACACTTTTTACATTTTTGCCTTTGTCTATTTTTGGTATTATAGCACTAAAAGCGTTTAAATATATCCGACCAATTTTTAGAAATAGAGGAAAAATTAATGCTGAGGTTAAAGGTCGTTTAACAGAAACCTTAGGAGGCGTTCGTGTGATAAAAGCATTTAATGCTGAAGAACAGGAAAATAAAATTTTTGAAAAAGGCGTAAATAATATTTTTCAAAATGTTAAAAAAAGTATGACGGCAACGGCTATTATGACAAGTTCTTCTACGTTTTTAATTGGCCTAGCAACCACTGGTATTATGGGTATTGGTGGGCATTATATGATACAAGGCGAAATAACTCCTGGAGATTTTTTACAATTTACTTTTTTATTAGCATTTATGGTGGCTCCCATTGTGCAAATGAGCAATATTGGTAGTCAATTAACCGAAGCATTAGCTGGTTTAGATAGAACAGAAGAACTAATGAATATGACTGCCGAAGAGGATGATCAAGAAAGAACCATTAAACTAAATACTATAAAAGGTGATATTGTTTTTGATGATGTTTCTTTTGCTTATAATGATGGTAAAGACGTACTTCATAACATAAATTTTAAAGCTCCTGCAGGTACAGTCACAGCTTTGGTGGGAAGTTCTGGTTCTGGTAAATCTACTATAGCTGGATTGTCTGCAACGTTTTTAAACCCTAAATCAGGTAAAATTACTATTGATAATCAAGATATATCTAAAGTAAAGCTACATAGTTACAGAAACTATCTGGGTGTAGTTTTACAAGACGAATTTTTATTTGAAGGGACTATTAGAGAGAATATTATGTTCCCAAGGCCAAATGCGACAGAAGAAGCATTACAAAATGCTATTAAAGCGGCTTATGTAAATGAGTTTACAGATAGGTTTGAAGATGGATTAGAAACCTTAATAGGAGAGCGAGGCGTAAAACTTTCTGGAGGGCAACGACAACGTTTGGCTATTGCACGTGCTATTTTAGCAAATCCTAAAATAATTATTTTAGATGAAGCAACCTCTAATTTAGATACCGAAAGTGAAGCATTAATTCAAAAAAGTTTAAACCAATTAGTTAAAGATAGAACTACTATTGTTATTGCCCACCGATTAAGTACCATTAAAAAAGCAAATCAAATTTTGGTCATAGAAGCAGGCAAGATTGTAGAAAGAGGTACACACGACGAACTTATTGCGCAAAGTGGTAGATATTATGATTTATACACCTATCAAGCTAAAATTTAATATTCAATTATAATAAAAAATGAAAGTATCAGATTTAAAACAGACAGAACACGATTCATATTATTCAAATTATATTGATAAAGTTCCTAAAGATATAGCGTTAATCTCAGGTTTTAAGCAAGGCGAAAATTATATTTTAAATTTTTTTAAATCCATTCCAGAAGATAAGCTAAATTACAGATATGCTGAAGGTAAATGGAGTGTTAAAGAAGTATTACAGCATATTATAGATACAGAACGTATTTTTATGTATCGTTGTTTTAGAATTGCCAGACATGATAAAACCGATTTAATGGGCTATAAACAAGATGATTATATTACACCATCTGGTGCAGATAAAAAATCTATCGAAAATTTATTAGAAGAATATAAAGCCGTACGTTTAAATTTTATAGTCTTATTAAAAAGTTTCACAGATAAAGATTTAAAAAGTATAGGAAAAGCCAATGGAACAGATTTGTCGGCTAGAGCAGCGGCATTTATAATCTTAGGGCATGAAATTCATCATACTAACATTATAAGAGAGCGTTATTTAGATTGAGAATATAATAACAGTAATGCGTCTTAAAAATCTAGTCCTGAAACCCAGAAATATGGCTAAAGATTAAAATTGATTTTTATGCTTATAATTATGCAGTAGTTGTTAACGAATTAAGAGTTTTATTATAAATTAGATGGTAGTAAATTCAATAACTTAAAATAATTACTATAATATAATTGGTAATATGGTCAATAATGGTTGATGCTTTTTACGAAGGCACCCAATCTATAGAAATTAAAGGGCACAACATACCTCTAGGCAGAACTTACAAAGATTCTGTATATAAAAGACTAAAAATGCTTTAAAATACATTTAGCCCTAATTATTCGTTATTTGTCCACAACAATACGTTGCTCGAATACATTTCTCATTTTTTCATAATCGTTGTATTTATTTTTGGTAAACATTTAATCCAAAACTTTAAAACTTAAACATTATGAAAACATTAAAAACAAGTTTATCTGCAATTTTAAAATCTTTATTAATTCTTGGTTTAATATTTAATATGTCATCTTGTAGTGGTGATGATGATAATAATAACGATGATGATACAAATGGAGCTATTACTGGAGTAGCTTTGCCAGCACGATTAATAACTACCTATACAGGCTTTTTATCTTATACGCCCTCTACAGGAGATGAAATAGAATCTACAAATTCAACAGCAACTATTTCTGGGTCTAGTAGCAATTATACAATTTCTTTTAGTGATGGTGTGCCAAGTATATCGGGTATTACATTTGTTTTAGTAGATGGGAATTATGTTTATGTTAATCCTGAAGATGATAGTGAAGGTGTAATTATAAATACTACTGATAATGTAGGGCTTTCTATAGGTTTAACTGTAGATAACAATATTATAGAATTTACAGCATAATATAAATTATTATGCATTTAAGAGAGAATTTTAGATTAATTATAAGGCATCAATATTCAATCTAACGATTATTTTTTAACCACTAAAAACTTGTAAAAGTTTCTAGTGGTTTTATACATATTACGATTCCATTATTAGTTGATAATAATTGTTAACTCACGAGCAATTTATACAAACTCACATGACTTATATTATTAATTGTAAAAAAGTTGATGATTTTTAACGAAGGCACCCAATCTATAGAAATTAAAGAACACAATATTCCTCTAGGCAGGACCTATAAAAATTCTGTTTACAAAAGACTTAAAGTGCTTTAAAATAAATTTATCCCTAATTATTCGTTATTCATCCACAACAATACGTTACTCGAATACATTTCTAATTTTTTCATAATCGTTGTATCTATTTTTGATGAACATTTAATCCAAAACTTTAAAACTTAAACATTATGAAAACATTAAAAACAAATTTATCTACAATTTTAAAATCTTTATTAATTCTTAGCTTAATATTTAATATGTCATCTTGTAGTGGTGATGATGATAATAATAACGAAGATGATACAAATGGAGCTATTACTGGCGTAGCTTTGCCAGCTAACAAAGTAACTACTTATACAGGCATTTTATCTTACACACCTTCAACTGGAGATGAAATAGAATCTGTAAGTTCAACAGCTACTATTTCTGGATCGAGTAGTAATTATACAATTACTTTTAGCGATGGCGTGCCAAGTATATCGGGTATTACATTTATTTTAGTAGGTGGAGATTATGTTTATGTTAATCCTGATGATACTAGTGAAGGTATAATTATAGAAACTTCTGGTGATGAAAGACTTGTTGTAGATTTAACTGTAGATAACAACCTTACAGAATTTGTAGGTGAATAGAGCTTTATATTAAACCTTTGTCTAAAATAGGCTATTAGATATTTACTATTTAAAGTTTTTTTTGGATTAATAAACGAGTTTGTCTTTAGTCTAAAAAAAATTTATTCAAAGGTTTATTTTCTTAAAACCACTAAAAACTTTTAGTGGTTTTATAGTTTAACAAGATATTTAGAACGTATATAAATGGTTGTATTTATCAATCAAAAAGCACATAA
The DNA here is from genome assembly GCA_947499935.1 of uncultured Algibacter sp. Taxonomy (GTDB): domain Bacteria; phylum Bacteroidota; class Bacteroidia; order Flavobacteriales; family Flavobacteriaceae; genus CANMQH01. The sequence continues at coordinate 11,011 of CANMQH010000026.1, read as the reverse complement.
TTAAAGAATAGCCTTAGGTACTTGAAATAGAAATTTATTAAAGTGTGGAGTTTTAACTACTTTTGAGATTGTTTAAATTCAATCCATATGAAAAGTTGTTCTCTAGTTTCTTTTACTATAATCTGTTTTATGCATTTTAGTTTATTTGCCCAGAGTGAAAAAGATTATTGCGAAGAGTGGAAGACTAGTAATGATACAATGAGAAATTTTAAAAGGTCTCTTGAGTATAATTATAAAATGCTTGATAATGTAGATTTAAAATGTAAGGCTAGTATTTATTTGTCTAATGGTATATTATATCAAGATCAGCAGAAAAATGATTCGACGATATCTAATTTAAATAGTGCAATTAAAATATGTAAAGAATTAAACTTAAATAAAATATTAATAACAGCATATTTAAGAAAATCTTATTTTTTGGCTGAATTAAATAAGATTTCAGAAGCTAAGGACTTATTAATAAAGGCAAAAATAGCATTACAAGATACACCTAATAATAAAGATTGGAACTTATATTTTCAAGCACAAGCCTATTTATCAGATATTAATTCTGATTATGATAACTCCATAAGTTTAATGGATTCTGCAATAGCATTTTCACAAAAAATAAAAAACAAACCTTTTATTCAAAATGGGTATCATAATAAAGGTACATATTTGATGAGAATATCAGATTATGAAAACGCAATTAAAAGTTTTCTAAGTGGAGCGAAGCAATCTGAGAATGGAATAGGTTTAGAAAATCAGTATATCATGATAGCATCTTGTTATACGAGATTGAATCAAGATGAAACTGCTTTAAAGTATTTCAAAAAAGCACTAGAAGCCGCTAAAAAATCTGGTAATGATTTTGTAACAATGCTTGTTTATGCAAGAATGTCTTCATCTCAATTATCTTTAAAAAGGATAGATAAAGCCATGATTTCAATAGATTCCGCTATTTCAAAAGCTAAAAAAGCTAAAAATTATGGCATATTAGGAAGTGCATATGAAGATAAGGCTTCTACTTATTTTAGATATCTTAAAGATTATGATAAAGCAGAGTTTTATTATGAAAAATCTTACTCAAATTCATTAAAAGCTAATACATCAAAGAAATCAGATGACTTATTGAAGACAACGACAATACAAGGCATGATTAATCTTTATTTGGCTAAAAAAAATTATCAAAAAGCAAAGATATTTCTTAAAACTCTTGAAGAAAAGGCAAATAAGTCTGGATTGTTAATGTATAAGTCGACTTCTAATAGATTGCATAGTGAATATTACGAAGCTATCGGTCAACCATCAAAAGCTATTAAATATTTACGAGAACATTACAAAATTGAAGATTCAATCTCTAATGAAAAAGTAAAAACCCAAGTAGCTAATCTAGAAAAACAATATGATACTAAAAATAAAGAGTTGCAAATAGTAAAATTAGATAAAGAGAAAACAGAGCAGCAACAATTAGTTAAAGAAGCAAAAGCTAAACAACGTTATTATTTTTTCGCAGCCATAGTATTGTTATCGTTATTAATTATTGGTTTCTGGTTATTTAGAAAGTTAAAAAAACAAAAAGAAGAATTAGGAAATACCAACAAAGTAAAGAATAGGTTGTTTTCTATTATTGCGCACGATTTGCGAGGTATGATAATACCTTTTCAACGTTCTGGAAAAATTTTAGAACACTACATAGAAAATAAGGATTATGATAAAACCATTGTGTTTTCTCAAGAATTACAAAAAAACTCAGAAGGGTTATCTAATATGTTAGATAATTTACTCAATTGGTCTTTAGAACAAATGAATGGTTATAAAATGAACCCCGAATTACTTTATGTAAATAATGAGTTAGAATCTATAAAAGCAAATTTTTTGCAACAAGCCGAATTTAAAAACACTAAAATAAGTATCATAAATGATGAAGAAATAGCCATGAATATGGATAAAGGCGCATTTCATATTATATTTAGAAATTTAATAGGCAATGCCTTAAAATATACTGATAATGGTACTATTAGATTAGGCATAAACAGAGAAATAAATACTCTTAAATGCTCCATTATCGATACTGGAGTCGGTATGGATAAAGAGCAATTAAAAGATATATTTTCGCTAGAAACCAAAACCTCTAGTACAGGAACAAAAGGTGAGAAGGGCGCAGGTTTAGGTTTAAGTTTAGTATACCGTTTTATAAAAATGAATGGAGGTACTATAGAAGTATCTTCAGAAAAGCGTGTGGGTACTAAATTCGATTTAAGCTTTCCGCTTTCAGAATTTGATATTGCAGAAACTGAAAAAATTAATGCTAAAGAGTTGTCTGCTTAATTATTAAACAAAGTAAATTGTTTTTAATTACTTTTGAGATTGTTTAAATTCAATCCATATGAAAAGTTGTTCTCTAGTTTGTTTTATTATACTTTGTTTTATTCATGTTGGCATACAAGCTCAAAGTAAAGAGCATAATTACAAATTGTGGGCAGAGCAAATGGATACACTTACAAATGTTAACTCTAGACTTAAGCTTTGTAAACAAATGCTTTTTAAAGTTAACGATATTCATAAAGCAGAGATCTATGCGCATTTAGGGGGAATTTTCAGAACCAAACGACTAGTAGATTCATCTTTATATTATTACAATAAGTCTATAAAATTAAGTTTAAGTAAAGGTGATGCAACTGAGGAATATTTGAGTCTTGCATATGTGCATATGTCAGATTTGTTGATAGAAATAAACAAAAAGGAAGAGGCCATTGAAGTTCTACAAAAAGCATATCCTATTTTAATAAAAAATCCAAAAGATAAATCTTGGGCTCAATATTATATCAGCTATGCTTTTTTAGCAGAAAAAAAAGGTGAGATAACGGAGTCTGTTAAGTTTACTGACTCTGCTATAGCTGTTTATTTAAAAGCTAAAGATAGTACAGGATTAGTAGCTTGTTACCATAATAGAGGGTTTTATCATTATAACTTAGCTAATTATGAAGATGCTGTGCTAGATTTGCTTAATGCTATTCAGGTAAATAAAAAACTTAATAATTTAAGTGCATTAGCTGGAAACTATTATATATTATCTGGTTGTTATGTGGCATTATCCGAATATAAATTATCAAAAAAATATGCTATTGAAGGTATAGCTATTTCTAAAAAAATAGAAAATGATTTTTTGACAACACTAAACTATTCAATTTTATCAGAGAGTTATAAAGAACTTAAAGAAACAGACAATGCACTAGCTGCATCAGACTCTATGTTAATTGTAGCTTATAAATTGAAGGATAATGGACAAATAGCCCAGGGGTTAACGGACAAAGCTGGAATTTATCTTTCTAACCTTAAAAATTATGAAGAAGCTGAAAAAAACTTTATTGAAGCCTATAAAATTGTTAAAACCAATAATATAGAAGTTTATATAAATCCTATTGTTGGAGGCTTAGCAGAAGTATACCTTAGTATGGAGAATTATCCTAAAGCATTTAAATATCTAAAACTTCAAGAGGAAAATTTGATAAAATTGAACATATTTAGTAAGATGAAAGAGCTTCATGAAGGTTATAGTAAGTATTACGAAAAAACAGGGCAATTAAATATGGCTTTGACACATTTAAAAAAATACCACGCTATAAAAGATTCTATTTCAAGCGAAAAAGTAAAAACCGAAGTAGCTAATCTAGAAAAGCAATACGATACTAAAAGCAAAGAATTACAAATAGTAAAGTTAGATAAAGAGAAAACAGAGCAAAAACAGTTAACCGCAGAAGCTAAAACTAAACAAAATTATTACCTTTTTGCATCTATATTATTGTTATCGTTATTAATTTTAGGTTTCTGGTTATTTAAAAAGTTAAAAAAGCAAAAAGAAGAATTAGACGCCACCAACAAAGTAAAAAATAGATTGTTTTCTATTATAGCACACGATTTGAGAGGTATGATAATCCCTTTTCAACGTTCTGGAAAAATTTTAGAACACTACATAGAAAATAAAAATTATGATAAAACCATTGTGTTTTCTCAAGAATTACAAAAAAACTCAGAAGGGTTATCTAATATGTTAGATAATTTACTCAATTGGTCTTTAGAGCAAATGAATGGTTATAAAATAAACCCCGAATTACTTAATGTAAATAATGAGTTAGAATCTATAAAAACGAATTTCTCGCAACAAGCCGAATTTAAAAACACTAAAATAAATATCATAAATGATGAAGAAATAGCCATGAACATGGATAAAGGCGCATTTCATATTATATTTAGAAATTTAATAGGTAATGCCTTAAAATATACTGATAATGGTACTATTAGATTAGGCATAAACAGAGAAATAAATACTCTTAAATGCTCCATTATTGATACTGGAGTCGGTATGGATAAAGAGCAGCTAAAAGACATATTTTCGCTAGAAACCAAAACATCTAGTACAGGAACAAAAGGTGAGAAGGGCGCAGGTTTAGGCTTAAGTTTAGTATACCGTTTTATAAAAATGAATGGAGGTACTATAGAAGTATCTTCAGAACAGCGAGTAGGTACTAAATTCGATTTAAGCTTTCCGCTTTCAGAATTTGATATTGCAGAAACTAAAAAAGTTAATGCTAAAGAGTTGTCTGCTTAACAATATTTAAATTAGATATACGCAAAACATTAATCCTCAACATATTGGCATTCATCCACAAAACTAATCTAGTTGTCCTCATACATTTCTGGACAATCATTATTCATAATAGATTTAAAAAATAATCCATTATAAACCCGTATTGCTAAGTATTAGTACATTTTATTAGTGAAACTCAATGTTGAGAAGTCTGTAAGACGTATTCAACATTGTAAGTTAAACTAATCCCGCTTTTTCAGAGGGATTTAGGCTTAATATCTTTTTATAATTTTCAACTAATTTAATGTTAATACTACTTGTTTATCAATACACTAAATTAAATCATTATGAAAAAAATCCTTCTACTATTACTATTGTGTGTTTTTGCAGATGATGTAAACGCACAGTTAACAAAACAAAAAGAGTCTATTGACAGAGGCATATGGCTTAGAGTAAATGCCACTGGGGGTGATGAAATTCGCATTGAGCAAAGAATGAAGTCAGCTATTAGAATTATTAATGATCAAAATACTGCTAATAGTAATGCTAACCCATGGGTTGGAGTAAATTTACAACTAACTTGGGGGCAATTGCACAATGGTACTAATTACAATATAGGTGTAAAACGTATTAAAAATATATTAAATTTAGCAGAGACAGGTAATGTTTTTGTTCAATTAAGTATAGCTGATAAATACCAAAGTACTGTTACTGGTTGCGAATGTGGAGACTCAAGTACTTGCGATGATGATTATTATTTAGGGCCAACCCCTAATTTTAATAATAATCCAGATAATACTAAAGCATTAAATCATATAGATTTTAATCTATTTACAAACGGAGGAGATCCCAATAATCCTGTCTCTTGCGATGCTAATGGAAATAAAAATTACTACGAAGGTTATCATGTTTCAGATTACAGATATGCCAGACAGCAATTTAAAGACAAAGATGATGGTCGATTTTTAAGAAAGTACTTTAGTATTAGATGGAATAATGATATAGAAAACGAGTGGCTTCGGTTTTGGAGAGTATTGGGCAGAGAAATAGGAAATCACCCAGCGCTACATTCTATTATTACGCCCGAAAGTTCTAATAGCTTTAGTGGTAGAGCCATAAACAACGAAATTCTTCTAAACAAAACAGATGTTAATCCAAACAATATATTTAAGTATCCTGGTGGCGCTGCTTATGTAAATTATTTAGAGAAAATTTCTTTAGAACTGAGAAAAATTTTTCCTGCCAATGTATTAATTATTAATAATACCAATTGGATATATCCAAATGTTAAGTCTAACGGTAAATTTTATCAAGAAGATATAGCTAATAAATATTTAACGCAAAATGAGACTTTAAGAAATACTAATAAAAAAGTTACAGTAGGGTGGTGTGCCCAAGATATTGTATTGCCTAACTCTAAAGTTGATGGATATTATTCTAGAGGTGTTTATGAACAAATGATGCGTTTCCCAAAACGATTACGTTTTGGATTAATAACAGGAGAAACTGAGCTCACATCTGATTATCCAATAAATACACCAGCAGAAAAAGAAATACCAGGAAAAGTATTAGAAAAAATTAATGAGTTTGGTTTAGCAAATCTCATATTTATATCTAACAAGAGTTTTAAAGAATATGAAAGTTTAATAAGTCAAGCCAATCTTGGTGATTTCCCGTTTATGCCAGATGCTAAACCAACGCCACCTCCAGCACAAACTATTAAGACCTATTATATAACTAACAAAGCTACAGGAGGTCGATTAAAGCTTAAAAGTAATCAAAGAGAAATCACGACTACAGATTCTAATAATACGTACAATGATGCAAAGTGGGATATGGTATTAGATAAAGATAATAGGTTTGGGGATGATGCATTTCAATTATTCAATAAAAAAACAAGAGAACTTATACGATATAACAATAATGCTGGAGGTGCTTATGCAGGTCGGGTTATAAAAGATGCAGACACTACCATTAAATATAAAACATCGTTTTGGAGAAAAATACCTGCAAAAGTAAAAGGCTATTTTTATTTAGAAAATCTCGGTAGCGGTAAACTTTTAGCGCATGATTTAAGAAAAGACCCCGTATTGCACCAAACAAATTTTAGAGGAAAAAAGACAGAATGGTTTTTTGAACTTGTCTCAAATACATCAAAACTTACAGATGATAAAGCAATATCTAATGCATCAGATATAATACTAATTTATCCTAACCCTGTATTAAATACTTTGCATATTAATACCAATGTAGTTAGTAAAACAAGTATATATTCCATAAACGGGCAATTGGTAAAATCATATCCTGAAAATCAAACAACAATAGATGTAAGTACATTGAATAAAGGTGTTTATTTTCTGAAAACGGACCATAGTATCAATAAATTTGTAAAACAATAATTTTTTAAATTCTGGCTTGAGTGGAAGTGTAATAAGCCTGCTGTTAAAAATAAATATGCAGTATAAATTTTATATTGGGTATAGCCGAAGGTGTGATGATTTTACAACATCACACCTTTGGCTATGCTTAATTATAAAGCTGTATTCACTTCTTTAATAATTTAACCTAAAATTCTAAATCTTCTCTTTATAACTTCTGTCCTCATTAAAATGTTACTCGTCCACAAAAATTGCCTGATAGTCCTCATAAATTAGAATGGGTAACCATTTATATTATGTTTGTTAAATAATCCATAAAAACTTATAAATGAAAATTAATACTTTAAAATTATCATATGCTTTATTGTTTGTGATTATCACATCATGTGGTTCAAAAAAATCTATAAGTACAGAGGTTACTAAACCTGCCATTGTATCATTGGATCCATCAATAAAGCGAATAGGCATAGTAAATAGAAGTATCGTAAAAGAAGACAATAATGCTTTAGATAAATTAGACAAGATATTGTCTGTAGAAGGTGCAGATTTAGATAAGCAAGGTGCACATCAAGCTGTATTAGCATTAAAAAACGAATTAGGAAAAAATGCTAAATTTTCAGAAGTTAAATTAATAGAAACCAATACAGAAGTAAATCCTGGTGGCGGCGTTTTTCCTGCGCCGTATTCTTGGGATATGGTGCAACAAATATGTGCTGCCAACAATGTAGATGCTATTTTTGTATTATCGCTTTACGATACTGATGCTAATGCAAGTTACGATACCTCTAACACTAAAGTTAAAGGGCCTTTAGGTATAGAGATTCCGGCAATACGACATAGTGTTATAATAGTAACCAATATTAAGGCAGGTTGGAGAATATACGACCCTATAAATAAGGTTATTAAAGACGAGTTGGCTGTTAATACTAAAACGACAAGTACGGGAAGCGGTATAAACCCTGTTAAGGCCATAGAAGCTGCTAAAAACAGAAAACAGTCTGTGTTTCAAATAAGTCAACAAATGGCTATAGATTATTCTACCAGATTATTACCTTATAAAGGTAACATTTACAGAAAATACTATACGTCTGGAACGTCTAATTTTGAAGCAGGTAGACGTTATGTAGAAACAGGACAATGGGAAAAAGCAGCAGAGTTATGGGAGAAAGAAGTTAAAAATGAAGACCCCGAAATAGCTGGGCAAGCAAGTTTTAATATGGCGTTTTATAACGAAATTAAAGGCGATTTTACACAAGCTATAGAATGGGCAAATAAGTCTTACGCTGAGTATGGAAACAAACAGGCTTTAAAATATAAAGAAGATTTAGAAGAACGTATTAGCGATAGAGTTCGCATGAGTAATAATTAAAGTAAACATCAATCTATAAAATGTAACAGCTATTAAAATTAGACTTTCTATTATTTAGAAGGTCTTTTTTTATGGTTTCATTCACTCAGTGAAAGGGGGACTTTACTCATTGTTGGTTTTTATATAAAAGGTTTGGTTATAGTTTTACTTTAAACTAATAAATCAACACTTATGAAAAGGCTATTAAAATGTATAACTATACTACTAATTTCAGTTCAATTGCATGCACAAGAAAGACTAATTTCCGGAAAGGTAACATCAGCTACTGATAACTTACCATTACCCGGAGTAACCGTTATTGTAAAAGGCACAAAAAAGGGGGCTATCACAGATTTTGATGGATTGTATAAAATAAAGGCTAAAGAATCGGATGTTTTGGTTGTTAACTATATCGGTTTTGTTTCAAAAGAAATTAAAGTTTTAAAGCAAGATATTATCAATATTGCATTAGAAGAGGATATCCAAGAATTAGACGAGGTTGTTGTAATAGGTTATGGTACGGCTAAAAGAAGTGAAATTACAGGCGCAGTAGCTAGTGTTCGTTCGCAATCTATTTCAAAAAGAAGACGAAAACATGAAAGTAAAAAATTGTATCATAACCAATTAGCAAACCAGATTCAATCTCATTCTGTTGCAAATACGTTACAAGGTCAGGTTAGTGGTGTTAATGTAAAGACTAACGATGGAGAACCAAACTCAAAAATCAGTATTCGAGGTATCAGCACTATTTCTGGAAACAAAGCGCCAATGGTTATTATAGACGGTGTTATTAGATCTTATAAAAGTCTTGAAAAAATTAATCCCAATAATGTTCAATCTGTAGATGTTTTAAAAGATGCAAGTTCATCAGCTATATATGGTACTAGAGCAGCAAGTGGTGTTATTCTTATTTCTACCAAAACGAGCAAAAAAAATATAAGTAATGAGCCTTTATATATAGTTGATGGCATTCCTATTAAAAAAGAAAACAATCATATTATTAAGAATTTTTCAGAATCAGATATTGATAATAAAAAAGAATATAAAAAATCTAAAGCGATAAAGAAATTTGGAAAAATAGCTAAAAACGGCTGTATAGAGATTACAACAAATCATGGTAATTTTAGCATTCAAAATAATGAAAGTTACGCCGTTATTAATGAAAATAATTTTGAAAAAACATCGCTAGCTCCCTTATCTACGTTTTCAATAGATGTAGATAAAGCATCATACAGTAATATTAGACGTATGATTAATAATGGTATAACTGTAGAACCTAATGCTGTTAAAATTGAAGAAATGATTAATTATTTTGATTATAAATACCCACAACCTGTTGGAGAACATCCATTTTCAATACATACTGAAGTCGCTAAAACATTGTGGAACGCATCTACCAAAATAATTAAAATAGGTTTACAAGGAAAAACGTTAACTAATGATGAATTACCACCATCTAACTTAACATTTTTAATAGATGTTTCTGGCTCTATGGGTTCAGCTAACAAATTACCATTATTAAAATCAGCTTTTAAATTATTGGTAAATCAATTACGAGAACAAGATAAGGTTTCAATAGTTGTATATGCAGGAGCTGCAGGTGTGGTTTTAAAGCCAACTTCTGGACATCAAAAAGAAAAAATAATAGCTGCTTTAGATCATCTAAAATCAGGAGGGTCAACAGCTGGGGGAAAAGGTATTGAGTTGGCTTACACATTAGCAGAAAAGCATTTTAAAAAGAACGGAAATAATAGGGTAATACTAGCTACAGATGGTGATTTTAATGTAGGAGCATCAAGCGATATGGCTATGGAAAAGCTTATAGAAAAAAAGCGTGAATCGGGTGTTTTTTTATCGGTTTTAGGGTTTGGTTATGGCAATTATAAAGACTCTAAACTTGAGATTTTAGCAGATAAAGGTAATGGTAACCATGCGTTTATTGATAATATGCAAGAAGCGCAAAAGGTATTTGGAAAAGAATTTGGAGGAACATTATTTACCATTGCAAAGGATGTTAAAATCCAAGTTGAATTTAACCCAAACAAAGTTCAAGCCTATAGATTGATAGGTTATGAAAACAGAATGTTAAATGATGAAGATTTTATAGATGACACAAAAGATGCAGGCGAGTTGGGTAGTGGACATACTGTAACGGCATTATATGAGGTTATTCCTGTAGGTGTAAAAAGTGATTATTTAAAAGAAGTATCCAATTTAAAATATACAACACCTAGTATAGGACAAACATATACAGATGAATTGTTTACCGTAAAATTTAGATATAAAAAGCCAGATGGAAATAAAAGTATAGAAATGATACACGTACAAAAAGATAACGTTAAAGAAGCATCTGAGGATTTAAAATTTGCATCAGCCGTAGCATTATTTGGTATGCAATTAAGGCAATCAAAATATCATAATAATTCTAAACTTGAAGATGTTATCACCCTTGCAAAATTAGGAAGAGGGAAAGATGAAAATGGATACAGAGCAGAATTTAAACGATTAGTTAAAACAGTTTTACAGTAATTTTTGAGGTTAGTTTTTGGTTAATTATTGTTGATGAGAAAGGGGTTGTCTAACACGTTTAGGCAGCCTCTTTTGATATATTAACGTGAGTTCGATATATTGTTATCTTATACCAATATAGTTATTTAGCGCCGTATATATTTTGTATATTTAAGCATGGGAAAAAAAGCTTATTTGGAGATTACG
>CANMQH010000025.1 GCA_947499935.1 uncultured Algibacter sp. | reverse complement strand
TACATCAATAAATTTATCTTCGATAGACCAATAAACAACATTAAAATAGAAATTACCTAATTACACCCAACGGGTTTATATTAATAATATAGACATGTAGTATTAGATAACTAAAAAACATAAAATTTGTAGTGACTAAAAAAATGAATTAGATATAAAAACGAATAGGCGAGCTCTATAAAAGCTCGCCTATTCGTACAATAACTTTAAACAGTATTTGGTTTAGAGCTAGAAAAAAATTAATAAAATACTATTCTATAATAAATTTTTTAACAGTTTCTGTATTTCCTGTTTTTATCGCTATAAAATAGATGCCTTTAGAAAGTGTTTTTACAGGAATAGTCATGGATTTAACACTTTTTTTAGTTTGTGACAACAATAATTTACCTTTAACAGAGTAGATTGTCGCTTTAATGTCTTCTTGATTTTCATCAAAAGTGATATTGAGGTTTCCAGAAGATATTGGGTTAGGAAAAACAGAAACTTTGTTTTTGTCTATAAAACGATCTCCAATAGAAAGCCCTGAGTCTCCTACAATATTAATACCTTCTAATCTATTAGTTATAAAAATATTATTTGCTGGTACTTTACTAGACTTAAATAAACCTGTAATAATATATTGTTCCCCTGCTGCTAAATCTGCTGTTGGTATTGCTGGTGTACCACCTTGCGATAAATTAAACGTAAATTTAACTTTGCCTCCATAAGTATCTACTGTAGGAGTTTCTGCAACACCATTATAAACTGTTACATTTCCATTACTTGCATCTTTATGGATTAAGTTAATTTGAAGCTCACTTTCTACAGAGTGTCCACTACCTGGGTGATAATTTACCATTAACTCAATATTTCCTGTATTAGTGTATTCCGTAGAAGTTGCTGTAGCGATATCTGCTGCATCTACCCATAAAGAAGGGATAGCTTCATAAGTTCTTATATATCTGTAATTAGCCTCTAAAGGGAATTGACTTAATAATGATTCTGGAAAGAATCGCCTCTGCTCATTTGCTGGTAAAGCATTTAAATCTGCATCGGGCATAGGGTCTTTAGGGTAAAATTGATTACATTCAAAAAAACTAAACCTTCTTCTTAATCCCATAGACATCGTTACTTGCATTGGTTTTGCTGTGTTCCCATGGTATCTATTTTCTTTACGAGCTATTTCCTGTCCATCTATATACCAAATAACAGCATCGGGTCTATTTTCCATACCATATACATGGTAATTTTGAGAAGGATCTTCACTTGGTTCAAAATGATGAAGATTCTCTAACTCATCAGGAAAGTTAGCGGGTCTCTTAAATAAAGCTCTTGGAGATGGAGTTAATGGCCTACCACATTGGTCTACATCTGAAACTACATTTGTGTGCAAATTATGCTCTGAAGCTAAATTATCTTCTGGCGAACTATTAAAAAGAAGCGTAGGACATACCTGCGTTGCAGGGGCTAATCCTTGTTGAAGCTCAACGATATCAATTTCATTATATAAAACCGTATTTAAAGGCTCTCCTGAAAATTGACTAAATGTACTTTGTAACCAAAAAGAAGGCGATGCAAAACCTGCTGGAGAAGCATGTCCTTTTATTTCGGCTTCATAGTAACCAAAAACACCTTCTGAGTTAGATCTTAATACTCCAGATCTAAAATGTAATTGCTCATTATCTATAAATACACCTGGGCCAGAACATCCATCTGCAAATCTTCTTGTATGCTGATCAAATGTAGTAGAAATTATAAGTTCTCCGCCTTCTACTCTAACGTTGTTATCATCCCAAGTCCATGTTCCCACATCTCTTGGGTCTATATTCCATTTACTGGTATCTACCCCATTATTACTAGAGGGCCCTGTAGCGCCATTAAACTCATCCGAACGACCTGCTAATAAAGACCATCTTTGACCTACATCTGAGGCTGATACTGGCTTAACTGCTTGTGCAAAACTTGCAATGAAAGCGCATAAAAATGCTAGTAAAGTAATTTTTTTTCTCATAAGTAAAATAAATAATTTTATAATTATTGTTGTCTATAAAAGCATAATAACGATAATTATCTGTTAGCGTTACACAAATACCTTGCCTCTAATCATTTCTATCATGATTATATGTGTTAAAAATGTAAAATTATCATCATAAATAACAACAGCTTAATCTTCCCAACTCTACTTTTAAAGTCATTTAAATCGGTTCGCCATTTAGTGTTGCTCCATCAAACTCATCTGATATTTCTGGGACTAAACTCCATCGTTGATCTGTATCATTTCCTGTAAGCGGTTTAAACTGTACACTAACGGTAGTAACAAACATTATTAATCCAAAAAAATATTAATTGTTTTAATTTAATACAAAGATATAGTACAGTTGTAGGTTTACCAATTTTAAATAAATGTAAATACATTAAGGGCTTAACTATTTTCATTCATTTAAAATTCACTAATATTTAAGTCGAGATTAATAATTTTTATTACGAAAATTTATTAATAATTACAATCCCAAACTATAAGGGCGTTACCTTTGTAAAAAATATGTTATGCCAAAAAGCTTTTCTAATTTAGGACTTACAGATACATTGCAAAAAAGTTTAGCAAACTTACAAATCTCTATACCAACGGATATTCAGCAAAAAACAATTCCAGTTGTATTAAATAAAGAGGAAGATGTAGTTGCTGTAGCCAAAACAGGAACAGGTAAAACCGCTGCCTTTGGACTGCCTTTGTTACAACTTATAGATCTTAAAAAGAAAGATATTCAAGCTGTTATATTAGCTCCAACAAGAGAACTTGGACAACAAATTTATAACAACCTAATTTCTTTTAAAGCTAATAATCCTGAGATTTCTATAGCAGGTGTTTTTGGTGGTATTCCTATAAAACCACAAATAGAACGTTTAAAAAGCAACGTACATATAGTAATAGCTACTCCTGGGCGTTTGGCAGATTTGATTAAACGCAATACCATTAATATAAAAAATATAGCTTATTTTATATTAGATGAAGCAGACGAAATGGTTAGTGCTCATAAAGAAGGTTTGGATGCTATTATTACTGAAATCCCAAAATCTAGAAGAACACTTTTATTTACCGCAACGATGCCAGGGGCTATAAAACAATTGATTCAAAATTACATGTCTAAACATGTTATTTATATTGAGGCCGATATGGCTGTTTTAGGACATCAAGGTATTGATCACCGTTACGTTGTTGTTGAGCCTATAGAAAAATTAGATGTATTGCTCCATTTTTTAAATTCTAAAGAAGGTCAAAAAGGTATTATCTTTTGCAAAACAAAAGCTGCAGTAAATAAGCTAGCTAAAAACTTAGCTATTAATAAGTTTTCTTCGGGGGCACTTCATGGTAGTTTATCTCAAGGCATTCGTGATCGCATCATGGAACAGTTTAGAAATAGCCATATAAATATTTTGGTTGCTACTGATTTAGCAGCAAGGGGCATTGATGTAAAAGATGTTTTATATGTAATTAATTACCATTTACCAGATACTTACGAGGCCTATGTGCATCGTAGTGGGCGTACAGCAAGAGCAGGAGCAAAGGGGCTGTCTTTAACTATTTTACAAAAAGAAGAAGTTGCAGATATACCAGAATTTGAAAATGAATTAGGCATTACGTTTCATAAGTTTGAAAAAGCTAATGCTGAAAGTATTCAAGAAAATAATGGATTGTTATGGGCTAAAAAGATTTTTAAAACTAAGCCTAATCGTAGTGTTTCCAGTGAATTTAAAAATAAGATACATACTGTTTTTCATCATTTAACAAAAGATGAGTTAGTAGAAAAAGTACTCGCAAATTATTTAGAGCAAGCAGGCGTTGAGCCTATAAAACAGAAAACCTCTAATACATAGAAAATTCTGAGAAGAAAATACGTATTCTAGTATTTTATAGCACAATATAGGTGTTCTTATAAAAATGGTATGCTTTGTTTTACAAACTAATAGCTTGTGTTAGATATAAAAAGGCTAATTTCGCGGCTTGTAAAAAAATGACTTATGAAACGTATAAAAGCATACAAGAAATTATTTGAGGTTGAAAAAGACCTTGACCTTAAATATCTTAAAAAAAAGTACCGTAATTTAGTTAAAGAATGGCATCCAGATAAATATCAAGCAGGTGACCCTAAACTTATAGAAGCAGAAGATAAGAGCCGAGAAATTATAGATGGTTATCATTTTTTGGTTAGCATTGCTCCAGAAACTATAGCTGCAAACCTAGATACATATACCGAAACGATTACAAAATCTGCCATTGCAGATTATCAACACAAGGGTATGTTGTTAGAAGTTACGTTTACAGATGGTGCTACTTATGAGTATTTTGGTGTTTCAAAAAAGGTCTACATTAAATTAGTTAACGCTAGTAATCTTAATCGTTTTGCTAGACGTACTATTTTTTCTAATTATACATATAGAAAATCCAAACGTATATTAGAGGCTGTATAACCAGTAGGGAAGTAGCATTACAGTAATAATAGCTATTTGTACATTGCATTTCTCTATTCATTTTATAGTTAAGCATAATAATAAAAAAGGGTCTCATGGCAAATAGTATTAAAGCAGAGCAAGATATTCTAAAAAAGCTTCATATAACGGCATTAAACCCAATGCAACAAGAGGCTAGTGCTATTATAGAGCATAATGCTAATACCATTATTCTTTCTCCAACAGGAACAGGTAAAACTTTAGCTTTTTTATTACCATTAATTAAAACTTTAGATTCTAATAGTAAAGCTGTACAAGCATTAATAATAGTTCCCACAAGAGAGCTGGCTATACAAATAGAGCAAGTTGTGCGTAATATGGGTACTGGTTTTAAAGTCAATGCCGTTTATGGAGGCAGACCCATGTCTACAGATAAGATTGAAATAAAGCACAATCCTGCTATTTTAATAGGAACTCCAGGTAGAATTTTAGACCATTTTTATAGCGATAGATTTTCTAAATCTACTATAAAAACACTTGTTTTAGATGAGTTCGATAAATCTTTAGAAATAGGTTTTGAGGAAGAAATGAGTGCTATTTTAACTGAGTTAACCAGTTTAAGTAAACGTGTTTTAACGTCTGCTACACAAGGAGTTAGTGTTCCTAGCTTTGTTAAGCTTACAAGTCCTAAAATTATAAATTATTTACATAAAAAAACGAGCACTCGATTAGCTTTAAAAACCATTACATCGCCTAATAAAAACAAACTATCATCATTGTTAAGTTTATTATTACACATAGGCAATGACCCTGGTATTCTATTTTGCAATTTTAAAGACAGCATAGCACAAATTAGTTTGTTTCTTAAAGAGAACAATATAAGTCATACTTGTTTTTCGGGAGGTATGGAGCAAAAAGATAGGGAGCGTGCTTTAATAAAATTTAGAAATGGTACTAGCCAAATATTATTAGCTACAGATTTAGCCGCGAGAGGTATAGATATCCCAGAATTAAAATTTATTATACATTATGAACTCCCATTACATAAAGAAGAGTTTATACATAGAAACGGAAGAACGGCTAGAGTTAACGAGAAAGGCACAGCTTATATTATAAAATGGAAAAATCAAAAATTACCTGATTTTATTGAAGATGTTAAAGAAGCTAATATTTCAAAAAAAGCTCCAAAGACACCACAATTGTGGGATACTTTATTTATATCTGGAGGCAGAAAAGATAAAATTTCTAAAGGCGATATTGCAGGTTTGTTTTTTAAACAAGGACTTATTAATAAGGACCAATTGGGCGTTATTGAGTTAAAACAAGATTGTGCCTTTGTAGCTGTACCAGCTGCATTGGCTAATAGCTTAGTGGATAAGTTAAATAACAGTCGTCTTAAAAAGAAAAAAGTACGTATCTACGTGCTTTAATTTTATAAAAAATATTTAGCAATATAATTCTATGAGTAAAAATATTTCTAGTGAAGATATTAATTCCTGCATTGAAACGCTACAAAATTTACTTAATGATACCGATCAGCTCTTTGAATTACCGGAAGACAAAAGGGTAGAATTAATGAAAGTAACAGGAGCGCTGTCTAGACCTAATCGTGATGAATTCCAGCGTCGTAGAAAAGACGCTAAAAAGGCTGCTAAACGTAAAATGATTGCTAGAGATAAGCATGCTCGTAAAGAAACAGGCATACGGTCAGCAAGAGAGGCTACCGTTTTTTCTGCACCAAAATTATTAGCAGCTAAAGACATTACTAATGAAACATCAGAATTAAAATCACCAAGAAATTGTTATGTATGCAAAACGGTATATACCAAACTACATCATTTTTATGATACGATGTGTACAGATTGTGGTGATTTAAATTATAGCAAGCGTTTTCAAACAGCGGATTTAACAGATCAAGTTGCAGTAATTACAGGGTCTCGTTTAAAAATAGGATATCATATTACATTAATGTTATTACGTTCGGGAGCAACCGTTATAGCAACCACGCGTTTTCCTGCAGATTCTGCTATTCGATTTTCTAAAGAAGATGATTATAGTCAATGGAATGATAGATTGCACATACATGGATTAGATTTAAGACATATCCCTAGTGTGGAAATTTTTTGTAATTACATTGAGCAAAAATACGATAGGTTAGATATTTTAATCAATAATGCTGCGCAAACCGTTCGCAGGCCTTCAGGCTTTTATTTTCATCTTATGGAAAACGAAAAAATACCTGTATCTCAATTACCAAAATTAGCACAAAAATTATTACAAGACCACACCAGTTGTTTACAAGAATTATCAGATTTAAGTATAGAAACCTCTAAAACAAACCCTAATAACATATTGCCTGTAACGTGGCATGGACCCGAGCCTGGTATTGGATTACGTAAATCTGCAGAGTTGTCACAAATCCCGTATAGTTTTGATAATGCTTTACAAACCAAAGATGTATTTCCTGAAGGGGAATTAGATGCCGATTTACAACAAGTAGATTTGCGTAAAACCAATAGTTGGAGATTAACTTTGGGACAAATAGAAACTACCGAAATGGTAGAAGTGCAATTAGTTAATTCTGTAGCGCCATTTGTGTTATGTAATCGTTTGTCACATATCATGAAAAAAGAAAACACGGGTAAAAAACATATTATTAATGTTTCGGCTATGGAAGGTAAGTTCCATCGTTTTAAGAAAGAAGACCGTCACCCTCATACTAATATGGCCAAAGCCGCTTTAAATATGCTAACACATACTGCAGCGGGAACTTTTGCTAAATCTGGTATTTATATGAATGCTGTAGATACGGGTTGGGTAACTGACGAAGATCCTGTTGAGTTATCAAAAATAAAGGTGGATGTTCATGATTTTCAGCCTCCGTTAGACATCGTAGATGGTGCTGCTAGGGTGATGGACCCATTAATTGATGGTATAAATACAGGCAAGCATTGGTGCGGTAAATTTTTAAAAGATTATTTTCCAATTGATTGGTAGGTGTTTTTTCAATTAATGGCACTATCTTTGAATTTTAATAAATTAAATATATTACAATGAGTAAAGGAACAGTAAAGTTTTTCAATGACGCTAAAGGATTTGGATTTATCACAGAAGAAGGCGTTGACAAAGATCATTTTGTACATATTTCAGGATTAGTAGATGAAGTACGTGAAGGAGATGTTGTTGAATTTGACCTACAAGAAGGTAACAAAGGATTGAACGCAGTAAACGTAAAAGTTATTTAAATAATAAATACGTAGAGTTTTACAAAAGCCCATCTATGATGGGCTTTTTGCATTTTGAATTAGAATGTGAAATACCAAATAAGCTTTAAAGTACAGAATTGAATGTGTTAATCTTTTTTGATTTTAATTTAATAAACCCAAAGGCATTTAATACCTTAATAATTAAATAGGTAATATCAACCTCATACCATTTAACACCAAAATTAGGACTACTAGCGTGTTTATGATGATTATTATGATACCCTTCACCCATCATTAAAAAATCAAAACGGAAAAGATTTTTACTGGTATTCTTCATTTTATAATTTACATAACCATAAACATGTCCAAACCAATTAATAATAACACCATGAATAGGCGCCATTAAAAAGGCTATTGGTAAAAGTAACCATTGCCAAGTCGCTGTTGTAAAATAAACAAAAAATAATATATAGAGTACAATCCAAAGTAATCTAGAAAATCGAGAACTTGCAAAATTATCAAACGATTTCCATTGCGGAACATTTTTGGTAAAACGTTCATCAACAGCTATGCGTTGTTTATTTATATCTTGATAAACTGTTTTAGTTTTCCACATCATAGCAAATAAATTAGCATCATAAGATGGCGAATGTGGGTCCTTTTCTGTATCTGTGTAAGCATGATGCATGCGGTGCATAATACCATAACCATAAGCGCTTAAATAACTTGCTCCTTGAAAAACCCAAGTTAAAACAAAAGTAATACGTTCCATGGTTTTAGACATTGTAAATACTTGGTGCGCTGCATAACGATGTAAAAAGAAAGATTGAAAAAATAAGCTTCCATACCAGAGTACTAAAATGAAAATTATTATAATCATAGTTTTTTTTACAAAGATAATTTGATGAAACTCATAAAACAATGAATCTAAATCAATAAAACGCGTATTACAAACGCTTTCTAATTCTACTTAAAGCCTGCGCGGTAACACCAATATAAGAACTAATGTATTTTAACGGAATTACCTTTAAAAGTTCTGGACGTTCTTTAAACAACTTAATATAACGTTCTTCTGCAGTGAGATTTAATAAATCTTGTTCGCGATTGGATTTTATTAAAAAAAGACGTTCGGCAGTTAACCGTCCAATAAGATTACCTATTTGCGTGGTTTTATAAACTATTTGCAAATCGCTATAAGTAACACTTAATATGGTTGTTTTAGTAAGGGCTTGTAATTGATAGGCTGAAGGTTTTTGCGTTAAAAACGAATCGTAAGCACTAACAAATTGATTTTTAAAACTAAATCCGAAAGTAATTTCTTTTTCAGGGTTTTCTTTAGGAATATACAAGCGTACCACACCAGATTCTATAAAAGAGATATGGTTTTCTACAGCGTTACATTTTAAAAAAACTTCTTTTTTCTCAATAACCCGACGCTGTAATTTTGATGTAAATAAGTCCCAGTCTTGTTTAGATATGGTAGCAATTTGATCTAAGTAAGTTTTTATCTGTTCCAAGTTTTAATCCTCATAATTTAAGTTATAAAGATAAGGATTAGGTAAATTATATTAAGTAATTAGTGTTATTATATTTAAATGAAGAATTGTATTTTACAATAGCACAAATGTTTTTTTTAAATTTTGCACGAAGCTATATGTCTAAACTGAGTCTAAGGAATTTCCCTAATACTATGATAGCATTACACATATATATACTAAAAAGAAATATAAAACATAAAAAGTTTAATAATCAATAGATTATTAAACTTTTATTAATACGTTTAATCCTTTAATAAATTGTATTAATTATTTAGGATTAGACATTTTTAAGATAAATAATTACCTTCTACCGCCATTTCTTCTACCACTATTGTAAGCTCGATTTGGCGGATAAGTAAGATATGCACCTCCACCTTGAGCGTTTAGTAAATTACTTTCAGAAGTAATTTCCTTTGTTGAAAATTTCGAAATGCTTGTTTCTTTTTTTAATGATTTTTTCATAATTATTTTAAGTTATTGATTATCAGTCTAAACTAAAAATTATTATTGCGTCTTACCAAAATTAAAAGTTAAAATTAAGTTAAAATTAAGTTAATGTTTTATTTGTATATATATTAGTTCTAATTTAAATAAACTAATTTTAAGTTTGTAGTTTTACATTAAAAATAGAATCTATTTTGTTAAGATTATTTAAAAAAAAACATCCTTTTTTTAGACAACATGATCAAATGGATTGCGGGCCTACTTGTTTAAAAATAATTTCTCAATTTCATGGTAAGTATTATACTATAGATACGTTAAAAAACTATTGCAATATTAATAAGTTAGGGACATCACTTTATGGACTTAATGATGCTTCGGAAAAAATTGGTTTACATTCACTACCTGTTTCATTACCCTTTAATGAATTAAGAGATGATGTACCCTTGCCATGTATAGCACATTGGAAAGAAAACCATTTTATAGTAATTTATGATATAAATAAAAAAAAGGTTATTTGTGGGGATCCTGCTTTTGGAATTATTAATTATAGTCATGAAGAATTTAAAAGAGGCTGGTTGTCAAAAAACACCAAATCGGGTAATTTACTTTTGTTAGAACCATCACCAGAGTTTTATAAAAAAGAACAAGACCCTGTAGAAAATTATAATCTAAAAATATTTTTATTACATTTCAAGCCCCATAAAAAAGGTTTATATCAATTATTGTTAGGTTTAATAATTGGTAGTATTTTGCAGCTTTTTTTACCTTTTCTAACTCAATCAGTTATAGATTATGGTATAAATTATGAAAACCTTAATTTTATTTATTTAATATTAATTGGCCAATTAATATTATTTTTTTCTCTTACTACAGTTCAAATTTTAAGAAGTTGGCTATTATTACACATTACAAGTAGAATTAATATTAGACTTATAAGTTCTTTTTTGAGGAAATTAATGAGACTCCCCATATCTTTTTTTGACACGAAAAATACTGGAGACATCATGCAACGAATTGCTGATCATATGCGGATCGAAGAATTTTTATCATCCACAACGTTAAATACTTTATTTTCTCTAGTTAATATAATTATATTTGGTATTGTTCTTGCTTATTACAATATAACAATATTATTAGTTTTTACAGTTGGCTCTGTAATTTATATATGGTGGTCTATTTTATTTTTAAAAACTAGAGCTGAATTAGATTACAGAGAGTTTAGAGAATCTGCAGATAAGCATAATACTCTATATCAATTGATATATGGCATGCAAGAAATTAAATTGAATGGCTCTGGAAGAAGAAGACGTTGGGAATGGGAAAATGTTCAAATAAGACTTTTTAAAACATCAATAAAAGGTTTAAGTCTATCTCAAAAACAAACTTCAGGAGCATTTTTTATAAACGAATTTAAGAATATTATTATCACGTTTATTTCGGCTAAAGCTGTAATCTCAGGAAGCCTTAGTTTGGGTATGATGCTTGCAATTCAGTATATTATTGGTCAATTAAATCTCCCTTTAAATGACTTTATTTCTTTCCTTCAAACTGGACAAGATGCTAAAATCTCACTAGAACGACTAGATGAAATCCATAAAATACCTGACGAAATTATAAATCTTAATCTAATTGAAGAAATTGAAGATAATGTTACTTTAGATATAGAAATAAAAAAACTTTCTTTTTCTTATAATAGCTATAATAATGTATTAGAAAATATTAATTTACATATACCTAAAAATAAAATAACTGCAATTGTGGGAACTAGCGGAAGTGGTAAAACCACCTTGCTTAAGCTTCTCTTAAAGTTTTACAAAATTGAAAGTGGCAATATTTATATTAATGATAAGAATATTAATAGTATAAATGAAAAGTCTTGGAGAGAAAAATGTGGAGTAGTTATGCAAGACGGTTACATATTTAATGATACCATATTAAGAAATATAACAGAATCTGATTCTGACACCCCTTTAGATAAAGAGAGGCTTAAAAAAGCTATAAATATTGCTAATTTAAAAGAGGTTATTGATAAATTACCATCTAGTATAAATACAAAAATAGGAGAAAGTGGAATTGGTCTTAGCGGAGGTGAAAAACAAAGAATTTTAATTGCTAGAGCAATATATAAAAACCCTAGATATTTAATGTTTGATGAAGCAACAAGTGCTTTAGATTCAAATAACGAAAAAAATATAATGGAAAAATTAAACAACTTTTTTCAAGGAAGAACAGTAATTATTATTGCTCATCGTTTAAGCACTGTAAAAAACGCAGATCAAATTATTGTTATGGAAAAAGGAAAATTAATTGAAAAAGGAAACCATAAAGCGCTAACCTCAAAAAAAGGGGCATATTATGATTTAGTTAAAAATCAATTAGAATTAGGAGCTTAAAATGAATATAGAAAACCTTGATTTAAGTGAAGAGACTAATGATGTTTTAAAAAGGCAACCTCACTGGATTACAAGGTTTGGAAATATATTAATTTTTATAATAATAATGATGTTAATTTTTTTAACTTCTATCATTAAATACAATGATGTTATTAATGCCTCTATTGTTGTTACGTCTAAAAATCCTCCTGTAAATATTATTGCAAAATCTAGTGGTATTTTAACACAAATAAATGCTAAGGAAAATCAAAAGGTTTTAAAATCAGATGTTTTAGGCGTTATTAAAAATAATGCAAATTTTGATGATATTAAAAGTGTTAAATCTTATTTAAAATTATTCGTACCAACAGTTAAAGATTTTGATTCGTTAAGTACAATTCTTAATTCAGACGTGGAACTGGGCGAAGTACAAAGGATTTACAATAATTTTAGATTAAGCTACCAAAATTATCTTAACCATGTTGTACTTAATCCAGAAAAAAATAGAATCGATAATTACAATTTACAAATGATTTCCAAACAGAAAAGTTTGAAAAATAATTTAGATAGATTACAACACTATAGATTGCAAGTCGCCAATACAAAAAAAATTTTTATTAAAAATACTGAGCTTTATAAAAAAGGAATTATTTCAGAAATTGACTATATAAATAATCAATCCATGTATTTAAAAGCTAAAGAAAAATATCAAGAGCTAAAATCTATTATTGAAAATAAAAAAAGCAATGTTCTAATTTCTCAAGATGACCTAACGCAAACTTCAATCAAAAATGAAAATTCATTAATTTTTTTAAATCAAAATTTAGAACAATCTAAACAGGAATTAATAAACAGTATTAAAGAATGGGAGCAAAAATATGTATTATCAAGTCCTATAAATGGCAAATTAACACTTTTTGATATTTGGCACCAATATCAAGATATAAAAACAAATGAAATTGTATTTACAATAGTCCCTAATGAGCTAAATGGATTAATTGGCAGAGTACTGGTACCTATTAACAATTCAGGAAAAGTTAAATCGGGACAAAATGTCTTAATTAAATTAAGAAATTATCCTTATCAAGAATGGGGTAAATTAAAAGGAAAAATAATTTCAATATCAAATATTCCAAAAGCTGAAACTTCTGAATACATTGCAATTGTAGAGCTAAACTCATTAATAACTTCATATAATAAGGTTATAGAATTTAAACAAAAAATGGAAGGCGAAGCTGAGATAATAGTTGATGAAATCACATTATTAGAAAGATTATTATACCCAATTAAGGATATTTTTAATTAATATGACTCATACTGTAAAATGGAACGGCTTAAAACTATTAGGAGAAATAACTTTAGAACGTACTTTTGGAATTAAAGATCCTAGTAATTCTAATGATAGGTTAAAATCTAATATTTCGCGAACTAATTATAATATTTCAGATACTAGCAATGCTAGAGGAGCAAACTCTAATTATCCATTTAGTATGATTGGTCCGAGATAAAATCCTATAAAATATAGTTTTTAAATGTGCCAAGCTTAGGTGTACAAAATCAAAAATACTCCAAACAAAATGCCCAATAAAGGCACTAGCTTTTTTCGTTTGTTTTTTTCTTTAAAAATAAGACCGCCAATAACAACAGCAATAATTATTTGACTTCGTTTTATAGCAGATAACAATATGATTAAAGCATCTGGGTCTTGCAGCGCTTTAAAGTAAAAATAATCTGCAGCAACCAATAAAACACCAACGGCAACAATAGTCCAACGGAATTTAAAGGCATTTAGTTTGGCTTTGAATGGAAACCATGTTATAGATAAAATACAGAGTAAAATAAGTACCGTGTAAAAACTAAACCAAAATTGTAGGGTTTGCGGGTTTAACTGTAAATTTTGTATTAAAAACTTATCATACAAACCACTAGAAGCACCTAAAAAAGTTGCTGCTATAATAGCCAATATCCATTTATTCTTTTTAAAATTAATACCTTCTTTTTTACCAATTTTAGAATATAGTATTACCGAAAAAATGATTAAGAAAAAACCAAGCCATTGCAATATATTAGGTTGCTCTTTGTATATTAATATCGCACCAATAAATGTAAAAAATGGACCTGCTGAACGTATTGGAGTTACTATGGTTATAGGCAAGTGCTTTAAAGCTTGATACGCTAAAATCCATGACGATGCCATAATTGCAGATTTTATAAAGATAAAACCATGTGTTTTCCAAGAGATGCTGGTTATATAAAAGCCTAGTTGTTTAGTATATTCGGGATAATATATGGAGCCCATAAAAAAGGGGAGTAATAATAAAAACCCCGAAAGGATAGTGCCAAAAAGCACGGGAAACACCTCGTTTCCTTGTACAGCATGTTTTTTACATAAATTATGTAATCCTAAAAAAAATGCCGCCAACAAACCCAAATACATCCACATGCTGCGAATATAGTTTTTTACGTGTTTTTATGCTAGTCGAAAACCATCTTAATATATTCAAAAAATTAAGACATTTTTATTCCATTAATAACAAAGTGTTTATGCTCGAAAACAGACAGTTGCCTCACCACAAAAATTAAGATAAAGACACTTATTGATTATCAAGATTTAAAACTATGGGGCTGTTCTTCAGTCGAAGATGCTTTTAGTAATTGGTTAAACGTTCTTATGCTATTAAAATTACGTGTAATACTTCCTGATACAGCAATTCCGGAAATACCGGTTTCTAATATAGCTTCAACATCTTCTATATTAATCCCTCCAACGCCAATAATTGGTATTGGTGTTTTTAAGATGTCTGTAATTGCAGTATAACCTTTTAAACCTAAAATCGGTCTCAAATTCTCTTTTGTTGTTGTTTCTCTAAAGGGACCTAAACTAATATAATCGATTTCTTTATCTAGCAATAGTTCGCAATCTTGTAAGGTGTTTGCTGTGCCGCCTATTATTTGCCAATTGTACAGTTCTTTTCTAGCCATAGTAGGGCAGGCATCAGTTAGTCCTAAATGTACACCATCTGCTTTAATGGCTTTTGCTATTTTATAATAATCGTTAATAATCAACCGCGTTTGAAAATGAGATGTGATTTCTCGAGCTTCATTAGCTAATTTTAATATCTTTTTTTCAGAAAGATCTTTTAAACGCAATTGCACCAATTCTGCTCCAGATGTACACGCTTTCTGTATGTTTTCTATATGTTCTTTTGGCGAAGTTCCTTGAGAGATATAATGTAGTTTAGGTATAATCATGTTTTACTGAAATTAATTGAAGTGTGCTTTCATTTTTTTGAAAACGGATAACGGCATTTCACTATTCCAAATACCGCCTAAAACGCCAACACCATTAAAACCTAAGGCATCGAATTCGGATAAATTATCCTCCGATACACCGCCCATACCAATGATTGTTTTGTCAATATGATTTACATCAAACCCACGACCAGTATAGCCTTTTTTTGATATTGAAGAAAACACAGGACTTAATAAATGATAATCAAATTCAAAATGACAAGCTTCTAAATCTTTAGGTTCATGAAAAGACGAACTTATAGTTTTGCCAAACATGTTAAGCCCTTTGAAATACTGACCAGGATTATCTATATAGTCTATTCGCTTTTGTTCTTGAAAATGAATGCCTTTTAGATTGAATTCGTTTATTAATTCATGATGGTAGTGCACAACGATTTTATTGTGGTACTGTTCATCTATTTGGTTTATATAATCACAATGCGCCTTGTAGTCTTTATTTGGTTTTCTTAAATGGTAGTATTCTAGGCCTTCTTCAAATAGTAGGTTAAGAGTTTCTATTTCCCTTGGGATATCATTCTCAGGTGTTATTACGATTATCATTGTTTAGTTAATTTTTATAAAAAATGCAAAGAAAGCTTACTCTGCTTTATTTCACAAAGATACTTTAGATAACTCATATTATAAGTATTATTTATACAATGACTGGTTTTGGAACAAAATAAAACACAGCTATATTTTTAGATTTTTTTAGCTAAAAATATAGCTGTAGTTAAAATTTAATAGAAAAGAATATTATACAAACCCCGATAACTTATAATATTTCACCTTTCCTGTTATGGTCATGTGACGTCTACGTGTTAATGCTGCGACACGTTGTTGACAAGTATTTAAATATACGATGTTGGCTCTGTCATAATCCATTAAGTTAGAGCGCCCATCCTTTTTTGTACTGCCTTCTTTTTTAGAATATTTACTAGTACATAACCCTCCTTTTATAAAAGTATGCATTAAGCCAAATACATGGCCTAGTTCGTGAGGGAAAGTAGTGGTTTTACAATTTCTTCTTAAATAAACAGCGTGTTTTTTCCATCCTGGGTAAAAATTAAAAAAGGCTTTTCCGCAAGGTTCTTTACCAGCAATTTTCCAATAATCTGCAACTAAAAAGTTTAACTTTCCAGAAGTAAAGTACTTAGAGATATTATCAAATTTTTTATTCATAAAAGCATTATAGTCTTTACCCGTTGAAAATTCCATAGTTAAAAATTTATTCCCATTTTTAACTCGAGAGAAACTTGATTTAATTTTTAATTTAGGTTTAGTATCATACATCTTTTCTGCTAATAAAACGCGTTTGTTTATCCAGCTTTTAACTTGTACATCTGTAAAATCAGCTTCATTATGGCATATTAAAAAATGACAATTTAAATTAAAGTCAGTGGTCTTTGTGACTTTTTTCGCTACATTTTTAACAGTACGTCCAGTAGCTTTAGCTCCTTTTTTAGCAACACGTCCTACTTTTTTAGCTACACCAATTGAAGATTTTGCTGTATTTTTAACAACACGCCCAGTAGTCTTAGTTGTTTTTTTAACTGCTCCTCCAACTTTTTTTGCGTTCTTTTTTATAGTGCCGCCTATAGATTTTGCATTATTCTTAATGGTTTTTCCTGCACCTTTTAAAACATTACCTGCCTTTTTTCTAAGATTCTTAAGTCTGTTTTTTATACTCATGATAATATAGTTTTAATAGTTTTCGAGTAAAATTAATTAGAAAAACAAACACAAATACAAGGAAATAAGCCTTTTAACTAGGGGTTAAAAGGCTTATTATTAAATGATTAATACACTTAATGTGTTGATTTTAAACAGAATTTATTCTGCTATATTAATGGAGCATTTTCTATCCAAAGTAATCTTCATTTTAGTGAATGATAGGCAGAAATTAAAGTATGTTATTTCCTGATTATTAATACTTAAACGATTTTAGAATTTTAATAATACTTTGAGTTATTATTATATATTTGAAAAAAACAAATGAATTGCATTTATAACGAATTTAAATTATGAAAAATAAATTGATGATATATAGAGTTTTTATACTTTGTTTTACAATAGGGATATTATTTACTTCATGTTCTAGTGATGATGATAGCGAAAATGAAAACCCTAATAATAATTTGCCCAACTCGGTTAAACTTCCTGAAAACCTATTGGGAACATATAGAGGCCTTTTAAATACACCAGAACTAGAAAACGTATTTGGAGCCACAGGAATTATTACTGAAACTGAGCCTGAAACATACACAATAGATTTTAGTAACGATGTAGCTTCTCTTATTGATATTAAATTTTCTCCTGTCACTCCAGAATCTATATTTGTATATCAAGATATAGATAGAGAAATTGTAGTCACTGTATCATCTCAAGACGAAGGAGATTTACTAACTGTTAGTATTGGTGATGTAAGTAATCCGACAATCAGTTTTGCGGGGAGTAAATAAAAGTAATTTCTAATCTAAATATTATTATAAATAGCACTTTATCTAATTGTTTTTTACATATTTTCGGTTGGCTTATTTAAAAATGTAAATATTCTATCTCAAGAATTAAATAAAATCAATGCCTTTTTTTGAAAACTCCTGATTGATTTTCAAGTATTTATATTAAAAAGGGGTATTTTTGTTAGAGATAGAATATTCATTCTAATTTACTTCACATACAATAACATAGTATTAACCCCAAATATACTTTATGATAGCTAACCTACATTACCTACACAAAAACACATTGTTTATTCTTTTCATTTTTACATTTTTATTTAATGCTTGTAGCAAGGAAGAAACAAGAGAGCCAGATGATAATGATTCCGATTCTGGAGAAGAAGTAACAAACCCACCTATATCTGAAGAACGATTTAATGCCGATATTAATGAAGACGGAACACTCAATATCCTTCTATTAGGACCTAGCAAGTCTATTGATTCTCAAACATCAACTTTTGCATTGGCTCCTGTTGTTCAAGAACTAAATAATATATTATCTCAAGACAACGCAATAAGCACTCCTATAAATATTGAATACAAGGACACATACAAAGTAGCTGATGTTGATGTAAATTTAGGTAGTGGCAACCAAATACTAACCTATAAACATTACGCACACTCATTGGTGCAATATTATTATTGGCCAGATAATCAGGATGAACGATTGGCTAATTTAAAAGGAGAAGGAGATAAAGACTGGGACTATGTCATTATAGCCGCAGATCCTTATATTGTATCAAAAACTCCAGGATTCTATTCGTTAGGTCTCAATAAAATCGCAGAGAAAGTAGAAGAAGGGAATGCTAAAACAATGGCATTACTCTTGTGGCCAAAAGAACAAGATGATGTCGCCAATTTAGAATTGCTTGAAGAATTCAATTATCGTATTGCAACAACAGCAAAAGCATCTATTGAAGTAGTACCAGCAGGACTTGCGTGGGAAGCACTATCTACAGATTTAAAAGATACTCAATCCACCTACCCCTCGCCTAATGGGGCTTATTTAACAGCTTCGGCCATTTACACACAGCTTTATGGAGAAAACGCATCGACATCTAATTACAACTATAATGATGCTTTAGCAGATGCCGTGTTATTGAGTGTTAAAAGCGCAAAAACAGCAACTCATTTCTCAGGAACATACAATTTTACATCACCATTTAAAGGAACTTATACAGATACACCAATAATTAGATTTAACCATACAGGTACTAGTTCTGAGAATGGTATTATCGGTGGTTTACAATGGGTTGTTAACAAAGTTACAGAAACAGAGTTGGTAAGAGATGGCGCACCCAAAGTTAATTTTAACATAGGAAGAGCTAATACTAATTTTGAAGCTAATAAACGCTATAAAATAGATGCTAGTAAGTTTGACTCTTCATTTGGTTTCCCAATGCAAGACGGAGGTCAAACAGGCGATGTATCTATGCTATATGGTATTGACAAAAGAAGAAATGATACTGAAAACGGTACAGATTTAGGTGTCGCTCTATATATGACACGCCAAAACGAACTACCAACCGCAAGAGCAATCCCAATACGTACATTATATGCACAAATGAAAGCATTAGGTATTGCAAACAGCGCTTATAGAGACAACTGGCATATGAGCCGAGATTTAGATCGTGCTTCAGGCGCTTTTATTTATACACTTCTTACAGGAAAATGCGATTTGGGTGAAGAACCTACGGATGCTTCATCAGGAGCGTGGCGTGCATGGAGTGCTCACAAAGTTGGATATGAAACAGCATGGAATTTAATGACACTGCAAGGGAAGATACCAGATTGTAATTAATAATATCTATTTATTGATGATAATAAGAAAAGTCATTTAAATCCTGTTTAAATGGCTTTTTGTTTTTTATAAATTAGCAGTAAACATTAACGCTATGTAGGCTTCCCCTTTATAGGACACATTAAAGTTCTCAAAAAATTTAAATTCGGATATTCGGTTTGATTTTAATTTTTAAAAAAGAAGACAATAAAAAAGAGCGTTTATTCTTAACGTTAATTTTATTTGGACTTTCCATGAATCTCCTTTACTACTTTTTTATAGTCTCAAATCTAAAAAAAAAATAAAAATGGAATGATATCCGTTTTACTAAAAACAATGATAGAAATAAAGTAGAATGTATAAAATGGTATTATTATTTATAATCATTAGGCAAACAAGACTCCAATAAAAGAGCTAAATCTTTTAATTTTTTTGGGGCTTCTACGTCTTGGTATCTAACTTCATGATTTTTATAGGTAATTATTGTTAAAGCCATGTCTCTATACTTAGTAATGTATTTTTTTTTAAATTGGCTAAATTCACCTTGCTTAAAAGAAGTTGTAATTTTTTTTAATTCAGATTTTGAAAGTTTAAAATTAGTTTTTCCTAAAACTGACATATTAGCAATTCCAGTATAATAAACAGAATTCCCTTTTATTTCTATTTTAAAATGCGGTTTTTTTAATTGCCTACCTCTAGATTTAACATAGCTTATTTGAAAATCTGAGCTATTAGTTTTTAAAGATAAACAACTGCATAGTAATGAAAAGTAAGTCATTATTAATAAACTTGAAATTAATTTATTTACATGCACAATAATCTATTTAAATTAGCTCAAATTTTAATTAATTTTGTATAATAAGTTTTTTTACTACAGTTAGATTTGTACGTTCTTGGTGTAATTGTAAAAAATAAACGCCAGTTTGCAAATTTGTTGTTTCAATACGAGTTGTATTCTTAAAAGTATCATTTAAAATACGTCTACCTCTAATATCAACTAAACGATAGCTATAATCATCTTCTTTGTTTAATTTAATAAAGACTTCCTTAGAAGCTGGATTAGGATATATATTAATACCCAATGCTTCAAAATCAGTAATACTTAAACTTTGATTAACAGTAAAGTTAGCATCCGAAACATCATAAAAAGTTGATGCCGATCTAAAGTCGCCAGTTACATCACAACTAACAAGTATACGAGCTGTAGTGATGTTTACATCAGGAATTGTAATACTTTCTGTTCCGTCATTAGCAGTAGCATTAGCAATAACTGTATATGTATTTCCTCCATCTGTAGATATTAAAATATCTACATTAGCACAATGAGCATTTGTACCATTAACAGTCCATGTTACTGTTTGTGCAGTATTTCCATCAAAGACTTCTCCACCATTTGGACTTGTTACATTAAAAGGGCCTGTGTTTGCAACTGTAACTACAGTTTTATCTTCTGCTATTCTTCCAAATGAGGTGTTATTATCTCTTACTGTTAAAGAAAAATTCATTGTTCTAGGAACACAAGGTAGTTTTTCCCATGCTTGGTCGTTATTTCCTGCAATAACATCAGAACTTTGAGGAAAGCTACGGTAATTATCTGTTGATGGCGAACGATAACGAAACAAAGGAGCATCTGTAGACATGCAGTCTGGGAGACCACTAACCGCTGTACTTGCACCATCATATTGAACCCAATCATAGGTTAAATTTCCAACGGGATCATTAGCATCAGACCCATTACCTACTAAGATAAATGGTGTCTCTTTAGGAATGGTAATATCTGCTAGAGCTTGAGCAACAGGATCTGATGTGTTACCAGAAGCATCACTAGTCTCACAAGCTTCTGTTAGTATATAATCTTGTATTTGTTTTATAGAAGCGTAATGAAAAAATGGATCTGCCCCTGTTGCATATTGTACAGGAGGACCACATACATTAGCATAAGCCATGATAGAAGAGCCTTCTCCAGGTTCGTATCTAAAACCGT
The DNA here is from genome assembly GCA_947499935.1 of uncultured Algibacter sp. Classification (GTDB taxonomy): domain Bacteria; phylum Bacteroidota; class Bacteroidia; order Flavobacteriales; family Flavobacteriaceae; genus CANMQH01. The sequence continues at coordinate 26,689 of CANMQH010000025.1, read as the reverse complement.
CCACAGATGTAGCACATTCTTCAGATACAAAATTATGTTCAGAACCAAATTGATGACCAACTTCATGGCAAACATAATCTATCCATAGCGTTGTCAAGCTACTATCGCTACCTGAATATCCAGCACCTTTATCCATATCAAAACAAACAACTCCTTTACCTGCAACGCCACCAATATTGTCCCAAATAACAGCATGGCCAACATCAAACCCATTAACCGTTAAAGCACTTACGCAAGCAGCATGTGCATCGTCTGGTAAGTTATCTGCATTAATAGTATCAAAAGGGTCAGTGTCTGGATCAGGGTAAACCAACGCGGCATTACTAACCAAAGTTAACTGCACACCTAAATCTCTTAAATATATAGGGTTCATTAAATTTACTCCAGAAGCTAAAGAGTTTAACACTGTAGTTGTATTTACAGGACTTCCTCCAAATTGTTGAGAGTATTCTCCAGAAGCCGCTATTGCTATTCTATAAGTGCTCTTTGTTGTTGGTGTACTAGAACGTTTTGCGCTAATATCTACCTGTTTTTTTACATTAAAACCTGTTGTGTTACATTGTATTTTTTTTATGGCATTATCTTTTTTATAATACGTAATTACTGTTCCTTGATTTGCTTTATAAAGCGGTTCTATAAAATAACTCTTATTAGATTTATAAACTGCTGCATGAAAACCATCATTACTTATATCGCAAGACATAATAGTTGATGGTTCATCTTTTTTATAACCTATAAATGTTTTAATTGTATATAAATGAGCAACCTCATTAGCAATTACATTTGAAGGCTTTATTACAAAAGTTTCTAATTTTCCACTAGGAGAAGGCAAAACAATTTCTTGCGCTCCAGTATTACGCATTTTATTAGAAAAATTGGATATAGAAATATTCCAAGTGGCATAACTTGTTGGAAGTTTTTTTAAAAACTTTTTTGCAGTTACTTTTTCTTTCTTATTAGAACTTTTTACCCAATCTGATTTTTCTATTTGTGAAAACCCTTCAATAGTAAAAGAGAAGACAATAACAAGAGTCAAAAAAATATTTTTTTTAAGGATAGTATTTTTTTTAATCATAATTTTTGTTTTAAAACATTACTGATTTTCAGATTGTTGACGTTGTAATTACGTCATGTAAATTACGATATTTAAATTAAATTTTAAGCGTATTATAAAATTTATCGATAACAAGCGTATTTTAATTAGCTTCATTAAATTGTATAAAATATTAAAATTAAACAAAAAAGTAAAAACACAAATGTTTAATAATTACAAGTGTAAATGGCGTTTTTATAGCGTACTATTTTTATAGAATGGAGTTGTTTTCTGAATTAAAAAAAAGCATAATTATAAGTTCTAAATTTTCTTTGACTACTGTAATGGAGTATACTATACCTAAAGCGACGATGTTCCCTAAATCAAGCCGTATTCATTACTTTTGTAAAAAATCAAAATTAAGACAAAATAAAAAGAACAAAAATCTACTAAAAAAGTGCTATTTAATTATATTATTAACAGCCTTTATATTAGGGTGCAAAGATAAAGAGACTACATCTAATACCGATTTAAAGACTAACAATAATGATGTAGAAATCAATAATGATTTAGAAGTAAAAGCTTCAAATCTTTCAAAAAATGACAAATCATTAATTTGTTTATAGTCAAAAGTAGGTTTACGAGATATAGCAGGAAGAAAAGGAGCAAAGTACATTACAACAATCTATTTTGGTGAAATAGTAAAGTTTTTAGGAGAAAAAGACAAGTGATAATAAAGAGTATTTAAAAGTAGAGTTATCAGATGGCCAACAAGGTTGGGTATATGAGCATTTGTTTGCTGAAAATGGTAAGTTAGCAGTTCTAAAAAATTCTTTAGCTATCTACAAAAGACCAGACGTTATGGAGTTTACAGGTAATAAATTTAAGCGAGGTGATATTGTTGTTGTTTTAGATGAAAGCAAAGGAGAATGGAAAAAGTAAGTGGTTTTCAAAAAAGTAATGACTTTGTATACGATGATTTAGATATTAAATTAGCAATTTTATACAATAGAGCTATTAATGAAGAAAGTAAATCTAAAGAACAAGAAAAACTAAAATTGATTATTGATAATCCTGCCTTTCAAAAATCTAATTTTATAGACATCGTTAACAACTCTTTAGATGCCAATAATGATGAGGATTATGAAGAAGAAGATTTTAGTGAACTTGAAAAAATGATAACTCAAAATCAGTTGTATATTAAAACTTATGTTTTAAATGTTAGAAGCAATCCAGATTCAGAAGCAGATAATGTTAATTTTCAATTAGAAAAAGGCTGTATAATGGATATGTTGCTTCCAGATAATACAAAATAGCTTTTCGTTTACGGGGCTATGTTCCGGTTTTAATATGGTTTAAAAATTTCTCAGCAAATTACATACATATATACTTTTACTTTAATAGAACCCGAGGTAACTTAAGATTCAATTCAAGTAAAAAAAGAATTAATCTGTTATTAAAATTTTGGACAGCTTTGAGATTTGCCTAATTTCGCACGAATTTCTTTAGCATATCGCTTTAGTCCATTTAAAAGATTTATAAATGTTACAATATTACCCAAACAAAGCCAGGTTAGGTTTTTTATTTTTTATTATGCTATGTTGTTCATCATCGACCGCAACAGCACAAACCATAGATAATCTAAAGGAATTTTTTACGTTTCACCCTAATAAAAAAGCAGTAGAACGCGATAGTACCTTATATAAGCAAAAGTTTATTTTGGCGCCCGTTATAAGCTATTCTCCAGAAACAAATTTTGCGTTTGGAACAGGTGCTAAATACTTATTTAAATTTAACGGTAGTGGCGAGGAAACCCGAGTTTCTAATATGCCCATGAGTTTACAGTATACGCTTAATAATCAATTTTTTCTTTTTTCTGGTTTTGAGATCTTTACCAATCAAGAAAAATGGGTAATAGAAGGTAATCTGCTCTTCCAAAATTATCCGCGTTTATATTATGGCTTTGGTAGTGATACGCCAAAAAGTGCCGAAGAACAATACGATTACAATCAATTTTTATTAGAACCTATTTTTCTTAAACAGATGTTCCATAAATATCTTTTTATAGGCGCTGGATTTAGGTATAATCATATTTACAACACAAAATTTGAAGATGATGGTCTTATTGCTCAAAATCAGCTAAACGGAGCTAATGGCTCAACATCGGTAGGAGCGGAGATAGCCATGCTTTTTGATAGTAGAAGCAATATACTAAATTCGCAAGATGGTTGGTATTTAGAGTTTACGCATGGTTTGTATGACAAGGTTTTGGGAGGTACCAATGTATTTAAACTAACACGTTTGGACTTAAGACATTACTTTGATGTATCTCCAAAAAATGAAGACGTTATAGCTTTACAGTTCTATGGTCAATTTTCTCGTGGTGACATACCGTTTTCCGAATATTCGTTCTTTGGAGGTAGCGAGATTATGCGAGGGTATCAAGAAGGTCGTTTTGTAGATCGTGATCTGCTTGCTACACAAGTAGAATATAGAAAGAATTTTAAAGATTCTCGATGGGGCTTGGTTGGCTTTGCGGGCACTGGTGATGTTTATCATAACGCCGATCAATTTCAGTTTAAAAACTTAAAACCCAACTATGGGCTTGGTGCTAGGTTTTCAATTGATAAAAGCGAAGATCTAAACCTAAGATTTGATGTAGGTTTTGGTAAAGAAACACGTGGGTTTTATTTAGGCATTGCTGAGGCTTTTTAAGGGAGCATGTAATAGAATAGGTGTATAGTTTACTTTTTACTTGTAGAATAGAATAGTAGTATTATTTTCTTCCTTCAACAAAAGATACCACACCTATCTGAGTCACAACTAATACACCTTCATCACTTATTCTTATAGCTATTTTTCTATTAGAACCTCCTGATAGGTATTTATTATTTATAGAGGTAAAGATAATATCCGTAAGGACTGGAATATTATCACTAAAATTAATGTCGTATACCTTACATCCAGACTCTACGATAGTTGCCGTACCCATTTTTAGTTCATATTTAAATGAACGACTTCGCCCCATGGGTAAGAGGTGTCTAGCAAAATAAACTTTATTTTTAGTTTGATAAAAACCTTAGGCTTTCAAAATTTTCTCTAGACCAAAGACCAAAGACCAAAGACCAAAGACCAAAGACGAAAGCATCGATAAATTCTATTGATTACATAAAAATAAAGGGTTAAATCACTTATTAAAAAGGGGTGAAAACCTTACTATTTTATAATACTCTATAAACTAATTTTAGTCTCTTAATCAGGATATAAAAATCTCTTGATAAAAATCTATTTTTTAACCAAAATACTTTGTAGATGAATTTTTTAAAAAATCTTTTCCCGGGAATAATCAATGTTCAAGATATGATAAGGTTAGGTGTAAGTCTTACTTTTTCTATATGTTTTACAGAACTGTTTTTTAAGTTTGGAAGTTTTACTTTAGAATGTTTAGCATTCCTTATACTTTGGTTTTTTTCCAATAGACTCATTGAGTTCTTAATAATGAAAAAAAAATAGAATGAAAACAATTACAATTAAGCAAATCAAGTGTTTTGAAAATGAAGATCTGGTAGGAGATGATGAAATACGCTTAGAAATTAGGGCAGATGGTAATTCTACAGATACATTACATAATGATGATTTTGATGATGGTGAGACGTGGACATTAAATAAATCGTATAATTTCACTAATTATATACAGTTTAAGATGATGGAAGGGGATTGGCCAGACCCTGATGATCATTTAGGAACACATATCATTAATGCGAATACGTCTCTTATTAATGCTGCGGTATCTTTTACAAAGGATGAAGCAGATTATGAGTTACTATTTGATTTAATCGTTCAAAACACTACGAATCCTCAAGACACCACAGACCCACAGATAGGATCTTTAAACATTCGTCAATTTTTTAGTAGAATGGGAAAAGGGCTCATTACCCAAGCGGAGTATGATAGTCATATAGATGATAATAGATTATACAGAGTAGGTAACGAGGTTATTAGCTTAAGAGATACCTTTCAACGGCATAGTTCACAAGACGGTAATAAAAGTAATACCAGATGGGTTCGTAATTGGATTCAAACCCATTGTAATTTTAGAAGCCCAGATACCTATATAGATGATAAACCAGACGTATCTTCAGGAGTTAGCATTTTTTTTACAGGAAAAAATTGGAAAACAGTTAGTAATGAAAAAAGTGTTCAACTTTCAGGTTTTCAAGACTATAGCAGAGTTACTCATACCGATAATCCGTTTACCCATGAAACCAGAGATTGGAATTGGGATGTAGTTCCAGATCCACAATTTATGTATTTATTAGGTGAAGGGTATAAAGGTAAGGGTAGTGGAATAAATAGAATACCAATTATTCATAATGAATGGGAAACAGGATCGTTTCCACTACAATGGCGACCTTTCTGGGGAGAATATCTTACGTTTTGGGGGCGTCATATATGGGATGTAGGACATGCACCAACTGTTACCGAAATTCATCCGGCACACACCATGATAAGGGAGCATACCAGTGCAGCACCTATAGGAACAAATAATGTAGTAGTTCCTGTTAATGAAGCCTATATTGGTATTGGTTTATCTGGTGGGTATCCAGGGCATAGTGATGATAGATGGGATGCAGAATTTGGAGGGATTCCAGATGATATTTGGGGTGATACTACAGATTGTTGGGCCACAAATCTAAAAAAACACCCAGTAAAATTTAAATTTTACCCTCCAGTTAAACGACCTAACAATACTGCGACCCTAAAATTTAAGATAAAGCTTTGTCAACATATTCGGGTTAATAGTAATAATGAATTAGACGATTTTCTTGAACTTACTCAAAATGATGACCCTGCTTCGGGAGGAGAAGATTTAGCTTTTAGAGACTGGAATACAACTTCTGGTTTTAATAGAGAAAACACCAGTAATGAGTTTAAGCCTTCGTTTACTGCTAAAGAGGGGCCAGATGGTTTGCCTGCTTATTATGATGTTGAAATAGATTTGAGTAACATGTCTAGAATCCCTGTGGGGTATTATGCCATAATTCAATGCGGTTGGAATATCCCAGGAAATAGCACGCTACAAAAATATGAAGTGACTTTTAAAACCATTAAAGCACTATCAACAGACGAATGGTATGATGATTGGCATTTGTATTATGGTGTTAATGGCTTATGGAGTGCCTGGTGGACAGATGATTTTGTAGAAGAGGGGGATACCTATACACATAATAAAAAATTCAGTTTTTGGACCGTAAATGATATGCCAATTGCCATTAGAGATGCTGGGGTAGAATGGGATGGAACAGATTATTGGAATGAAAAACTTGATACCGTAGACTTAGTGCTTAATGGACCTAATCATCTCGATAGCTTACGAAATAAAGCGACTACAGATAATCACTTAACGATACTCTCTAATACAACAAATAGTATCGAGTTTAATGTGAAGGGAAAAGGTGGAGATACCTCACATTTATGGAAGATAAAAATTGAAAAAAAATAGATTGTATTATGAATATAATACCACAAACAGAATTAGCAATTACTCATGGAGAATTACTAAAAAGACCAAAAAACATAAAAGGGACGCACTATTATATTAACCCAATAGAATTAGCAATACCCGCGTTACTTTCTGTATCAGGAGGGCCTAAAGAAATAGTACCTTATTATAATAATACTCCAGACAGTATAAGTGATATTAAGAGCGTTTTTAAAGGGACATTATATCATACCGCCAATGCTATGCTTACTCATAACGAAAAATTAAGCGAAATGGCACTCAATCACCCTGCAATACGTGATAAAATAAATATTGGTCCATTTGCACGATTAGCCTACCCAGAGAAAGTTACCAGAGCATTGGGATTACTATTAGTAGATGTTTCAACATACCTTGGTTTATGTAATAAAGGATATATGGATTGGGATGATGGTACGTATGAAACAGCAATGGCTATAAGCTATGTTTGGAGACGAACCATGATTGATAAACTTAAGTTAACCCAATCTCATAATCAAGTTCATTTTGAATCCAGAATATATCTTAAAAGCTTGTTGAAAAAATATCCCAATCAACCTTTTGTTCAATTTGTAGAAGAACGATATAAAATGGCTTGGTCTTTAAAAAATGAATCTCAAAAAAAAGAAGCTAAAGATTATTTTTCAGCATTTTCTAAAACCAAGGGCACGGACGATACTTCTAGATTATGGCGTTTACTAGGAAATTCATCACTCATTGATTTTGGTTTACGCTATCCTAACTCAAAAATATTACAACAGAGTTTTGAAAACTTGGCATTGGATCTAAGAGAAAAAGAAAAGCAACAACCTGCAATACAGCTAGCGAAAGCAAAAATGTTTGCACAAATGAAAGATACAGCTTCAGTAAAAAAAATAGCATCAAAGCTGACTAAATATAATAGTTTATTCTATAAAAAAGAATCTATACAACTTTATAATATAATAGGGGATACAAAAAAGGCAACACTTTTAGAAAAACAACTTTTAAATACACAAAATTATGGCAACTGATATTAGATTAGACAATACTGTAGTAGAAGTAATTGGTAATTTCACCAACTTCAAAAAAACAAAAACTAGTAATACCTCGGTTCAAATTGATTCTAGATATGGTAACATTACACTTGGAGGGAATAATCAAGATGGTGATTTTGCTGTAAAAAGTAAAAATGGTGAAAACACTTTAGCTATTAATGGTGATGCCGCTAATATGGTGTTAGGAGGTGGTGGACAACATGGCGATTTTTATGTAAAAAATAAGCAAGGTAAAAATACGGTTCATATTAACGGTAGATATGGAAATATTGCTTTAGGAGGTAATGGACAAGATGGTGATTTTGTGGCACTTAATAGAGAAGGAAAAAATACAGTTAATATTAATGGATTACATGGAAACATTATATTGGGTGGAAATGGGCAAGATGGTGATGTACTAGTAAAAGACAAAAAAGGAAATACAACCATACATCTAGATGGAACTGCTAAAAGTGCAAGAATAGATAACAATCTTACTGTAGGTAATACGGGGTCAGGAGGCGATATATTTGTAAAAAATAATGAAGGAAAAAAGGTTATTTCTTTAAGTGGTGATCAGAATAAAATTACAGTAGGGTCCATTGGGAATAATGGGAAAATAGATCTTAAGAATGCAGATAATGTTAGTATCCTTTTTATGGATGCAGAAAATAAAGTCGTTACTATTGATGGTGAAATTTTCTTAAAAACAATGGATAATACAACTTTGGGGGTACTTGCAGAATTACAAGCTTTACGTCAAGAATTAGATGCTTTAAAATTAGTAGTAAATAATCTATAGAGTAGCTATGTGAGCTACTACTCGTTTTAAATATAAATCTAGTCAATATGATTTAATTATTATAAAGCTTAGTATAGATTTTAAATGATCATTTCTTTAAATTTAAATGACCAACTACAAATTTCGCCAACGTGTGTCATCTGTATTATAACTAAGTTTATTCACAGGGTAAACCTATTTATAAAATGTACTATAATTATTACCAAATACGCGATTTTCAAGCAAATCTAAAAGGTTAGCTTTTATTTTGGAGTTGGCAAGCGTTGGATAATTGTGTGTAAAATAAATTGCCTGAACAATTTGATTTTATAAAGCAATCGAGCGTTTGATAGCGGCAATTTTACATAACGACAAATTATAGATACAAATTTATAGTTCTGAAGTTTCTTGAGAATCGCTTATTTAAAAAACCTTGAACCCATTGTAATTTACGAGAATGCCAAAAAGAAAACATAAATGACCCAAGTTCTAATTATTCTTATGAAAACGTATCATTCTAGGATATTTTACATAATATAACATTATAACTATCAATGATAAACAACTGGAAAAATGAATGTGATATGATTTGTACTATAATGTTCTGCGTTATGTAACTTTGCTTTGGAAAAAAGCTTTTACAAAAACTACTCTTCTTTATTTTTTCATTCTAAAATTTTCTTTGCTACTGTAATGGAACACTTATTATCCGTTCGATGATAGGAGAGTAGGGGAATGTGTGTGGAATGGTAATTAAAAGTTACTTATATTTGAGAATTGTAATTGAAATAAATTGAAATGACCAATAGTCAAATTGAATATATTCCTATAGATCAATTAGTATTTGATCCAAATAATCCTAGATTACCATCAACAGTAACGTCTAAGCAAAATGAAGATGATTATGAAAATGAAGTAATAAATTGGATGTTACAGTTTGAAAATGTAACTGAATTAATGAGTTCAATTGGTGAAAAAGGCTTTTTTCCAGCAGAACCAATTTTGGTGGTTAAAAACAGCCATGGTTTATATGAAGTTATAGAAGGAAATAGGCGTTTAACTGCTGTAAAACTATTAAATGAACCTTCTGTTGCTAAAAAAAAGAAAAACACAATACAAGATATAATTTCGGAAGCTAAATCCGAATTGATACCAACAGAAATACCCAGTATAAAGTTTGATACAAGAGACGAAGTTTTAGGGTATTTAGGGTATAAACATATTACAGGTGTTCAGCCTTGGGATTCATTAGCTAAAGCAAAATATTTAAAGCAATTACAATTAACCCTTCCTGAAGATTCATTTTATAATCAATGTAAAACTTTAGCTAAAATAATAGGAAGTAAAGGGAATTATGTGAGATTACTGCTTGTTGGTGTAAATATATATGAAGTTATAGAAGAAAACAGTTTCTATGAAATTCCAAATTTAAATGAAGAAACATTTAGTTTTGGTACATTTTACACCGCATTAGGAAGAGAAAATATCTCAAAATATGTAGGAGTTGATTTTTCTGAAGATAATCCAATTGAAGGTTTAAACAAAGAATGTTTAGGTGATTTAACAAGTTGGATGTTTAAGAAAAATTCGGAAAATTTTACTAGGCTAGGGGAATCACGTAATCTTACTGAATTAAATAAAATTCTAGACCCTAATTTCCCTAAAGCATTAGATGCATTTAAAAATGGAAGAACTTTAGTAGAATCCGTTAGACTTACTGATTTACCTATTGAAGTTTTTTTAAAATCACTAAATGATTCACTTGATAATTTGAAGACTTCTAGAGATTACTTGCATGAAATTTCTGAACCTATATCATCAGCTGAAGATACTTTATTAGAAATTCAAAAAATTGCTAGAATGATGAGAATAACTGTTCAAGATATTAATCTTGGTAATTCTGATCTTAATGATGGTGAATAATATGGCTGAATTAAAAATAAAATTGAATGACTACTTAAATAAATTAAAGGTTTTACCTAAGTGTAATAAAGAAGATTTGTATAAATGGGCCGACTATGTGGAGTTGAAATGTTTAGCAAATAAAGATAATTTTTATTCCAGTAATGATTTTATTGATGATGCAAGACCAAGGACTGAAGACTTGGGTGAGGGAGATTTTGAAGATACAGAGAAGGACAAGATAGAAGGAACATCTAGAGCTCAAAAAAATGACAAATGGGAAACATTAGCTAAAGAAACATTTAAAATTATTGCTTTTAGACAAAGTGTTTTCGGAGTTTATTATCCTTTTACAATTAGTGCGAACAATCTTTCTATAGAACTTGAAGATACGTTAACGACTAAAAATAAAATATATTTATTTCTTTTATTTAGCTCTAGTTTACAGTATACTATCAAATTTAAAAAAGAATTTACGAGTTCATTTGAAATTTTCAGTAAACAAGTTCTTGAAAAGTATCTTCCAAATAATGCTTCAATCAAAGTATTTGGAAGTAGTAACACAGAAGAAGAAGATGATGATATTGTTACTGATTCCAAATTTTGGGATAAGCTTAAATTTTTGGAGGAATTTTTAAATGAAAAATTAATTATTGAAGAAGATGATATTAGTAAGTACAACAAAGGTGACGGAGGGTTAGATATAGTAGCAAAAGTTTCAATGGGTGATTCAAATTCACATTTTCCGATTATCTTTGGGCAGTGTGCTTGCAGTCCAAATGAATGGATTGTAAAACAAAGCACAATAAAAGCTGATATTTGGCGGCAAAAGATTACTTTGAAAACAATACCTCAGTATTATATTTTTATTCCTCAATCATATCGAGATATGAGTGGTCATTGGTTTGATAAAACTAAAATTCATGAAACTATAATTATCGATAGGCAAAGACTTGTCATGGGTTATAAAAATGAAAAAAAATTTAAAGAGTATAGCTCTTATAGTATTATTGAAGAGTTAATTAATATTAAAGAGGAAGTTATTTAAATGAATATTATATCACTATTTTCTGGGTGCGGTGGACTAGATAGAGGTTTTGAAAACTCAGGCTTTAACGTTGTCTGGGCAAATGATAATGACCGTAATATCTTAGAAACATATAAATATAACCACCCTGATACAGAGATAACAATAGGAGATATTTCAAAAATTAATTCTGAATCAATACCTAATAATATTTTTGGACTTATTGGAGGACCGCCTTGTCAGAGTTGGAGCGCTGCTGGAAATGGTTTAGGAATAAATGACCAAAGAGGAAAATTATTCTTCGAATATATAAGAATACTGGAGGATAAAAAGCCTTTATTTTTTCTTGCTGAAAATGTCAAAGGTATGTTGTCAGAAAAGCACAAAGATTCAGTAGAATTAATTAAGAGTTTATTAGCAAAAGCAGGTTATGATATAACCATAAATTTGGTTAATTCCGCAGATTATGGGGTTCCTCAAAAACGTGAAAGAGTAATAATTGTTGGTTATAGAAATGATTTGGGTTTAAAATTTGAACTTCCTAATAAAAACGCAAGTCAAGCGATTGTAAAAGAATCTATCGAAGATATAACTATAAAGCCTATTAGTTCTAAAGATAATTTATCACAACCAAAAAAATGTACTATACCCAACCATGAATACTTTAAGGGTACATATTCTTACATTTTCATGTCAAGGAATAGAGTATTAGATTGGAATTTACCCTCGTACACTATTCAAGCAAGTGGGAGACAAGCTTCATTACATCCACAAGCTCCTAAAATGGTGAAAGTTGAAAAAGATGTGATGGAATTTGCCAAAGGTAGTAAGAGGTTGTACAGGAGGTTGTCAATAAGAGAATGTGCAAGAATTCAAACTTTTCCAGATGATTTTTTATTCTTTTATAAGCATTTGAATACGGGATATAAAATGATAGGTAATGCAGTTCCAGTTAATTTGGCAGAAGCTTTAGCTAAAAAAATATATTCAGATTTGTCAAATTATATAAAAAACCTTCAAGAAGAATCTAAATCTAAAAAAGATAAGGTTAAATTAGAAGATAAATTATTATGTAAAATAGAATAGTTTTACCCAGATGATGCGGAGGCAAGACGGCCTCAGAAAACTTTGGTAAAACAATAGGTGAATGAGCGTACATACTTTAGAGGTCTAACAATACATATTCTTAATAATAACAAGGTTTAATTCTAGTTCAAAGCATTCTTAATCTGTTACAATGTTTTCTAAAATATAGCGATTGAGCCGTGATTGTTTCCAAAGTTTTGTGCTGCCTTGATTTTTTTGTTTCTTTTTTTGTCAAGAAAAAAAGATAATAATAAACCATTAATAGTCACGATTTCAAATTTCAGTTCTAAACGTTGTTAAACAGTTCAAATCAAAAAAGGTGGAATAATAGCACATGGCGTACGGCAATTATACATAACGACTAATTATAGCTACAAATAGCAGAATGTTTATTATTTAGTATTTAACTAATTATTGTTTTAATATTGAAGCATCTACAGGATAATCCAATATTAAAAGTGCCCTATAATGTTCTGAGTTATGTAACTTAAAATCGAAGTTATTATCTCAAATTTTCTTTGATTTTTTTCTTTCTAAAAGTTTATTTAAAATGTAATGCACTTAGCCCAAAGCGACGATAGGAGCGAAGTGGGAGAATGCGTATGAAATGGGTTTTTTCTAACTATCTTTAGGATAAAAAATAGTATTAGGAAAAATTCTTCATATAGACTATTTTTATAAAAAATTATAGTAAACACATGGCATTACAAACCACTACAGATATATACATATCAGGAACACCAATAGAATCGTATGTGAGTATGAAATTAGTACAAGAAATTGATGCACATCACGATCTAGAATTAGTCTGCCGTACAGATGTGGTTGAAAAACTCTCTGAAGAATTAATTGGTGATAGTAAAGACTATCTCGGCGGTATCATTTCAATACAGATCGCCTCTGATTCTAATTTTAGCGGATATAAAGAGCTTGAGTTTAAAGGTGTAATAACCAAAGTTATGGGTACAAAAGGATTTCACCAATCTAGTGGAGACCATATAACGTTGTATGCTAAGAGTACTTCCATACTATCAGATGACGGTGCACACTATGCTTCTTTTAATGATGTAAGCCTTTTAGATATTTTGACTCAAACATTTCGAGAGTATGATAAAGGTAAATTGGAAACAGATTTTGCACCTGTATCTTCAGACAATATTCACTATACGGTACAGCATAACCAAAGTGCCTTTAGTTATGCCAGTAGACTAGCTGCGTATTATAATGAATGGTTTTATTATGACGGAAAAAAGCTTGTTTTTGGCAATCCTAGCCAAGAAGAGACAGAGCTTTTGTATGGAGTCGACTTACAAAAATTCTCTTTAGAGTTAAGTTCTATTCCCAATACGTTTAATTATTTCGCCAATGATTATTTAACCGATGAGTTGCATCAAAAAAGTAGTTCAGAAGTCATCATTCCATCAAACGGATACCATGGGTTTACAAATAATAAATCAAAAGAATTATTTTCCAAACAAACAGAAGTATATCATCACCTATATAATGATTCCTCTTTAAAATATAGGCTAGACGCTCAGGTAGAACAATATACAAAAGCAAAAGCATTGCAGCAAGTCATTGCAAAAGGCGAAAGTGATAATCCAGGAGTAAACTTAGGTGAGATTATTAAAATAAAAGGCTACGGTACGTATAGAATCATAAAGATTATACATACCAATATTGAAGGAGGTGCTTATAAAAACAGTTTTGAAGCGGTAGATGCTAATTTCGAAGTATACCCTAAAATGGATATCCTTAGATTTCCAAAGAGTGGTATACAAATCGCTAGGGTTATGGAAAATAATGATCCCGATGGATTAAGTAGAGTTAAGGTACAATTTCCATGGCAAAAACCACTAGGAGAAACAACACCTTGGTTGCGTGTTATGACACCGCATGGAGGCGCAGACAAAGGCTTTCATTTTATACCAGAAGTAGGCGAAGAAGTTGTAGTGAATTTCGAAGGAGGAAATGCAGAGAAACCATTTGTCATTGGAGCTATGTATACCGGGTCAGCTAAACCAGATAGTTGGCAAACAGCAACCAATGATATTAAAGCGATTAGAACCCGATCGGGTCATTTAATAGAACTTAATGATACCAAAGGATCAGAAAGTATTAAGATTACAGACAGAAATAGTAATACCTTTCATATCGATACGGTAAAAAATAACATTGAAGTTACAGCTAATGAAACCATGACCTTTAACTGTAAAAACATGAACATCAATGTTGCTCAGAACATGAATACTATGGTTGGGAATAACATTTTAGAAAGTGCAGGCAAAAATATTAATCAAGTAGCAGGAAGTGACTTTACTAAAAAAAGTACCAATATGAGTGAGGATATTGATGAAAGCATGAATGTCTCAGCAAAACTTTCTCAAGATATTGTTGGTAAATTAGATCTAGCAAGTACCGTTGAGAATCTAAATTTAAATAGTGCTAAAGCTATAGCTAGTAATACAAAGGAGCAATCTAATTTTCAATAGTTATGGGGGATATTATAATAAAGGCAAAGAACCTATATAAGATTGTAGAAGAAAATTACATTACCAAAGTAGGCGGTACGTTATCCAAAACAGCTGAAGAAATAAATATATACACTACAGAAGAAGGTATCAATATGTACTCCAATACGTCTATTGATATGAAAACTGAAGAAGAAACCGTTTTGGGCGAGTATCAAGAACCGCCTGCAATAGAGCCAGAAGCAAAAACAGTGGTCAATTTTAGGCCTAAATTGAATTGGAAAGGAGACGATTACGGGTTTGACTGGATGCGAGCCGATATAGATGAAGAAAGACTGAAAAAAAATGGAGGAACAAAACCCCAAATCCCTTATAAGGATATTGTAGGTAAGTATTATGATGAAGCTGCTTTTACAACATTAACGACTGTAGATGCATATAAAGGAAAACATTTTAAAGCTAAATTAACTGAATATAACCGGCTGAAGAATACAGAGTACAAAGGGATTTCTACAGATATTTCAATGAAAGATGCTGATAATACAACGCCTTTAGCAGATGGTAGTAAACAGCATCGTTATGAATCATGGCTATCCTTATATCCAAAACAAATAAAAGACCCTGCTGATAGTAGTAAATGGATAGCATCAGGCTATACAAAAAACACTCAGGCTTTACTCTCTTTGATTGTAAATACAGACGAAGAACCAGATCGCTACGCTTTTGAACCTAATGATAATTTTACTATTGGCTTAAACGAAATACCTGCAAATACAGGAAGGCAAGTACTTAATGACCATCTTACTATAGAATGCAAAAAAGAGTTTGATACTGATCAAAAATTAGAATTATATGCCTACAAGACAAAAGAGGATGGCACAGAAGATAAAAAACTTGCCGGAGTAATTAGGGTATGGGCAAATAATATCACCAAACGCAAAAAAGCCAAAATGGTTTTAGTAGCAATTAAAACTCCTAAATTTAATACTAATGTAGAAAATGAGGCGGTTATAACAGACCAAAAAGATTTGATTGAAAATTATACGCTACAAGCATTAATAGAAACAGAGGTGGTTGAAGAAGGTTTAGATTTAACAACAGATGCCAAATTTAATCCTCATAACACAGTAACAATACCCTCAATAGGAGGTATCACTCCGTCTGTTAGCGTACCCATTCCAGGGGAATATATACATAATATTGGCACAGCTAGTGCACCTACTTACAAAATCAAAGGGTATTATAACCATCAGTATAAACCAACATATACAGAAAATCCTCATATGCCCGCAGGGTTTACAAGTATTGAAAATTATTTGGTCGAAAAATTAAAAGATCAGTTAGAAAGCAATTTTAAAGTGGCAAACCCTAGTGCAACTAGTTCACAAATTAACACAGAGCGCAATAAATACAACAATTTATACATTGCTTTTTATTTTGCAGAAAGCGGAGGAAGTATTGATTTTACTAATAATTATTCTGGGTTAAATGGGTATGCTTCGGGTAAAAAAATTGTATTGTTTTCTAGCAAAAATAACCAGACTGCTGCTCACGAGTTCTTGCACGCATTTAATTTACCACACACGCATGTAAATAAGGAAGCTAGAGCTAATGCATCATATACTTATAAATATGGTCAAACAGATAATTTGGTTGGATATGGGCATCATGAAGGCGTAGAACGACGTAGCTTATGGAAATGGCAATGGGAAAAAGCCAATAATTCAATTACCTAAAACATGAAAAAAATAACTTTATTATTACTTATTACTCTGTGTTTTTATCAATGTAAAGCTCAAAAAGCAACTATAATGGAACAAAACAATAACATCCCTTCAATAACTAGAGACTCTGAAGTTTTTGATACACTTACTTATAATAAATACAGAACAAATATGAAATCTTCATACGTTCGTGTTAAGTTAGATAAAAAAAAATATTTAGAAATGTCGAAAGGGATAAATCAACATCATTCTTCAGAGTATTATAGTGATTCCTATTTTTTTATTAATAAAATATTTTACCCTAATAATAATATAAAATTCAAAGGTATTGTCTTTAATAGTTCTTTTCGAAAGGGTATTTGGTACTTTTATAAAGAAGATGGTAGTTTTAGCCATGAGGTAGATTATGATGTGCCTTATAAATTTACCTGGAACGATATCTTACAATATTGCAAAGATCATAATATTGAATTAAATAAGGGGTATATAGATGGTGGTTGGCATACTACCATTCGTAGAGTTAGCGCAGAAAAGATAAAGACATCTCCAGATATAAAACCAGCTTGGATTATAGAATATTATGTACTTGGAGGCAAAGGCTATGTAGAGACTATAATATTAGATGGAGTAACTGGCAAAGAAGTAGAGAGAACACAACGAGATTTACCTGGAGAATAGTACAATATTGAACATAAAAAACTTAAAAATAGTAATAGACATTGAGTAATCTTACACTATTAATTTTATTAGTAGGCAGTATATTGAGTATTAAAAGGAAGTATATTTAAAGTAGTAAAAGACAAGATTTATTAGTGTGGAAAATTATGAATATTTAAAATCAGAGGTTTTTGAATTATACTATTTATAGTACCTTAAGTATTCAATAATGATAATGGAAAAAAAGTTAAGCATAGTAGAACCCCAAAAGGAAGAACAAGATCTTGGCTATGGACAATTATATTCAGATCAGTATGCACGTCATGCCAAAGCGTATAGAGTACCCTTTTATGAAGGGCATTTATTTACGCGTACTTATGGTGTTGCTATAGAGATGTACGATGGGCAAAAAGACAAAAAAAGCCAAGTACAGTTTGAAGCAGAAATAACGATGCGCAAATTTCTAGAAGAAGGTTGCTTAGAATATAAAATTAAAAAAAATCACATTTTTATTAATAAACGCACTCCAAAAACGCTTGTCGAAAAATTGTCTGTTAAAACATTGGAGGCTCTATATCCTCTGGAAATACAAACAACATTAAAAAATGAACTGCAACAGATTATTAATCATGAGGAGATACTAGAGCGTTGGCAAAAAATTAAAATGCAACTCCAAAAAGAGTATATAGGGAAAGCCATAACGCAATATATCAATGCATTTGAAACCAAGATATCCAATAATTATATACTATTGCAGTCTTTAAAACATGAAGTGTTTTACACCTTACTTTTTCATGACATCTATGCACATTATGATATCTCATCACAAAAGGTTAATACCACATTACAAAAAGAAGCAATAATAGCCTTTCCTGTTTTAGGATTTAAGAGTCCGTTGCTTTTTAAAGGCATTCAAAAAATTAACAAATACAAAACGTATTATAATACAGCTAATAGTTATTTTAATGCACAAATAGATAACAAGCCAATAACTGCCAAATTGAATGTAGAATACGACCTAGATGGCACCTCCTTTTTATTAGAAAATATAATAGCCAAATGCCATATAAAACATAATAGTACTATTATAAAAACAGTAAATGCATCCATATTTCATTTAAAAGAGAAACCTACCATACTTAAATCTCTTGAAGAAATGCAAGATGACATAAACAGACGTGAAAACGCGAAAAAAGATGAAGAAAACAAAGATTTAACTTTAAAGCAACGCTTTACCAAATGGTTAAACATCTAAATACGATACTATGGGATTAACAGGAAAACTAGTCTGCCATGGCGCAGAATGTGAATGTCAATATGGCGTCATGCCAGATAAATTAGTCGTAACAACACAAAGCAAGCGTTATATTAACGACCCAGAGGGTAGTGAAAAATTAATGGCAACCGATAAAGAAATTGGTCAGCCTTTTGAGAAAAAAACTTTTGGGCAATGTAAACTACAACCCACCCCGGGTGGTTATAAACCTTGCCAACCCATGATAACGCAATGGACAGAATTTTATGATAAAGTAAAACTAGATGATAATGGAGGATATCCGCTACTAGAAGGCAGTAAAGCTACTTGTGCCATATCAGGTGCACCATGCGTTAGCATTACATTTCATGGGCAAACAGGTGAGCCTTCAGAATCTAGCTTTGAAGAAGCCGAGGAGGATGTGATAAGTCAGGTTAATCCTGTGATCAATTTTAAAGATATAGGAAAATATAATCCTTATCAAAATATTAATGTAAAATAGAAGTCCTATGCCCAGTGGAATTGATAAAATATTTGTTCATACTCCTAATGGAGAAGTTAAATATATTGATGGCAATAGAGAAACCATCACAACAGAAGATGACCAAACAGCATTCTACTTGTTAGAAGTCCCAACAGGAACAGCTATTACCTTATATGTTGATGAAAACTCAACATCAAGAGGTACAAAGGATGTAAAAGCAACATTAGCGGATGCTAAATGGGTATATATTTCTCGTTCTTTTTGGGTAAGAGCTGTTCTCAAAAAAGAAAATGTAAGCAAATTTTGGGGCGATTGGCCTAATATGAGTGCTCATGAAGATATAGAAAAATATGGCATAGGTAAGCAGTATAAAAACGCAGAAGAAATTACATTTACACCAAGTAATGATGCTTACGATTTTAATTTAGGTGTTGTATACTGGGTCACGGCCTTTCGCTACTATCCCGAAATGCGACTCTATAAACAAGGCGCTTACATCGCTTTGTTGGGCGATCCAAAAGTAACTTGGGCCTATTTTCCTGAACAGAAAAAGGAAGAAGATAAGTTCCCTCCACAATTAAATGATGGTCTAAAAGTATATGGAGATACAGTAGAACTTACTGTTTTTACACACTTGTTATGTGACCCAAGAAAACAAGGGCATTTATGGTCTGATAAAGCAAGAGAAAAACATAAAAAAAGAGGGTACGAATTTATGTCTCTAGAGATTAATATTCATGATAATGACAACCCAGAAACACCTGTAAATAAAGAGCCTATTATTTATTTTCGAGAGCCTAATGATGGTTCGATGGACTATAATACAAATATAAAAATTAGTTTAATAATAAGCCCCGACTGGAGAGACGACTCCAATCACGAAGAAGAAAAAGTAAAAACTTTTTATGCTGTAATAAAAGCCTATAGTCACTATAACAAAGATTTTTTGGTTGGAGATACAGAATACTTTCCACATTCCTTAGGAACCAGAGTTCCTAATAAGACTAGAAGAAAGCACACCACTCCCTTTGGAGATAAAGGATCAGTACTAATTACAAAAGAAGACAATAAAAAAATTCCATTTTTATGGACAGAAGTAGCTCCTTCTGAAATAACGTTTAATGAAAGATATAAAAAATTCACAAAAACAAAGGTGGGTGTATATGACATGAAAGCCAAAGGGCAAGGTGCAAAGTGGAACCGTTTTTCAAAAACTGTAAATGATTATGTTCCTATACCTGCACAATGGTTCTTTAAAGTAAAATGGGATAAAATGAGTACCGTTTTAGAAAAAATAGAACTGGATAAAACCAATATGATAGCCGCTGTTGGAGATATAACGTATACAGAAAAAGAATACGATCCATGTGGCTATTCAAAGATTACGATTAGAGAAGGGAAACGACCTGATTTTACTGTTTTTGATCAAGAAAAACTCAAAGAAGCTGGAGATAAGACACAAACAACTTATGAGATTATAGCAGGAGAAACATCCAAAAAAGTAGAAATTAAGGTACATAATTTAGAAAATGAAGATGTTAAGTGTGATAGTATTTTATTAACAGAAGGAGAGCGGCATAACACGCTAGAAAATGTGTTTCAAATGGGACGCGTTATACAGCCTCAACTTATTAATAATGAATCTTATGTAGTTGAGGATGCTTCTTGTGAGCCTTTACCTAATAAAAAACTAAAAGGAGGACTTACCAGTACTGAATACAATAAAAAAACCGACCAACATAAAGGACATAACCCAGTAGCAGGAAACGTTATTGATGGTGCCTTAATACAAGGGTGGATATCAGGGAAAGACTATGAGTTAAAAAAACAAGGTACAATAGGAACGTTAACGTTAAAAAGCCTAAAGTATGAGTTTAATAAAACCTATGATACTAATATTGCTAAATTTTTAGGATTAGGAGAAAACAGAACCTTTGTAGATAGTTTTGTTGACCTTGCATGGATTTTTAGATACATGTTTTTCTGGCAAGAAAAACATAAACAAACCTATTTTATACCCATATCAACCTGTAGATATCCAAATCAAATCGCAAAAATAGCAGTATACCCAAAAATTGAATGGGGGTTGGATTTCGATTTTGGTGTAACTCGGCCAGAAGATAAAATACTAGTACATAAAAGAGAAACTCTTAACGAGATGTTTGGTCTTTATGAAGATAAAGACGATGATGCTATAAAATATAATGTAGATATTGGCTTTGTATATTTAATAGATAAACGAAAAGTAGAGTTCGAAATCTCTCAAGCCAAAAAACTATTAAGCATTATTGCTTTTGCATTAAAAGCACGTTCTAAACTACAAGGCCTTATTGGAGGATCAAAAAAATCAGCCAATAAAAAAGCAGCCTCAAAATTAACAGGGAAACTGGCAAAACGCTTTGCAAAACTTCCCTTTAGTTTAGAGATTTTGTCCCCTGCAATAAGCACAGGTTTTATGTTTAAACCTATGCCTCATGAAGATAGAGGTAAAGTACCTGTACAAGCTAGAATATATGTAAATGCCAATCCTCTATTTGGAGCCAAAGGTACACTAGATATTTTAGCCATGCTAGGCTTATTACCCGCTGTAGGGCAAACAGCATCATTAATTTTAGCCTTATTAGATGTATTAGGCATAGAATTAAGCTTTACACTTTCTTTAAAAGGAGAATTAGGATTACTTATAGAAGATACCTTTATTATTAACGAGTTAGATAACACTTCTTTTAATGCCAAAATACAAGGTAAAATAGGATTTATAGCTGAAGTTGGAGGGAAATTATCAGGGGCAGGTGTAGAAATTATAATGGGAGTAAAAGAAGCTAGCTTAAAAGGTGTAGGCGAAAGCTATTTATTACCTATGTTAGGGGCTGGTTATAACGACAAAGGCATATACATAGATCTACGTATAGACTTTGCTGGGCTTGTAGTAAAAGTGGTTGGGGAAACACAAAAAAAAGAGGATGAGGATTCAAGTGATAGTGGCGAAAAGCCTAAAAAACCTTTGGTAGATCCAGATAATAGTAGTTATACCGATGCCTGGATACTTTTAGACCCTATACCAGAACTTATAGGCAAGCGTTTTTATTTAGACAGAGATGCAGAGCCTAGCGAACACAAAGCTGATTACCTTTCAGAAGGTTCAGGAGCTTTTGACGAATAAAAAAAATAAAAACAATGAAATATATATTAATACTAGGTTTAGTACTGCTAAGTACTAGTTGTAAACCACAAAACGCAAAGAATAAGAACATGGATGAACTCGATAAAAAAATAGAAGAAATTGTAAACTATGCTACTAAAAATTTGCCCGATTATGCCAATATGGATAAGTTACCCGATTTGTATAATATAATGATAAGCAGTTCCAATTGCAGATATCAAATTTTAATTAATGATTTGCTAAACACCTCTTTTTTGGATGATTCCGAAGGCCATATATCATCAAAATCTAAAGGTATAAATTCATCTCTTTTGGTTAGCGGTACAACACCTATAGAGATTAGATTATTACCACCAACAGGTAAGAAAACCTTAGACAAATATGCCTCTATATCTGTAAAAATAGAACACATCCCACATTTGGGAAATGCAGAGGGTAGGAAAATAATATGGACCTATGAGATGCCTATGCTAGATTACCCTTTACCACGATTTATACATAAAGATGTGTTCGAGGTTACTGTGCCGTTCGAAATTAAAGATTTAGAAAATGCCACAGATTTAACAACTTTAGATACAAAACAATTAAAAAAAGAAGTACATGAACAATTTGCGGTTTTTGAGGATATTTTAAGGAGAGGTGATGGTATTGCATTGTTAGAAATAACAAGAGAGAGAGAGAGAAGAAGCTCAATAAAATGGTATTCTACAAAAGAAGAAATTAAAAAGTCTAGGCTGAAATTTGTGGAACGTACTCAAAAATCTACTTTATTACCATTACCTGAGCCTAAATTAGAATTATATGGTAATGGTAAATTGGCAACGTTACGAAACGCCAAAACTTTAGAAGCCTATTTTTGGATGGATGATGGAGATTATTATTTTGGCAGAACATTGTATGTATATAAAACTAAAGATGGTAAGTGGCATGTTTGGTAAGGATTCGCAACGATGTAAGTCAAATCATTTTCAATAATTATTATAAGCCTTAAATCTAAATATGGAAACAAGACTTAATAATAACGAATTAAAATGGATTAAAAAAAAATGGAAAATACTGTTTTTAACACATTTATCATTAATTGTGTTAAGTTCAGTGATTATGCATAATATTAGGCATGTAATTATTATAGCCTTATTCGCATTATGGATTTTTATCTTTTCAATTATAAAGTTAGTTCGTTCAATATTTAAGCTCAATAATGTAATAAAAGATGTAAGAAATAAAATAAAAATAAAAACCAAAGTAACTGTTAAAAGTAAAGAAAAAATTAGCAGTACAACTTTGAAAAGCGGAACATTTAAATACACTTACAAATTAATATTTTATAAAAATGAATACTTGAAAGAGTATTATATTACTCAAAAGAGTTTTAAAATAATTCAAAAAGGAGATATTATAGAATTGCAGTGTAGTAAATACACTAAAGACCTAATATCTTTGAATTTTAATAACTTAAATATTAAAAACAGTTTTTACGATAAACTGAAAATGGTTTATAAAATATTTTGTAATCATTTTCAAAATAAACCTTTATAATAGTGGCTTTTCTAGATGTGATTTTAGTAAACAAAAAGAATATTATCATCTCATCAAAAAAATCAAGGTTAAAACAAAAATTATTAAAAAACTATGAAGATGTTTATGGCATACCAGAGTAGCTTTATCTGGCTCAGGAAAATCTGGGTTATGGACAAATACTCGGGCTATTGTCATAGCAAAATAAAATGTAATAAGTTTAAAATTAATTTTCATTATTTTTTCATGATTTGTATTTGATATATATGGTTGCAAAAATAAAAAGTTTCTTTACCAAGTTAATGGAGCTATTATTTTATGATGACGTAGGATAGAAGTATAGCGTGTATGAAATGGTTTACATTAAAATATTTTTCTTATATTTACGTAGTCACCATTATTAATTAGTGATAAACTCTCCCTTTTAGCAATAAAAATAGCACCATTTTGTTAGTGTCAAAACTTGGTGCTGAATTATTGTTTATAATTTTTAACTAAAAATTAAATAAATGGATGCAAAAATTTTGACTCAAGGTTTTGGGTTTGCCACGTACCCTTCAGTAAAATTAATGGGAAAAAAGAAAAACAAGAAAGGAGAATATAAATTCGGTTTTCTAAAAGAATTATTATTTGGAGACTATATAAAGCCAATAAAGCACAAGGATAGTGGAAAAATAATAAAAAAGACGGTCAAAGGTAAAGACTACATAAGGGTTCGAACCCGAGGAAAATTTGGATATGTATTGCCAGGTCAGATACAACCAAATAGAGTGATGGAAATCAATTTTGTAGATATAGGTCAAGGTGATGGGTGTCATATAGTAACACCAGAAGATGAACATTATATTATAGATGCTGGTAAAAGTGATAATATGTTTAGATTTCTCACTTGGCGATTTAATTTGAGATACGGAGATATTTCACCTCCAAAATTTACTGCGATAATAACTCATTGTGATGAAGATCATTATGGTGGCTTTACAAAACTATTTACACATCAAAAGAAATTCAAACAATTATTGAAATTTGAAGAGATTCTTCATAATGGCATCATAGAAGAAAGTGGTACATCATATTCTACATTAGGCACAATTGTTATTGATAGTGATGGTGATGATTATGTTACAGATTTATGCAGAACAGACGCTAGCTGTAAAAAGCGTATCGCTAATGCAAAGAATCCTGGTAGGTATATTTCACTTCTCAAAAAAGCAACAAGTTCGGTAAAGTCTCTCAAATATGGAGATGCACCTATTTACAATAAAAATGGAACAAAAATGGAAGTTTTAGGACCAGTAGTTCAGAAGATAAAGAATAAGGATGCATTGCCAATCCTTACCAAGAACAAAGGAAAAACAAAAAATGGACACTCTGTTATTCTTAAATTAACCATCGGTAATCTTAGGTTACTGCTAGGAGGTGACTTAAATTCCGCTTCAGAAGAATATTTATTCAAATGTTTTACAAATACAGACATTAAAAAGCTAAAAAAGGAAATAAATAATCCAAAAACTAAAAAGACTGATGTAAAAAAAGCATCGGATAAAATTCAACAAGCCATTTTAAAATTAAGAAAGGGTTTCGAGGTAGATATTGCAAAATCTTGCCATCATGGAAGTCCAGATTTCACTAATGAATTTATGCAAGCAGTTAATCCTATCGCTACAATTATATCTAGTGGTGATGAAGAATCACATAGTCATCCTAGGCCAGAGACTTTAGGAGCCATAGGTAAATTTGGTCGTGGTAATAGGCCTTTAATTTTTAGTACCGAATTGGCAAGATCAGCTAAAGAGTTTATGGACACAACTAATTTATCCACTTATAAGAAAAAAGAACGATTGGTAACGGTTTATGGTATGATAAACGTTAGAACGGACGGAGACCAAACTATAATAGCTCAGAAATTAGAAAAGCCACGATCTAGCAATAATTGGGATATTAATAAACTGGTTTGGAACAAAGATAAAAATCGGTATGAGTACATAAAATAATTATAAAGTCATTTCAGCAATTTATTACATATAACAAATTAGAAAAAATGAAAACTATTATTAAAAGTCTTATAAGCATTGCAACCGTATTATTCTTAAACCCATTAATCGCTCAAGACGTTGGAGACCTCGTTAGATTAAGAGTGCAAGTCCCAATAAAATCAGTAGAAAGTATTATCTCTGGAAAAGATAAAGGAAAGACATTTGAAGTTATTGGTGGTTCTACCAAGTTTTTGGTAATCTCAAAAACGGACACGGAAGTAAAACTGCAAGCACCAAATTATGAAAAATTCTCTAAAAAATCCCAAGAAGATTATGAAGCAGCATATGGTAGGAAGCGATTAGATTATAGCGAATTCTTTAATGAGAAAATTTATATTATAAAAAAGTCAGATTTCGATTTGAGCGCTGTGAAAGTTGAAGAGAAAAAACAAATTAGTGTTGGTTTACTGACCTTACCATTTAAAGCACGTCCGCAAGATAAATTTGCATTTGACACAGAATTTAATATAAATACAACCTTGAATATAGCTTTAAAGTACTTTGGCGACTATTCATTAAATTTTCAATTCGGAGCAGGTATTGGTTCTGTAGGGCTTAATACTAGTAATGCTACTGGACTTATGGATAATCAAGATCAAGATGTTTCTACATTAACATTTTTATCTGGAATTATGCTATCTAATAAAAGGCTTCAAGTAGGCTTATACGCAGGAATAGACCAAATTAATAACCAGGCAAATTATAATTGGGATAGCAATGGTAATATATGGTTTGCTTTTGGAATTGGCTATGATTTATTTGCTGTTGCTACAGATAATACCATAAACAAGCAAAACAACTAGCTTAAAATAATATTATGAAAGAATTCGTTGGCGCACTTAATTCCTATCATGTGCTAAACTTTTTGGTGCCAGGTGTTTTATTTGTATTTTTTTTAGATACTTTTTCTAATGCATTGCTCATACAAGAAAATACTCTTATACCAATTTAATTATATAAAGTCGTTATAATTTTGTATCTTTCTTTATGGCAAAAGCAAAAGATTTCCCAATAA
>CANMQH010000024.1 GCA_947499935.1 uncultured Algibacter sp. | reverse complement strand
AAATTCTTCATCAAATCTGGGCTAAATAATAATTATTTGTCGAATTTTAAGGTGTCCTAAAAAAGGGAAGTCTACAAGATTACTTACAAAAGATTACGAAATTGAAATTGATTCGGATGAAAAAGAAATTGAATCTGATTTTTCAAACGTTTCTAACACTTGGATAACCAAATTAAGTTTCGTTATAAATAACAAAGAAAGAGAAATAGTTGAAAATGGAAATTTTGAAGAATTAGAATATCAATTTAAAAAAATAAAATTAAGATTAATTGCTACAAAATAAAAAGAGCAACTAATACTATGCAGAATTAATTATCTGGACACAACAACATACTCTTTTTATTTATTAGATTAGGTCTTTCTTTAACACCCAACTAAATCATACACAAACTCTAGATACTAATTATCACTACTTGGTGTTACGTTCCTGTTCTTTAATTAGCTTTTTTTGGTAACGTCCTTGAACAATATCAACAATAACCAAAACAATGATAACAAAGTAAAAAGTTGTTTTACTCATTGATTCAATAGGGTTTCCAAATATTTTTAAATGCGCTAAGTGACCTCCTTCGGTCAATAACATAATCCCAACTATAAACAGTATAAACAAACCAAGTACTTCGTACATTCTGTTTTTGGCTAAAAAAGTAGATATTCGATCTGCTAAAAACAGCATTAATAAACCACTAAAAACAATGGCAATGGCCATAATAATAAAGGCTGTTGTAGAGTTTTCTATTTCGCTCGTTAACCCAATGGCTGCCAATATAGAATCAAAAGAGAAAACTAGATTCATGATTACAATACTGGTAATTACAGCACTAGCCGATTTCATACGTTTATTATCGCCATCTATACTATGTTCCAAATCTGTATTAGAAATCATGTGCCATATCTCTTTTATAGCTGTATAAATTATAAACGCGCCTCCTGCTAAAACAATCAAGCTATGCCCATTAAACGCAAAGTCTACTACGTTTTCAATTTTTCCTGTTAAAAAAGAAAATGGTTCTTGAAAAAAATCAATAATAGAAACCAATACAAATAGCAACACAATACGCAATACTATGGCAATTAAAATACCTGTTTTACGCACCTGTTTCTGGTCTGAAATTGGTGCCTTTTTAGATTCTAACGAGATATAAAGTAAGTTATCAAACCCTAATACAGCCTGTAACAGCACTAACATTAATAGTGTAAAGATATTTTCTAACATGGAATATGTTTATTTGGAATTTAAATTTTCTAAAATTGACATGATAATATAAATCATAATAATAACAGGTATGGCTGCAAACTTAAGCACTACCATAAGCACGATTGACAAAATTATAAAGATATATCGAGTAATATTGTCTCTAAAACCATAATTTTTAAATTTTAAAGCAAATAGTTTTATGCTTGAATTTAATAAATAACAACTTAGTAAAGTAAAGCCTATTAAAAACCATTTATTTACAATGATTGTATTTATAATATCATTATTTTGAAATTCTAATATTAATGGTAAGGATATTATTAATAGAGTATTTGCAGGCGTTGGCAATCCTTTAAAATAAGATTGTTGGTCTTCGTCTAAATTAAATTTCGCCAATCTATATGCCGAAGCTAAAGTAACAAACAAACCTATTATAGGCAAAATGGCTATTTTAAAACCTGTAAATTTTATAACTGTATCCCAATCGTTGAACAATTCTGGAGCATCTACAGTCATGTATAATAACTTATACATAATTATACCTGGTACTAAACCACTTGTAACCATATCCGCAAGCGAATCTAGTTGTAATCCTAACGCACTTTGTACATTTAGCTTTCTAGCAGCAAAACCATCAAAAAAATCAAAAAAAATGCCTGTAAATACAAATAGTGCAGCAGCTACAAAACTATTATTTACTGCTAAAATCACAGCTATGCATCCACATAACAAATTTAAAAGCGTTAAAATATTAGGAATTTGTTTCGTCATGAGAACATTATTTCTGTAAAAATAGCAAACAATTTTCGTCTTAAGCAATATCTGTAGCAATTTCAAGTTTATAGATTTAAATATTGTACCAATTTGAATATGATATGCTATGATTAAATTGGTATTATGTGCATCTTTGTAAAAAAATTGCGATTGAAACATTACATTACCACATTTTTTTGTGTAATATCCATTACTGTGTTCAGCCAAACCGTTAGGAAATATTCTAACGAATTCTTGAATATTGGCGTGGATGCTGCTGCATTAGGTATGAGCAGTGCCGTTACATCACATACTGCTGATGTTAATTCTGGATACTGGAACCCTGCTGGGCTTGTTCATATTGAAGATAACCAGCTATCTTTAATGCATTCTAGTTATTTTGCAAATATAGCCAACTACGACTATGCTGCTTTTGCAATGCCATTGGACGATAGAAGCGCCATAGGCATATCTTTAATACGTTTTGCTGTAGATGATATATTAAACACCACTCAACTTATAGATGCCGAGGGCAATATAAATTTTGACAGAATCAGTTTATTTTCAACAGCCGATTATGGATTAACATTTTCATATGCTAGAAAACTCCCTTTAGATGGTCTTAATTATGGTGTAAACGCCAAAGTAATTAGACGTATAATTGGTGATTTTGCATCTTCATGGGGCTTTGGTCTAGATGTTGGTGTGCAATTTGAAACTAAAAACAACTGGAAATTTGGCATTATGGCCAGAGATATTACAACAACATTTAATGCTTGGGCGATAGACGAAGAAGAATTTGAGACCATACGTAATGCCGTAGAAGGACAAAATCAAGAATTACCAGAAACTACAGAAATCACTATACCAAAATTACAAATAGGGATTTCTAAATTATATAAGTTTCGTCATGACTACAGTCTTTTAGCTGCTGTTAATGCCAATGTACGTTTTGAACAGAACAACGATATTATTTCTACATCTTTTGCTAGTATAAATCCTGCTCTTGGTCTTGAGTTTGGTTATGTAGATATGGTATACTTACGTGCAGGCATGGGTAATTTCCAAAACGAATTACAGATTGACAATAGCGAGCAATTGAGCTTTCAACCAAGTTTTGGGTTAGGTTTTAAATATAATGGTATTCAAGTTGATTATGCATTTACAGATATTGGAGACCAAAGTGTAGCACTATATTCTAACGTATTTTCTTTAAAACTTGATTTTAGTATCTTTAGATAATTATTACTTAGATGCAAAAAAATTTACTTCTCTTACTATCCCTTTTATTTATACATTATACAAACGCACAACAGCTCGAGCTTTCTAATCAAGCTGAAATTAGTGTACTTACTGTAGGCCCTGGTAATTCTTTAAATGATGCCTTTGGCCATAGTGCATTTAGAATAAAAGACGCATTGAATGGTATAGACGATGTATATGGTTATGGCGAATATGATTTTGATGCACCAAATTTCTACTTAAAATTTGCTCAAGGCAAACTTAATTATTTAATTAGTAAAAATACTTTTAATCGGTTTTATAGAGTTTACGAATACTACGACAGAACTATAAAAGAGCAGGTTTTAAATCTTTCTGAACCTGAAAAACAAAACCTTTATAATTATTTAGTTAATAATTATAAGCCTGAAAACAGAGGCTACCTGTATGAATTCTTTTTTGACAATTGCGCTACAAAAATTAAAGATGTTACTAACATTACGTTAAACAACAAAGTAATATACAACCCACCAAAAGATCTTAAAGAAGCATCTTTTAGAACTTTAATTCATAATAATCTCAATAAAAATTCTTGGGGAAGTTTAGGTATAGACTTAGCCCTAGGCTCTGTAATAGACCGGAAAGCAACTACAGAAGACCATATGTTTTTACCTAAAAATATTTATAGTTTTTTTGAGCATGCCACTATTAAAAGCAACAATAAACCATTAGTAAAAGAGCATCGCACACTTTTTAAGAAAAAGAAACCAAAAACATCAACATCATTTTTAACGAGTCCACTTTTTGTTTTTGGCATCATTGGTTTTCTTATCTTATTTATAACCCATAGAGATTTTAAGACTAATAAACAAACTAAGTGGCTTGATGTAACATTATTTATTATAACTGGATTAATAGGCGTTTTAATACTTTTATTATGGTTTGCTACTGACCATATAGGTACACACCAAAACTATAATTTACTTTGGGCTTTTGTAATAAATTTATTCTTAATTGGCCAATTTTTTAAAACTAAACCAAATACATGGTTTGTTAAATATATTAAGTTTTTAATCATTTTACTCTGCCTATTAACATTGCATTGGGTCATTGGTGTTCAGGTATTTGCCATTGGTTTAATCCCGCTTTTAATTGCATTATTTATACGCTATTTGTTTTTAGTAAAACATTATAGTAATCAGCTATCATAGATAAAAAATGTCTCTTACTGCCCTCTAAAGAAAATAACAGTACTTAGTGTCTTAATTAAAATATTGACATCCAGAAAAAAGCTTCGGTGTTTTATATAATATAAATCGTATTGTAATTTTCGTAAGCTATCATCTACACTAGACCCATATCGTGTTTTAACTTGAGCCCAACCTGTTAAACCTGGTTTAACAATGTGTCTTGTTTCGTAAAACGGTAATACCTGAGAGAGTTCTTTAACAAAAAATGGGCGTTCTGGGCGTGGCCCAATTAAGCTCATTTCTCCTTTTAAAATATTGATAAATTGAGGGATTTCATCAAGTCTAGAATGACGTAAAAATTTCCCAAAAGGTGTAATTCTAACATCTCCTTTTTTAGTCCAAACCGCACCAGATTTTTCGGCATTTTTAATCATGGTTCGGTATTTAATAATTTTAAAAACCTTACCATGCTTACCAATACGATCTTGAGAATAAAATAATGGTCCACGATTAGCAAAAACGTTGCCCAATAGTATTACAGGCAAAAACGGAATCCCTATTACAATCCCTATGATCGAGATAAACACATCAAATAACCTATGAAAAAAGAGATATAATTTATTATGATTACTTCTACTAAACGGAAAATACTTGTAAAAATCTTTTCCTACATACTGGATAGGTATGCGCTGTGCCATATCTTCATATACTTGTGTATATTCTTTTATAGGAAAACCTTCTTCTAAAAGCTTAATTAATGCATAATATACTTGAGAATTGATAGCATCTGAACTGTAACTAGCAACAACGATTTCAGATATATTTTCATCATAAATAACCTGATGTATTTGCTCTGGATTATACTCTTTAATAGCGTTAAACTTAATAGCTTCGTTAGTATTTATTTCGCTATTTACAAACCCAACTATTTTATAATTTGGGTCTGAATCTTTAAATGTTTCAACTACAGTCTGAATATTTGAAGTTTCTCCAATTACCAATACTTTCTTGTAGAACCTTGGAGATACAATAAAATTAATATAAGTAAGTCTCCATAAAAATAACGCTATTAATATGGCAAAATAAAAGTAGACAATTTGCAAACGATTATCAGGTAATACGGGAGTAAAAAATGGCGTTAAAAGATAAAACAACACCGTTATTGAGGCCGTAAAAACTATGCCTACAGAAATTTTTTCAATTTTACTAGATTTCTGTAAATCGTAAAGTTCAAAAATAGTTCCGAATACCGAAATATATAAAATAAGAACAAGGATAGATTCCCAATTCGCTTTGTTTAATTTAAAATAATCGAAATCAAAAGTGTTTTCAAGAAAGCATAATACTAGCAAGATACTAAGTACATCAAAAATTCTTAAAAGAATTTTACGTTCAGATATATTAAAATGTATACTTTTTTTAGACATTACACTTAGCTCTACAAAAGGGGACATAAAGATATGATAAGTATCTTTAAGAATTTAAATTATCGTAAGAGTTCTACCCATTGGTTCTTAATATTTAACCAATCAAAATCCTCAACAAGTGTTCTAGCACTCTTAGCCAGACGATTAGCATCGCTGGGAGAATCTATTAAATTTACAATTTGTTCTACAAATTCGTTTACATTATTTGGATTGACTAGTATCCCATTTTTTTGATGTTTAATTAAAAAAGGTATACCTCCAACGTTTGTAGAAATAACAGGTAACCCAAGTGCCATAGCTTCTATAACACTAACGGGCATATTATCAAAATTAGCTGTATTTATAAATATATTATAATCTGATGATAATATTAGCCATTCTTGTTTGGATAGTTTTCCTGTAAAAACCACCTCAACACCTAATGTATTAGCCAATGTTTTAGTGTCTTGTAAACTCCCATCGTTTTCTGGACCTACCATACATAACGATGCATTTAATCCATTATCTTTTAATGTCTTTAAAACCTTTATTGCTAATTGAGGGTTATATATTTTAGAGAATGAACGCACCCATAATAGTTTTATCGTATCAAAAGTGTTTTCTTTAAACGTATATTTTTTTAGCTCTATTGAATTTGGAATACAGATTATGTTATGATATCCTAAATCTTCAAAATTAGATTTAATGTATAATGAAGGAGCTATGTTTACATAAGCGTTATTAAATATAGCTTTTGATAATTTAGGTGATTTTTTTAATCGGATAGGTAACTTACCACCTCTTAAAATAGGTATATATTTTATCCTGAACAGCCTACACAATTGACTTACAAAATAAGCATAGTAAAAGTTAGACGTACTATAAGTATCTATTAAAACATAGTCAGCAACTTTTCTATATTTAATAACATGACATAACATATCTAATAACCTAAGAAACTTATTTGATTTGTTAGATGCCGTTATAACCTTAAAACCTTCAGCATCTAAAAACTTACCCAAGGTCTCAATTGATGTTACAGTCTTACCTTTGTTTGATAGCTTGTTTCCTATGTAAAGGAGGTTTTTCATAATTAACATGTAATAAACATAACCCATAAATAAAAGCAGGAGCTGCTATACGCATGGATGAGTGATTTATGGTTAGAAACCAAAATAAGTAAAATGAGTAAAAATATATATTGTTTCTATTACGGAATCTCAAAAATAAAGGAGCCAATAACAATATAGAAAACGCTATAACACCAAACAATCCATGCTCACCAACTATTCTACTCATTTCGTTATGGGAAGCTGCTTTTACGCCTTCCTTTTCAAATCTTAACTCTTTTAGCTTACCTACACCAACTCCTAAAAAAGGGTTTTCGAAAAATTCGTTTAACTCGTTTGCAAATAATGCTCCTCTTCCTGTGGACACATCAATTTTATCCCTCCCCAAAGCATCCTGATTTGAGTAGCGCTTATCTATAAGCCCATTAGTGTTTAAAGAGCTTATATACCAAGTAAACAATATACCCATACCAAATATTAAACCCGTGTATAATATCCTTGATTTAGTTAATGTAGATGATTTGAAATAAAACATAACAATAAAGGCTATGATAGTAATAATAGCAACCAATACACCGCCTCTACTAAATGTTATTATGGCTCTATAAGTCATTAACGCTAAAATAAATACGTTTACTATTTTTAATAACATAACTTTAGATTGCAAAAACAACCTCCCTGCTAATAAAAACACTCCTAAACCCAACACCGTAGCTACTTGATTAGGACCAAAGCCACCCGAAGCCTGAAAGTTAGATTGCGTTCCTGAGAGTACATCCTTAATACTAGGATTATACAAAAACAAATACACCGTTGTAGAAATCATTGGTAAGATTATAGCTAACAAAACAGTTTGTAAATCTTTTATTTTTATATGTCTCTTATAACAGTATAATGCTGTTACTCCTAAACAAACAGGACCACTTAAATTAAAAGCGACAGCTTTTCTAACATTAGTTTCATAATCTAAAGTCGTTGAAGCCACAATTATTCCAGGTATTAAAACTAATAAATAAAGGACGTATATATAAGACTTTTTATTTAGCCCATCTCCTGTAAAGATACCAATAAGCAAAAATATTATAATAAAATATTTAGAAGCTTCGTAGACAAAATTACCTCCTGTCATTCTTAAAAAAACCTCAGACCCCACTACATATGCACACGAAATCAACACATACAAGTATCGTTTTTTTGGTGATGCATTAAATATATTATACAGACTCAAAATTAAAATTAAAAGAAAATACACCTTAGATAAAGGTTCAAAAAAATATACAGCAATAGCTAAAGCTATATGTATTATTATTTGAGTTTTATAATCGAGTTTTATCACTAATTATTATAAATTAAAATTAACTTATCTAGGGCACTTTGAGCACTAAAATTAACCATAACATTGCTGTATAAATTCTCTCCTGTTGTCTTTCTTAAAGCTTCATCGTTTATATAACTTAAAATAGCTTTTGAAAAAGCTGTTGGATTATCAGAACTTATAAGTACACCTTCCTCTGTATTGGTTATTACTTTATTACAATCTCCTACATTGGTAGAAACCACAGGGAGTTTTGCTAATCCATATTCTAAAATTGATAATGGCAAGCCTTCAGAAGTAGACCCCAATACACCAATATCACATTGAGATAATATACCCTTAATATCTTGTTTTAAACCATACAAAAACACTTGTTTTTTTAAGTCATTATCTATTATAAATGTTTTTAATTTTCTGGAATATTCATCATTAAAATCTGTCCCAATAAAATGTAAACTCCAACCATTACTTCCCTTATTAACGTCCATAAATACATTAAGTAAAAATATATGATTTTTTGGTTTCCTTAAATTTGCTAAACAAACAATACGTTTACCATGAGTTCCTTTTAATACAGTTTGCACCTTTTCTTCTTTTAAAACTGAAAAATTTGGTAAATACATTACATCCTTCACGTATAAATGGCCCTCAGCCCATGATTTTAAATCTTGGTTTACAGTAATAATAGTATTAAAAAAATAAGAACAATATTTTAAAATAGTGTTCTGAGATTTATTTGAACACACTCTATTTCCATTATGATCATGCCAAATTATTTTTATTTTAGCATTAAAAAACTTTAACAATATCGCAAAAAAATAGGACGTAGAATGCGCATGAACAATAGTAATTTGATTAGTTTTTATAAAACTATTAATTTTTTTAATAGCCCTAAAATCTATCTTGGATTTCTTTTTTAAAAATAAATAACCAACTTCTTTTATTAATAGTTCTTTTAAAGGCCCTTCTTTTCTTGTGACACATAAAAAAGATTGATCTATTTTTTTAGTTAATAAATTCGCATAGTTAATAGCTGTTTTTTCTGCACCACCTACTTGTAAAGAATCTATTAATTGTAAAACTCTCATTATTTAATCAATTTAATAATCTCAGTTTCAAAAGTATCTAAAGTATAATTTTGCGACCATTGTATTGCCTTTTTAGACATTGTCTTTAAATTATCAACGTCTTTTAAATGCTTTTTAATATGAGCTACAGCATTTTCTAAATTAGCTTCTATAAGTATTCCTCTAGCACCATAATCCAACATGTATGGTACGCAAGATATTTTAGTTGCAATTGGGATAGTTCCAAAAAACATAGCTTCGGCTACGGCTTTAGGCCAGCCTTCGGACTTTGATGGAAGTATTGAAAAATGGGCTCTTTTTAATGTTTCTTTTATGGTTTCTTTATTTTGGCTGCCTTTTATATCAACGATATCTTCTAAGCTATTATCAACGATATAACGCTGTAATTCTTCTCTTAAAACACCTTCAGCATACAATTCTAATTTTACTTTAATACCCGATTTTAATAATGCTTCCACAATCTTAATAGCCAATAAAGGGTTTTTACCTTTTACTAAACTACCTATAAAAACAATATGTAGTTTATGGCTATAATCACGTTCTATTGGTAATATAATATCTTTATGTTTAAAAGACGCTGTAAAAAATGGTTTAATATTTTTTGATTGATTTTTCCAAACCCCATAAACCAAAACCGTCATTTTTTTACTTAAAACTGTACTTCTTAAAATTGCTTTTTGAAATCTATAACTAAAAGGTTGCCTACTTTTCGGATCCCAATTACCAGCATATTTAGCTGTTTTTATTTTATTTGGAAAAAAAACTTGAACTAAACATCCCAAGAACCCAATGTTTCCTGGACAACGTAAATGTATGTGGTCTGCCCTTTTACATGCATTAAAAATTGATATTAAAATAACTGGGATTTGAATTAGAGATAATAAACTTTTCTTTACAGAAGTAAATGATATAGAAGGTATTTTATTAAAAATAATATCGCCCCGCTTATAAGCAATATCTATATTAGTTATAGGTTTATCTGTTTTTGGAGCTACTATTTCTATTTCTTTAACATGTTTTAGCCATAAATTCATTTCACGAACATAAGGTGCATAAGCAAAAAGTGAACTGTCCTCTTGCTTATGTAATGTATGTGAAATGATTAAAAATCTCATGATTGCACTTTAGGTTTATCAAAAATTAATGAAATCCACCCTACAACCCTCCCTAAACTTTCTGTTAACGCCTCCTTTTTTTTACTTGTATTTAATATGTTAGCAAACCTAATTATTGTTAATAAGAATGAGGTTGAGTGCCACTTTATTTTAGCTTTTAAACTAGGGTTAGGATACTTTACACGCCAAACATACCAACCATTTCTAATAACCATTTTCCCATATTTATACTTATTTGGTCTCCCTGATTGATCATGATAATGATACAATTGTGCCGATGTATTAACGTATAACTCCCCTATTTTAGAAAGTCGTAAACTAAAGTCTGCATCTTCATACAAGCCATACCCTTTAAAATATGTTGAAAACCTTAAGATATTAAAGATTTCCTTTTTATAAGATGAGACACCTCCCATAATTTGTTCGACTTTATATATTTTTCCTGATGGTGGTAAAAAACCAACACTTCTACCATGAGCAAATGTTGGAAAAATTCCAGGATGAGTATCTGGAAGTAACCCAAATAACTTTCTTATTTTAAAACGCAATGGATCGTTACGCATCCATCCATCAAAATAAAACTTCTCCTTTTTCCTTTTTCCTTTTTCCTTTTCCCAGTTTGCATTATTTAAAATATAACCTCCAACTGCTAAAGCATCTTTTTTAAGTTTATAAGTTTTTAAAAGGTTTTCAAAATAATCAGGCGCTAGAATAATATCATCATCTAAAAAACAAATAATTTCAGAATCATCATTCACTAAGTTAATTCCAAAATTGCGCTGTTTTGTTAGCCCTCTATCTTTATCTGTTACTTTAAAATATTTTAAGTTTTTAAAGGTATTATTTTCTAATTGCTTTTTTGTTTTATCATCAACAGACCCATCAATGATTAGTATTTCACTTGGATAATGTGTTTGTTCCTTTATTGAAAACAATAATTTTAATAAAGGCTTATCTCTCATGTATGTGCAAACTATCAATGAAAACTTCATACTATACTTTTAATCGTTAACGCCTTTAAAAAGAGAAAATCTATGTTTAGATATATAAAGGCAAGTTGCTGCCTCATTGTAAGCTGGTATAATTATGGATAACTTTTTTAACTCCCTATTCATTATTAATTTCTCCTTTTTTACTTTTTCGCTATTAGTTATATCGCTCTCCTTTTTCCATTAAACGCTTAGCATACATCAATGATTTATTAAACTGTATTTGCTTGTAAGGCAATTTTAATAACCGTAAAACAATTCCTTTTTTATCTTTTTTGAATAAATATATAAAAACATGTTTCCAACGCCATTCACTTATTTGCGTAGTATTAAAATGCTTTAAGAATTTATAGGTTACTGTTGGGCTTGGTACTGGACGTACATACTTTACTGGTTTATCCAATTCCCATGGTTGAATTTTACGATTTTTACCTAAAATTTTTGATTGATTCCCCCAAAACCTATACCCTCCTACTGGCGGTTTTAGATGTAAATTGGGTGAGAAAGGGTTATGCAACAATATGTCTCCTTGCTTTAAAATACGTAAACCAAAATCGGCATCTTCACCATAACCGCCATCAAAATTAATATCATTTCCTACCAACTTTTCAACAACTGTTCTTTTAACGCAAGAATTAGCATTGCTAAACATATGGGACACTCCCACTTTCCATCTGGTTTCTTTTAATTTAGAGAGTTTTAAGTTTAAATCTTCAAGAGTTTCATAAGTATTATCTGCCATGATGTCTAAACCATTGCAAGCACTAGCCTTGTAGGTTTGTAATAGTCTAATATGGTTTTCGACAAAATCTGGCAATATGCGTACATCATCATCAGCAAAAATAATATAATCGCCAGTACACATATTAATGGCTTCATTTCTTGCACAACAACTCCCTTTTGTGGTTTGCCATTTTACTTTTATGTCAAACCTAAAATTATCTTTATTGTAGTACTTAGCATCTCTTTCTGCTTCGGGAGTTGCATCAACAATAATGGCTTCTTTTATAAGATATGTTTGTTTGTTATGATCTTTTAACAACAACTCTGTATATTTTTGACGTTTCATTGTTGGAATAACCAAACTTACCGTTGGTAATCCTTTTATAGGCTCTAATGCTCTATAATTACAAATCTTATTTTTCTTTCGAAAAGCTTTTTTTAATACACTTTTTAATGCCTTACATTCAGAAAAGAAACAAAATACACCTTTTCTAAAAAGCATGTAGTAACTATGATGCTTTTTAAAATTTTTTAAGAAAAACAAATACCTATCTTCTTTTGAAATTGAGAGTTCAAATACCTTCACAGGAAATAATCCTTTAATATAAAGTGGCACACCTCCCGAGTTTCTTATTAGGTTAAAACCGAAATCTAATCCGCTAATTATACAATCTGAATAATCTGTATCTAGCCCATTTAACGTTTTCCAAGTTGATTCCCTAACTACAAATTCATGTACATTTAGGCGCCAACTAACACAGCTATCTAATCCTTCAAAATCATTTAAAAACCACCAATACACCGCAGATTGATATACCAATTCCTTAAAACAATTTTTAAACCCTTGGTCTAGAGCACTGTGCCACAAGTCGCCTGAACCTTTAGCAAGTGTTTCTAGCATAGTTAGATTTGGAGTACCATTATAAAGTAAAATTTCCCCACTAGATGTAGTAAATGAATTAAGTTTAAGCATTTTTAGATAACAATGATTCAAACATCTCTATATTTATTTTAATGATTACAGAAGTAGAAAAATTAGCACTAACATGCTTTCTCCCATTTTCTCCAAAAGCCTTATTTTTCTCTTTATCCTTTAATAGATCTATTATTTTTTCTGCAAATTCTTTATGATTTAATGGATTAACCATATAACCTGTTTTAGCATCAATCATAAGCTCACTTGCCCATCCAATATTGGAAGTCACCAAGGCTTTTTCCATAGCTAGAGTTTCTAGCCATGTCATAGGAAAAGCTTCAGCGAAGCTTGGCAAAACTACCACTTCTGCTTTAGCTATATAAGTTTTTATTTCTTCGTAAGGAACTTGTGTTATGTGCTCTACTTTTAGCTTTGCCTTTTCTGTTAAAAGATTATAAAACAAACCTAATGTAGATTTGTTTTCTAAAGTATCTTTAACATCTTTCCCTATTAAAACCAAACTTGTTTTCTCATAATTATCAACTATAGTATTGAAAATATTTGCTAATTCTAAGACTCCTTTTTTTCTGATAATCGTACCAAAATATAACAGTTGATGTTTATTAATATTTGTATTTACAGGTTTAAATAATTCTGTATCGATACCATTGTATATAGTATCTATTCTATGCTTTAAATTGAACAATTGTTTTGTAGCATTAGCAGTAAAGTTACTTACAGATATTATTTTGTCTGCATTTTTTAGAGCATTCTTTTCAAAAAAATAATGCTTGCATTTTTGATTTCTACCCTCTAAATGACAAAAATAAGCATCACTACCATGCAAACGAATTAACAATGGAATTTTAAACCTCATAAATGCCGTAATCCCTGTCCAGTCTGGCGCTTCTAAAATATCTATTTTTGAATTTTCAATTTCTTGTTCTATTTTTTCTTGAATATGCTTTCTTTCTAAATACCATCCAAAAAATTTAAAACCTTTCCTTGACATAGAAATTACTTTTATGCCATCTTCCAAAAACACTTTATCTTCATTTTGAAAAACCACAAAAACAGTGATACTATTCCCTTCTTTAACTAAGCCTGTTGCCAAATTTTTTATACTTGTCCCTAAACCTGCGGAGCGTTTTAAGCTTTTATGTGGATATTCTGGTGATATAAAGGCGATGTGCATTATATTATTTTATTAAACATTCGAAACCCTCCGTAGCAAACTAATACAATAAACATTAAATAGTTAATAATACTATATTTTTGCGCAAGCTTACCCTTTTGTTCCATGTTTACATACCACACTATTGCCATTACAAATACAGATGCTAACCAGCGTAACTCTACGTTAGAAATAATAATAAAAGAAAAAATAGCTAGCATTAATATTACCGATACTGGAATAAATAATTGATAGCTTAACTTTCTATGTTTAAAATAATACATTAATGGAAACACTATAACACATATAATTATCCCACCCAATTGCCTAAATGTCGAAACTAGTGAACTAAAAATATCTTTAAAAAATTCTTTGAACGTTAATTTTAAATCTAAAAGAACACCATCTATTAGACCAACAGGCAATGATTTTTTACCATTTTTTTCAATATACGCTTGTGTTTCTCCCCAAGTAGGGTGACTACCTTTTCTCAACGCTCCTTTATTTACCATCAATTGGGCTAAATACTGCCTCTGTACCCAAGTTGCTGTAGTGGTTTCTGGTGGTGATTTTAAATCATAAGATAGCTTACCGTTTTCTCGTAATGATGGTAAATTTACTCCAATAAAAAAAAGCAATAGCACTACAGGCAAAATTAGTTTTAATTTAAACGAATTTCTATATTTATATATAATATAGAATGCTATTATTATTACAGGTAAATAAACCAATATTAAAGCGCGAGTAAAAAAAGCAATAATTAAAGCTGAAAAAGCAATTTTACTATTAAACTTGTCATTTTCGTATAATTGAAATACTTCATTTAAAAATATAATTAACCCTGTATTAAAAAGGGTATCATTAGTTCCATAGAAAAAGAAAATGGTGCTAGATAAATAAAAGGCAAAAAAAGCGAAAAATGATAAAGGGGGATTATTTCTTCTTTTAAAATAAATAATTAAACCCAAATTTAACAATAAACTAACCACTCTTAAGACAACATGTTTTTTTAGAAACAATGTAAATGGATAGGCCAGTACCATATAAGGAATTGAAATGTTCTTTTTTATAGCATTTATCCATCCTTTTGTTTCAATGAGTTCTAAATCTAAAATGAATAAAAACTCATCACCTCTTCCTTCGGGAATATTTATAATATAAATGACCGTTAATACAGCATAAATTACAGTTAGTGTAATAAAGGTCCATTTGAAAAACAGATTGATTTTAAACATTATATTGAGTTATTTTACTTATTACTTTTTCGGGATTCAACTCGTAGTACATAGGTAAACGTAATACCCTATCTGTGAATTTATCGCTATTTGTTAAAACACGTCCATCGTGCTTATCTCTATAAAACTCACTTTTGTGTAGACTTAAATAATGAAAAACAGCTAAAACATCATGAGATTTTAAGTGTTTTATTAATTCGCTACGTTGTTTCTCAGACTCGCAAAGCAAATAAAACATATGACCGTTTTGAGTTTCTTTATTTGGCAGAGGCATTAATAAAATATTATTTTCAGTAGCCCATTTTTTTAAATGGAGATGATAATAATTCCAATGCTCCAAACGCTTTGCTTGTATATCTTTAATATTTTCTATTTGAGCCCATAAAAATGCAGCTATTATTTCAGAAGGTAAAAAAGAAGACCCAGTATCTACCCAACCATATTTATTAACTTCTCCTCTAAAAAATTCAGCTCTATTGGTACCTTTCTCCCAAATAATTTCAGATCTTTTTATAAAACGGTCGTCATTTATAACGATTAAACCACCTTCACCAGATATAATATTTTTTGTTTCATGAAAAGAGAAAGCTGCCATATGCCCTATAGCTCCTAAGTATTTGCCTTTATATTTTGAGCAAATTGCTTGGGCTGCATCTTCTATTACTAATAAATTGTGCTTGTTAGCAATAGTCATAATAACATTCATATTACAAGCTACTCCTGCATAATGAACAACAACAATAGCTTTAGTTTTTGGTGTTATTAAGCCTTCTATTTTGCTTTCGTCTATATTTGGGTTATTAGAACCAGAATCTGCAAAAACAATTTTAGCCCCCTGTCTAACAAAAGCCAGAGCTGTAGATACAAATGTATAGCTTGGTATTATGACCTCGTCTCCTTCTTTTACGTTGGCTAATATCGCACACATTTCCAAAGCATCTGTACAAGACGTTGTTAACAATACTTTTTTGAACGCAAAAGTAGATTGAAAATACGTGTGACATTTTTTAGTATAATATCCATTACCCGATATCATACCACGAGAGACAGCATCTTCTATATATAGTGTTTCATTACCAGTAAAATATGGTTTATTGAATGGGATCATTAATTTACTCTAATATTATAGGTGTGAATTTAGCTTTTTCAGGCAGTAAAAACTTCATGAATTCAACTTCTTCATTACTACCTCGTTTGGTGTATGTACGATTACTAACATTAAAGAACGAAATATCACTGTTATTAAAATCTATATCTGATAAACTTTCTACTATTTTTATTGACTCGGAATATTTATTCCAGGAATTTAAATATTTGGTCATTTTACCAAACTTCTCATCAATTGAAACTTCTTTAAATTGGTAACCTATTTTATCACTTAAAGATTTAGCAGGCGACCCTGCATATATTTCATTGTAATTCATATTCTTAGTAACTACTGAGCCAACTAAAGCCATAGATTTGTCTTGTGCCGTAATTGGAGAAACAATACAATGTCCAACAAACCAGACGTCATTACCAATTATCATTTCTTTTTCAGATAAAAATCTGCATCCTTCTAAAGTATCTCCAAATTTAACATGACTCCATATTTGAGAATGCGCACCAATTCCACAATTATTTCCAATAGTTGTGCCTCCAATAGAATCAATAATACTGTATTGCCCTATCCATGCATTATGACCAATTTTACACGGTAAATAACCATGTACATTTGTATTGTG
This sequence comes from uncultured Algibacter sp., assembly GCA_947499935.1. Classification (GTDB taxonomy): domain Bacteria; phylum Bacteroidota; class Bacteroidia; order Flavobacteriales; family Flavobacteriaceae; genus CANMQH01. The sequence goes on along the minus strand of CANMQH010000024.1, from coordinate 34,592 downwards.
ATGCAATTTAGAATAATCTCCCAAAGAAAAATCATCACATATAATTTGAACGTTTTTACCTATATAACAATTATCTCCTATATTTATAGTCTTTGCATTACCGTTTACCCCTCTAATAATCGCGGATTCTTCGATAATTGTATTTTGTCCTATAAAGACATTATCTGCTTCTATATTTTTATATTTCATTTTCAATAATCTTATCTATAATGAATGAAGGTCTGTTTTTCGATTGATCAAATATTTTCCCTATATAAATTCCCACGACACCAATAATTGTAATTATAATACCCGATAAAAACCAAATAGAAACCATTAATGAGCTATATCCTAAAACGGTTATTTTTCCAGTGGCATATTTAAACATAGTATAAAAACCAACGAATAAGGACAATATTGAAATTAAAATACCAAACTTTACAAAAAGTTTTAAGGGTTTATTTGAAAAAGAGATAATAGTATTGAATGCTAGTGATAAAAGCTTTGAGTAAGTGTAAGTTGATTTACCTGAGCTTCGTTCTGCATGTTCTACTTCTACAGAAGTAGATGTGTACCCAAGCCAATTTACAAAAAGAGGGAATGATTTTATATAATCACCCATATTTAAAACTTCTTTGATAACTTTAGAGTTATAAATGCCAAAATTAGCTATGGAGTTATCGAATTTAGCATCTGTTAAATAGATATACAGTTTGGAAAATAGTTTGGAAAATAATTTCTTAAAAAAAGAATCTTTTCTTTGTAATCGACTAGCTAAAACAATATCGTAACCTTCTTTAATTTTATTATATAGTTTTATAACTTCTTTTGGCTGATCCTGTAAATCACAATCTAGCACAATAACCCACTCCCCTTTTGCTTGAGTTAAACCAGCCATAATTGCCGGGTGTTGTCCAAAATTTTTACTTAAACGAACACTTTTTACTTCTTTAAACTTTTTAGAAAGTTTGTTCATTACAGCCCAGCTTTTATCTGGACTTCTATCATCTACCAAAACAATTTCGTATGGTTCTTGTATTTTAAGCATCACGTTTTGAATCTCTAAAACCAAAGTATCAAGTATGTCTTCAGCATTATATACAGGGCTAACAAAAGATATGACAAGATTATTTGAATGCATAGACCACTTATTTTAATTTTATTATTTCAACAAATTTCGAATCGAAGTTATACTTAATATACTTTCCCAAATTCTTTGTGAAGCTTCATTCGCTTTTTCTTTATTTATAATCTTAAACCATTTTTGTGATTCGTCTACAATTTTATTTGAATCCTTTAATAGCCGTTTTATTTTATTTGAAATTTCATCAGGATGATCTAACCAACATACAACATGATGTGATGGTTTTGATCTAAAGTGTACGAAATCGTAAACATAAACACCTTTTTGAGGCGTATTCTTTGAATTAAAATAATTATAATTCATAAACATACAAGGTTTATTATGAATTATATAATCGAAAACCATAGATGACCCTAAATTAATTACTAATGCTGTATAAGTTGCCAAAGATGTTAACAAAATAGCATCTTCTTTTGTGGGCAAAATAGTATTCCAAACATGTCCTTCTTTCTTCCAGTTGGGCTCTAGTGGAACAATAATATCCTTATATTCACTTATCACATCATCGTATCTATTAGAAACATCAACTGGACATCTTCTAAATATCAATCCTAGATTATAGCCTTCAAAATTTAGCTTTCTAATAGATTTTGCGACGTCTTTTAAATACATTGGGTCTTTTGGCGATGTTGTAATATCATCACCACTATAGCATATGTATGTTACATCTAGGTCCAAATTATAGGTTTCAAAAAATTGTGTTTTTGAAATCATGTCGTCATTATAATAATGAGGTTCAAACTGAGGTGTACCTGTAATAGCTATTTGATTTTTGGAAATAAAAGGATGATATTTTAACAATTCTGCTTTCATATAATCACTCCAAACGTGATAAAAATCTGTAACGACATCTAAAGTCGCTTTAGGCACATTATCCCAGGAGTAAATAAAACCAATTGTTGGTATTTCTAATGCATTTGCTGCTAGTATTGGCGCTATTGCTAATGCTGAGCGCTGACTTGTATTGTATACGATATCTGGTTTATGTAGTTCTAACGTATTTTTACAAGCTTTATAGTAATCTGTTTTTTGCTCTTGTTTATTAATCTGATTACGTATAATGCGCAATCCATTTTCAGAATTAAATAAAAAAATTAAAATTTTCGTAATACTACTTTTTATGACATTTTTAAAAGTATTAAAAGGTAAAGGAAATGCATATTTTAAATAAATAGCATCGTTAAATCTTTTCTTATAGCAATTAAGTTCAATGCGCTTACGTACATTTTTAAGAATCGTTGTAAAACTATGTAGCTTGGGTTGATTAAGCTTAATCTGGTTAAATCCCAATGTATTTAAATCTAATGGTGTATTGTTCCAAAAAACCACTTCATAATTATTTTCAATACCTAGGTTATAAAAATTTGTATAAGCAAAGTTTCTTAGGCTAACGCCATCTGTAATTAATATTAATATTTTCGGTTTATGATTTGGCACTAATCTTCATATTAATTAGTTAATATTCTTTATACTTGTTTTCCTTTAAATATATCTCAGCTTTTTTCCAATCTTCAATAGTGTCTATATTCACATTAAAATTAGAAGGTGATTCTATATAAGTTAATACACGACCATATAATGAGTTTTCTTCTAATAGAACTCTGGTTTTCGTAATGTAAATAACGCCATCTCTATGATAAGCTTTTGGCAGATCTTGACGTCTCGAAATAATTTGTTTGTCTTCAGTGAATAATTCTAAACTACCTGTATTATTAGCTTTAAATACCCAATGTGGGTTATATTCGTCTGGCACTGGTTTTACCGAAACTAAAGCATCTGCTTCACTGGTAATGAACTTATGTATGGCTTGATCTATAAATTCGGTAGTTTTAAAAGGACTTGTAACTTGCAGTAAACAAACGGCTTCGAAATGTATATCCTGAGCTTTATAAAAGTTTAATGCATGTTGAATTACTGGTAATGTTGGCGAATTGTCTTGAGCCAAATTAGAAGGTCTTTTAAAAGGTACTTCTAAATCTAGCTGTTTGGCTATATTAATAATAGCATCATCATCTGAGCTTAAAATTAATTTCGTGATATTTTTGGATGCCTTAGCAACATCAACCGTATATTGCAATAATGGTTTACCATCTAAAAGTTTAATGTTTTTTTTTGGTACAGATTTAGAACCTCCTCTAGCTGGTATAATTCCTAAAATTCTCATTAATATGATATGGTTTTATGAAAACGAAGTTCTACTTCTGCTAATATATTGGCTATGGCTTCTCCAGAATTGCCTTGGCCATAAATATGACTTTGCTTTATATTTTGTCTATTTTCCAGTCTATTCTTAATGCCCTTTTTTATAGCTTCCTGAGCATAAGAAACATCGATAACATTGTCTGCTCTTGCTCTTCTATGTTGCCTAGAACCTATGTTTACAACAGGGATTCCTAAAAACGAACATTCTCTTATCCCTACGCTAGAATTCCCTATTAAACACTTGCTATTGACTAATAATCTCAAAAAATCTTCTGGAATCATATTCTTAAAAAAATGAATATTATCTGGTTGATGTTTTTCTCTGTATGCACGAATACCATTTGAGGTACCGTCTGCCCCTGCATCTACATTGGGCCAAAACCAAAATGTTGGTATTCCTAATTCGTGAACTACTTTTAAAGTAGTTGTTACATGTAACCTGGCATCATCATACTCTGTTGTTACTGGGTGTTGCATGACAACCAAATAGCCATCTTCCCAATCTATTTGTTTGCCCACACCTCCATATTTTTCAATAGGATTGAAATTTAATTGAGGGGATTTATTAACTTGATACGCTATATCAATAGATGGGCAACCTGTGTTAAAAACATAGTCCACATCTTCTCCCATTTTAATTAATCGTGCTTTGGCATCTTTTGAAGCTACTAAATGAATATCAGCTAACTTGGTATTGGCATGCCTTACTTTTTCATCAATATTACCTGTAACTTCACCACCTTGAATATGTATTAATGGGATATTTTGATAAGTAGCTGCAATAGACGTCGCTATCGTTTCGAACCTATCGGCTATGGTGACCACTGCATCTGGTTTTAGATTATAAAACACCGTTGCTAGCTCCATAACACCTAAACCTGTAGTTTTTGCCATAGAGGTTTTATTTTCGCCTTCTAATACCATAAAAACCTTAGCATCTATTTTAAATCCGTCTTGTTCTATATAGCTTGAGGCATTTCCATATCTATCCAACAAAGCAGAGCCTGCTACCACTAACTGTAACTCTAGCTTTGGATGCGCTTTAATAGCGCTTAAAGCCGTTTTAACTCTACTATACGATGGTCGGGCAGTTACGACTACACAAATTTTTCGTTTAATCATTTAGGCTATATCTTCATTATTTAAAAAGTCCCATTGTGTTTTATCATTCTTAATTTCTTTCCCTATAATAATTTTAAACTCTGATGCTTTTATGCCCTTATTTGCTGGCTTTTTTGCTTCTAAATCTGAAAAAGTAATAACATGTCCTTTTTTCAAATCTTTATTGACAGCTAACGATTTTTCAAAAATGAGTTTTAATTCGGAAAACTTGGATACATCATTTTTATTGATTGGGTTTTCTAAGGCTAATTCAATATTGTTTATTGAATTAACCAAAGTTTCAATAGCATCGATAGTTAGAGATGATGTTGTATCTGGACCAAAAACATCTTTATTAAAAACAGCATGAAATTCGAAAACCTCAGCACCTAAAGTTGCTGCTGCTATGCATGTTTCAATTTTAGCTGAATGATCTGAAAATCCAACAGGCAAATTATATCGTTCTTTTAATTCCTTGATAACATTTAATCCGTAAGACTCTGGTTGTGTTGGATAGGATGTTGTACACTGCATCACAGTGATATCAACATGTTTATCCTTTAAAAACTCAATAGCTTTATCTAATTCGCTGTAAGAACTCATCCCCGATGATAAAATAACCGGTTTCTTTGTTTGTGCAATTCGTTCTAAAAGTAAAAAGTTAGTCACTTCACCCGAACCTATTTTATAACGTTTTACGCCAACTTCTTCCAGAATATCAACTGCCACATTACTAAAAGGGGAACTCATAAATTCTAATCCAACATCATCACAATGCTTTTTCAAGCCTTTCCATTCTTGCAACGTAAATTCCATGCGCTTCCAATAGTCAAACCGCGTCGCATCTTGATCGGAAAATTTTATCCTAAAGGGTTCATAGATACTACTTTCTGCATCAGCAATATGTGTTTGAAATTTTATGGCATGCACCCCAGTTTTTGCAAGCGCATCTATATAGGAATGAGCTACATCTAAACTACCGTTATGTGCTTGAGCAATTTCAGCTATTATAAAGGGCATACTATTTTGTTATATGTATAAATTTTCACCATGACAATTTACTAATTTTATCTCTATGCTTATCAAAAAGGGCAAGCTTTCATTAAACCTATTTTTAGTTTATTAATTTGAGATAAATTTGGAAGTTCTATTTCTTTTTTAAATAAATCTTTAAAATTTTCATTACTTGCAGGCTCATCTATACAAGGCTGATATGGTTCTATTAAAACCGATTTAAAATAATCTTTAAATTTTATATCATCTCCAAACAATTTATTAGAAAACTTAATCCAAATGGCAGGGATTTGATAAGCATGAGATACAATTATACCATGTAAAGAAGAGGACATTATTTTTTTACATTGTAATATTTGATTTGTAGTTATTTCAACATCATTAGTCATTAAATCAATAACTAACACATTTTTTAAATGTCCAAATTGTTGTTTTGCTAATTTATAATCTACATAATGAGGTATAACTCCATAATCATACATTTTACTAACAGTGGGGCTATAATAGTCTGGTAATAGTAATGCAGGATCTCCATAAACCTTAGGCACTTTATAACCTTGATTTGATAATACTCTATGTGTTTCTGGTCCTCTTACTGCTAAAAATGTAGCTGGTTTTACTATTTGGTTATCCTGTATAATTCCGCTACCCCAAACCACACATTTCTTATTTACATGTGCTAGCACACTACCAATAGTAACATAAATGGGTCGCCATAAATCGAAAATATGAAACTTTTTTGGATGTGCCCAGTGTACTTTTTTATTACTTATTTTTTCGACTAAATACTTACCCAAGACATCTCCATAATTCTCTTTTGGTTTATTCATTAATTTGAGCTCGCTCCACCAAAACAAACGTATGGTTCTAGATTTTATCATAATTCTGTACTTCTTAAATCAATGCAAAACTCTATTTCTTTAAGGTTTTTTGATATTTTATAGGAATAATTAAAATCTCTGTATTTAAAAACTATTTTTTCTAACACCAAATCGTTTATTTCTTTTAGTGACATATAAGGCTGCGTTTGCTTTTTAAGCAATACTCTTAACTTATATTTTAAAGTATGATAAAAGTTAGATTCATAAAAAACAACTTTTATAACTTTGCCTTTATAATGCTGTATTTCACTATTTAAAAAATGAACAACTTTTGCCTTTATATTATCTATTTTAAAAGTCTTTTCAGGAGAGTCAAATACATTATAATCTGATTTAGAATAGTATATATTCTTGTTTTCCACCACTTGTATTTGTTCCTTTTTATGCCATAAAAAATGTTGTTGATTAATACGTTGAATATTAGATAATCGAGGTAACTTAGTTAAAGATTCTTTTACTTTTTGCGGATATCTTTCATGCCATTGGTGTAGTAATAAACTATCCTCACACCGATTCAAATTACAACCGGATTGTATTAATCTATAATTTAAATCTGCATCTTCGGATCCGTAAAAATGAAAAAACACATCTAATCCACCTACTTTCTCTAATGCTTGTTTAGGAAACAAGCCTACTCCAAAAGTATCACCAAAATGTTTAGACTTTAATGATTTAAAGCTAGATTTTTCAATAGACAAAGGTGTTATGCTTTCTGGCAAATACCCAATTTTAAACAGTGTAAACTGACTTGACTTAATCAAGGTTTCTTGTATTTCTGAAAAATTTGGAGAAAACAAAATATCAACATCTGCAATAAAAATTGTATTTGTTGAAGCTTTTGTAATCCCATAATTTAAAGCTTTGCTCTTATTCCATAACAAGCCCTCGTGCCCAATATAATGATACTTAACAAACTCAAAGCTTTCAATAACATTTTCTATTTTTTCTGAATAATGTTTAGTACTACCATAATCTATAAAAACAACTTCAAAATTTATTTTTAGTTGGTTTTTTAGTGATAATAAAGATAGCCTAACTCTATCTGAGTCTCTATTCCTAAAAGCGTATATAATGGTAAAACTTGGCTTCATGGTTATTTACTAAATTTAAACAATGTTTGTTTTTTCCATGTTCCTATGATCTTATAATTCCATCCTAGTTCATTGGCTATCTCTAAAAAATGGGATGTATTTAAATCACTAACCCATCCATTATACCTTCTATTACTTATTTCTGGAAATGCATCTGTTAGAGCATAAGAAAATATAAAATGCTCTGAAAACTGAGCTAAATGTAATAATAGACGCTTAACATCAAAAATATATTCTAAAACACCACTAAAAACAATATAATCAACCTTAGATATATTAGGCAGTTCAGCATTTAAATCGATTACTAATGTGTTTTTATTTCGCTTAACAATATCCGAATGCAAGTATATGCATCCAGATGGCAACATCGTTTTTAATGCCATACGCGCAGCTCCAAACTCAAAAACCTTACTATCGGGTATTATTTGATTTGCAAGTAACTGTGTACGTTCATTCCATGATAAAAATAACGACTTATCTTTCTTCCACCTATTTATGTCAGACTGCTTTAATGATTTATTAAAAGTCGTTGTAAAAACTTTACCATATCTTACTTTTAATTTTCTAAGCTTATTTTTAAATTTCTTTATCATAATTAAAGTACTAACTTTATATATCTATTTTCTCTATAGATGTTTTTAAATTTTGGTAAGACAAATAGGCTTCTAAATCTTGCCTATTTAACAAATTGTGCCCATTTGCTTGTTTCCAATTAAAATATAATTGTTCAATATGGCTTGCAATTAAATTAATATCATCTATTTCTGAATAAAACATATAATCCTCTCCTAAAAGCCTCAAGGTTTCACTCTGTTTAGGGCCTAAATATAGTATGGGTTTATTAGCTTTCACACAATGCGGAAACTTACCCGGTAAAAAAGGGCTTATCTCAGATTTTGCTTCTAATATAACATTTACAGATACATTGTTCTGTATGTGCTGTACATCTTCGAATGCTACATAGCCATCACTTAAATAAATTTGTGGCAACTGTGATTGTTTATTGTTTAAATATGCCTCAAAATATGTTTTCTTTCCAAGAATTAATAACTGTGAATGTGCTTTCGCTTCTTCATTAGTATTTAAAAACTTTTCAAAAGCCTCTACCAAACCTTTTGGATTCCTTGGTTTCATTAAGCTACCCGCATGCAGAATAGTAAAATGGTTTTTCTTAAAATACTTTGGTTGATCTATGTCTTCATATGCTTCATCTGTAATTTGATGTGGTACTACGATACCTCGCTCTAAAAAATCGGGATAATAACTTCCCATCCATTCTTTTAGCAATAGGCTAGGAAAAATGGCATGGGCCGATTTTTTTGAGACTGCTCTAAAAAATTCTTGTTTTTGATAATATCCTGGTGCTACCCAATTATAAGGTCTTGGGTAAAAATGCATAGGATATGGGTCGTGAATATATGCCAACCATTTGCTATGCCATTTAGGTAGTTTCAACAATGCCTTATGAGTCCTAAAACTAGCTGCTTTACTAAGGGTTAATACTAAATCTGGATTAAAATCCTTTTCTTTTTCCAACCCTTTTCTAATACTATAAGCATCATTAAAAAAAGAGAATGTAAACCCTATTTTTTTTTCGAAAAACGGATTGATATTTAGTTTGAATATTCTCCAAAGTAAAATTTGAATTTTGCTTAACAAGTAAAAGAAAGTTACTCTTTTTTCTTTTATAGCAATACATTCAATATTCTTAATAGAAATATCTTTTCGGGTATAATGATAAACTTTAAGTATATAACCGCATTTTTTAAGGTTCTGTATAAGTGCAATACGTCCCTTAGTGGCACTACTATCATTAATGTCTATGGACTCTGTGATGATTAATATTTTGCGCATATTATTAATTGCTAATATACAACCGCTTTATGCTAATTATAAAATATAAATAACTAGGAATAATACCTTCTGTAAGTTTATAGTAAATTGCTCGGCTTTTAATAAATCGATATCTAAACTTTTTGCTTAAGCTTTTTGTTTTACTTGATCCTTGGCTAATATGTACAATCTTAGCATCTGGAACTATCATACTAGCCATTTCTGGAAAACGTTGTTTAATTCTAAATGATAATTCTACATCTTCACCATACATAAAAAAGTGCTTATCAAAACCGCCAACCTCATCAATTATGCTCTTTCTCACAAAAAAATCTGCTCCTGAAACATAATCTACCTCAAAAGAATTAACGCTTTCATAAGGGATATCCCTTCTTTTTATATTGGAATAAAAACTTTTAGAATAAAAATATTTTAAAAAAGAGCCTTTTACAAATAACTTATAGCTAGGAAAGTTTCCTGCTGAAACGTTATGGGACAAATCTGTTTTATGCAATTTCGCACCACATATAGAAACATTTCCATGTTTCTTATTCTCCATGTAATTAAATAAAATTTCTATAGCGTTATTAAGTAGATACGTATCTGTATTGAGCAGAAAAAAGTACTTGCCCTTAGCTATTTTCATCCCTTCATTATTCCCTTTGCCAAAGCCTAGGTTTTTTTTACTTTCTATAATCTTAACTTCTGGAAACTTTTCACTTATTGTTTTAATAGAGTTGTCTATCGAATTATTATCAACTAGAATAATTTCTATTTTAATATTTTTAGTAAAATCATATACAGATTGTATCGCTTCACATGTTAATTTACATGTGTTATAGTTTACAAAAACAACGCTTACATCTACCATTTCAACTATGTTTTTGATTTATATATTTTTAACTTACTATCCTCATTGCTATTAAGCCACGAACTAGATTTACTAACAGTTTTGACATAATATTCTTGCTCCTTAGTTAAATTCTTTGAATTAATATACCAACCACCATGTTTAGCTACATACGGATATTTTACTCGAATAGCTTTAAAAAAATCCATCCATATGGGCGTAATTGTTTTTGGTCTATACAAAGCAAAAGTAGTATCTATTTTTGCAACGTAGTTTTTATTTTTAGTGTGTTTTTCCCAAAACTGACTTTCCCATTTCAAAATGGTTTCTTTATCTTTATTAGTCTCTGGTATATCATCAATTTTTAAACTAAATCCTACTTTATTAATCTCAGCATTAGTATCTAATATATACTTAAAATGTTCTAAAAAATCATGGTAACAATCATCAATAGGAACTATATCTGGGTCTGTAACTACATAATATCCTTTTGCATACTTATCAAAAATATCTTTTTTCTTCCAAAACACACGATGTCCATAGTTTTTACTCAACCTATAAATCTTAATATCACTTTCTATTTCATTAAAATAGTCAAGTAAAGGAGGATATGTAGAATTATTATCTAATATAACTATCTTATTGTAATCTCGCTTTTTCAAAAAACCTATAAGTTGTTTTAAATAAAAAAACTGATTATAACTTATAATAATTATAGGTATCTCTTTATAATTTTTATTATGCCTTTTCATAGTAGAATTAAACAACAAATTATAACAATACGAAATCTTGTATCTAATCTTAAGAATCAAATACTTGAAATTAAAAAAGGATAATATTTTAGAGATAACTTGCTTAATTGTAATGATTGATTTTGAATAAAGATTTTATGAGAATTTTTGAGAATTTTTTGAAAGATGGCTTAGTGAAATTCCTTATATGAAAATGCCATAAAAACAACCATTCTTTGACTTTTACTTTCCTAACAATAAGCGTTCGTTCCAAATAGCTTTTAACTATTTCAATACGCTGTATTTTATTGAAATCATATAACTTTTGATTCACTAAATAATTATAAAACAACGAAGAAGATACTCTTTTATTATCTAAATTATCTTGCTTTCCTGAAATACTTTCGGGCGACACTCTTACATAAACTTCGGCCTCATTTATAGTATAAATTGGCATTTGCTCAGAAAACTCAAACCATGCTCTATCATCACTATGCCATGCTAATGGATAATTAAAAAATTTATATTTTAAGTATTGCTTTTTTGAAAAAATATGTTCAGATAATGAACTCCTCGTACGACATTTATGCTTTCTGTAAAATGAATCTTTTGCTTTTTCCCAGACTGGATGTTTATAAATTTCTGAGTCTATTTTATCTTCACCAAATAGCATTTGAGAGGCAAAACGTACAACATTGGTTGCTTTTTTAAAATAATCGTATTTTTCATAAAACGACTTAACAACATCTTTACCCAAATAATCGTCATCACCTAAAATCATGATCCATTCTTCATTCTCAACCAAGCCAATGCATCTATCCCATTGTTTTACTAAAGAAGTACCACCAATATTTGTATCGAATTTATGATACACAGCACTTAATTGTGAAGTGTAATTATTTAACAGTGTTTCTGGATTTTCTGGACTAGCATCGTTACCTATATACACTTTAAAACGTTGGTCGCTTTGTGCTTTTAAAGACTTTAAAGTCTCTTCAAAAAAAGATAATTTATAATATGGGATTACGATTGCTAAATTACACATTGTATAAAAACAAGTTGAATTTTAAAATTGATATACTGCTATTAAATTAATCTACGCGATCCAAAACAAATTTAATGAGTTTTTTTATTAATTGTTTAAACCGAAAATAAAACGATGCTTTTAAAATTTTTGATTTATATCTTTCATTTTCAAAATAAAGTTCTGTTAAACCATCTATGTAAAGGGTACTATGCTTGTTTTTAATATACGCTTTATTTTTATCAAACATGTCTTGATTGAATGATCTAATCATTGATGTACTTGTAACACGATAATAAAATGTTATTTTTTCTAAATAAAAAAAAGTGAATTTAGAAGAAATAATGCGTAACCAAAATTCCCAATCTTCATTTCCTTGAAAAGGTATTTTGTCGTCATAATAACCTAAATCTTTAAACACAGTTCTTCTTATTACAGCGCAAGCATCGATATAATTACTATACAATAACTTGTATTTATTAAAGCCTCCTACTTTCCATGTTCCTTCTTTTTCTCCAAAATACATAGCGTCACCATAAACAACTCCAATTTTTTTATCATTTTCTAAAAGGTTAATTGCTCTTTCTGTAAAATGTTTTTCAATTTTATTATCGGAATCTAATGGCAAAATATAATCCCCAATAGATTTTTGAATACCATAATTTCTAGCTGTGCCCAATCCTCCGTTAGTTTTTTTTAAATACTTGAAGCGAGAATCTCTGCTTAACCATTTTAAAGCTATTTCTTCAACATTATCTGGAGAACCATCATTTACGATAATCACTTCCCAATTTTGATACTCTTGTTCTAAAACAGAATATAATGTTTCCTCTAAAGTATCTTCAGATTTATGACAAGGGACAATTATTGATAAAATAGCTCTCAAAAATTTTATTTTTTTGCCACCACTACGTAATTCATGGTGTTATATTCATTATAATATTTTTTATCTAAATAAGAAAACAAAGTATTACTTAGCTTTCTAAACAACTTTTGCTTTACCAAAAAATGAGGGAAAGTATGAATAACCATTTGCCCAAAAGTAGCCCACTTACCTCCGTTAGCCAAAGTTTCCTTAATTTCAAACCCCTGCTTTTCAAATATATATTTAAATCCATATTTAGTAAATCTAAAGAAATCATGTGGTTCTTCATGAAGATGCCAATACATAGGGCCAGATAAAATAATATGTCCACCTGATTTTAACAAACGATATATTTCACTTAATAATTTGTTATGATCTTCTACATGTTCAATAACTTGAGTACAGAATATAGTATCAAATGAATTCTCATCCATTGGAATATTTGTAGCTGGACATATAATATCAACACAATTTTCACTTGATTGTACGATATCACATCCTTTATATTCAGTACATTTATTATCAAATAGACTTTGATAAGGCTTATTGCCACAGCCTACATCTAATACTTTTCCTTTTGAATATTTATCAATAGCATAAATAAGATCTCTAAAAAGCGGTTTATATACTAAATAATAACTAGTTGAAATGTCTATTTGAGAGAAATCCTTAAATCTGCCTACATTATTTTTTCTCATAAAATTTTTGAATAATTTTATTTAACATTTCCTTGAACAAACTATTAAAACTAGTCTTTTTACTTACTAAGCTATTATATTTATTAATCTTGTGTTTTAATAGTTCTTTATGAATAAGATCCTGACAATTAAAAGTCTGCATTTTACTTAAATCCTTCTCCAAAAGCTCTCCATTTTTAACAAAAACAATCATATTCTGCCTAAACCACCAAGCAATTTTATCTTTATCCCAAATTAAAGGTCTTATTATATCATAACATTTATAATCATAAATATTAAATTTATCAATCCAATAATTCATGAACTGCTCATTTATATGACATGTACCTTCCTGACCTGGAATAGCAGCAGAAAAAATGATAATATTAGATAACTTAGTTAAATCTTCAACAAATGTATCAGCTCTTTTTTCTTCAAGATGCTCTGCAACCTCAAGACACACAGCTAAATCATAGCTTTTTAGTTTGGGCAATCTTTTATTTAAATCTGTTTGAAGAAACTCAACTGAAGCATCTATTTGCAATAATGATTTATCAACAAAACTACCGTCTATTCCTTTAATCTCAGAAACGTTTTTACAGCTTTTCCAAACTTCTAACCAAGCACCAACACCACAACCTACATCTATTACCGTTTTAGGTTTGAACCAATTATTAATTAGCGGAACAATTTCATCTGCAGAATGTTTTGATTGTGTTAGTTGCTTTTCATAAAACAAGCGATTATATGTATCTAGTGTTTCCAAATTATATTTGTCAAGTATTTATTTTTTTTATGTTCCAACAAGTATCATTTTCTTTATAAATAGCAGATCCAGTCTTCCAATAATAATCTCTTTTATTTGTATTAATAATTTCAAACGAACAAATTTCGAATAAGCCATTAAATCTAGTTTTAGAAAAATTATCTGCAAAAAAGACATTTAACTTATAAACTCCTTGATATAATTTAATGTTTTTAATTGTAGACTTTAAAACATAGATACCGGGTGTTTGACAAAATTTTTGTTCAGAATTTAAGATTAATTCATGCACGATTGGTTGGTTATCATTATTAATAATTTGATAAGAAACAGCAGGAGATTCTATTCTATCTGAGTTAAATAATTCTATCTCTATTTCAATATTTTTTCCGACTTCCTGAAAACCTATAGTATTGCTAGGCAGGACTTCAACTTTTCTTATGTGAGGAGTTTGACTATCTGTTTCTATATTTTCAAAAATTAGAGAGGTTTTTTCCTGAGTATTTAAATACTTTATTACAGCTTGATCTTCATTTCCTTCAAAAACAACTTTACCCTCTTCCAACACTATAGCTCTTGTACACAAACTCTTCACTGCAGCCATATTATGACTCACAAACAAAACCGTACGCCCTTCCCCTTTACTTATATCTTGCATTTTACCAATAGCCTTTTTTTGAAATTCTGCATCTCCAACAGCTAAAACTTCGTCAATCACCAAGATATCAGGTTCTAAATGTGCAGCAACTGCAAACGCTAACCTTACTCGCATTCCAGATGAGTATCTCTTAACTGGAGTATCTATATACCGCTGGCAACCGCTAAACTCAATTATTTCTTCCTCCTTTTGCTTTATTTCTTTCTTGGACATGCCCAAAATAGCCCCATTTAAATAGATATTTTCTCGACCAGTCATTTCTGGATGAAAGCCCGTACCTACCTCTAATAAAGATGCTATTCTGCCTTTTGTTTTAATTTCACCTGTGGTTGGGCTTGTTACTCTTGAGAGTATTTTTAAAAGTGTAGACTTTCCTGCTCCGTTTTTGCCTATAATACCTAGAACTTCACCTCGTTTTACTTCAAAGCTAATGTCTTTTATAGCCCAAACATAATTTGATATTCCTTTTGTTGCTGTATTATTACTTTCTCCAATTTTCAAATAAGGGTCTTCTTTCCCCCTTACTTTATACCACCAACGGTTTAAGTCATGGCTTAATGTACCAGACCCTATAAGACCTAATCTATATTGTTTAGAAATATTTTCTAACTTTAAAATAACATCAGACATTATCTCTTAATTTTGGTGATTTGTAAATAATGGTTTGGCTTCTAGCTCCAAATAAACGTATAAAGTTAGGTAGAAACCTTTCAGCCTTCAAAGCCGCTCTTCTGTACTTTCTTAGCATTTTGGTTGAAAAAGGCAATATTCTGTAAAATCGTTCTAAAATACCTATGGGCTTTATCTCAGTGATATCAAAAAATTCCTGTCCTATCTTTTTAAAATGTCTAGAACTGTTATCTCGTTGGGGGTGTGGATCTGAATCTTGCCATTTTTTAAAAGCCTTAGGTTTAAATAATTTTGATGGTCTATTATTCATAGGAACCGACCATCGTAATTCATCCAAAAGTTTATTATTAACTGCTGGCTCAAAAAAACGAGCTTCTCCACTTGGTTTTAGTATCTGATTTATTTTTTTTATTATTAGCGCTTCGTGTTCTAAAGTTAAATGATGTAAAAAAGCCTTTCCTACAACAACATCTAACGATTGTTTAGGGAAATCATAATTTGTAAACTCTCCCTCAATAAACTTTATTTTATGTTTAAAGTCATAATTACTATTTAAAGCATTTATAATATCGCCACTGTAATCAGATATATCATTAGCTATAACCTCTGCTCCTAAAGCAGCCAAAACTGCTGCATTGGCACATTTTCCACAACCTAGTTCCAATATTTTTTTATCTTCAACATAATCTTTAAAGTTGTCAAAATACATCCCTACCCAACTAATATCTGTACTAGTGGCATCCTTTAAAAACTCATCTAAATTATTTAAGGTTTTTAAAATACCCTTAATATTAACCCCTTTATATTGTTTGTCATAAAAGTTTTTGTTCTTGTTAATGTTTAAAACACTTTCTTGTTTAATCTCTTTCATTTTAAACGGTATCTATAAAACTCTTTTCAGTTTTATTAAAAATAATTAACCCTATAAAAAACACCAATACGCTAACAGATGATACATACACTAACATAGGTAACGAAAATTCTCCAACACCAAGAGTTATAAATCTAAAAGTCTCAATAATAACACTCATGGGGTTATACTCAACTAACCATGAAATGTTTGGTAGTTTCTCTTTAAAATAGCTTAAAGGATACATAACTGCCGAACCATACATAAGTAATTGTACCGCAAATGTTAATAAAAACGTTAAATCCCTATACTTCGTTGTCATGGAAGAAATTATCATTCCAAAACCTAAACCCAATAATGCCATTAAAATTATAACTACTGGCAATAAAACAATCTCTAATTGGAGTGTTGTATTATATGCGTTTGATGTAAAACCCTTAAAATAAATGTAAAAACATATAAATACAAGTATCTGAATACCAAACTTTAATAAATTAGAAATAACCACAGATAGAGGCATAACCACTCTGGGGAAATATACTTTACCAAAAACACCTTGGTTTTTCTTAAAAGTATCGCTAGTATCGATTAAACACGTTTTAAAATAGTTCCAACATGTGATACCAGCTAAATTGAATAAAAAAGGAGGTACTCCATCTCCTGTTGGGATACTTGCAAGATTATTAAATATTAATGTAAAAATTAATGATGTGAATAATGGCTGTATAAAGTACCATAGAGGGCCTAAAATGGTTTGTTTATATACCGTTACAATATCCCGCTTCACAAACAACAATACCAAATCGCGATATCTCCAAATTTCTTTAAAATTTAAATCAATTAGCTTTTTCTTAGAGGATATTGTATACAACCACTGTTCGTCTTTCACAACTTTTATTTTGATGCGCGTTATTTAAAAATTCTTTAAGATTTTTTTGAAAGCCCCAAGCTTTTTAATTTATCTTTTAACTTACCTAGAAGTGTTTTCTTTTTATACGATTCATGATAGGAATTTCCATACGCGCCATAGCCGTAACCATATCCGTAACCATAGCCATAACTATTATTCGCTTTATAAAAATTTAATAGGTAACTAATATTTCTTAACTCACCAGATTTATGTTTAGCATTAACCAATTCTAACATACCTTTCTTAGTGTAATTAAGTCGTATAACAAATAGTGTAGCATCAGCATAAGAAGATAATATTAAGGCATCTGTAACTAAACCCAATGGTGGCGAATCTAACACAATCATATCATACTTTGTGCGTAAATCTAAGATAAGGTCACGCATAGCATCACTCATTAATAACTCAGATGGGTTTGGAGGTATAGGCCCCGATGTTATGATATCTAGATTATCAATATGGCTTTTAAATGTTACTTCCTCTAACGTTTTATCACCAATAAGGTAATTAACAACACCTAAATCATTGTCGATATTAAAATCTCCAAAGATTTTTGGCTTCCGCAAATCTAACCCAAGTAATATTGTTTTCTTACCAGATAATGCATAAACACTTGATATATTTATAGACGAAAATGTTTTACCCTCACCACTAATAGACGATGTTAGCATAATGGTTCGCCCACCTTGTTTGTCGTTATTCTTATAAAAAAACTGTAAGCTTGATCGTATAGATCTAAATGCTTCGGCTATCGCAGATTTTGGTTTTTCGTAAACCACTAAATTATTCTCAAGATCATGCTTACCTATAACACCTAAAACAGGAATATTGGATAAGCGTTTAACATCTTCTGCACCATGAATTGTATTATCTAATAAAAACAAAATAAATACAATCGCTATAGGCACTAAAAAACCTACTAAAAGTGCCATCATATAATTAAGCCTTCTGTTGGGACCAATAGGGCCGTCTGCGATATCTTTAGCTTCTTCTATAACTAGTATATCAGATACATTAGCAGCCTTAATAATCGCTGCCTCACTACGCTTAGCTATATAAACATCGTATGCCTCTTGACTTAAATTTAACTTGCGTTGTATTTTTAAAAATTCTTGTTGGTCTTCTGGCAAACCACTTAAGCGCTTTTCTAAGTTAAACTTATTATTGCGGATAGTTTGTTGCTGAATTGTAATGGTGCGCTTTGTAGATGATATCGTTTCTAGAAGTACATTTTTTTCTGCATTTATAGTGCCATCTAATTCTTTTAAAGAAGACGACCCTTCTTGCACAAGTTGCTCTAATTCTTGACGCTCAATGGCCAAGGCTGTTATTTTAGAGACACTCGTTGTTATATTTGGCTCATCTATACCTACTGATGATGGTGCTGCTATTTTAGTATAATCTGTTTTTGTCCTTAAATAATTTTCAAGAATATCTAAATATTGGATTTTAGATTTATTGGCTTCATTTCTAAGATCTAATTCGCTAAGCCTTTCAGATACTTGCGCGAGTTCATCACTAACATTAAAAACTTTATTCTTCTTTCTAAAAGCATTCATTGTATAATTCACAGATTTTAATGTATCGCTCACTATACTTAAGCTACTATCTATAAACTTTATTGTATTTGTTGCATATAAATTTTTACGTTCTAAATCTGTTTCACCTAATATACTGGTCGTGGCATTTAAGTAATCGACTATTTTTGCTTTATTTTTACCTGTTAAAGACATGGTTAAAATAGAAGACGACGTTTTAGAATATGGCTTAACAACCACAGCTTTTTTGTAACTATTTACAATAGCATCAAAATTAGAAAACTTAATAAAATATTCTGACTTTGGTTTAATTTTTACATCAGTCTTAGAAAATAAAGTAAAAGATAAAAAAGGTAAATTAACGTGTTCTCCAACATTAAAAATTTTACTATAATTGCCCACTGGAGTTTTTATACTTTCAATTGATTTATCTTGATACACCTGAGCTTTACCTTGAGTAGATTCAGGTTCAAATTCAATATTAATCTTAAACTGCGATTCATTTACAAATTCAATGCCTATATGTTTTCCTAAAAGTTGCGGTTTATGTTTATCTATTTTGATGGTAAAGGGAGCACTTTTGTAAATATCTATTTTCTTGTATTTACCTTGTTTTAAGTATTGCATATAAAACTGCAAAGAGTCTACAACCTTTTCGTTGTGGTTTCGAGTATTTATAGCAATCATGATTTTACCAACTTTACCAGACACCCCTCCCCAATTAAATGAAATACTGGTATTGGCTGCAAAAAAGGGGTTTTGGTCATTCTCTACAGAAATAAGAGTGCTCAACCTGTATATATTCTGCTTTCTGTCATTTATGGCATAGGCTACAGCCAGACAAACTATTAGAGAAAATATAAATAGTTTCCAATATTTAAGAATTTTAAATAAAAACCCTTTTATATCAAACGATACCCCCGATGTTTCCATACTGCTAATATCCTCTATATCGTCGTAAGCCATATATTGTTTATATTCTATTCAATAATAAAAAAGTTGTAGCTACTAAAGATAAAACCGTGGCTACTGCACTTAAATTCTGTAATGCTGAAGTACCTGTACCCCAAGACTTTTGTTTTAGGGGTTTTACATAAATCATATCATTAGGTTGTATGTAATAATATGGCGAATTCATAACATTTATATCTGTCAGGTCTAAATGAAAAATTTTTTGACCTTGAGGGAATTGCCTAATAATCAAGACATCTTTCTTGTTTCCAGTTTCTGTAATATCACCAGAATTCGCTAAGGCTTCAAAAATATTGACGCGTTCTTTAAAAATGGTATTAGAGCCCGTATTTCCTATTTCACCAGTGGTAGTATATTGCAAACCCGTTAGCTTTACCGTTACAAAAATATCGTTAGCCGCTCTATATTCTTTTTCTAGCAACTTTTTTTCTAAAAGCGTTTTTATTTCATCAGTAGTAAACCCTAAAACATTTATTTCGCCTAATTTGGGCATTAATATATTACCATGTAAATCTATAGTAAACCCATCAAAATAAGCACGTTCTTGGCTACTCGCATTTAAATCGCCCTCACCACTTGGATTAAAAATTTTAACAGTCTCTTGCTTAGCTGCTTTTATCCTAATATTTAAAATATCGTTAATTTGAACTCGATAAGGCTTTTGTTTTTCAACAATGACTTGTGTAGAATCTGTTGCATTATTTTTATTTTGAAGATAAACTGTATCTTTATAAGGCACGCAAGAAACAAATACAACATTTAAAATTAAAATAGTAATTAGAAAAAATCTCATCATATCTAAGCCAACTGATTTATCACAAATATAAGTTTTCGTTGCTAACAATAAAACTTATGACTGCTTTTTTGGTTTTTTGTCCGTTATTTGCAAAAAACAATCACTCTTGAATTATTTAACAGTAGACAATTTATCTAAATCCTACGGGGAGCATTCGCTTTTCCAAGATATATCTTTTAGCGTACACAAAGATCAAAAAATAGCTTTTGTAGCTAAAAACGGTACAGGAAAAACCTCCATTTTAAATATTATTTCTGGAAACGACCAAGCTGATTCTGGTACGGTAACATACCGTAAAGGCATTACGGTTTCGTTTCTATCTCAAGATCCTACATTTGATAATGCGCTAACTGTTGAAGAAACTATTTTTGCTAGTGATAATGCCATATTAAAAGTCATTAATAATTACGAAAAAGCATTATTAAACC
This sequence comes from uncultured Algibacter sp., assembly GCA_947499935.1. Classification (GTDB taxonomy): domain Bacteria; phylum Bacteroidota; class Bacteroidia; order Flavobacteriales; family Flavobacteriaceae; genus CANMQH01. Next base: position 13,655 of record CANMQH010000024.1, on the reverse strand, counting down.
CCGATGACTCCGAAGCTTACCAAGCTGCATTTGATGCCATGGAGCAACACGAAGCTTGGGATTTTGAAACGCTATACAAACAAATACTCTTTAAACTAAAGCTAGATGATTTAAACCAAAAAGTAAGTGTACTTTCTGGAGGGCAAAAAAAGAGATTAGCGCTTGCCAATGCACTAATAAACAAACCCGATTTACTCATTTTGGATGAGCCTACCAATCATTTAGATTTAGAAATGATAGAATGGTTAGAAACTTTTTTCGCTAAAGAAAACATCACACTTTTTATGGTAACACATGATCGTTTTTTTTTAGAACGGGTATGTACAGAGATTATAGAATTAGACGAAGGTCAACTATACAACTACAAAGGTAATTACTCCTATTATCTTGAAAAAAGAGAAGCTAGAATAGAAAACGAAGCTGCAGAAACTGGAAAAGCAAAACAACTTTTTAAGAAAGAATTAGCTTGGATGCGTAAGCAACCCAAAGCAAGAACTACAAAATCTAAATCTAGAATAGATGATTTTGCCGATATAAAACACCGGGCTCATCAGCGTAGAAATGACCACGAAGTTCAGTTAGAGCTTAATATGGAACGCTTAGGTAGCAAAATTCTAGAGTTTCATAACGTTACAAAAGCATTTAAAGACAAAAGTATTCTTGATGGGTTTGACTACACCTTTAAAAAAGGCGAACGTGTTGGTATTATTGGAAAAAACGGCACAGGTAAAACCACTTTTTTAAACATTTTAACCGAAACAGCCCAACCCGATTCTGGTAAAGTTATAAAAGGGGATACCATTAAATTTGGCTATTACACACAAAACGGCATCACGATAAAACCCGAACAAAAGGTTATTGATGTTATCAGGGAGTTTGGCGATTATATTCCGTTAAAAAAAGGACGACAAATTAGTGCGCAGCAACTACTTGAGCGTTTCTTGTTTAGCAGAAAAAAGCAATACGATTTTGTAGAAAAACTTAGTGGAGGCGAACGTAAACGCTTGTATTTATGTACTGTTTTAATTCAAAACCCTAATTTTTTAATTCTAGATGAACCTACAAACGATCTAGACATTGTTACACTAAATGTATTAGAAAGTTTTTTATTAGATTTCCCTGGATGTATTATTGTGGTTTCTCACGACCGTTATTTTATGGATAAAGTAATAGACCATCTTTTTGTTTTTAGAGGCGAAGGCGTTATCGAGGATTTCCCAGGAAATTACTCCGATTACAGAACTTACGAAGACAGCCAACCTATTGTAACTAAAATTGATAAAGAAGATAAAAAAGACACCAAATCTATAAAGCAAAATGAAACTTCTAAGCTATCGTATAACGAAGAAAAAGAACTTAAAAATATTGAAAGTAAACTAAACACCTTAGCATACGATAAAAAAGAAATAGAAAATAAATTTAATAATCCAGATTTATCTCAAGAAGCCATCAATGCATTATCCGAAGATTTGCAAAAAATAATCGACACTATTGCAAGCAAAGAAGAACGTTGGTTTGAGTTATCGTCTAAATTAGAACAATAGTCCCATAGATTGCAGTCGAGAAGTTTATAAACGTGATTTTAAATAATGTTTATACTGCGATACACCAGGCATAGAAATATGTTTTACCAAACCATTCAATATATAAAATTTTTATTAAAAAGCACCAATCAACATGGTGTGCACTCCCCTTTTGTATATAATTTGGTAACCCAATGCTTTTATAATAAAACATATTATAAAGCATACGACCATATTATAAGCTACAAAAAACAGCTTTTAGAAAATAAAACTAAGATTAAGGTTTTAGATTTAGGTGCAGGCTCTCATACCATGAAGCATCAAGAACGGTACATTTCTGACATGGCTAAACATGCTGGATCTACAAATAAAAGCGCCAAAATGCTTTATCGTTTTATTAATTATTACAAACCATCAAATATTTTAGAACTAGGAACCTCTTTAGGAATTGCAACACACGCCATGAGTCTAGGTCATCCAAAAGCAAAAATCACCACTATAGAAGGTTGTCCCAATATCTCACAATTTACCAAAACTGTTTTCAACAAAAACGGATTAGAAAATATTAATATTATTACAGGTGAATTTAACACCATAATTAAGACATTACAACCTGCAAATCAAAACCTTGTGTTCTTTGATGGAAATCATCAAAAAGAAGCTACTCTAAATTACTTTGAAGCATTATTAACTAGTACAAATAATGATTCTATTTTTATTTTTGATGACATTCACTGGTCTAAAGGCATGACAGAAGCTTGGGACATCATCAAACAACACCCAAAAGTAACAGTAACTATAGATACGTTTTACTGGGGGTTTGTGTTTTTTAGAAAAGAGCAAGCCAAAGAACATTTTACAATTAGAATTTAATACTAAAACGCTAAATTTAGTTAGTATTAACACGTTGTACATTTAGAGAAAGTTGTACAATCTATTTTATCCAAAAAATAAGACACTTTATAGAGTTAAGTCTTTTTCAGGACGGGACACAACAGGCAAATAAAAAAGCCCTATTTCTAAATTTAGAAATAGGGCTTTTTATCGTTTAGTTTATGTGTCTACTTTACTAAATTAATTTCTACACGTCTATTCTGTGCTCTTCCCGTTTTAGTAGTATTATCAGCAATAGGTCTATCTTCTCCATAGCCAATGGAAGACAGTCTAAACGCATCAATATTGTTTTCAACGAGATATAATTTAACAGCATTAGCTCTAGCATCAGATAATCTTTGGTTTAATGTATTGCTACCAGCACTATCTGTATGGCCTTCTATCGAGAATTTAGCATTAGGGTACTCTTTTAAAATCTTAGTAATTTCGGCTAAAACAGCTTTAGATTCTTCTTTAATTGAAGATTTTCCAGAATTAAACAATATCGTTTTAGCATAATCATTCAATATTTTTTGAACCTCAGCAGTAACCTCAGATTCTGGGCATCCATTATTAGCAACCGTTCCAACAACATCTATACAGTTATCATCTTTATCCAAAACACCATCACCATCAGTATCTTTAAAAGGGCATCCATTATTCTCTTCAGAGCCAAATTCGTCAGGACAATCATCTACATTATCTCGGATTAAATCACCATCCTTATCACCCCATGGGCAACCATTATTTTCCGCAGGACCAACTTGATCTGGACATTCATCTTCATTATCTAAAATAGAATCGCCATCATTATCACCCCAAGGACAACCTTTATTTTCAATAGGTCCAGCAATTTTAGGGCAACCATCTAATTTATCTATAACACCATCTGCATCTCTATCTTTTGGTCTGCCTTGGTAAATAGGTATTTTTAAACCTGCATAAACATCTGCACCTTTAATTTCATCACTAATAAGTGCAGAAACTATAGACCCCGAACCTAAGTACAAAGGGCCTGCTCTTAAGCCAACGCCAGTTTGAAAACCATTGTTTTCAATAACACTTAATGGCACGTAAAAACTAAACCATTTACTCTCAAAACGTGGCGTTAAAGATACTATATTAGAAATCCTGCTCGCATTGGTTTTAGATTTAGATATAAGTGATAAATCTGTATTTAAATTTAAATACAGTTTGTTATTAAAACGCCAATCTGCATTTAAATGTATAGCCGTTGGTAAAGATGTGGTATAACCTGTTTTAGAATTAGTGAGCGTGTATAGATTGTTTAAAATACCATTTAAGTCATCTTCGTCATCTATGTCTTGTTCGCTAACATTATTATTAATATTAAAGGTTTCTTCTATACCATCATCATATTTTATTTGTCCAATATCGGTTACAGATAAGCCTATTTTTAATTTGTATTTATTAACATCTTTATAGGCTGAACGTTCATCATCTGTACCATTTGCTTTATAATCTGCAAAATCTGGTCGCCATTCGTAAGTAAACCCTAAATCTACCCCAAAACCATTAGCGTTATCAGGAACTTCGTAATCGTAATCATCATTATCAAAATTTGCAAAACGACCAAAAGTCACATCCCCTTCAGAATCCACAGTTCCATCTGTTTCTCCACCTCCTAAGTCTATACCCTCGGCATCATAATTTACAGTAACATTATTACCATTTAAATAGCCACTACCTAGACCTTGCAAATACTTTAAAGTAAGGCCTCCTTTAAGAAAATGCTGATCTTTAACCATTAATACTCTAGCATAAGTAAGGCCTATTTCTGCCCAAGCTTGTGAAAACGCTGTAAAATCGCCTTCATTAATATTAAAATCGTCTAATGTATCATCATCTATAGCATCTATAGACGCACCATTTATATCGTAAACATTTAAAAAAGCACGACCTCTTGAAAAAACAGCGATAGCGCTTTTACTATTTAAATTAAACATAAAGGCAGGCCCTAAAACATCAATATTAACAGCTCCACTATTAGAGTTTGATGGCGATTTTTTTGACTCTAAATCAAAATCATAACCATCTTTTATAGCGTCAAAAAGGTCTACACCATAATAATCATTTCCTCCAAAGGCACTAACCCCAGCTAGATTAATATCTGTTTTAAAACGTGAGTCTACTATATTTGCAGGATTAGAGATAACACTGTTTACACCACTATAATTGTCTGTTAAAAAACCTATGTAAGATTGTGCTTCTGTACATAAAGTTCCTATTAGAAACATAATTAACAAGCTTATTTTTTTCATAATTTTTTGAGGTTTGGATTTTTTAATTAGTTTGCGAAAATAATATTTTTTCTACTTAAAGAATCAACTTAAATACGATATGTTTACAATTCGCATAATGTATTTAATAACAAAATTCTTGTAATCAAACACTCCATATACGTTATAGATATACTTTTTGGCTTATATACGCTATTCAAAAAAATCATCTCATAATATTTTTGTAATGCTATGAATTTACCAAAAACACAATTATTAGTTACCTAACTTTGGCGTTTCTGCTTTTAACTTTTACCTTTATGAAATGTAATGCGTTTATTTAACGTATTGTGTTAAAATTAATTACATCTAACTTTTATAATCATAGTAAAGAATAAATGAAAATATACACAAAAACAGGTGACAAAGGTACTACGGCTTTATTTGGAGGCACCCGCGTACCCAAACACCATATTCGTATTGATAGTTATGGCACTGTAGACGAATTAAACTCCCATTTAGGGCTAATACGTGACCAAGACATTAATGAGCACTATAAAAATATATTAACAGACATACAAGACAAATTGTTTACTGTGGGTGCTATTTTAGCAACCGACCCCCAAAAAGCAGTATTAAAAAATGGAAAAGAGCGCCTAAATATTCCAAAAATTGCTTTACTAGACATTGGACATTTAGAGCAAGAAATAGATACGATGAACACGAAACTGCCCCCAATGACTAATTTTGTATTACCTGGTGGGCACCAAACCGTGTCATTCTGTCACATTGCCCGCTGTGTATGCCGTAGGGCAGAACGTTTGGCATCTGCTCTTAATGAACTAGAGCCTTTTGAGCCCAATACACTTATGTATCTTAACCGTCTTTCTGACTATCTTTTTGTATTGGCACGAAAATTGTCTTACGATTTACAAGCAAATGAAGTTAAATGGATACCTACTAAGCATTAAACTGCGTTAGGGATTGTAATGAAAAGCCCACAGTGAGGCACGAGCGAGGACTTGCAATGAAAAGCCCGACCCGTTAGGGTAACGCCCTAATAAAAACTAGAGTTTGCTAGAATTATTAACATCGTGATAATAATTTAACCGTTTAGATTACAAAAAGATACGTTCTTAAAATTAATGATTAAATAATTCATTTTTTTCTTGTGTGTTTAAACTAAAAAATTATTTTTGCAAAAAATTAAACATAAAAGAAATGTATTGGACATTAGAATTAGCATCTTATTTAAGTGATGCGCCTTGGCCAGCAACTAAAGACGAATTGATAGATTACGCCATTAGAACTGGAGCCCCTTTGGAGGTTGTTGAAAATTTACAGTCTATTGAAGATGAGGGAGACTCATACGATTCTATTGAAGAAATCTGGTCTGACTACCCTACTGATGAAGACTATCTCTGGAATGAGGATGAATATTAATAAAACATGTAGCACAATTAAAAAGTCTCGATTTGAGGCTTTTTTTTTGTTCTAAACCCCTTAAAAATCATAACATAATGTATCTTTGAATGCCTTATTATTTGGCATCATAAAAATACAAACCATAAATAAAAGTCTTATGCCTACTACAATTGGCATAAAAACATAAAACATAACCCATGAGTTTTTTAAATTCTGTACTAAAAGTATTTGTAGGCGATAAGTCTAAGCAAGATGTTAAAGCCATTAACCCCATTGTAGATAAAGTAAAAACTTTTGAAGCGGCTTTAGAGGCCTTAAATCATGATGAATTAAGAGCTAAAACGGCCGAATTTAAAGCTAAAATTGCTGAAGCTAATGCTGATATTGACAAGAAAATTACGGACTTAACGCAAGACGCAGAAAACACTGAAGATATTGATGCGCGTGAAGATATTTACGAACAAATTGATACCCTTAAAGATGAGGCTTACAAGGTTACGGAAACAGTTTTAAGCGATATTTTACCCGAAGCTTTTGCGGTGGTAAAGGAAACGGCCAAACGTTTTGTACACAACACCTCTATTACTGTTAAGGCTAACGAGTTTGATAGAAGCATATCTGGCGAAAAGGATTATGTTGTTTTAGATGATGATAAAGCTATTTGGGCTAATTCTTGGGATGCTGCCGGAAAACCAATTACTTGGGACATGATACATTACGATGTTCAATTAATTGGTGGTGTTGCTATGCACCAAGGTAAAATTGCCGAAATGCAAACTGGAGAAGGTAAAACCTTAGTGGCTACCCTACCCGTTTACCTTAATGCTTTAGCAGGAAAAGGCGTGCATTTAGTTACGGTAAATGATTATTTAGCAAAACGTGATAGCGCATGGATGGCTCCTATTTTTGAGTTTCATGGTATGAGCGTAGATTGTATTGATTACCATCAACCAAACTCTCCAGCGCGTAGAAAAGCATACAATGCCGATATTACGTATGGTACCAATAACGAATTTGGTTTTGATTACCTACGTGATAATATGTCGCACTCACCCGAAGATTTAGTACAACGTCCGCACCACTATGCTATTGTAGATGAAGTAGATTCTGTTTTAGTAGATGATGCCCGTACACCGTTAATTATCTCTGGTCCTATACCTAAAGGTGATCGCCATGAGTTTACCGAATTAAAACCTAAGGTAGACGATATTGTTTCGGTACAACGCAAGTATTTAACAGGTATTTTAGCAGAAGCAAAAAAACTAATTAAGGATGGTGATACTAAAGAAGGTGGTTTTCAATTATTGCGTGTTTATAGAGGTATTCCTAAAAACAAAGCACTGATTAAATTTTTATCTGAAGAGGGTGTTAAGCAATTATTACAGAAAACAGAGAACTTTTACATGCAAGACAACAACCGCGAAATGCCTAAGGTTGATGCAGAATTGTACTATGTTATTGAAGAAAAAAATAATCAAGTTGAGTTAACAGATAAAGGGGTTGAATATATCTCTGGAAAAGACGACCCAGACTTTTTTGTATTACCAGAAATAGGTATTGAGGTTGCTAAAATTGAAAAACAAGGTCTACCGGTAGAAGAAGAAGCAAACCTTAAAGAAGATTTATTTAAAGAGTTTGGTGTTAAATCTGAACGTATCCATACACTAAATCAATTACTAAAAGCCTATGCTTTATTTGAAAAAGATACGCAGTATGTCGTGATGGAAAACAAGGTGATGATTGTTGATGAGCAAACGGGACGTATTATGGATGGGCGTCGTTACTCTGACGGATTGCACCAAGCTATTGAAGCAAAAGAAAATGTAAAGATTGAAGATGCTACACAAACCTTTGCGACAGTAACGTTACAGAATTACTTTAGAATGTACCGTAAACTATCTGGAATGACGGGTACCGCATTAACGGAAGCTGGCGAATTTTGGGAAATCTACAAATTAGATGTTGTAGAAACACCTACCAACCGCCCTATTGCACGTGATGATAGAGAAGATTTAGTTTATAAAACAAAACGCGAAAAATATAATGCTGTTATTGATGAAGTGACTAAACTATCTCAAGCTGGACGTCCTGTATTAATTGGGACAACCTCGGTTGAAATTTCTGAGTTGTTAGGCAAAATGTTAAGCATTCGTAAAATACCACACAACGTATTAAATGCAAAACAACATAAGCGTGAAGCCGATATTGTAGCAGAAGCTGGTAATGCTGGCCAAGTAACTATTGCAACCAATATGGCTGGTCGTGGTACAGACATTAAATTATCTGATGCTGTTAAAGCTGCTGGTGGTTTAGCCATTGTAGGTACAGAGCGTCATGATTCGCGACGTGTAGATAGACAATTACGTGGTCGTGCTGGTCGTCAAGGAGATCCAGGAAGTTCGCAATTTTATGTGTCTCTTGAGGATAATTTGATGCGTTTATTTGGTAGTGAGCGTATTGCTAAAATGATGGATAAAATGGGATTAAAGGAAGGCGAAGTGATTCAGCATTCTATGATTTCAAAATCTATTGAGCGTGCTCAGAAAAAGGTTGAAGAAAACCAATTTGGTGTTCGTAAACGTTTGCTAGAGTATGATGATGTAATGAATGCGCAACGTGAGGTAGTTTACAAACGTAGATATAATGCCTTAAACGGAGAGCGTTTACGTGTGGATTTAGCAAACATGATTTTTGACACATCAGAAGGCATAGCTGAAACCAATAAAGGCGCTAACGATTACAAAAACTTTGAGTTTGAATTGATTCGTTATTTCTCTATGAGTTCGCCAATTACCGAAGCAGAATTTGGAAAACTTTCGGCTCAAGATATTACATCAAAAATATACAAAGCAGCTTTTGAGTATTATAGAGAGAAAATGGCACGAAATGCAGACATTGCTTTCCCTGTTATTAAAAATGTATACGAAACACAGCGTGATAAATTTAAACGCATTGTCGTACCGTTTACAGATGGTGTTAAGAGTTTAAATGTGGTTACAGATCTTGAAAAAGCATACGAAACTAATGGTAAACAGCTTATTACCGATTTTGAAAAGAACATTACATTAGCCATTATTGATGATGCTTGGAAAACCCATTTACGCAAAATGGATGAGTTAAAGCAATCGGTACAATTAGCAGTACACGAACAAAAAGACCCGCTTTTAATTTATAAATTTGAAGCGTTTGAATTGTTTAAAGCTATGATTGACCAAGTCAATAAAGATGTTATTTCGTTTTTATTTAAAGGCGAGTTACCTCAAGAAACCCAAAGCACCATACAAGAAGCTAGAGAACGTAAACAAGAAAAATTAAACGTTCAAAAAGACGAAATCCCTAATTTAGACGAGCGTTCTGCTCAAAACAGAGCCGCTGGCAATACACAACGCCAACAGGAAATCGTAGAAACCATTGTTCGTGATAAACCAAAAATTGGACGTAACGACCGTGTAACAATTAAACATGTTATGAACGGCGAAAATAAAACCGTAAAATACAAACAAGCAGAACCTCTTATTGCCAAAGGCGAATGGGTTTTAGTAGAAGATTAAAACTTAAATCAAGATGTTCTTTTTTGTAAAAAAGAACATCTTGATTTAAGTTTACACTTTACTTTTACAAGCTATCTAAAGGGCTTTTTATTTTAGACATATGGCTATGTGATACACTTGTATAAATTTGAGTTGTTTTAATAGAGTGATGCCCTAATAACTCTTGTATAAAGCGTAAATCTGCACCAGCTTCTAGTAAATGTGTGGCATAACTATGCCTTAATCCGTGAATACCAATTTTTTTATTGATTCCCGCTTTTCGCATTGCTCTTTTAAAAGTTTGCTGCAAACTACTTTTGGAATAACTACCACCATATTGTCCCTCTAACAAATACGCTTTAGGTTTATACATTTTGTAATAAGCTCTAAGTTCTTCTAAAATAGAGACTGGTAAAGGCACATATCTGTCTTTTTTGCCTTTCGCTCCAACAATATGCACAAGCATTCTAGAACTATCTACATGATGTAATTTTATATTAACCACTTCAGATACCCGCAAACCCATACCATAACATAGTTTCATGCCAAGTCTATGCTTAATGTTTGTGGTGTACTTAATTATTTTTTTTACCTCACGCTTACTTAATAATTTAGGTAATGTTATAGGTTTTGTGGGTCTTGGAATATCAAAAAACATTTTTGGGCTTTGTATTACTTGCTCAAAATAAAACTTTATAGCATTAATTTTACCATTCATTTTACGTTCTTTCATCTTGAGATGTTGAACGCAATACAAAAAATAATCTTTAAGCCTTTTAGGTGTTAAATCTTGTATAGGATAATGCTGTATTAAAATTAGTAATTCTGCAAATTCGGCAAGATAAATACGCTTCGTATGTATACTATAAGATTTTAAGTCTAAATGATTTCTATAATCTATAAATGCCTGTTGGTTAATAGCATTTATTTTATTTAAAAACTTTTGACCAACGGGGTCTTGAGGTATACATAATTGCTCTCGGATTACAGGAAAATCTAAAAGATACCAACATCTATTAGAAGCACTATATTTCACCGATGAAAACCTTTGCCTTAACTGTAACTTGAGTTGTTTATTATACGAAAATTTAATCCATATTACTTTTTTCTCCCGATGACTACCCAACTCAAAAGTATAATTAGTTAATTTCATGTATTGCGCATTTTGTATATCAAAATACAAATATATTCATTTTGATATACAAAATAATGACAATTACAAATACACCTAAAACAAGATATATAAAAGGATAAGCATAATTATAACATTTTTTATATATTAGCATTTATTGCACATATACCCACTCGTTGGGCACAATAATGACAAACGACAATGCTTAATTTTAAAGAACTTTCATTAGACGGAAATCAGTTAGAACTTTTGGTCCGTGAAATCTTGCTTACCAAAGGGTATAGAGTTCAATGGAGTGGCAAAGGTCCTGATGGTGGAAAAGATTTAATATGTTGGGAACATCGAGATAGTGAATTTATAAATGACACAAAAAAGTGGTTAATCCAATGTAAACATAATGCTCATAGTGGAAAAGCTGTTGGAATAAAAGACTTAGACGATATAACGGATTCTTGTTCTCATCACGATGTTCAAGGGTATCTTTTAGTTTGTGGAACTTATCCTTCTTCTAAAGTCGTTGAACGTTTGGAAGGAATCACCAATAATCAAAAAAATAATATTGAAGCGATTTATTGGATTCTGTTAAAATTGAACAAGTTTTATCAACACCTAAATTGTGGAAAATTGCTCAAACATTCTTTCCTGAATCTAGTAAAAATTCATCTTGGGAGATTTACGCAACCAACAATCCAAATCAATGGATTGCTAATTACAGAGGTTATCATTTCCATTTATCAAATAGAGTTGGTTCAAAAATAGATTATCATTTTGATAGTATAAATGATAGAATTAATGAATTGGAGAATATCGACTTTCCTGAAGGTCATTTTTTAAGGATTAGAGCTATTTATTTTGATGATAAAAATGGATGCTATACTTGGTTTTTAGATTATATGTATCCACACAATGAAAAACCTAAATACTTTAAAAAAAATATTGAAAAACATCTTGGAGATGGATACGCATTAGATGATGGACAGATTTATGCTTTTGATATAATATCAAGGCCTTATTTACCTTATAGTGACCATTATGATAAAGACCATTACGATTATTATGAACCTTTTTTACAATCATACCACACTGGCTTCAAGAGGGAAGAATTTAATCTTGACTTAAAAACTTCATCTTGGGGAGAATTATTTGCTTACGAAGATTCATTGAAAAATATTAGAAACGAATCATTTGACAAATTATCAGAAATACTAAGAAGTATTAAATGTGCAAAACTTATTCGTTCAATCAATGCAAATATTGAAGATTTAGATAAATTCAATAACCTTAGAGATTGGAATGAATTAATAGAGCAAATAAATTTAGAACACGATAGGTTTTTTAGTGTTTGGCTCTTTTTTAATGTAAACGATAAAGATAAATTTTTTGAATTAATTTCACTTTTCCCGCAGGAGATTGAAACGAGTTTAAGATTAACACAAGCATATATTGTTACACCACAAGAAAATAGTGATGGTTGTGAAATAGATTCTGAAGATGATGCTTACGAAGTTACAATTACAGTCCATCCTCAATTTATCCATAATAGTTTAGATGCTAGAAATAAGTTAAATACATATCTAGAAAAGGTTTGTGAACGAATTAAAGATTTTAGCGAATAATTTACTGTGCCCAACACCGTATAAAATTAATTGCTGGTTTTAGCCAGCTTACGAAAGTCCTCGCGGACTTTCTATCTGTGATTTATTTGCTAACTTTAGTGCTTAAAACACGCAACTAATCTTATACAAACACGTTACCTGCAAGCAACAAAAAATGATACTGACCGAAATAAAAAATAAAAAGACAGGTGAAGTTTTAATTAAAGCTCAACAAGAAGACTTTGAATATCAAAACCCAATTGAGTATTATAAGGGAGAAATAATACTTAACCAAATGATTAATTATGGAATTTCTCCTGATATCATAAATAATAATGAAGAATTATCTGATAAGGATACTGAACTTTTTAATAAAGCTGTAGAATTTTGGATTAAGTATAAAAGAAAATTTGATAATATTAATATCCCAAATGAATTAATTAAGCTTTTACTATCTAAGAAGAAAGCTATTCAAAAGGATTTATTGCAAGGAATGGTATTAACACCAAATATTTTAACTGCATTTATATTCAAAGCATATGAAAAATATGGATATACTTTAAGTCAATATACTTCAGAGTTTAATCAAAAAAATATTGACTTATCAAAAATGCCATTTGCATATAGAGTAAAAGATAATGGAGAAGTTGAAGTTATAGGTGAAACTGAACTTTCAGACGGACAACTAAAACAAGCGTTAGAGCATAGAAGTGTGAAAATCGCAAAGTTTTTAGACAAAGGAAATGATTGGCATTGCTTTTTTATAACATTTCAAAGTATTGGTGGTCGAGAAACTTGGCTTGGAAAAAAGCAACCACATTATCATTATATATCAAATCACTTCGGAATAAAGCGAGAAAAAGTTATAGAACAATTAAAATCAAGAAAATATAAACTCGGAAACTTACCTCATATAAAGTTAATCGAGTATGGTAATCAACCTGAATAAAGCCAGCAGGTAACAAGGTATAAAAAACATAGGGCAGTTTGAGCTTATCCGAAAGGTCTGTGTTTATTTATAAAGTCGCCAAATATAAAATTTGGCATTTTCTACAAAAAAATAAAAGCAAAATATTATATTTAGCTAAGTAATAAACCGAAACAATAGTGCTTATCACCTGCCCTACGTTTCTTATACGTAACGATATATGCTATGGCTTCCTTCGGTCGCAACAGCACATATACCCACCCGTTGTAACCAATTGATGAAAATTTATAAAATACTTGGAATAATTTTTATTGGATATATTTTAATTAAAAACCCGTTGGGTGTAATTAGGTAATTTCTATTTTAATGTTGTTTATTGGTCTATCGAAGATAAATTTATTGATGTATT
>CANMQH010000023.1 GCA_947499935.1 uncultured Algibacter sp. | reverse complement strand
CCTTGCATAACTATAGTTAAACAAAAACACTATTTTTAACAAACACTTGTGCAACAGGCACAAAGTGTATAATTAATTGCTAGTTCAAGCTTACTTACGAAAATCCTTGCGGATTTTCTATTCGGTTTGTATTTGCTAAATTAGTTACTTAAAACACGCCACAAATCATACACAAACACGATGCGATGTATTGCCTGACCTCATTTAACTTAAAAAAAGATGAAAAAACCCTATTGTATATTGGTTTTTTTAGTTTTCCTTTTTGGATGTAACACTAATCAGAGAAAGGATATCTCTTTTGAAAGCGTAAAAAACTTTGATTTAGATAATGTTCTGAAAAAAGCAAATTCAAATGAAAAATCAGTGTTACTTTATTTTTCAAGTGTTGCTTGTGTAAATTGTAGAAAAATAGAAGCTAAAATTCTTAATACTCCAACAATTAAGCAAACCATTTTAGATAAATATATTCTGGTTACATTAATAGTTGATGACAGAGAAATAGCTGAGGAAAATTATTGGAAAGAAAGCAGGATATTTAATCGGACATTAAAAAAAATTGGTGCTATAAATTCTGATTGGCAAATAGAATTAACTCAAACAGGTAGTCAACCATATTTTGCTATAATCAATAAGGAAAAAACAATTTTATCTGAAATGGGATATACTAGAAGTGATAATGAAATATTAAACTTTCTGAATAAATAAAACGACACGCCAACAATGTATAACCGCAATTACGGCGGATTCGACTACGTCCAAATCCACTCGGAATTACTAAAGTCCGTGTCAAACCGAAAATAATCGCTAATTTAACCCGTAACTGACGGTTATACTAGACCGTTGTGCTTCATTAAAATAACAATATGAAAAAAGGTCTAATACTGTTTTTTTTAGTTTTGTCTATAGTTTCTTGCGGACAAAAATCAAATAAGAAACAAAAGGAAATAAACCCTGATATGCTAAAACACAATAGTGAATCAAAAAATGATGCAAATAAAATTGATAAAAAGATGATTAATGAAATAGAAGACACTAACTCATCTATTTCAAATTACATTTGTTACACAAACGATAATAATAAATCTCAGAAAATTTGGATTGGCTTTGACAATTCGAATAAGGCTATGAAAATTAAATACAATGGACAATCAGAATCTATACCATTGAAATTTGTTAAAAATGAATACATTGAAGGTGGAAGCCAACCGACAATTATTGATTATTACGATGAAATTTACAATGGGGAAATAAATGGACATTATAAATTAACTAAATCAGGAAATTGGTACTATGTCTTATACATAAGAGGGAAAGATAATAAAGAATTCAATTTTACTGTTGACCATACTACTGATATTCTCTCTTCTACACCTTGCTTTTAAAAAAAACGAAAGCACAACAATGTATAAAAAACATAGGGCATTTGTGCTAAATCGAAAGTTCTGTGCTTATTAACAAAGTCCGCTAAATATAAAATTTGGCGTTTAAAAAAGAAAAGATAATAGCAAAATATTTATATTTAGCTAAGTAATAAAACGAAACGATAGCGCTTATCACCTGCCCTACGTTTCTTACACGAGACGATGTGTACCATATAAAAAACAGCCTGCAAAGAATGAGCTTTTGGAAAAAATTATTTAGTGGTAAAAAAGACAAACCGAAAACTGAATCACATTTTGACAAATATCGAGATGAACTAAACGAATTGAATTTAAAAACAATTTCTGATTTAGAGAATTTAGTCAAACCGATAATTACAACAGCGACAAAATTAGAGGTTTTATCAGCTTCAAGACCGCCCGAAAACTCTCAATTAATTTCTCATTTTGGTGGACAACCGTATTTTGAAAAAGGAGAATTATGGCCAAAAAGTGAAAACGGCAAAAATTTAGAGTTTATTTTTCAAGTATTTAATACTACTGATTTACAACTACCACAAAGTATAGAACTCATTCAATTTTACTACGATTGGGATGAATTTCCTTGGGATACTGCAAATGATGGATGGTTAGTGAAAATTTATAAAAAAATAGAAAAAGAAAATATCGAATTCATTGATAATCCAAGTGAATTAGAAAGGTCTAAATATTGTGAAATCAATTTCAGTTCGACCAAATCCTTACCAGACTGGGAAGGAATAGATTTACATTGTAATAATGCCTCTAAGTTATCCTGTATTTTAAACGAAGATGAACCTTGGGATAGTTATGACCAAATTGTCACCAAACTAATTGGAGAACAAGACTATCAAAGCCAGCTTGGAGGTTATCCAAAATGGGTTCAAGGAGAATCTACACCAAAAGATATCGAAGGGAATTCAATGAAGCTTTTATTTCAAATAGACTCAGAAGATAATGCTGGATTAATATGGGGAGATGTTGGACTAATTTATGTTTTTTATGATGAAAAATCAGGTAAAACAGAATTTACTTTACAATGTCACTAAAGGAAAAAATACGGTACACAACACGGTGTATAAAACATAGCTAATAAGTATTTAACCGAAAGGTTTGTGTATCAACTGCCCTACATTTCTTATACTAACCGTTGCGATGCAATCCCTCCGGTACTAATCCTTTTAAAAGTTCTAATATTTTATCGTAATTTGTTTGAAATTTGCGCATCCTTAATTGTTTTGTCATAACTACAATTTTCTTATTTTTAGAAGTTTACACAACTTGTTCTAAATGCACAACGGGTTATTATATGCTTTTGTAGCGTTATATTTTAAAGTAAAGTTATCTGCTTTTTCTTGATAGCGTGAAGCTACGGCATAAAGTTTTGAACCTTCAACAGTGAGTAAATCAGTTGCAAATTTATGAGCAATATTACCAAGACCAATAATACCCCAATTTATGGTTTTATGCTTTTGTTGTTTTTTCATCTGTTTTTAAACATAATTGAATTAGACATGCTATGGCTATAACGATAACACATCCCACAAAATTTAACCATAAAAAAGGCAGGTTTATTTTTTCGAATTCGTTTAATAAAAACAAACCAATTACAAGTACCTGTGTAATTAAGGCTGCAATAAAAACGGCATTTCCTTTTACAAACTTAAAGAAAAAAGCCAACAGAAATATCCCCAAAACATTACCATAAAAAATAGAACCTATAATATTTACCAATTGAATTAAATTCTCGGCCAAGTTGGCTACACATGCCACGCCTATAGCAATAATACCCCAAGCTAGTGTAAACCATTTAGAGGCCTTAACCATGTCTTCTTCGGTTTTTTCTGTTGTGTTACGTTTGTATAAATCTATTGTGGTGGTAGAGCCTAGTGCATTCAATTCACTTGCTGTACTAGACATTGCTGCACTTAAAATAACAGCTAACAACAAGCCTATGAGTCCACGAGGTAAATTATTGAGTATAAAGTGAATAAAAACATAGTCTTTATCGTTGCTTTCTACTTTCATATCTTGACTTATCGAAGCTTTATCAATGAGAATTTTTGCTCTATTTCTTAATGCTTCATGAGCATCATTGGCAGCAGATATCTTTTTAGTTGCTTTTGTGTTTTCTGTATTTACATAAGATTGTATGATGTTCTTTTTATCATTAAATATTTGTGTTTGTTCTTCTTGTAGAGCTTTGTATTCTTCGGCGTATTCAGAATTTAAAACCAATTCGGTGGCTGTAGGGTTGAAATTTATTGGAGCTTTATTAAATTGATAAAATACAAAAACCATAACCCCAACTAAAAGAATAAAGAATTGCATTGGTATTTTTAAAAGCCCATTAAAAACGAGACCTAATTGCATTTCTTTTACAGATTTACCCGAAAGATAACGTTGTACTTGACTTTGGTCTGTACCAAAATAAGAGAGCATTAAAAATGTACCGCCTATAATGCCAGTCCATACCGTATATCTATTATTTAAATTGAATGAAAAATCTAAGACTTCCATTTTGCCACTAGCACCAGCAATATCAAGCGCTTTGCTAAATGTAATATCTTCGGGTAGCTTATCCATGATAAGAAAAAAAGCAACGAGCATTCCAAAAAATATAACAACCATTTGATGCTTTTGTGTAACGTTTACTGCTCTTGTACCTCCAGAAACGGTATAGACAATAACGAGTAAACCTATGATGATATTAAGTGTTAATAAATCCCAACCCAATACTACAGATAGTATAATAGCAGGGGCAAAAATGGTAATACCAGCTGCTAAGCCACGCTGAATTAAAAATAAGATAGCCGCTAGCGTTCTTGTTTTTAAGTCGAATCTGTTTTCTAAAAATTCATAAGCGGTGTATACTTTTAGACGGTGGTATAGCGGAATAAAAACCATGCAAATTACAATCATGGCTATAGGCAAACCAAAATAAAACTGTACAAAGCCCATACCATCGTTAAAAGCTTGACCTGGTGTGGACAGAAATGTTATAGCACTGGCTTGTGTAGCCATAACAGATAACCCAATAGTCCACCATTTAGAGGTATTGCCACCTCTTAAATAATCTTTTACGTTTTTGCTTCCTCGGGTTTGCCATGTGCCATATGCTACAATGGTTAATAGGGTAATAATTAAAACAGTCCAATCTATCCAGTTTAGAGCTTGCATTTATTAAAATATTTTTGTGATGATGTAAAATGCTATGAAATAAATAATATTAGCTATTAAAATAATAGAATATAGCTTAAGCCATGGCTGTTTGGTTTGTGGGTCTTTATTCATAACTAATCGTTTAATTTGGTATTAGACTGTAAGTCTTCTTTTCCAATAGATAACATGTTAGCAAACAATCTGTATGCGCCAGAAACACCAGCAGGAAATTCTCTAAAAAAGCTTAGCCCTGTGTATATGTAATAACCTTTACCATGTTTTGCAACTAATAAACTACCTTCTTTTGGTGTTTCACCTTTATCATTCATAGATAAAATAGAAGTGAATTTTTTAGACCAACTGTTAGGGAAATATAGACCGCGCTCTTGTGTCCAACCTTGAAAATCTTTTTGACTAATTTTATTAGGGTAATTTAAAACAGGATGTTCAGGGTTTAAAAAGCTAACATTAGCATTTTCGTTTGTAACACGGTCTCTAGATAATTTTAAATCGTAAGGCGCTAGGTCTTTAACTTTTAAGCGATGACTGGTATTATATTGCACAATCATGTTACCACCATTGGATACGAAATCGAATAATAATTGTTGTTTAAATTTTAATGCTTCAACGGTATTGTAGGCTCTAATTCCAACAACTACAGCATCAAACCGACTTAAGGTTTCTGCATTTATGTCTTCAGGATTTATAATACGCACATTATAACCAATTTGTTTTAAACTTGCAGGAACTACATCGCCAGCCCCTTTAATATAAGCAATATTTTCGCCTTTCTTTTTAATATCTAAGCGAACAAGTTTACTTTGCGTAGGTAATAAAACGGTTTGAAATGGAATATGCTCATAGCCAATATCTATAAGCTCTTTAGTATAGCTTTTTTTACCAATATTAACTACTGGGTTTATATATGCTTCTGTTTGTTGTTTAGGTGGAACAACTGTGAAAATTAAAGATTGTTCTTCTCCTTTATTTTTAATAGAAATTTTTTGATTTTTAGGATAAATATTCCAATCGTTTGGATGAGAGAGTTCTACATTACCTTCTAAATTATCTCGTCCAGCTTTAACAATAACAGTAATATCTCGTTGTTTATCATTTTCGAAAATAATCACTTTTTCAGTAATTTTTGCCGAAGCTTCTGGAATAATTTCAAACGGACGATATAACTCCCCTTTATCGGGTTTTGAGTAACGTTGAATAACAGCTTTGGTTATTGTAATAGGAACATTGTTTATGAGTAAATTAAAATCTATTTGTAACGTTCTGGGCGTTTCTGGTAAACCAATAAGGTTTTTGTCCGTTACTTTATACATACCCAAAGTTCCCGTTTCTGTAAGCCAATATGGGGTAGTGGGTTGCGATTTAGCGTCAATTTTCATAACTTCCTTAAATGAAAACTTCATGTTATTTTTTAGCGTTATATCTTTTTTTATGTTTAAGCCATTTGTGTTGTTTATACTTTTTAATACAATAGCAGCATCACTTCTGTTTAATACTTCTAAATTTAAATTTATAATATCATTTTGGGTGCCCCAATTAGTTTCTGCCGATGCTTCTAAATACAATCCAGCACACATTTGTATGATAGTTTCTAATGCTTTTGATTTTTGAATTTTCCAATGTTTATCTTCAATATTTTGAAGCAGTTTGTAGGCTTCGGCTAATTTGGGAATGTGTTTAGAAGGATTGATAAAATTAAAATTATGTTCAATATCTAATAGAATGTCGCCTATAGCTTTACCTCCCTTAATTCTATTCCATGAGGTATCAATACCAGCAAATATATTCTCATTATCTATTAAAGGTGCTCCTTTTAAAAATTCGATGTATTCTTTTTGAGAACCACGCTGTGCTAAACGCCCAAAGCCTTGGCATAAATGTTGGCTACTTGCCAATGATGCTAATTCGTTATTAGAAACGCCCTTTAATGGATAATATGTACCAATATCAAAGCTTAGCATGTTGCTTTTATCTACAGCTTCAAATTTTTCTCTACTACCATAAAACCACCAACTTGTGTTAAAAAATAGGCGTTGTGGTTGCCAAAGCTCTACATCT
The DNA here is from genome assembly GCA_947499935.1 of uncultured Algibacter sp. GTDB lineage: Bacteria > Bacteroidota > Bacteroidia > Flavobacteriales > Flavobacteriaceae > CANMQH01. Next base: position 51,330 of record CANMQH010000023.1, on the reverse strand, counting down.
TTCGGGAAATTTGTAAAAGCATCTTTTTTATTGGCAAGATCAAAAGCTTCTATGCTTAACATGGCAGAGCTTGTATGATGACCATGCGTAGTACCAGGGCTTCTGTGGTCAAACCTATTTATAATGATGTCTGGTTTAAACTTTCTAATGGCTAAAACAACATCGCTCAATACTTGGTCTTTATTCCATATTTCTAGAGTTTCGTCGGGGTGTTTGGAATAGCCAAAATCGTTAGCTCTGGTAAATATTTGTTCGCCACCATCAACACGTCTTGCAGCCAACAATTCTTGTGTTCTAATAACGCCTAATAATTCTCTAATTTCTGGACCTATTAAGTTTTGCCCACCATCGCCACGTGTTAAAGATAAATAAGCGGTTCGTGCTTTTACTTTATTGGCCATATAGGCTATTAATCTCGTATTTTCATCATCTGGATGTGCAGCAACATAAAGTACAGAGCCTAGAAAGTTAAGCTTTTGGATGGATTCGTAAATTTTTGATGATGAGGGTGTTTTGGGTTTTTGAGCTTGGGCAATTGATATGGTTATAAGCCCAATAAATAAGTAATATAAATGTTTTTGCATGGTATTGATTTAGCTAAAATCAAATATAAAAAAGAAACCAGCGATTAAGCTGGTTTTAGTTTTTATTTAACGCTTGTTTACTAACCATTAAAAAAAAATAAGAGTTACAGCTTATTTTTAAGCCATAACCCTTATTCAACTATCAAACTAAAACTATTGTTACTAAAACAAGCAACACATATTTGAAATTAATTAACAATTATCTTTTTAGATATTTCATTTTCTGGAGTGGTAATCTTACAGATATATACACCTGAAACCAAATATTGTTGCTGTGGAGAGAAATTAACAACCTTTCTAGATGCATTAGAAACACTATCTTCAAAAATTGTAGCTACCTTTTGTCCGCCAAGATTATACAACTCAACTTTATAAATTCCATTATTGGCTGCATTAAAAGATACACTTACCTCATTAGTGTTTTGAAGGCTTATAGGATTAGGATAAACGGTAGCATCGGAATTTACAATTGTAGCATCCAAGTTTTCTAAAACACTTTGTTCTATTTGTCTTATTAACTCTTCGGTGAATACTTCATCATTACTTTGCTTAGCTTGCTTAGAGTAGTAATTATATTTTGGTACAAAACTAAGGGCAAATGCCGTATTTACATCGGTATGATTTTCGTTTTGAGCAACAGATAAAGGAAACTCATTCTCTGCATAATTATCTAATTTAAAATCTACATCTACGGTATCTTCACCAAATACTCCTGTTGTTGGAGAGATTCCAAAAGAATTTTCAAGAGATCCACCAATATCCATGATACTAAAAGTGTCATTCTCATTTGAAGTGTGAAAGTTTCCTAAAAAATGTCCTGCTTCATGAGATATAATATTTCCTAATGCTACTGGTAATAAATCTTCTATAGTAAAACCTTCTGCTAAAGAAACACTATTTATAGAATTAGGATTGGTTGCCTCTGCACTTAAAAAATCTAACAATACTACAGCGTTGTCATTTAAACTATAATTACCTGGATCTATAGTACTTGCTATACCTATAGTTTCTATTCCTGCTTCTTCAATGGTACCACCAACAATAACTCTACTATAAGGTACTTTAAATTTCTCTAGAAGTTCTGGAATCTTTTTTCCTAAAAAATCACTTCCATAATCACTTATTATAACAACATCTAAATTAGGGTTTATTTGAGATTCTATAAGATCTGCTCTTAAATTTTCGGCTACTACTTGCGTTATTTCTCGTGCTAATTTGGTTTTATTAGTACGATTTTTTTCAACACCCCAATTTTCTAGAAAATTCTCAAAAGACGATAAACTTCTTTCCTTATTTAGCGCTGTTATTTCTTCAGGAATTTGCCTTGCAACAATAGCTTCTGCGTTTCTTTTTCCTAAAATGGTTCTTAGAGTAATATTATCTACTCCTGTAAAATCTAGATAAATAAATTGCTTTTGACCTTTATTTAACTCTAAACCTGGATCTGTTGTAGTAACTCTTAAATCGTATGCGCCAACATTACCTGCCAAGGCTAATTGATACGTACCAGATTCTGGTGCTATATAAGAAAAGCTGGCTTCTCCTACTTCTGGTAGTGGTGAGTTAATTGGTAATAATGATGTTATAGTATTTGTTAATACTTGTAATGTACCACTTGGGTTAGTAATTCCAAACCCAAAACGCTTGCTAACACTAATTCCGTCTCCTATGACATCTATTCCATTTGCAGCAAGAAACTCACTACCCACGTCTATGTCTTCTAAATCTAAAGATGCCCCAAGAACGTCTCCTTTATTTAGCTCCACAGTATAAAAATCTTGATCTTGGCTTGATGTTTTAAATACATTAATCTCCATATCATAGGCTCCTTCATTACCAAATCCAAATTCATCTCCAGAAACAAACTCATCTTCTCGTTCCGTAATTGTTATTTTTACACTCGAATTATCAAGATCTACTGTAGAAGTAAACTGAATATCCTCCTGCAAGCTATCTGCTATTTCTACAGCATATTTAGCAGATCTCTCAACTAAATAAATAACCTCTCCATTTTCTCGTCTAGGTCTTAAATTAGTAAGCGTTGTTCCATCAAAGGCAAAAAACGCTCTCGCATTACCTGCTACAAAAATTGCGTCTCCTGTAAAACCACTCAAAAAATCAAATGTTTCTCTAATACGGAATACACGTATGTTAGGAAAAATAATATTATCAGGATCTGTAGAGTTAACTGCTATTCTCAATAAGTCACCTTCTTCTAAATCTAGTGTATAATAATCGTGATCTCCACTACCTGTACCAGACGAACTATGTATGCCATCTCCTACAAAACCTGAACCTCTAAAATTATCTATAGAAGCATCAGTTAGTGATATCCTTTGTGCTAAATCAATAGAGCCGTTATCTCCTGTAGTACCTTCGGTTATTTCTAAAGTAGTTACAGGGAAATTTTGAGCATTGGCAATGCTAGAGTTAAAAGCACCTTTAACTAAGATATTTTGTTTCAACCCTTGTGAATTACCCAAACCCGTTAAAGCTTGAGGGGTGGATTCTCCATTAACTCTTTCAAAAAAAGATTCTTGTTCTTTAGTAGTAATAGTATTAGCTCCTCCTCGATTAGCTTTTCGTTTTGATGTTATTGATTTTTTTAATCTTTTAGACGTTTTAGCACTCCAAGCATTGATGTCTATTTTTTTATCTGAAGAACAATTTAAAAAAGGATTTTCTACTTGTATATGATTAGAATTATCAGAAAAACTCTTATTAAAAACAGTATCTAACCTATCTAAATTTATAGATTCGTTTGCTTTTAAAGTTATCGTTTTAATTTTACTACCTCCTGTTTGAGCTTCTGTTTTTAAATAAAAAGCGCACAGAAACACTAGTAGCGTTAATTTAGTTTTTAATTGCATATCGTTTAAGGTTTTTAAATGGATTAATTTGAATACAAATAAAACCACTTACATATGTTTTAGCAATTAAACACAGACAACAACTAGTTAACGGCTAACACTATTAGGTTAACTGTTGGTTAACAACAGACTTAACTAGTGTAAACATTAGTTAAATTATTGCTTATTTTTATAAATTAATTTGGAATGAGGTGAATACCATTTAAATTTCACCTTAGTTTACGCACGCTTTTTAGTTATAATATATTCTGGAAACTTGACAACTTGTTTCTTTACTTCAATACCATAGGTATCGCTCAGTACAGATACCATTAAATCAAAATACCTGTAGTGTATATCCCAATCATGAAGCGAGGCGCTATCAATACCTTTGTTATTAAGTATCATTACGGGCATATCTAAGACCATAGATAATTGATATTTAATTTGATGGAGATTAACATTATCAGCTTTAATTTCAGAATCTCCAATCAAGAAATGTGGCGTATTTTCTCCCCAATTAATTTGATTAGTGTCCCAAAATGTTGGATTTACAACATCCATAACCAAAGCATCTCCACTAGTCTCTCTATCTGCTTGCTTTAGTTTTAAAGATCTTAAAATAAGTTTCACCCTTTTATTATAAGCTTTTTTGCCTAAGTTAAATCTTACTTTATAAAATTTATTAATCTCTGATGATATGCTAATTTGCTTTTTGCTAACATTGTAAGAATATGCTAGGATATCTTGTAAACTTCCTTTAAATTCTATAAAATCACCATATTCTTTTATGTGTAAGGCTTCATAGTGTTCTTCTATCTCTTGAATTTCAAAATCATCGTCTGGTGTAACGTCTTCTATTACAATGGCTTTTTTATAAGCCTCAAGCATAACCATTTCACTAATAGCCGTTTTCGTTTTATTTTCTCTTAAAAACCTATCTATATGCCTAGTTTTAAATTCCGCAGGATGACCTTCCCATAATTTTACGCCATATGCGTTATATAAAATACCATATGGCAAACTTGTAATTTCATTTTTTAAAAACGTTTCGCCTTCATAATCTATAGCAATTGCTAAATCCATTTTATGCTTTCCCATAAAGCGTTTAACAACATCGGGGTTTTCCTTTGTTAAAGAAAGCACATAAAAATTACTAGGGTATTGTTTTTGTAATGTTTCTAGATATTTTGATACATGTATACAAGGCTTACACCATGTTGCCCAAAAATCCACAAAATACAATGCATTTTCATCTTGTGTGGCTATAGTAGATTGTTGTATATGTTCTGATACACGTATTTGCCCGTAAAAAATCACAGGAAATAATAAACAAAATAAGTATAAGGTTAGTTTTTTAATTATCATAAAATTTGTCTTCACTGGTTATCCAGTATACTATCTTTTAGGTACGTAACAAATATTATGCTAAAATAGCATTTTAATAAAATAATCCTTTTATTTATATAAAAAAGGAAAAGAAATTAATTTTATTAATTAAAAATAAGAACAAATTTAAGCTTAAAATATATCTTTGCTTTAAATAAAAAACAAAAATCATGGTACGTAAATTTTTTGCTGTCTTTATATTTTTAAACATAACTGCATGTGCAGAACTACAACAAGTTGTTAATCAACTACCGCAAGGAAACCCAATAGGCAATGACCAAATTGCTTCTGGACTAAGACAGGCATTAGATTTTGGTATAGATAAACAAGTTACTAAACTGACCCAAACTGATGGTTTTTTTAAAAATGATTTGGTTAAAATTTTATTACCTGAAGAATTAAAAAAGGTAGATAAAGGACTGAGAGATATTGGCTTAAGCAAGCTAGCTGATGAGGGATTAAAAGTTTTAAACCGAGCAGCCGAAGATGCTGTAAAAGAAGCAACTCCAATTTTTATTGATGCTGTAAAGGGTATTACATTTGGTGATGCTAAAAACATTTTAACAGGTAATAATAACGCTGCAACACAGTACTTAAACTCTAAAACGCAAACAGCTTTGTATGCTAAATTTAACCCTGTAATTAAACAATCGTTTAGTAAAGTAGGTGCTGATAAGATTTGGAGCAACTTAATAAACAAATACAATAATATCCCTTTTACAAGTAAAGTAAATCCAGATTTAACGGATTATGTTACTGGAGAAGCATTAAAAGGTGTTTATACCATGATAGGCGTTGAAGAAAAAGAGATACGCACAAAACTATCGTCTAGAACTACAGATTTACTTAGAAAAGTTTTTGCTTTGCAAGATTAATTCATAGCAATAGTTATTTTGATTTTTCAGGTAATTAGTGTAAGATATCATGGATTTAAAAAACGTTTCGAAACTCTCTGATGAGCAACTAATAGAGCTATACAGAAATCCAGCGATTTCGAGTGAAATTAAAGATGCAGTTCTTAAAACGATACAGTTTAGAGAACTTAATGAATTGAAATCTCAAAAATCCAAAAACAACGCTGATTTTACAAATATTGAGAAGCTTAAGCTAATGTTTCTGCCGTTTTATACCGCCATTATAGAAAATCTATGTTCAAAACCGGTTGGACAAGTTATCGTAATAAAAAATTCTGGAATTATATAACTATCGGTATCGCTATTTATACACTGTATTTGCTTATACTATTGGTTTTTATACGTTAAGTACAAAAAACTCAAACGCTCAGTTTTTTCTTTTCAATAAAATAATGTATCTTTAATTACTTGTTAATCAGCCAATAAAAATGGATCGGGTACAAAATATAGAAAAGCACCAAGCTAAACTTAAAGCGCGGTATAAAGAAATGATAGAACAAGCCTATAATTTTAGACAAACCGATGCTCCTTTAAGTGATATTTCCGAATATAGAGCCATTAAGTTACTAAATAAACTAAACAGATTAAAGTACCTATCTGGTAATCATTACACAACTTCAGTGTGATTTTTGCAATTCCTTAACACATTTGTAACATCCAATACCTACAAAATCACGTATTTAAAGTATAAACAAGTAAGAATTATGAATACACATTATTGTAGAGTTGGCAAAATAAAGCCAAACATTAGCAAGTTAATTAGCTTAAAGAAATTGGAGAACAAAATTTCAAATTTTGTTGAAGATGTTAGTAAAGTTGAATATACTAAAGACTTAAACGGCGCTTTTTAAAATATCCAAATGCCTGTACCAGTCTAGAACCATACCACGAGAACATTTCACCATCTACCAACACTATAGTTGCATTGGGGTAAAATATTTGTAGTTCGTTTTTATGAATGTCTTTAAATGGAAACGGTTCTGATGATAATAAAACCACATCCACTTCATTATTTTTTATAGAATCTGTAAGTACTATTTCTGGATAGCGTTCCATATTGGCATATACATTCTCAAAATTATTCAACTTAAGTAAATTGTTTATAAAAGTGTTGTTCCCCGCTACCATCCACGGGTTTTTCCAAATAAAATAAGCGACTTTTAAAACAGGCTTATTTTGAACAAAATTCTTAAAATCTGTAATTTCACTTTTAATATTGTCTATTATAGCTGATGCTTTATATTTTATATCAAAAATTTGTCCGTATTGATGGATTAATTCTAAACTATCTGGGATTGTGTAAATATCGGATACGTGCACTGTACAAATCTCCTCGCAGGCTTCAACTATGGCTTTTGTATTTTCTTCTTTGTTGCAGAGAATGATATCGGGTTGTAATGCTTTTATTTTTTCTAAATGGATTTTTTTGGTGCCACCAACCACAGCTACAGAGGTTTTTATATGATGCGGATGCACACAAAATTTTGTTACGCCAACAATAAATTTCTCTAAACCCAAATCGCATAACAATTCTGTTTGGCTAGGTACTAAAGATATAATACGTTGTGGTGTACTTTTTAGAGAAATAAATCTATTAAGTTGGTCTCTCATACTATAATTTATTTTGAAGAGACACTAATCTAAATAATTATTAAGATAGATTGGATAAAATTAATGCCATTTCTTTTTGAAGTGCTTCGGCTTTTAAGGCTGCCGCTTGCGCAAAATCATCATTTTGGGATGCGTAAATAATGCCTCGAGAAGAGTTAATCAATAATCCTACAGAATCATTTATACCATATTTACATACCTCTTGAAGGTTACCGCCTTGAGCACCAACACCTGGAACCAACAAAAAACTATTAGGAATAATAGTCCTAATATCTGCTAAAAATTCTGCTTTAGTTGCTCCTACAACATACATTAAGTTTTCTGAATTTTTCCATGCTCTAGACGTTTCTAATACCTGCTTATAAAGTTCTTGACCATCTATTGTTTTTGTCTGAAAATCAAAAGCACCTAAATTAGATGTTAAAGCTAAAAGTATGGTGTGTTTATCTTGAAACGCTAAAAAAGGTTCAACAGAATCTTTTCCCATATATGGCGCTACAGTCACACTATCGAAAGCTAAATCTTCAAAAAAAGCTTTAGCATACATGGTGCTTGTATTACCAATATCACCTCGTTTAGCATCGGCAATAGTAAAAATCTCTGGGTAGTTTTTATTGAGATAGCTTATCGTTTTTTCTAAAGCTTTCCAACCTTTTATTCCATAAGCTTCATAAAACGCAGTATTGGGCTTATAAGCAACGCATAAATGATGCGTGGCATCTATTATAGCTTTATTAAATGCGAAAATAGGATCTTCGTCTTTTAAAAGGTGCTTTGGGATTTTATCTAAATCTACGTCTAAACCAATGCACAAAAAGGTTTTTTTTTGCTTGATTTGCTGAACTAGTTGGTTTGTTGTCATTCCTACTAATCCTCCTAAGGAGGAACTTATTATATAATTATACTATACTAAACGTTGTTACAATAATAAATATAGCTATTAGCCACATTATATAACATCACTATTAGCTTTAAGTTTTTCTGTATTTTCTGCCAATTGCAATTCATCAATAATTTTCTGGATATCACCATTTACTATATTGGATAAATCGTAAAGCGTTAAACCTATTCTATGATCTGTAACACGACCTTGTGGATAATTATAAGTTCTAATTTTCGCACTTCTATCTCCACTAGTTACCATAGTGCCACGTAAGGCTGCATCTTCTTCCATTTTTTTTGCTAATTCCAAATCGTACAAACGAGAACGTAATACCTTAAAGGCTTTTTCTTTGTTTTTATGCTGAGATTTTTGATCTTGACACTGCGCTACTAAACCTGTAGGGATGTGTGTTAAGCGAACTGCAGAATACGTTGTGTTTACAGACTGCCCCCCCGGCCCTGATGAACAGAAAAAATCTATACGTACATCTTTAGGGTTTATTTCTACATCAAATTCTTCGGCTTCTGGAAATACCATTACGGTTGCAGCACTTGTATGCACACGACCTTGAGTTTCTGTTTGTGGTACTCGCTGTACGCGGTGTACACCAGCTTCAAATTTTAGGGTGCCATAAACGTCGTTTCCACTAACTTCAAACTGAATTTCTTTAAATCCGCCATTGGTCCCTTCGCTAAAGTCTACTGTATCTACTTTCCATCCTCTACCTTCACAGTATTTAGTATACATCCTAAATAAGTCACCAGCAAAAATACTTGCCTCATCGCCTCCTGTTCCTGCACGAAGCTCTACCACTGCATTTTTAGAATCTTCAGGATCTTTTGGTATTAGAAGCACTTTTATGTCTTCTTCTAATTTTGGTATACCAACTTTAGCCTCATCATATTGCATCTTAGCCATATCTACCATTTCTGGATCACTACCATCAGAAATTATCTCTTCGGCTTCTGCTAAATTATTGGTAAGTTCTATGTATTGCTCGCGTTTTTCCATAAGAATACGCAAATCTTTATACTCTCTATTTAATGCTACATAACGCTTTTGATCTGAAATAATATCGGGTTGGATTATTAAATCGCTAACCTCATCAAACCGTTGTTTTATTATTTGTAATTTCTCTAACATCTGCCTTTTTATTGGAAATCAAAAATACGATAATTTATCAATTTTCAGCATTTATATCCAATCATATAAAACTTAAGACTATTAATTACTACCCCTAAATTAGGTGGTTCTGTAAGTAAATCTATTTTTACACATAACCTTGATTATTCTTCTATCCAATAATTTTTGTTTGTATCTGGTTTTGTAGAAACATAAAGTACTATAAAACATAGTGCAAACAAATAGATTGGCCTATCCAAATTATACAACATATCAAATTTAAAATAATATGCTAAAACAGCACAAAAATCTGATATTGCAAATGCAAATACAAAAAAAGCAAAATATATAGATCGTCCCAGACCATATTTATAATTATAATTTGCTGCCACAACACATGCTGTGATTATAGTTGTACCGTAAGCAAAAATAATAAGCTTCTGAAAATCATCATCCAACAAATAATAAATTGAATCAAAAATTAAATACCAGCCATAAAAATTAATTATAATCAAAAGCATGTAAATTATAATCAATCTATAATTAAACTTCCCTATCTCCACTTTTTTTATAACATGATATATAAGAAACCAATATCCCGAAATAGATATTAAAGATGTTAATTTATTACAAATTGGATGCTCGTAATCCATCATGAAAAAATTTGATATGAGAAAACAGGACAATGCCATTAAAACCCATATCTCTTTATAGCCTTTATAATATAAGAAAATTATAAAAAAAACTAAGACCGTTAACAACCTAGAAAGCCTACTCTCAAAAAGTGTGTAAAAATTAATAATATATATATTAATGACTAGAGCTAATAATAAAACTATTACCAACAGCCCACTTTTTTTATTTAATGATTTTAATTTAATCAAGATGCATGTATCTTATATATAATTTAGTTTTATACTTTATCAAGCATTACATTTTCTCGTTATAATTATAGATTTATTTACACAAAACCTATCTGTACACTCAATATTTTTTCTTGAATTTAATATAAATTTAAGAAAAAGATAGTGATGTTTTCTGGTTTTATATGACATATATATACACTATTTTTATTTTAATATTATAAATAGTTTACCTAATTACACTAAAGATATTGATAATCAGACCAAACGATATCTTAAGTCATTATTTATAATATTATCAAAAAAGAAGAAATCAACAATAATAAGTTAAATGATGCCACTAAAACTGCTTTTTATCTTTAACAAAAGGAGTTTGTATAACAAATGTTAATAGGCATAAAAAATGCCTCTAGGAAACTAGAGACATAATAAGTTTAAAGTAGTTTTTTTACTTCCCAATACAAAAATTAGCAAAAATATTACCCAGTAAATCATCGTTTGTTATTTCGCCTGTAATTTCTCCAAAATAATACAAGGCTTGACGAATATCAATGGCTAACAAATCTCCAGAAATACCAGACTCTAAACCATGCTTTACTTTATCTACTTCCTCTAAAGCTTTTAGGAGTGCATCGTAATGGCGGGTGTTGGTTACAATAGTTTCATTATTTCTAAGTGTTCCTGTATTTACGTAACCAATTAATTTTTCTTTTAAGGCCTCAACACCTTCTCTTGTTTTTGCAGAAAGCAATAAATATTGAGAACCTTGGACGGTATTAAGAGTATTAATAATGTGCTCTTTTTCAGAAGTATTTAAAGCATCTATTTTATTTGCAATAATTAGAAACGGTTTTAACGGAAAACGGTTTTTAATCTTTTCTATCTCTATTTTTAAACGTTTACTTTCTGTTTTAAATGATTTAGCCGAAAACAATAAAACAATAACTTGAGCTTGTTCCATTTTCTCAAAAGTTTTCTTAATTCCAATACTCTCTACAACATCTTTAGTGTCTCTAATTCCAGCGGTATCAATAAATCGAAATCCAATACCCTCTATAACTAATTCATCTTCAATAGTATCTCGTGTTGTTCCTGCAATATCACTTACTATGGCACGTTCTTCATTTAAAAGTGCGTTTAATAATGTAGATTTTCCAACATTGGGTTCACCAACAATAGCTATAGGAATACCATTTTTTATCACATTACCTACAGCAAAAGAATCTATTAAGCGTTTTAAAACAAATTGAATGCGTTTAATTAAATCTTTAAATTGACTTCTATCTGCAAATTCTACATCTTCTTCTGCAAAATCTAATTCTAGTTCTATTAGCGATGCAAAATTTAATAATTCTTCTCGTAGTTTTACTATTTCTGAAGAAAACCCGCCACGCATTTGCTGCATTGCTACTTGGTGGCTAGCCTCGTTATCACTAGAAATTAAATCGGCCACAGCTTCTGCTTGGCTTAAATCTAACTTTCCATTTAAAAAAGCTCGGAGTGTAAATTCTCCTGCTGTTGCCATTCTACAACCTTTACGCAAAAATAATTGTATAATTTCTTGTTGTATGTAATTAGATCCATGGCAAGAAATTTCTACTACATCTTCTCCAGTATATGAGTTAGGGTTTTTAAAAATAGACACTAATACCTCGTCAATAGCTCGCTCTCCATCAATTATATGCCCTAAATGTATGGTGTGCGTTTTTTGCTTAGCTAATGATTTATTGGTAACGGATTTAAATTGTTTTTCAGCAAAACTAATAGCTTTATCCCCAGATAATCTAATAACAGCTATAGCACCTGCTCCAGAAGGTGTTGCCAATGCTACAATAGTATCTTGATTAATCATACCTGAAACAGTAAATTTGATGCGTTGAAATTAATTATTACAATACTTTGGTCTAGACGAATGTTTTTATTTTAAATAAAAAAATCTAATTTACATTAAATCAAATAAATGCCATCTGGTTTTATTTCTATAAGTCGCTGTTTATAAAGGGTTCCTACTGCCTTTTTAAAATTCTTTTTACTCATTTGCAGCTTATTCTTTATGGCTTCTGGACTAGATTTATCAGTTAAATTTAAAAAACCGCTATTATCATGGAGTTCATGCATAATTAGCTCTGCATTTGGTTCTATGTTTCTAAAACCAATTTGACCTAAAGCTATATCTAATTTATTACCAGGACGAATTTTTTTAACGATGCCTTTCAGTTTATCGCCTATGCTTAAATCTTTAAAAATACTGTCTTTATAAATTAATCCTGTATGTGTTTTATTTACAATAACATTCATTCCAATATCTGACGGATGAGAAACTATTAAATCAACCTCATCAAACTCATTTACGGTAAGCTCTGTATTGTCTAAAAACCTATTGGTTTTACTAGACGCAACTAAACGCTCTGTTTTTTCGTCTAAATAACAATGTACCAGATACCAACCACCTGATTTCATACTAAAAGCCTGTTCCTTAAATGGGCAGAATAATTCTTTAACTAAGCCCCAATCTAAAAACGCGCCATAATCTGTTACTTGATTACAACGTAGTAATGCAAACTCACCACGTTTTATATAAGGCATATCTGTACTAGCAATTGGACGTTCTTCGTTATCTAAATAAACAAAAACATCTATTTTATCCCAAATTTTAAAGCTTTCAGGTACATATCTATTTGGAAGTAGTACTTGATTATCTTCATCATCAATCAAATACGCTCCATGGTCTGTTTCACGAAGTATTTCTAAAGTGTTTATTTGCCCTAAATGTATCATGCCGCAAAGGTAATGATATTAGTTTTTTGTCAACAAAAAAAGCGTTACAATAATGCAACGCTTTAAAATCTATATGAACAGCCTTTTTTTTAGTAAGCTGATTCTTTTTTGAAATGTTTAGCTAAAAGATAATAAACAACTGCTCTGTACTTATTACGATTAGATTTCCCGTATTTTTCCATAACAGCATCAATACCTTTATCTAAATCTTCACTATCTTTTAATCCTAATTTTTTAATTAAAAAGTTATTTTTAACAGTTGCTAATTCTGATGGATCAGAACCAGATACTGTAGAAGAATCTGCATTATAAATTGATGGTCCACAACCGATGGTAACTTTGGTTAAGAAATCCATATCAGCGTTTACACCGCATTTATCTTTTAAATCTGCAGCATACTTTGTAATAAGCTCATCTCTTTTACTCATAATAGTTTTATTTTAATGTGTTAATGAAATATTTAATTAATAACTGTTTTTAAAGATAACTATTTTTTAGATATCTCAAATACTTTGTAGATAATTATTTATTTGACAAATTTAAAATAGTTTAAGAGCACCTCATCATTTATTCGCTTGGGTGTAAAAATCTCTAGGAGTCTTGGGGTATTTTCTTCTAAATAAAACGATTTAAGTATTGATAGTAAAGATTCTTCATCTGAAACAGCATCATACCTTAACCCATACATTTTACATAAGTGCTCCGCTGTATGATTATGGTTGGTTTCGAAATAGGTATCAAAATTCTCGGTGTTTTTATGCCCTGGTAAAATCCTGAAAATACCACCACCTTGGTTGTTTACAACAATTATTCTGAAGTTTTTGGGAATATAATTATTCCATAATGCATTACTATCATATAAAAAACTTAAATCTCCTGTAATAAAAATCGTTGGTTTTTTACTTATAACAGCGCAGCCTAAAGCGGTAGATGTACTGCCATCTATCCCACTTGTTCCTCTATTACAAAATACATCTAGAGTCTTGTTAATCTCAAATAATTGAGTATACCTAATGGTAGAGCTATTTCCAACTTGCAAGACATAATTATCTGGAATAGAGTTTAAAACATTGTTAAACACCGTAAAATCAGAAAAAGGAATCACATCCATATAGGCTTGATGCTTTTCTTTACGTGTGTGTTTTATAGAGGTACACCATGTTTTATAATTACTTTTAAATTGATGTTTAACTTTTGGTAAGAATCGCTCAAAAAACTGGTTTGGTGTTGTTTTTATATGGTTACTTAAACAAAAAAAAGTGTTATTCGCTATTTTTTCATCTATATGCCAATGATGCTTTGGTTGATTTTCTCGTAAAAGTATTTTTATTTTCTTAGACACAACTAACCCTCCAAAAGTAAGCAATATATTAGGTTTTAATTGTTCTTGCTCTTGCTCAGATAAAGGCGCAATAAATTTATCTATACTTGATAAAAAACTTGGATGATGCAAATTTGAGGTCGTTTCGGTTAAAACGATAACACTATCATCTTTAGCTAACTCATCTAACCATTTTTGTTCAATTTGGTTAGGATAGTTAACGCCCACTAAAACCATTTTCTTTGAAGCCGCATTCCATACTTTTAAGAAAGATTCTAATTCATTTTCATGCCATTCCGCTTGTTTTAGTTTTTCATCAATATCTATTAATTTTGGAGCAATTGTTAATTGGTTAACCGTTTCGTATAGAGGCTCGTCTAGAGGTATATTTATGTGTACAGGACCTTTTTTAAGTTTTGCCATGTTAATGGCTGTATTTATATCTTCTTCATTACTAGTTTGTATATCTTTCTGCAGCCCTAAAAAACGTTCAACTTTATTTTCTAAATTTTTTATAATAGGCAAATCTTCATTATCAGTAGCTTTGTCTTTATCCTTTAAATCTAACTTTAAATTTGCCGAATACAGTATATGATTTTCAAAAACATTGTTCTGATTTATCGTTTGTCCATCTCCAATACCAACTAAATGTTTTGGTCTATCTGCAGATAAAACAACTAAAGGTATATTACTGTAATAGGCCTCAGCTACGGCAGGATAATAATTTAAAAGTGCGCTACCAGAAGTACAAACTACAGCTGTTGGTTCCTGCAATTGTTGTGCTATACCCATTGCAAAAAACGCAGCGCATCGCTCATCTACAATACTATAACAATTAAAAAAAGAATCATTAGTAAAACTTATTGTTAATGGAGCGTTTCTGCTACCAGGAGAAATAACAATATGTTTAATATTTTTGGCTTTACAAAGCTGAGCAACTGTTTGTGCAAGCGGAATTTTTGAGTAAATCATGTAAAAATTAATGTCCTGTAAAAATAAGAAATAGAGATATATTACTTATTACAAAACTTTTTTTATTACCAAAGACTTTGAAACCGTTTCTTCCCATTCACGTTCAGGACTTGAGTTTTTTGTTATTCCCCCACCTACATAAATTATAGCGTTTTCCTTTTTAAGTTGCATACAGCGTAAATTTACATAAAGTTGTGTGCTGTTTTTATTAATAGAATAAGCTCTATTTTCAATATTTCTTTTCCCAGAACGAGGCGCTATTTTAGTATCAATATTTAATTCTCCTAAAAAGCCTGTATAAAACTCGCGATTATAATCTTCTTTCTCTAATATAAACTGTTTTGCTAATAATTTTGGCAAACCGCAAACGGCTGGTGTAGGATGTAATGCAGAAAGCATTTCTCTTAAGTTTGTATCGGGCTTTAATTGGGCTGAAATCATGGTTTTTAAATGCACCAAATTTCCTGCTTTTACGGTCTGCGTGTCCGAAACTTTACAGCTATTAACAAACGGTTTTAGATTATCTAATATAAAGTCTGTAACATATTGTTGCTCTTGTTGCTCCTTGTCTTGCCAAATAACATCTAAACTACCTTTATAATCTTGCGTACCAGCCAAAGCCATAATTGAAAATCGATGCCCCTCAATCTTTAAAAGTGTTTCTGGTGTAGCCCCTAACCATAAGCCTATTTCTGGATGGTACCAACAATATACAAAAGCCGAATTATAATGACTCAAAAGGCTTTTAAAAATTGTAATTGGATTAAATTCTTTAAGTTTAACAACCTCTTGTCTAGATAAAACCACCTTTTTTAAATCTGAATTTTCAATAGTCTCAACACCTTTTTTTATTAGGTTAAGGTGATATATTTTTGCTTTTTCTATAACATCTTCCGTTTTTGATTGGATGCTATTATCGGAGAACGATAGACCATCAGATGTATATATACTTTCTGAAACCTTTTTAGGTATTAAAATTGTTTTTTGAGAATTATCAAATGGTGAAAAAACAAATCCGCTTTCAACATAACCTTCAGTAGTATATACTTTTTTTGTAGATTGAAGTAAACCATTTATTTTCGTTTCGTTGGGCTTTCTGTAGGCCACAAAAGGTAAACCTTTTTTATGTTGTATTTGGATACGGTCAAAAAAATCTTCCGAAATCATTCTTTATTTTTAGGTAAGGTAATGGTCGATAATTTACAGACAGAAATTAAATTATCAGCTTCGTCTGTAATTCTTATATCTAATAATTGTGTTGTTCTACCTTTATGAATAAATGAAGCTTTAGCAAATATAAAACCTTCTTTAACGCTTTTTAAATGGTTAGCTGTTATCTCTATACCGCGTACAAAAAACTTTTCTGTATCTATAAAAATATGAGAAGCGAAACTCCCAACACTCTCTGCAAGTGCTGCTGTAGCACCACCATGCAATACACCATCTGGTTGATGAACTTTAGGAGATACTGGCATTCTAGCTACTAAATAATTTTCTGAAAAATCAACAATTTCAATATTTAAAGTTTCCATTAGGGTGTTTTTGCAAGCTTTATTAGCCCGTTCTAAAACATCCTTTTTAGATAATTGCATAGAAATTGGTTTATTTAATTTGAAATACAAAAATACAAAATGCAGAAATATGTAGAACTATAAATACCTTTGAAAGCATAAATTAAATCATAATATTATAAAAGTAAAAAGGATAGAAGACATAAGTCTCTATCCTTTTTTTTTGTTACTGTTAGACTTGGGAAAGGCTAACAACATAAATAGGTTACTGATACAAATTTATATTAAAAAAACATAAATATCAAGAAAAAATGCATTTAATCGTATTTTAAACACACTTTATCGATTTATTTGTGTTTAAAAAGCTGAATTCCAATTTTTTATAAAAAAATATTAAATCAATTTAAACTTTCGGTATATTTAAAAGTCTAAAGTTTAAATCATTTTTGTGACTGACGAAGCACAATTACTAGAACAACTTAAATCTAAAACTCAAAAAGACCAAGCCTTTAAAGCGCTATTAGCACTTTACAAAGAGCGCTTATATTGGCATATTCGAAATATTGTAAAATCTCATGATGATACTGATGATGTGCTTCAAAATACATTCTTAAAAATTTATAAAAACATTAATAACTTTAAAGGAGATAGCAAATTATTTTCTTGGATGTATCGTATTGCTACTAACGAATCCATAACATTTATAAATAAAAGAGCTAAGCGATTACAGATTACAAATGAAGAAGTTCAACAAATGGCTATAAATAATTTAACCTCTGATGTGTATTTTGAAGGAGATGTTATCCAACTTAAATTACAAAAAGCCATTGCCACTTTACCCAAAAAACAACAATTAGTCTTTAACATGAAATATTTTGAAGATATAAAATATAAAGACATGTCCGAAATATTAAAAACAAGCGAAGGTGCTTTAAAAGCATCATATCATATAGCCGTAAAAAAAATTGAAGCTTATCTCACAAAAAATTAAACCTTTATTATCTTTTTTAGTCAAATAGATAATACACAAAAGTAATGAAGAATAAAAAATTACATCATACAAAAAAAACAGCATTTAAAGTGCCAGACACTTATTTTGAATCTTTAGATAATGACATATTTAACAAATTGAATAATCATCACGTTTTAAATACTATAAAATCCTCTGGTTTTCAAATTCCAAAAGATTATTTAGAAACTTTTGACGAAACTTTATTAACTAAGTCAACAACTGGTAAAGTAATAGCGCTATTTAACAAAACAAACCTTATATATATTTCTAGTATTGCTGCTGCAGTTTTATTGTTATTTAATCTATCGATTTTTAAAGACATACAGACTTTTGATGCTTTAGATACAGAAACTATTGATGATTATGTTACCAATCAAAACATTGAAACATACGAAATAGCATCCTTACTAACCGAAGATGAACTCACAGAAACTAATTTTATTGATTACAATTTAGAAGAAGAAACTGTGTCTACTTTTTTATTGAACAATATAAAAGTAGAAGATTTATTTATTGAATAAAAAACGATTAGATGAAAATATTTTTGATTCCCTGCATAGTATTATTTATATCATTAAATGCGCTCGCACAACCTAAAAGAGAAAAAATAAAAGCGCTCAAAGTAGCTTTTATTACTGAAAGAGTAGACCTCTCGGCAAAAGAAGCAGAACAGTTTTGGCCTATATACAATACTTATAACAATACTTATAGAACCATAAAACGAGATAAAATAAATAGCACACGTCGTGAAATAAAAAAAAATATAGACACTCTCACAGATGAGCAAGCTTTAGTTTATATAAACATTATAGAGGAAGCTGAAAAAAAATTACTTAAGGAGCGTATTGAACTCATCAAAAAATTAAAAAATGTTATCTCTCCAAAAAAAATAATATTATTAAAAATAGCTGAAGAAGATTTTAATAAAAAATTATTTGATCAATTTAAAAACAGGCATAAATTCGCTCATAAATAACATTTATTCTTTATAAGTTAATTTAGATATACGTCCGGCACCAGCTGCATAGGCTATAGAATCATTTAAAAAACGTAAGGTATAATAAGGCTCATCGCTAATATGTTTCCAGGACGTTCCAGCATCGTTACTATAATCTATACCATTAAAACCAATGGCTACTAGTTCCTGCCCTTTACGGTTTGGTACATACTGCACGCAACTTCTATATCCTGGACCTTTATTTGTGGCAACCAATTGCCATGTTTTCCCTCCATCTGACGTTCTTATTTTATTTGCTGTATTATCATCAGGTTTGGTGTAATCGCCACCAATGGCAAAACCGTTTAAAGCATCATAAAAATCTATAGAATAGATACCCGTAGTTTCTAAACCCTGCACTATTGGTGTATCAAACACTTGCCATGTTTTACCTTTATCTGGAGAATACAAAACCCTACTAGCCTTCCCTCCTGTTGCCACCCAAGTATGGTCTCCAACAATCGCAATATTAGTATCGCTTGCTGCAAATGCTGCTTCGCCAGCCTTGGCCTTAGGTAAATTATTACAAGATAATTTTGTCCAACTCTCACCACCATCTCGAGTAATAATAATGCTTATGCAACCATCAGTTGGATCTCCAATCGCAATACCTTCTTTGTCATTCCAGAAATCCATGGAATCGTAAAAAGCTTTAGAGTGGTTTTCTTGATAAACTAGACGAATTGAATCATTATCTATTTTATACAAAAGCGCAGGAGACTCTATGCTTAATACAAACCCAGCTTTATTTGTAATCGCTATAGATCTAAAATTAGGTATGATGGAATCGTGTTTCAATTGAAAATTGAAAGACATAATTTCTCTTTTCGAATCAAAAAAACTACTTCCAATTTCTCCATTTGAAGTCGCAAAATTTAGATGACCTTTTTCATCTAACGCAATCGCTCTAATATTTAAAAGTGAATCTTCAATGAGGTGCTTAATTTCAACTTTAGAAATTATCTTTGGGTTTACCACTAACTTCTTTCCGCAAGAAAAAATTACCAATGTTATAAATAATAAAAATAAACACGGTTTCATACACTTCAAATTTCTATAAAAATAGAAAAGCCTCATGGATTATCATAAAGCTTTTGTACAAAATCAGTTTTAGTCATACCTATTCTAGTTGACATGATTTTTTTATATTCAAGACTTCTTCTCTTGCTTCAAGATTTCAATATGTCGTTTTAATCGTTCTACATCCACGCCTATGGTGCCATTGTAAACGCCTCGTATAAAACCTTTCTTATCTATTAAAATAAAATTTTCGGTATGAATAAAGTTATTTTGATCTTGGGTTTTAGTAAAGTCTTCATCTGCAAAATAACCATGACGAGCAATATTATAAAGCGAATCTTTGTTTCCCGTAACTAGGTGCCATTTTTTGGAATCAATTTCATATTTATTAGCATAATCTTTTAATACAGCTATAGAATCTCTCCATGGCATTACGGTATGAGACAATAACATAATAGTTTTATCATTTTTATATGCTTCTTGAAGCTTTTTCATATTGTTGGTTAACTTAGGGCAAATACCTGGGCAACTGGCAAAAAAGAAATCAGCTATATAAATTTTATCTTCAAACGTTTTATTGGTAATAACGTCTTTGTTTTGATTTACAAATGAAAAATTTGGAATCTTGTGTGTAGCCTTATCCCAAACGGGTGTGAAATCTGGTGTATTAAAATATGGTAATGTACTTATTGAACTTGTTTTATTAACATGTCTCTGACATGAAAATAAGCTACTCAGTAAAATTACAATCATTATAGATTGATAAGCATTGAGGTTTCTCAATACAACCCCGAAAAAAATATAACCTTTTTTAATTAATCTCATCTTTATCTATTGTTACTGTATAACATTTTTTAATACCTATTAATCCAAAACGTTCACCGTTAACAACCATATAATTTGTTTTAAGTTTTCCATTTGGTTTCCACATACGTTGACTTCCAACCTCTTTTCCGTTTACATAATTAAAATCTTGATATGGTAATCCAGATTTATACCACTCTTTAACTAGACCATTAAATTCGCCTTTGTTATTAAAATGATATTCAAATTTAGGTTCATTTGCAGTCCACCAAGCACGGTGAACACCCGTTTTTAAACCATTAGTATAAAAACGTTCTTCTACTAAAGTACCATCATCTAACCAATGCCTTTCGTGCCCTTCTTTTTTTCCATTTTTATACAATGATTCATATTTTATTTGTCCGTTAGGAAAATGACATACCAACTTACCCGAAAATGATTTTTCCTCAAATTCTAAAATACCATTATTTAACACATAGTTTTCTGCTGACATATGCAAAATTAAATCTTCAGTATCATTACAACCTGTAAAAACACTAAACAAAAGCATTATATATATAATTTTGATTTTCAAATTATCTAGAAATATTACCAGGAGTTCCAAAATATCCATTCCCATTAATATAAGGGTCTTCGCTCGTTATATGATAATGGTATATACCATCTGCAAAGTCTGCTGTTGCAGAAGTATGCCCATGGAAATCATCTAAATCATCATTAGTAATAATTTCACCGTTTTCAACAGGTCCGTAAACAGGGAATCCATCTGCAAGCAACCCTAAAAAAGCATCTTCGCCATACGTAGCCGTTAAATATGTTGGTTCTATATGGTAATGATACATATCTCTTCCTGTTGGATGCCCTAACCATTGGTCAAAAGAATTAATTTCGTTAGTTAAAGGTTCGTCTGGCCCAGCATACTGATTAAAAAACACAACACCATTTCTTGATATACCTATGGGACCCAAAGGTGTAGTTTCTTTATTTTCGGCCTCTTTTGGGTTTAATGATATGGTAAACACAATATTTTGCTGGCTAATAACATTGGGGTTTTTACGCCAACTAGAGTTTGTACCATTATAATCCTCATATAAAGCATTGCTAGTGTCCCAATACGGACTCGTATGATTTGGTAAATCTTGAGTTGTAAAGGTTACGGTATTTCCATGTATTGCATAAGATAAACCAGTACCTTCAAATTTTGACAAAATACTACTTATGTCATAATCCGCTTTTTGCACATCAATATCCGAGTCATCCGTTACTGAATCATCCGTATTAGGGTCATCTGAATTTGAACATGCTAGTATTGCAAAAATTAATATTAATATAAAATGTGTTTGGTGTTTTATAGCTTTCATAATAAAGTAGGTATTTAGTTAATTATTTTTTATCCTTTCTAACTCAGCAGACAAAGCTGATTTCGCATTTGAATCTGCAATACTTAGCGGAGTGCTATCCAATAAATTTTCGGATTCCAAAGGAGATTCTATAAGATTATATAAAGCTTCGGTATTATCAGAAAACGCGATATATTTATATATACCATCTGTTACCGCATAATCTATAGCTCCAGAATTATTGGTAACATCACTATAAGCATACTTTCGTATAGCACCAGATGAGCTAGTTAATAATGGTTTAAAACTTTTACTATCATTAATTTCGGTAACATTTACACCAGCTATATTAGCTATGGTCGCAAATAAATCTGTAGTATTTATAACAGCATTTTCTTCGGTATTCTTTCGTTCTACATTTTTACCAGAAATTACCATAGGTACATTAACTCCACCTTGATAAATACTATTTTTTGCTCTTTGTCGTGGATAGGACTGCACTACCCTATTTGGCGTACCATTATCACCAACAAAAACAAATATAGTATTGGCACGCTCTTGGTCAGATAAACTATTAAATAATCTACCCATTTCTGTATCCATGGCCTCTAACATTGCCATATAATAAGGTATAGGATTAGCATTTATACTAGCAGTGTCCGAAGGTAGATCACCCTGAAAATGCAAATCGTTAGGCGGTAAATGAAATGGTGTGTGAGGCGCATTGTATGCTAGCCATAAAAACCAAGGTTGAGATTGGTTATCTATCCAATTTATAGCTAAATCGGTTAGCTTTGTTGTTGTATATTCATTAACTGTTGTGGTTTGTCCATTCTCGACTAAATCCCAACTAGAGTACGACCTTACACCACCAGACAACATCCCTGCATAATAATCTACACCTAAATTGTTTGGGTGACTCTCATCATCAGATAAATGCCATTTTCCAATAACAGCATTAGCATAGCCTGTATTTTCATTAGCCATATATTTTTGTAAAGATGTTTCGTTTAGAGACAAATCATCTCCTGGTTTAGATACTTGCGTTCTAAAACCATACTTACCAGTAATAATACTTGCTCGTGTTGGAGAGCAAACTGCGTATGCCCAAAGGTTGGTAAATTTAATACCATCATTAAGCATAGCTTGCAAATTTGGCATCATGGGCTTAACAGCACCAAAAGTATTATATCCTGGTGTGGCATCTAAGCCCATATCATCGGCTAAAATGAGTATTATATTGGGTTTATCAACATTTGTAATGACGGTTTCAATGACTCCATTATCGTTATCAGTTTTACTGCATGATAGGCTTATAAGAGTAATGAATGCAAATAATGTGGAAAAAAATCTATTCATCTTTTGTAGTATTTGGTTTAAATTTTGACCCCTAAAAACTTAAAAGGTTTAAAACCAAGGAATTTTTAATCAACTAAAAACTTTATAACTACCTTTGCATCCATATACAAAAACGATGCGATTACACAGAAATTTATGCTTTGCGGTTATTGATGGATTAACCTTAATTTTTAATGAAGGAAAATATGCCGATAAGGTTATCCAGCAACTTTTAAAACGCGATAAACGCTGGGGTGCTAGAGATAGAGGTTTTGTAGCAGAGACGACTTACGATATGGTACGTTGGAAACGATTATATGCTGAAATAGCTGAAGTTAAAGAACCATTTGACAGAGAAAATTTGTGGCGCATGTTTGCCGTTTGGGCAACTTTAAAAGGTGTTAAACTTCCTGATTGGAAATATTTTGAAAGCACACCTTTAAGAAAAATTAAAGGCCGATTTGATGAGCTTTCAAAAGTTAGAAAATTTAAAGAATCCATTCCCGATTGGATGGATGAGTTATGTGTAAAAGAATTAGGTAAAGAGCTCTGGACAAAAGAAATTAGTGCGCTTAATGAACAAGCCGACGTAATTTTAAGAGTTAATACACTAAAGACAACCAAAGAAAAGTTACAAACTCAGTTATTCGATTTAGATATTGAAACCGAATTTATAAAAGATCATACAAATGCCTTAAAACTTAGAGAGCGTGCTAATGTGTTTTCTACTGAAGCTTTTAAAAACGGACATTTTGAAGTTCAAGATGCATCTTCACAATTAGTCGCCGAATTTTTAGACGTAAAACCAGGTATGCGCGTTGTAGATACGTGCGCTGGCGCAGGTGGAAAAACGTTACATATTGCGTCTTTGATGGAAAATAAAGGTCAAATTATAGCCATGGATATTTATGAAAACAAACTTCATGAACTAAAACGTAGAGCTAAACGAAACGGAGCACATAATATTGAAAACCGTGTTATTGATTCTACAAAACCTATAAAAAAATTATACGATAAAGCAGACCGTGTTTTAATTGATGCACCATGCTCTGGTCTTGGGGTGTTACGTAGAAATCCTGATGCCAAATGGAAATTACAACCCGATTTTATCGAAAAAATAAAAACCACCCAGCAAGATATTTTACAACAATACTCTAGAATGGTAAAAGCAGGTGGGAAAATGGTTTATGCTACATGTTCTATATTACCCTCAGAAAACCAAAAACAAGTAAATACCTTTTTAAAATCTGAAGCTGGAGCTAATTTTACATTAATTAAAGACAAAAAAATATTAGTACATAAATCTGGTTTTGATGGATTTTATATGGCGTTGCTTGAACGTAAACAAAATTAATTCAAATTATCAGGATACTAAGTTACTTTACTTAGAATTAAGACATAAGCTTAAAAGGTTCTTATATTTAAGAAACAGAATTATACTACTAAAAGCAATAATATTACAGCAACCTGCTAAAAGATAATTCTCCTAAAGATTACGAACATGTAAGCAAATTACATTAATTTATGCACAATTCTTAATAAAAAGTTAAAGGTTTACATGTATATTGCAAAGAACTTTTAATTAAAAAATCCATGAACCTCAAAAAAAATTTAAGCATCATCGCATTGATGTTATTGTCAAACTTTGCCATATCGCAAACTAATCCGGTATCCGGAAAAGTTATGAAAGGGCATCAGCTTTACAAAAAAACTAAATTAGTAGACCAATTAAAAAACAACGACAAAAAGGAAAACATTACCAAAGGAAAAAACATTGCAGATAGAGCGTCTGACAGAATTTATTACGAATACATCCGAACTCGTAATCCCTACACAGGAGAAATTCCACAGAACATAAAAAGCAAAGAGGAAGCTTTTATGTTTAAACAAAAAAGCTTGAAGTACAATTCCAAATTTGCGAAGTCAGCAAAAAGTAAATGGAAAAGTAGAGGTCCCTTTAATGTAGGAGGTCGTACAAGAGCTCTTGCAATTGACCTAAGAGACGAAAATATAATTCTTGCCGGAGGTGTTTCGGGAGGGGTATGGAGATCTGTTAACGGAGGTGAAAGCTGGAATAAAACTACTAAAAAATTCCAAAATTTTAGTGTTACAGCTTTAGTTCAAGACCCTAGAAAAGGAAAGCAAAACATTTGGTATATGGGAGGCGGCGAACGCAACCTTGGAAATAGTACCTCATTGAATGCTCCGCTTTATACAGGTGCAGGAGTTCACAAGTCTACAGATGGTGGAATAACTTGGAGATTACTAAATGCCACAGCAGATAATTCTGAAGCAATCATATCTCCCTTCGATATTATTACTAGAATTAAAGTTAATCCTATAAATGGAGATGTATATGTTTCTACCTTAAATGGTATTTACAGAAGCCAAAATGAAGGAGTATCTTTTAATAATGTACTGGCAACTGACAATAATAAAAATACAGAAATTGAAATTACTCCTTCAGGACGTTTATATGCTTTTATAGAAGGCAATAGAGACCCTAATGATTTAACAAAGGGTATATATACATCTATAAACGGCGTAGACTGGATTAATATTTCTAGAGAAGAAGGTGTTTATAGTGAAGGAGCTTCTTTGAGGTCCGTTTTTGGAGTAAACCCTTCTAATGAAAATGAAGTTTATATATTGACTTTTGCTGGTGATTTTCCCCCAAATAAATTATATAGATATACCGCTAACAAAGGAAAAAAATGGGAAGACTTAACAAAAAAAATACCTACGCCTGGTAGAGTTGTTGACGGATTACAATTACAAGGTGGTTACAACATGGTAATCAAAGTACATCCTGAAGATGATAATGTGATTTTTGTTGGAGGAACCAATTTATTCAGATCTTCTGATCGATTTGAGACCAAGGAAAACTTTACTTGGATTGGAGGATATTCTCCTAAAAATGATGTTTCTGTATATCCAAACCATCACCCTGATCAACATGAGCTAGTATTTTTCCCGTCTACACCTAATAAAGCAATTAGTGCTTGTGATGGAGGCGTATTTGTTACAAATAATTTACAAGGAAATAAATCAGATACTGAGCCCGTTAAATGGAGATCTTTAAATAATGGATATCTTACAACACAACCATATACTGTATCATTTGATCCAAATGCTGTAGAGACAACAGACATATTATCGGGATTTCAAGATAATGGCACTTGGTATAGTAATAGTGAAAACCCAAAGGCAAATTGGCTAGAAGAGGTTGGAGGAGATGGTAGTTATAATGCCATTGCAGATAATGGATTAACAAGATATTCTTCCGCCCAAAGCGGACAGATTTTTAGAATTAATTATAATAAAAAAGGTATCCCACAATCGTTTGTTAGAGTTGAGCCAGCTGTAAGCAATCAAGCATTTTCATTTATAAACCCTTTTATTTTAGATCCAATAGATGACAATGTTATGTATTTGCCAGCGGGTAGACAAATTTTTAGAAACAGTAACTTGGATGAACTACCAATTTCTTCAGATGAGAATACTGGAAAATCTTTCAAAAACTGGGAACTTCTAAATTTTGTTGTAGAATCAATACCATCCGATGATAATTTTGTAGAGCTTAATCAAATTACGGCTTTAGATGTTTCAAAATACCCCGTAAGTAATATTTTATATTTTGGAACTGCTAGCGGCCAAATCTATAGACTGGATAATGCTTCTCTTCCATCTAGCCAACCTGTTGGTGTTTTTGAAAACAAAGGGCTTCCTAAAAATGGTTTTGTTAGTAGTATTACTGTAGATCCAACCAATTTTAAAAGGGTTATAGTTACATTTTCTAATTATAATATTCCAAGTGTTTTTATGACAAAAGATGCAGGAAATACATGGATAGACATTAGTGGAAACCTTGAAGAAAAGCCCGATGGCACTGGTAACGGACCATCTGTACGTCATGCTACATTCCTTGGTAACAGAGATGGTATTATTGTAGGTACAAGTTCCGGTCTTTTCTTTGCTCAAAATACAAAAGGTAAAAATACTGTATGGAGAAAAGAAAATAATGATATTGGAAATGGTGTAGTCGTGCAAATAAAAACTAGAAAAGATGGTTTTGCAGCTGCTGCTGTTCATGGAAATGGAATTTTCACTAAGTTTTTTAGAGTTCGCAAACAACCAAGAAATACGCTTCTTGTAGCTCAAAAATTAAAGGACAGATCATTATTAACTACTGATAAAAGTATCGTTGTTAATATAGGGAAAGCTTTTAAAGATCTTGATCGTAATCGTTTTAGAGTTAAAATTGAAAATTTAACCCCAGATTTCGTTGACGTTATTAAACGAGGAAATAAATTATTTATAAATCTTAAAAAAAGTAATTTACCAATACCTGAATATGAAAAAGAAGGACTAGGAGCCATTCGCATTACTGCCAAGTATCGTTTACAAGAAGTATCTCAAGAACTTAGAATTTCGGTTAGACAACCAACTATATATAGACAGTTAGACCTAAAAAAAGATATTCTTTTCTCTGATGCACCTTCGGTTTTATACATTGATGCTTTAGATCTTGGTGTAGAAGAGAGTATCATTGTTAATTCTGCAGATGAATTTACCATCCCCAAAGGAGAAAAATGGACTATAGAAAGAATCCAAGCATTGGGAACCCGAACGTTTTTTGACCCAGAAAATGATATCCCTACTGATTTAGGGGAAGTTGTTTTTTATAAAAATAAAAATGGAAAGCCTGGAGAAATTGTTCACAAAAGCGAACAATTTAAAATAAGATCTGATAATTTTTCTGATAATTTAGATTTAGTATTACCCGAAACTGTAGAATTAACCGAAGGAACTTATTGGATTTCTGTTTACACTCCTCAACGCGGTTTTTTTACTGGCTCTTGGTCTTGGCTTCATCAATTACAGGAACCATCTACTAATTCAATTAATCTTGATGCGCACGTTCAAGACCCTTCTATTTCATTTGTAGTTGATGCAGAAGAATGGGCTCCATATGATGAAGTTATTAACTTAGGAGATGGCAAAAGTAATCTTATTTTTCTAATGCATGGATCTATAGAAAAAGGAGATTCTAATAAATCTACTAATGGTAAGATAGCGGATTCGAAGAAAATAAAAGCGTATCCTAATCCTGTAAAAGATTTTGTTACATTTATAATTCCTGAAAATACTTTGAATAAAAATTCAAATGATAACGTTAATATTTCAATTAACGTCGTAGATATTACAGGAAAAGTAATTTTTAATCAATCAAATATCGATAGGGAATTCAAATTAGATGTAAAAGATTTCAATACTGGAGTTTATTTTGTACAAATTAAAGACGGTAAATCACAATACATGAAAAAAATTGTTAAACAATAACCAACCATTATAAATACTGTATTTTTTTAAAAAATGATATCAATTTAAAAGAGTTTTTTAACTTATTTACAAAAAACGGTACTTTACATAAAGTATCGTTTTTTAATTAATGCCTAACCCTCAACTCTCATAAGTAAACTACGCAATACATAACTCATGCTATAGATAGACCTTATATAGTTTATAAATTAAATCTTATAAAAATCCTTTTTTTAAGAGTTTATTATAATATAACTTATACAAAGGATTATACATATTGAGAGTTATATCTCAAAACCAAACGATGACAAAAAAATAATAATTAATTTTATGTAATGCATGATAGCTTTGCAAGGGTTGTCTTGCATTGTTTAAAAGTCAACATATCCAAATACAAATAATACCGTTTAAAATGATTTAGTCTGAATTTTCAGAAGTTAAACTTGATGATGTTTTTGAATATTACAAATTAATTTATTCAGTTGATGAAGAAAAGTAATTCATCAAAATAACTGATGTTTTTGATACAAGGCAAAATCCACCAAAGATTAAACACACAAAGTAAACTATTGATTATCATCTTCTTGCCACACTTAGCGCAGTCGAAGTATTATTTCAGAATCTGATATTAAAAATTTAAGAAATAGTTCTGTTAAAATTAAGAAACCATTCTGTTAATAACGGTTAAAAACGTTAAAGCTATTATAAACAGAAACTTACATATTCAAAAAGTATTTGATTTGTTTTAAATAATTAAAATTTAAAACCATGAAAAAACTATTACTAGTAACGGCTATTACCATTTTTGGGGCAGCAACTGTTAACGCACAAGACGTTAAATTTGGAATTAAAGGCGGTTTAAACTTTGCCACAATTACTGGAGACAATACCTCAAAAGACCAAATAATAACCGCTTTCAATTTTGGCGCCATGGCCGAAATTAAAATTTCAGAGAAATTCTCTTTTCAGCCAGAAGTATTATATTCTGGACAAGGCTATGATACTGGCATTGATTCTGAGGGTATTATAGCACTAAACTATTTAAACATTCCATTAATAGCAAAGTACTATGTTACAAAAAGGCTGAGTCTTGAAGCAGGACCACAAATAGGTTTTTTACTCTCTACTAAAGGAGGTACCCAAGATTATAAAGACCTTTTTAAAACAACAGATTTTGGTGTAAATTTTGGCCTTGGCTATAAACTAGATAATGGTCTTAATTTTGGAGCACGATATGTTTTAGGGCTCTCTAATATTAACGATGTAGGTGGTATGACAAATAAAAACAGCGTATTACAGTTTACTGTTGGTTATTTCTTTTAATACATCAGGATTTTTTGATTTTAATTATAGGAAAAATTATTTGCTCTTAAAGAAAATTTATGTAAAAGGGTTTTTGATACCAAAAAGTGCGATATAAAAATAAACAAGTCTATAGAAATTTCAAGATACAAGGCGATTATCAATCTTCTAATTCAAAAACGAGATGCTTTAAAGTATGCCAACATAAAAACCATTGATGAGTCAAATAAAGTTCATCACGAAGATTCTAACTTAAAAACTAAATTGGATGTTAAACTCAACTCAATACTTGATAAGGATTACTTACTGAAAAGAATAAAAGATAGCTAACACCTGATGCAAATATGAGTTTACAACAAACAAAAACCTATTTATCGGAAAACACTTTGGCGGATAACCCGCGTTAGGGATTGCAGAGAAAAGCCCACAGCTTTTGCGCCTTAACGCAAAAGCGAGGACTTGTAACGGAAAGCCCGACCCTTTTCGGGTAACGCCCAAAACATTAAAATACCTGTTGAAAATACTGTTAATAACAGCTTCTGGTTTCATAAAAAAAACAGTATTGAATCGTGAAAAAAGTGTATTTTTGCACTTTAATAAACACCTCACAAACTAACATATAATGATTCATTTCTTTGGAAACGTAACCAGCAAAGTGTTTGCTGTTCAAACAACAAAAGAATTATCAACAGAAACCATATCAAAATTGTCATGGTTATTTGGCAACCAGCCTAAAATTGAACAAGCATCTCTAGATGCTTTTTTTGTTGGGCCTCGTGCAGCCATGATAACGCCTTGGAGTACTAATGCTGTTGAAATTACCCAAAACATGGGCATCCAAGACATTATAAGAATTGAGGAATTTGAAGCTTCTACTGAAGATTTCAAGGATTTTGACCCAATGATTTCTGAGAAATTTAAAGGTCTAAATCAGGATTCTTTTACTATTGATATTCAGCCTGAACCTATCTTAAATATTGAAGATATTGCGGCTTATAATCAACAAGAAGGTTTATCATTAAGTGATGAGGAAGTTGAATATTTAAATGGTGTTGCAAAAAAAATTGGTAGACCATTAACAGACTCAGAAGTGTTTGGGTTTTCTCAAGTGAATTCTGAGCATTGTCGCCATAAAATTTTCAATGGCACCTTTATAATCGATGGTGAAGAAAAACCAACATCGCTTTTTAAATTAATTAAAGAAACATCCAAGCAACATCCTAACGATATTGTTTCGGCATATAAAGACAATGTGGCTTTTATAAAAGGCCCAAAAGTGGAACAATTTGCACCAAAGCGTGCCGATATTCCTGATTATTACACCACCCAAGATTATAATTCTGTGATTTCGCTTAAAGCAGAAACTCACAATTTCCCAACAACTGTAGAGCCTTTTAATGGTGCTGCAACGGGTTCGGGAGGCGAAATTAGAGATAGGCTAGCTGGTGGAAAAGGGTCTTTACCCTTGGCAGGAACTGCTGTTTACATGACCTCCTATTCCCGTTTAGAAGAAAACAGACCCTGGGAACAAAAATTTGAAGCCCGAGATTGGTTATATCAAACGCCCATGGATATTCTCATAAAAGCATCAAATGGAGCATCAGATTTTGGTAATAAATTTGGACAGCCACTTATTTGTGGTTCGGTACTAACGTTTGAACATAATGAGAACTCAGCGTCAAGCACCTCAAAACCTAGAAAATTAGGTTTTGATAAAGTGATTATGCAAGCTGGTGGTATTGGTTACGGAAAAGCAGAACAAGCTTTAAAAGACACACCAAAAACAGGTGATAAAATCGTTATTCTTGGTGGCGAAAATTACAGAATTGGTATGGGAGGTGCTGCGGTATCCTCTGCTGATACTGGTGCATTTTCGTCTGGCATAGAATTAAATGCTGTACAACGTTCTAACCCAGAAATGCAAAAACGTGCTGCAAATGCAGTACGTGGTATGGTAGAAAGCGATGAGAATTTTATTGTCTCTATTCATGATCATGGTGCTGGCGGACACCTTAACTGTTTATCTGAATTAGTAGAAGATACTGGTGGAAAAATAGATTTAGATGCTTTACCTGTTGGTGACCCTACGCTATCTGATAAAGAAATTATAGGTAACGAATCTCAAGAACGTATGGGATTAGTTATTGCAGAAAAACATATAGATACTTTGCAAAATATTGCCGAACGTGAGCGTTCTCCAATATACACTGTTGGTGATGTAACGGGCGATGATAGATTTACCTTCCAATCTAAAACCAAAGGCAATAAACCTATGGATTTAGCTATGGAAGATATGTTTGGTAGCTCTCCCAAAACAGTTTTAACAGATAACACTGTTGAGCGTAATTATAAAAATTCTAGATATAAAACCAAGAATTTACAAATCTATTTAGAACAAGTTTTACAACTTGAAGCTGTTGCTTGTAAAGATTGGCTAACAAACAAAGTGGACCGTTGTGTTGGCGGCAAAGTTGCCAAACAACAATGTGTAGGATCTTTACAAATTCCGTTAAATAATGTTGGTGTTATGGCATTAGATTTTAATGGCAAAGAAGGTATTGCAACCTCTATTGGCCACTCGCCTATTTCTGGATTAATACACCCAGAAGCTGGAAGTAGAAACTCCATTACAGAAGCATTAACCAATATTATTTGGGCACCGTTAAAAGACAATTTAGCATCCGTTTCGCTTTCTTCAAACTGGATGTGGCCATGTAAAAACGAAGGTGAAGATGCACGATTATATAAGGCTGTTCAAGCTATTTCTGAGTTTTCTATAGATTTAGGCATCAATGTTCCAACCGGAAAAGATTCGCTTTCTATGAAACAGAAATATAAAGATGGAGACGTTATCTCTCCAGGAACCGTTATTATTTCTGCTGCTGCAAATTGCAACGAAATTTCTAAGGTTGTAGAGCCTGTTTTACAACAAAATGGTCAAAACATCTACTATATTAACATCTCTCAAGATACTTTTAAATTAGGCGGAAGTTCGTTTAATCAAGTTTTAAACACTATTGGAAATGAAGCCCCAGATGTAAAAAACTCAACGTTTGTTAAAAACACCTTTAATACCATCCAAAATTTAATTAAAACTGATAAAATTTCTTCTGGACATGATGTAGCTTCTGGTGGATTAATTACCACCTTGTTAGAACTATGTTTTGCAGACATTAATTTAGGGGCAGATTTAAATATTTCTGGATTAAATGAAGACGATTCTATAAAAGTTTTATTTGCTGAAAATTCTGGAATTGTTTTCCAAGGTGATGCATCTATAGAAACAACTTTAGCTGAAAACAATATTGAGTTTTTTAATATAGGAACTGTTAATAATTCTGGAACCCTAAATATTAAAAACAATGACGACAGTTTCTCTTTTGATGTCGCTAACATGAGAGATGTTTGGTATAAAACTTCTTACTTATTAGACCAAAAGCAAACGGCTAACAGTTTAGCAAAAGACCGTTTTGATAATTATAAAAATCAACCTTTACAATATACATTCCCAAAACATTTTACAGGAAAATTACCAAAAATAAAAAGTACGAGACCAAAAGCCGCTATACTTCGCGAAAAAGGAAGTAACTCTGAACGTGAAATGGCTAATGCTATGTATTTAGCTGGTTTTGATGTTAAAGATGTCCATATGACCGATTTAATTTCTGGTCGTGAAACCCTTGAAGATATTCAGTTTTTAGGAGCTGTTGGCGGGTTTTCTAACTCCGATGTTTTAGGCTCAGCAAAAGGTTGGGCTGGCGCTATTAAATATAATGAGAAAGCTAATAAAGTTATTAAAGATTTCTTTGCAAGAGAAGATACACTTTCGGTAGGCATCTGTAATGGCTGTCAATTATGGATGGAGTTAGACCTCATCAACCCAGAACATGACGTTCACGGTAAAATGCATCATAACGATTCTCATAAACACGAAAGCGCATTCACATCAGTAAAAATTCAAGAAAATAATTCAGTAATGTTATCAACACTTGCTGGTTCAACTTTAGGGGTTTGGATTTCGCATGGCGAGGGTAAATTCAGTTTACCATATGCTGAAGACAAGTACCAAATTGTTGCTAAGTATGGTTATGAAAGTTATCCGCATAATCCAAATGGCTCCGATTTTAATACAGCTATGATGAGCGACAAAACAGGTCGTCATTTAGTAACTATGCCGCATATTGAGCGTTCTACATTCCAATGGAATTGGGCTAACTATCCAGAAAACAGAAAAGACGAAGTTTCACCTTGGTTAGAGGCTTTTGTTAATGCTCGTCTTTGGATTGAGAAGAAATAAGTGTTTCTTATAAAAATTGGCAAAAAGTTTTTACTTAGGTAAAGGCTTTTTTTTTGTTTTTAAATGTTGTCCCATCCTGAAATAAGTTGAATTTGTGTCAACTTATTTCAGGATGGGACATTTGCATAAATTAAAAAAGCGTAATCCATTAAGAATTACGCTTTAAATTATATTAAGATGCAGGTTCTTATTTAGCTCCCCACTCTTTTAAAGAATCTTTATTCAACTTCACATAATCTGCATTACCAGCTTTTTCTGCACCTTTTAAAGATTTTTTTGCTGCTGCAATAGCACCTTTTTTATCTCCAGATTTAGCATATATAAGAGACTGTTGTCTTAGTTGCCAAAAACGAGGCTTTTTTACCATAGACATCGCTTTATCCATCCATGTTTTAGCTTGCTTAATGTCTTTATCGTTTTGGGAATAATAAACAGCTGCAGTGTAGTAATCGTTTGCATCAGGGCCTTTCATAACCTTATCAATGGCCGTTGTTACCGCTTTATCTGTTGGCACATCAAATTTAATTCCAACATAAGCTTTCTCCCACATAATACCAATGGTCGCGCTGCTGTTACTTAAATCATCAAGCGTTATGGTAAATGTTTCAATATCCATAGGTAAATCATAAACCTTAACTGTTGTTTTTGCTGCAACATTAGCATCGTCCCATTCTTTTGGTGTTCCCCAGTTTTCGGTATCCGAATAAAACACAACTTCCCATGAATCTTTACTAGGTGTTGTAAAAATAGCATACTCACCAGCTTCTAGTGTTTGTCCATCTACAACAACATCTTCACTAAAAGAAACTTTAGTATTTTTATTAGCTCCTGTTCTCCATAATTTTCCATAAGGCACTAAATTTCCAAAAATAGTTCTGCCTCTCATACCAGGTCTAGAGTATTCTAAAGTCACATCAGTCAATCCAACTTTTTGTTCTAATTTAGAAAATGGACTCGGTTGAGGGGTCTTAATTTGTGCATCTACATTTAGAGTAAACGTAAATACCAAAGCGATTAATAATAATTTTTTCATTTTTTTTTGAATTAAATAATTGGGTTATTAAGTTTGGTATAAATTTACATATAGAAATTTCGATTATTGTTAACAAAAGCTTAAATTAAGAGGTCGTATATTTGTTTTGAATTAACAATATCCTTAAAAAAGCAATTTATAAATGAAACAATATTACGCTGAAACTTTAGGTACTTTTGCCATGATATTTTGTGGATGTGGTGCCATGACTATCAACGAAATAACCCATGGTAGTATTTCGCATGTAGGTGTAGCTATAACCTGGGGACTTATTGTTATGGCTATGATTTATGCTTTTGGAGATATTTCTGGAGCTCATTTTAATCCCGCAGTAACTATTGGTTTTGCTTTTTCCAAAAAGTTTGCTTGGAAAGAAGTGCCAAAATACATAATTGCTCAAGCCATAGGTGCTATACTTGCTTCTTTTTTATTATGGTTTTTATTTCCAGATAGCCAGTTTTTAGGAGAAACAACGCCAACTAGTGGCTTCCCGCAGTACAAAGCGGCTATTCTTGAGTTCTTACTCACATTTTTCTTAATGGTTGTCATTATCAATGTATCTACAGGTAGCAAAGAAATTGGAACTATGGCAGGCATAGCCGTAGGAGGCATAATTTTATTAGAAGCCATGTTTGCTGGCCCAATGACCAAAGCATCTATGAACCCTATTCGCTCTATAGCACCAGCTCTTTTTACTGGTAATTACCAACATTTATGGTTATATATTGTTGCCCCCATATTAGGAGCTATTGCAGCAGTATCTAGCTGTAAATTGGTTAAAGACGATAAGTGTTGTTAGTTTAATAAATATTTTTGTTTAACAAAAACTAAAAATAGTTAAACATTTTGTATCTTTACCGTAAATAAAATAGTTATGGCAAAGAAAAAAAACATCTCCAGTAACGATATTATCAGCCTTTATATGGATTATGTGCTAGAACATAATCAAAACCCGAAATCTATTTATGCTTTTGCTAAAGCCAATAATTTTGATGAAGCAAAATTCTATGAATTTTTTGCATCTTTTGAAGCAATAGAAAAAGGTATTTTTGAAGCTTTTTTCTCTAACTCAATAAGTGTTTTAGAAAAGAGTGACGATTACATGATTTTTGATGCTAGAAATAAACTCTTAAGTTTTTACTATACCTATTTTGAGAATTTAACAGCCAACAGAAGCTATGTTGTACATGTACTTCATAAACATAAAAATAGTTTAAAAGGATTAAAAGTGTTGTCTGGTTTAAAACATCATTTCACCAAATACATCAATAATTTGGGTATTCAAATGTTAGATGTAAAACAAGAACAACTTGAAAAAATACAAGAGAGAGCCTTAAACGAATCTGCTTGGCTTCAATTATTATTAACCATGAAATTTTGGTTGGATGACACATCACCTTCATTTGAAAAAACAGATATTTTTATAGAAAAATCTGTAAATACAACTTTTGATGTTCTTGATATAGCACCATTAAAAAGTGTTATCGATTTAGGAAAATTCCTTTTTAAAGAAAAATTTCAAATGAACTAATTAAAACTTATGCAAACGATAGATAAAATACCAACATCAAAAATTCAAAGAGCTACAAAATTAGTTTCAACAGGCGCTAAAGTTGGTGTAAATTATTTAAAATACTATGGTGATAAAATTGTAAAATCTGAGGATGAAGCCAAAGAACGCCTTAACAAAAATAATGCTGCCGATATTTATGATGGATTAAAGCAACTAAAAGGTAGTGCTTTAAAAGTAGCACAAATGCTTAGTATGGAAAAAAGCATTTTACCACAGGCCTATGTTGAGAAATTCTCTTTGGCTCAATTTTCTGTACCGCCATTATCGCCACCATTAGTTATAAAAACATTTAAAAAATATTTTGGAAAACATCCAAATGATATATTTGATACTTTTAACGCAACTTCTGTGAACGCTGCAAGCATCGGTCAGGTGCATATTGCAGAGTATAAGGGGAAAAAACTTGCTGTGAAAATCCAATACCCAGGAGTTGCGGAAAGTATCGCTTCTGATCTAGCCATGGTAAAACCTATTGCCATGAGTATGTTTAATATTAAAGGCAAAGATTCTGATAAATATTTTAAGGAAGTAGAAAATAAATTGGTAGAAGAAACCAATTATATTCTAGAAATGAAACAGAGCAAAGAAATAGCAACCTCATGTGCTCATATTAAAAATCTTAATTTCCCTGGTTATTATGAAGAATTCTCTTCTGAACGTATCATAACCATGGATTATATGGAAGGCGAACATCTTTCGGAATTTACAGCTTACAATACCAATCAAGAAACATCTAATAAATTAGGTCAAGCACTTTGGGATTTTTATATGTTTCAAATACACAACCTTAAAAAAGTACATGCTGACCCACATCCAGGAAATTTTTTAATATCAAGTGAAGGCGAATTAATAGCGCTAGATTTTGGGTGTATGAAAACCATCCCTGATGACTTTTATACACCTTATTTCGAACTAGCAAAACCAGAGAATATAAATAATGAAGCCTATTTTATTTCAAAACTCTATGAGTTAGAAATTTTAAGACCAGATGACTCTAAAGAAGAATTAGTGTTTTTTACAGCCATGTTTCACGAAATGTTAAGTCTATTTACACAACCTTTTCATGTGGAGACTTTTGATTTTTCTGACGCTGAATTCTTTGGAAAAATAGCGGAATTAGGAGAGCGTTATTCTAAAAGTAGCGATTTAAAGAAAATGAATGGTAACAGAGGGTCTAAACATTTTATTTACATTAATAGAACATTTTTTGGTCTTTATAATTTAATGTTCGATTTAAAAGCTAAAGACATTAAAATTAATAATTACTTATCATTATAAATGGCATATTTTAGTGAAAACGATATTAAAGCCCTTGAGCATATTTACAAAATTAACCTTATTAACAGTTGCTCTGGTTATAAATCTGCAAATTTAATAGGAACAAAATCTAATACTGGTTTAGAAAATGTAGCCGTATTTAGTTCCATAACACATATTGGGTCTAGCCCTGCCATGTTTGGCTTTTTTATGAGACCTACAACAGTTATAAGAGATACGTATAACAATATAAAATCTTCAGGATTTTATACCATTAATCATATACACGAAGGCATATTAAAAGAAGCACACCATACTTCTGCAAAATACGATTCGTCAATTTCAGAATTTGATGCTGCGGGATTAAATTCAGATTATAAAAATGATTTTCATGCACCTTTTGTAAAAGATGCCCCCATACAAATGGCCATGCAATATGTTGAAGAGTATGATATTAAGGCTAATAACACCATTTTAATTATTGGTAAAATTATAGGGCTACATATTAATGATAATCTTATAAAAGAAGATGGATTTGTAAATCTTTCTGAAGCACAAATAGCAACAATTAATGGTTTAGATGGCTATGCCGTACCGCAAACTAATACACGTTATGGATATCAAAGACCTAAATCTATAATTATAGATTAATGAAAATTCTTGTAACAGGTGCAACAGGCTATATTGGTAAACGGCTTATTCCGTTTTTAATCAATCAAGGTCACCAAGTTGTTTGTGCTGTACGAGACATATTAAGAGCTGAAAAAAGTTATTTTGAAGAAGAACTTATTCATGTTATTGAAGCCGATTTTTTAAAACCAGAAACGCTTGTTAGTATTCCTAAAGATATAGATGTTGCTTATTATCTTATCCACTCCATGTCTAATTCTTCTCAAGATTTTGAATCTTTAGAAGCGCGTTGTGCTATCCATTTTAAAGAATATATAGAAACCACAAACGCTAAACAGGTTATTTATTTAAGCGGAATAACTAATGAAGATAAATTATCAAAACATTTAAGTTCTCGAAAAAATGTTGAAGGCATTTTAAAATCCAACCATTACGCCACAACTATTTTTAAAGCTGGTATTATTGTAGGGTCTGGCAGTTCATCATTCGAAATTATTAGAGATTTAGTTGAAAAATTACCATTTATGATAGCTCCAAAATGGCTAAATACAAAAACGCAA
Source organism: uncultured Algibacter sp. (assembly GCA_947499935.1). Taxonomy (GTDB): domain Bacteria; phylum Bacteroidota; class Bacteroidia; order Flavobacteriales; family Flavobacteriaceae; genus CANMQH01. The sequence goes on along the minus strand of CANMQH010000023.1, from coordinate 12,048 downwards.
CCTTTAGCGGTTCGCGATGTATTATCATTTTTAAGTGGTGCTGTTGGTAATGTAAAACTTTATAATAAATCTTATGATGTTTATGGTCCCGAAGTATTAACCTATAAACATTTATTACTCCAGTTTGCAGAAGTCCGAAACCTAAAGCGTTATATTCTAACGGTACCTGTAATGACCCCAAAATTATCATCATATTGGTTATATTTTGTAACATCTACATCTTATAAATTAGCCTCATCGTTGGTAGATAGTATGGGTATTCAAATTATTGGAAAAGCAAGTAATATTAACGACTTACTAAATGTTAACCCTTTAACTTATAAACAAGCGGTAGAACTGGCGTTCGAAAAAATTGAACAAAATGGTATTATTTCCAGTTGGAAAGATTCTATGGTTAGCAGCGGTAGGCTTCGTAATAACTTGCACAAATATATTAATGTCCCAAAATTTGGTTGCTTTAAAGATTATAAAGAAAGACAAGTAAAAGACTCAAAAAAAACGATTGATAAAATCTGGGCCATAGGTGGTAAAACAGGATGGTATTACGGCACATACCTATGGCGGATAAGAGGTTATATAGACAAACTTTTTGGAGGTATAGGCCTTAGACGAGGACGTACTAGTCCAACAGATTTAGACGCTGGAGATGCCTTAGATTTTTGGCGTGTTATTTTTGCAGATAAAGCACAACAAAAACTTTTACTTTATGCTGAAATGCGCCTACCCGGAGAAGCCTGGTTAGAGTTTAAAATTGAAGCTGGTATACTTAAACAAACTGCCACTTTTAGACCTCGAGGTCTTTGGGGTAGATTATACTGGTATAGTGTTTTACCGTTTCATGGTTTTATTTTTAGAGGCATGATAAACAAACTAGTGGATGTTTAACAACATATAACAAATTAAAGCAAAATATTAAAGCTTTACATATTGAGTTATTTGTTTACTCTAAAACCCCAGAACATTGTATTTCAGAAATAATTAAAATATACAATATGTCTAATACAAATTCTTATTTGAAATTACTATAAAATAGAAAGTAAAAAAGGATGTTTTATTGCGGTTATTTTAAATGAAAACATTAAGACTCATACTTGGTAATCAGTTAAACATAAAACATTCGTGGTTTAAAAACACAAACGACAATGTTATATATTGTTTTTTTGAAATGAAAAAAGAACAGAATTGGGAAATAATTTTAGAATGGGCATGATGTATAGCCTTTTAGATAAAATGGATAAATCACAATTACAAAAAATTAAAAACAAAGCACAACATATAATAGCCCATCAAGATGAATACTAAATCTCAAATACATGTGGTATGGTTAAAACGGGATTTACGTTTACATGATAACGAAGCCATTTTCAATGCTCTTAAAACAGGAAAACAATTATTATTACTCTATAGTTTTGAGCCTAAACTGGTCAATGACCCGCATTATAGCCAACGCCATTGGGATTTTATAAAACAATCTTTAGTAGATTTAAACAATGAATTAACAGCCTATAACTCTAAAGTTTTAGTTGTACAATCTGATATTATATCAGTGATTAACCAACTCCTTTCACAATATAATATCGCAGATATTTATTCTCATCAAGAAACAGGTCTTTTAGTTACTTATGAACGTGATAAAAGTTTTAAACGATTTTGTAAAAACAACCTTATTACTTGGCATGAAGTTATTAATAACGGTGTTTATAGAGGGCTAGAAAATCGTGATACATGGGTAGAATTATGTAACCAATTTTATGAAAAAGAACCTCTAGATTTCAAACCTAATGATAATCAATTACTCTCTGTAGAGGCCATAAGCACTCTTGAAACAAATTTTAATATACCAAGTCTAGAAACCTCTGAAAATTCACCTTTTCAAAAAGGCGGTCGGACTATGGGTTTAAAATATCTTAATTCTTTTTTTAAAGATCGTTATGTAAATTACATGTCTAATATCTCAAAACCAGAGCTATCAAGAAAAGGTTGCAGTAGAATCTCGCCATACATTGCGTGGGGTAATTTATCTGTAAGGGAAGTTTATCATCAGGTATTTCATTTAAAAGCAAAATCAAAACACAAAAAACCTCTAGAAGCTTTTATGTCTAGATTGAGGTGGCAAGCCCATTTTGTTCAAAAATTTGAAATGGAACATACCATGGAAGAAGCTAGTATTAATAAAGGATTCCATAAACTTAAAAAAGGTATTTCAGAAGATTTTCAAATTGCTTGGAAAACAGGACAAACAGGCTATCCATTAATTGATGCTGGTATGCGTTGTTTAAACGAAACGGGGTATTTAAATTTTAGAATGCGTGCCTTAGTCGTTTCGTTTTTTACACATAATCTTTGGCAACCTTGGCAAAATGCAACAACACATTTATCTCAAATGTTTTTAGATTTTGAGCCTGGTATCCATTTTCCTCAATTACAAATGCAAGCTGGCGAAACAGGTATAAATATACTTCGGGTCTATAATCCTATAAAAAATAGTTTAGAGCATGACCCCGAGGCTAAATTTATAAAAAAATGGGTTCCAGAACTCGAAAATCTAGAGATACCTTTTGTTCATCAACCTTTTTTAATGACAGACATGGATCAGCAGTTTAACAATTTTAAACTAGGAGAAGATTATCCGTATCCTATAGTAGATATGGAAAATAGCAGAAAAAAAGCAACCGATACGCTTTGGGGAATGCGTAAAAACCCTCTAGTTGTATCTGAAAAACTAAGAATATTAAGAAAGCATACCAACAGTAAAAAAACGTAATAGACACTTGCTTTACAAATCTTTTTTATCAAGTCACAAAACAAAATGTTTAACTTATTTTAAAATAAGTTAAACATTTTGTATATTTATACTATAATATGATATTCGACACAACACATACTAATAAAGAAGAAAAAGCTCTAATTGAAGATTTAGTGGGTAAACCATTTACATTCTTAGAAGCCATAAAACTAAAAGGTATTGGGTCTAAACGTATGATTATAGAACATGTAAGCCCTAATCTAAAGCCATATATCAATACCATTTCTGATATAAATTATGTAAACATAGAATTAAGAAAACACGGTATTCTCATATATATAAATAAAGGACTTAAGTGTTTTACATGGGCTATCCCCTATTATCAACTTGTTATATACAAAATCAATGGTTCTAGTTTACATGCCCAAGGTCGATTTATTCATTTAAGGAATAGTAAAACTTTTAAAGAGAATAAAAAGTTTTTTGATAAAATGATGGATGAAAAAATAAAATACGACCAACAGTATAATTTTCAAAACATATGAGTTTAACCATTAACGAAATTGATAGAATAATAGAAATGGCTTGGGAAGACCGTACCACGTTTGAAGCTATTAATTTTCAGTTTGGTTTAAAAGAGCAACAAGTTATTGAACTGATGCGTACAGAAATGAAAGCTCGTAGTTTTAAAATGTGGCGTAAGCGTGTTCAAGGCAGAAAAACAAAGCACGAAAAATTAAGAACTTTTGAAAAAGGACGCTTTAAGTGTAGCAGACAAAAACAAATAACACACAATAACATCTCTAAACGATAACAAGTACAATACGTGTGTAATAATTGAGTAAAAACAACATAGAATTAACGATATAAAAAAACAAATTATGGATATTATTGATAAAGCTCTGGAATTTGAAAAAACAAAAATGAGATCACTGTCAACTAGTGATAGAGTTAAAATTTCTAGAGAAGCAAAATCTCTTATTTTAGGTTTAAATGAAATATATAAAATCAAGAAAGATGTAAAAATCATGGATATCATGAAACGTTTAACCGTAATTAAAAGGAAAGTAGAAAAACGCCTAAAAGGAGCACCTCTAACTGCTTAGTAAATATATATTAAACAAAACAAGCTTGTTTAAGCATAAACTATTAATTTTTATATAATATTTCTCTATAAAAACCATATATCTCACAGATTTTATTATATTGGCAAATTGTGGAATATGCTTTCCGCATCGATTATAAATAAGATTAAAGATTAAAAAAATTATGGAGATTATTGATAGAGCTTTAGAATTTGAACAGCGTAAACATACTTTTAAAACAACAAGTGAGCGCATCGAATCTTCTAGAGAAGTAAAAGACTTAATATTAAGCTTAAATACAGTATATAAAGAAGAAAAAGATCCAGAAATTATGGATCTCATGAAACGATTAACTGTTATTAAACAAAAAATAGAAAAAAGGCTAAAGGGCAGGCCATAAAAAAAACAATGCCCTGAAAACCATATGAAAACAATTATTGTAGTAGGTGGAAGTAAGGGCATTGGAAATGCCATTATACATAAATTAGTAAACACTCATAACGTCGTAAATATTAGCAGAACTGCTCCAGAACATAAGCATGCTAATTTAACTCACTACGATTGCGACATTATTAAAGACGATTTACCACAAATTGAACACGCAGATGGTTTAGTATACTGCCCAGGCAGTATTAACTTAAAACCCATATCGCGTCTTAGTCTTGATGATTTTAAAAATGATTTTGAAATTAATGTTCTTGGTGCTGTAAAAGCTATACAAACCTATTTGCCTAAACTTAAAAATGGCAACAAGCCAGCTATATTACTTTTTAGCACTGTAGCTGCTAAACTAGGCATGCCTTTTCATGCCAGTGTAGCGACATCCAAATCTGGTGTAGAAGGTTTAGTAAAATCTTTGGGGGCTGAACTAGCACCCAACATACGCGTAAATGCCATAGCACCAACAGTTACAAACACTACATTAGCCTCTAAACTTTTAAGAAATGATAAAATGATAGAGAATATTACCGAGAGACACCCACTTAAAAAGTTTCTAGCTCCCGATGAAGTTGCTGATATGGCAGATTTTTTATTATCAGACAAAGCGGCTTCACTTTCTGGTCAAATATTTGAAATGGATTGTGGCATTGTTAGTTTTAAAATATAAATGTTATGGATCCTTTTAAAGCATTTTTAGCAACGTTATTTTCTAAATCTAAAAACAACGCTAACATATTGAATGTAAATTCTATTTACGATATAAAAATAAACACGCTACAAGGAAAGCCTATGGATTTACATAAACTAAAAGGAAAACACATTCTTTTTGTTAATGTTGCTTCAAAATGTGGTTTTACATCACAATACAAACAATTGCAAGATTTGTACGAGCATTACAGTGAAAAACTTGAAATTATAGGCATACCATGTAATCAATTTGGAAGTCAAGAGCCAGGAGACGCTAATACTATAGCATCGTTTTGCGAATTAAACTATGGTGTCACATTTCCAATAACAGAAAAAATTGATGTTAAAGGTAAAAACCAGCATAAACTTTATACTTGGCTTACTCAAAAAGTTAATAATGGTGCCAAAGATTCTTCTGTTAAATGGAATTTTCAAAAATACTTAATAGACCCAAATGGTCAATTAGTAGATTATTATTTTTCATCTACTAGTCCATCAAGTTCAAAAATAACAAAACATTTAAACTAAAGCTTATGTTCGGATTGTTTAAAAAGAAATCGGAGTTAGAAAAACTTCAAGATAAATATAAAGCCCTCATGAAAGAATGGCATGCCCTATCTAGTATTAATAGGTCTGAAAGTGATAAAAAATATGAGGAAGCCGATCAGGTTTTAAAACAAATTGATACTTTAAAACAATGAAATTAACAAAGTACATTATTGTATTTTTAGTTATTAATTTTGGCGCTTTAGGTATTGGCAGTTGGCTCATGAACCATGGTCCGCTAACAAGCTGGTATTTAAATTTAAATAAAGCACCTTGGACTCCGCCTGGTTGGGTATTTGGAGTAGCTTGGACATCTATAATGCTATGCTTTTCTGTTTATATGGCATTTTTATATAGAAAAAAAACTACTCTAAGAGTCATTACATTATTCACCACACAAGTACTTTTAAATATAATATGGAATTATATCTTTTTTAATAAACATTTTATAGGATTAGGGTTAACAATAATCGTATTACTAACCGCTATTATTGCTACGTTTATGTTCTTATTTAAATCAGACATGAAAATCAAAACGATACTTATTCTACCTTATTTTATTTGGCTTTGTATCGCAACTTCTCTAAATGGTTTTATCTTTTTTAATAATTAAGATAACTAACTGCATATACTTAAAATAAAATAATTTCCAATATCAATGAAAATATATACATTTCATAAAAAACAAAATTTACCAATTTCTATCGATCAAGCTTGGGCTTTTTTATCAGACCCTAAAAACCTTAAAACCATTACTCCAGATTATATGGGTTTTAACATCTTAAGCGGTGCAGATCGCCCCATGTATCCTGGACAAATTATACAATATATTGTAACACCAATTCTAGGTATAAAAACCAAATGGGTTACAGAAATAACGCATAGTGTAGACAAACAGTATTTTGTAGACGAACAACGCTTTGGCCCTTATGCACTATGGCACCATAAACATTTTATAAAAGAAATTGAAGGTGGTGTAGAAATGGAAGATATTATTGATTATAAAGTCCCTTTTGGTATTCTTGGTCAATTGGTACACCCTTTTTTAGTTAAACCAAAATTAGAAGAAATTTTTAGCTACAGAAAAGAAAAACTAGAGGCATTGTACGGAACATATTAATACTTTTCTTAACATTTAGTATTAAAGATTAACTATTCAAAATAAAAAATGAGTCAACCTATAAATATTTTTTGGTTTCGTCGCGATTTACGATTAGATGATAATTTAGGGTTTTATAAGGCTTTACAAAGTCAACATCCTATTTTACCTATATTTATTTTCGATTCCGAAATTTTAGAACAGCTTCCAAAAGATGATGCACGTGTTACGTTTATACACAATACATTACAAGATATGCGTAAAACGCTTAAAAAAGAAAATAATAGTAGTTTAGCAATCTACCACGGTAAGCCTTTAGATATTTATAAATCATTAATTAAAGACCATAATATACAAAGTGTTTACACGAACCATGATTATGAGCCTTATGCTAAAACACGTGATAAAAACATAGAAGCGTTTTTAAAAAAAAATGGTGTTACCTTAAAAACATTTAAAGATCAAGTTGTTTTTGAAAAAGACGACATAACAAAAGCAGATGGGACGCCATATGTGGTTTACACACCATATATGAAAAAATGGAAAGAAAAATTTAAGTCTTATAATCTTGAAATTTACGACACAAGCCCTCTTAAAAATAATTTGATAAAAAATAATGACTTACCAAATTTAAGCTTAGCTGATATTGGGTTTAAAAAATCTAAACAAACCATAGTAGATTATATCGTTACACCTAACCTTATTAAAGACTATGAAGCTACACGCAATTTTCCAGCAAAAGATTCAACATCTAAACTTGGACCTCATTTACGGTTTGGGACAGTAAGTATTCGTAAAATGGTAAAAAAAGCTATTGCTGAAAAAAATGAAATTTTTTGGCAAGAGTTGATTTGGAGAGAATTTTTTATGCATATTCTGTGGCATTTTCCACATACTTCCAAGGCAAGTTTTAAACCTAAATACGAACGTATTGAATGGCGAAATAACGATAAAGAATTTAAACTGTGGTGTGAAGGTAAAACAGGTTACCCCCTAGTAGATGCTGGAATGCGCCAGTTAAACCAAACGGGGTTTATGCACAATCGCGTACGCATGCTTGTTGGTAGTTTTTTGTGTAAACATTTACTAATAGATTGGCGTTGGGGAGAAGCTTACTTTGCCGAAAAACTACATGATTACGATATGTCTAGTAACATTGGTAACTGGCAATGGGTTGCGGGTTGCGGTGTAGATGCTGCACCATATTTTAGAATATTTAATCCTACAACACAAATAGATAAGTTTGACAAAGAACTTAATTATATAAAAAAATGGGTGTCAGATTTTCAAGAACTTACCTACCCTACTCCCATGGTAGACCATAAAATGGCTAGAGAGCGGTGTTTAAAAGTTTATAAAGAGGCTCTAAATGGATAAAACCAACTTGTAAAACTTACAATAACGCTTTATTTTACTAACTTAAGTTTTATATCACTACTAAAAATATCTAAACTAAAACACCTATGGACATTACAATTAATAATGTAAAAATTAATAAATCGAAAGTTATTAATTTAATGAACGATAGTAAGCTTAGAGCCATTAAATTTGTTAGGGAAGAAGCGAAAATAGGGTTGAAAGAAGCTAAGGATATTATAGATAATTTAAGTGAAAAATCAGACTTTTATGATTTACAACCTTTTGATGTTAATAAAATAAGTCCTGATAATATTAAACAGGATGTTAGTTTATCTTCCAACAACTCTAATCAAAAAAACAAAAAAGGCGCTCATTTTATAAAAACCAAAAACTCTAAATTATCTATTATTTTTGTTCTTATTCTTTTGGCTTGTTTATTAATATATTTTTTAAATTCATAGCGTTTTTAACGAATACGTTTGTTGTTGTGCATAGTTTTACGCTAATAATTCTTCTAAAGCAGGTTTTACATAGTTATACTTAAAATTAAAGCCCTTATCTCCTATTTTTTTAGAGCTAACACGCTGACTTTCGAATAATAGGATATGCATTTCACCTAAAATAAGCTTCATCATAAACTTAGGAATATTTGGTAAAAACATAGGTTTATTTATGACATCTGCAATAGTTTTAGTCATTTCTTTATTACTTACAGGATTGGGTGCAACACCATTATAAATACCGTTTAATTTAAACTTTAAAACATAGTAAAACATATTTGCTAAGTCGTTAATATGAATCCAAGATTGCCATTGTCTTCCATGACCAAAAGCAGCACCAACACCAAACTTTACAGGTCTTACTATTTCTGGCAAAGCGCCTCCGTTATTAGATAACACTAAACCTATTCTAATTTTTGAAACTGATATATTTAATGCAGAAAACTCGTCAACAGCTTGCTCCCATAATTTAACGACCTGTCCTAGAAAAGAGGCACTAACCTCATCAAAATTTTGATCGTAGTAATTTGTTAAAGAATCTGGATAAAACCCTATGGCACTAGCAGATATAACGTGTTGTACCGTATGCGTTTCGTTTTTTAAAGTATTAACAAGTAATGCCGTTGTATCAGTACGGCTAGAAATAATGTCGTTTTTGTAGGATGCTGTCCAGCGTTTTGAAATAGAAGCACCTACTAAATGAATTATGGTATCAACATCTTTAAAACAACGGGTATCTATCTCATTTTTTCTTGGATTCCAATAAAAACCTTTATAGTTCTCTTTTTCTGTAATTTTAGATTTACTCGTTGTTAGGAAATTAACATCAATATTATTTTCATGACATACTTTTACGATTTCCTGCCCTATTAAACCAGTTGCACCCGTTATTAAAACTCGCATGTTTTTTTTATAAAATTACGAAATGAATATACCGTTTACTAGAGTTTTATATAAGGTTTAACAAACGTATAGCATTAGTTAAACCTTTATGCCTGAAAGCAATCAACCTTATAAAAATTAAAATTATTTAGTACCTCTTAACATCTCACGTTTTCCTGGTGGTCCAGGAAGTCTTTCAACAATAAAACCTACAGCTTGCATAGCACGACGCACACTGCCTTTTGCAGCATAAGTAACTATAATCCCTTTTGGTTTTAAAGCATTATACATTTTTAGAAAAATAGATTCTGTCCATAATTCTGGTTGAACCCGAGCGCCAAAGGCATCAAAATAAATGATATTGAATGCATTTATATCGTTAATTTCAGAAAAAAACTTATTCTGCTTTATAAGTGAAAACGAATTAGAAACCACATGCTTTTCATCCCAAGAAACAGAGTGAATGTTATCAAACAAAGATTCATATTTAGCTGCCCCCAACTCTTTAACATAATTTAATTGCTTAATTTCATTTAAATCAACAGGGTAGCCTTCTACACCAACATAATTAATAGATTGTTTTAAAGTTTCAGCTTCTAAAAGTGTAATAAACGCATTTAAACCTGTACCAAACCCTATCTCTAAAATAGAAATATCATTTTCATGTTTATTTAAACCAATGTCTGTAGATGATGTTTTTTTAGAAACAAAATAACGTAATCCATGAGTTATAAAAACATGGTAAGCTTCTTGTATTGCTCCGTGTTTAGAATGGTATTGCTCATCCCAATCTGGTAGATGTATGGTAGACGAACCATCAGCTGTAATTACGACTTCTCGTTTCATGTGTTAATTATTATAAAATCTAAAATATTGTTTTTATAAAAAGTAGAAAGGGTTCTATATTATTTTGCTATTAAAACACCATCGGCCTCAAACAAATACGTTTTATTAGATTTAACTATACTTGCTATTTCAGATTCTGATTTTCCCGCATCTTTAGCATAATGTTGCTGTTCTTCTATAGAAACTTCTTTAACGAAAGCTTTACCATTTACAATAACCTGCTTACCAGAAATATCTTTGGGAACAAAAAAGCCATAGTCTTTAAATTTAACCATTATAGTTTTATCGTCTTCTAAATCTAAACGCATCCAACAGCCTTTAGCTTGGCATACTTGTTTAACCTTCCCCATTATTTTTGAAGGAACACTATCGCCAACATACATGGTTTGATAATGAGGCACCATAGATTTAGCCGCTATAGCATCTTCTACAATCATATCTTTGCCATAAAGTTTATACGATGCTCTTGTTACTTTTACCATATTTTTAGGCTCGTTTTTTGGCTTATCTTTACAAGAAAATAACATTAAAAGACACAGGGCTATTACGCTAATTGACTTCATTATCTATGATATTACAATTTTAAACGATTTATGTAAATATACTCTTTTTTAAAAACGTTTTATTTAAATTTGTACTTATAAATAATGATAAGCGTATGAGTACTTTAACGAATAATATAGAAATTATAAAGACTGAAGCTACAAAAATTAATGATGTAGATTTTGATAATTTAAAATTTGGAGACGTTTTTTCGGATCACATGTTAGAATGTGACTATAAAGACGGAAAATGGCATGCTCCAAAAATTGTCCCTTATCAAGCCATTACATTAGATCCTTCTGCCAAGATTTTTCATTATGGTCAATCGGTTTTTGAAGGTATGAAAGCTTACAAAGATACCGATGGTAAGGCTTGGTTGTTTCGTCCTCTAGACAACTTTAAACGTTTAAACATTTCATCTAAACGATTGGCTATTCCAGAATTACCAGAAGATTATTTTATGGAAGGTCTTAAAACATTGTTGGATATTGATAAAGATTGGATTCCTACAAATCAAGGGAGTTCGTTATACATACGTCCGTTTATATTTGCCTCTGGAAAAGGATTTCATGCCTCGCCTGCCGATGCTTATAAATTTATTATATGTACAGCACCATCTGGCGCATATTTTTCGGGAGAAGTTAGAGTTTTAATTGAAGAAACATATTCGCGTTCTGCTAATGGTGGTGTAGGTTTTGCTAAAGCTGGAGGTAATTATGCTGGGCAATTTTACCCTACACAATTGGCTGTAGAAAAAGGTTACCAACAAGTTATTTGGACAGATGATAACAACCATGAATATATTGAAGAAGCTGGTGCCATGAATATTTTTATTCGTATAAACGATACGTTAATTACTGGACCTACAAGTGATAGGATTTTAGATGGTATTACACGTAAAAGTATTATAGAGCTTGCTAAAGCTGAAAATATACCTGTAGAAGTTAGAAAAATATCGGTTAAAGAAGTGGTTGAAGCTGCCAAGAACGGCACACTTAAAGAAATGTTTGGAGCAGGTACAGCAGCTGTTATTTCGCCAATTGCAGGATTTGGATATAAAGATGCTGATTACGAATTACCTAAACTAGACAAAACGTATGCTAGCTATTTAAAAAAGCGCATCACAGATATACAAACTAACAAAGCCGAAGACCCATTTGGTTGGAGGTATGAAGCTTAAAAACTTATCTTATAACTTTCATTTGAAAGAGAAATTAATAAAAAAAGCGACCTTTTGGTAGTCATGGTCGGAAGAAATTCCGGCCATTTTTTTAAGTTTCAAAATGATTTAAATTTCCTTCGCATTTCACAACA
>CANMQH010000022.1 GCA_947499935.1 uncultured Algibacter sp. | reverse complement strand
AAGATACTGAAATTCAGAATCTTATCCAATATCTTTTTTTGTTTAATATACCCAAATAATTACACCCAACGGGTTAACTTAAACTTATAGTACTGAATTAAAAGCTTTTATTAATGAACTTAATTAGTAAAAAATCAATTGACCATACCTTGCTACACAATATTTTACAAATTTTTTAGTAGAAATTACGCAAAATGCTTTATGTGATAACAAGTTTAATAGATTTCATTAAATTTATTAATGACAGATAATCTTAAAACCACTTAACTAAAACAAAGTAACGAACTCGTTTTTTAACATAACACATGATCTTTGGGTGATTTACCTATAAGAAAATTGCCTGCTATTTACTCACATTTTATACAAAACTCATAAATAAGACAGAAAAATCTAATAATTTTAGAATAAATCATAATTATAATTTTTTAATCTAAAAACTTATAATTGAACACTTTAACCTACTATATACCTGTATTTTTTCTAATTTAATTTAATTAATAATTAACTAAATTCAAGTTTTAAAGAATTATTTATAATATTTAAACGTAAATAGTTTAAATATTTGGTTTTAAAAAATAATATTTGCAAAAAAGTTAGTTCTTATTTACGTAAATAAAGTTAAAATTTAGCGTCTAAAGTATGGTAAAGCAACTATAAGTCTACGATAATAAGACGAATGGATATCAACTAAGCCGAACTAAAATAGAATTTCAATTTAAATATCTGATAGCCTCTATAAAAGACATAAATAAATGACTAATTTATCATGAAAATAAACATATATATAGGACACACTATACTCTTTATTTTTTCTATATTTTCTGTTCTCTTTGCACAAGAACAACCTAACACTAAAGTTATAGATAGTTTACTAATATATCGTGCTAATGATACTACCGAGGCTCCATATTATAAATATAAAACAGCATTAGAAATCTCTAAGCATATTGGAGATAAACGTCGTGAATTAAAATCATATTTTAGGTTGATGTATTATTTTGGAAACAAAAAAAACCTAGATAGTATGATGCATTATGCCTACTATTTTGAAAATAGTGAGTATCAAAATAAGTATAGGAATTTAGCATACTTCTATTACTATTACAAAGCAAATAGTCTTGTTTATAATTTTGAAATGATTGAGCAATCTTTACTTGAACTTGAAAAAGCTTACAGTTATTCGGATGAATCTAATATGATTGATGGTATTAGAATAAAAACAAATTTAGCCTATTCCTATATTTCAAAAAAACAATATGATAAAGCCATAGAAACTCTAAAACCATACACTCCAGATTCAATTAAGGTTACACCGAGAGTGAAATTTGGACTATTAAGCACATTAGCTCAAGCTTATCAATGTAAAAAAGATGGAAAAAATAGTTACCCGCTAAATTTAAAAACTCTTAAAATTGCCAAACAATTAAAAGATACTACAAAAATATTTTTTATAAAAAGTTTTTTGGTTCATGATTATCACCTTCAAGGCAAACATAATAAAGCTATAGATTCTGGATTACAAATTATAAATCATTTAAAAAAATACAATCCAGTAATGTTGCAAGCTAATTATTACAATCTATCTCTAGCTTATGATGCCATTGACCAGACTGATAAAGCTATTTTTTATATGAATGAAGCCATAGCTCCTAAAAAAGGATTATATGAAGCTATGTCTGATCATAATTTAGAAGAATCCTTAGATTATCTTGCTAAATTTTATACAAAAAATAAAAAATACAAAAGAGCTAATTTAACATTATGTCAAAAAAGTGATATTATTAGTAATGCAAGAGCTAAAGAACAAAAGGCTTTTACCGATTATTATGATGTTAAAATAAGAATTATTGATCAAGAAAAAGAAAAAGAAAAAATACAATCAGAGAAAAAAATATTAACACTTCAAAACAACAAACAAAAACAGTATATCCTAATGCTATCTATAGGGTTTACATGCTTACTTCTTATTTTTAGTATTTTATGGGTTTATTCAAAATATTTTAAATCTAAAGAAAAAATAAAAGCTTTAGAAAACAAGGAACGTGAAATTCTTAAAAATCACATACAAGTTAGAGAAACTGAACTTTCTATGTTAGCTACAAACAAAGCTAAATTATTATCGGAATTATCAGAAATTAAAAAAGAATTGTCTGGAGCTATAAAAGAAAATGATAAAAGTAAAATACATACCATTGAAAAGGATATGAATTCTTTTTTAGTAAAATTAGCTAATGATAATGTATTCTCTAAACGATTAGAATCTCAATATCCAGATATGGTTATGGTTTTAAAAGATTTACATCCTCAGCTTTCTCAAAATGACATTAGGCATTGCATTTTAATAAAATTAGGGTTGTCATTAAAAGAATCTGCACAATTAATGCATGTTGGTATTGGCGCTATAAAAATGGGGCGAAATCGAGCTAGAACCAAAATTAATCTTCCTGCAGAAACAACAACTTTAAAACAGTACTTAGATAAAATAAGTGAAGATGCTCTCATTTACGATAAAGAATAATAGAGTATTACCATTCCTCCTTTAAAATTAATGAATAAAAAACCGCAAATCAATTATATAATATACGTAAGTTTTTTAAACTTACGTATATATATTCATTTTTGTTTAACAACTCAAATGTTTTTATAAGTCTCTTAATAGGTCATGGTATTATTTGGCCCAATCTATTATAGCTTTTTTTATTTTGTTTTCCCATTCAGGATTAGAAAATCCTTTAAATAAGTTTTTTTGAGATTCTTGTGCAGCTTTTACAGCTTTTTTCTTATCTCCCATAGCATAAAGAATTTCTCCTTTTAAATAATGGGTGTAAAAAGCGGTTACTCCGCTATCAATAGCTTTTTGTATATACTTTAATGCTTTGTTGTAATCTTTATCTTCTACAAATAGATACTCACTTGCTAAGTAATATTTATAACCAACACTTTTTTCATTTATTCCAAGTGCTGCGGTAAAATGATTTTGTATTGATTTTCTGTGCTTATTACCAATGGTGATGGGGAGTTTTACTCTAGCGTTTTCCCATTGAAAGTATAGTTCGCCATTATTCATAGACGTATTCATAAAACTAATGGTGAATGTCTCTGTAAATTCTGGTGATTTTTCAACGGGTATTTTAAATTCATAAACATTATTTTCAGCCTTGTATGTATATTGCCCCCAACCCTCTACATCTTTATTGAAATAAATGGTCCAATCATTTTTGTTTGGAACGGCATAAAGGGCATATTTACCTTTAGGAATTGTATCTCCCTTAATTACATATTCGTTTTGGAAATCAATAATGGATTGATAATCGGCACCCATTCGCCATATTTTTCCATGTTCTAATAATCCACCAAAAATAGTCCTGCCTTTTACATTAGGTCGTCCGTAATTTATTTTAATAAAACTAAGGCCTATTTTTTGAGAAACTTCGGCTCTAGGGCTTGTTGTTGGTCTATTAAATCTTGTTATGTCTTCTTTTACTGGGTCATTTTGCGCTCCTGAATAATAAACTGTACAAATAAGTGCTATTAGGGTAATTACTTTTTTCATTTCTATGTTATGATTTTTTGTATAGTTTAAGAAAATTATGATATGAAATTAAACTGCATTAAAAATACAAAGCAAAAGTATTAATTTTTAGTATTGTTATAACCACTTTTGGAACTAATAAAGCATGCCTAAAAACATATCAATCATAATACCTCAGAGTATGAAGTACGAATATTTATATTCTGGAATGTGTTCCAAATTATTTCGCGGCATATATCTATGTTTTCTGAAACTTGAATTAAATATTCATATAGCACCTCCATCATCATCAGAATAATATTCTATGGCATCTTTTTCTACTAAAGTTATGGCTTTTTGGAGCATTAAGTTATTTGGGTAGGTAACTAAATCGCCACTATCCAAACGTAAATGAAGTTGAAAAGCTCTTATATCTTCTATAATGGCCTCAATAGGAAAATCTTTATCATGAATTTTAATTTTGTCGCCAACCTTATATGGGAACGAAAAAAACATAATAATGCCTGAAGTTACATTGCTTAAAATAGACCAAATAGCAAATAGAGCGATACCAATAACTGCAAAAACAGATGAAAATATAACGGCTAAATCTTTAAATTGAGCTCCAAAAACAAAAGCTTCGATTAAGACTGCTATGATAAAAATAGAAACCGTTACATATCTGGTTACAAGCCTTATTCTAGCATCGTTTATGCCGTTTTTTTTAGCGATTTTTTTAATAGTGAAATTTGTAACAAACCTTATAACCAATAAAGAAAGTAATATAAAACCAGATATTATTAATTCGCTTTGGTATGTCTCAAAAAACATTTGATGTTGGATTAAGTATAAAACAAATATACATCCAAAATAAAAAATATTTTAATTAAGTAGAAGTGTTTCTCTTAGAATCTGGTCTTTATTGCTATTCTTCTGCCAGTATGGAGATTTAATAGTTTTTAATTTTGAGGCTTTAGTCGTTAAAACTTTAGCATTTGGACCAAACCCACTTTTAAAAGTTTCTTCCCAACCTAGAATATCATAAGGGAAATTAGGATTGTACTTAATAGAGAGAGTTCTGTTTAAATCAGGATAATTAATGGTATACGAGTTATCTTTTAGTTGCCCTGAAGCTTTATAAGGTTTTATAGCAATGTGTCTTAATCTAGTGTATTCAAACGATGGTATAATCTCTAAATTACCTGTAGGCAGCGATTTTGGGTTTACACGTAGTTTGGCCCATAATTCGTTTTCTAAAACAGCTTTTTTTAGTGTATACGTTTTATCTGCTTCTCCTTCAAAATAGGAATGTGAGGTGATTTTAAAGTCATCTTTATTGTTAAGCTGCACGTAAACATGACCACACCATTCTTGCATAGAGCTAGATACTTTTATAGCATGTTTGTTATTAGCAACAGGGTAAAAGGTACTTTGCATAATGGAATAAGGGTAAACACCAGTATTAAACTTTTTTGTAGCATTTAGTTTTAAAACAGGAATGTTCTTAGTATTCTGATGGTCTGCCTTAACTTGAATTTTTGGTAAAAAATCTTCGGTAACATAGATTAAAACAGCTTTTCCTTCACGTATTTCACCATATCTAGCTTGTTCTAATTTATAAGATGACAATTCTGCTTCACCAGCGTACCAATAGTCATTAAATTCTTTTGATAACGGTTTGCTAGGCGTTTGTTTTTTGTTTGATGTTATTGGTGGTGGGACATTATAAGCCAATTCTTTTTTGCTGGTATCTTTTTTACAAGATGTCATTAGTAATATAAAACCAGCTGTTAAGCAAAATGTGATATCTAATATTGAGATTTTAATACGTTTGTTTTGTGTTTTCATAACCTAAAATTACAAACTTAATAAGCGTCTGCAATAGTATTTAACGTTTTATAAACAAGATGTACAGGTAATCCCATAACATTAAAATATGAGCCTTCAATTTTAGTAACTCCAATTTGTCCAATCCATTCTTGGATGCCATAAGCCCCAGCTTTATCAAATGGTTTGTAATTTGTTATGTAATAATTAATTTCATCATCAGATAATGCTTTAAAAGTTACTTTAGTGATGTTATAAAGTGTTTTTTCAAACGTGGGAGTTGTAAAACAAACCGATGTAATGACTTCGTGAGTACTATTGCTTAAAGATTTTAAAATGCTAAATGCTTCTTTTTTATCTTTTGGTTTTCCTAAAGCTTTGTTGTTATGCCAAACAATAGTGTCGCTAGTAATTAATATATCGTTTGGTTTTAATTCCTCTTTATACGGTAGTGCTTTTAATTGCGCCAGGTAATTAGAAATCTCAAAATGTGTTAGTCTACTAGGGTATTCTTCTATAATAGGCTTTAATCTAATTTCGAAATCTAGATTTAAGTTTTTTAAAAAATCTTGACGTCTTGGAGACCCAGAGGCCAGTATAATATGATGATTTTTTAGTGTATCGTTAAGCATTATTTCAGGATTACAAACTTGTATAAAAGTAGCGAAAGCATACCAAAAAGCATAACGAATTTGTACATAATACTAATGTGGTGCATGTCCTTTTTTGTTGTAGCGCCAAATGTTTTAATAATGATGTAAACGAGGGGGCCAACAATAAAAATTAAAAAGTAGCTAACGGCTAAAGGTTGTTTGTATAAATCTGAAATAATATAATGGATAATGGCTGCTAGTGGAATAAAACTTAGAACCGATAATATATATTTTGCGCGCTCTCTACCTATAGCTATAGGTAACGTATTAAGTCCAGCTTTGTAGTCGCCATCAATATCTTCAATATCTTTTACAATTTCTCGTAATAGATTGATTGCAAAGGCAAATAAACTATAGTCTAATATAACTTTAAAAAAGATTAACTGTGTTTGTTGATTATTAGGGGAGATGCTTGGTAATAATTCGAAAACACCAACAATAATAATGCTAAGCGCTACTAAAGCAGATATAACGATATTACCAATTAAAATGATACTTTTTAAATACGTTGAGTAGATGTAAAGTAATATAGAGATGATAACAAATATAGAAAAAAAAGGTGCTCTATTAATGCGATGCGATAGATAAAACCCAACACCAACGCCCAATAAATTAAATAAGATAAAAAGGTTATAAGCTGTTTTTTCTGAAATAGATTTTCCAATAACTATTTTATGGGGTTTGTTTATAAAATCGGTTTCTACGTCGTTAATGTCGTTTATAATATTTCCAGCAGCAGCGATGCATACTGTGGCAATAACCAAGAGTGTAATGCCTAAGGCATCTAAACTTACTTGAACACCAAAAGGCTCTAAAAGTGCATATTTAATTAGAAATTGCACAAGGGCAATCATAAATAAATTTTTCCAACGGATGAGGTTTAAGACGTTCAAAACTTAAAAAAAATGAGAGTTAAAAAATTGACACGAATTTACAAATATTTAATAACCAATAACCAATAACCAATAACCAATAACCAATAACCAATAACCATTAATCATATTTAGCAATAAAGTTACCGTTCCATTTGCCTTGTACTTTTAAAACTTGTTCAATAACATCTCTAACGGCACCTTTACCTCCTTTTTTGTGAGAGATATATTTTGAAATACCTTTTATTTCGGGCACAGCATCTTGAGGGCAGCATGGTAATCCTATGTTTTTCATAACAGGGTAATCGGGTATATCATCACCCATATATAATACGTTTTCAGATTTGATGGATTTTTTATCAAAATAAGCATTGAGTTGCTCAATTTTATTATGAGCTCCTAAATAAATATCTGTAATACCCAATCCTTTTAAACGTAAACGAACACCTTCATTAGAGCCACCAGAAATAATACATACATTATACCCCATATCTACAGCTACTTTTAAAGCATAGCCATCTTTTATATTCATGGTTCTTAATAAGTCTCCCGTAGATGTTACCATTACAGAGCCATTGGTAAGCACACCATCAACATCAAAAATAAATGTTGTAATATGTTCTAGGTATTCTTTATAGCTTTTTGCTTCCATGGGTTTGTTGTATTGCGTTGGTAAGGAGTTGATAAATATCTTTATGTTGTTTATTCTGCAAAGTTTTTAAATGCTTTTTAATCGTTTTTTTATCATGGCGTTTAGCAGGACCAGTTTGTGCTTTAAACGGTGATAAGTCTTGGATTTTATTTGCAGTTTCTGCAATTAATGGCTTTAGTAAATCGAATTCTGCACCTTCACTTTCGGTAATTTCGTGCCCGATTCTATACAACTGATTTGTGAAATTATTAACAAATACAGCCGCTAGATGTAAAACACGCCTTTGGTCGCTATTAATCCGTTTGGTTGGGGCTCCCAAGCTGTCTGCAAGTTTTTTTAAAAGCGGATAACTTTCTTTATCTATAGTTTCAATACAAATTGGCACATTAGCAAAGTCTATGTCTACGTCTTTACTAAAGGTTTGTAATGGATACAGGACGCCACGCTTTTGCTTTTTATCAATATCGTACACACTAACACTGCCAGAGGTATGAACTACTAATCTGTTTTCGAAAGGTAGTTTTGATGAAAGTGCCTTAATAGCATCATCACTAACGGCAAAAATGTACACATCAGCATCTTTAAGAGTGCTTAAATCATCTGTAATATCTACTGTGTTTTTGTATGCACTTATAGGTTCTAAACGTCTATTAAACCATTGAACAACAGAGACGTCATTAGATTTCTTAAATGTTTTAAATAAATGAGTGGCTACATTACCTGCGCCGAGTATAACAACTGTAATCATACCGCTAAAATAAACAAGAATTACGATTTACAATTTATCATTTCTGTTTTTTGTTTGTTAGAAACTCACCAGTCTTAACTTTTGGAGATGTTAGTTCGTATTAAAACATTTATAAATACGTCTGTAAGATTAATTAAAAGTGTTAATTTTGGAGTTCATGAAAAAAGACTTAAACAACCGAGAAGATGTTTTTTTATTAGTGTCGTCATTTTACAAAAAAGTGAGAAAGGATGCTGTTTTGGGGCCGTTTTTTAATGATGTAATACACGATTGGGATGCTCATTTAGATAGGTTAACTACCTTTTGGGAATCAAGTTTGTTTTTAAAAACGAAGTATTTAGGAAATCCTTTAGAAGCTCACATTAAAGTAGATAGAGACCATAAAAATAGTATTACCGAGTTGCATTTTGGACTTTGGTTAAACCTATGGCTCCAGACCATAGACGAACTTTTTGAAGGTGATTATGCAGAAAATGCTAAACGTCGTGCCAGAAAAATGGGAACGTTTTTATATCTCAAAATTTTTGAAGCTAGAACAACTTAACTTTATTAGTGAAACTCAATGTTGAGAAGTCTGTAAGACGTATTCAACATTGTAAGTTTAACTAATCCCGCTTTTATAGCGGGGTCTAGGTTTAATACCTCAATCCTTGGGCCGATTCCTTTTATTGGGTCTAGGGCTTGCTCAAGGGGTACCTTTTATTCATAATAATTGGTACACATTCTTAATATTTGTCATCGTAATTTATAGTTTTATTGTTGGCTATAAATAGGTCTCTTTTTTTAAAAATTTTAACACCGTACACTAAACATAAATCCTTAAATTTGCATCACTTTAAAACGGGATTAAATGATTCAAAAAAAGATTGCTAATTTCCTATTTTCTACACGACTTACTGCTTTTTTATTCATTGCCTTTGCAACTGCTATGGCTACAGGTACTATTTTAGACGCAAACCAAGATACATCGCCTACAGCATATACTAGAAATTTAATTTATAATGCATGGTGGTTTGAGGCTATTATGGTGTTTTTTGTAATAAACTTTACTGGTAATATTTTTAGATATAGACTTTATAAAAAAGAAAAGTGGGCGACCTTTATTTTGCACATATCTTTTATCTTTATTCTTTTAGGTGCATTTATTACACGGTATGCTAGTTTTGAAGGGATGATGTCTATACGGGAAGGAGATACAGAAAACACATTTTTGTCTAGAGACACTTATATTACTGCATATATTGATGGTGATTACGAAATTGATGGTTTACCACAACGTTTACCTTTTGAGCCTAAAGTAGATTTTTCTAAACGTTTAGATAATGATTTTAGGATTGAAACTAAATACGATAAACAACCAGTTAGTATAACGCTCGAAAAATTTGTAGCAGGAGCAGAAGAAGATATCATACCAGATCAAAATGGAGAGTCTTATCTTAAAGTTGTAGAAGCTGGAGATAGTGGACCACACAATCACTTTTTAAAAGTTGGACAAGTATCTAGCATTCATAATGTATTATTTGCACTTAATAAACCTACAGATGGTGCTATAAATATTACTTACAAAAATGACGAACTAACTATAAAATCGCCATTTGAAGGCGAATATTTAACCATGGCCACCAGAGTACAAGGTAAATTGGTTAAAGATAGTTTACAACCCTTGATGCTGAGGTCGCGTTATATTATAGGTAATATGCAAATGGTGTTTCCAAAACCAGTAGTTAAAGGTGTATTTGATATTGTTCAGAAATCTAAAATCCTAAAAAATGATGAAGATGGTATAGTTCTTAAAGTATCTACAAATAATGAAACAAAAACCATAGGTATACTTGGGGGTAAGGGTAGAAGCAATGATTTTAAGTCTATAAGTGTAGGAGGATTAGATTTTTCATTTAAATATGGAAGCAAAGCTCTAGAGTTACCATTTTCTATTAAGCTAAACGATTTTGAAGCAGAGCGTTATCCTGGTACAGAAAAAGGGTATTCGGCATATTCAAGTCAAGTCACAGTTTTAGATTCCAAAACAAAAGATTATGATTATAAAATATTTATGAATAATATTTTGGATCATGGTGGTTATCGTTTTTTTCAATCCAGTTTTGATCCAGATGAAAAAGGAACAGTACTCTCTGTAAACCACGATTATTGGGGTTCACTTATAACATATATAGGTTATTTTATGCTCTATTTTGGGCTCATGGCTATTTTATTTAGCAAATACTCTCGTTTTGGAGATTTAAAACGAATGTTAGAAAAGGTTAAATCTAAAAAAGAGAAACTATTAACCATTGTAATACTGTGTTTAGGTTTAAACTCATTTTCTCAAGACCATTTTGAAGGAGACGGGCATGACCATGCTAAAGAAGAAACTACAAAAACACAAATAGACT
Source organism: uncultured Algibacter sp. (assembly GCA_947499935.1). Lineage (GTDB taxonomy): Bacteria > Bacteroidota > Bacteroidia > Flavobacteriales > Flavobacteriaceae > CANMQH01. Next base: position 47,618 of record CANMQH010000022.1, on the reverse strand, counting down.
CTATACTTAAGGCTAATATTGCCCCTAAATCGCATACCGACAAATTTGGAGAACTTGTAATTCAAGATTTAAGTGGCCGTATGATGCCGGTAAATACGTATGCTTCAGAAATGCTTCGTAAACTTAGTAAAAATGATAGTTATGAAGGTTTTGATGCTAATCAAGTATTCTTATCTATTCAGGAAAGTCCATTATTGTGGTATAATGTTCCTGTTATTTATTTGAAACCAAAAAAAGGCGATTCTATTAGAAAACTTATTGGTGTTTCTAAAGAAGAAAAATATGCCACATTAGCCGATTTTTTTACAGAGAGAGGGACTTATAAATTAGCACCTTTTTTAGATAAAGCCTATAAAGCACAAGTGCCTAACGGTTTTCAAAAGGAATTTAAAGAAACTGATCAGCGTGTTAATTTATTATTCAATACGGTCGAAGGGAGGTCTTTAAAGATTTTTCCAATTCCTAATGATGAAAATAATAAATGGCTTTCTAATTTTGATTTTAAGAAAAAACCATCTGTTATAAAAGATTCTGTTTATGCTGGTTTTGTTAAAAATGGATTTAGATATTATTTGATGACGCTTAATCAAGACAAACAAACAAATAATTTTGATAAATCTGAAAAGCTATTAAAAGCATTTAAAAAGTCGCAACATCGTTATGGTGGTGATGTCATGTTAAGTGACGATAAAGTTAAAACCGAAGTGCTTTATAATAAATACGATATTTTTAAAAAACTTTTTAGTTGGTATTTATATGCCGGTAGTATACTCTTTGTTTTATTGATTATTCAAATATTTAATGATAAAAATAAAGCGTTAAACACATCGGTAACTGTTTTTAAGTATATTATTTTTGGCTTATTTATTTTACACACCGTAGGTTTAATTATACGTTGGTACATATCGGGCCACGCACCATGGAGTGATGCCTACGAATCTATGATTTATGTAGCTTGGGCCACTATGCTTTTTGGTTTAATAACAGGTTTAAGTAAAAGTAATAAAAAGGTGTCATTTGAAAATTTAGCACCTGCTTTAGCAACATTAATAGTACCATTATATAGGTTTTTTTACAGAAAAGCTTCTAATTTAACAATTGCTGCAGGAGCTTTTGTAACTGCTATGATTTTAATGATTGCACATTGGAATTGGATGGATCCAGCCATAGCCAATCTACAGCCTGTATTAAATAGTTATTGGTTAATGATTCACGTAGCTGTTATTGTAGCCAGTTATGGTCCTTTTACTTTAGGGATGATTTTGGGTATTGTATCATTATTACTTATGGTTTTTACCACTAAAGCGAATAAAGATAAGATGCTTCTCAATATTAAAGAGTTAACCATAATAAATGAAATGGCATTAACTGTAGGTTTAGTTATGCTCACCATTGGCAACTTTTTAGGAGGCATGTGGGCCAACGAGAGTTGGGGACGCTACTGGGGTTGGGATCCTAAAGAAACTTGGGCGTTAATAAGTATCATGATATATGCTTTTGTTATACACATGCGCTTGGTACCTGGACTTCGTAGCCGTTGGATATACAACCTAATGTCTGTACTAGCTTTTGCTAGTATTGTAATGACTTATTTTGGAGTAAATTTTTATTTGGCTGGATTGCATAGTTATGCTAGTGGAGACCAAATAGTAAGTGTTAAGTTTATAAGCATTACTTTAGTCTTAGTGGCTATTTTAGGCTTTTTTGCTTACCGAGGGTATGCTAAGTATTATAAAAAATAGGGTATTTAGAAATAATAAAAAGAGTTTTGGTTACTATTTTTTGGTACTAGCTATAATCAGCTTTAAAATATATTCATAGCCAACGCCAAATAAAATAGCTAAACCAAAGCTTAATAATGTGCCTATAAGTATATATTCAGTAAGTTTTCTGTCTTTTGCTTTAGATAAGTCGCCAAAACGAAACACCGATTTTGCTGCTATTAAAAAGCCCACACCTTCCCAATGGTTTGTTATAATAAACATGAATACAAATAGCCGTTCTAGTATACCAATGTAAGAGCCTGCATGTTCTAAAGATGTTTCTTCATTATATGCTTTTAAATCCCATTTAGAGATAATGGTTTTCATGACTATAGACGAAACTTTAGTTATGCATAACACACAGGTTATAAAGAGTAAAATTTTAGTATCAAAGAGTTTATCTATATTAAACTTAAAAGGTTCATAGATTTTAAGGACTAAAGCTAAAATTACTAAGTGCGCTAATTGGTCTAGGCTAAATAATAGTCTGTCATTTATTTTAGTTTTTAAGTGTAATTTAATGACATCAATAATGTAATGCGATATAACTATTATGCTAATCCCTGCCCAATATTTAAAATCAAATTGAAGAACGAATATTAAGGTACATAAATGCACTAAGATGTGCCAATATAAAAATTTGGATTTATGTTTATGTGTTTCTTTATGAGTCACCCATTTTTGTGGTTGCAGTAAAAAATCACCAATAATATGTGCTAATATTAATTTTATGATTAAGCTTAACATAAGGTTTCTATTTTGTTGGAATAATAATGTATTAGTTTTATAACTTCGTCAAAACCTGCTCGTCTTAACCCTTGGCTAATATTACCTTGAGTTTGCTCTAATAGGTTTGCCAATTGCTTTTGATTGAGCTCAGGATGTTCTAAAGCTGTTTTTACCAGAATGGAAGATGCGCTTGTCCAGTGGTTTATAGTAAGCTGTGCCAAATCTAGCATAATGTTTATAGGTGTGTCTAATGTTTCAAATGGCGATTTTATAGCTAAGGTTGTTTTTTTTAAAGTTTCAAAACACTCACCAGAATTAACAAAAGCACTACCATTAGATTCTGTTATTTTTTCCGAATTATATGTTTTTTCGCCAATACCAATAGCAATTCTTACATCAGTATTTTTAAATTGCTTAATAGTAGCCTTGATTAAAATACTAGCTTCTAGTGCTTGCATAGGGCTAACTTCTAATTGAAAACTATCACCTCTAAAAATATCCCATTGCTTAGGCTGATTGCCATAACGATTTAAAATCGTCTTTAGAGCACTTAACCATATTTTAGGCGAGCTTTTTTTAGAATTAATAATATCTCCTGTTATTATACCAATCATATATTTACGTAGTCAGACAGAATCAAATGTATTGTTTTTTTTAATAACACACAATATTATTATCTTAAAAACTAATATTTTAAAATATTATCTAATAAGATTATAAATATAAATATTAGTTTTTAAGATGATAAAATTTATTATATTTAATAGATTGTTAAATAAATTTATAATCAAGATGGGATGGTCTATGATTATATAAATATAACAGGATAGCACATCATTATAAACGATATATCTTACTAGCATAGTCAGTTTTTTATTTGAAAGTAATTAATAACAAATTGTGTTAATTTTTTTGTGTTGTTATCTAATAAATCTGGTGTAAAGTCAGAACATTTAAGTATATTGATTTAAAAAAATGTTCTATGGAAATGTTGCACCCTAATACTGAAAAAAAGAAGAAAATTTCAAGTCAAAATCCACAAAAAAAACAAAAAAATACAGCCCCAGATGCGTTAGATAAAAAAAATAAGATTTGGGTAAGTTGGAATGAAAACATTAAGCATAGTTATAAGCATTTATATAAAATTGAAAGTGAGCATGAGCTACAGGAAATCATAGCAAATTCAGACGATATCCGAATTTATGGAAGTAAGCAATCTTCGGCAGATATTACTGCGGGTGTAAATACTTTGGTAGATATAAGTAATTATAATAAGATTATCTCATATAATAATGAGCGTCTTGAAATTACCGTGCAGTCTGGAATAAAATTAAAAGATTTATTGGTTGATATAGAAGCTAAGCAATGGTGCATTCCGTGTTTGCCAGATATTAATACCGTTACTGTAGGTGGAGCGCTTGCTACAGGAACACATGGTACAAGTGGCAAAATTTTGGCAGATTACATTACAGAGTGTAGGATGATATTAGCAAATGGAAGTATAAAAACAATAAAGGAAGACGAGCAGCTTATGGATGCCTGTAGAGTTTCATTAGGAGTGCTGGGCGTATTTTCTACAATTACCTTTAAATGCGAGCCGTTGTATACATTACATATAAAAGAAGCGCCTCAAAAAGATAGCGTTTGGGTGAAGGATTTATCAAAAAAGGTAAAAACATTAGATTTTTTACGAATACTCTGGCTTCCACACACAGGATATGGCTATGTAATTAGTGGTGATAAAATACCAGCAGATAAGGAAATCGATGTAAAAACTGGGCCTTCGTATCTTAAACATAGAAGGAAAGTCTCTAAATTTTTATATAGATTAACAGATAAATTGCCCATGCTTACGGCTATGGCAAACAAGATTTTATATCGATTGTTTTTTAGTAGTAAAAAAGAGCATAAAGGATCGTTATATCAGGCTACAGTAACCAAATCTAGAGGTTCTACGCTAGAACTTGCAGAATGGACTATAGGATTAGATAAGTTTCCAGAAGTTTTTGAGGAACTAAAATCAGAGCTTCAAGATTTGAGTAATAAATCGTTTGTACACATACCTATGGATGTACGTTTTGTTTCTAAAGATGTATCGTGGTTAAGCTATGCTTATAATCAAGATACTGTAACCATGGGATGTGTAACCAGAAATGCTGCATCAGCAGACAGTTATGAAGCTTTTAAATCTATTGAGAAAATTTTTCTAAAACATGGAGGGCGTCCGCATTGGGGTAAACGTTTCCAAGCTAGAGATTACGAAATGAATACATTATACCCTAAGTGGAATGAATTTAAAGCATTGAGAAAAGAAATGGACCCTACCAATAAATTTTTAAACCTTAATTTACATAGATTATTTAATGAACCCGTTTAGTCCCATGTTTCCAAAAGCCGTATTATTTGATTTTGATGGCGTTATTGTTAATAGTAAAAAAGCGCACAACACAGCTTGGATGCTGGCTCATGAAAAGTTGTTTAATAGTAAGCTTGAATCTTTTCCGCATCAAGAGCTATTGGGGAAGTCTCCAATGTTAATTGCGGAGTATTTTTGTGAACAACAAAATGCCAAGCAGCACACAAAAGCATTATTTGATTTAAAAGATGAATTAATACCGCTTACAATACCATATGCAAAACTTTTACCTGGTGTTAGAGAAATACAGAGTCTTTTAGTTAAATCGAATATACCTTACGGCATAGCTAGTAATGCCACTAGGCAATTTTTATCTAACACAATAGAAAACTTAGCATTAGAATTTGAAACCTATTTAGGTTTTGAAGACTATATAAACCCTAAACCACATCCAGAACCTTATTTAAATTTAGCCAAAAAATTAAAAATAGCGGATAAGGATTTTGATAAGGTTTGGGTATTTGAAGATAGCCCATTAGGCATAAAAGCTGCAAAAAAGGCTAAAATGATTCCCATAGGCATTCTTACAGTACATACAGAAGACGTTTTAACAGAAGCTGGTAGTATATTAAATTTTAGAACACTACAGGAAGCGTATTTGTTTCTATTGGAGCAATAAAAAAATAATTTATTCTTATAAATGGATTTATAAGAATAGGTTAAATTTAGAGTAAAAAAGCCTGCGTATTATAGTTTTTTACTATGTATACGCAGGCTACTTTATTTAATTTGTATTACAAAGAATTAATTTTTAATAAATTTAATTGAAATATCATCAACAGATATAAAATACATCCCACTGTGTAAATTAGATACATCAATATTTTTAACCTTACCTTTAAGAACAGACTGTCCAGTAAAGCTAAAAATTTCCCATTGGTTAAATGCTCCTTTTATGTATAGTTCATCATCAGCTGGTATAGGAAATACTGATAAGTTTTCATTGATAACAGATTCTTTAGAGCTATTAACAGCAATCTTACTCGTATTATAGATATCTGGGTTTATGTTTGATCCAGCTTTAGGAAAAGTTGTGCCAAATTCAATAGCTCCAGCATCTGGACGAGCTCCAGTTGTGTTAGTGGTTATGTTAGGTATATTTCTACCAGCATCAATTGCAGGCGAATTTTGTTTTAATCGGAAGTCTCCATTATTAACATTAACAAAAATAGAATTTTGATTATTTGCAGAGCCATCTCTATAGTTGTTTTTAAAATCAATTAAGTTATATAAGATACCATTGGCTCCATTGGTATTGTCTTTAGATTTTCTATCTATAATGTTATTCCAAAAACGAACATTTTCTAGTTGTCCTTCTCTATCTCTATTCCATATTCTTACACCCCAATCAACATTCCAAACCGTGTTGTTATAGTAGTAGCAATTTTGTATTTTAGATAACCTAGGACCTAAATAAGCAAAAGTGCCATCTGGTACCACATCGGTTATAAAATTATAAACTAAATTATGGTGTACTGTATAATTATAACAGCCTTCTAAGTAAAAAGCAAGTACAAATTGTTTTTGACCATTTGTTAATGTGGTACAATCGTGAATTTTATTATATGCAATCTCTGTACCTTGAAGATTTATAGGAACCCTCCAATTACTTCCATTTGTACATTGTATAGAACCTGCATCTTGTCCCATTTTCATACAATCATAGAGGTCGTTATATACTATTTTCATTTTATTATCTGTACGAATATGAAATCTACCAGAAGACCCTATAGTACTTTTTTGTACAAGCGTATTAAATCCATTATTTTGGATACTTGAAGTAAATTGAGCAATCCATCCTATATCTTCAATACGACAATTTTTTATCTTATTATTGTTTCCAGATTCAATACTAAATCCGTTACCCCAACTGTGTGCTACATAACAATTTTTAAATTCATTATTGTTACCTTTTACATAAACACCACCTAAAGCTTGGTAAGAAGCACCGTAACCTCCTCTAGTAAGAAATGGCCACATATATTGTACAGAACTGTTTAAAACTTTACAGTTACTACTGTTTTTTATTTCTATAGATGCAGCATGAATTCTTATTCCGTCTATAACGACACCGCTTCTGTTATTAATTACAAATCCCCATTTTCTTTTCTTTACTTCAATATTCATGTTATTTGGGTTCTTTCCAGCAGGTGGCTTATAATATACCAAATTACCTTTTTGAAACCATTCGTTAGCAATATCAAGTGCATTTAAGTGAAAAATAAACCCATGACCTTTACCTTGGTTATTTAATATTTTTTCACTGTTGTCAATCCAGCCTTTGGTTATAGCGTTTACAGTCAAATTTTTGCCTTGTGAAGCAGTAATTGTACCTGCAGGGTTTATCCATTTTTTCCCATTGATACCTCTAAAAATACCACCAACAAAAAAGTTATTTGGAAAACTAGGCATGTTATCAAAAGTTACTTTTCTAGATTTTTGACCTTTAGTTCCTCCAAATACTCTACAATTTTTATATCCAGAGTTAGCACCCAAAGGATCCATCATTTTTCCTGTAGTATTGTTAGGCCATCGTGCCATTTGTTGATGTTTAAAATCTACAAAAAGCATTGTATATTGTGTTTCAGCACCCGAGTAATTCGCTTTAAAAATGCCATTTTTATAGTTTGTCCAATTGTTAAGCTTTACAGTACCAGATACTGTTACTTTTTTGTTGTCAAATCTTCTAAAAGTAACATTGTTGTCTTTAACAATTACAGTTTCCCTGTAAACACCTCCAAAAATAATGCAGACATCACCAGCGCTCATAACATCTGCTGCTTTTTGAATGGTTTTAAAAGGGCTTGCTTGGGATCCGTTATTGGAATCTTTTCCTGTAGTAGAAACGTAATAGTTTTTTGCATTGAGTTGGTTAAAAAAAAGACTCAAAGCAAAAATCAAAAAATAAGTAGTTGATTTCATAAAAAGTTTAGTTTAGTTTAGTGAAAGTTTTAATTGTATTAATTTTTAAGAATCAATACAATATGGTTCTTAAATATAAAGTTATTATTTTACTTCTAATTACACCTTAAATGATTTTTTATGAGTAAAAAATCATTTGTCGTTAAGAAAAACTCATTTATTATTAATTCACGATTAAAAATGCATTTCGTCGATTTAAGATTATAATGACTCAAATGTAAAGGTTTTAGAGTTTGGGAATTTTGTTATAAGATTATCAAACCAAAAGATGAAGAATAGGATGTTTATTAAACTTGTAAATTCTATTTTGCATGATTTATATTGTATTAAAGGTTTTGATAGAATAATTAGGTGTGGTATCATTATCATTAGAACAATCAGTAAATTAGTGATGAAGCACAAAGTAATAATACTATTGAAATTTTTGCTTTTATAATTGAGTTTTTTAAATTATTAGACTACAAAAATATTTTAGAATATCTTTATATACTGTGACATATGTTACAAGCAATTTAAAAAAACAAATGAATTATAAAGAAACAGAGGTTATACTTGGTAATATAGACATTTATTTAATTGATCAAATTTTAAAAAACAGATTCAACTCTAATGAAACTATTCTAGATGCTGGATGTGGAGAAGGAAGAAATTTAAAGTGGTTCTATAAAAATGGCTATGATATTTTTGGGGTAGATATAGATGAAAAACGTTTAGATATCGCTAAAAAGTCATACCCAAAATCAGCTCATAATTTTAAAGTGGGAGATTTAGATACCTTACCTTACCAAGAAAACTATTTTGACCATGTAATTTGTTGTGCAGTATTACATTTTGCAAAAAGCGAAAAACAATTTACAGCCATGTTTACAGAATTAGTTCGTGTATTGAAACATAATGGGATACTTTTTATACGAATGGCTTCCAACATAGGCTTAGATGGTAATATAGGTTCTGTTAAAGATGGTGTAAGCCAACAAAATGGTACTTATAATTTAACTAGAGAACGTATAAAATTACTAATACTAACTTTTGAGTTTGAATTAATTGAACCTATAAAAACAACTAACGTTCAAGATTTAAGAGCTATGACAACTTTGATAATGAAGAAGTTGTAACCATTGTTACAAATTTTAATAAATATTATAATTATTTTTATAAAAAATATAAGCTATGAATTTTTTATCCTTACTGTTTAGCACACTATTATTCCTTACAAGTTGTTCGAGTGACGACAATAAAAAAAATCAAGAAATGCAAGTAGAAACCAATGGCACTCTTGAGGCGAGTATTGTAAGTGTATCTTCAGCTGGAGATACAGAAAATTACACCTTTAATATAGGGATATCTAGCCCAGATACAGGATGTAATCAATATGCAAATTGGTGGGAGGTCATTACAGAAGATGGGGCTTTAATTTATAGAAGAATTTTAGGGCATAGTCATGTAAATGAACAACCATTTATACGTTCTGGAGGAACAATACCTATTACTGCCAATCAAATTGTTATAGTAAGAGCGCATATGAACACATCGGGTTACGGAACAAAAATATTTAAAGGCTCTGTCTCTAGTGGATTTACTCAAGATACATTGGCTAAAGATTTCGCAATTAATTTAGAAGGTTTAGACCCGCAACCTGTGGGTTGTGCTTTTTGAAATGTATACACTTTTCAGGATAGTGACTTTTAAAATAACAGTTTCTGAGATAATGCCAAATTTTTGTAGAACTACTTATTAAAAAAGTATGTGCCTAATGCTTCTTAAATCAAAATCTATTTTTTTACTAACTTAATAAATAGCTCTTTTCCAGTTCTACTTTGTGTCGAGTTGTAGCAATCTTCTATAATTTGAATTTTAAAAAGCGGTTTAAAAAGCGTTAAATATTCTGTTTTACTGCCTCCAAATGGTGGATGGTTTTCATATAAAGGCACATTAAAAAGTAAACCTACAATTTTACCATTTTCATTCAGTAATTTATTGGCTTGTATTGCATATTGGCCTCTTAAGGATGGGGCAATTGCGCAGAAAAAAGTTTGTTCAATTATTAAATCAAATTTTATAGTTAGGCTAAAAAAATCTTGATGTATTAAATGTTTAGAAGGAAACGATGGGGCTCTTTTTTTTATATTCATCAATGCTGTTTCAGACAAATCAACGACATATATATATTTAAAACCTTTATGGTGTAAATACTCTGCCTCATACGAGTTACCACCACCAGGGATAAGTATTTTAATGTTTTTGTCTTCAAGTTGGTCAAAATAGGTTTTTAATGGTGTTGAAATTTCGCCTAAATCCCAACCATTAGTTCCATTTTTATATCTATTATCCCAATACGTTTCGTTTAAATTCATTTAATCATACACTTTATCTGTAATACGTTAGTGTTTTTATTGCTGATTCCAAGTTTTCCATCCACCAGAGAAATCATATACTTCTTTAAATCCAATAGTTTCTAAAATTTTACTTGCTCTATGGCTACGTCCACCTATATGGCAATAAATAAAGATGGGTTTACTTGTATCTAGTTTGCTTACTTCTTGTTTAAAGTTATCTTTATTTGAAATGTCTATATTAATAGCATCATCTATATGACCGTTGTTATATTCTTTTGCCGTGCGAACATCCACTAATTGTACATCCTTACCAATAGCTTCTTTACGCAATATTTCGATATCAATTTTTGTAGTTATTGCTGTATTTTGTCCTTTACAAGAAGTCAATAATAATAACGTGTATATAATTGCTATATATCTCATACTAATGAGTTTTTAATGTTTTTTAATGCCTTTATTTAGCCAGTGCCCAATTATTATCAAACGTATGAATTTCTTTTGTATTACCTTCATTGTTTAGTATAGATTGATTGTAGTACACTCATTTAAATATATAATATCACTAAATATATAATATCACAAAAAAATGTTTAATGAAACGTATATATAACGTTATTCAAGATAAAATATAGTAGAATTCATAGGGGTAAATAGTAGTTCGTTAGTGAAAATAAAAATAAGTACTTCATGTAATTAATTCCCCAGACTCTAAAAAATATTTATTATTGGTCTTTCTATAGTTGTTGTTGGTCGATAACTTTAATATGCTAATTTAGATTTGAATAACTTTATTGATTAGAAATTTAACTAAAACTATAATTGAAGAAAATAATTACTGTACTCTCCCTTCTATTAATTGTATGTTCTTGCAAAAAGAAAGAACTAATAGATTTAACTGCCTATGTAGACCCAATGATAGGAACTTCTGCCCATGGTCATACATTTCCAGGAGCAACAACACCTTTTGGGATGGTGCAGTTAAGCCCTTCAAACGATTTTAAAGCTTGGGATTGGTGTTCGGGTTATCATTATTCCGATTCTATCATCAAAGGTTTTGCACATAATCACATTAGTGGAGCAGGTTTGTCTGGTTTAGGAGATATTTTATTAATGCCTACTATGGGGAAAAACACCACGAAATCTGGTTCTGATGCATTAGTAGATGAAAGTTATCGTTCTCGTTTTTCTCATAAAACAGAAGATGCCAGAGCAGGATACTACAAAATAAAACTAGATGATTACAACATTGATGTAGAATTAACAGCAACTGCCAGAGCAGGGTTTCATAGATACACCTTTAATGATGTTGGTCTTGTAGCTATTGTTATAGACCCTACACATGCTATTATGGAAAGAGCAGCAGAAACATCAATAGAAATTGTTTCTAATACAGAAATAAGAGGTTTCAAGCGCGTGGATATGGGAAGTGGTAAAAACCGTTTTGCTTATTTTAGTGCTAAATTTTCTAAACCTTTTGAAAAAGCAGTAATAACTGATAATGATATTGAAGTAGAGGCAGATAGTTTAACTTCAGCTAAAGCTAAAAGCTATGTCTCTTTTAATGTTGAAAAAGACGAACAGATTGAAGTCTCTCTAACACTATCTCCAATAGATTATAATGGCGTTGAAAAAAATTATGAAGCAGAAGCCAAAGAAAAATCATTTAACGATGTTTTAAAAGAAGCCACATTAGCTTGGAACAAAGTGCTAAATAAAATAGTACTTAGTGATAATAGTTCTGATACTAAAAAAAGAACGTTTTACACAGCCATGTATCATTCGTTTATTTCACCAAATATTATTTCAGATGTAGATGGGCGTTATATAGTTGAAGGCAAACAATACCAATCTAAAGGACAGCAATACAGTAACTATTCTACATGGGATACCTACAGAGCACTTCATCCTTTGTTGACTATTATAGAGCAAAAAGAAACTTCAAAAATGGTTAATAGTTTAATTTCTAGAGACACTCAATCTGGCGTAGGTCAACCAGTTTGGGAACTTATAGGATTTGATAATGCTTGTATGATTGGGTACACAACATCATCAGTCATAGGCGATGCCATATTAAAAGATGTAGCTGGTATTAATTATGAAGATGGTTTTAACTCTATGCACAAAGCCGCTTTTAATCTAACAAAACATAGCGGTGTTTACGATGTTAACGGACTTACAGATTATATTAATTATGGTTATGTAACCGCCGAAACTGGAAGTTCAGTTTCAAAAACAACAGAATATAATTATCATGATTTTGTTATTGCTCGTGTTGCTGAAAAATTAGGAAAAACGGAAGAAGCTGAAGCGTTTTATAAAAGAAGCATTGGCTACAGAAGCTTATTTAATTTAAAAGATGGCTATTTATACCCTGTTTTTAGTGATGGACATGTTAGAAAATTAGATTTTTCCACATGGGATAATTTAATTCCTAATTATGTTTCAGGTAACATTTGGGCGTATTCGGCATATACACCACAAGATATGGTGGGTGCTATTCAATTACATGGTGGTAAAGAAAAATATGCTACTTGGCTGGATAAAATCTTTTCAGATACATCAACCATTGGGGGCGCACAACATGTAGATATTTCTGGTTTTATTGGTAAGTACGGGCATGGCGATGAGCCTGGGCATCATATGCCATATTTATATAATTATGTTGGACAACCATGGAAAGGACAAAAACTAATAAATGAAGTTGTAACGACCATGTATTCTGATAAACCAGACGGATTAATTAATAATGAAGATTTAGGGCAAATGTCTGCGTGGTATATTTTTAGCACGTTAGGATTTTACCCTGTTTCACCAGCAGACCTTAGCTATCAAATAGGAGCGCCATATTATGAGGAAGCTACTATAAATTTAGAAAACGGTAATACATTTAAAGTTAAAGCCATTAACTTAACGGAGGATAATTTTTACGTACAATCTGTAAAACTAAATGGAAAAGAATATAATAAGACATATATCAATCATGATGTCATTATACAAGGAGGAATCATGGAATTTACCATGGGGAACTTACCAAATACATCTTGGGGAAGTTCAGATGAAAGCACTTCTATAGGAATTGTTTCTAAAGAAAAACCAGAAGTTATTAGAAAAGCAACCGCTTCTCCGTATGATGCTAACAGTACATTTTTCTTTTCAGATAAACATACAGCAGCACTAAAAAGTAATGATAAAGAAGCTGATATTTATTACACAATAGATGGTACAGAACCAACAATTACATCAAATAAATATAAAAACCCTTTCGAGGTAAAAGAGAACTCTATTTTAAAAGCTGTAGCGATAAAACAAGGTTTAAATACTAGTAAAGTATACCAAAAACCATTATTTAAGAGTGTTTTTCCATCCTTAAAAGAAGGCTATCCAAAAATAACAATGAACAGTTGGTCTGAACCAAATTATGGAAAAGCAGATGGAAGTATGCTTTTTGATGAAGTTACAGGCTCTAATAGTTATGGAGATGCTAAATGGACAGGGTTAAAAGATGATTTTGATGTGGATTTGAATTTAGGACAAAATGAGACTATTGAACATATTTCCGTAGGTGTTTTAACAGATATAGGGTCTTGGATATTCCCAGCACAATCAATTCAAGTCTATGGAGGTACATCAAAACAAAATTTAAAGCTCATAGGAGAAAAGACAATATTAAAGACTGATAAGTATCCTAAAGAAGTAAACCGACATATATTGTCTATAAAAAAAGGGCATTATAAATACTTGAAGATAAAAATAAATCCTTTTGGTGTTGCCCCAGAATGGCATGGAGCAGTTGGTAAAAAAGTTTGGCTGTTTATTGATGAAATTATTATTTATTAGAGAAAAAAAATATCTAAGTAAAGTACATGACAAAAATTGAAACACAAATGTTATATTATTAATTGTCATTCGTTTAATAATAGTAGATGTTCTAGATCTGTCAGGTTTTTAAAACCTGACAGGTCTGAATTTCATTAGGATTATTACTGTTTATTGAAAGTCAATTTAATTTTTGTCATGTACTAAAAAAAAATAATGCAAACTAAAATTAAAAACATGAATAACGAAAACACTATTGTATCTAAAAAGATATTACTTCCATTCATTTTAGTAACGTCCTTATTTGCATTATGGGGTTTTGCTAATGCAGTAACAGACCCTATGGTAACCGCATTTAAAAAAGTATTAGAGCTTTCTAATGCACAAGCATCATGGGTGCAAATGGCTTTCTATGGTGGTTATTTTTGTATGGCATTACCAGCAGCCTTATTTATACGAAAATATTCGTATAAAACGGCAATCCTTATTGGGTTGATATTATATTCTGGCGGAGCACTAATGTTTTTTCCTGCTGCAACTAATGAAGAGTTTTGGGTGTTTTGTGTGGCATTATACATTTTAACATTTGGTTTGGCTTTTTTAGAAACGGCTGCAAATCCATACATACTAGCAATGGGGGCTAAAAAAACAGCAACGCAACGATTAAATTTAGCTCAAGCATTTAATCCAGTAGGTTTACTAGCTGGTCTTTGGGTGGCACAACATTTTGTACTTAAAAATTTGAAATCTGATGATATTTCAGATTTTAGTTCTCTAGATATAACTAAAAAAGCATTAATTAAAACATCTGATTTAATGGTAATTCGTAACCCATATGTAGTACTTGGGTTGGTTATTTTGTTATTTCTTATTTTAATAGCCATAGTAAAAATGCCAAAGTTTAAAGATGAAGGTGGTATACCTAGTTTAGGAAGTACATTTTCTAGTTTATTTAAAAATAGTAATTATGTGTATGGCGTTTTATCGCAAGCCCTATATGTTGGCGCTCAAATAATGTGCTGGACCTATATTTATCAATATGCAGAAGGTATTGGTATGGAAAGTGAAACGGCAGCAAATTATCAGTTTATAGCCTTTATTTTATTTTTAGGAGGAAGATGGATTGGCACAGCATTACTAGGATATATTAACTCAGGTAAACTATTGATGCTATTTTGCGTATTTGCTTTTGTATGTACAGCAGGAACTATTTTTATTGAGGGAATGATTGGATTATATTGCCTTGTAGCCATTTCTTTTTTTATGTCTTTAATGTTCCCTACAATTTATGGTATTGCATTAGATGGACTTGGAGAAGAAGAATCTAAAATTGGAGCCGCTGGATTAGTTATGGCTATTGTTGGTGGTGCTTTAATGCCACAATGGCAAGCTATGATTATGGATATTGGTGGTGAGAAAGTAAATGACACAATTATATTAGGTGTATCTGAAGTTAATTTTTCCTTTATTTTGCCATTAATATGCTTTTTGCTTATAGCACTATATGGTAAAAAGACTAGTAAAAGTTTAGCGAATTAACACTTACTTATTTGAAATATTATTCTTTAGGATAATGCTTTTTACTTCATTTATATAACTTCTACCAATAGTATATCTTAGGCCTGCTATTTCAACACTATTTCCTTCAATAGTTTCAACTTTTTCAATGGATATCGTATAAGATCGGTGTATTCTTATAAATTTATCAGATGGTAACTCATCTGTAAAACGACTTAAGGTTTGATGTACAATATATCTGTTTGCATGTGTACTTATTTTTATGTAATCTTTTAAGCTTTCTACAGATAGAATTTCGTCTAAATATACTTTAATCATTTTCTTTTTATCAACCTTAACAAAAATAGAAGCCCTTTCGTTAGATGTTGGAATTTCTTTTCTGTTGTTAGTTTTAAAAGCTTTGTTAATTGCCATAATAAATCTATGAAATGGGATGGGTTTAACTAAGTAATCTAAAACCTCTAATTCATAACTTTCTACAGCAAATTCTTCATGAGCAGTAGTAATAATAGTCAGTGGTTTTGTATCTAAACTTTTTAACAAGTTTAAACCATCTAATAAAGGCATATTTATGTCTAAAAACAGTAAATCTATAGTGTTGCGTCTTATGTAATCTATGCTTTCTAAAGCATTATTAAAAGAATTTAATAATTCTAAACCATTAGTTTTTTCAATATAACTTTTAATAACATTGATTGCCAATGGCTCATCATCAACTATAACACATTTTAAATTCATGATACTTTTATTTTAAGATTTACAGCATATTGATTAGCGTCATTATTAATATCAAGATAGTATTCATCTTCTTTATAACCTAGTGCTAATCTTTTTTTTACGTTTCCTATACCAATGCCAATACCTCCTTGAGTTGTTTTTATAGCATTATTATTTTTTTCTTTAGGGATTGGGTTTGAAATTCTAAAATGAAGAAAATCATCAATAACATTAAAATCAATATTTATATTAACTTCGTTAACACTTTTATTAGCGCCATGCTTAAAAGAGTTTTCTATAAAAGATAATAATAGCATCGGCGCAATTTCTTTATCTTCTATATCTCCAGAAATATCCATGTTTATCTTTAATTGATTTCCATGTCGTATACGTTCTAAATCCAAATAGTTTTGTAAACAAATTATTTCTTTTTTAAGGCTTTGTCTTTTTTGTTTTGTTTCATACAAGAGGTACCTCATTAATTCTGAAAGCCTAAGGATGATTTTTGGAGCCTTATCAGATTTTTCAATGGTTAAAGCGTAAATATTGTTTAAAGTATTAAAAAAAAAGTGAGGAGAAACTTGAGTTCGTAATAATCGTAATTCTGTTTCAAGTTGTAGTTTTTCCATATCTACAAGCCTTTTATGCTCCTTAATCCAATCGAAAGTTACTTTTATTGCTGTAACAAATGCGATAACATATAATTCACCAAGCATAGTTTCTATAGCATAATTTAAACTAAGAGTAGATGTACTTACAGGACCTTCTGGCCATACATTGCTACTTATTAAATAGTAGGTTAAATTAAATTTTGTTATTAGCATAAAAAATAAAGAAAAAATAAGAGCTATGCCGTATATAAAATACTTGCGTGTATAAATAAACTTAGGCATCAAATAAAAAATATTAAAATAACATAGTGTCATATGTATAGAAAATCCTAAAAGTGTTGTTTTAAAAGCATACTCATAATCATTAAAATAACTGCCCCATCTAAAAGTAGTAAAAAGAAAATAAATAACCCAAAAAATAAAATGATGCTTTATCGTTATATTGAAATTATTATTATCGTTTATTTTGATGATATCTTTAATTTTTTCCATCATAATACTCTATAGTTTTTATGGCGTTTAGCTTTCTACTATTGTTGTTGGTCTAAAATTATTCGTACAACAATTAAAAATATAAATATTTAGTGGTAATTAATAATTCACTAAAAATGATTGAGTAGAAATATCATTTTTTTTAATAGTGGATTTGAATTTAAATATGAGTACAACAAATATAAGAAAAGTTGTCCTATTAATTACTTTTAATTTTTTAAGCATAAACACCTTGTAAACAATTTTTTAATTGTTTTTTGGTGTGTTTTGTGTCGTTGCTAATAATAGCAGAATAAATCTTAATACTAAATGTTTTTAAATAAGTGTGAATGAGTTTAGCAACTATAGACATTGTTATAATTTTAGGATATATATTAATTACAGTACTTTTTGGTTTGTATGTATCTAAAAAGGCTTCAAAAGATTTAAATTCTTATTTTTTAGGAGGTAATGAGATTCCATGGTATTATTTAGGACTATCTAATGCCTCTGGTATGTTTGATATATCAGGAACCATGTTTGCTGTTACCATTATGTTTGTTTATGGTATAAAAAGTGCTTGGGTTCCATGGTTATGGCCTGTATGGAATCAAGTGTTTTTATTTGTTTTTCTTGCAGCCTGGTTAAGACGGTCTAATGTTATGACTGGAGCGCAATGGATAACCTACCGTTTTGGAAAAGGTTTAGGAGCAAGGTTATCTCATATCATTGTTACCGTATTTGCTGTAATAAGTACCTTAGGATTCATGGCTTACTTTTTTGAAGGCATAGGCAAATTTGTAGTTAT
This sequence comes from uncultured Algibacter sp., assembly GCA_947499935.1. Classification (GTDB taxonomy): domain Bacteria; phylum Bacteroidota; class Bacteroidia; order Flavobacteriales; family Flavobacteriaceae; genus CANMQH01. Next base: position 29,511 of record CANMQH010000022.1, on the reverse strand, counting down.
TTTTTTTCCGTGGGACTTGTCTTTTAATATAGGTAGTTTATTAATTTTATCTGAACAAAGTTATGCCTTAATCATTATCGGTATAACAACATTATATACACTCAAAGGTGGAATGTATAGCGTTGTAGCAACCGAGGTTTTACAATTTGTTATCATGACTATTTCATGTTTGGTTATTGGTTATATTGCTTTTAATGCAGTAACTTTTGAACAAATTGATGCGGCTGTCCCTTCAAACTGGAAGAATTTGTCTTTCGGTATGAATCTGGATATGGATTGGACAGGCTATATAGATAGTGTCAATCTTAAAATAGAAGAAGATGGCTTTTCTTTATTTGGTTTCTTATTCATGATGATGATTTTTAAAGGCATTTTTGCGAGCTTGGCAGGGCCTGTTCCTAGCTATGATATGCAAAGAATTCTATCGACTAAAAATAGTGTCGATGCTTCTAAAATGAGTGCTCTAACAATTGTAGTACTATCTATTCCAAGATATTTAATGATAACAGGTTTTGCAGTATTATGTCTTGTATATATGGGGCCAGAACTACAAAACATGGGGTCAGGATTTGATTTTGAAACGATACTTCCTGAAGCTATACAAAGGTTTGTTCCTATAGGAGTTAAAGGATTATTATTAGCAGGTTTACTTGCCGCATTTATGGGTACATTCGCTGCATTTGTAAATTCTGCTCCAGCCTATATTGTTAATGATATCTACAAAAAATATATTAATCCAAATGCTACCAACAAAACATATATTAGATATAGTTATTTATCTTCAGTATTACTTGTATTAGTAGGTGTAATAGGTGGGTTTTTTGCATCGTCAATTACATCTTTAACTATCTGGATAACCTCTGCTCTATATGGCGGTTATGCTATGGCAAATGTTTTAAAATGGATTTGGTGGCGATTTAATGCTTATGGATATTTTTGGGGGATGTTAGCAGGTTTAATTGCTGCTACGATAGTGCCAAATATTTTCTCAGAAACAATAGATATTTATCTATTTCCTTATATTTTACTTGCGTCTCTTATTGGTTGCTTTATTGGAGTTTACTTTACTAAAGCAGATGATATGGAAGTCCTTAAACATTTTTATAAAACCACCAAACCATGGGGTTTTTGGAAACCAGTTTATAAAGAAATACTTAAAGAAGACCTAGATTTTGTTCCAAATAAATCATTTAAACTAGACATGTTTAATTGTGTGATTGGAATTATTTGGCAAATGACTTTTGTTTTATCACCAATGTATTTAATCATTAAAGAGTATAATAGTTTGTATATTGTCCTTGGCGTTATGGTAGCGACTACACTTGTCTTAAAGAAAACTTGGTATGATAAGTTAAATTCAAAAAGTAAAAAAAATAATCCAGTAAAAGAAATAAAAAATAATGAAACTACCTTGGCAAGAGCGACCCAAAAAGTGTCATGATGTTGTATGGAGGTATAGTGAAAATCCAATAATAAAAAGAGATGCCATACCTACATCAAATAGTATTTTTAATAGCGCTGTAGTACCATTTAAAGATGGTTATGCAGGTGTTTTCAGGTGTGATAATAAAGCGGTGCAAATGAATATTTTTGCAGGCTTTAGTAAAGATGGAATGAATTGGAATATTAATCATCAACCTATTGATTTTAAGGCTGGTAACATCGATAAAGTTTACGGCGATTATAAGTACGACCCAAGAGTCGTTTTTATAGAAGACCGCTATTGGATTACATGGTGCGAAGGACATCATGGACCAACCATTGGTGTTGGTTATACCTTTGACTTTATTGAGTTTTTTCAATGTGAAAATGCTTTCCTGCCCTTTAACAGAAATGGTGTTTTATTCCCAAAAAAAATTAATGGTAAGTATGCTATGATGAGTCGCCCAAGCGATAATGGGCACACGCCTTTTGGCGATATTTATTTAAGCTATAGTCCAGACATGAAATATTGGGGAGCGCATAGACATATGATGTCTCCGAGTTCTTTTAAGGATAGTGCATGGCAATGTACAAAAGTAGGTGCTGGTTCAGTTCCTTTCTTAACAGACAAAGGTTGGCTTATGTTTTATCACGGAGTTATTAATACCTGCAATGGTTTTAGGTATGCTATGGGTTCAGCCATTTTAGATAAAGAAAACCCAGCAATTGTAAAATATAGAACACAGCCCTATTTACTAACACCGAGTGAGTTCTATGAGCAAGTTGGAGATGTACCAAATGTTATTTTTCCATGTGCAACATTACAAGATTTAGAAGCTGATAAAGTAGCCATTTATTATGGAGCTGCCGATACAGTCGTTGCTTTAGCATTTGGCTATATAAGTGAGATTTTAGAGTTTACCAAACAAAATTCTTTATAGCTTATGGAACTGTTAAATACTAAATATATTTGGGTTAAAACTATAAATTTTCTTTTCGCTTTAATAATTTCTATTTTATCTAATAATAACATAGATGCCCAAAATAAAACACAAGAAAGTATTCCTAAAGTATATATAGCTAACCATACAAAAGAAACGATAAAAATTGATGGTATAGGTAATGAATCCTCATGGAAAAAAGTTGACTATTCAGACCTATTTATTGATATAGAAGGCGTTAAAAAACCAAGCTATTCAACAAAGTTTAAAATGCTTTGGGATGAAAATTGTATCTATTTTTTAGCCGAATTAGAAGAACCACATATTTGGGCAAACTTAAAACAACGAGACACTATTATATTTCATAATAACGATTTTGAAATTTTTATTGACCCAGATGGAGATTCCCATAATTATTATGAGTTTGAATTTAATGCATTAAATACGGTATGGGATTTATTTCTCACAAAGCCGTATAGAGAAGGCAATACTGTTTTAAATGATTGGAATGCGAAAGGATTAAAATCTGCTGTTTATATAGATGGTACATTGAATAACTCAACAGATATAGATAAGAAGTGGTGTATAGAAATAGCCATTCCTTTAGATGTTTTTAAAACATCCTATTTTGAAAAAATAGCACTTAAAGATAATTTTTGGCGTATGAATTTTTCCAGAGTGCAATGGGAGTTTCAAATAGAGAAAGGAAAATATCAACGTAAAACAAAAGGCAACGGAAAACTTTTTCATGAAAACAATTGGGTATGGTCTCCCCAAGGCGCTATTGCAATGCACCAACCAGAAACTTGGGGTTATGTATATTTTTCGGCAAACGAAACGAATGATAGCATCACATTCAATATACCAAAAGATGAGTATATAAAATGGCATTTATATAAGCTCCATAACCTTTTAAAGAATAAAAATACGGATATAAAGATTATTGAAGCCCCAACGGTTATTTTAGATAAAAAAGTAACGCCTAAATATCAAGCACATGAATCTGGCTATAATATTTGGCTTAAAAGTCCTTTTTCTGAAAAAAAAATATTAATTACTGAAGAAGGAAAAATTATAATAAAATAACTATGAAGCTATTTAAAACCATATTTTTCATTGTTACAGTTTTAACAATTGGATGTACGTCAACAAATAAAAAAGAATCCACCGTATCTAAAGAAATCGAAAACACAAAACCTGCTTTTAAATATTGGTCATGGTATGGAGCAGGTGTAGAAAAAACAGATGAAGAGCATAAGGCTTGGTTTAAGAAATTAGCTCAAAACGGCATTGATGCGGTATTAATAGACACGCAGGCAGATTCAAAAAGACTCGAGAAAGTAGCACCATTGGCTTTAGAAGCTGGTTTAGAAGTTCATGCATGGATGTTTACTATAAACCGCCCAGGAGATACCATTGCATTACAGCATCCAGATTGGTATATGGTAAGCAGAAGCGGAAAATCTTGCTTTGATGATAGGCCTTATGTAGATTATTACCAATGGCTATCCCCAAGTCATCCAGAAGCACGCCAACATATATGGAACTTGGTTGAGAGCATGGCTAAAATAGAAGGCATTACAAGCGTACATTTAGATTATATAAGATACCCAGATGTATACTTGCCAATAGGACTATTACCTAAATATAATTTAGTTCAAAATGAAGAACTACCCGATTTTGATTTTGATTATTCGGATGCTGCGGTAGAAAAATTCAAGAAATTATACGGAAAAGACATTAGAAAAGTAGAAGTTCCTGCTATAGATATTGAATGGAAACAATTTAGATTAAATGAAATAAAATCTGTTGTAGATGGTGCCTATAAAATAGCTCATAAACATGGAAAAAAATTAACAGCTGCTGTTTTTCCTTACCCAGAAATGGCAGACCATATGGTTAGGCAACGTTGGGATAAATGGAACGTTGACGCGGTTTTACCTATGGTTTATAATAATTTTTATAATGAAGATTTAGATTGGGTTAAGTTTGCTTCTCAACAAGGAATAGAAGATTTGAAAGGAAAAAATACCATATTGCATACAGGTTTATATATCCCTGAAATGACTGCTGAGGAAGTCGCTAATGCCATTAACGTAGTAAAAGAAAGTGGAGCATCAGGCGTTGCTCTTTTCGATATTAAAGAACATCATTTTGAAGTTATAAAAGCTTCGAAAGAATAAATAACACTATGAAAAATCTATGTGTTTATTTTTTTATTATTGTTTTGTTTTGCTCTTGTCAAAAAGAAAAACAACGTCAATTTGCTGCAAAAAACCTTGTAGATTACGTAAACCCGTTTATTGGTACCGATGGCCCTGGCAACACTTACCCTGGAGCAACCGTCCCTTTTGGAATGGTACAATTAAGCCCCGATATAGGAATTCCTGGATGGGATAGAATAGCAGGATATTATTATCAAGATTCAATAATCACAGGGTTTTCACATACGCATCTTACAGGAACTGGTGCTGGCGATTTGTATGATATTTTGGTTATGCCAACCAATAGTCGGTTTTCAAAAAGAATAAAAGAAAACAACTATAAACCTTTTTCATCCTTTAATCATATTCAAGAAACGGCATCACCAGGATATTATGCGGTCGATTTGTTGGATTATAATATAAGAGCAGAATTAACAGCAACAAAAAGAGTTGGTATACATAGGTACACGTTTCCTAAAGATGAGAATACTCAAATTCATGTCGATTTGGGGTATGCCTTAAATTGGGACAAACCCACCAGTACTTTTGTAGAACGCTTTAATGATTCAGTAATTCGTGGTTATCGTATGTCTACAGGTTGGGCTAGAAATCAGCGATTATATTTTGAAATGCAATTTTCTAAATCGTTTAAATCTTATGAAATTCTTGATGATAAAAAACAAGATAATCTACCATTTGGAGGTATCAATTCTAAAATAATATTAAAATATAGTACCATAGATAATGAGCAAATAATAATTAAAACAGGATTATCTACTACAAGTTTTGAAGCTGCCCATAAAGCAATTAAAAAAGAGACCGTCGGTTTTAATTTTGATAGATATCGAGAAAATGCAAAATCAGTATGGGAAAAAGAACTTCAAAAAATTAAATTAAAATCCTCAGACGATAATAACAAAAGCATCTTTTATACCATGCTATATCAATCCATGTTAGCACCAACATTATTAAGCGATATTGATGGTACATACAAAGCTGCTAATGACGAGTATGGTTTGTACAAAGCAGGAAAGGACACCATCGCTACAGCTAATGATTTTAATAGATACGATACCTTTTCATTGTGGGATACCTATAGAGCGGCACACCCTTTATATACAATTATACAGCCAGAGCGTGTGCCAGATATGGTAAAATCGCTTTTGGCGCATTATAAAGAAACTGACGAACTTCCAGTTTGGTCATTACATGGTAGTGAAACCAATATGATGATTGGCTATCATGCTGTACCTGTTATTGTTGATGCTTATTTTAAAGGCTTCAATTTTGATGCTGAATTAGCCTATAAAGCATGTAAAGAAAGTGCCATGGTTGATGATAGACAAATAGATGTTTATATGAAAAAAGGCTATGTTCCAGCGGATGATGGTCATGAAAATTGGTCGGTTTCAAAAACTATGGAATATGCTTATGATGATTGGTGTATTGCCATGTTTGCCAAAGATTTGAAGAAAATGGGCGATTATGATTATTTTATAAAACGTTCAGAAAACTGGAAAAATCTATACAATCAAAAAACCTCGTGGATACAACCAAAAAATACTAAAAATGAGTTTTTACCTAATTTTATAGCCAAAGCGTACACCCCTTATTTCTGTGAAAGTAATGCATGGCAATACTATTGGTATGTGCCTCAAAATATAGATGAATTAATGACTAAAACAGGCGGAAAAGAACGTTTTGAACAAAAGTTAGATTCCATGTTTTCATACTACCCAAAAGCTGATGACAAACTACCACTATTCAGTACAGGAATGATAGGGCAATATGCACACGGAAATGAACCAAGTCATCATGTAGCATACTTGTATAATTATTTAAATAAACCTTCTAAAACTCAAAAATTAGTTCGTGAAATTTTAGAAAATCAATATAAGAATGAACCCAACGGGCATTGTGGTAATGAGGATTGCGGGCAAATGTCATCATGGTATATTTTTAGTGCCTTAGGCTTTTATCCTGTAAATCCTGCGCAAGGTGTTTATCTTATAGGAATACCATTATTTGAAGAAGCAGAGATTCAATTACAAAATGAAAAATCATTCAAAATAAAAACAAAGAATTTTTCAGAAGAAAATAAATTTATAGAACGTATTTCTTTAAATGGAAAATCGCTTAATAGACTATACATAACTCATAAAGAAATTATTAGTGGAGGTGTTTTAGAGTTTGTGATGAGAAACAGAGCCAATGATAATTTTTTGGATAAACTAGATATGCCTAAACCAAACAAAATATATTAACAAATGAAATATATATTTATAGTATTAATAGCAGTTTTTATTGGATGTAAAGAAAATGAAACACCAAAAAAAGAGGCTGTAAAAGAAGTTATTAAACCTGTTGTAATTTCTACTTGGAATCATGGGATTGCTGCTAATAATGTAGCATGGAAAATTTTAAGTTCAGGCGGTAGTGCTTTAGATGCAGTTGAACAAGGAGTAAGAACTGCAGAAGCTAATCCAGATGTGCAAACAGTTGGCTTAGGTGGTTTTCCAGACCGAGAGGGGAAAGTAACTTTAGATGCTTGTATTATGGATTACAATAATAATTGTGGTTCAGTAGCTTTTTTACAACATATTAAACACCCCATTTCTGTTGCTAGAAAAGTTATGGAGAAAACACCACATATTATGTTAGTAGGAGAAGGTGCGTTGCAGTTTGCTTTAGAACAAGGTTTTGAAAAGGAAAACTTATTAACCGAAAAAACAAAACAAGATTACGAAGCATGGTTATTAAAATCAGACTATAAACCAGTAATAAATATTGAAAATCATGATACTATAAGTATGTTGGCTTTAGATGAAGAAGGTAATTTATCAGGAGCCTGTACAACAAGTGGAGCCGCATGGAAAATGCATGGTAGAGTTGGAGATTCTCCAATTATAGGCGCTGGATTATTTTTAGATAATGAGGTGGGTGCCGCTGCCGCAACAGGAATGGGGGAAGCTATGATTAAAACTGCTGGTAGCGCTATGGTAGTAGAATTAATGCGTCATGGAAAATCGCCCGAAGAAGCCTGTAAAGAAGTTGTAGAGCGCATTTACAAAATTTACAAAGGATATCCAGATTTAGAATGGTTGCAAGTAGGTTTTATAGCGCTAAATAAAAATGGCGAATATGGCTCGTATTGCTTACGCCCTGGTTTTAATTATGCTATTCAAACCAATACAATAAATAATGAATTAGTCGATGCTAATTTTAAAATTAAATAAATATGAGAATTTGGGTAGTTTTTAGTTGCTTCTTAATATTTTCTTGTCAGGAAATCGAAAAGCAAAATACCACAAAAACCGTTAGTAAAGTAGATTTAACAGATTATGTAAACCCATTAATGGGAACAGATTCTTCTTTTGAACTTTCTAACGGAAACACCTATCCCGCAATTGCAACACCTTGGGGTATGAACTTTTGGACACCCATGACCTCAAAAATGGGTGATGGTTGGACCTACAAATATGATGAAAACAAAATACGGGGCATTAAACAAACCCATCAACCCAGTCCGTGGATTAATGATTATGCAGCCTTTTCTTTAATGGCGGTTACAGGAGATTTAAAATATAAAGAAGATGATAGAGAATCTTGGTTTTCTCATAAAGCAGAAACCGTAAAACCACACCATTACAAAACCTATTTAGCCGATTACGATGTCCTAGCTGAAGTGACCCCAACAGAGCGTGCCGCACATTTTAAATTTACGTTTCCAGAAGACCAATCTTATATTATGTTGGATGGATTTTTTAAAGGGTCTATGGTTAAAATAATTCCGGAAGAACGAAAAATAATTGGGTATTGTAGAAATAATAGCGGTGGTGTTCCTGATAATTTTCATAATTATTTTGTAGCAGAATTTGATAAAGATTTTGAATTGACACATACTTGGAGTGATAATTGGAAATTAATTAAAAATTCAACCGAAAATAAAGGCGAACATGTTGGTGCTATAGTCGGATTCAAAACAAAACGAGGCGAAGTAGTTCATGTTAAAGTCGCATCATCTTTTATAAGTCGAGAACAGGCTCAACTTAATTTAGATAGAGAAATTGGAAAAGATACTTTTGAAACCACTTTAAACAAAGCAAAAAATGCTTGGGAAAAAGAATTAAGTAAAATTGAAATTGAAGATGATAATATAGATAATATTAGAACATTTTATTCTTGCTTGTACAGAGTTTTATTGTTTCCAAGAAAAATACATGAATATAATCAAGCAAATGAAGTTGTTCATTATAGTCCATATAATGGCAAAGTAGAAGCTGGATATATGTTTACAGATAATGGTTTTTGGGATACCTTTAGAGCCGTTTTTCCTTTTTTTAATATGATGTATCCAGAATTGAATGGTCAAATTATGGAAGGGTTAACGAATACTTATAAAGAATCTGGATGGTTACCAGAATGGGCAAGTCCAGGACATCGTGATTGTATGGTTGGGTCTAATTCCAGTCCAATTATTGCAGATGCATTTTTAAAAGGTATCAATTTAGGAGATACAGATACTTTATTAGAAGCCATGATAAAGAATGCTACAAGTGCAGATAATAGACCATTATCTAAAGGAAACGTTATTAAATCAGTAGGAAGAGAAGGTATCGATTATTATAACAGATTAGGTTATGTGCCTTATAATATCGGTATTAATGAAAATGCTGCCAGAACTTTAGAATATGCCTATGCCGATTTTACTATTGCGCAAATGGCAGAAAAATTAGGAAAAAATAAGTTGGCAAAGACTTTTTATAAACGTTCTTTAAACTATAAAAATTTATTTGACCCATCAACCAAATGGATGCGAGGAAAAAATGAAGATGGCACATTTCAAAGTCCGTTTAACCCCTTAAAATGGGGAGATGCATTTACAGAAGGGAATAGCGTACATTACACATGGTCTGTTTTTCATGATGTAAATGGTTTGATGGAATTAATGGGCGGAAAAAAAGATTTTGAAAACCAATTAGATGCTGTTTTTAATATGCCGCCAGATTTTGATAATTCATATTACGGGTTTACAATTCATGAGATTAGAGAAATGCAAATTATGAATATGGGGAATTATGCACATGGTAATCAGCCCATTCAGCACATGATTTACTTATATAATTATGCCAATGCATCATACAAAGCACAAGAAAAAGTGCGTAAAGTTTTAACCAAATTATATGCACCAACACCAGATGGCTATTGTGGTGATGAGGATAACGGACAAACATCTGCATGGTACGTATTTAGTTCGTTAGGTTTTTATCCGGTTACACCTGGCGTAGACCAATACGTTATAGGAAGTCCCTTATTTAAAAAGGCGATTATGCATTTAGAAAACGGAAATAGTTTTGAAATTTCAGCAGCTAATAACTCCAAAGATAATGTCTATATAAATTCAGCACGTTTAAATTCGATTGAATATAATAAATCGTATCTAACATTTGAAGCTATTCAAAAAGGAGGAAAATTGAATTTTAATATGACTAATACACCAAATAAAGCATGGGCGAATACTGATGATTCAGTACCGTATTCATTAAGTTTACATAAACAATAAGATTAAAATATGAAGTTTTTTTTGAGTAAACATATTGTATTTTTTTTAATAACATTTTGTACAATCTTGTCTTGTAAAAAATCAATAAAAAAAGATAAACCTCAAGAAAAGATTATTTTAAAAGATTTTACGCAATATGTAAATCCTTTTATTGGTACATCAAACTTTGGAACTACTAATCCAGGACCAATAGCGGTTAGAGGTATGGCAAATGTATCGCCATTTAATGTTGCTGGCCCACAAAACTTACCTTTAGAAAAAGACAGTAGATGGCTATCAACCCCTTATATCAATGAAAACAAATTTTTAACAGGTTTCAGTCATGTGAATTTAAGTGGCGTTGGTTGTCCAGATTTAGGCGTTATTATAGCAATGCCAACATCAGGAAAGTTAGAAGTTAATCATTTAGAATATGGTACAACCTATTCAAAAGAGGTTTCCAAGGTTGGGTATTATTCAAACCATTTAGATACATACAACATTAAAGTTGAAGCTACAGCATCAACTCGCGTTGGGATTAGCAAGTATACTTTTTCAGAAGGAAAGGCTAATATTTTATTGAATTTGGGGTTAGGGCTTACGAATGAGCAAGGCGCATCAATAAAAGTAGTTTCTAATACAGAAATTGAAGGTGTTAGAACCGTTGGCTCATTTTGCTATTACAAACCCGAAGAAGCCTACCCTGTGTATTTTGTTGCAAAATTTTCTAAACCCGCAGACACCTTTGGTGTTTGGATAATACCAAATAAAATTGAAGGTGTTGAAGGCCAATGGATGGAATCTCACGGAAAATCTTATAATGGAAAAACCAGAATTAAAGAAGGGTTTAAACAGCAAGTAGTTGGCGATAGTATTGGAGCTTACATGACCTATAATTTTGAAAAACCTACAGAAGTAGAAATGAAAGTTGGGATATCTTATGTTAGTATAGAAAATGCCCGAGAAAATTTAGAAAAAGAAACGTCATTAAAAAGTTTTAATCAAATTTTAGATGAAACAAAACAAAATTGGAACAATCATTTATCAAGAATAGAAGTTGAAGGCGGCTCCGAAGAAGATAAAACAATATTCTACACAGCATTATACCATACACTTATTCATCCAAATACATTAAACGATTTCAATGGAGAATATCCAAAAATGAAAACTAGAGAAACATTAAAAACTGAAGGAACAAGATATTCCGTTTTTTCTTTTTGGGATACCTATAGAAATTTGCATCAGTTAATGAGTTTAGTATATCCAGAACAACAATCAGATATGGTAAAAAGCATGTTGCAAATTTATGATGAATCTGGATGGTTGCCCAAATGGGAATTAAATGCTACAGAAACAACAACCATGGTTGGCGACCCTGCAGGAATTATAATTGCTGACACTTATTTAAAAGGCATAAAAGATTTTGATGTTGAAAAAGCTTATAAAGCCATGCTTAAAAGTGCAAATCAATTAGAAAATAATCCATTACGTCCAGGTCTAAAAGATTATTTAGAAAAAGGCTATTTAACAACAAAAACTACAAATAGTGGTTCGGTTTCTACAACACAAGAATACAATATTAGTGATTTTGCCATAGCACAATTGGCAAAGGCTTTAGATAAAACAGAGGATTATCAAAATTTCTCAAAACGCTCCATTACATACCGAAACCTATTCGATAAAGAATTTAATTTATTACGCCCCAAAAATGAAGATGGCAGTTGGTTAACACCATATAATCCAGAGTCAGGAGCAAATTTTCAAAAGAATTTAGGCTTTATAGAAGGCAATGCATGGCAATATACCTTTATGGTTAGTCATGATGTAAAAGGACTTATTAATTTAATGGGTGGAGAGAAACCATTTGCAAAAAAGTTACAAGAAGTTTTTGATAGAAATCAATTTGATATGGCCAATGAGCCAGATATAGGGTATCCATACCTGTTTAATTATATTAAAGGTGAAGAATGGCGCACTCAAAAAACGGTAAGCAAATTACTTAACACCTATTTTAAGAACAAACCAAACGGCTTACCAGGAAATGATGATACTGGCACTATGAGTGCTTGGGCAGTATTCTCTATGATGGGAATTTATCCAATATCGCCAGCAAATCCTATATATGCAATTACGACTCCTAGATTTGATAAAATAACGATTCATCTAAATAAAGAATATTATAAAAGCAAGCGTATTGTAATAGAAAAAGAAGGAAATAATAAAGACACAATAATGCACATAAAGTTAAATAATAAAGATTACAAAAACTATTTTATATCGCATCAAGACCTGTTAAATAATAATCTTCGAATTATTTTAAAATGAAAACAAAATTCACTTTTTTAATTTTAGTATGTTTTTTTTTAGTTTCAAAAGCCTTTAGTCAAGAAGAATTAAAGTATTCTGTTTTTGATAATACTCCAATTAATTTTGGTGGAGAAAAAGGGAAAGATAGTAGTGTTGTTCGATTGCAAAATGGGCGAATTATTTATAAAAAAATAACAGTACCTAAATTTTTAAATGGTACAGACGTAAAGATAAAATTAACGTTACGCTCTAATGGAGACCGTTGGGATAAGTCAGGCTCTTGTTTCGTAGTAACCCATCCAGATGAAATTTCAATACTAAATGTTTCGAAAGGTGAAAAACAATTTCCCAAAGGATCAAATATATCTGATAAATTCAAAGGTGTTTTGGCATCAAAAAATTACAAACCAACTATTGAGCTTTTACGCTTTATGACGCCATTTGGAGTAGGTTATTACAGTGATAATAAAGTAAAATATAGAAGACCTGTATATATTCCTAAATGGGAAAAAGAAGTGTATTGGGAACAAGACATTTCACCTTTATCTAGTATAGTTACTGGTACTTTTTATGTTGGTGTTTGGGTAGATTCTTGGACAAAAGAAGGTTATAGTATTGATTTAAGTTTTTCTTATTCTAACAGAACTAGAAAAAAATTAAAGATAATCCCCTTAGTAAATACAATAGCCTATGTAGAAGGGCAATCTTATCCAGATTTTTTTGCAACCTCTACATTAAAAACAAATTTTGAATTAAAAAAGGATGTAAAAAACGCAAAACTATATTATACCGTAACAGGACATGGCGGACATAGTGGCGGTGATGAGTTTATAAAAATCAAGAATAGTATTTTTTTTGACAAAACGTTGGTTTTAGATACCATTCCGTGGCGAGACGATTGTGCTTCTTTTAGAAGATTTAATCCAAGCTCAGGAGTTTGGCTAAAAAAAGATTCGGTGTCTTATTTAGATGTTAAATCAAAGACTTATAAAATTAAGGAAATTGAAGAACGCATAGCATCTTCAGACCTTTCTAGGTCAAACTGGTGCCCAGGGTCTAAAATCCAACCTTTAATTATTGAACTAGGAGATTTAAGAGTAGGAAAGCATACGTTAGAAATTATTATACCAGCAACTAAGGCAGGTGAAAATAAATTTAATCATTGGTTAGTGTCTAATTATATAACGTTTGAGGATTGATTTTTAGTACAAGCTGCGTTATTAACTTAATCAATTATTAATACGTGGATAAAAAACTTTGATAGTAGTGCCTTTTAGCTTTTCAGCATTGTCATTGGTCGAAAAAATTTCAAAAAAATTAACATTATGATAACATTTACTATGAGTTTTTAACTTAAAACTAAACTCAAACAAACAACAACTAATTTAAATAATGAAGTATGTGTAAAAAATTACTAAATTTTTTAGTCTTTGTCTTTTTATTGTCAGGAGGAGCAATAAATGCACAAAGTAAAATAGTTTCCGGAACCATTTCTGATGAAAATGGTATTCCTCTACCTGGGGCGAATATTATATTAAAAGGGACTCATATAGGAGCATCTACAGACTTTGATGGTAGCTATGCTATTAACTTAAATCAAGATGGGGTTTTAATGTTTTCTATGATAGGATTTACAACTCAAGAAATTGCATCATCTGGTCAAACAACTATTAACGTGATTTTAATTGAAGAGATAGAATCTTTAAATGAGGTAGTTGTAACCGCTCTAGGTATAAAAAGAGAGGCTAAATCACTTGGTTATGCTACACAAACTATATCTGGAAATGATTTAGTGGCAACAAGAGAACCTAATGTAACAAATAGTTTGTCAGGTAAAGTTGCAGGCTTACAAGTTATACGTAGTAGTAATGGTCCTGCTGGATCATCAAAAATTGTATTGAGAGGTAATAACTCATTATCAGGAGATAATCAACCCTTAATTGTTGTTGATGGTGTTCCAATGGATAATTTTACTGGTGCTGCCAATAATGATTTTTTTAATCCTTCTCCTGATTTAGGAAACGGTTTAGGAGATTTAAATTCTGAAGATATTGAGAGTCTTTCGGTTTTAAAAGGAGCAGCAGCAGCAGCATTATACGGTACTAGAGCAGGTAATGGTGCCATATTAATAACAACCAAAACAGGTAAAGGACAAAAAGGCCTTGGTATTACTTATTCAGGAACAACTTCTGCTGAATCCATTTTTATGTCTCCAGATTTACAAAGTAGTTTTGGTCAAGGTAATGATGGTTTATATAATAATCAAAGTGGTTCTAGTTGGGGACCAAAAATAGAAGGTCAAATTGTAGAGCGTCCTAATGGGTTAAGTGACGTGCCTTTACAAGCATATGATAACCTGAGCAGTTTTTTTAGAACAGGAACATCTCAAGAACATAGTTTGTCATTTCAACAACAAGTAAGTACTAAATCATCTATATATTCTTCTATTAAGCATTCTGATATTGAAAGTATGATACCAGAAGTGTCTCTTGAAAAATTAAATGTAACAGCGCGTAGCATCTCTAAATTTGGAAAAGACGATAATTGGCAAACGGATGTTAAATTTCAATATTTGAATATTATAGCTAATAATAGACCTGTTGGAGGCGATAGAACTAATAATTCTAACTTTTTTGCTACTATGTATTTATTACCCCGCTCACTAAATATAAATGATTATAGAGTAAGTGAAGATGAATTTGGTGATATGATTTGGTACACTGAAGACGGACTTGGAGGTGCGGTAAACCCATTTTTTGCTGTAAATAATCAATCAAGTTTTGATAAAAGAAACAGGTTTTTATTTAATGGAGCTATTAAAAACCAGATTAATGACTGGCTGAGAGCAGAGGTGAAAGCAGGTGTAGATTTATATTCAACGAGTAACGAAGAAAGAAGATATTCTGGAGGGCCTTTAAAACCTACAGGCTCTTTTAGTTTAGGGAAAATTAACTTTGTTGAAAGAAACTTTAGTACACTTATTACAGCTTCAAAAAAAGATGTATTCGGAAAATTAGGAGGTACTATAAACTTAGGAGGTAATTTAATGCATAGAGAAAATAGCTTTATAAATTCTCAAGCAGAAGATTTGGTCGTTCCAGACTTGTTCTCTATTAATAATGCTGTAAATAGACCTAATATTAATGAAGGACTTGGAAGAAAAAAAATAAACTCACTTTTTGGTACCTTTCAACTAAGTTATGACGATGTTGTGTACTTAGATTTTACAGGAAGAAACGATTGGTCATCAGCGCTAAGTAAAGAAAATCGATCTTTCTTTTATCCTTCCGTAAGTACATCTATTGTTTTATCTGAGTTACTTAATTTAGATAGTGAAAAATCTAAAGTATCATTTCTTAAATTAAGAGGGTCTTATGCTGAGGTAGGTAATGACTTAGATGAATTTAGACTTGTTAATACTTTTGGTGTTGGTCTAGACCCTAATGGTGATTTAACAAGTACTACAGGTAATACATTGCTTAATCCTGATATTAAAAGTGAATTAATAAAATCTTGGGAAGTTGGTTTCGATGCACGTTTGTTTAATAACAGAGTAGGAATTAATTTAACATATTATAAAAGTAATGCCACAAACCAATTAATTAATATTCCTTTAGATCCATTGAGTGGTTTTAATAACCAAATAATTAATGCAGGAGATATAGAAAATAAAGGGTTAGAGATTTTAGCAAATGTTAGGGCTATAGAAACTAAAGGTTTTACATGGGATTTTACTTTAAATTATTCTAAAAATGAGAATACCGTAAACGCATTGTCTGGTGATGTAACTCAATTTAGATTAGGCGGTTTTGATAATGTGGAAATTTTGGCAGTAGCAGGAGCACCTTATGGTGAAATATATGGAACAAAATTTGCTAGAGTTGAAGATCAGCAGAGTCCAGATTTTGGAAAAATAATAGTTGATACTGACGGTATTCCTACGGCATTTAACGACGGAGAATCGGTAAGATTAGGAAACCAACAACCAGATGCATTAGTGGGTTTTTCAAATACCTTTAGTTATAAGAACGTTTCTTTTAGTTTTTTAATTGATGCGCGTATTGGTGGCGAAATTTTTTCTGGTTCTAATGTTGCATTACAAAGTGCAGGAACGGCTGCTAGTACTGTGGTAAATGGAGAACGACCAGATATAATATTTGATGGTGTTGTTGACGATGGTAGTGGTGGCTTTACACAAAACACAGTTGCTGTAGCTCCTGAACTTTATTATCAAGCAATTAATAATAGAACTGGAAATTTGGGTATTACTGAAAATAATATTTATGATGCGACAAATGTTAGGCTAAGAAGCGCACAGGTAAATTATTCTTTTTCAGATAAGTCATTGAGTAAAACACCTTTTAATAAATTAAAATTGGGGCTTTCTGCTAATAATATTTGGATGATTTCTAGCCACCTTAATGGTATTGATCCAGAATCTGTTTATGCTACAGGAACTAATGCTGTTGGTTTTGAGAATTTATCCTCTCCAACATCTCGTACTATATTTTTTAACGTATTGTTAGGATTTTAAAACTAAAATTTAGTGTAATCAAGTGAAAAAAAATAAAAAAATGAAAAAATCAAGAATTAAATTAGAAAGAGCCATAGGTCTACTTTTTGTAAGCTTAATTGTATTTTCATGCTCAGATTTTGAAGAAATAAATATTGATCCTAAAGCTGCAGGAGTAGAACAAATTCAAGTAGAATACTTTATCAATGCTTCAATGAATGGAGCACAATTAAATCCACATGTTGCTGAACGTGCTTTCGAACTATATTGGGGTTCAGCAGGTAGAATGAGTAAAAGTTCAGGTTTAATGACTGGAAATGATAACGATAGTTGGTCTACTGACTATTTTAATGCAGCTGCAAGATGGCAAACAGACATCAATACAGCCATTTTGGTAGCTGAACAAAAAATTGAAAGTGGTCAAATAAAGGAGTATACTAATAATCTTATGCAAGTTGCCCGTATATGGAGGGTATATCTAATGAGTGAAATGACAGATACTTTTGGGCCTATTACTATTGATGGGTTTAAAGGGGTTAATCCAAGTTTTAGTAGTGTTAAAGATGTATATTATTTTCTTTTAGAAGAATTAAAAGATGCTACCTCCAAAATAGATGAGTCCATTGATGCCACTATAATATCAAATTTTGATCCTTCTACGTATGGATACGATTTTAATAAATGGAAAAAGTATGGAAATTCGTTAAGAATGCGTTTGGCTATGAGATTATCAGAAGTAGATGAAGCCAAAGCTAAGCAAGAATTTGAGGAAGCGGTAAATGGTGAAATAATTGCTTCAAATGAAGATAATTTTAAAGTTTTTGAAAATGAAGGGTGGAATGATTTATCTGGTGTTATGTCAAGACCTTGGTGGTTTCATCAAATTACTCCAACACTTAATAATTTAATGATTGGATTAGGAGGTATTACTACAGAAGAACAGTTTGCAGGTAAGCCAGAATATCATACGGGTGCTTTTGAAATTAATAATTCTATAAAAGATGAAGATTATTTAGGAATAAGATACACCGACCATTTGCCTACCAAAACGAATTCTCCAGCAAGTGAATACTGGTTAGATGGTTTAGTTAATAAAATAGATCCAAGAGCTTATAAAGCTTACACAATACCTAATGACCCTGCTGATAATGGTAGAATTTTCCTTAAAACGTTAACAGGGAGTCCTCTTCAGTTTCATGATTTATTGAAGACTGATGGCTCTGGTGATATCTTAGAAACATTAGATACATCAGTAACTTGGAATTCTTTTCCTGATGGCGATTGGGGTACAAAAGGTAATTTTAATGCTAATCTTGTTTGGCATCCAGGAGCATTACCTTGTTTGGATAAAAAATTTAGAATTACAGATGGCAGCGTAGCCCGAATATTTTTCGCGGCATGGGAAAGTCATTTTTTAATTGCTGAAGCCGCTGTAAGGGGTTGGAATGTGCCTATGTCTGGAAAAGCAGCTTATGAAGAGGGTATTGCTCAGAATTTTGATTACTGGGCAACAACTGAGAATTTAGGTACTTATTTAGCTTCAGATAATTATAATAGGTTGGGTACCTCGGTTAGTTGGGATCATACTATAGAGCCTCCTGCATCTTATACTATGAATTATGTAGATGGTTATGATAATACCATGGGAACTGTAAATATTAAATATCCTGAAAACACTATATATGAAGGAGGTGCTGTTAAAAATGATCTTTTAACAAAAATTATTACTCAAAAATATATTGCCCAAACACCTTGGTTACCATTAGAGGCTTGGAGTGATCATAGAAGATTAGGTTTACCATTTTTTGAAAATCCAGTGGTTGAACAATCATTACCCAACACTCCAGATTTGAATGATGGTAATTTCCAAACTAATAGTCCGCGATTTTTTCCTCAACGAATTAGATATTATAGTGGTTTTTCAGCTAACAATCCATCAAATTATTCAGATGCAGTTAACCTTTTAGAGGGTCCAGATGAGGTTTTGACTCCGCTTTGGTGGGCAAAAAAATAGATTAAAATATATGTCTAGTCCTAGATAAATGTTAAAGATTATTAAAGGATTAAATTTTTTAAATAAAGCTGAGCAATCACATGATTGTTCAGCTTTATTAATTTACACTGTTTTCGTTTCAATTTATTTTGTTCGTGCATTTTAGCATATTGTTAGATAAATGTAGTATTATATTTTTATAATATTTTTGATTAGTTTTTCCTTGAGATTAAAATCTTTAATATTTTTTGCCATACTAAATTATTGTTTTAATATTAGAGTTACAGAGCAGGATTTAGCGCTTGTTTGTTATAGGGTACTTACAGAATGTTGGTAGCCTTATTAAGTAGCAAATTTTGTGTAATCTCCCTCTGTGAGATGTGTATTAGTACATTAAACATATTCTTGTGCTGTAGATTAAGTCATAGCATTGTTGACTGTGAGTGATTATTTTTTAGATGTTACGGAAAGTTTGTAGCTAAAAAAATAAGTTTTTAGCATTTGAAGATACCCCTTCTATGGATGCTAAATTGCGATGAACTAGATATAGATTAAATTAATACATTTTGTTTCGTTTATGGTGTTATTCACTAACCTGCGGATAAATCTAACAATTAGACTAATTGGAGAACAAATTGGATAGCAGTATTTAATTTAGTTTCTAATAATTTTTTCTTTAGCTTCTTTTAGTAGTTACTGGTCGAATTAATTTTTTATTATTTATGTGTCAGTTTATTTTTAAAATAATTTTGAATTAGTTATTTAAAATTGAATAGTTTAGTTTAGTTTTTTAAGGCAGGAATTCTTATCCTGCCTTAATTTTTTTATAATTCCTCTGATTCAAAAAAAAGTCTAATACCATTTCTGCATTGAAATTATTGTAAAAGAAAATGATGTTTTTTTTCTTTATAGGATACAGAAAAATAAAGCATAGCCTTAGTTACGATTTCTTTTTATGTTTAAGTAGAAAGGAAAAAAGGGCATTTTATTACGGTCATTTCAATGCAGAAATGGTATAAAATCATTATAAAATTTAGAAGTATTTATAAATTCTGGTTTGTTGCTGGCATATTTACGATAATTAAATAATGGTATTGTTTTAAAAAAGTTTAAAATTTCTTGCCATAAATGGGATGCGGCGTACAAACTGCCAACAATAGCACCTGCACTTGTTCCAGAAATATGAGAAATTTTAATATTATATTCTTCTATAGCTTTTAAAGCATTTATGTGAGCGATTCCTCTAATACCTCCTAAGTCCAAATTTCATTTTTTATTTAAATAAAATTCACTTAAGTTGCTCAATATATGATATTTATTACATAGTAAGAATGGAAAACAAGAAAAAATGAATAACTGATATTTATCATATATCTAATCAATTTCGTATGCTACTTTAGCGCTATTAGTTAATAATTTAGTCTTAGTTTAAAGACTGTTTTAAACAAGAACCATTTACTATGGTTCTTGCTATTTTAATTTTATTCTACGGGATTCGTTTGTAGAGCACAATCTTTATTATTGGCAAGTATAGGTGAGATTTCTCAAACCTAAAACTATGTTTGTCTATAATAATAATTAAACTTCAAAAATTATTTTTTGCTATGCTAGCTTTCTTTACGTTTTTTAGTAAGATGTTATACGTTTAATTTCTAGACTATAAATCAATAACATGAATAGAGATGTAATTGATATCAATAGTACTTTAAAACAATATTGATTCTATAAAAGTTGATTTTTCAACTTATAAATTAATTTAGATTTTATACAAAAATCAAGTAACATTTTTAAACTGATAATTATCATAGTTTTATTATTCCTATCACTTTAATTTTACAAAATAATTAGAATAACAATGACTATTAATATACAATATGTAAAGATTAAGGCAAGTGAAAGCTTGTCTAAATATGTTACCAGAAAACTCCAAAAATTAGATAAAAACTATGATTGGTTAATTCGTGCTGATGTCTTTTTTAAAGTAGAAAATGATTCTTCAGAAAAAGGTAATATATGTGAGATTGAATTGAGTTTACCTGGACCTAAGATTTTTGCCATGTCTAATGAAAAGAATTTTGAAGTGGCAGTAAAAGAAACGATTTCAGATTTAAGTGTTCAATTAAAAAAACGTAAAGCTCAATTTACTAAACAAAGAATAAGCTCATGATAAATACAATTTTAGTACCAATCGATTTTTCTGAACATTCAGAATATGCATTACATACGGCAGCAATTTTAGCAAAAAAATACTCAGCAAAAATTGTGGCTTTGCATATGATGGGAATTTCAGAAGCTGTTTTAAATAAAAGTAATTCTCAAGGTGCTCTAGAGGGTATTTTTCACGTTAAACTGGCAGAAAAGCAATTTGAAGATTTTTTGAATAAAGAATATTTAAAAGATATTAATTTACAAACAACAGTTATAAATCATACTCATTTTGATGAGATTGATGGTGTGGCAAAAGATTTTGATGCCAATTTAATTATTATGGGGTCTCACGGTAGTAGTGGTGTAAAGGAAGTTTTTGTAGGTTCTAATACCGAAAAGGTTGTTAGAACTTCAGAAATTCCTGTTTTGGTTGTAAAGCAACCCGTCCATGATTTTAAAATGCGTAAAGTGGTATTTGCCTGCGATTTTAATTTAGATTTTATAGAGCCTTTTAAGAAAGCTTGGGGCTTTTTTAAAAAAATAGATGTCGATATGCAGATTGTTTATGTTAATATGCCAGACCAATTTTTAAGTACTCAAGAAATGAAATCTAAGGCTTTTAAGTTTTTTGTTCATGCTGGAATTAATGATGTAGAAGGACATCATAATGTTATTTATTATAATGACTATAAATTAGAGAATGGAATCTTTAATTTTAGTAAAGCGTTTTATGCGGATTTGGTTGTTATACCAACGCATGGTCGGAGCGGTTTGTCCCATTTCTTTTCAGAAAATATTGGAGAATCGTTAGTTAATCATGGAAGTATGCCCATGATGACTTTTAAAGTTTAACACTCAGTCTTTTAGTTAAGAATAAAACAGAATATATTTTATGTGTATTCTGTTTTTATTATAATAGAGTTTAATGTCTTATTTTTTTCTTTTTCTACCAGTAATATCCGCTATTTTGATGACGAATACAATAGGGAAATCATCATTATAAATTTTACTTGAAAATTGACTAATAAAGTCTAAATCTCTCTTTTCTTGAAGCCTTAAGATTAAGTAAGGCCTAGTCTATATATTTATTAATCTCTTTCGTTAGTGTAGTGCTTTAATATTATTTATAATGTCTTACATTATGTTTTTGAGCAAGCGAAGCATTTTTATCGATATCAATTTTATAATCGTTATAATCTTCTAACATTTCATCTTTAACTTGTTTTAAAATTGGAGCTAGCGCTTTATAAGGGCCACACCATTCAGCAAAAAGATTTAGTGAAACTGGATTTTTGAATCTATTATGATATCAAAATTTGTTTTTATAATCATTAAAGGTTTTAATTTCCATGTTATGTTTTCGAAAAGGGATGTTTTTTTCATAATTTACAAGTGCAAAAAACAGCCATGCAAAGGCACTCATAAATAACAATCTTTGAAAGATGCCTTTAAGGTCGGGTATTTTAAACATGAAATATGAAAATCCAATGGCTAGAATTAGCATAGCAATTGTTTGTGTTTTGTGTTTTTTTTTAGTTAAGATAATTAGTAAAAAAGCACAAAATAAACAAAAACTAAACCCTGTAATTGTAGAAAATAATGAGTGTAATGCGTCTTGGGTGTAGTTATAATTAAAACTTTTATTATAAGGGCCAGCCATTTTAAATACACCTGTTAGAAAAAATGAGAAGCTAAATGTACATAATGTTATGAGCTGCAAAGCGTATGCTTTTAGAACTTTAAAACCAAGTAATATAATAACCAAACTCATAAATAGTATGGTTGAATTCAACACTAAATTTCCAGGCGCTTTTTGAGCGCCTAATTCACTTATTGAATTCTTTGTGATAGAGTAGACGTCAAAAGAAAAAAAAGGAAGTACAAATATAACTGCTATGAGTAGTATATAAATTATAACATATATAGAACCGTACAATTTCATGATATTAAAAAACTAGTGGATTTAAATCGTATTTCTTTAAGACAGCAAGTAACTCAACTAGTGGTATTTCTATAGAATAACTGCCTGTATAAGATGGGCAAATGATGCAATCGTCAAAATAAAATTCAACATAGGTTTCATTAAGAACAAAATTATTTTTGTTAGCAAAGAAATCATCTTGAGATATTTGCCAACAATCATAATATAGCTCGCCATCTTTTAATTTTTCATTAATTTTCTCATTAATAATTACCGTAAGTTGCTCTTCTGTACCTTTAATGAAGAAATCTTCATAGCTCATAAAAATGTTTCTATTTAAATCATAATTTATGCAGTTGAAGGTATAAGTGGGGTGCATAGCACCAGAGTACATATTCTCTTTATAAAACAGGAGGCTTATTAATTGGTCATTAACGTTGTAAACCTTGTAATCAATATATCTTGTTTCTCTAAATTTTAAACATTTAATACTGTCGCATAGTAGTTTGCTTTCTAAAATATCGGCTTCAGTTCTTATGACATCTATATAATAATCGTTCATGTATTCATTAAAATAGGAATACTTTGGGTTCAGTTTTACATTAAGCAATGGATACGTGAAGTTTATAGAAAAATCTTTAACATCTTTAATATATTTTTTTTCGATAAGTAGCTCTTCAAGTTGTTCCCGTTCATCTTTTTTCTTTATTAGAGCCTGTTGCTTGTTTTCTATTGCAATTGATTTATTTAATGGTATATCGAGTTCTTTTGTTTGTAAAGAATCAATGCTTGTAACAACAATATTCTCTTGTCCATCAAAAGTTTTATTCTTTACATCGTTTTTGCAGTTAAAAAATAGAGTTATTACTATTGATGTTATAAGATATTTCATGTTTATAATTGCTAATGCCGAGTAACCTAAAAAGTGTTCTTTAAAATCAAGATTCATTTTTTTGTAAAGTGACATAATAATTGTATTTTAAAGTAGTTAAGATTAGTTTTTATTTATTTCTGTTAATACTAATTTTAATTTAGTAAGCATAATAAGTTCACTTTTGTTTTTCCCAGCAAAAGCATTTGCAATAGCATTAGCCGTTTTTATAATGAGATTGCTATTTTCTTTATTAAAAAGTTTTGGATATGCTCTGGCATAGTCACAAAAGTTTTCAAAACATTCTTGAGCATCTGTATGCTCATAATCAAACCACTCAAAAACAAATTCCATTTGGTAACCTACAGACTCATCATAAAAGTCTTTTACCTCTTCGTATATTTTCCAATCATCCATTACCATTCTTTTTAAAGTATTATATTCTGAGGCTCTAACTACTTTATCTGAAGCAGCAATGGCGTAAAATAATTCACCAAGGCTTTGGTAAAAAAGGATTTCTGGTTTCTCTATATAGCTCATCATTCTTGTCATTTATGAATACAAAAATATATCCAGGCTCCTGATAATAAAATGACATAAATCAGTATTTGACATATTTCTAATTTGTTACCTTTGGATATGGAAATTTTCAAAAAAACCGATAATGTTTTTAGAATTCTTTCTGAGGCAGTTTCAGAGGGTATTGTTGTGGTTAATAGTGAACAGATTATTGTTGCTACTAATAAAGCTTCTAATAAATTATTTGGTTATGATGATGAAGAACTCGTGGGCAAGCAACTTGAAACCCTAATTCCTAAAAAATATCATCACAATCACCCAAAGCATGTCAATTCTTTTCTAGAAAACAGTGGGAAACGTCAAATGGGTCAAGGAAGAGATTTATATGGGCAGAGAAAAGACGGTTCCGTTTTTCCTTTAGAAGTAGGATTAAATCCGTTTACAATTTATGATAATGATTATGTTATGGCGCTTGTCATAGATATTACGTTAAGAAAACAAGCCGAGGAGGAGTTAAAACATTGGGCAAATATTTTTCAAGAATCATTAAATGAAATTTTTATTTTTGATGCAAAATCCTTAAGATTTATAGATGCCAATGTCGGCGCTCAAAAAAATATAGGCTATACTTTAGAAGAATTAAGAGCAATTACACCTGTAGATATTAAACCCAATTTTACCAAAGAAGATTTTTTAATAAAAATCCAGCCCCTTTTAGATGGAATCGAGTCAAAAATGGCTTTTAATACGATTCATCAACGAAAGGATGGCAGCAAATATCCTGTAGAAGTACATTTACAGGCATCACGTTCAGGAAAAGGAGATACATTAATTGCTATTATTTTAGATATTACAGAGCGTGTAAACTATACCCAGAAACTAGAAAAAACAGTTTCAGAGCGTACGCAACAATTACAGGAAGCATTACAAGTAGAGAAGGAGCTAAATGAACTAAAAACTAAATTTTTATCTTTAGTTTCCCATGAATTTAAAACGCCTTTAAGTGGTATATTAACCTCGTCTACACTAATAGGAAAATATACAGAGAGTGAGCAACAGGATAAACGCGATAAACATATTAAAACCATACAAAACAAGGTAAAGTACCTTAATAATATTATAAATGATTTCTTATCTATTGAACGATTAGAAAACGGAAAAGTAAATTATAAATTTTCACAATTTTCATTAAGTAAGGTTATTAATGAGGTGGTTTACGATGCCAATATGTTGCTTAAAGAAGGGCAGAAAATTAATTACCCAGATAACAGTGATAATATCGTTATAAATTTTGATGAGAAAATTCTTGAGCTTGTTTTAACTAACCTTATTAGTAATGCTATAAAATACTCTCCAGAGCATACCCAAATAGAAATAAAAGCGATGATTGTAGACCAAATGATGACTATTGAAGTTAAAGATTCTGGAATAGGTATACCAGAAGAAGAGCAAAAATTTATTTTTAATAGGTACTTTAGAGCAGAAAATGCGCTAATTACTCAAGGTACTGGAATAGGTCTTAATATTGTAAAAAGTCATTTGGAAAATTTAGGAGGTACAATTACCTTTACCAGTATATCAAATAAAGGGACATCCTTTATAATAAATATTCCCATAAAAAACAGCTAAGAAAAATGCAAACCATTTTATTAATTGAAGACGATACTGCACTGCGTGAAAATACAGCAGAACTTTTAGAGCTTTCAAATTATACCGTTTTTACAGCAGCTAATGGAAAAATTGGTATTGAACTAGCGAATACCCACAAGCCAGACATTATTATTTGTGACATTATGATGCCAGAAGTTGATGGTTATGGTGTTTTAGAAGCCGTTTCATCTAATGAAGCAACACGACATATTCCATTTATATTTCTTTCGGCTAAGACAGAGCACAAAGAAATTAGAAGAGGAATGGATTTAGGGGCAGATGATTATTTAACCAAACCGTTTGAAGAAAGTGAATTACTTAGTGCTATAGAAAGTAGGTTGGCTAAATCTCAAATTTTATCGAAAATTATTTCTGAAGATTCAAAAAAAAAAGTAAGTGACACAGAAGATAATCTTCGTAATCTTAATGAATTAAAAAACTTTTTTGATGACAATGGTGTTGTTACCAATTATAATAAAGGAGAAACCATATATAATGAAGGTTCGCATTCTAACACAATTTACCTTATTCTTGATGGTGTGGTAAAAAGTCATAAAATGGATGAAAGTGGTAAAGAATTAATTACCGCATTACATAAGGCAGATGATTTTCTTGGATTTACTTCATTTATGGAAACAGTGCCTTATCAAGAATCTGCAACAGCAGTTGAAACGGTTGAATTAACCGGGATTTCAAAAGAACGTTTAAAGGACGTATTAGGTAAAAGTCAGAATGTATCGTTAGAACTAATGAACGTGTTGACCGATAATATTTCAAACATAAAAGATCAGTTATTGCAAATGGCTTACAGCTCTGTGCGCAAAAAAACGGCACAAACCATTATACAGTTTGCTCAAATTCTTAATAAAAAGCCGGAAGAAGCCATTAAAATTTCTAGATATGATTTAGCAAGCGTAGCTGGTATTGCTACTGAGAGTTTAATTCGTACCCTCTCTGGTTTTAAAAAAGATAACCTTATTGAAATTGAGGGCAGAAATATAAAAATTCTAAACCTAGAAGCTTTGCAACTTATCGATTAAGAGCATTAGCTGATATTTATCATAACAAACCTCAAAATAGTGCAATACTTTTGTTTTTTAAGTATTGAAAATGAAAAGAGTTTTAATTCCAATAGATTTTTCAGAAAACGCATGGAATGCTACAAAGTATGCCTTGGATTTCTTTAAAACACATCCTGTAACGTTTTTTTTGATTCACATTAAACCGTTAGACCCTTTTAATAAGGGGGCTAAATCTCTCAACGCTCATGACAAAAAAGTTGATAAAGCTTTAGATGCGACTAAAAAAAGAATGCTTGAAGCATCGAACTTTAATGAAAATCAAATAATTACAGATTATATTAAATCTTCTTTTATTGAAGGTGTAAAGATATTCGTCGAAAACAACGAGATTGATTTAATTGTTATTGGAACTAAAGGGGCTTCCAATAGAACTAACTCCACTACAGGTAGCCATACGTACTCTATCATAACTAAGATTAAGGCACCAGTATTAGTAATACCTAATAAAGCTGAATTTAGAGTTCCTTTTAATATAGCATTCCCTACAGATTATGATATTATCTACAAATACAAGGTGTTAGCTACGCTAACGAAAATAGCCAATGTGCACCAATCAAATTTAAAAATTCTTAGAGTAGCAAACTCAAAGGTAGATTTAACACCTTTTCAACTAAAAAATCGTACATATTTAAAAGACTATTTAAAAAATGCACCAAGCAGTTTTCATAAAGTAGGTCATCTAGAATTTGAAGAAGACTTACAAGTTTTTGTAGATTCTATGCATATCGATATTATAGCCATAATTGCCAAAAATTTAAATTTCTTTCAAAAATTACTTTTTAAACCAACGGTAGATAAAATGAGATATCGTACTCAAATTCCTTTTCTGGTTTTGCATGAGTAATGTAAATTTATTCTACGACTGATTAATATCATTTTATTTAATTCATTTGAGTTATAGTTTAGCTAAATAATTTAAATATTCCTGAAAATGAAAAAAGTACTTATTCCAACCGATTTTTCAGAAACTGCAATGAATGCCATTTCTAGTACTTCCAAATTTACACTGTTAACGAGACTAAATCCAAACTTATGAAACGTATATTATTACCAACAGATTTTTCAGTAAATGCATATAACGCTATGCGCTATGCATTACAATTGTATAAAGATACGCAATGTCTATTTTATATACTTCATACTTACACACCAGCTACAGTTACTTCTGGAAGTATGATGGACAGTTATTCTGCGCTCGGATTGCAAGAAATCGAAAAAGAAAATGCGGAACGTAATTTATCTGAAACTAAAGATGAATTAAAAAAAGAATTTCGAAATGATAAGCATTCTTTTAAGACGATAGCTTCTTTTAATTTATTGATTCCTGAGATGAAAGAAGTTGTAGCAGAAAACAATATTGAACTCATAATTATGGGCACCAAAGGCGCAACAGGTGCCAAAGAAATATTTTTGGGAACGCATACCATGTATACCATAAAAAAAATGAAATCTCCAGTTATTGTAGTGCCTTCTGGATTTGAGTACGAAAAACCAGTTGAAATTCTTTTTCCAACAGATTTTAAAGTAAAAAAGTCAAATAGATATTTAACTTTAATAAGAGACTTGTGTGAAACGCACAACTCACGATTACATATTCTAAATGCCTATTATAATAAACCTCTAGAAGAAGAGCAAAAACGTGTAAAGGTGTTTTTAGATGCTTTTTTTATGAGTAATGCTCATTTATTTCATATTGCCGAAGATGAAGGTCTAATTGAAGCTATAGAAACGTTTGAAATGTCAAAAAGAGTTAATTTTCTAATCATGATTCACAACAAACATACGTTATTTGAAAATCTACTTTTTAGACCAATTATTAATCAAATGGTATATCACACCAATGTACCTTTTTTGGTTATTCCTTCTGAAGACAGAATTGAAAGTCTTTAAAATAATTTCTTGTTTTGTCTAAATGTGACTGATAAATATCATAGTTTCAATGTAGTTCAAATATTATTTTCATCACAATTATTAAATATAAGTCGTGATGAAAAAAAAGATATTATTACCACAGATTTTTTTAATAATTCTTTAAAGAGACACTCAGTTTTTAAGCCAATAGAGTATTGGTTATAAGAATGACTTATGATAAAATATTAAGACGATAATTCGAAAAAAAATTCCCGGAAAGCTAGAGAATAATGGAGTAATAGCTGTTAGGAGTATCGATTTTTTTGAGAAGTCTTTTGTAAATAAAGAACAAACAATAGAAGAATTAAATGAATTGGAAGAACAGTTACTAGAATCTAGTTTTGACGCTATATTACACAAATTTAATTTTTAAATGATGTATAAAAAGCATCTTTGTAATAATGATTAGTTGTAATAGAAGCAATTTTTTTAAATGTCATTTGTTTTACAAAATTGTGTAACCAATCTTTTAGTTGTTTCATATCCT
>CANMQH010000021.1 GCA_947499935.1 uncultured Algibacter sp. | reverse complement strand
TAAATTCTTCATCAAATCTGGGCTAAATAATAATTATTTGTCGAATTTTAAGGTGTCCTAAAAAAGGGAAGTCTACATATACACTAAAAAGTGTGGTTGGAGAATTGAAGGTGTTAAAAAGCATCATTATTTTAGAAAGAATCAATGGTGGGATCAAATAGTTGCTGGTATTATCAGAGACGATTATTTTGATTTAGTTAAGGAAAATAATTACTGGAATAATGATAAGTAAAGAATTTGGTTCAGATTTTCATTTATGCTTAGAACCGGAGTGGCAAAGTAAAAAAGGAACGTCTCTTTTTTTAAAAAACACCTCTTTTTTTCTATCAGGTAGAGCTGCACTTTATTCATTGTTGAGGGAAGGAATAAAAAAATACAAATGGAAAACAGTTTATTTCCCTAGTTACTATTGCCAAGAGGTTATACAATATGTTAAAGAGTTATCAATTAAAATTAAAATTTATAATTTCAATCCTTTTTTAGATTTTTCTGAAACTAACATTAATATAAATGATGAGGGTGGAAACGTAGTAATAAATGTTGATTTTTTTGGAGTAGTAAAAAATAGCTTTTCAAACATTAAAAATGTTGTTCTAATTGATGATTTAACCCACAATCTTAGAAGTATTAAGGAAAGTAAAGCAGATTTTATATTTGGTTCACTAAGAAAAGAAATCCCTATACCAACAGGTGGGTTTATATCAACAAGAAAGCAACAAAAACTTCCTAAAGGTAACAAAAATAACTTAGCGTTAACTATTGTTATTCAAAAATTAACAGCTATGTATTTAAAAAAAAGATATTTAGAGGGTGTGACTTCAGATAAAAATACCTATCGAGAACTATTTATTGCTAGTGAAGATAGTTTACAATGTGAATTAAAAGACTCAAGGCTTCCAAAAATATCCAATGCTTTACTAAAAGACTTAAATATTACAAAGATTCTAAAAGCAAAAAACAAAAATATTAAGGTTGCTTTGACTAGTCTTAAAATTGACAAAAAAATTGTTTTAAATAATAATAAAAAAAAGGGAGCTGGATTAGTATTTAAACTTAGCTCAAAGAAAGAGAGAAACGACTTGAAAGCCTATTTAGTAAAAAACAATATATATCCTGCCATATTATGGCCTAAACAAAGTAGCAAAAGAGATGTGGAAATTGAGAATAGAGTACTTTTTCTTCATCTAGATTACAGGTATGATATCAATGATGTAAAATATATAGTAAACAAATTAAATCTTTTTTTTGGAGAATGAATAATTTCAATATAATTAAACATAACAATACACAAGAGTGGTCTAGAATTATCAATAATAGTGTTAATTTTGATTTTTATCATACATTATCATATAATTTATTAGAAAAAGAAGGAGAGCCAACACTATTAGTTCAAACTTTAGAAAAAAGTTTCATCGCTTTACCAATTATAATAAGGGATATTCAAAATTCCAATTATAAAGACTGTACATCTGTATACGGTTATGCTGGACCAATAACGAGCGAACCATTTAAAATCATATCTAAAGATCTTTTAAAGCAATTTCAAGATAATATGGTAACTTTTTTCAAAGAAAATAAGATTATCTCTTGTTTTTCAAGGTTACATCCTGTATTTGAAAACTACAAAATACTAGAAGGTCTTGGTAAAACAATAGATTTAAATAAAACAATAGTTATAGATTTAAATTTGCCTATTGATGAACAAAGAAGAAAGTATAGGAAGTCTAATAAATATGAAATTAATAAACTTAAAAAAAACGATTTTGTGGTAACAGAAGCTGTAAATGAAACTGAAATTGATGAGTTTATTGACATATACACGGATACAATGAGAAGAGTGAACGCTTCTGACAACTATTATTTTTCTAGAGATTATTTTTATTCTTTCTTACAAAATGACTCTTTTGAATCTAAACTTTTAATAGCTAAAAGAAATAATGTAATAACTGCTGGTGCTATATTTACAATTACTAATAAATTGATGCAATACCATTTAGCAGGCACAAAAACAGAATACTCCAGAGACACACCAATGAAACTAATTTTAGACGAGGCAAGACTTTTAGGAAATAAATTAAATCTTAATCATCTTCATCTAGGAGGAGGGGTTGGTGGTAGTGATGAAGATTCACTTTACAGATTTAAATCAGGCTTTTCTGATTTAAACCTCAACTATAAAGTATGGCAATTTATATCGAATCAAGAAATTTATAATCAGTTAGTGAAAGATAACAATAATGATATAGAAAGTAGTTTTTTTCCACAATATAGAGCTTAAAATGGTGAAAATTGCATTTGATATCTCATTATTATCTTTGATTTTTATACCGCTAATAATTATAGCAAAAACTTATAACTGAGGAAAATGAGTTTTTAAATAAAAAATGGCTTAGAAAAATAGTAAGTTGTTTTTATAAATAGTAAACATTTTGTTTAAAACAAACACTATAAATATGGTTGGATTATATCTTAGAAAATTTAAGTTAGATGAATTATTAAATATACTTAAAAGAGATATAAGTTTGACTAGTACTAGGCAATATATTTTTAAAATATCTAGATAGGTTGAAAAGATGATTTTGCTTAAGTTTTAAAAGTCAAATCTGGTAGAAAATTCTAGTTATTATAAAATATCTTAATTAAGAGGAAACTTAATTAGCATAAGATAAACCTAAGTTTTATAATGATACCATAATTTATTCTAATAAAATGACTTATAATTATACATTTATCAGAGA
Organism: uncultured Algibacter sp.; assembly: GCA_947499935.1. Classification (GTDB taxonomy): domain Bacteria; phylum Bacteroidota; class Bacteroidia; order Flavobacteriales; family Flavobacteriaceae; genus CANMQH01. The sequence continues at coordinate 59,117 of CANMQH010000021.1, read as the reverse complement.
TATTAAATTATAATAATAGCTTTAAAAATAATTTTTAAAAAATGAAACCAAAAATATGGTTATCCTCACCACATATGGGAGGAAATGAAGAAAAATATGTTAAAGAAGCTTTTGATACTAATTGGATAGCACCACTTGGACCAAATGTAGTAAGTTTTGAAACTGATTTAGAGAAATATTTGGATGAAGATGTTTTCGTAGCATCCTTATCTTCAGGCACATCAGCTTTACATCTTGCACTAATTCTTGCAGATGTACAAAATGACGATGGCGTTCTATGCCAAAGCATGACTTTTTCTGCATCAGCAAATCCAATCGTTTATCAAGGAGCTACCCCTATTTTTATTGATAGTGAGCAACAAACTTGGAATATGTGCCCTAATGCTTTGAAAGAAGCCATAAAAGATCAAATATCTAAAGGTAAAAAACCAAAAGCGATTATTGTAGTTCATCTATATGGTATGCCTGCTAAAATGGATGAGATTACCAAAATTGCAAAAAAACATGAAATCATTTTAATAGAAGATGCTGCTGAGGCTTTAGGCTCAAAGTATAAAGACCAAAGATGTGGTACATTTGGCGATTTTGCAATACTATCATTTAACGGAAACAAAATTATTACAACATCTGGAGGTGGAGCTATAGTAACTAAATCAAAAGCTTTAAAAGAAAAAGCTATATTTCTAGCTACCCAAGCTAGAGATGCTGCGCCGCATTATCAGCATAGTGAAATCGGTTATAATTATAGAATGAGTAATGTTCTTGCTGGCATTGGGAGAGGTCAAATGGAAGTTATTGATAAGCATATTGGACTTAGAAGAAGTATGAATACGTTTTACAAAGATATTTTTAAAAATATTGAAGGTGTTAGAGTATTCTACGAGCTTAATCAAGATTATTTCTCAAACCATTGGCTAAGTTGTATTGTTATAGATAAAACCGTTACAGGTTTTTCAAGAGAAGATTTAAGATTACACCTTTTAAAACATAATATTGAATCAAGGCCTTTATGGAAACCCATGCATTTACAGCCTGTTTTTAAAAAGGCTTCATATTATGGAGGAAATATATCAGAAAATCTTTTTGAACAAGGCCTTTGTTTACCATCAGGATCAAATTTAGGTAATAGAGAAAAAGCAATAATAAGAAAAACAATTTTAGAATATATAAATCATTAAATTTGTGAAATAGATAAAATTCGTTTATGCTAAAAATCAGTTTAGGAAAAATACGGGAAACATTCAGATTAGTTTTAAAACAGACACCGTTTAATTTTAGTTTTGAAAATATTGGTTATGTTCCTAGGTGGTTAGTTTTTTGGTTTGATATACAAATAGCTGCTATTGTTTTGCTTTTAATAGGACTTGTTACTAATGATTTTTCGTTCGCCTTTTTAAACAAACAATTTTTACATGGTTTTATCATAGCGTTAGTTGTTGTCGCATTAAGTTTTACTAGTCTTAAAACGTATGTTGGCTTGATAAGGCATTCAAGTTATATTGATGCTGTAAAATTGTTTTTTGCTTCTTTTTTTTCTGCAGTATTACTTTCTATAATAAATTTTTTAAGTTTAAAAATTAATGAGACTCAGATTTATGAATCTATATTTCTAATAGTATTTTCTCTGGCTTTATTTGTTAGTTTGTTTTTATTTAGAGCCTTAGTGAAACAAGTTTATGCCATGTTTCTTGCTAAAAATCAAACTGGATATGAAAAGGTTTTTATATTAGGAGTATCTCAAAATTCTATATCACTTGCTGTCGCTATTGAAAATGAATTCCCAAAAAAATTTAAAATAATTGGCTTTCTAGCTAGAGACACCAAAATTAGTAATAAGCGTATATTTGGACTACCTGTATTAGTGCTCAAAAAAAAAGCGCATGTATTAATCAGAGCATATAATGGTGCAGGTTTAATTGTTTTAGAGAATGATTTAAAAAATGACTTAAATGTTAAATATGTTGAAGATTGTATAGAGCATAATTTGAAAATATACAGAGCGCCATCAATATCAGAATTTGATTTAAACGAAGGTGTTAATAAAAGTATACAAAACATCCAGATTGAAGACTTATTAGAAAGAAAACCTATAGAAATAAGTAATAACAAGATTCTAGGATTAATAGAAAATAAAACAATTTTTGTAACAGGTGGTGCAGGATCGATTGGGTCAGAAATTGTACATCAATTAGGTAAATATAACCCCAAAAAACTAGTTGTTATAGACCAAGCAGAAACACCATTGCATAGCCTGACGCTTAAAATTGAAAAGGAATATAGTAAACTGGACTTCACTCCAATTATATGTGATATAAGAAATAAAGAAAGCCTGAATCATATATTCAATACATATACTCCAGACATCATTTATCATTGTGCTGCCTACAAGCATGTACCTATGATGGAAAAAAACCCATCGGAAGCCGTTTCAGTAAATATTATGGGAACCAAAATCCTAACAGATTTAGCAGCTCAATACAATGCAGAACGTTTTATTATGATTTCTACAGATAAAGCTGTTAACCCAAGTAATGTAATGGGAGCTTCAAAGCGTGTGGCAGAGATGTATGTACAATCATTTTACAATTCACTTAATCAAACAACATCACGTACAAAATATATTACAACTAGATTTGGTAATGTTTTAGGCTCAAATGGTTCTGTAGTACCGTTATTTAAAAAACAAATAGAACAAGGTGGCCCAGTTACTATAACACATCCTGATATTATTAGATATTTCATGACTATTCCTGAGGCTTGTCAATTAGTAATGGAAGCAAGTTCTATGGGTTCAGGAGGTGAGATTTTTATTTTTGATATGGGTAAAGCTGTAAAAATTATCGATTTAGCTCGAAAAATGATTAGATTAGCAGGCTTTGTTCCAGAAAAAGATATTAAAATTAAGGCCATTGGCTTAAGACCTGGAGAAAAACTATATGAAGAATTATTAAATGATAAATCTATTACCTTAGCAACATATCATGAAAAAATTATGATAGTTAAGGAAAATAATGATAATTACGATTACGTAAAAAAGGAAGTTGATGATATCATAAAAGCAGCTGAAGATTTTCAATCGACTAAAATTGTGAAGAAAATAAAAAATTTAGTTCCAGAATATAAAAGCCTTAATTCCTTTTATGAAAAATTAGATGTTTAATTCTCTTTTAAATAATAATAGAAAAAAGTTTATAAAGTATTAATATGAAAAAAATACTAATCACAGGAGCAGCAGGATTTTTAGGGTCACACTTATGTGATCGATTTATTAAAGAAGGTTATCATGTTACAGGCATGGATAACTTTATTACTGGGGATAAAAAAAACATAAGTCATTTGTTAGACAATCCTAATTTCCAGTTTATAAATCATGATGTTACTGAGTATATTGATTTTAAAGATGATTTAGATTATATTCTACACTTTGCATCACCAGCTAGCCCGATTGATTATTTAAAAATTCCAATCCAAACACTTAAAGTAGGTTCTTTAGGAACGCATAATTTATTAGGTTTGGCAAAAGCAAAAGAAGCAAGAATTCTTATTGCTTCAACTTCAGAAATTTATGGAGATCCATTAGTGCATCCGCAAACTGAGGATTATTATGGTAATGTAAATACTATAGGGCCTCGTGGCGTTTATGATGAGGCAAAACGCTTCCAAGAATCTATAACCATGGCCTATCACACCTTTCATGGTGTAGAAACACGTATTGTTCGTATTTTTAATACATACGGACCAAGAATGCGACTTAATGATGGTCGTGTTATTCCAGCATTTATGGGGCAGGCGCTTAGAGGTGAAGATTTAACGGTTTTTGGAGATGGCTCACAAACACGCTCATTTTGTTATGTAGATGATCAAGTAGAAGGTATATACAAGTTATTGTTAAGCGATTACGCTAAGCCCGTAAATATAGGCAACCCGCACGAAATTACCATTTCTGATTTTGCAGAAGAAATTATAAAATTAACAGGGACAACCCAAAAAGTAATTTATAAAGATTTACCTGTAAACGACCCTATGCAAAGGCAACCAGATATATCGTTAGCTAAAAAATTACTAGGTTGGGAACCAAAAGTAGATAGAGCAGAGGGTATGAAAATTACTTTCGATTATTTTAAAAGCTTAACAGAAGATGAGCTTTATAAAAGTGAACATAAAGATTTTACGGGCTATATTAATAAATAGCCCATGGAGTTTGTAAGAGGCAGATACTCTTGGTTGTTAAGACCTTTGTTAATTATATATGATATATCTGTCATTAATATCCTTGCTTATTTTTTATTAAATTTTAATGATGAAGATTTATATTTATTCTCATTAGAGTTTCTTAATAATAAGCATGTTCTTTATGTTGTTTATTCTTCGTTTTTTTGGCTTATTTCTACATATGCCTTAAATTTTTATAAAGTATATAGATATTCATCAATAGTAAATATAGTATCCCTTTTAGTCAAACAGTTTTTATCTTATACATTAATTACTTTCGCTTTTTCGGGTGTGTTTAGAAGTATAAATATTTCAGCTTTAATCATTTTCACTTATTTATTATATTCATTTTTGGCTGTTGGATTAATAAAAATTTTAAGTTATTATGCCTTAAAAACTATTCGTTTTTATCTTAAAGGAAACCTTAGAAATATTGTTATAGCAGGTAGTGGAAGTAGTGTTAACGAGCTTAAAAGAATCTTTACTGAGAAAAAAGAATTAGGATATAAAATCAATGCTGTTTTTAGTGATAAAAATATAAAAGGTATTACAGGCACTATTAAAGATAGTTTCGTTTTTTTAGATAAAAATCATAGTATTGATGAAATTTATTGTGCTATTGATGAGCTATCCGAAAAACAAGTTAACGAATATGTTAAGTACTCCAATATAAACCATTGCAATATTAAGTTTGTTCCAAATACATCTAAGCTTTTTACAAAACGTTTGCAAACAGACTATTATAGTTATCTCCCCGTATTGTCAATTCAAGAAGTTACTTTAAATAATGAATTAAATAAATTTTTAAAGCGATTATTTGATGTTATATTTTCTATATTCATAATAGTTTTTATACTTTCTTGGCTATCTATTTTATTATTTATAATTATAAAAATAGAGTCTAGAGGGCCGCTTTTTTATAAGCACAAGCGAAATGGTATTAATTATAAAGAGTTTTACTGTTATAAGTATAGATCGTTACGTACTACCCAAGAAATAAAGGGGACTTATGTTAAGCAAAATGACAATAGAGTTACAAAAGTTGGACGCTTTTTAAGAAAAACCAGTATTGATGAGCTCCCTCAATTTCTTAACGTACTAAAAGGAGAAATGAGTGTTGTAGGCCCAAGACCTCATATGCTGTCTTATACAGACGAATATTCTAAAAAGATAGACAAGTATAACTTTATTTTTAGACATCACGTAAAGCCAGGTATTACAGGTTTAGCACAAATAAAAGGGTATAGAGGAGAAATAGAAATTGATACAGATATTATAAACAGAGTAAAATTCGATATTTTTTATATTGAAAATTGGTCTTTATTTTTAGATATTAAAATAATTTTTCAAACCTTAATTAATATTTTGAAAGGTGATGAAAAAGCATATTAAAGTTTATCTATAAGTAATGTTAGTTGCGAATTAAAATCAAAATTTAGAATAGCTGTTTGTATAATTTTATCTCTTGAGTATTTATGAATTTCCGATAAATCTATTTTAGCAATAATAGCATTTAAATTATTATAATCTCCAGCTTTAGCTATCCAGCCTAAATGATGTTGTTCAATAATTTTCTCACCTTCGCCACCGCCAAAATAAATCATAGGTAATCCTAATCTAGCATATTCAAATATTTTTGAGGGTACTGATCCATAAATTCTATTTAGCAATGGTATGATAGTGACATCATATCTTAAAAGTACATTATGAAGTTCTTTTCTAGAAATTTCTCCATGATATTTAATATCAAGATTAGGTTGTACAGTAATAAGTTCTGTGATTTTGTTTTGTTCTGCTCCCGAACCATAAATATGAAACTCTACATGCGTATAGTCCAATTTCTGACAAAGCTTAAAGATACCTTGAGCAACCCCTAATAATCCTGCATAAACAAGTTTTATTTTTTTTGTAGAAGTCGTCTTTTGAGAATTTTCGAGAATCTTAAAATCGGGATAATTACGGTATAAAAATGTTTCTTTTTTTGGAAACATTGAAGTAACATGACTTAAGATTTCTTCACTTTGACCTAAAACTAAATGACCATGCTTATAATTAAAACGTTCAATTTTTTCTAAAACTTTATAACTAAAATTCTTTTTTATGGCACCCAATTCTAAACCAGCAATAGGCCATAAATCACTTACATTTAAAATCAACTTCCTATTTTTGGAGCGTAAAAAAAACATAGATGTAAAAGCAACGAGTAATGGGGGAGATTGAACGATAACCGTATTTGGTGTTTTATTCCATATAAAAAACCAGATTAAACTGAAGCTATAAGAAAGCATTGCTATTAAACGTAAAAGTTTGTTTTTAGAATTGCTAGCATAAATCCATAAACGATTAATCGTTATATCATTTTCTTTTAAAGTGTGTTTAAATAAACCTTTATATTCATTAAAAATCTCTCCTTTAGGATAATTTGGTAGAGGCGTGATTACCGAAACATTAAATTTGTGTTTTTGTAAACCTTTAGCTAAATGAAAAATTCTATTAGAGGCAGCTCCAATTTCGGGAGGATAATAGCTTGTTATTATGAGAATATCCTTCATTACAAGGTGTATAAGTGTTTAATGTGGTGTATAATCCTGTCTGCACTATTACCATCCCATAGTTCTGGTATGGTGGTTTGTTTCCAAGTTCCTGAGTGTAAAATTTTAAAAGCTTGATTAATTTTTTCAGGGTTATTTCCAACTAAAATATTTGTTCCCAGATCGCAGGTTTCAGGCCGTTCGGTACTATCTCTTAAAGTTATGCAAGGTACATTCATAACTGTAGTTTCTTCTGTGATGCCTCCAGAATCTGTTATAACACCCAAAGCATGTTTTACTAAATAATTAAACTCCAAATACCCCAAAGGATTTACATAATGAAGGTTTTTAAAATTTAATTGTAATCTATTTAAAAGTTTTTGAGTTCTGGGGTGAACAGGAAAAATAATGAGATAATCTTTACTTAATGTAACAATTTGATTTATTAATGCCTTTAGTTGCGCTTCTTCATCAACATTACTAGGTCTGTGAAGAGTCATTACCAAATACTTTTTATTTGATAAATTTAGCCGATTCCATAATTGAGGTTTTACGAGTTTATCTTCATTTTTAATTAATGTATCAATCATAACATTGCCAACAAAAAAGATATTAGATTTAGAAACACCTATGTCTAATAGATTTTTATTTGCATAAAGCGTTGTCGTAAAAAAATAATCAGTTAAACTATCTGTAACAATTCTATTAATTTCTTCAGGCATTTTTAAATCACCAGACCGTATACCAGCTTCAATATGCGCCACTTTTATGTGTGCTTTTTTAGCAACAATAGTACAAGCCATAGTAGAGGTTACATCGCCAACAACTACAACTAAATCTGTAGGATTTTGCGTTAATTCTTTTTCAAAACCTATCATAATAGCAGCAGTTTGCTCTGCTTGCGAACCGCTTTTTACTTCTAAGTTACCATCTGGCAAAGGGATATTTAATTCTTCGAAAAAAGTCCCGCTTAAGTTTTTATCGTAATGTTGCCCTGTGTGGATGAGTCTGTAATTAATATCAAAACCTTCTTTTTTGTTTTTTTTAATGGACTCAATAATAGGAGCAATTTTCATAAAATTTGGTCTTGCTCCGGCAACTATGGTAATATTCATGTTTTTTGATTTAAGTAGGACGAAAATTGTTTCAATTTACCACTTTTCGAACGTATTAATTTATCTTGTTTTTCAAAATAAACATCAAGGCCTTTTTCAAGATAGGTTTCTATTTCGGTCTTAATCTTCTTAATTTTTTCTTCTGGAAGGTTTTCATCACTCACATATAAAATCTTGAATATGTTTAATTCTAGTTGTTGTACTACAAACTCTTTAACGTTTCCATCGGCTTCAATAATACTTTTGGTTATATAGTAAAAAGACAAGCCTGATACTTTTTTTCCACTTGGTAAAATTACCACATCATTTGTTCTTCCTGTAAGGTTTTTTAGAATGGGCTTTTTAGAAGTACTCATTTTAGATAGCATACCAATATCGCCAATATCATATCGTATAAAAGGTTGCGATTTATTATATAGAGAACTTATAATTAAACGGCCTTCCTGGCCGTAGGGTAGAGGATTATCGTCATCATCTAAAATCTCAACAAATAGTGTTTCACTATTTACAACCCATTTGTTTTTAGTATTTTCAAAAGCAATTAAATCTAACTCAGATGCGCCATACTCATTAACTACAGGCACACCAAATTGGTTTTCTATTAATTGTTTGTCTTCATTAAAGAGCATTTCAGAAGTTACTATACACACTTTTAAAGTAGGGCAAACCGTTTTAAGTGTAATGTTTTTATTCTCAAGAAATTTAGCAAATTGAAGGATAGCGCTTGTGTAGCCATTTAAATAATCAAAAGCATTATTTTTAAAAGCCTCTAACCAAGTTTCAAGAGCTTTGTCACTTAAATCAAATACATTAAACCTAATTCTGTTGCCGACAAAATCTTTAAGTTTTTGCGAATAATACCCTTTTTTATCTAAAGGGATTCCATAAAAACGAGCTTGCTTGGAGGTGTTAAAATCTATGCCATGCCAACCAAATCTATTTTGGATAACAGACCAAGTTAATGCATGGCAAAATTTATCTTTCGAAAAAATAAATGGTTGCCCCGATGCCCCCGATGTTTTATCTATATAAACATTACTTTTAGTAAATCCTTTAGATAAAAGTGAATTTAAAGGCTGTTGTAAATGGGCTTTATTCATTACAGGAATAGAATTCCAATCTGTAGGGTCTATATGTTTTGCAAATTTTTTATAAAAAGGATTATGTTTTAGGTGATAAGTAACAATGTTTTGCTTTGAAGTTTCAAGATATGTGTTAAATTCACTTTCATTTTTATTCTGAATAGCTTTTAATTCCCGTATTGCTTTTTTAATAGGAAAACCTTTAAGCTGTAATGAAAGATCAAATAATTTCACGATGTGAGATATAATTTTTGTAAAGTAAATAAAAAATATTCGTGAATTGATGGCATTAGTTTTATTTTTGCCCAAACAATATATACTATGAATATCTTAATACTAGGTTCTGGCGGTAGAGAACATACCTTTGCTTGGAAAATAGCCCAAAGTACAAAATGCAATCAACTATTCGTAGCTCCAGGAAATTCTGGAACTGCTCAAGTTGCAACCAACGTAAATATTGGGGTTAATGACTTTAAAGCCATAAAAGAATTAGTTGTAGATAAAAGTATAGATATGGTTGTTGTTGGGCCAGAAGATCCACTGGTTAATGGTATTCATGATTATTTTTTAAATGATGCTGCTATAAAACACGTGGCTGTTATTGGTCCGCAAAAAGTAGCTGCCGAATTAGAAGGAAGTAAAGAATTTGCTAAAGAGTTTTTGTATCGTCATAATATACCAACGGCAGCTTACGAGAGTTTCACGAAAGAAACAGTTGAAAAAGGCTATGCCTTTTTAGAAACATTAAAAGCACCCTATGTTTTAAAAGCAGATGGTTTAGCCGCAGGAAAAGGCGTGGTTATATTAAATGATTTAGAGGAAGCTAAAGCTGAATTAAAATCAATGTTAGTTGATGCCAAATTTGGACAAGCAAGTACAAAAGTGGTTATTGAAGAGTTTTTAGACGGTATAGAATTAAGTTGTTTTGTATTAACTGATGGTGAACATTATAAAATATTACCAACTGCAAAAGATTATAAACGTATAGGCGAAGGTGATACAGGTTTAAATACTGGAGGCATGGGCGCCATTTCTCCAGTTCCGTTTGCAACAGACGAGTTTTTAAATAAAATTGAAGAGCGAATAGTCAAACCTACCATTAATGGGTTTAAAAAAGACAACCTACCTTATGTTGGCTTTGTATTTATAGGTCTTATTAAAGTTGGAGATGACCCCAAGGTGATTGAATATAATGTACGAATGGGTGATCCCGAAACCGAGGTTGTTTTACCAAGACTTAAAAACGATTTTGTAGAAATTCTACAAGCTATGGCTCATGGTCATTTAGATAAAATTAATATCGAAATTGATGAGCGTGCTGCAACAACTATAATGTTAGTTTCTGGTGGCTATCCCGAGGCTTACGAAAAAGGAAAAGAAATTACAGGAGTTCATGCCATTAAGGATTCTATTCCATTTCATGCTGGTGCACAGTTAATAAATAATAAAATAGTAACTTCTGGTGGGCGTGTTATGGCTATAACCTCATATGGAAAAACGTATCAAGAGGCCATAAAAAAATCTTATCAGAATATAGAAAAACTACATTTTGATAAGATGAATTATCGTAAAGATATTGGTTTCGATTTGTAATTGTTACAAAAAAGAATGCGAAGAAATACTTTTGTCTTCTTCGTTATTAGCACTATATTTTTTTAGCTGTAACATCCAATATACCATAGCTACAAAGCCAATAATAATAAAAATCCATGACATGGTATTGGCTGCAAACCAATTCTCAAGTTCTAGTTCGCGTATGGCATCCAATGGAGCAAAAAGAACATTAACAAATAAATCTTGTATGGCGTATAATAAATCTTTCATGTAATATGGTATTATTTCCTAACTGTGCTTATAGTTAGTATATTTACATAGCAAAAATACAAAAACAGTTAATGATAACAAGTATTTTTAATAAATCTAAGCCAATAAATTTTTTGGTTGTGTTTTTTATAACGCTTTTAGCTTTTGTAATCTCTAGGTGGCAAGCGTTTGGTCACGCTGTTACATTACAATATGTTATAAAGCAAGTTGTATTAATTTTAGTCATTTATACATCTATTTTACTCCTTAATTTTATAGTAACTAAAAATAGTTTAACTCTAAAAAGTAATTACGAAATTTTGTTATTTAGTTTGTTTTTGCTTTTTATCACACAAACCACAAAAAACGCTAACATAATAGTATCTAATTTTTTTATATTACTGACTTTAAGAAGGTTAATGAGTTTGCGTACCCCAAAGGATATCAAAAAGAAACTTTTTGATGCTGCTTTTTGGATAGCTATTGCATCATTATTTTATTTTTGGGCTATCCTTTTTTTTGTTTTAATTGTGCTGTCTCTATTTCTGTACTCCGATAATAATTTAAGACATTGGATTGTCCCATTTTTAGGTGTTTTAGTGGTTTTTATAATCATGTCTGTAGTTTCGGTTGTCTTACATGACAATTTTTTTATAATATTTAACATGCCTCCCAAGGTTAGTTACGATTATAGTCATTACAATTCGGCTTCGTACATTATAGGAATAACGCTTTTAATATCATTTGGTATATGGTCTTCTTTCTTCTATTTAAAAAATATAAAAAAGAAGAAAAAGTCATTTCGTGTAGCATTTAAAATTATAATTATAGCTGCTGTTATTGGGTTTTTTATGGTGCTTTTGGTGCCAGAAAAAAGCGGAAGTGAATTCTTGTTTTTATTTGCACCATTAGCTATAATTATAGCTAATTATATTGAGATTATTCAGGAAAAATGGTTTAAAGAGGTATTTGTTTCGGTACTTTTAATTACGCCTTTTATACTTTTATTGTTGTAGTTTATTGCCAAAGGCTAAATCGCCAGCATCTCCAAGACCAGGTATAATATATCCTTTTTCATTAATATTATTATCAATAGCAGCTATCCATATATGGACATCGTTATTAAAATGTTTTTCAATAAAGTCAATACCATATTGCGAGCCTATTATGCTAATTAGATGAATATCTTTTGGCTTCCCAAAGGGTTTTAATGCTTCAAAGGTGGCAACCATAGATTGTCCAGTTGCTAACATTGGATCGGCTAGTATAAGCGTTTTGTTTTCTAATGTAGGGCAAGCTAAATATTCAACAATAATCTCAAAATCTTCAGACGATGTCTTGTGATGCCTGTAAGCCGAAATAAAAGCATTTTCTGAAGCATCAAAATAATTAAGCAATCCATTATGTAGCGGTAAACCTGCTCGTAGAATGGAGCACAAAACAATATCATTAGCCAGTAAATCTATTTTACAGTTTCCTAAAGGTGTTTCAATAACCGAAGATTTATAGCTTAAAATCTTACTCATTTCATAGCCAAGAATTTCGCCTATGCGCTCAATATTTCTACGAAACCGCATAGAATCTTTTTGGATTTTATGGTCTCTAATTTCTGATATAAAGGTGTTTAATACAGAATTTTGTTTAGATATATTGTGAATTTGCATGGGCTGTTATATGTTTTCAATAGTAAAGTTAATTAATATGAAGTATATTTACCGTTTTAAATTTAACAGAATATGTTTACTACCATAGCCAATAAAATATTTCAAGATGTTATTGAAAAATATCATATTGTAAATACTGTAGATCAGCCTTTTGAAAACCCATACACAAAAAGCGATTTGATAGAACATTTATTGTACAGAAAATGTTGGATAGATACTGTACAATGGCATTATGAGGATATTATTAGAGATCCACAAATAGACCCTGTAGCGGCGTTAACTTTAAAACGCCAGATTGATGCTTCTAACCAAGATAGAACAGACATGGTAGAATATATTGATAGCTATTTTTTAGAACAATATAAAGATGTTTCTGCTAAAAATAATGCAACTATTAATACAGAAAGTCCTGCATGGGGCGTAGATAGGTTATCTATTTTAGCTTTGAAAGTTTACCATATGAATGAGGAAGCCACCCGAACAGATGCTTCGGATGCTCATAAAGCTGCTTGCCAAACAAAATTAGATATTTTACTAGAACAGCGTGTAGATTTATCTACAGCAATCGATACACTTTTGGCGGATATTAAAAATGGCGATAAGTATATGAAAGTATATAAGCAAATGAAGATGTATAATGATGATGAGCTAAATCCTGTGCTTAGAGGTCAGAAATAATGATACGTTGTGTCATTAAGAACGAAGTGAAGACCTCATGTTACTCTAGTTCATGATGCCAAAAACATCCAAACATATACTTGTTATTCGTCTTTCAGCTATGGGAGATGTGGCCATGACGGTTTCTGTTTTAAGAGCGGTTACGCAACAATACCCTGAATTAAAAATAACGGTTTTAACCCGTGGTTTTTTTGTTCCTTTTTTTAGAGATATAAAGCGTGTAGATGTTTTTCATGCCGATGTTAAAGGAAAACATAAAGGTGTTTTTGGACTTTATAAACTTGCACGCGAATTAAATAAAGACAATGCTTTTTATGCAATTGCCGATTTACACAATGTTTTAAGAAGTAAGATTTTAAAAACGTTTATTCGTTGTAAACGATTTAGTTCTATTGATAAAGGCAGAAAAGAAAAACGCCTTTTAACCACAGGTAAACTATTTGAACAATTAAAAACAACACACCAACGCTATGCTGATGTTTTTAAAACTTTGGGATATCCGTTAGATTTGTCTAATCCAACATTTCCTGAAAGAGCAATTCTAAATAAAAAAGTAAAAACACTCATTGGTCAAGACGATAAAAAAAGATTAGGCATAGCGCCTTTTGCTGCGCATAAAGGTAAAATGTATCCTATAAATCAAATGCGAAAGGTTATTGAAACGCTTTCAAAAACACACCAAATTATTTTATTTGGAGGCGGTATTAAAGAGATTAATATTTTAAATGGTTTTGAAAAAGATTTCGATAATGTTATTAATACCGCAGGAAAACTGACTTTGGATGACGAATTAGATGTTATTTCAAATTTAGATGTCATGCTTTCTATGGATTCTGGAAATGCCCATATCGCTGCCATGCTGGGAGTAAAAGTGATTAGTATTTGGGGGGTTACGCATCCATATGCCGGATTTGCACCATATAATCAACCGCAAGATTATATACTATTACCCGATAGAAATCAATTTCCAAAAATACCAACATCAATTTATGGCAATAAATTTCCAGAAGGCTATGAAAATGCTGCTGGTAGTATTGCTCCAGAAATTATTATTGAAAAAATTAAGTCTATTATTTAAAAGCTTAATGTCCTAAAATAGTCTAGATTTAAACATCATCAAAATCTACAATAACATGAGCCGATGTTGGATGTGCTTGACAAGTAAGAATTAACCCTTCGGCAACTTCGCTTTCGGTTAAAATATTGTTTTGCCTCATAATAGCTTCACCTTCTTTTACGCGTGCTAAACAACTGCTACAAATACCACCTTGGCAAGAATATGGAGCGTCTAAATCTTTGTCTAGAGCCGCTTCTAGGATGGTTTGTTTTTGAGACATCTCAAAAGTTGTAGTCTCATCATCAACAATAACAGTAATATTAGTTTTTCCATCTACAACGTTGTTTTCAGTTGTAATATCAGCAGATTTAGCGGCTTTAAATAACTCAAAATGAATACGATTTTCATCAATGTTATGTTCTGTTAAAACATCTTTAACAGTATGAATCATAGCTTCAGGTCCACAAAGGTAAAAAGCATCTACCACAATATCTTTGTGTTGGTTTTTAATCACATAATTAACTGTACTTTTTTCTATTCTTCCAAAGATGGCATTATCTTCGTCTTGTTGACTAAATACAAATTGAATAGAAAAACGGTCTTTATATTGATGTTGCAAATCTAAAAGCTCATTTAAAAACATGGTATCTTTGGTCGTTTTATTGCCATATACCAAAATAACTTTACTGTGTATTTCTTCTTCCAGAGCACATTTAATAATACTTAAAACAGGTGTTATTCCGCTTCCAGCAGCAAATAAAGCAATGTTTTTAGTTATAGAATCGTTAGGCTCAAAAAGAAAACGCCCTTTAGGAGGCGCAACATCTAGTGTGTCACCAGCCTTAAGAATAGTATTGGCATAGGCAGAAAATGTACCATCTTTAACCTCTTTAACAGCAACCTTTAATTCTCCACTTTTAGGCGAAACGCATAAAGAGTAATCTCTGCGGATTTCATTACCATTAATTTCGGTCTTTAATGTAATATATTGCCCGGCTTTAAAAGCAAAGTTGTTTTTAATGTTTTCAGGAATTTCAAAAGCAATGCTTATCGCTTTATCGGTTTCTCTTTTTATATCTTTTATAGTGAGTTTATGAAATGCAGACATACGTAAAATTTTCACAAAAATAGTGAAGCCTTAACATAATGCGCATAAAATCATAAAAAAATAATACGTAAGAATATTATGCGTAAGAGCTTTATGTATATTTGAAATATTGTAAACTAGCTTAGCAAGGCATAAAAGAGATTGAAAATAAGTTAACAAAATCAAAATATTACACTAAAACAATGAGAGGATTTTAGTGTATTTGAACTTAGTTTAGATTAAAAGAAAAGATATCAAAACAAAACCCAGAATATAATTTTCTACAAAAAGTGTAACACTTCTTATAAAAGGTATACTTATATCAAAAATGCATTAATCAATACATATTAAATTTTTAAAAAATGAAAAATCTATTATTTGCTTGTTTATTTATTTTCGCTGTTTCAATACAAGCAACAGCCCAAGACAACTCAGAATTTAAAAAAGAAACGGTCGAGTTTTTACATTTAACAGGAGCAGGAGCAGCTTTTGAGAATGCTATAGACCAAATAGGTGGTTTGGTACCAGAAGAAAAAAAAGCAGATTATAGAAAAGAAGCTAATGGAACTTTGGTAGGCTTGTATGATAAAATGGCAGATTTATATATGACCGAATTTACACAAGATGAAGTTAAAGAACTTGTAAAATTCTATAATACAGATTTAGGTAAAAAGTTAGCCGAAAAACAATTAGGACTTACCCAAAAAGCCATGATGCTTGGTCAATCTTGGGGCATGGAAGTGCAAACTGTTGCTCAAAAATATAAATAATCATGATAAAGCGGTTTTTGAGTCTAGAATGGAAGTCTTTTTTTAGGTCAGCCAGTTTCGGGAAAAGTTTAGGTATAAAACTCTTTATGGGGTTTATGGCCTTGTGGCTAATGGTTACTTTTTTTGGCGCGGGTTTGGGTATGTATCCCATGTTAAAAAAGTTTTTTCCAAATCAAAATCCGCAATTGGTTTTTAATAGTTTTTTATTCTTTTGGGTATTGGGCGATTTAGTATTTCGTTTTTTTCTTCAAAAGTTACCAGTAATGATTGTAAAACCATTGTTAGTATTACCTATAAGCAGAAACAAAATTGTAAATTATGTATTAGGTAAGTCGGCACTTTCTTTTTTTAATTTTTTACCCTTGTTTGTTATTGTGCCTTTTGGTGTTACTCTAATTATTGAGGGTTATCCTATAATTTCTGTTATAGTTTGGATGCTTGCTTTAATTATAATAGTTCTCATTTTAAATTTTTTAAACTTTATTATAGAAAGTTTTTCAGCCGAAAGCGAATTGTCTTTTTTACCAGTTATATTGGTTGTTTCAAGTTTATTTGGGCTTAATTATTTTAATATATTACCACTTAATAAAATGCTTGGTAATGGTTTAAATGCTATATCAGAAACACCAGTTTTAATAAGTATTCCAATACTTGTTTTAGTAGGTGTATATTTTGTGAATTTTAAATTATTGAGGCAAAAATTGTTTTTAGATAGTGGTTTAAAAAAAGATATTAAAGAGGTAAGTACTTCTAATTTAGAATGGACCAGAAATTTTGGTAACATTGCCCCATTTATGCAATTAGATTTAAAACTTATTTGGCGTAATAAACGCACCAAAACATCGATATGGATGTTGGCTATAGGATTGTTGTACGGGTTGTTTTTTTACACTCAGCCTACATATCTTGCTATGCCATGGTTTTATGTCTTTATAGGTGTTTTTTCTACAGGTATATTTTTAATCAATTTTGGGCAATTTATACCCGCTTGGGACAGTAGTTATTATAAACTCTTAATGAGTCAGAATATTAAATATGAAGATTATTTAAAATCGAAATTTACATTAATGGCCTTAAGCATCCTTATTTTATTTGTGTTGGGTATTCCATATGTGTTTTTTGGTTGGAAAATTTTGTTGGCACATTTTGCTGCAGCCATTTATAATGTGGGTATTAATACACATGTTATTTTACTTGGTGGCGCTTTTAACCGAAAAAAGATTGATTTAAATCAAAAAGCAGCATTTAATTATCAAGGTACTGGTGCGGTACAATGGCTTATTGGTATTCCTCTTTTAATTTTACCCATGGGTATTTTTGCAGTACTTTATTTTTTTATAGGTTTTGAAATAGCGTGTTTAATATTAGCTATACTTGGGGTTATCGGTATAGTTTTTCATCAAAAATTAATGAAAATGATAACAGCAAAATATTTGGAATCTAAATACAAAATGATTGATGCTTTCAATCAAAATAATTAAAATTCTATGATAACAACTTCAAATTTATCTAAAACATACGGCAATAATCAAGTTTTAAATATTGATTCCTTAAACATCCCAAAAGGGCAAAGTTTTGGTTTGGTAGGCAACAATGGTGCAGGTAAAACTACGTATTTTAGTTTGCTTTTAGACTTAATACAGCCAACTACTGGACATATTATAAATCATAACATTCAGGTTAACAAAAGTGAAGATTGGAAACCTTTTACATCGGCCTTTATTGATGAAAGTTTTTTAATTGGCTACCTAACTGCCGAAGAGTATTTTTACTTTATAGGTGAATTAAGAGGTCAAAATAAAGCCGATGTGGATACGCTTATAGCTCAGTTTAAAGATTTTTTTCATGATGAAATACTAGGACAAAAAAAATATTTAAGAGATTTAAGTAAAGGAAACCAAAAGAAAGCAGGCATTGTTGCGGCTCTTATTGGAAATCCAGAAGTTATTATTTTAGATGAACCTTTTGCTAATCTAGATCCAACAACTCAAATTCGCTTAAAAGATATTATTAAAGATTTAGCCCAAAAACAAGGCATTACAGTGCTAGTATCTAGCCACGATTTGTTACACGTTACAGATGTTTGCGAGCGCATTGTGGTTTTAGAAAAAGGAGAAATAGTAAAAGATTTAGCAACAAGCCATGCTACTTTAAAAGAATTAGAGGCTCATTTTTCTGGAACAGATGTGGTTTTATAAATTTAAATCGTAATCAGTTTTACGCTAGCTACTATCATATATCAATAAAATATCTTAAACATCATCATGGTTTAGTGCCTTAACAAGACCATTTTGTTTCTACATTTTATGGGTTAATTCAAAAAGATGCTTATTTTTACCACTATATATAATAATTACAAGAGATTATAGTTATTATTTATACTAAAAATACCAGCATTGAAAACAATTTTAAAACCGATATTAGTCTTTATAATCTGCGCTTTTTTGGCACAAAGTTGTTCAAGAAAAAAAGATAAGTTTATAAGCAGAAATTTTCATGCCGTAACTACAGAATTTAACACCCTTTTTAATGGCTATAATGCTTTAGAGCGAGGCAAAACTAATCTTAACGATGCTTATTTTGATAACTATTGGGATGTCTTGCCCATAGAGCGCATGCAAATTTCTGACGAAATAATATATCCAGGAGAATCTAGAAACGAAAATTTTACATTAGCCGAAGAAAAAGCAGCAAAAGCGATACAAAAGCATAGTATGAATATAGAGGGTAAAGAAAAAAACCCTCAAATTGATGAAGCCTACTTGCTTTTAGGTAAATCAAGATATTTTGATCAGCGCTTTATTCCTGCTCTAGAAGCTTTTAATTACATTCTTTATAAATACCCTGCCAGCGATAAAATAAACCAAGCCAAAGTTTGGAGAGAAAAGGCTAATATCCGTTTAGATAACAATGATTTAGCTATAAAAAACTTAGAACGTTTATTAAAACAAGAAAAAGGTCAAATTAAGAATCAAGATTTAGCAGACGCCACTTCTATATTGGCACAAGCGTATTTAAATAATAAATTAATAGATAGTGCTATTTCTAAATTAGAGATTGCTTCCAACGTTACAAAAAATAATGATGAACGTGGACGTTTTAGATTTATACAAGGGCAATTATACAATACATTGGGTTATAAAGATAGTGCTAACATAGCTTTTGATAAGGTTATAGAACTTAATCGTAAAACTCCAAGAATTTATATGATTTCTGCCCACATAGAAAAAATTAAGAATTTTGATTATGAGAACGGCGATAAATTAGAAGTCACAGAACTGTTAGCTAAACTTGAAGAAAATCGAGAAAACAGACCTTATTTAGATAAAATATACAATCAAATAGGAACATATCATCTTAATAATGGTTCCGATTCTTTGGCCACAGACTATTATAACAAGTCGTTAATTGCAAATTCTAAAGACCAACTTTTAAAGGCTAAAACCTATGAAACTCTTGGTGATATGAATTTTGATGCTTCGGTATATGCCATTGCTGGTCATTATTATGATAGCACATTAACAAATCTTAAGCTTAATTCTAAGCCTTACAGAATTATTAAACGTAAGCGCGAAAACTTAGAAGATGTTATTTTTTACGAAGGAATAGCCAAAGAAAACGATAGTGTATTACACTTAGTAAATCTAACAGAGCCCGAGCGTTTAAGCCATTTTCAATCTTTTACAGATAAGCTTAAAGCCAAAGCAGAAGTAGAAAAACTTAAAGAAGAAGCTGCAGAGCGTAATAGTGGTTTAGCTACGGTTAATACCAATAGAGTAGGGCAAACAGCGGCTAATGCAAACGAAGCGGCAAAGTTTTATTTTTATAACAGTACTACAGTGGCTTATGGTAAAAACCAATTTATCAAAACATGGGGAGATAGATCGTTAGAAGATAATTGGAGATGGTCTAGCAAAGGTATTTCGGCAAGCTTAAATGCAGCATCCGCAGAAAATGTTGTAGATGCAGCATCAGATAAAGAACGTTTTGACCCACAATATTATATATCAAAAATACCATCAGAAGTAAAAGTTATTGACAGTATATCCAAAGAGCGTAATTATGCGTACTATCAATTAGGGTTGATTTATAAAGAAAAATTTAAGGAGTACGAACTTGCTAAAAATAAGTTTCAGAATTTACTAAAAAGTGATCCTGAGGAGCGTTTAGTTTTGCCATCAAAATATAATTTATATAAGATATATGAAGCGTTAGAAGAAAATGATGAAGCTTCAATTGCAAAAAACGAAATTATAACAACTTATCCAGATTCAAGATATGCAACTATTTTAAGTAATCCCGAGTTGGTTTCCGATAAAGATGAAAACAGCCCTGAAAGTTTATATGAAGCTTTGTATATTAAACATCAAAATCAAGAATATGCCGATGTAATTTCTAAGAGTGAAGATTATATCAATAAATTTGAAGGTGAACCTATAGTGCCTAAGTTTGAGTTGTTAAAAGCGACTGCTACAGGACGTCTACGTGGTTATGATGCCTATGAAAAAGCAATTAATCATTTAGGTATTACATATGCTAATACTCCAGAAGGTAAAAAAGCACAAAATATTGAAAATAATATATTACCCAGATTAGCTAGTAAAACATTTGTTTCAGAAAACGATAGCATATCTAATAACTATAAAATTATTTTTCAATTTAAAAACACAGAGAAAAAACGAGCATCCGATTTTAAGAAAACCTTAGATGAGGTGCTAAAAAACATAAGGTATTACCAATTAACATCATCTAAAGATGTTTATGACCAAAATAAAACATTTGTCATTGTTCATGGTTTAAAATCAGAAACAGTAGCTAAAACTTTTGATCAATTATTATATGAAGAAGACAAAAATAAAATTAAAGAGCCCTACTTTGTAGTAACATCTGCAAATTACCAAATCATTCAAATCCATAAAAATTTAGATGCTTATTTAAGTATTGATAATAATTAAAACTAACACATTATGTTCTCTGATAACAAAAAAGATAAACAAATGACTGAAAGTACATCAAGCCAAAATATAATAGCCCAAGGCACTAAAATGGTGGGTGATTTTAATAGTGAAGGCGATTTTAGAATAGACGGAACTATTGAAGGTAGTATAAAAACAACAGGTAAATTAGTTGTTGGTAAGGCAGGATTTATTAAAGGAAATTTACAAGGCACAGATGCTTATTTTGAAGGTAAGTTTTCTGGGAAACTTTCGCTTTCGGGTACTTTAACCTTAAAATCATCTGCACATATTGAAGGTGAAGTCTTGGTTGGTAAGCTTGCTGTAGAGCCAGGTGCTGTTTTTAATGTAACTTGTGTTATGAAAGGCACTGTAAAAGAAATGAGCAATGGCGGACAACAACAAAGAAAACAAGAAACCAGAAAAACAGTATAATCCTTACATAAGATTTTCGGCCGTTGCATTTCAAATGGGAGCAACCATTTATTTAGGCAGTAAACTTGGTAATTGGCTTGATACAACGTATAATAAAACGTTTTTTACGCCATCAATAACACTGTTTTCTGTATTTGTAGCCATATACTTGGTAATTAAAGAAGCCTTAAAGTTATCTAAGTAAAATTTATCCTTTGTAACAATGATTAAACGAATAAGCTATGCTATTGTAGCCATATTACTTCTTTTTTTAATAGTATTTAACCTTCACGATTATATAAACTCCCAGCCATTATCTTTTTCTTTATTAAAGGTTTATGTATTTCATGCTATAGCAGCATCTTTTGTTTATTTAGTTGTAGAGCTGATAGCCAGTAAATTACCTAATCAAGCGGGCTACGCTTATTTAATGCTTATTTTTTTTAAGATTGGAGCCTTTGTACTTGTATTTCAATCTTCTGTATTTTCTAAAGCGATTTTAAGCCAGTCTGATCGCATAGGTTTGATAGTGCCTTTATTTATTTTTTTAATCTTTGAAGCTTATTTGGTTTATAAAGTATTGATTGTCAATGATTAAAATTATTTTTCCTATACGAATTTTAATATAAAATTCAATGCAAAAAAAGGGTTTGGTTTTTTAAATTATTCCGTAGATTTGCACAAAATTTACAGAGCATAAATTTCAATAGTTAGAAAAAGTATGATGGTAGCAAAAAAATCTATCAAGTTTATTGCAAGTTTGATTTTCGTATTGTCCTCAATCACAGTACTTGCCAGTGATGGTGGTCATGATAAAAAAGGAGACTTAGTAGATACTCCCGAAGAAATCAACGAATATAAAAATCATCACTTAAAAGATTCTCACGATTTTCATTTGTTTACAAACAATGCATCGGGAACTTCGTATGGTTTTCCTTTGCCGGTAATTGTTTGGACTAAAGATGGTTTAAAGACTTTTATGTCATCAGCATTTCATCATGATGATAATGGAGACGTTATTGTAGAAAAAGGAGAGGCTAGACTGGTAAAACTTCATAGTAAAATATACGAGTTAGAAGATGGTGCTACATCGGTTAATTTAGATAAAGATCACCATGCTATAAATGCGCATAGAGTATTAGATTTTTCAATTACTAAAAGCGTATTTGGTATACTTACAACAGGCTTACTTATGTTGTTAGCTTTTGGTGGGTTGGCAAGAGGATATAAAAAAGGTAAAACAATTCCAACGGGGTTTTCAAGAGTATTAGAGCCCTTAGTAATTTATGTTCGTGATGAGATAGCAAGACCCAATATTGGTGAAAAACATTATCGCCGTTTTATGGGCTTTTTATTAACCGTGTTTTTCTTTATTTGGATTTTAAACTTACTGGGTTTAACGCCATTCGGATTTAATGTAACAGGTCAAATAGCAGTGACCGTATGTTTAGCATTATTTACATTTTTTATTGTTCAGTTTAGCGGTAATAAAGATTATTGGAAGCATATTTTCTGGATGCCTGGTGTACCAGTTTTAATGAAAATAGCATTAATTCCTATTGAGGTTTTAGGTATGTTAACCAAACCATTTTCGTTGTTAATTCGTTTATTTGCCAACATTACAGCGGGACATGCTGTAGTTATGGGTTTAATAGCAGTTGCATATACATCAAGAGAAGTTTTAGGAGTACCTGGAAGTTTTGGTGTTTCTTTTTTACTAACGTTATTTATTTCGTTAATAGAAATATTAGTAGCCTTTTTACAAGCATTTATTTTCACGATGTTATCATCGTTATTTATAGGTATGGCTGTTGAAGAACACGACCACCATTAATAAGAATTTGTTTAATTAATATATTTTAAAATCAATTAGTATGTACAATTTAATTGGAGCAGGATTAATCGTAATCGGAGGAGGAATCGGACTAGGTCAAATTGGTGGTAAAGCAATGGAAGGTATTGCTCGTCAACCAGAAGCAGCTGGAAAAATCCAAACTGCGATGATCATCATTGGTGCCTTATTAGAAGGTTTAGCATTTGGTGCATTAATCTTAGGTAAAGCCTAAAACAAAATAACACGTTTCTGCAACGGTTGGTTGCAGAAACTGTTTTTAAATTAAACAAAATAACAACTTAATAATAAATAGAGACTTATGGAAATGTTATTGAATGACTTTTCACCAGGATTATTTATAATGCTAACATTAATACTTATTGTATTAATAGTGTTAATGAGAAAATTTGCTTGGAAACCAATATTAGATGCTTTAGATACTAGAGAACAAGGTATTAAAGATGCTCTAGATTCTGCCGAAAAGGCTAAAATGGATATGGAGAATCTTCAAGCCAATAATCTTAAAATGTTACAAGAAGCAAGAGCAGAACGTGAAGAGATGCTTAAGGAGGCGCGTGACATGAAAAACAAAATGATTGAAGAAGCTAAAAATGAAGCAAACGAAACAGCTTCAAAACTTATGGCACAAGCACAAGCCAATATTCAATCTGAAAAGAAAGCTGCCATAGCAGATTTAAAATCTCAAGTGGCTAGTCTTTCTGTAGAAATAGCAGAAAAAGTAGTGCGTACACAATTATCTAACAAAGACCAACAATTAAAATTGGTTGAAACCATGTTGGACGAAAAATCTTTAAACTAATATATAATGGCAGGAGCAAGAGCAGCAATACGCTATGCAAAAGCAACACTTAGTTTAGCTTCAGATCAAAATACTGCAGATGCAGTAAACGATGATATGACGCTAATTGCTAATACCATTGCAGAAAGTAAAGACTTAAAAGATGCCATTATTAGCCCAGTTGTTACATCTTCTATAAAAAAATCTATTTTATTAGAGGTTTTTAAAAATGCAAATAAAACAACGTTAAGCTTAATAGATATATTAATAGCTAATAATAGAGTTGATATTTTAGGCGATGTAGCCTCAAAATTCAATACATTATACGATCAATCTAAAGGTATAGAATTAGCTACCGTTACCACAGCTATAGCGTTAACACCAGATTTAGAAAAAAAGGTTTTGGCAAAAGCTAAAGAACTTACGGGTAAAGATGTTGCTGTAAAAAATATTATTGACGAAAGTATTTTAGGTGGTTTTATATTGCGTATTGGCGATGTACAGTATAACGCTAGTATTGCAAACCAACTAAATAAATTAAAAAGAGAATTTATATTAAATTAAAAATTACTGTTCTCTATCGCGTTTCCAAACGTATAGAGTTTAGAATCTAAATACTTAAAAGAGATGGCAGAAGTAAAACCAGCTGAAATATCAGCAATCTTAAAACAACAACTATCAGGTTTTGAAGCAAGTGCTTCATTAGACGAAGTAGGAACTGTATTAACTGTAGGAGACGGTATTGTACGTGCTTACGGATTAGCTAATGCTCAATATGGAGAATTAGTAGAATTTGATGGCGGTCTAGAAGGTATAGTACTTAACCTTGAAGAAGATAACGTAGGTATCGTATTATTAGGTGCTTCTAAAGGTGTTAGAGAAGGTTCTACGGTTAAGCGTACATCTCGTATTGCTTCTATTAATGTTGGAGAAGATATTGTTGGTCGTGTTGTAGATACATTAGGTAACCCTATTGATGGTAAAGGACCTATTACTGGTAAAACTTACGAAATGCCCCTAGAGCGTAAAGCCCCTGGAGTTATTTACCGTGAGCCAGTAACAGAACCATTACAAACGGGTATAAAATCTATCGATGCTATGATTCCTGTTGGTCGTGGACAACGTGAGTTGGTTATTGGTGACCGTCTAACGGGTAAAACAGCGGTTTGTATTGATACCATTTTAAATCAAAAAGAATTTTACGATGCAGGTGAACCTGTATATTGTATATATGTTGCCGTAGGTCAAAAAGCATCTACAGTAGCTTTAATTGCTAAAACATTAGAAGAAAAAGGCGCTTTAGCGTATACCACTATTGTTGCTGCAAATGCATCAGACCCTGCTCCAATGCAAGTTTATGCACCGTTTGCAGGAGCTGCCATTGGTGAGTATTTTAGAGATACTGGTCGTCCAGCATTAATCATTTATGATGATTTATCTAAACAAGCCGTAGCATATCGTGAGGTATCTTTATTGTTACGTCGTCCACCAGGACGTGAGGCATATCCTGGAGATGTATTCTTCTTACACTCACGTTTACTAGAGCGTGCTGCAAAAGTTATCAATAATGATGCTATTGCAAAAGACATGAATGACCTCCCAGATTCGTTAAAACCAGTTGTAAAGGGTGGAGGTTCATTAACAGCGCTACCAATTATAGAAACACAAGCGGGTGATGTTTCTGCATATATCCCAACAAACGTAATTTCTATTACAGATGGACAAATTTTCTTAGATGGAGATTTATTTAATTCTGGTGTTCGTCCAGCAATTAACGTAGGTATTTCGGTATCGCGTGTTGGTGGTAATGCACAGATTAAATCTATGAAAAAAGTATCAGGTACATTAAAATTAGATCAAGCACAGTTCCGTGAACTGGAAGCATTTGCTAAATTTGGTTCTGATCTTGATGCTGTTACTTTAAATGTTATTGAAAAAGGAAAGCGTAACGTTGAGATTTTAAAGCAAGCACAAAACGATCCATTTAAAGTAGAAGATCAGGTAGCTATAATATATGCAGGTTCTAAAAACTTGTTAAAAAATGTTCCTGTTAATAAAGTTAAAGAATTTGAAAGAGACTTTTTAGAATTCTTAAATGCAAAACATAGAGGTGTTTTAGATACTTTAAAAGCTGGAAAATTAACTGATGAAGTTACAGATACATTAACTGCAGTAGCTAAAGATTTATCGGCTAAATATTAAATACAATTAATAAAATTCCTCCTTTTTTAGGAGGTTAGGTAGTGCCAATGGCAAATTTAAAAGAAATACGTAACAGAATATCATCGGTATCTTCAACGATGCAGATTACTAGTGCCATGAAAATGGTATCTGCTGCAAAGTTAAAGAAAGCTCAAGATGCTATTACTGCAATGCGTCCTTACTCAGACAAGTTAACTGAACTTTTACAAAGTTTAAGTGCAACGTTAAATGCAGAATCTGGAAGTAAGTTTGCAGAACAACGCGAATTAAACAAAGTATTGTTAGTACCTATTACATCTAACAGAGGTCTTGCAGGTGCATTTAACTCTAATATTATTAAAGAGATTAATCGTTTAACATCTCAAACTTATGCCAACAAAGATGTTTCTTATTTGGTAATTGGTAAAAAAGCAGATGATGCTTTTAAAAAATCTAACAAGATTATTGACAACAAAAGCCATGTATTTGATGATTTAACATTTGAAAATGTTTCTGAAATTGCAGAGCTTTTAATGGATAAATTTATTGAAGGTGAGTTTGACAAAATTGAAATTGTTTATAACAAATTTAAGAATGCAGCGACTCAAATAGTTATGACAGAGCAGTTTTTGCCAATTGTTCCTGCAGAAGGCGATGTAGATGTTAATTCTGATTATATTTTTGAGCCATCAAAATTAGAAATTGTAGAAGAGCTTATCCCAAAGTCTTTAAAAACTCAATTATACAAAGGTATTAGAGATTCTTTTGCTAGTGAGCATGGTGCACGTATGACAGCAATGCATAAAGCTACAGATAATGCAACAGAGCTAAGAGATCAACTTAAATTGACTTATAACAAAGCAAGACAAGCAGCCATTACAAACGAAATCTTAGAGATTGTTGGTGGTGCAGAAGCATTAAATAACTAATAATTATTAGTTAACCGATTTAAATATTGGTATACTATAAAAGCCAAAGACCTGTAATTTTTACAGGTCTTTGGCTTTTTTTTAATTGTTTTTATAGTAAAGCTTTTACTTTAGTTAAATCTCTGTTTAATACTTTTTGCTTGAATCTAGGTTACATTAATAACCTACTACTTTAAATATAGAACCTTTCTCTTAAGCATAAGTTTGTAGACACTAAATAACTTTATATATCTTTTTAGTTATATCGAATTCACGTTAATTAAGATGCTTTTATATATATATGGTTTTTGAAAAAAGTTCTGGTTACCTAGATTATTTTCATTAGATTAAATATTCATCATTTGTATCATTGTTTAGCCCATTTGTTATAAATCAGTTTTAAGCATAGGCTTAATTTTATACTTATAAATTAACTACATAAAAAAGATAATTATTGTACTATATAGGATATGATTTAGGAAGCTCTTCGGTTAAGGTTTCACTGGTAAACTCAAAAACAGGAGAGAATATTTTAAGCTTGCATGAGCCTCCAAATGAAATGGAAATTATTTCATTGCAAAATGATTGGGCAGAACAGGATCCAAATTTATGGTGGAAATATGTTTGTCAAGCTACACAAAGCATTATTAAAGAATCTAAAATAGATGCTTCTAAAATTTTGAGTATTGGTATATCTTACCAAATGCATGGACTTGTAGTTGTAGATAAAGCTGGAAATACTTTAAGAGACTCTATTATTTGGTGTGATAGTAGAGCCGTAGGAATAGGCAATAAAGCTTTTAAAAATTTAGGAGAAGAAAGATGTATAACTCATTTGTTGAATTCTCCAGGAAATTTTACGGCTTCTAAACTAAAATGGGTGAAAGATAATCAGCCAGAAATTTATAAAAACATATATAAGTATATGCTGCCTGGCGATTATATAGCGTACAAATTTTGTGGAGAGATGACCACTACCAAGAATGCTTTATCCGAAGGTATTTTATGGGACTATAAAGACGATAAAGTAGCAGATTGGTTATTGATTTATTATGGTATTGATCTATCGCTTACACCTCGTATAGTTGAAAATTTTACAAATCAAGGTATTGTAAATGAAGCGGCTTCTGCCCAAACGGGTTTGCCAATAGGCATCCCGATTACCTATAGAGCAGGTGACCAGCCTAATAATGCGTTGTCATTAAATGTTTTTAATAATGGAGAAGTGGCCGCTACAGGTGGAACATCTGGTGTTCTTTATGCTGTAACCGATAAAATAAAGTCCAAAGAATCATCAAGAATAAATCATTTTGCACATGTTAATTATACAAATAAGAATACTAATATAGGGAAACTTTTATGCATAAATGGCGCTGGTATCATGTTCCGTTGGTTGCGAAATAACTTTGGGGTGACATCTTATGAAACCATGAATTTAGAAGCGTCTAAAATTCCAATAGGATCAGATGGTGTGGTTGTAATTCCATTTGGTAATGGTTCAGAGCGTATGTTAGAAAATAAAAATGTAGGCACTCATTTTTCGAATTTAAATTTAAACTTACATCATAAAGCACATTTGTATCGTGCAGCTATAGAAGGCATTGCTTTTTCGTTTGTTTATGGTATGGATATTTTAAAAAACGATTATGCCGTAATTAATGTTATTAGAGCTGGGAATGATAACCTTTTCCGCTCAGAAATATTTTCAAATACCGTAGCGACTTTAATTGACCATGATATAGAAATTTATAATACTACTGGAGCTATTGGTGCTGCCAGAGCTGCGGGTTTAACAGATGGAAATTTTAAGAAATTTGGTGAAAATATTACAAAAAATGACCATGTAATGACTTACGTGCCATTAAAAAATAAAGTACCTTATCAAGAGGCTTATCAAAATTGGAAAAAAGAATTAGAAATTATATTAAGAAATAAGTAATGAGCAAAATATATTTTAAAGGAATCGAAGGTATTAAATTTGAAGGTAAAGCATCAGATAATCCATTAGCATTTAAATACTACAACCCAGATCAGGTTGTTGCAGGAAAAACCATGAGCGAACATTTTAAATTCGCTATTGCTTACTGGCATACATTCTGTGGTCAAGGTTCTGATCCATTTGGACCAGGAACTCAAAGTTTTGAATGGGATAAATCACCAGACCCTATCCAAGCGGCTAAAGATAAAGCCGATGCCGCATTTGAATTTATTAGCAAAATGGGTTTTGATTATTTCTGTTTTCATGATTATGATTTAATAGAAGAAGCACCAACCTTTGCCGAATCAGAAAAAAGAATTGCTACTATTGTTGATTACATTAAACAGAAAAAAGAAGAAACCGGAATAAAACTTTTATGGGGAACAGCTAACTGTTTTTCCAATCCACGTTATATGAATGGGGCAACAACCAATCCAGACTTTAATGTGGTTGCTCGTGCAGGTGGGCAAATAAAATTAGCCTTAGATGCTACTATTGCTTTAAACGGAGAAAATTATGTGTTTTGGGGCGGTAGAGAAGGTTATATGTCACTTTTAAATACCGACATGGGACGTGAGTTAGACCACATGGGACAATTTTTGTCTATGGCAAGAGATTATGCTAGAGCTCAAGGTTTTAAAGGAAACTTTTTTATAGAACCAAAACCTATGGAACCCATGAAACATCAATATGATTTTGATGCGGCAACAGCTATTGGTTTTCTAAAAGAATATGGTTTAGAAAAAGATTTTAAAATGAATATTGAGGTTAACCACGCAACATTAGCACAACATACGTTTCAGCATGAAATAGAAGTTTCTGCAAAAGCGGGTATGTTAGGAAGCATTGATGCTAACCGAGGTGATTATCAAAACGGATGGGATACAGACCAATTTCCAAATAATATTCAAGAAACTACAGAAGCTATGTTGGTATTTTTAAAAGCAGGTGGACTTCAAGGCGGAGGTGTTAATTTTGATGCTAAAATTAGAAGAAATTCAACCGATATGGAAGATGTATTCCATGCGCACATTGGTGGAGCCGATACGTTTGCGAGAGCATTAATTACAGCCGATAAAATTATGTCATCATCTGCTTATAATAGTTTAAGAGAAAAACGTTATAGCTCTTTTGATTCTGGAAAAGGAAAAGATTTTGAAGCTGGAAAACTAGATTTAAATGATCTTTACAAAATTGCACAAGAAAATGGCGAATTGAAATTACAAAGCGGAAAACAAGAACTATTTGAAAACATAATTAATCAATACATTTAATTTAAGAACACCATAAAAACCTCTACTAATAGAAGTTAAGTTGAGGTTGTATAATAAGCTAGGACGAAAAATAAAGGCAAATAGAATGAATAAATGGATTTCAATAGTGGTTTGTAGTTGTTTTGTTTTTGGTCTTCTATCATTTTCAGATGCTAAAAAAGAGCATCTAAAATCCCCGTTAAATGTTTTAGTTTTTTCTAAAACAGATGGATTTAGACACCTTAGTATTCCCGAAGGGATAAAATATCTTAGAGAAATAAGTGACGAACAATCTTGGAAAATGACGGCTACTGAGGATGCCTCATTCTTTAATGTAGATTATTTAAAAAAGGTAGATGTTGTTATATTCCTAAATACTACGGGTAATGTTTTAAATAAAAAACAAGAAGGTGCTTTTGAGAATTATATAAAAAGAGGCGGAGGTTTTGTTGGAGTGCATAGTGCATCGGATACCGAGTTAAATTGGCCTTTTTATCATGAGTTGATAGGGGCACAATTTAAAAGTCATCCACGTACTCAAGAAGCAAGATTAATAGTAAATCAAAACAGTAATCATCCTGCATTAAGCCCTTTAGGAAAAGCATGGGTAACTACAGATGAGTGGTATTCCTTTAAAGATGCTGTAAAACCATATTGTAATGTTTTATTAAAGCTTGACGAAAGCACCATTAAAGGTAAAGGGAATTCAGAAAAATCACATCCTATAGCTTGGTATCACGAAAAATTTGGTGGACGCACTTTTTACACAGGGCTTGGGCATACCAAAGAACAATACACAAGCACGCTTTTTAGAGAGCATCTTAAACATGGTATTTTATGGGCTGGAAAAAGGTACGAGATTAAAGTCTCTAAAAAATGGGTAAATCTTTTAGATAAGGATTTAACCCATTGGGAACGCTATATTGGTGTGCCTCATACAAGCGTAATGTTACCTTTTAAATTTCCTAAAAAAAAGGATGTTAGAAAAGGAAGAGCTCTTGGACTTAATAATGACCCATTAAACGTATTTTCAATAGAAAAAGATAAAGAAGGGAAACCTAATCTGCATATTACAGGCGAAATTTATGGCGGATTAACAACTAAAAACCATTATCAAAATTATCATTTTAAATGCGAATTTAAATGGGGAGATAAAAAATGGGAACCACGTTTAAATGCTAAACGCGATAGTGGTATTTTGTTTCATGCTATTGGTGCTCATGGTGCTTTTTGGAATGTATGGATGCGAAGTTTAGAGTGCCAAGTACAAGAACAAGATTTTGGTGATTTTTTCCCATTATCTGAAACTATTGCCGATATTAAAGCCGTTAAGTCTAAAGGCGGTAAAACCCATGTCTATGATGCTAATGCTAAGTCAATAACATCATCTTTTATAGGAAAGCATGAAGCAGGTCGCGTTAGAGGCTCAAAAAATATGGAAAAACCCCGTGGCGAATGGAATACCATAGAAATTTATACTATAGCTAATAGAGCAGTCTTTGTTATTAATGGAGAATTAGTTTCTGCACTTACAAATACAAGATATGAAGAAGGTGGTATGGAAATACCATTGCGAGGTGGTCGTATTCAAATTCAATCTGAAGCTGCAGAAGCATATTATAAATCTATTCAAATAAGAGGTATAGATGATTTTCCAGATAAAATAAAGAAGCTTGTAGGTTGGTTATAATTGTTATAAGCATGGTTTTTTTATAAAAACTCACACTGTTTAGTTAAAAAAATAACCCTACTAAAAAAATTAGTAAGGTTATTATAATAGTTTTAATATAAGATAATGTTACTTTTTGGAAATATAAGTGGCTTGTAAACCATTAGAAGTTAAAAAGTAAGTCTTAGAAAATTCCTGAATCATTGCAGGTGTTATACGCTTTAATGTATTTTCGTATGTTTCTATAGGTATATGCTTTTTACCAAATAAAGTAGCGTTTTGAATTTCTGCCTCCCAAAAGTAGTTTTTTGTAAGTGATTCCTTTCTACCATCTAAAACAAAAGTTTTAGCGTTTTTTAAATCTTCATCTGATGGACCAGTAGTACTTAGTGCAGCTATTTCAGCTTTTACAATAGCTAATAAGCGTTCGGTTTTTTCTGGAACACAATCAAATTCTACAGTAAGAGTAAGTTTTGGCGATAGTATATCTGTTAAAGAAACTGCCGTATTTACACCATAAGTACCTCCTTCTTCTTCACGTACTGATGTAAAATAACGAGTTTCTAATATGGATTGAATGAGCTTAGCAATTAAATCATTTTCAAGGTTATAAGTAACAATTTTATTTTCTAAACTATAATATACCGAAGTCGCATCTAGTTTTTCTTTTGCTTCAACATTTTTTATAGTAAAACCTTTGGTATGCGTTGTTTTATGCTCTATAAAAGTCTCAGTAATAGGTTTGGTGCTTAGGTTGCCTATATATTTTTGAATAAGAGGTAATACGTTTTCATTTTCAAAATTCCCAATAAAAATAAAGTTAAAATCGTTGGCATTAGAATAGCGTTCCTTAAAATAATCTTGACACTTTTTAAAAGAGACAGCATCAAAATCTTCAATTGTTGCAGATTGGTTTCTAGGATTATCTCCAAAGGTGACTTTATTAATGGCATTGTAAAAGGCTGCTTTGTCTGTAGAAACATAAAAAGTATCATATTCTTCTTTCCAATCTTCTTTTTTTAGGTCAAATTTTTCTTTTTCAAATCTTGGAGATTCAAAGGTTAAATAGGTCATTTTTAATAATGTCTCAAAATCACTTTCTAGAGCACTACCTTCTATTAAATCATAATGTGTTCTATAACTAGGTCTTATAAATATGCGTTTACCGCCTAGTTTTTTTCTTAAATCTGCTGCGCTAAACTCACCAAGTCCAGAACTTCTAGCTAATGATATAGCAGCATCCATAACTGCAAAATCTTTATGGTTTACGGCAGATAAACCTCCAGGACTGGTGGCACTCATAGTAATGTTTTTGCCTTTATCTACAGAAGGTATTAACACCACCTTTGCACCATTTGCAAGTACATAGCCTTTTGCGGTAGGTATGTTATCTATTGAGAACTCATTTTTAATATCTTTAATGCTGAGGTTATTAGTAATGAAGGGTTTATTTATAATGTCATCAAAGTTTTGCGCTTCAATTTGCGTTAATGCTTCTTTTTTAATTTGTTTAATAGACTTTAGCAGTGCTTTGTGGTTTGGGTAATCAATGCTACTGTCTTCTGGACCTTTAACTATAAAAGTGGATTTTTTTAAACATTGAAAAATTTCAGCTTGCTCATTTATTTCTTTAAGTGTAATGGTTGGTAAAGTTGTCTTGGCAAAATCTAAATTCCATTGTGCAGATGTCATGGGTTTAGCATCTATAACATAGCTTACCAATTGGTTTGCATAAGCTGGGTTGCTTTTATCTAACTCTCTATTAATAGCAGCGTTATATGATGTCATTAAGTTTTTTATCTCCAAGTCTAATTCGCTTTGTAAAAAACCAAATTTATTAACACGTTCTATTTCTCTGTAAGCTGATTTAAATGCGTCTAGGTTTTTACCTTTTTTTGGAGCAAGAGTTAGTTCTGTAAAAGCATCAAAAAGGGTAACCTCAGATATATTGGCTCTAGAATATTTAAAAGGTGATGTTTTTTGTTCTGATATGTTTTGAAATCTTTTATTTATCATAGATCCAAATAACCTTTTAACGAGTTTGTCTCTTAAATACTTGTTGTCCCTAATTTTAGAAACCTTATTCCAAAAGCCTATAGTTATGGTTATATCTTTAATTTTATCATCCTTAAGTGTTGCTAAAACGTACTTTGATGATTTATTTTTTGGAATTTCAAAATAGGGTCTTTCAGGTGAATTTTTAGATTGAGGGATTTCAGAAAACGTTTTTTTGATTTTATTTTCTATATCCTCAAGATCTACATCGCCAACAATAATTACAGTTTGTAAATCTGGTCTGTACCATGTTTTATAGAAATCTCTTAATAGTTTATGCTCAAAAGACTTTACAAAACTTACATCGCCAATAACATCTCTATGGCTATATCTAGAATTATTGTAAAGGGTTTTTAAGGTTTTATTATCTAAATCTGTAAATGGATTTTGAATGCTAGTCCACTCACCTTCAATAACGCCTCGTTCATCATCTATATCCTGGCCTTTTAATAAAATGTAACCTGCCCAATCATGCATCATTAACATAATGTTATCTACAAATTCTTTATCTTTTACTGGAACTCGTTGTACATAGTATGTTGTTTTGTTCCAGTCTGTAAAGGCATTGTATTGATCTCCAAGAACAAACCCTTTGGATTGTAAAAACTTGTCTATACCTCCACTTCCTGGAAAGTTTTTTGACCCATTAAACGCCATATGTTCTAAAAAGTGAGCTAGACCATCTTCATGATCTTTTTCAATGATGGCTCCAACGTTCTGTAAAAAATAGAAACTAGCCTTACCTTCTGGTTTTTGATTTTTTAAAATATAATAGTTTATGCCGTTGGCAAGTTTACCATGTTTTATATCTTTTGGTAAAGGTATTGTTGTAGATACTTGAGCTCCTATTATATTGGGTAAAAGTATTAAGAATGAAAATACAGCAACAAGCTTAATTTTTAATGTGATGGAGTTAATATTCATTGTAAAGTTTTTATTGTCGAATTAATTTATCAAAATCAGTCAATCGATACTTTAGAGTCTTATAAAGCATAAATCTCTAAAGTATGTTTGATAAACTATAGTAAGGGTAATATGCCCCTTTTATGAATTTTATTACCTAGTATTTTTTGAAATTTGATTAGTGTCCAAAAATGGTTTTTAATGTGTAGTCTAAATCTTCGTCATAAAGATCTATAGCCATGATTTTACCTTCGTTATCTATTAAAAATGTAGTTGGTAGTTTAGCAATATTAAACTTCTTGGAAATTGTTTTTTTATCATCATCAATAACCTGTGTCCAAGAAGGTTTATGCGTATCTAGAGCTTTAATCCATTTTTCGTGATTTGGATCTGAAGATATCCCAAGAATTTCAAAACCATCAGCTTTATATTTTTTACGAAGTTTTTCTAAATGAGGAAAAGCTGCAACACAAGGTTTACACCAGTAAGCCCAAAAATCTATCAATACATATTTTCCTTTAAACGAAGATAAACTTACAGGTTTGTCGTCTCTGTTTTTTAATGTAAAATCGGCTAAAGTAATACCCACAGCGGTATTTCTAGATTGTGTTACATAATTTTCTATGCTTTTGTAATATCTATTATCTTTTAAAGTATTGTTATATGAATCAAAAATATCTATAATTTGTTTTGGTGTAAACACATCATCAAAACGCAAATCCTCAAAAAGTACAATGTATGGAGATACCATTTCATTTTTATGTTGTAAAATAAAATCATTTTTGTGTTTTGTAAGTATAGAATCTCGTTTAAATAATTCTTTATCAAATCTTTGGATTTGGTTATTAAGTGTATCTAAATCAGCATACAAATCAAACATTGTCTTGTCTAGAGCTCTGACTTTTAGATATTCCTGAGATTTTAAAACAGCATGTCTTTTATCTCTGTATTGGGTAAAAAGTTCGTTGTTAATTGTTCCAGTTCTTTTAGCTCTAACTTCAATACCCGTAAAATATTCGGTATAGATAGTGTCTTTTGGAAAAACTTCTACGTTTATATTGCCAGGCTCTAAAAACACAACAGTATTAATCGTGTCTCCAAAGGTTAGTAAGGCTGCTCTTGAATCGTCAATATTTAAGTTTTCAAATAAAAATTTACCATTATCTAAACTTACTGTGGCAATGGTATCAATTTTAGTGTTTTCAGTATTTTCGTTAATTTCAGTTAAAGCAATGGTTTTTTTGCCATTAATACCAGGGATATTCCCTTTTATAGTTACTGTATTTTTATTTTCAGGAACGGTTTGTTTTTCCTTATTTTTTTGTCCGCATGAAAACATGACAACAGTAAAAATTAATCCTATTAAAGTATAGCTAATGTTTTTTGTTTTTGATAGTCTCATCGTCTTATTTGATGTTTTAAAGAATTTAATATCCTAAGTTTTTTATTGAGTATTTAAGGCTGTATTTTTATTAATAACATGTATTTTCTTTAAAATATATGAAAAAAGTAATAGTTATGGGCGCATAAAAATTTCAATTAAATACGATATAAATCTTACTGTTAATGCTTAAGTTTTTTTTAAACTTATAACATTATGTTCAAGTTATATACAAGCTTTGTTATCTAGTAAAACACCTGAAGTATAAAAAGGTGTTACTCATATAAATATTTTATTTAAAAAAAATATTTATATATAATAAAAAGATAAGAGTCCCAGCATCTCTTAATAGGGAGATTTCATGGCGAATTGTAATTAGGGCTTTACGTATTTGACTCTCTACCGTGCGCTCAGAAATATTTCTCATTTTGGCTATTTCTTTATATTCATAGTTGTTTAGTTTACTTAATATAAATATTTCTTTTCTTTTTTCTGGGAGATTATTAATAATTTTTTTGATTGCATTTAAGCGTTTTGCTTTAATGTCTTCATCCTCATTTTCAATTTCAATAATAGCTTCTATTCTCAAGGTTTCTTTTAAGGTAAGTTGCCGTTTTTCAGTATTGTAAAAATTTAAATATTTATTATAAATAGAGCGATATAGGTAAGCGTTTAAAGATGTTATAGATTGTGTTTCTCTATTAACCCATAATTGCATGAGCTGTTCTTGCACAAGGTCTTCGGCAATAGTAACGTCTTTAGATAATGAAACCACATAACGAAACAGCTTAGCATGATAGGTCTTATAAATTTGCGTAAAAGCATCTTTATGTCCCAACCTTAAGCGTTCCAGTAATTTACTATCTTTATCGTTGTTTTGCATGTTGCAAATTAATAGAAAGTAACAAATAAACTAAAAAAACATTACCTACAGTAAGGGTTAAGGTTTTTTTTAAACTCTTAATAAAAACCAAATGTTAAAACTATGGTAAAAACGTCTAACATATCTAGATTAACGGATAAATTTCTTGAGGGTAAACTAACCTCAAAGGAGTCTGCCGAACTAGATAGTTTACTTCTAGAAAAAGACAATGTTGTGTTTTTTAAAAACATGGTAAAAGATGACTATTTATATCAAAGAATAAGTGAAGATAGTAGCATGGAGGCAAATCTTTTAAAGATTATGAAAGATATTGAACGTTCTGATAAAATGAAACGAAAATTTCCGAAACGTATTTTTAAATATGCGGCAGTTTTAGTTTTTGCATTAAGTGTAATCTCAATATGGTATTTTAATGGAAATACAAAACAAGTCGAAAGTACAAACTTGGTTAAAGTTATAGAAAAAGACGTGCAGCTTATTTTAGGTAATGGTCAAAAGCAATTTATTAAGAGCAACGAGCATGATACAATACAAAATGGAACAAATGATGTAATTGGCTATCTTGCTGATAATACATTGCGTTATTTTAATCACAAAAATGATGTTCTATCGTACAACACTTTGGTTGTTCCTTACGGAAAAACTTTCCATATCACGCTTTCTGATGGTACTGAGGTAGATTTAAACGCTGGCACAACATTTAAGTATCCTGTAAATTTTATAGCGAATGAACCTAGAGAAGTTTTTCTTACTGGTGAAGCTTATTTTGATGTTACGCACAATGAAAACGATAGATTTATAGTTAACGCAAATAATGTGAATATTGAAGTTTTAGGAACAGAGTTTAACGTATCATCATATAAAGATGGTTTAACTACAGAAGCTGTTCTTATTGAGGGTTCTGTTCGTTTTTATGATAAATTAAATGAAGATAATCAAGTTTTGCTAAAACCAAATGATTATGCTTCTTGGGATAAAAATCTTAATACAATTTCCAAAACTACAGTAAATACAATACATCACACAAGTTGGAGAAATAGCGAGCTTATTTTTAGAAGTACATCTTTTAATAATATTGCTAAAAAATTAGAAAGACACTTTAATGTATCTATCACAGGTATAGATAAAACGCTTGAAAACGAGAAGTTTACAGCAAGGTTTAAAGATAAAACTATTGATCAAATTTTATTATATTTTAGTGAGTCTTATGGCTTTAGCTATCAAGTAGAAGGAAATAAGATAAGTATTAAATAAAAAACTGAGAGATGCTGTAACATCTCTCAGCCTAAACAAACAATAAAGTAACAAAAAAATTATTACTTACAAACATTCAAAAATATGAAAAAAACACTCAAAAACATTGAGCGCACGTGCTTTTTGTTATTAAAACCCAATTTAAAAATGAAACTTACGTATTTCTTTTTTTTAGTATCGTTTTTTCAAATATATGCCAATGGCTATGGTCAAAATACCAAGGTGACTTTAGATTTGGATAATGTTAGTGTAGAACAAGTTTTCGAGCAAATAGAACAGATTACAGATTATAGATTTCTTTATAATATTAAAAATCTAAACTTAAATAGAAAAGTATCTTTAAATGCCGATAAGGAGCCTTTAAATAAGGTTTTATTACGCTTGTTTAAATCTACGAATATAGAATTTAAACTATTAGAAAATCAAATTGTACTCAAAGCTGCCAATTCTAAGGGTACTAATTCTAAAAAAATACAAAAACAGATTTCTGGTATAGTTACAGATGAGTCTGGACTACCTCTGCCTGGTGTTACTATAATAGTTGCTGGCACACAAAGAGGTGTTGCTACAGATTTTGATGGTTCGTATAGCATAGAAGCCTTAACAGGAGATATTTTAGTGTTTAATTATTTAGGTTATACAGATTATGAACTCACCATAGGTGACGATGCGGTATATAACGTTAAAATGGTGCCAAGCTCTTTAGAACTTGACCAAGTTTTTGTTTCTACAGGATATCAAACTATATCAAGAGAGCGAGTTACAGGAGCTTTTGGAACTGTTGGTAATAAAATTTTAGACACAAAAATTGATCAAAACATACTTTCTAAAATTGCTAATGAAACCCCTGGTTTACTTTCAGATACTAACGAAGGGTTTTTGGTAAGAGGTATTAGTACTATTGGCGGACAGCGCACGCCTTTAATTGTTATAGATGGTATTGCATTGCCTCTTGGAAGTAGAATAGAAGATATAAACCCTAATGATGTAAAAAGTATCAATGTTTTAAAAGATGCCGCTGCATCATCTATTTGGGGTATAAAAGCAGCGTCAGGTGTTATTGTTATTGTAACTAAAAGAGGAGGTAGAAATAGTAAAACCACTATAGAAGCTTCTACAAATACCTCAATAACATCTAAAGTTGATATTTTTGATACAAATATAGCTGGGCCAGCAACTCAGGTTGATTTTCAAAAATCGTTTTTTGATGCTAATAATAGAAATTCAAGTGTAGATGATCTGTTTTCTAATCCTTCAAACATACTTGAAGACTCTAATCAGTTTTTCCAGTTAAATCCAGTTTTGCAAACCTTATTAGAACTTAATAATGGCAATATAGATCAAAGTCAAGCTAACACTAGGCTAAACAATCTTTCAACTGTAGATGCTAGAGAAGAGTTTAGCCGTAGAATAATAAGACCTACCATCTGGAATCAATATAATTTAGCCATATCTGGAGGAGGTGAGAAACAAGATTTTAGAGCATCTTTTACACTTAACAACAATAGAACAGGTCTTAGAGGTGTAAAATCAAATCAGATTATTGCCAATCTTACTAACTCTATAGATTTATCAGATAAATTGAGTGTTAATTTTGTGACAAATTTTTCACAATCTTTAGCTAAAGATGGTCCAAGCCAAATAAATGATGGTTTGAATATACTTCCCGGTGATCCAACTACACCTTTTGGCTTTTTATCTAATATACCACTTAATACAAGTTTGGTAGACGATGCGGGTAATTATGTACCGCAAGTTTTAGGAGCCAATCAAGGATTTTCAGACTTTTTACTTAGCAGAGGCTTACCATATGATTATACCTATAACGTACTACAAGAATACGATAATGCTAATAATACAACAGATAATCTTAGTCTAAGATTACAAGCTGAACTTAATTACGAATTTACAAAGGGTCTAGATTTATCGTTGACTTACAGGTATCAATTAAATGCTAGAGAGGTAAGAAATTTATATAACGAAAATACCTTTGCAACAAGACACCGTGTTAATTTATTTGCGCAAATAGATCCCTCAACCAATAGCGTAAATAACCCAGAAACAGATTTTGTAATAAATAGAGGTTCTATTTTAGATAATACTTTTTTTAGAAGTGCATCGCACACCTTAAGAAGTCAGCTTAATTTTGATAAAGGGTTTAACGATGGTTTACATTATGTCTCTGCTATTGTTGGTCTAGAATCAAGTATTTTTAACACAGAAACTGATTCTAGACGTTTGTATGGTTATAATGATGTGAGTTTAAAATCTCAACGCGATATAAATTTTAGTGAGCAATTTACAAATGCTTTTCAAAACGCACCATTTTTAACATCTAATGTTAGAGTACCTTTTGGTGATAATAATTTATTGTCTATTAATCAAGATAGAGAATACTCATATTACGCTAATGCAGCGTATACCTATGATGATAAATATACCATTTCTGGAAGTACACGTTTAGATGATACCGATTTTTTTGGAGCATCAGAAGAGTTTAGAAACAAACCATCATATTCTTTAGGTTTAAAGTGGGATGTATACCAAGATTTGTTTTATTCTAGTAATGCTATAAATTCGCTTTATTTAAGAGGATCTTATGGTGTTCTTGTTAATACAGGAGATAAAGAAGCTGGTCGCTTTTTAACAGTTCGAGTACCAGGTAGATTAGGTTCAACATTTGGCAATCAGTTTGCACAAATAGATAATATACCCAATAACTTATTACAGTTAGAAAAAGTAAGGAAAACCAATTTTGGTCTTGATTTCGGATTGTTTAAAAACTTTATTTCGGGTAGTGTTGATTATTATTCTGAGGTGAGTGAAGATTTATTTTCAGTAATAGCTTTTAACCCAACACTAGGCATTAGTAGTCAAAATGTAAACTCTGGGGAGCTAATTAATAAGGGTGTTGATGTTGTACTTAATTTAGATTTTTCTAAACCGAACAGCCAATTCTCGTATAATACGACTTTTAATTTTAGTTTAAATAAAAATGAATTAACACAAGTAGAGTTTGATAATAGTAATATAGCCTCTCATTTAAATGGAACAGTTACAAGATTGGGTAAACCAATTTCTACCATATTCAGTTACAGATACGCAGGATTAGATACTAATGGAGAACCACAATATTTTGATAGAAATGGCGATATTTTAGCCTTAAATACTAATGACGATGTTAATATTACTGAGTCTGAAGATTTAATAGAACAAGGAACATTAGTTCCTGAGTATTACGGATCATGGGTTAATAATTTTAAATATAAAAATTTCTCGTTACGTGTATTAACAAGTTTTAAAGCGGGTCATGTGTTTAGGTATAATAATCGTTTTATACCTGGGCAGTTTGGAGATGTTACCAATGTTACCAAAGATTTTAGTAACCGCTGGCAAGTAGCTGGAGATGAAAATAACACCTCTATTCCAAGAATACCTGAATCTTTAGGTGACGGTGGTCTTCAAAGATATCGTAATTATGCCAATGTTGATGCTTTTGTAGATGATGCATCGCACATAAGACTTAATCAAATTAATTTAGGCTATAATTTGCCTTCGCCAGTTCTTAATACTATAGGGTTTGATACTTTTAGAATTAGCCTTCAATTGGATAACGTAGCCGTTTGGTCATTTAACAAATGGGACGTAGATCCAGAGAATCAATTTTTTCCATTACAAAGAACATTAAGCTTTAACATAAATACCAAATTTTAAAAATGAAAAATTTAATATACAAAGTATCGTACCTATTGTTATTTTTTGCGGTCTTTATGTCTTGCTCTAAAAACGAGTTTTTAGATATTGACCCGCAAGGTATCATTATTCCATCAACTGTAGAAGATTTTAGATTGCTATTAGATGATGAAGATTTGTACAGTGCTAAACATAGAATTACGCCATATGCATCAGATATTATTCTGTTAGATGATAGATTACAAGCATTATTAGCTTACACAAATGAAGAACGTAATCTCTACAGGTTTAATGAGTTTATTTATTCGCCAACTACCGATGATTCAGATTGGAATACGTACTACGGACAAATATTCAATATCAACATAGTATTGGATGGTTTATCCAAATTAGAAGATGGAACACCAGAAAAAGTAGAAGCATTAGTAGCTGAAGCTAAATTACATAGAGCTTATGCTTATTTTAATCTAGTTAACATCTATGGGTTACATTACAATCCTGCAACAGCATCTACAGATTTAGGAGTACCCATACGAGAAGGGTTTGATTTTATTGGAGTAGATTTAACAAGAGCATCAGTACAAGACGTTTACGATTTAGTAATTGATGATATCTCTAGCAGTATAGCAAACTTAAGAGATACCCAGTCTTTAGAGTTTAGTTTTAGACCCTCTAAAGCTGCTGCTTTTGCTTTATTATCAAAAGTATTTTTATACCAAGGCAAATATCAAGATGCTCTAGATAATATTGAACAAGCATTAGCTCTAAATAATACGTTAAGAGATATTAATGGAGAGATAACAAATACCTATACAGCAGATGGGCAATCCGTAGAAACAACAGAGCGGTATTGGCCAGATATTATTGAAGACTCTCAAGTTGTTTGGCACAAAAGTGTCATATTGGATTTAGCGTTTATCGAATCTTACGGAAACCTCTTTGAAGATGATGATTTAAGAAACCAATGGATGATTCCTTTCCAAACCTCCTTTGATGCTAGTGATTTTGTAAGTACCGTACCAGGCTATTTCTTAGTTGCAACAGATAATGCTAATTCTGGAACGCAAGGTATCTATACATCCGATATGTATTTAATAAGGGCAGAATGTAATGCACGATTAGGTAATATACAGCAGGCTAATGATGACTTGAATGACTTAAGAGAAAAAAGATATAGAACAGGCACGCATAC
Source organism: uncultured Algibacter sp. (assembly GCA_947499935.1). Taxonomy (GTDB): domain Bacteria; phylum Bacteroidota; class Bacteroidia; order Flavobacteriales; family Flavobacteriaceae; genus CANMQH01. Next base: position 15,766 of record CANMQH010000021.1, on the reverse strand, counting down.
AGATTTAAACATAACAAATGCAGATCAATTATTGGAATTTGTTAAAGAAGAAAGACTTAGAGAGTTTCCAAGTACAGTAGAGCGTACCTTTGATATTAAACGATACAATCGTTTTGATAACGACAATATTGTTATAAACCATCCTATTACTAACAGTTCTGGAGTTGTTGAGGAAACTATAACTGTCCAGCCAGATAGTAAAAATTGGGCACAACCCATAGGCCAATTATATATTGGTTTTAATCCAGAAATAGAACAAAACCCAAGAGATTAAATTTTAAGACCATGAAAAAAATAATATATATATTTACTGTAATATCACTTGTATTTTTTACAATATCTTGTGAGGATCAATTTGATGACGAACAAGATGTTATAACGACTGAAGATATTGAACTTCGAGCTTTTTTGCCTATTGATAATGGTGGTTATGTAGGGACTGTTTTAGGGATTTCCACTAATGGTTCTCCTAATTTTGCAATAGCATCGCAAACTGTTTCAAATGCTTTTAATATTGATAACCAAGGAAACATATCTGTAGCAGATAATTCTGTGCTGGATTTTAGGGCTAATCCACAAATTGTAGTTGAGGTTTTGATAAATAAAAACGGAACAGAGCAAACATCAACTGTAATAATAAACTTAATTGGTAAAGATACGGATGGAGATGGTACTGTAGATGTAGATGAGATATCTAATGGTACAGATTTAAATGATCCTTGTGATCCTATTCAATTTGAAGGTTATGTAGATTTTAATAGATCTAACGAAATTTGGAGTAATGGAGATTGTGATGGTGATGGGATATTAAATGGCGACGAATTAGCTAATGGTACTGACCCTTACCCATGTCAAGATAATGTAAATACTTCTGTTTGGGCAGGCAATGTAATTACTGAAGATGTAGGATTTGACTTTAGTATAGTTAGAGAATCTCAAAGCAGTTGTAGAACTATAGCGATAAAAGGAGATGTAATAGGTTTTGGCGGGGGTGATTGCGATGACTCAGAAGATTTATTGATATTAAATTTTGAGCCTGATTCTGATGGCGCAACTACAGGTAATGTTACAATTCCTGATCAAACCTACTTGGATATTTGTTTTGGTTTTGGAGAAAGAATACGTTCTCAAGAGCCAGGAAGATATGATGAGACTACAGGTATCATTGAAGTAGATTTTGTTATTTATTTTGATGAATTTGATCCAGATTCACCAGATAATTTTGGGGGAACTTTAGGAATAAAACCAGAGTAAGCATTAAAATTATATAAAGACTTTAATTTAACAAGAGGCTAAATTTATTGGCCTCTTGTTATAATCATTTAGACTTTCTTAATGGGCTATATAAAACAGTCCGTTTGTACCTAGTTTTTCTTTTTTGATTTTGCGGTAAGATGATACCAAATCATTTAAAAAAGTTATAAACTGGGCATACAATGCATGATTTAAATTTCAATCATAGAAATTTAAATATGCTTGTTCTTAAAATACATACAAATTATTAGATACAAACATTTAGAAAAAGTGCCAGAGTTTAATTCTAACTTAAAGATTAAGCATTTGTTTAATGCCTATTATAGGGCATTAGTTACTTTTGCAAATACGTTTTTATTGGATATGGACGAATGCGAAGATGTGGTTCAAAGTGCTTTTTTACAGCTTTGGGAATCCAATGCGGTTTTTAATGATGAAACTGCAGTGAGATCTTATCTCTATAAAACAGTGAAAAATAAATGTTTTAATAAACTTAGGCATTATAAAGTAAAGGAAAAGTATAGACTCCAAAATGTGCCAGAGCAAGTCTCAAATGAGCTAATTAATAAAGATGTGATAGTAGAAGATAGTACAACAAAGGTTTTACATACGGCTATTAATCTATTAGCACCCCGAAAAAAACAAGTTATTCAGTTAGGTTTAAAAGGCTTATCTAATAAAGAAATTGCAGACAGTTTATCAATTGGTTTAGAAACCGTAAAATCTCAAAAATTTAAGGCATACAAAATGCTTAGATTACATTTAAAAACAAGGTTTCAAGCTTTAAATGAATAGTTTTTTTAAACCCAATGCACGTTTTTATTTAAATGATTAGACTTAATTAGATTGTAGAAAGCATATTAAGACTAGAAGTAGAAGAATTGTTTTTTAATAATAAATGCCGAAAATTTTTAATTTTCGGCATTTATTATATGGTTTAATTTTTAATAAACTTTAAAACTTTACCATTGCTTAATCTTACACTGTATAACCCATTTGCAAAAGCCGAAACATCAATAGTATTTTTACTTCCTTGCTTAACATTAACTCCTAATGTGTTGTAAATAACCCAAGAAGTATGGTCGTTTTTAGAAATATTTATAACACTTGTACTAGGGTTAGGATAAAGTATATTTTCATTGGAAGTTTCTTCCTTTAAATTTATAGAATCTATTGCTTTTGATGCACTTCCTCCAGTTCTTCTAAAAGTCCAAGGGCTTGAAAGATCATTTTCAGACGGTCTATTATCACTACCTAATGGTGTTATAAATACAGAAACATTATTGCCTCTAGGTCTTAGGTCACTTCTAAACTCATTTCCGCCAGGTCCAATAGCAAATCTAGAACCATTTGAAACCAATACAAATCCAGGTTTTCTAGTTCCGTTAAATCTATCAAAACATCTAAGATCTGCAATAGTTCCTTGATAACGATATGGACTATTAACAGGTCCAGCAACTTGCTCTATATTATTAGGGCCCTTTATCACCTCTAAAAAATCGTTTGTAGCTACGTTTCTAATAGAATAGTAATTTCCAATATTAGGATTTTCAATTTCTACTAAATCCCAAAGAAAGTTGTTACCCGCAGGTGCATTAGCGCCTTGTGTAACCAAACTAACACTTCCATTGTTATTAGCACGCAAATGACGAGAATTGTTATTATTGTTAGAGTCGGTATCATTACCACTTATTATAATACGAAACCTTCCGGGATTTAATGTAGAAGCACATGTCCCAGAATCATTTCTAACGTTGGATGCAGGAAAATTTCTAATAGTAATATTGCTATTACCACACCTTCCAAAAAAGTTTACATATTTAGCACCAGCTCTTGCTCTTGTTACATTGTTGCCCGATATAGTTGAATCACTAAGCCCACTCCCACTAATTAAAGAACCTAATCTAGTGTTACTACCGTTTTGATTAATAGTATTATCAAGTATCCTAATATTACGAGGACTTTGTAATGCTCCTACACTAATTAAAACCAAATTAGTACCACCATTAAGGTTAAATGTATTGTTTTCAACAGTAATATTTTCACTGAATTCTTCAATATGTAGAACATCTTTATTAAAATTAGTAATATTTAATTGGTTATTTCTAAAAGTAAGATTCTTGCATTTAGAACTAGCAAATCCTCTACAATCATCAAATATATTATTTCTTATAACAGAACCTCTCAAATCTCTTATGCCTGGAAATTCATCATTGCCAGAATCAAAAGCTATGGCATCATTGTCTCGACTCCCGTTAGTTATCATAGGTATAAATCTAGAAAAACTAACATTAAAAGCACCAGGTAGTCTAGTACTAGGTCTATTATTAATATTTCCACTTAAACGTCTATTAAAAGCAAAAGCTCTAACACCAAAATCTGTAACCGTAATATGTTGGATAGTGCCTCTTACATTATCTAAAGATCTTAATACTGCTCTTTGAACGGTAGTTCCAGGAAATGAGCTATAATCAAAATGTACGTTAAATAAGTCTAAACGTGTATTGAAAGCATTACCATTACTACCAGGTATTGTTGTAATACCAGATCCTTTCCATGTTAAATTTCTAATAGTAAGTCTAGTACATCCAGGTCTCATTCTTAATAAATTACCATTTATACTAATGTTTAATATGGTAGCATTTGTATTATCAGGATAATGTCCTGGAATATTTACCCGAGCTCCAGAAGTAATAGGCGTGTTGTTACCTCTAATAATTAAAGGGTTTAAAACATTATTGTCATTACCAAGGTTTATATTAAATGTACCTGGGCCAAAATTAAGAGCCCCACCATTTCGGAAGGCTCTAGCAACTCCATTTCTTATTTGGTTTGGAGACATGCTATTTGTAATGTTTACGGTCTGTGCAAAACTTAATACTGATAAGCAAATAGAGACTATAAATGTGTAAATGTGTTTGTTTTTCATTATTGCTATTTTAAGGAGTTAATGTGTTGGTATAAAAGTGATTTATGTTCTTGTAAAAATTGAATAAACCAAAGTTATATTTAGCACATTATAAAAATAAAGCAAAAACATTTTTAAAAAATCTTTAAATTAAACACATATGGGTTAAAATTGATTAAAATGTATCATAAATGGTTATTTTTATAGTATTTAAAGATTTTTAAATAAACCGTTGCGAATTTAAAATAATATTAACGATTGACCTTTATTATGTTTTTTCGATGAATTTAGTAATGTACTAAGCAGTAATTTAAGACGTTGTTTTTAACAAAACGTTTTACTTAGTGATACTATTAAGTTTACAGACTTATTATGGACAAAACGATAAAGTATGGCACCGAATTTGGAATACGTCATTCAAAATCATTAATATTGAAGTATGAAACTTTTAAAGCATATCGTTCTTAGTTGTAGCCTATTTTTAATGGCTGTTATATTTGTAAGTTGTGTTAGCACAAAAAAAACAAAAGATAATACACCTTTTAAAATAGCCGATGCCTATTACCAATCTTGGTCTGCAGGAGTTAGAGGAGGTGGCTCTGGCACTAATGTTTTTATAAAAATGGGGGCAAACCCTAAAGGTATTGTTTTGGATAGTATATATTTTCTTGGCAAACGCGCAAAACTTACATCACAAAAAGAAGCTGGACTTTATATTGCAAGATTTCCATCTAAAATTAATAAAAAGCGAGATATTATTATGAGTAATGAGCCGTTTGAAGAATACGGTGAAAACATCATAGACATTCCAGAAAAAATACCATTTGAACTCAAAGAAAATGAGTGTGTAGTGACTTACAACGAAAACCAAACCATCAAATATTATAAGATTGATGAGGTTTTAAAAAAGCAAACTTCTCAATATCCTTAAAACTTGTTTATGTTACAATATGTTATCTTTGGATAATATTTGCTGAAAACACAACTTAAGCAAGTTAAACAATCAATAATTGAGCGGACTAAAATCATTATTCAAACAGACATTTATTTACGGGTTAGCAACTGTATTGCCTAGGATGTTAAGTTTTCTGTTGGTTAGGTTGCATACTGATAAAAGTGTTTTAGAGTCTGTTGCAGATTATGGAGATGTATCATTAATATTCTCTTATTTTGTGCTATTTAATGTTATACTAGCGTATGGTATAGAAACAGCATTTTTTAGGTTTTTTAATCAAGAAGAAGACAAATCTAAGGTTATTGGTACATCAACAATATCAATTATTGTAAGTTCATTTGGTTTTTTTGTTTTAGCATGGTTAGGGCAAGAATATATAGCCAATTTTAGCGGTATTAAACAAGAATATATAAATCTTGTTGTTTGGATTCTTCTTTTAGATGCTTTAGTTATCATACCATTTGCTTGGTTAAGAGCTAAGGCAAAACCTGTAAAGTACTCCATAATCAAAATATGTAATGTGGTTATTAATTTGGGGCTAAACCTCTTTTTTCTATTATGGTTAAAAGATTTGGCTTTAGAGTCGCCTTTATGGTCTTCAATTTATAAACCCAATTTTCAAATCAATTATATATTTATAGCTAATTTGGTAGCTAGTGCAGTGACTCTATTGTTGATGTTGCCATTTTACTTCAAAATAAAATTTACATTCAATAAAAAACTATGGAAACAAATGATGCAGTATGCATTTCCCGTTTTAATAGCAGGCGTTGCTTTTTCTGTAAATGAAACATTTGACCGTATTTTATTAGACAAACTATTACCAGAAAACATTGCTAAAACAGAGATTGGTATGTATTCAGCCTGTTATAAGTTGTCGTTATTCATGACTTTATTTGCAACAGCGTATCGATTAGGCATAGAGCCTTTCTTTTTTAGTCATGCCAAAGCAGAAAACCCACAAAAAAATTATGCCAAGATTTTAGAATATTTTGTCATTTTTGGTTCAGGGATTTTGTTATTCGTTATAGTCTTTGCAGACGTTTTAAAAGTTATATTTATAGGCAATGAAGCCTATTGGAAAGCCATGTGGATAGTGCCCATTATTTTATTAGCTAATTTTTGTTTGGGTATATATCACAACTTATCCGTTTGGTATAAAATTACGGATAGAACTAAATTTGGAGCCTATATTTCGGTTTTTGGAGCCCTATTAACTTTGGTTTTTAATTTTTTATTAATTCCATTAATAAGTTACAAAGGGTCGGCAATAGCTACATTATCAGCATATTTTTGCATGATGGTTTTATCGTATTATTTTGGAAGAAAATATTATCCAATTCCCTATAATATTAAAAAGATTGGAGTCTATTTATTAAGTTCTATTGGGTTATCAATATTGTCATTTTATAGATTTAGAGGAAATTATATTATTGGAATATCGATGTTAATTGTATTTTTGGGAATAGTATATTTTTCTGAGAAAAATGAAATTAAAAGGTTGTTAAAAACCAAATAAAATGTCTCTTCTTGAAGAAGAAAAAATAAGATTATGCAAATAAAAATTATAAATAAATCTGAACACGATTTGCCACACTATGAAACCATAGCATCTGCTGGAATGGATTTGAGAGCAAATATTTTGGAAACTATAACGTTAAAACCTTTAGAAAGAAGCATTGTAACCACAGGGCTTTTTATAGAATTACCTATAGGTTTTGAAGCGCAGGTGCGCCCAAGAAGTGGGCTTGCAGCTAAAAAAGGTGTAACCGTTTTAAATGCTCCAGGCACTATTGATGCCGATTACAGAGGCGAAATAGGCGTAATTTTAGTAAACCTTTCTAATGAAGATTTTATTATCCAAAATGGTGAGCGTATAGCGCAGTTAGTTATAGCAAAACATGAACGAGCCGAATGGGATACTGTTAAAGTATTAAGCGACACCAGTAGAGGCGGAGGTGGTTTTGGAAGCACAGGAGTTAAATAATAGGTTAATTTCTATAGACAAAGGCGTGATACAATATGCCATGAGTAACATTAAATTAAAACGTTTAATATAATATACGCTTCCTTTTTAGGAAGATTAGATGTAAATATGAAAATAATAGTACCAATGGCGGGTAGAGGCTCGCGTTTAAGACCACACAGTTTAACAGTACCAAAACCATTAATTCCAGTTGCGGGACAACCCATTGTGCATAGATTAGTTAAAGACATTGCCAAGGTTTTAAAACAACCTATAGACGAAATTGCTTTTGTTTTGGGAGACCCAGCATGGTTTGGTGATGAGGTGGTATCAAGTTTACAAGATTTGGCAAGAGATTTAGGTGCAAAAGCCTCAATTTATCGTCAAGATAAGCCTTTAGGTACAGGTCATGCTATTATGTGTGCTGGTCCATCGCTTTCTGGTCCTGCGGTAATTGCTTACGCAGATACACTAATAAGAGCTGAATTTGATTTAGATCCCAATGCAGATAGCGTTATTTGGACAAAGCAAGTAGAAAACCCTCAAGCCTATGGTGTGGTTAAGCTAAACGCTAATGCTGATATTGTAGAGTTGGTAGAAAAACCAGAGACTTTTGTTAGCGACCAAGCTGTTATTGGAATTTATTATTTTAAAGAAGTAGCTGTTTTAAAAGAAAAATTACAAGAAATTCTTGATGAAAACGTTATGAATGGCGGTGAGTACCAAATTAACGATGGTATTAAGCGTATGATGGCCGATGGTAAGGTTTTTAAAACAGGAACAGTTAATGAGTGGATGGATTGTGGAAATAAAGCCATAACCATTGAAACAAACCAAAGAATGCTTGGCTTTTTAAAAGCTGATGGTGAGGAACAATTGGTGGCTACATCGGTTAAATTAGAAAATTCTAATATTATAGAACCTTGTTTTATAGGCGAAAATGTATTGCTAAAAAATAGTACGGTTGGTCCTTATGTTTCTATAGGGCATGATAGTGTTGTAGAAAATGCAACGATTAAAAATAGTTTAATCCAGACCAACACAACCATAAAAAATACTAATTTAGACCATGCTATGGTAGGGAATCACGTTAAATACGATGGTAAATACACGAGTATTAGTATTGGCGATTATTCTGTGTTAGAATAAATGCGTATTATTAAGAATATCATTTAGCGCAGTTTTTAATGTGGTACTAAATTTGCAGCATAAAACGTTATGATGGTATTTAAAACATATTAACGTGATTTATTTTTTGCGTTAAGGATTGTAATGGCATCCTTTTTTTGCTGCCACATATGGCAAAAAAAGATATAATGTAAAGCCTGACCCTTGTGGTAACGCCCAAATGATATGGAGCGATTTTGAATTAATTAATGTATGAAAACAAAAATACACATACTTATTTTTATCTTAGGAGTATTAATCTTTTCGAAGATAGGCCATGCCCAAGATGATGATTTAGGTAATAATGAAGACGCATTTCAAGAATCGTTTTACGAAGCTTTAAAACAAAAAGGAATTCAAAATTATGATAGAGCTGTTGAAGCTTTATTGACGTGTATAGAATTAGACAATTCTATTCCTGTTTTGTATTTTGAGTTAGGTAAAAATTATGTGAAACTTAAAAATTTTGGTGAAGCGGAAAATACGCTTAAAAAAGCAGTTAGCAAAGCCCCAGAAAATGAGTGGTTTTTAGATGAGCTTTATAATTTTTATGCCTCGCAAAACGATTATGATAAGGCTTTAAAAACGGTTAAACAGCTGGTTAAATACCATCCTGATTATAAAGAGGATTTGGCATCTATTTATGTTAAAACTAAAAAGTATAATGATGCTTTAGAGGTTTTAGATGAGATGGATAAGGATTATGGTGTGTCTATTTCGAGAGACAGACTTCGTAATAGAATTTATAATATTACAGGAAGAAAAAAAGACCAGATAAAGAATTTAGAAACGCGTGTTGAAAAAAACCCAGATAAAGAGTCTAATTATTTAGCGCTTATTTATAGATATAGCGAAAATAATAACGAAAAAAAGGCTTTTGAAACGGCGAAAGAGCTTTTAAAAATAAAGCCAAATTCTAATTTAGTACACTTAGCTTTATATAAATTTTATTTACAAAATAAAGCGACCGAAAAGGCTATTGAGTCTATGAAAATAGTTGTAAAAAGCCCCGAAATAAAGCCTGATGCTAAACTTAAGGTATTGTCAGATTTTGTAAAGTTTGTTAAAGATAACCCCGAGTACGAAGCAGATTTGGTAGAGGCTACAACGTTAGTAGGTAATACCAGTAACAGTAAAACGTTAATGGAACTTGGGCAATACTATTTAACAAAAGACGATAAGGTTAAGGCTTTAGAGTATTTTGAGTCTGCTTTAAAATTAGAACCAAATAATTTTGCGGTTTTAAAAAATATAATGCTTTTGTATATAGATTTAGAAAAATATAATGATGCTGAAGCCATGAGTAGTAAAACTCTAGAAAAATACCCATCTCAACCATTGTTATACTTAATAAATGGTGTCGCATTAAATGCACTAAATAAACCTAAAGATGCTCTAGAGCCTTTAGAAACAGGATTGGATTATATTATTGAAGATACTAAAATGGAAGCTGATTATTATAAACAATTAAGTAAAGCCTATACACTTTTAAATAACACTGCTAAGGCCAAAACATATAGCGATAAGGCTAGCCAAATACAATCTGCTAATTAATGAGTAAATATTTAATTATACTACCGAGTTTAATGCTTATGTTTTTGTTTGGTTGTAAATCAACAAAATCTATTGGTGAGGGCGATGCTAATCTTAAGCTCTCCTCTAAACAGCTGATAAAAGAAAACACAAAAAAAGCAGCCGATTTTAAAACACTACAAGCCAAATTAAAGATAACGTTTAGCCAAAAAGGAAAATCTCAAACCCATTCGGTTAGTTTTAGAGCAAAAAAGGATGAAACTATCTGGATAAATGCTACGTTTTCTATAATTAGAGCTATAGTAACTCCAGAAAAGGTGAGTTTTTATAATAAATTAGATAAGACTTATTTTGATGGCGATTACAAATATTTAAGCGATTTATTAGGCACTGAGCTAGATTACAAAAAGGTTCAGAATTTATTATTGGGTGAAGCGCTATACCAATTAAAAGATAAGGATTATAAGGTTTCTGTTAATGATGGGGCTTATGTTTTGCAACCCAAGAAACAACGTGAGTTATTTGAAATATTTTTTTTAATAGACCCATCGCTTTTTAAGGTCAAATCTCAACAAATTTCGCAACCTAAAGCATTTAGACATTTACAAATAGACTATATATCATACCAAGCTATAGATGAACAAGTTTTACCACAACAGATAAAGGTTATTGCTGTTGAGGAGAATGATGAAACAACTATTGGCTTAGAGTTTAAAAACGTAACGTTAAATCAAGACTTGAATCTTCCGTTTAAAATACCATCAGGTTACGATAAAATAAAACTTTGATGCAGTCCGTTAAATATTCATACAACATACCAGTTTTACTAGTTTTTTTGCTATTTGGTATATTTTCGTTTTCGCAAAGCAGCAAGCAAAAACAATTGGAGTCTAGACGGCAAGAATTGCGTCGAGAAATCCAGAAGATAAATGAGCTTCGTTCTCAAAACAAATCTAAAGCCAAGACGCAATTATCTTTAATTGAAGATTTTAATTATAAAATTGGTGTTTTATCAAACTTGATAAAAGTGACTAACCAACAAGCTAATTTCCTTACCCGAGAGATTAATACCAATCAAAATAAAATATCGAGTTTAAGAGATGAGTTAAGTCAATTAAAGGATGATTATGCGGCTATGATTGTTAAATCATACAAAAGCAAAAACCAACAAAGTAGAATTATGTTTTTGTTGTCTTCTAACAACTTTAAACAAGCTTATAAACGTTTACAATATATTAAGCAATATACAGACCATCAAAAGGAACAGGGTGAAACTATAAAGATTAAAACTCTAGAATTACAAGATACTAATGCTAAATTGTTAAAACAGCAAGAACAAAAAAACACACTTATTGCCGAAAATAGGGTAGTGCAAAATACGCTTAAAGAAGAACGCAAGCAGCATCAAGCGCTGATGGTATCTATAAAAAAGAATTTGTCGTTATACACAGCACAAATAAAGAAAAAGCAACGTGAAGCAAACAAAATAGACAAGGAAATAAATAGAATTATTAAAGCTGCTATTGCAAAATCTAATAAAAAAGCAGGTAAAGCAAAAAGTTCGGTAAATTTTGCCTTAACGGCCGAAGAAAAAACGTTGGCGTCTAACTTTATATCCAATAAAGGTAAATTACCATGGCCTGTAGAAAAAGGCATAGTAAAATTAGGTTATGGCACCCAACCACATCCCATAGATAAATCGCTTACTATTAAAAGTAACGGTGTACGTATTGCTACAGAAAAAGGGGCAAAAGTTAGAGCTGTTTTTAATGGTGAGGTTAGCGAAATCCTTAAAATGCGAAACGTAAACCCTATTGTTATGATACGCCATGGTAACTACTTAACGTTGTATAGAAATCTCTCTAAAGTCTACGTTAAAAAAGGTGATAAAGTTAAAACTAAAGACATTATAGGCGAAGTTTTTACCAATCCTTCTAACGGAGAAACCATTTTAAGCTTTACACTATCTAAGGGCACAAGTACAGAAAATCCTGCGAGTTGGATTTATAAAATGTAGATGGCATACCAAAGGCATTAGGTTTTATAAATAAGTATTTAATCTGTTTCTGGCGTTTACTCAAACAAGGCCTTTAATTCAGTAGCATCATTTGGTTTAATTTTTCCTGCTAACAATAGACTTAATTGTTTTCTGCGTAAAGCAGCAGCATAGCGTTCTTTTTCTAAATCAGTTTCAGGACGTACTTCGGGAACAGCAATAGGTCTTCCAGTTTCATCAACCGCAACAAAGGTGTAAATAGCCTCATTAGCTTTTGCTTTATCTCCAGATTCGCGATCTTCAACCCACACATCTATAAAGACTTCCATAGAGGTTTTAAAAGCACGAGATACCTTAGCTTCAACAGTTACTACGCTACCTAAAGGCACTGCACGATTAAAAGCTACATGGTTTACAGAGGCCGTTACAACAATACGTCTGCTATGACGTCTTGCCGAAATACTTGCAGCACGATCCATACGTGCTAATAGTTCGCCACCAAATAGGTTATTTAATGGGTTGGTTTCACCAGGTAAAACCATATCGGTCATGATTGTTTTGGATTGTTCGGGTGTTTTTGCGCTCATCATTAGTTTTTATGATGGGGCAAAGGTACTATGATTTTTTTTGTTATATGTTAAGGATTTTATAGAAAACCCACAGTATAAATTTTAATAACAAGATAAAGTTTATTAAAAAGAGTAAATAAGCTTATCTTAATTGTTATTTTTTCTTCATATTTGCGAAATTAAAAATTAATTATGAAAAAAAATATACTACACTCTTTTTTTATTTTAACCTTCTTACTTTGTCAGTTCATTTCTGCTCAAAATTCTAAAAATAAAAATGTACAAATTAAAGGAATTGACTTGAATGAAACTAACAAGAGGTTTTATAACAAAACAGGTTTTATTCGTTGTTTAACTGATGAAATTAATGAAAAACAAAGACGACAAAACCCTAATTTAGGAACTAGGCAAGATTTTGAAGATTGGTTAGCACCTTTAATAAAAGATTATAAATCTAATAAATTAACACAAAAAAAAACAGGTAAATTAGCAAGTGCTACATACACTATTCCTCTTATTTTTCATATAGTAACAGGAACAGCTGGTGATGCTAATGATTTAGACCAAGCATTTGTTAATGCACAAGTAGATCAATTAAATATTGACTTTTCTAATGCAGCAGGAGCAGCGACAGGACCATGGGCAGCAGTTGCAGCTGGTATTAATATACAGTTTGTACTTGCGCAAATAGACCCAATGGGTAATGTACTTGCAGAACCAGGTATAGATAGAGTATATGGTTACCCTGGGGAGATAAATCCAGATTTTTTTGATGAGACGATAAAACCAGTATCATTTTGGGATAATACACTTTATGCTAATGTTTGGACAGGAAAATTAGAAGATGATTTGTTGGGCTATGCACAATTTCCGAATAGTTCTACATTATCTGGCTTATTAGATTTTGAAGGAGATTTTTTTTCTGATGGAGTTGTTTGTTTACCATCATCTATTGGTTCTGTAGCTATGCCAAACCCAGATGGAGCTGAATTTGGTTCAGGTAGAACCTTAACGCATGAATTAGGGCATTGGTTGGGTTTACTTCATATTTGGGGAACAGATGGAGATTGTAGTGCAGATGATGAATGTGCAGATACCCCAGGTCAGCTTGAATCAAGTTCTGGCTGTAGTATAACCAATGATACTTGTACTATGGATTCTAATAGAGACATGGTAGAAAATTATATGGATTATAGCGATGATACTTGTATGAATATATTTACAGCAGACCAAGTAGCTCGTATGATTACCGTTTTAGAAAACTCACCAGGAAGAATGGAATTAAATGATTCAGCAACGGCTAATACCTCTGTGTCAGTAAATTTTATTGCATCATCTGTAGTACAACCTGAAGGGTCTGATTGTAATTTTACAGACATTAATATACCAATAGTTATTGGGTCTGGAGCTTCAAGTAATACTGATGTAACATTTGCAATATCTGGAGCAAGTGCAGCAACTCCTAATGTTGATTTTGAGCTTATGAATACCAATGTGTCCTTTCCTTCTGGATCTGTAGGGCCACAAAATATAACGTTAAGAATTTTTAATGATGGTTTTGTAGAGGGAGACGAAACTTTTACAATTGATTTAACAGTAAATCCTAATGGAGGCGATGCGTTGGCAGGAACAAGAAATAGCCTAATGGTAACAATTGTTGATGACGAATTTACAGCAACAGAATTAATTGAAGAGGCAATATATACTGAGGATTTCTCTACCGGTTTAGGAGGAGTGACAACGATAGACGCAGATGGAGCAGTAGAGGATAATTGGGGAGTTGTTAATTTTGAACCATCAGGTTTTTTCGCGTATAATGGTAATTTTGCATTCTCATCATCATGGCTTGATGATGTCGTTTACAATCCAGATAATTATTTGGTTACTCCTCAAATCACTATACCTGCAGGTTCTACTAATGTGAAATTAAAATATTTAGTAGGTTCGGGTAATAATGAAGAATTTCTTGACGAGAATTATGAAGTTTACATTTCGTCATCAGCAACAACGACAGCCGATATTTTAGCTGGAACTCGTTTGGCAGATGAAAATTTGCAAGATTTTTTATTGTTTTCAGGATCAGAATTAAAAACCTTTGATATTACTGCATTTGCAGGACAATCAATATATGTGTCTTTTAGACACCACGACTCTTCAGATAATAATCTTCTTGGTATAGATGATATTTCAATAACAAAAGACGGGAATAGACCAATAGAGACAGAAGTTAAAACAGAAACTTTTAATTTAACCTCTATAGGAGGAATAGTTTATGCTTATAATAGCACATTAGATAATGAGAACATTATAGCAGACTTTAACATAACAGATAACTCTGAATATGGTTGTACTACTGTTGAATTATCTAGGTCAGGAAATGCCTCACAACTTTTTAATGGAGGTAGTAATGCGTATAGTGTAACAGATAAAGCATTTACAATTACACCTACAACAACAAACAGTTCAGGAACATCAACAATGGCGTTTTATTTTACAGAAGAAGAATTAGCAGGATGGGAAACAGGAACAGGAGATTCTAGAAGTAATTTGTTACTTATAAAAGATAATGGATCTAACATATCTACAGTACCTACAACAATTACTCCTTTTGCTGCAGGTTGGAGATTAGAAGGTGATTTTAATGATGGATTAGCTGGGACATATTATTTTGGTAGATTAGGGCTGGCTTTAGGGGCATCTGAGTTTACTTTCGATGCATTTGCTATGTATCCAAACCCTTCAAATAATGAGTTTACTATTAAATTTAATACTACAAATAATGTAGCTATTGATTTATTTGATATAAACGGGCGCATGGTTTTATCTAAAACATTTAAAAATCAAGTATCTTCTTTTAATCAAAACTTAAATGTTTCGGCTTTAGCTGGAGGAATTTACATTGTAAAAATTAAGAGTGGAAGTAATACAATGTTTAGAAAATTAGTGATTAACTAACTAAATTATTGAAATTAAAAAACCAAAACACCCAATACGAAAGTATTGGGTGTTTTGGTATAATAAAATACCAATAGCTAATTGTGAATATAATGCCACTTTTATATTCGTCGTTTTGTATGCTATAGTTTTATTTGGGTAAAATGATTCTAATATATTTATTGCAAAAGCATAAAAATAGAGTGCTTAGATAATAAAATAAAGTTGTTAGAGATTGAGTAAAAAAACTATGCACTTGCTATAATTAATCAATATGGTTATTGATAATAAAAACAAGAGGTTATTTTTTTAAAATTTATAAATTAAAAATATCCGTTAAAAGGCAATGCTTTCTAACGGATATTTGTATAAATAATTTAAAGTCTAATTAATAGAAAATGTAAACTTTTATTTATCATTGAAAAACCACCGTCTTTGACGGTGGTCATGTTTTAAAGGCTCTGCCATTTTTTAGTTTTGCCTA
>CANMQH010000020.1 GCA_947499935.1 uncultured Algibacter sp. | reverse complement strand
TAAAGTTCCCCAATTTTATAATGTGCATTTGCAATAGAGGTAGAGTCTAGGTTTTTTGAATGGTATAAGTACTTGTGGATAGAATCTATTTTATGCGAGTTTTGGTTTTGACCAAAAGATGTCATTGAAACTAATAAAAAAACGATATAGTAATATGTATTTAATTTCAATTTTGAATACGGTTGTTAGTTTATATATAAAATATTAATTACAGGTTTGATAATTTTTTATATTGATTTTTGAATAATTTTAACCTTAAACAAATCAACAATAATCTTAAGTATAACATTATTACTTAGTGTATATAAACGAAAATTTTGTTAAAATACCAAAGTTTCTATCATTGATAAAGAAAATTTTTAAAAACAGACTAAAAATATCTTTTTCAAATAAAAACTCTTATCAATATTTTGTATGTTTATAGAAAAGTAGACTCTATAAATGAATATTGTACATTTAAGTGCAGAATGCTATCCTGTTGCTAAAATTGGAGGGCTTGCAGATGTTGTTGGTGCATTACCTAAATACCAAAACAATAAAACAATTACCTCGCAAGTTATCATGCCCTTTTATGATAACAAGTTTACACAAGAAAACACGTTTAAAACGATTTATAGCAGTACTTTAACTCTAGGAAGTATCGTTTTAGATTTTAGCGTTTTAAAGCTTAAAAATAAACCACTAGATTTTGATATCTTTTTTATTGATGTACCAGATTTACTATTCAAGGATTATGTCTACTCATCAGATGATACCGATCGTTTTATAGCATTTCAAATAGCCGCCCTAGACTGGATGCTTACCTGGAAAAAAAATCCCGATATAATCCATTGCCACGACCACCATACAGGGCTAATACCTTTTATGCTTCAAGAAAGTTTTAAATATGAAGCCTTTAGAAAAATTCCGAATATTTTAACCATACACAATGCGCAATATCAAGGTTGGTTTTCGCATGATAAAGTAAGCTTGATTCCTTCATTTGATTTTAATAATGTAGGATTGCTAGATTGGGGAAGTTCTATAAATCCATTGGCTGCCGCAATAAAATGCGCATGGCGAGTTACAACAGTCTCTCCTACTTATATGGAAGAATTAAAAACTTCTGCTAACGGTTTAGAATATTTGTTGAATGATGAAAGTAAAAAATGTTCTGGTATTTTAAATGGTATAGATTTGGGCGTATGGAATCCCGAAACGGATAATTATATTATTTCAAAATACAACACCAAAACTGTTCAATCTGGAAAAAATGCTAACAAAAAGTATTTATGTGATACTTTTAAATTAGATTTTAACAAACCTTTATTCGCTTTTATAGGTAGGCTGGTTGACCAAAAAGGTTCCGATTTATTTCCCGAAGCTTTTAAAGAAAGTTTATTAAAAAACAAGGCTTCCGTCCTACTACTAGGATCTGGAAACCATTTGGTTGAACAACAATTAGAAACACTCAAAAAAGATCATATTGGCACTTACAATGCCTATATAGGATATGACGAAAAACTGTCCCATATCATATATGCTGGAGCAGATTTTATACTCATGCCTTCTCGTGTAGAGCCTTGTGGTCTTAATCAAATGTATGCCTTAAAATATGGTACAGTACCTATAGTAAGAAGTATTGGTGGACTAAAAGATACCGTAATAGATATTTCTAAACACAAAGGTTTTGGTATTTGTCATAGTGATACTTCTATTACAGACATTGTTACTAGTATAGATAGAGGCGTAGAACTTTATAGAGACCAAGCTACATTTAAAAAAATAAGGAGACAGATTATGGCCATTGACCACTCGTGGCATGCCTCTGCTCAAGACTACATTAAACTATATAAATCTATAAACTAAAATGATAAACAATAAAGTTTTAGCCATAATTTTAGGTGGTGGGCAAGGCTCTAGATTGCACCCATTAACCGAAAAACGCTCCAAGCCAGCTGTTCCAATTGCTGGAAAATACAGATTAGTAGATATTCCTATATCCAATTGTATAAATGCAGATATTAAACGCATGTTTGTATTAACTCAATTTAATTCGGCATCATTAAACAGGCATATAAAAGATACATACCAGTTTAGTTTTTTTAGTTCAGCTTTTGTAGATGTATTGGCTGCAGAGCAAACACCAGATAATAAAGGTTGGTTTCAAGGTACGGCAGATGCGGTAAGACAAAGTATGCACCATTTTTTAAGACACGATTTTGACTATGTATTAATTTTATCTGGAGATCAATTATACCAAATGGATTATGATTTAATGGTTAATGCACACATAAAAAGTGAAGCAAAAATATCTATAGCTACAATTCCTGTAAATGCTAAAGATGCTACAGGGTTTGGTATATTAAAGGCAGACGACAAAAACTTAGTAACATCATTTATAGAAAAACCTGATGCTAGTTTACTGCCCGATTGGACATCTGATGTTAGCGATGAGATGAAATCAAAAGATAGAAACTACCTAGCCTCTATGGGTATCTATATCTTTAATAGAGATTTGTTAATAGATTTAATGAACAATCCTGATACTATAGATTTTGGTAAAGAAATTATCCCACAAAGCATACATGAGCATAAAACGTTAAGCTACCAATATGAAGGCTATTGGACCGATATAGGAACTATAGAATCTTTCTTTGAGGCCAACATTGGTTTAACCGCAAATATCCCTCAATTTGATTTATATAATAAATCAAAACGTATATACACAAGAGCTAGAATGCTCCCTACTACAAAAATATCTGGCACAGCTTTAAATAAAACAGTTGTTGCAGAAGGTTGCATTATTAGTGCTTCAAAAATTGACCAGTCAGTCATTGGTATACGTTCTAGAATTGGAGACGAATCTACTGTAATAAATACATATATGATGGGTAGTGATATTTATCAAAGTCTTGATGATGTAAACAATCCAAATATCAATACCATGGGTATTGGTGCGCGTTGTTTTATCAAAAATGCCATTTTAGATAAAAACTGTTGTATTGGTAATGATGTTAGAATTAATGGCGGTCAGCATTTAGAAGATACAGAAACCGATACTTACGCCATTAAAGATGGCATTGTCGTTATTAAAAATGGCGCAAATATTCCTAATGGATTTGTAATATAACTATATGGCTCAGGTAAAAGTTCACAGTCTATTTACAGACTTCGATATCAGTCTCTTTAAAGCAGGTAAACATTTTAGACTTTACGAAAAATTTGGGTCTCATATTACCTCAGTAGATGGTATCGAGGGTGTTTATTTTGCTGTTTGGGCGCCTAGTGCTAAACATGTTTCGGTTGTAGGTGATTTTAACTTTTGGACCGAAGGTGAACATCAACTCAACGTAAGATGGGATTCTAGTGGTATTTGGGAAGGTTTTATTCCGTTAATAGGAAAAGGTAATACCTATAAATATAAAATTGAAAGTAATAATAACGGGATTAAAACCGAAAAGGCAGATCCCTATGCCCGACGTTACGAACACCCTCCAAAAACAGCATCTATAGTTTGGGATGATACTTATAAATGGAAGGATACGTCGTGGATGAAAACCCGTAAAAAACATAATGCGTTAGATGCGCCATACTCTGTTTACGAAGTTCATTTAGGTTCATGGAAAAAGCATATAGAAGAAGATCGTTTTTTATCGTATTACGAATTAGCAGATAATTTGGTAACTTACGTAAAGGACATGAATTTTACGCACGTTGAGCTCATGCCTATTATGGAATATCCTTATGATCCATCATGGGGTTACCAAATTACGGGGTATTTTGCACCAACATCACGTTTTGGATACCCCGAAGAGTTTAAATATTTAGTTGATAAATTACATCAAAACGATATCGGAATTATTTTAGACTGGGTGCCCTCACATTTTCCAGAAGATGCTCATGGCCTTGGGTTTTTTGATGGTTCTAACCTATACGAACATCCGGATAAACGCAAAGGGTATCATCAAGATTGGAAGAGTTTAATTTTTAATTATGAACGAAACGAAGTCCGTTCTTTTTTAATAAGTAATGCCATATTTTGGATGGATCAATACCATGCAGATGGTTTACGTGTAGACGCTGTGGCATCCATGTTATTTTTAGATTACTCTAGAGAAGAGGGTGAATGGGAACCTAATATTTATGGTGGCAGAGAAAATCTAGCTGTTATAAGCTTTTTAAAAGAATTAAATGAAGAGGTTTATGCTTCGTTTCCAGACGTGCAAACCATTGCCGAAGAATCTACGGCATTCCCCATGGTTTCTAAACCTACCTCTATAGGCGGTTTAGGGTTTGGAATGAAATGGATGATGGGCTGGATGCATGATACTTTAGAGTATTTTGGTAAAGACCCTATTTATAGACAATATCATCAAAATGATATTACATTTAGTTTGGCTTATGCCTTTACCGAAAATTTTATGTTACCATTATCTCATGACGAGGTTGTTTATGGCAAAAACTCCATCTTAGGCCGTATGCCGGGAGACGAATGGCAACGTTTTGCTAATTTACGCCTATTATACGGTTATATGTTTACACACCCAGGCACCAAATTATTGTTTATGGGTAGCGAGTTTGGGCAATATAATGAATGGGATTTTCAAGGAAGCCTAGATTGGAATTTATTAGAATTTGAACCTCACAAAAACCTTCAAAATTATTATAAAGCATTAAATAAACTCTACAAAACAACACCTGCTTTATATGAAAAAGGATTTTCTGGTGATGGGTTTGAGTGGATAAGCTATGACGACCATAAAAACTGTGTTATATCATACATTAGAAAAGGGTATGAACCTAAAGATAATATTGTCGTTGTTTGTAATTTAACGCCCAATGTTATGGAAAACTATTGTATTGGTATGTCAACACAAGGCAAACTTAAAGAATTATTTAATAGCGACTCTAAACTATTTGGGGGTAGCGGTGTCGGCAATAGTAAGTTAGTCACCATTAAAAAAACACCTTGGAATGGTAAAGAGTTCTCGGCAGAAATCACTCTAGCACCTCTATCGATAACTATGTTTCAGTTTAAATAAAATTATCATTAAGCTATATTAATAACAAGGCATTATCAAAGAACTTGTTTAATTGCTTTAAAATATAAAAAACATCATTTCGCTGCTCATTAAGCATTACTTAATTAAAGCACACATTATTTAATATATATCTATAAATCCACTTCTATTTTTAATAAAATTGAACATCCGAGATGCATTAATTTTAGTATTTTAGTAGACCTAATTGATGCATAAAACATGATATTAAACACAGAATTAGAATATAAAGGAAACCTGTTTCCTACTAAAATAATTTCGTACGAAAAAAACCTTAATGTTCTTTCCTTTACTACAGAAAATGGCGTTGTTTTACAAATAACGGTACGCCGAGATAGCATACTTCGTTTTAGGTATACCACTACAGGTATTTTTGAAAACGATTTTTCTTATGCTATAACAAAATATGCAAGTAGAGGCTACAATCACCTTGATGTTTCTGAAGACGATGATAAATATATAATTACTACAGCAAAATTAATTTGTCACGTTTCAAAAATTGATTTAAGAAAGTCCATTTTTGATGCTAAAGATAACTCGCTTATTTGCGAAGATGAGTTAGGTTTCCATTGGGAAGAAAGCTATGAGTATGGTGGCGATATTGTTAAAATGTCTAAAACGGCACAACCTGGTGAAAGCTATTATGGTTTAGGAGATAAGCCTGTAGATAACAACCTAAAAGGGAAACGTTTTGAAAACTGGGTAACAGATTCTTATGCGTATGGTAGAGAAACAGACCCTATATATAAAGCCATACCCTTTTATACAGGCCTGCATAATAAAAAATCGTATGGTGTCTTTTTTGATAATACGTTTCGTTCTTTTTTCGATTTTTGTAACGAACGCAGAAACATAACAAGTTTTTGGGCTCAAGGTGGAGAAATGAACTATTATTTTATTTACGGCCCAGACATGTCTGAAGTTGTTGTAAACTACACTGATTTAACTGGTAAACCTCACGAAATGCCTGCGTTATGGACTTTGGGTTACCACCAATGTAAATGGAGTTATTACCCAGAATCTAACGTAAAAGAGATTACCTCAAAATTTAGAGAACTACAAATACCCTGTGATGCTATTTATTTAGACATCGATTATATGGAAGGCTTTAGGTGCTTTACTTGGAATAAAGACCATTTTCCAGACCCAAAACGCATGGTAAAAGAGTTGGCTGATGATGGTTTTAAAACCATTGTTATTATTGACCCAGGTATTAAAATAGATATGGATTATTCGGTCTTTAAAGAAGGTCTTGATAACGATTACTTCTGTAAACGTGCTGATGGCCCGTACATGAAAGGTAAAGTGTGGCCTGGTGAGTGTTATTTCCCAGACTTTACAAACCCTGAAGTAAGAGAATGGTGGTCTAACTTATTTAAAGAACTTGTTGAAGATATTGGCGTAAAAGGTGTTTGGAATGACATGAATGAGCCTGCTGTAATGGACGTTCCTGGTAAAACATTCCCAAATGATGTGAGACATGATTACGACGGAAACCAATGTAGCCATAGAAAAGCTCACAACGTTTATGGTATGCAAATGGCAAGAGCAACCTACCAAGGTTTAAAAAAATTCTCTTACCCTAAACGTCCGTTTGTAATTACTAGAGCAGCATATTCTGGTACACAGCGTTACACATCTAGCTGGACAGGCGATAATATAGCAACGTGGGATCACTTAACCATTGCAAATTTACAGGCGCAACGCATGTGTATGTCTGGATTTTCGTTTATTGGATCTGATATTGGTGGGTTTGCCGAACAACCCAATGGCGAGCTATATGCACGTTGGATTCAGTTAGGTATATTTCATCCATTTTGCAGAACACATTCCTCTGGAGACCATGGGGATCAAGAACCATGGGCATTTGGAACTACTATAACTGATGTTGTTCGAAAATTTATTGAGTTACGATATCAATTATTACCATATTTATATACAGCTTTTTACAGATATGTAGAAGAAGGGATTCCTATTTTAAAATCACTGGTTTTATATGACCAAGAAGACCCTCAAACACATTATAGAAATGATGAGTTTATATTTGGCGAAAAAATATTAGCTTGCCCTATTACTGGCCCTAACCAAAAAGGAAGACGCATGTATTTCCCTAGAGGAAAATGGTATAATTTCTGGAATGATCAGGTGGTTCAAGGTGAACAAGAAACTTGGGTTGATGCCGATTTAGATAGTATGCCAATATTTATAAAAGAAGGTGCAATAATTCCTAAATATCCTATTCAACAATATGTAGGAGAAAAAACCATTGACGAACTAACGTTAGATGTTTATTATACGTTAGGCAAAGAAGACTCTCAAGTTTATGAAGACGCTACTGATGGTTATGATTATCTTAAAGGGCGTTATAGCCTTAGAAATTTTAAATTATCGGGTAAAGAAAATGAGTTGATTATACAACAGCACAAGTCTGGTAAGTTTGAGACCACCTATAAAACGTTTAAGTTAAACTTACATGGATTACCTTTTAAAATTTCTAAAGTAGAAATTGATAATGTAGAAACCCCATTTAATGACATACAACTTAATGGCGATAATACATTAGTTATAAACAAAGAGTTTACCGAACTTCATATTATTTCATAGAAGTTATAATATCATACAAAAAGGCCCTTACTTTCAATTAAGTAAGGGTCTTTTTATTTATTGTACGCTATAAATTATCTCAATCAAGGATAATTAATCCTAACTATCAGATAACGTTTCTACATCAAAAGGTTTTCCTAAATAGACTAATTGATAGCCTTCTTCAATCGTTTCAATATCTAAGTTATAAGACGATATAATATGAAGTTCACCTTCGTTATCCTTAACAAATAATGGAATTATATCCTTATCTGTATTGGTTATATTAATTAAGTTATTGTAATGCTCTTTATTATCTAAATCAATTTCTTGAATAGACGGGTGCCTGTTAGTTAACTCTGTTAATACATTAAAATCGTCTTTATGAGAAAACAGTCCTTCTTTTGGGTTATTATTATCGTCCAACATTTCTTCTTTAGTAACTAATCTAAAAGAACCATTTTCTCCAAATTGTTCACCAAACTTGTTAATAGCATACTTGTTAATATCAGGATTACCCGTTAGAGCCATAACATAACCCACATCGTTAAGCTCTATATTATCCATTAACGTATCAGAATAAATATTGGTGCTTATAGCTTCTAAATCAAGTTCTTTAGCTTTTTCAATATTACGTTCATTACTATCAATTAAAACCACATGCCTACCATTAGTCTCAAGATAATGGCCTAATAACCGGGATACTCTTGAAGCCCCAACAATTAATATACCTTCAGATTTTTTAAGAAAAACACCTACAATTTTTGCAAACATACGTGCTGTTGTTGCATTTAATAAAACCGTCCCTAAAACAATCATAAAAACCAAAGGTGTAATATACTCTGCACCCTCGACACCTTCTTTAAGTAATTTACTTCCAAATAATGAGGCAATACCTGCAGCAACAATACCACGAGGGCCTACCCAACTTATAAATAACTTTTCTTTAATACTTAATTTAGAACCTATAGTACTTAAAAACACAGCAGCTGGTCTTATTAAAAACACTACAATAGCAAAGAGGACTGCTGTTTTCCAGGTATATAACAACATTAAATCTTCAATATTAATATTGGCAGCCAATAAAATAAACAGAATAGATATAAGCAGCACACTTAAAGATTCTTTAAAATAAAGTAATTCTTTAATGTTTTCAAGTTTTCCGTTTCCTAACACCATGCCCATAACCACAACAGCTAATAAGCCAGATTCGTGAGCAAATATTTCGGATTCTACGAACACCAACAAAACCGTTGATAACGATACCACATTTAATAAATAATGAGGAATTAGTTTTTTATTGATTGCAAATGCTAAAGCGTGAGCAAATGTAAAACCAAAGGTTGTCCCGAAAAGGATAATTTTACCAAATTCAATTAAAGCTGTTTGGGTAAAACCACTATCGCCTTCTACACTAATAAATTCAAAAACCAAGACGGCCACTAATGCGCCAATGGGGTCAATTAAAATACCTTCCCATTTTAAGACCGTAGATATATCTTTTTTTAGAGGTATATTTCTTAGTATGGGTGTAATTACTGTTGGGCCTGTAACAATAATAAGTCCAGAAAACAAAAAAGAAAGCTCCCAACTTAATCCAAAAATTAAATGCGCAACAACACCAGCTCCAAAAAACGTTATAGCAGAACCTAATGTTATTAACTTAGTAATTACGGGACCTACCGTTTTTATTTCAGAACGTTTTAATGTTAGCCCACCTTCAAAAAGAATAATACTTATAGCTAAGGATACAAAATAATACAAACCGTCTCCTGGAAATAAACCTTGTTTACCATTCCAAATAGGTTCAATCCATTTTGTACCATCTTCGGTAAAAAATTCTGAAGCAATTGGACCTACCAGTAAGCCTATTAAAATCAATGGTAAAATAGCTGGTATTTTGAGTTTCCATGCGACCCATTGTGCTAATATTCCTAAAATGATAATTCCCGCTAATGCTAACATATATTAAAAAATATAATAAAAACACTAAATTAAGTAAAACAGATGACTTCATCTTTTTAAAAAATACTATCTTTCAATCTTTGACAAAAAAACAACAATTGTGTCTTTAAAACATTTTGATAGTATTGGCATTGGGGTTGCATTTTCCCCTAATTTAAAAGCGAACCTTTTTGAGGCCGCTAGGCTCTCCGTATTTTTTAAAGCTAAATTATTTTTAATTCACGTTGGTGAAGCTTCAGAAGAAAAAGCAAAAACACTCCATAGCACACTTAAAATCTTTGAAAAAGATAATATAGATTATGAGTTGGTCTTTAAAACAGGTAACCCTGTAGATGTTATTTTATCAATTTCTGAAGAAAATAATATTGATTTACTCATTTTAGGAGCCGTACAACGGGAGCGTATTTTAAAATATTATGTTGGGTCCATAGCTAGAAAAATTACACGCCAAGCAAAGTGTTCTGTATTATTACTAATAAAACCTTCTATAGATCGTATACCCTGTGATCATATTGTTGTAAACGGACTTAAAGACCCTAAAACAGAACAAACTATTTTGTCTGCTTTTTATGTGGCTAAAAAACTTAAAGCCAATACCGTTACTATTGTTGAAGAAATTAACCAAGACGAAGTAAGTGTAAAGGTTAATGATGATAAATCACTAAGAAAAGTGACTATTTTAAAGGAGCGTATAGAACATCGAGAAAACTCTAGAGTAAAAGATGTTATTAGCCATATACCAGAAAAGTATGCTAAAGATATTGCTATAAAATTACAACCCATTTTTGGCAAAAAAGGATACTCTATTGGCCATTATGCTCAAATTTCTCGTGCCGATTTACTTATTATGAATGCACCATCAAAAATGACTTTTTGGGATAGATTATTCCCGCACGATATTGAACATATCTTAACCGAATTACCAACTGATGTTTTAATTCTGCAATGATTCCAAAAAAGAACAACACAAAAGATTTTATAAAATGCTTACCAAAAAATATTTTTTCTGGTTTTGTAGTTAGTCTTATTGCCTTACCTCTAGGCTTAGGACTTGCTATGGCTAGTGATGCACCACCAATTGCTGGAATTATTGCAGCTATAGTGGGAGGTATTGTGGTTTCTATTTTAGGCGGTAGCCATGTTACCATTGTAGGACCTGGCAATGGTCTGGTAGGAGTGCTACTCGTAGCCGTTTCTTCATTAGGTTTAGAAAGTGCATATGTGGCTATAATGTGCTCGGGTGTATTACTTTTATTATTAGGTTTTTTTAGAATGGGTACGCTTGCAGATTTTTTTCCATCATCTGCTATTCAAGGCATGCTTGCTGCCATCGGACTCATTATTTTAGGCAAACAGTTTCATATTATGCTAGCGCATAAAATAAAACGTAATGATACTATTGATTATCTTATTGAAATACCATATACTATAAATGATGCCATCCATTATGGTAATAAAGGGCTAATTTTTGCCGCTTTAGCTGGTATAATCAGTTTATCAATTATGCTTTTCTATTCTAAAATTAGAAATAAATATCTGCAGCTTATCCCTGCTCCTATGTGGATTGTTATTTTATCTATAGGGTTTAGCTATTATTTTGAGTTTGGTCTGCACGAAGCAAATCCTATTGCAAAAGAATACATGATTTCGGGAGTTCCTGCTATACAACAAATTATTGCCGATTTATCGTTTCCTAGTTTTAATGGTATTTGGAGTTTTTCATTTTTAGGAAGTGTTTTAGCTTTAACACTTATTTCTAGTATAGAAACACTATTAAGTATTAAAGCTGTAGATAAATTAGATCCAGAAAAAAGACGTTCTAACGTTAATAGAGACCTTAAAGCACTTGGTTTAGCTACTGTTGGCAGTGGTCTTTTAGGTGGCTTAAATGTTGTAACAGTTATAGCCCGAAGCTCGGTAAATGTTAATAATGGTGCTACCAATAGGTCCTCTAATTTTTTTCACGCCTTATTTTTAGTCATTTTTATTGTATTTTTTAGTACACAACTAACCCGTATACCGCTTCCTGCATTAATGGCTATTTTAGTTTATACAGGCTATAAATTAGCATCTCCAGATATTATTACAAAAATGTTTTCTATTGGTAAAGAACAACTTTTTATCTTTTTTATAACACTATTAGTAACTTTAAAAATAGGATTAATTACGGGTATACTAGCTGGTGTTATAGCAACCCTAATAATACATATTATTATTAACAAAAGTGCTGGACTATTTTTAAGAAACGTTTTAAAACCTAACGTTTTAATGTTTAAAGAATATGATGATACGCATACATTTTATGTTAGTGTTAAGCATTTTTGTAGTTTTTTAAATTATTTTAGGTTAAAAAAGCAATTAGACACAGTACCAGAAGATCAAGATGTTATTGTAGATTTTTCGTTATGCGAATTTGTAGATGATACCGTCATGGAAAACATACACAACTACCAAGAGCTCTTTGCTAAACGTGGCGGACATTTTGATGTTATTGGACTAGATAAGCTAGATACCGCCTCAGAACACCCATTTGCATTACGTAGAATACTTACTGTACCAAAAATTATTAAAAAGAATCTTACAAGACGCCAAACCAGCATGGAAGTTTTGGCCGAAGATTATAATTTAACCTACAACTCTAAAAAAGATAAAGCGCCTTCTTTTTTAAACAATTTCTTGTTTTTCAATACAAAGAAAATAAACCATATTTACAACGAACTATCGCATAAAAACAGTGACATAAGTTTGTTTGATATAGAGTTTTCGGAAGGTGAGTTTATTGCAAAAGAAGTGATTAGAACAACAATGCTTCATATAGATTTAAAACAAAGCATTCCAGAGTTTACTTTAGATAGAGAAGGTTTTTTAGAAAAAGTATATGCCTTTGCGGGCTTTAAAGATATTCCTATTGAAAACCATTCAGATTTCTCTAATCGTTTTTATTTATTAGGTGAAAATGAAACAGGAATAGCAAAATTTTTTAATGATGATATTACGCGTTTTTTTGAAAGTAACCCCTACTATCATGTAGAATCTAACGGAAATGCCTTATTAATATTTGGCAGAGAACGATTAGCCAGTGTAAAAGAAATTAAAGCACTTTTTGATTTTGGTAAGCGACTAAATGAGGTTATTAAAACATCTCTTTAACACTAATAATTTTTTTACTTTTGGTATTTACTTTTTAAAGAAGTACGTTTCTAAAGCCTTAAATTAAAAAACATGTCCTCAAAAAATTTTCTGCTTTTTATTTTACATGCTTTTAGCTATAGCTTCATTTCAGCACAAAATGGACAGGATTCTATTCCTAATAGTTACAAACAGGTTTTTATTCATGCTCAAGACAGTGTTGTTAAATATACCGAGCTCTCTAAAAAAGTGTATAGAACAGGTAATCTTGAAGCTTATAAAACATATAGTAATATACTCTTAACCATTGCTAAAACCAATCATTTACGCGATGCAGAAATTAGAGCGCTGGCTAATCTAGCCATATACCACCAACAAACAGCTCAGTACGATGTGGCTTTAACCATGTATTTAGAAGCAAAAAAACTAACAGATTCGTTAGACAATACATCCTATTCTAAAATAATGGTTGAAGCCAATTTAGGAAACTTTTATAATGCCACAGGCAAATATACCTTGGCTAAAACAACCATGAAGGAACTTGTCGAATTAATTAACATTCATCATAAAGGTAAAGATTATAAAGACCAGTTTTTAGCGACTTGCTATAGTGCCATGGGAACAGCAGCCTTGTACGAAAAAAATCTTGATGAAGCCCTGGGTTATATGACTCATGTAAAAGATTTGGCTTTAAAATTTAAGAGTAATGACATGATTATTAAATCATACATTAATATTTCTGATTGTCATAGGCACTTAAAACAGTATGATAAAGCCATTAGTAACGCCACCAAAGCGCTTGATAGAATAACAAAGACAGAATCTACAGAAAGTGAAGCTTTAGCAAAATTTATAATTGGTGCATCTTACATAGATTTAAACCAACCGAACAAAGCTTTACCATTATTAAAAGACGTTAAGGACATTGCAAAACAAGGTCACTACTTAAAAATTAAGATGGAAGTCCATCAACACTTAGTTAAAGTATATGAGTCTTTAAATTTAGTTGAAGATGCTTTTGAAGAACAAAAAGCATATTCCTTAGCTAGAGAAGCCTATCTAAATACACTATCAAAAGCACAACGTATAGAACTTGAAAAAGAGTCTAAAACAAAATCTAGCATAATTAACAAACAACAAAAATCTATTGCTTTTTTAAGTAGAGAAAAGCAGTTTTATATATTTTTTGGTATTATTCTTACATTGTTGCTAATTATATCTTCCATGGTTTATTGGAAAAAAAGAAAGCGATTGGCTGACGAATCTATTCAATTAGAAGGAGATAAAATCCTCTTACAAAATGAGAATGAAGCATTAAAAGACAAATTGAATGCTTTAGCCGTTAGAGTTAAGCAAAAAGAGCAATTGGTAAACCATGACGTTCAAATAAAATCACAAAAAACATCGCTTTCTCAAGCTGAGCAGCACATGTACATGAATAAAATTCTAGAATATATGGAAGAAGAAAAACCATACCTAGACCACGAAATAAAACAATCTGATATTGCTAGTAAACTAGATATGAGCGTACATCTATTCTCTGAAGTATTAAATGCTTGTTTCGAAAAAAATTTCAATATGTTTATTAATTTATATCGTGTAGATAAAGCAAAGCAGCTCATAAAAAAACCCGAGTATGCGCATTATAAAATACTTGCTATAGGTTATGAAGCTGGTTTTCCAAGTAAAACATCTTTCAATAGAGTCTTTAAGGGTTTAGTTGGATTAACCCCTTCGGAATATAAAAATTCATTAGAACTTTAAAAACGCTTCTAATTTAATTTTAATTAATTAGTAGCCCCAGTTTATAAACTGGGGCTTTTTTATATGGTTTAACTTTTATATTTGAAAATATATTATAAAGCCATGTGGATATCTGTTAAAGAATATACCGTAGAAGAACGTAATTTCGAAATAAAAAACACCAATTGCGCTTCTAATCAAGTTGTACTTCAATTGCTACGAAGAGATGTGCGTGCTTCGTTTTTTCTGTTTCCTAAAAAAATAGCACAAGTTATTTGTACTGATACAGGTAAAAAAATAAAGAAATCTCAATGGAGTCCAGAAATTATGGCCGCATCTAGAGCCATGAAAGATAACCACAAAGTACCTACATGGGGCTTTTGGACTGCTGGTATTCTTCTTATAAGTCTTCTTATTGCTATTCCAGTTGGTATCTATTTAGAAATAAAAGATGCAGAAACCTATAAAGCATCTTATATGGGTATGGATTCTAAAGAAAAGCAGCGGCTGCGCCTATCATTAGAAAAAGGAGATTTAATAAGGACTATGCAAAACGTTTATATGATTAAAAATATTGAAAACGATAGTGTTGTATTAGTTACTAGCAAAAACAAACCCGAAACAAAAAATTTTACTGATGCATTAAAGAATGAAGATTATCCAGAAGCATCTTTTACAGGAAAAGAACTTAAGGTCTCCAAATCTGGGTTTAAAAATGGTATAATATCTAGCAGTGATGTTATTCTCAATATTTTAGATAATTGATTCTTTTATTAATAGATTTATTCTGATTTAATGTATGTAAAGCTATGACAACCTAAAAAGGTTTTTTAAGTCATTTAGTTCATATTATATTTTGTTCTTCTTAAATATTCTATAGTACCAATACATATAACACTTATACCAAATAAAGGAAAAACGATGCCTAATAAAATAATTAAAAAAACAACCCCATACCCCACTTTAAACTTAGCTGGTACTTTTGGCGTGCCCCATTTGCCTTTTGGCTTTCGTTTTAAATAAGATATTAATGCCGATACAGCTACAAACATAAGTAACAAAGCAACAAAGAGCATGAGCAACCAATTCCAAAGTCCAAATTGTCCTTGATGAAATGCCATAACCCACATGCGTCCGCGCATGAGTATACCAACATCTTCCCAATTATGGTTTATAAGTTGTTTACCTGAGTATTGATCAAAATGAAATCGTTTTTGTGCACCCAAATCAAAGGTTGTATTGTAAATACTGTATATACCTGTATTGCCTTTGGGTAAACCAATACTAACTTCACCTTTTAAATTCATAGATTTTGCTAGTGCCACCATATCATCTAAAGAAATGGCTGCATTACCAATTTTAGATTGTATCCCTCTAGCATCCCAAGTTCTAGGAAAGCCCGAATTGGTAACCTTCTGTAATGTTTTAAAATTACTCCCAAAAACATCAGTCCAAGGCATACCGCCAGCCAATACAATTAGTAATAACATAGAAATCCAAAATCCTAAAACAGTGTGTAAATCCCTAAAAAGTATTCGTTTTCCTGCTTTAAATCTTATCGTAAAAAACGCTTTTAAGCCTTGCTCTTTTGATGGCCAAAACACATAAACTCCCGTTATAATTAATACAAAAAGCCAACTGGCAATAAGCTCTACTATTTTGGTACCAAACTTGCCTAATAGTAATTCGCCATGCAATTTTCTTACGGTATGCATATTAGAATCTTTAGGACTTACATATCCCGAAACCTCACCTTTATAAGGGTTTACATAAGCACTATTTTTATGACTAAATCGCCCAGAAACAAACGCTGTCGCTTGGTTAGCTTCTGTAGAAATAACCATAGCATTGGGTTGTTTTTTCATTGCTTTTTTTGCCAATTCCCATTGCTTTTGGTACGATATGGCTTGACCTTCAGCTTTTACAGTTTTTATATGGGCTTGTTTAGGCGCTTCATATTTATCTTTAAATAAATAGATACCACCTGTAACGGCCAATAAAATTATAAATGGTAACGATATAATACCTGCTATAAAATGCCATTTCCAAAGCCATTGGTTTAGTTTATTATTTTTTTTAATCATAGTTCTTGATTGTGTTAAACCTCACAGGTTTTAAAAAACTGTGAGGTTTTAGGTAAAGGATGCTTTTTAGAAATTATACTTTACACCAAAATGAAATGCTCTTGGATTACCAACAGTATAACTGTTTTCGTCTCTAAACCTATTATAACTAACTCTAGAGGCATATAAATCATCAAAAATATTTAAAGCATGGCCCCAAACCTCAACATGTTTATATTTATAAGACAATAACAGATTAAAAATATTGTGCCCTTTGTAAGTCTCGGTGCTAAACGTACCATCATCATTAGTTACTTGACCTTCAAAACTGGTATTATACGTTCCAACCAACTCATGCGTAGCACTAACCGCCAAACCTTTTATAGCATTTGGTTTATAGATAACTCTAGATGTTCCTAAAATTTTTGGAGCCGTTTCTCGGTCTGTATCTGAAAAATCTACACCATTATCAAAAAACTCAACATACTTATGTTTAGCAAAACTACCATTATGACTAATGGTTAACGCGTCTGTTGGCATATATTTTAGACCATATTCTATACCATAAGACCTTGTTTTTCCGGCATTAGCGTTAAAAAATTCGTCATTATCATCTCTAAGTGTAATCAAGGTGTTTTTTCCTTCCAATAGATATAGTGCAACATCTGCCTGTAACCTTTTGGGTATTCTAAAATAAGTACCCAACTCAAAATTATTATAATTACTAGGTTTTAAGTCAAAAACCTCTTCACCTACGCCAACAAAACTATTGCGATATAATGTTGAGGTTTGCGGAGGTGTAAAGCCATTAGAATAATTTCCATACACACCAAAATCTTTAGAAAGATTATAATTAGCGCCTACTTTTGGAGACCAATTTTTATAGTTGTTTTTAGAATCTCTTGGTCCTGCATCGCCTTCAACTAAATTATTGTAATCATACTCAAAACCATCATAACGTAATGCCGCTGTTAACTTTAAAGCATCAGTTGGGTTTATTTCATATTGAAGATAGCTAGCATAGTTTAAAATATCAGCATCATAGTTTAAAATAAAGTCACCAGTATTTAATGTGAAATCGGTATTTTTTCCTGATTCAACATCTACAATAACCGAAGTTCTTTCTGCTTGATAACGTTGTGGCGAAGCATCTAAAGAAGCTCCAATAATTATAGACGAATTGGCAAAATCAAAATCTAATTTATGCTGAATTAAACCTACATAACTAGTAAAGGCATTACTATTAACTTCGCCGCTTCCAAAACCAGTAAGTTGTCTTGTCGTTCTATCTCTAAATTGTCGAACTCTAAACGAAGGGTTTTGGTTCATTTGGTTATCCCTAAACACAAAATTAAATGTTGTTTTGTTTTTGGTATTCCATTGTTTGTCCAATGTACTTCTATATCTAAAAGCAAAAGCGACACGCTCAGTAAAGGTTTGGTCGCTTTCAAAATTTCCACCATTATAATCTGCTTCACTTAAAGAACCAGCCATATCCGACCTAAAATCGATAATATCAAAAACATTAGTCCAATTTACAGTTAGCGATATGTGAACAACGCCTTTAAAAGTCAATGCAAATTTTTCGTAATCACTATGATCTACAGGACCATCTTTTCGACGTATATATTGGGTCCCTATGTAAAACCCAACATGTTCTCCTGCATATTGAGAAGCTTCTAAACTATAACGTGTTAATCCTAAATCGTTAATTTGAAAACCCAAATGCCCAGAAGGTTCTTTGGTTGGGTTTTTAGTTATAAAGTTAAAACTTCCGCCTATAGCTTCACTCCCGTAAATACTAGATGCTGGTCCTTTTAACACCTCAACACGATCAAAAGACACATCGTTCATTTCTAAAAGGGCATTGTGATTAAACACTGCCGTTGGACGAATAGGTAAACCATCTTCTAGATATAAAAACAACGATTTAGTTGATATTGGGGATCTTACAGACATAAAATGCTGTTCGTTACTGGCCGCTCTAGAGGTTGACATAATAACCCCAGGGACATCGTTTAACAATTGGTCTATGCCAAGAGCTTTTACGTCTTCAATATCTTTTGATGAAATTACAGATATTGAGGCAGGCACCTCTTTTCGTTGTTGCGCCTCTCTACTTGCAGAGATAACAATTTCTTCTAAAACCTCATCATTTCCAGTAAGTTGTATAATGTTTTTTGAATTTGATAATGTTTTTTCTACCGTTGTAAAGCCTATAAATTTGATAATAACGGTATTGTTATCTTGGAGTTTAATAGAAAAATTTCCGTCAATATCCGAAACTACAGCATTATTAGAATTTATTTTAGATTGAATGGTGGCTCCTACTAAAGGTTTATTGTTTTCATTTACAATATGTCCTTTATATATATTTTGTGCGTAACCGCAAGCGCTTGCTATAACTATAGCGAGCGTTAATAATTGTTTCATGTGTTGTAAAATTATGGTGTACTAATTGTTGTCAAGCAATACCATATAAATCATAGTACCACTACATGTGGTTATTAGATTTATAGCATATCGCAAAACATATTACGCCGTAATTAGAATATCTAACTAGGCTTATATAAATTAAAAAAAGATTAAGCGTGTTGCGGAGGACGGTAAAAACAATTGAAGAAAATGGTTTTATGCAAATTCACATAACTCCAATTAGGAGCCATTATAGCAGAAGTATCTAAAAATAAATCGGGCGATTTATAATCTTGAAAATAAACAGGAACAAACGTCTCGTAAATAAGAGACAGATACGTATTACCTTTACTAGAGTCTTGAGATGTTTTAGCTAATTGAGTAGCCAAATGGCATTTACCATTACATTTAAGCTCTGGTTTTTCTTTATTAATACAATATGTTTCTATAATATAATCTATATTTAACTCAAAATATGCCACGCATCCCATATTATATGCAGGTCTCATAAATAGTGTAAACAAGATAATATAAGAGAATATTTTTTTCAGCTCGAAAATACTTATAGTGTATTACAACAAAATTAAAATAAATTATTCTGAAACAATTAGTATTTAACACATTTTTTCTTAATAAATCCTTAACATTTTCAAGGATTTGCAATAGATTTCTTAATTTTACGTCCATATGAATTTATTTTCTTTAAATGCTGGTAATTTTAAGCTAGATGGAGGTGCCATGTTTGGTGTCGTACCCAAGTCTTTATGGCAACGTACCAACCCACCCGACGCCAATAATATGATAGATATTGCAGCGCGCTGCTTACTCATTGAAGATGGCAATCGCCTTATTTTAATTGATAATGGTATGGGCAATAAACAATCTGATAAGTTTTTTGGATATTACCATCCATGGGGTGATTCTACCCTAGAAAAGTCTCTTAAATTACACGGTTTTCATCATGATGATATTACCGACGTATTTATGACGCACTTACATTTTGACCATTGTGGAGGCAGTGTAAATTGGAATAAAGACAAAACAGGTTACGAAACAGCCTTTAAAAATGCGCATTATTGGAGTAATAAAAACCATTGGCAATGGGCCACTCAGCCAAATAGACGCGAAAAAGCATCGTTTTTGTCAGAGAATATTATACCAATAGAAGAAAGCGGGCAACTCAAATTTACATCACTTCCAGAAGGTGATACTTTAAAAAACGCTCCATTAGGTTTCGATATTTTTTTTGCTAATGGGCATACTGAAAAGCAAATGATTCCGCTTATCAACTATAAAGGAAAAACAATAGCATTTATGGCAGACTTGCTACCAACTGTAGGGCATTTGCCTATTCCGTTTGTTATGGCTTACGATACCAGACCTTTATTAACACTGGACGAAAAAGAAAAATTTCTAAACACTGCAGCAGAACAAAACTATTATTTGTTTTTAGAACATGATGCGCACAACGAGATTATAACTGTAAAACAAACAGAAAAAGGCGTTCGATTAAAAGACACCTATACCACACAAGACATATTCAATTAAATACATCTAAATAATTTAAATTATAAAATGAAAACAATTAAAACTTTAGCAACCTCAACTTTTTTTGCATTATTAATTTTTGGCTGCGGTAGTACAGCAGATATTTTATCAACTCCTCCTGAAAATATAGATACATCGCCTTTAAAGGTCTCAGATTTAACCGAAGCTGAAAAGCATAATTGGGGGCATTTAGATTTAGTAAAAGATACTATCCCTGGAATGAGTGTAGATAAGGCTTACGCCGAAGTTATTAAAAACAGAAAAGGGAAAAAAGTTATTGTAGCTGTTATAGATTCTGGTATTGATATTGATCACGAAGATTTAAATGATGTGATATGGACAAATACCAAAGAGAAACCAAACAATGGAAAAGACGATGATAAAAATGGCTATATAGACGATATCCATGGCTGGAATTTTTTAGGTGATGGTTATGATGAACAATTAGAATATGTTAGAATTTTAGCAAGTGGAGATAGCAAAAACCCAGATTTTGCTAGAGCTCAAACAGAATACGAATCTAGCTACCAAACTTGGGTAGGTAGAAAAACGCAATATGACCAGATTTACCAACAAATAGTTACTGCTAACGATGTATTAACAAAACATTTTGGTAAAAAAGATTATACAAAAAAAGAAGTTAATGCCATAAAGAGTACTGAAGAATCTCTTTCTCAAGCCAAACAAGTTGCTCAATTTATGTATAGCAACGGTGTAGATTCTATGACCGCAGCTAAAGAAGAAATAAACGGAGCTTTAGAAGGTATAAACGAACGTTTAAACTTTAATCTAAATAAAACATTTAAAGGTCGTTTAACTGGAGACAATCCAAACGATATGTCTAATAAGTTTTATGGAAACGGAAACGTTAAACCAGTAAAAAAAGGCGAAAGTCATGGTACACACGTTGCCGGTATTATAGCTGCAGAACGTAACAATGGTAAAGGCGCTAATGGTGTAGCTAATAATGTTGAAATTATGAGTATAAGAGCCGTACCAAATGGTGATGAATACGATAAGGATGTTGCATTGGCCATTAGATATGCTGTAGATAATGGAGCATCAATTATAAACGGAAGTTTTGGTAAAAGTTTTTCTCCTCATAGTGATTGGGTACGCGATGCAATTACTTATGCTGCAAAAAAAGATGTTGTATTTGTACATGCTGCAGGAAACGATAGTAGTAATGTTGACACAACACCTAACTTCCCAGATGATAATGTAAATGGTAAAGAGATATCAGATACATATATTAGAGTTGGTGCCTTAGCGCCTAAGTATGGTTCTAACATGATTGCTGGGTTTTCTAATTACGGTAAAAACAATGTAGATGTTTTTGCTCCAGGCGCTCAAATTTATTCTTCATTCCCTAATAATAACTATAAAACTATTGGAGGAACATCAATGGCTGCTCCTGCTGTTGCTGGTGTTGCTGCTTTAATACGTTCTTATTACCCAAAATTAAGTGCCGCTAAAGTAAAACAGATTATTATGGATTCTGGTTTAGCCATAAAAACCAAAGTAGTTGTTGGCGGAGATACTAGTAATATACAAACGCTTTCAGATATCTCTAAATCTGCTAAAATTGTAAATGCTTATAATGCCTTAATTATGGCGGGGCAAATGTCTAAATAATACAAACATTACGAGGTTGTTTTTATAAATTGTCTAGTTGCAATATATAAAAACAACCTCGTTTTAATTTTCAATACTATGAATCGCTTCTTTACATCTCTATTCCTCATCGCTATATTATGGTCTTGTGGAACTTCTAAAAACACCAATAGCACGCCTACTATTACTAATATCCCTCAAACGCCTATTGTTGGTTCAAAAATAAATTATTGGCAACAACATGTAGACTATAAAATGGATATTGATATGGATGTAAACACCTATCAATATAAAGGGAAGCAAACTATAGTATACACTAATAATTCGCCCGATGTTTTAAATCGTGTTTACTACCATTTATATTTTAATGCATTTCAACCAGATAGCGAAATGGATGTGCGTTCGCGTACCATTGCAGATCCAGATTCTAGAGTTAAAGACAGAATAAGTAAATTACAACCTAATGAGATTGGTTACATAAAAGTAAACTCCCTAAAACAAAACGGTAAAACGTTAAAACACGAAACTGTTGGAACGGTTTTAGAAGTAGATTTAGCTAAGCCCATACAACCCGGAGAGCAAGTAACATTCGATATGCTTTTTGAAGCTCAAGTACCTGTACAAATTAGGCGTTCTGGGAGAAATAACAAAGAAGGCATTGCTTTATCCATGACGCAATGGTATCCAAAATTAGCAGAATATGATTTTGAAGGTTGGCATGCAGACCCATATATTGGTCGCGAATTTCATGGTGTTTGGGGTAATTTTGATGTTAAGCTAACTATTGATAAAAATTATGTTGTAGGTGGTACGGGCTACCTCCAAAACCCAAACGGCAAAACAAATGGCGAAAAAACAACCTGGCATTTCTCTGCGCCTAATGTTCATGATTTTACTTGGGCAGCAGATCCCGATTATATTCACGACACAAAACAAGTTCCTAATGGCCCCCTTTTACATTTTTACTACAAAAACACATTAGATGCTGAAAAAAAGCAGAACTGGAAAAAATTACAACCCAAAACGGTGGAACTCATGCAGTATTTTAGTAAAAATATTGGTAAGTATCCATACGATCAATATTCTATAATACAAGGTGGAGATGGAGGTATGGAATATGCCATGTGTACTCTAATTACAGGCCAAAGAACCTTTGGAAGCCTAGTAGGAGTTACAGCACACGAAATGGCACATACTTGGTTTCAATTTTTACTGGCTTCAAACGAAGCTAAGCATGAATGGATGGACGAAGGTTTTACAAGTTACATAAGCCATTGGGCCATGAATGATATCATGAAAGAAAACAAAGCAAACCCTTCTGCAAAAGCTTATGAAGGCTATTATTATTTAGCCAAATCTGGAAAAGAACAACCTCTAACAACACATGCCGATAGATACCAATTTAATCAAGCATACAGTATTGCAGCCTATAACAAAGGCGAAGTTTTCTTGGCACAGCTAGGTTATATTATTGGGGAGAACAACTTAAAAAAAACCATAAAAAAATATTTTAATGATTTTGCCTTTAAACATCCTAAACCTATGGATATTATAAGAAGCGCAGAAAAAATATCAGGATTAGAACTCGATTGGTATTTAATGGACTTTGCACAAACCACAAATACTATTGATTATAGTGTAAAAACAGTTAACAATACTAAAGTAACTCTTGAGCGTATAGGGCTCATGCCTATGCCCTTAGATGTTACAATAACATACATTGATAACTCTACCGAAGATTTTTATATCCCGTTACAAATGATGCGTGGTGAAAAACCAACCAACGCTACAATAATTAAAGATTGGGCTTGGGCATATCCAACATACACTTTTAACACAAAAAAAGCCATAAAACATATTGAAATAGACCCTAAAGGCATGATGGCTGATATTGAAAAAGGAAACAACAAAAAATAGACAAATTCTTACTACAAGTTCAGGTAAGGCTTCTCTTTAAAACGCGACATACTTTATATGAGTACAACAGCTAAAGACATCAAAAACAATAACATGATTATAGACATATGGAGTGATATCATGTGCCCTTTTTGCTACATAGGTAAACGGAAATTTGAAAATGCTCTTCATAAATTTTCTAAAAAGGATAAGGTACATGTCGTTTGGAAAAGTTTTGATTTAGCACCTCATATGGAGACCAATACAGATATTAATATTTACGAATTTCTATCTGTTTTTAAAAGCATCCCTATGCCAGAGGTTAAAAACTTAACGGCTCATGTAACAAATATGGCAAAAGACGCTGGTTTAGATTTTAATTTTGATACAACAGTTGCTGCCAAAACAAAAAAAGCACATCAATTAATGCATTTAGCAATAACTCATAATTTGCAAAATGAATTAAAAGAAGCCTTACTTAAAGCTTATTTTATAGATGGCAAAAATATTGATGACATAGAGACTCTTATTGTTTTAGGAACCTCTATAGGTCTTAAAACAAAGGAGATTAAGGATACCTTTGAAAACGAAAAATTTTTAAAAGCAATTTCCGATGATATTCAAGAAGCAAAAAACCTAGGTATTCAAGGCATTCCTTATTTTGTTTTTAATAAAAAGTATGGTGTTTCTGGTGCACAACACGAATCTACTTTTTTAGATATTTTAGAAAAATCTTATACAGATTGGGAACGTTTACAAGAACATAACATTATTGAGGTTATACAAGGAGACCATTGTGATGTGGATGGTAATTGTTGATTTTTAATTATAAAAACTTCTCTATAATATTTAAAAAAATCATTAATACAATACTTAAAAAGCCTAAAAGTATATTTTTTCTTATATCAATGCTCTATGAAATAGAGAAAAAAATATACTTTTAATCTCTTAATTTTGTATGTATACAATTATAAACAAACTATCTTCTGTGCTTTTTAAAATATCACTATTAGAAGCTATTAAAACACCTTCACTTAAAATTTCATCTTTAATCGAGGCTTTACCTTTTACTATATAAATAAGGCTGTTTTCTTGAGTTTTATAAGTATCTCCTTTTAATAAATGCCCAACGCCTATTTGAGTTGAATTCCCGTCTTGGCTACCATAAACTTTAGTGATTTTTCCTTTAGTAGCTTGGTGAACTCTAAAACTGGCTTCGGGTTCTTGTTTTTCTGGAAGTAACCATAATTGGAGCATTCGGGTTGTTTCTGTTCCGTTATTTATTTCATTATGTTTAAACCCTTGTTTTCCAGATTTCTGAACTTGAAAATCTAAAGCATTTAAACCTACACCATGTTCTAATGAACCTTCATGATCCAACCTACCATCTACAACAAAAGTTAACACATCTATATATTGATGAGGATGTAACCCCGTAGCCACTCCGGTTTCAAACCAAGAATCAGCCAAATACACTAAATTCCCTATACCTTCCCATGTACCATGAGTAACACCGGATCTAGGTCCATAATTAGAGTTTACAATTAATCTTTTTTGAATAATTCCATGAAAACCACCCGTTTCAATAGTATTTCTATCTAATTTATGTAAAGGCATCTGTTTGTTTTTTTGAGTTAGTCGAACTGAAATTAAATACCTTTTACTTAGGTACTAAAATCAA
Source organism: uncultured Algibacter sp. (assembly GCA_947499935.1). Classification (GTDB taxonomy): domain Bacteria; phylum Bacteroidota; class Bacteroidia; order Flavobacteriales; family Flavobacteriaceae; genus CANMQH01. The sequence continues at coordinate 36,500 of CANMQH010000020.1, read as the reverse complement.
AAACGATATCAGTAAGGCTAAATATACTTAGCTAATGTCGTTTTTATTCTTTTTTTAAGATGAATTTAAGTTATTTAATTCTAAATTAATCGACCTAACGTTTATTACTAATTTAAAACATAATATTATGAATATTACCTTAGCTCAGGCTGAACAAATAATTAAGATTGCTAAAGAAAAATCTATAGCATTAGATACTAAAATGAATATTGCCATTGTAGATACAGGTGCTAATTTAGTTGCTTTTGCACGTATGGACGGAGCTTGGCTTGGATCTTTAGATATATCAATCAAAAAAGCTAAAACATCTCGTTTTTTTAATATGAATACTGGTACTATTGGAGAATTATCTCAACCTGGAGGTCCTCTATTTAATATTGAGCATTCTAATGGTGGATTAATTACTTTTCCTGGAGGCATGCCTATAAGCAATGCTTCTGGAGATATTATTGGCGCTATAGGTGTTAGCGGAAGCAGTGTAGAAAACGACCATGCCGTTGCCGAAGCAGGTGCAACTGCACTATAAATTTAATTTTTATAAAGGCGGGGTGCCTTTTGGTTTTCCCGCTTTTACAAATTAATAGTATATATTTAGCAGTTAGTATGCTTTCGCATATAAAAATCATTCAAAAATGAAAAAAATATTTCTGCTACTTTTCTTCCTTATTTTTAATATTTCTTTTGGTCAAAAATCTGCTCATATAGATTCTATAAAAGCACACCTTACATATATTACCAAAACAAAATCTTACAGAAATTATGCTAACATAGCCCAATTAAATAAAACAGCACTTTACATTAAATCTAACTTTGAAAAAGCTACACAAGAGGTTGCTTTTCAAGAATTTAAAGTAGATGGAAACGTTTATAAAAATGTTATTGCTTCTTTTGGTATTAAAAATAAAACAAGAATTATAATTGGAGCTCATTACGATGTTTGCGGTAATCAAGAAGGTGCTGATGATAATGCAAGCGGCATTGTTGGTTTACTAGAGTTAGCAAGATTATTAAAAACAAAAAAATTAAAATACAGAATAGATTTAGTGGCATACACGCTAGAAGAACCTCCGTATTTTAGAACTGAAAAAATGGGTAGCTACATCCACGCTAAATCCTTGCTTGATAATAACGTAAATGTTTATGGTATGGTAAGTTTAGAAATGATTGGTTACTTTACTAATGCCCATAACTCGCAACAATACCCAGACCCAAGATTAGGTGCTGTTTACGGCAATCAAGGCAATTTTATAACCTTAGTAAACCAAAATAATAAGAAAAAATTTGCATCAGATTTTGGTAATGTTTTCTTAAAAACGACAGCTATTAAAACCGTTGTTTTTGATAGTCCGCCATCGCAACCTGCTGTAGATTTCTCCGATCATTTAAATTACTGGAATTTAGGTTTTAGTGCACTCATGATTACAGATACTGCTTTTCTAAGAAATAAAAATTACCATACAAAAGCAGACACATTAGAGACTCTAGATTTACCATCTATGAAAAAAGTTATCGATGGTGTTTTTAAAACACTCATAAAACTTTAATTACGTAAAGCCATTAAGCCTAGTAATTCTCTTAATTTATTACCTTTATCTCCTAAAATACCAACTTTGGCTTTCACTTATAGTAAAAAAGAAAAACTTAAAAGTAAAAAACTTATAGACCAATTATTTTCCGAAGGTCAATCGGTTTCTGTATATCCACTACGCCTAGTGTTTTTAAATACAACTCATAATGACGAAACCTCTGTAAAAACAGGCATATCTGTTAGCAAACGAAATTTTAAAACAGCTGTAGATAGAAACCGAATAAAACGTTTGTTGCGAGAAGTTTACAGATTAAATAAAGACTCTTATTTTAACAATTTAACAACTCAATATGCCTTTATGATTTTGTATATTGGCAAAGAGAAACCTACTTTAGCTCAAATTGAAATGAAAATGAATAATTTATTCGAAAAATTTTCAAAAAAAGTTTCTTCACCAAATTAACAATTTATGAAACTTTTATCTTACATATCCATTTTTCTATTACCCCTAATGTGTTCTCAATCTTCAGATTTTTATGACACATTAGATTACGAAATTAATGGCGATTCTTCATATAACGAAAGCCCTGTAATTAATATTGAAGAAGATAGTGAGTTACCCATAGAGCCTAGCGAAAAAACATCTCAAAAAATTATAAAAAGTGCCGATTTACGTTTTCAAACCCAAGATTTAAATCAAAGTTATAACCTAATTATAAAATCTATTAAGGCTAATAAAGGTTTTATTCAAGATGATAAATCTAGTAAATCTTATAACACACTTACAAGACGTTTAGTGGTTAGAATGCCTTCAGAAAATTTTCAAACGGCTATAGATTCTATTAGTAAACATGTTGTATACTTTGATACTAAAAGTATTTCTTCTTTAGATGTTACCGAAGAGTTTATAGATGTAGAAGCTCGATTAAACGCCAAAAAAGCTTTAGAAATTAGATATTTAGAGCTTCTTAAGAAAGCTAAAAATATTAAAGAAATTTTAGAGATTGAACGAGAGCTTTCTAACATACGAGAAGAGATTGAAGCAAAACAAGGCCGTTTAAAATACCTTAAAAATAAGGTGTCTTTAAGCACTTTAAATATTGAGTTTTATACTTTAAGCGCAACACCACCAGTTACCATATCTTATGGCACTAAAATGTGGAATGCTATTAAATCTGGTTTTAACGGTATTTCGTTATTATTCTTAGGCATTCTATATGTTTGGCCCATAATCCTTTTATTTGCTGTTGGATTGTTTTTGTTTATTAGATGGTTAAAAAAAATTAAAAAATAAAGTTTATGAAGTTTTTATTCAAAAAGAGAATACTTGTTCCTGTAGTTATGTGTGGCATATTTTTTTCTACAACGGCATTTAGGAATGATTTTTTTGAAATAGCAAAGCAAATAGAAATATTTACCACGCTCTTTAAAGAAATTAACATGAATTATGTTGACGAAACCAATCCGGGTGATTTAATGGATGTAGCCATTAAAAGTATGTTGTCTGAGCTTGATCCATATACTAACTTTATGAACGAGCAAGATGTTGAAGCAGCAAGAATAAATAACACCGGAGATTACACGGGTATTGGAGCAAAAATAAGAACCTTTAAAGATAGGTTGGTTATTATTGAGCCTTATAAAGATTATCCAGCTGATAAAGCAGGATTAAAAGCAGGTGACGAAATTATTAAAATAGGTAATACCTTAATTGAAGGTTATAAGGATAATGCTGGAGATTTATTAAAAGGAGCTCCAGATAGTACTATAGAGGTTGTATACAAACGCCAAGGCAAAACACAAACGGCTAATATAAAAAGAGCCGAAGTAGAAATTAAAGCTGTACCTCATTTTTCTATGATAAATGATAAAACAGGATATATTGTTTTAAGTAAATTTAACCGTAAAGCATCTGCAGAAACTAATTATGCATTACGCGATTTAAAAGCGCAAGGTGCAGAAAAAATTGTTTTAGACTTAAGAGGAAACCCAGGAGGCTTGTTAAGCGAAGCTATTAATATTGTTAACTTGTTTGTTCCAAAAGGACAATTAGTGGTTACTACAAAATCTAAAGTAAAAAAATATAACAAAACATATTACACCAAAAAAAACCCTGTAGATACAGAAATTCCTTTAGTGGTTTTAATAAATGGCAGAAGTGCATCGGCTAGTGAAATAGTTTCAGGCTCTCTACAAGATTTAGACAGAGCCATTGTTGTAGGCTCTAGAAGTTATGGTAAAGGTTTGGTACAACGACCTAAACCGCTTACTTATGGTACACAGGTAAAAATTACCATATCTAGATATTATACCCCATCTGGTAGATGTATACAATCTTTAGATTACTGGAATAGAAATGATAAAGGCGAAGCTGTAAGGGTTAAACAAGAAAATTATAACGAGTTTAAAACCAAAAACGGTAGAAAAGTTTATGATGGTGGTGGTGTTTTACCAGATGTTGTTGTAGGTACAAATAAAAAATCACCGATTACTAAAGCTATAATTAACAATAATTTAATTTTTGACTATGCCACCTCTTATCATTATAAGAATGACATAAAGGATATAAATAGTTTAAAACTTAATGATAAGGATTTTCAAAATTTTAAGAATTTTTTAAAAACCAATAATTTTACTTTTGAAACGAGCACAGAAAAAGCCCTTTACAAAGCTTTTGAAGCCTCTAAAAAAGAAGAATTAAACGATAATATCGAAAAAGATTTTAAAACTTTAATATCTAATTTAAATAAATCTAAAACCACTGTAATAGACGAGAATAAAGATTATCTTCTAGAATTACTAACCGAGAATATTGTTAAACAATATGCTTATAGAGAAGGTCTTTATGAATATTATAAAATACATGATTCTGAAATAAAAAAAGCCTCAGAAATTTTAAGTAACCCAACATCATATCAAGGTTACTTAAAATAACTTATTGATTTGTTATTTACGCAATACTTATTATCCGTTTTAAAGGCAATATTGTAGACTGTTTTAATATAACAGATTTGTCTGTTATACCCCATATTGTAGTTTCTACGCGTTTTAAACCTTGATCATCTACAAATAGTATTTTTACTTTTTGTTGCTCTAAATTACCTAAAGAGAGACCTCTATTTAAGTTTATAATGCGGTCTATTTTATCTTCATGCTTATTGAATACATCATCTTTTGGAAAATTTAAAAACTTAATATTTTCTTTTTCAATAATCTGAATATCCTTGTACGGTATCATAATTTTTATAGGTTAGGTTAAGTTAATGGTTAATTTAGGTTTTCCTAAATAATACATTTTATCTTAAAAAAATGCGTTTTAACGTTAATAGTTATTAACAATGTAGGTAAAAGAATATAAATAACTAAAAATATTACTGATTATCGAAATTTTAATATGGAGTAAATCTATTTTTGTGTACTAAAGAGTATGTAACTTGAAGTAAAATTGTAATGGTATTTTTACTTATAAATTAAGAATCATAGCAACATGAGGAATCCCATCTTCTAAATATGCTTCGCCAATCATTTTAAAACCAAGCGTATTGTAAAATTTTATAAGGTATTGTTGCGCAGATATTTTAATAACAGATTCGTTAAAATGAGTTTTAATTGCTTCTATTGAAGCTTTCATAATATCATAACCGTATTTATGCTGTCTTTCATTCTTGGCAACTACTACCCTACCAATACTAGATTTTTCAAAATAATCACCAGACCTAAAAACACGTGTGTAAGCAACTATAGTTTCGTTTTTATATCCTAAAATATGCAATGCTTTGCCATCTTTTCCATCAATATCTTGGTATACGCAATTTTGCTCAACAACAAAGACTTCGCTTCTTAATTGAAGCACATTGTATAATTCTTGTGCTGTTAACTCGGTAAACGATTTTACGTATATTTTTAGCATATTTTAATGTTTGAATTTCATCTTCATTTAAATACCAAACATGAATATGACTAACATATTAAATCGTTATAATTATGTAGTTTATTACGAGAAAAGTTATACTCTTTTTAACAAGATAATGGAATTTTATCTATTCTATTTTGGTGTCTGCCACCTTCAAATTTAGTTTCTAAAAAAGTTTCCACCATTTGTAAAGCTTGAGGTATAGCTGTGTAGCGCGCCGGAATACATAAAATATTGGCATTATTATGTTGGCGTATTAACTCTACAATTTCTTTTGTCCAACATAAACCTGCTCTTACGTTTTGGTATTTGTTTGCTGTCATGGCTACACCATTGGCGCTTCCGCATATTAATATACCAAAATCAACCTTTTTATTTTCAACATCTTGAGCAACTGGGTGCACAAAATCTGGGTAATCTACACTATCATTAGCATCTGTACCATAATTGTTAACAGTATATCCTTTAGATTCTAAGTAATTTTTAATTGCAAATTTATAATCGGTTCCTGCGTGGTCGTTTCCTATAGAGATTGTCATGGTAAAAGTTCTAATTATTTTAGGGTATAAAGTTACTAAATATATAGATATTGAAATTTTTTAAATTAGATTCTATTTAGCTACAATTATAAATGTTCATTACCTATCCTATAAATATTAGTAACTTGTTAATAAGTGTTTATTAGTTTTTAAAAGAAAAATATTGAATATCCATTTAATTTTTCAATCCATAACCTTTACTTAACATGCAAATAAGTTAATGTAAATTTCTTGTTAAGTTATGAATACCAAAACATGTATTTATAAGTTCATCTTATAACAATACTTATTAAAAAATGCTGTTAACATAGGTTTTCAACACTTGTTAATAGTATTTTGGTATCTATTGAAATTAAATAAGTTAACTATTAAAAATTTGTTCATTTCATATCAACAACATTCTATAAAATATATATCAAAACTAAATAGCAAAAAGTTATACCGCTATTAACAGACTATAATAACCACCATTTTATTTTTTAAATTTTAAAAGAAAAATTATTATATAATATATAATGTGGATAACTTGAATTAAAGGTAAGATAACATTAAAAAAATAGTATTAAATATTAATATTGTAGCTTTGTAAAAACAAATAGCTAATCTTCTCCAAAAATAAAGCTATATAAAAAACAAATTTCCTATACCTTTAGGGAATGAATATGATTACAAAATTACATGACAAGAAAGAAAAAAGGGAAATCCAATAAAAAAGGCATTTCCGACCTTACAAATACAATTCTTAGTATTTTAAAAAAAGATAGAAACCAATCTTTTAATTATAAACAAATAGCTGCTAAACTTGGTGTTAATGATGCCAGTAGTAGAAATCAAATTATAAAAACCTTAGCCAAACTTGCCGGCCAAGACGAAATTATACAGGTAGAGCGCGGTAAATTTAAAGCTGTAATTAATACCGAGTATTATACAGGTAAGTTAGATATGTCTGCTAAAGGCTCTGGTTATATTATTTGCGATGATTTTGATGATGATATTTTTATAGCATCTAACAATATTAACAAAGCATTGCATGGTGACGAGGTAGAATTTTACGCTTATAAACGTAGAAAAAGAGGAAAGGCTGAAGGTGAAATTACTAATGTTATTAAACGTGCAAAATCAGAATATGTTGGTGTTATTCAAATTCACGAAAAAAAGAATTTTGCATTTGTTATTGCTGATAGTACAAAAATGTATAAAGATATTTTTGTACCTACAAATAAAATTAATAAAGCCGAAGATGGTGATAAAGTATTAGTAAGGCTAGAAGATTGGCCAGAAAAAGCAGATTCTCCATATGGTAAAGTAGTTCAAGTCCTTGGTAAACCAGGTGATCATAATACAGAGATTCATTCTATTTTAGCAGAATATGGTTTGCCAAACGAGTTTCCTCATGAGGTAGAACAATTTGCAAATGATTTAGACACATCCATCACTACTGAAGAAATAGGAAAGCGACGCGATATGCGTAAAGATTTAACCTTTACCATAGATCCAAAAGATGCTAAAGATTTTGATGATGCTTTATCTTTTACAATATTAGACAACGGACTATACGAAATAGGTATTCATATTGCAGATGTATCGTATTATTTACAAGAAGGCACTGTTTTAGATGATGAAGCTTATGAGCGTGCAACATCTGTTTATTTGGTAGATAGGGTAGTACCTATGTTACCAGAAGTTTTATCTAATAATGCATGTTCATTACGTCCGCACGAAGAAAAATTAACCTTTTCTGCAGTGTTTCAAATGAATGATAAATGCGACATTAAAAACGAATGGTTTGGACGTACAGTAACCTATAGTGATGCTCGTTTTGCTTATGAAGAAGCGCAAGCTATTATTGAACAAAATGTAACATTAAAGGCTACCGATGTTATTAAAAATCCAACAACTATAGATAATACGATTCCAAAAGAAGTTTCTTTAACTGGAAAAGAATATAAAACTGCGCCAGAGATAGCACAAGCTATATTAAAAATGGATGAGCTTGCTAAACTAATGCGAGGTAAACGTATGAGTTCTGGTGCTATTTCGTTTGATAAAGTTGAAGTAAAATTCAATTTAGACGAAGCTGCAAATCCTGTTGGTGTGTTCTTTAAAACCAGTAAAGATGCTAATAAACTTATAGAAGAGTTTATGTTGTTAGCTAACCGAAAAGTTTCGGAATTTGTTGGTAAAAAAGACCCTAAAAAAACCTTTGTATACCGAACTCATGATGAACCAGACGATAGTAAATTAGCTAATTTACAAGGTATTGTATCTAAATTTGGATATAAACTTAATTTTAAGGATCGTAAATCTACATCGGCTTCGCTAAATAATTTATTAAAAGAAGTAAACGGTAAAAAAGAACAAAATTTAGTAGATACTTTAGCTATTAGAAGTATGAGTAAAGCAGAATATACAACACATAATATTGGTCATTATGGCTTAGCATTCGATTATTACAGCCATTTTACGTCACCTATACGCCGTTATCCCGATGTAATGGCACATAGATTACTGCAAGAGTATTTAGATGGCGGAAAATCAGCTAATGAAGATGCTTACGAACAAAAATGTAAACATTCCAGTAATATGGAAGGTTTGGCAACTAGAGCAGAACGCGATTCTATAAAATACATGCAAATTAAATTTATGCAAGATCATAAAGATGAAGAATTTGTAGGTGTTATATCTGGTGTAACCGATTGGGGAATTTATGTAGAAATTATAGCAAACAAATGCGAAGGTATGGTTAGTGTTCGTGATATGAAAGATGATCATTATGCCTTTGACCAAGACCAATATGCTATGGTTGGTAAAGCATCAAAAATGATGTATCAATTAGGTGATGAAATTATAGTAAAAGTTAAAAACACCGATTTAGTTAAAAAACACTTAGATTTTTATTTGATTGGGAAACCAGAGTAGATTTTAAAAAAGTTAAACGTTTAATAGAAGAATAATTAAAGAAGGATAATTAACAAATTGTCCTTCTTTTTATATTTTTATATAACGCGTCTTTCTATAGCTAAATAGTGAGTTACAGTGTTATTATTATACAAAGGAATAATTTTTACTTCACATTTATAAGGAGACTTATCTTTTTTATAATTGGTTATAATTTGTGTAAATGGATGGCTATGTTTTAATTTATGTCTAATACTTTGCTTTGTTAATGAAGATGTATTTTCACCCTGTAAAAAACGAGGTGTTTTATTTAGTGCAAATTTTTTAGAATAGCCTGTCATTTCGGTAAAACCACTATTTACCCATAATATTTTCTGTTTTAAATCTGTAACTATAATGGCTTCAAATTCTTGGTTTTCAAAAATACTATCAATGTCATTATGCCATTTTTCTTTTTCCGAGAATAATTTTACAATATTAATATCTCTTTCTTTTTTTAGATTTTTAAGTGTTTTAAAATGATGTTGACTATAAATATCCCAACTTAATAAGGGTGTTTTTTTAGGATTAGAAGGTATAATTTGATGCTTTATTTTATCGTATTCTTTATTAGTTAAAGTAGAAAGATAAATATCTAAAGACATCATTTTAGAAAGGTTATATTTCATGGCTATGTTTTTAAACGAAGGTAGTAAGTTATTTGTAAGAAACCCAATTAGTAGTTTTTATTTAACTAACTATAGTTTATAAATAAAGAAAAGAATAATTATTTTTTAATAGCATTGTAGTAAGTTACTCTTTCTTAAAGCTATCCATATCTTTTATATACTGTTTCATTTTTTTTTCGAGATATTCTTGCCTTAATTTTAAGCTATCAATTTTTGAGTCCAATTTTAAATTTAACTGTTTAATTTTTTTTTGTGTTTTTACAGAAGTATAATAGGAATAAATTAAAGCTTTGATATCATTTTCTCCTATTTTATCTATTGATTTTTTATAAGATAGAGTTAATAATTCAAAAAAAATTATTGAATTTTTATCTCCATGTTCAGCCTTATCATTAATCCTTTTTTTTAATTCTATATTGTTAATATAATATTTTTGCATTTTTATGAAATTAGATTCTGAGTATTTTATAGAATCAAATTTTTTATAAACTTGTTTTAATTCCAAGCTATCAGGTTTTTGAGCAATCATAAGCCCAGTTATTAATAAAGTAAAAATTAATATTATAATTTTCATAAGTGTCGACAATTTTAAATTTACTGTAAAATTGTTATAGTATTTATATCCAAATTTAAACGAATTTTTTAAACAAAAACGAATAATAAAATTACATTTCAATTATAAAAACAGGTTTAAATGTTAAGACTAATTATCATTTTTTACCAATAAAAATAGGGGTATTTAGTTTTTTAATTATAAAAGTCATTTCTTCACCATTAGTCCATCTAATTTTAGCTTCATCAATTTTTATACATTTTCCTAATCCAATATGAATTTCGGTATTTAACCCTTGGCTATAAGGTGATGAAGTAGCACCAACAACACGTTTATAAATATTTCCACAAGCTTTAATGGTTATTATGGCACCATTAGCTTTAGCTTGTTTTACATCTTTTCTAGGAGAAGCACCCACTTTAACAACTACATAATTATTGTTTTGTGAACTAGTATTGGTATATAAATGCCATTTACCTCGTTCGTTTGAGTAAACAATATCTAAATCACCATCATTATCATAATCTATAGTTTGGGCATGGCCACCGGTAGCACCTAATTCTTTAGAAATGATGCCATGGTTTTCAGCTTTTACAAAAGATTTACCATGTTCGTTCATTAAAATAAATTGCTCATTTTGTTTTGCTGGGTTACCATATCGTACAACAAATAAATCTTGCCACCCATCATTATTAAAATCACCTACGGTAGCATTTGTGGTTTGTTCTGGTATGGATATACCCATTTGTGTTGTAACATCTATAAAAACACCATTACGGTTTTCTAATAAAACTGCGGGCATTAATTCTAAAGGATCAGTTTTGGGTATAGAAATAACATTGTGAATCACACCAGCTGTTGGCGATTTGGTATCTCCTGCTATACGCCACATACCATTGTTTACATAGCCAATATATAGACCTTTATCTGTCATGTCTGTTGGCCATCCTTTAGCTTCATTTGGTTTAAGGGTAAAATCTTTATGGCCATGTTTATCTTTTTTAAATGTAAGTTTACGTTTATTAGCACCAACAAAAACATCAAAATGAGGGTAGGCCATTTGTAGATTTTCTAATTTAAAATCACCTTCTATTTTTAAATCTTCATATTCAAAAGGCTTAAATCTAGTAAAGAAGGCAAAACGTTTGTTTATAGTATCTAAAAAAGTTTCGCCTTTAAAAGCATGTTGTGTTCTGGTTAAAAATAAATCAAAATCCCCATCATTATCAAAATCAATTTCTGTAATTGAGGAAACTTCTTTTGTTTTTGTTGCTTCTCCTAAAATATTGTTTTCGTCCTTTGTGTAACTTAAATCTGCTTTTCCTGTAGCGGCAACCAAATCATCACCTCCATAAAATATAAAATCTGGTGTATTGTCGTTATTGTAATCTGTAACCAATGTTTTATAGCTTAACCTCGAGGCATGAGGTAATTTACTTAAAAACTTAAAATTGCCGTCACCATTGTTTTTATGGATGTTGTTAGCACCCAATTCTAACTGTTCTGGAGTAGGAAAACCTGTTATTAAGAGGTCTAGAGTACCATTACTATCACCATCAATAAGCTTTGCTGCACGTCCACGAGTTTTTTCAAGATCTGCTAACTGCTCGCCACCTACAATTTTACGATTACGTTGCACTTGATAAATTAACGGATTTCTTGGTTTGCTACCACCCCCGCCACCTTGGACAACAATGAGGTTTAAAAGACCGTCATCATCATAATCTGAAACAGTAACACCATGTAAATCACCGTTTACAAGATTATATGGTTCAGAAAATTTACCACCCTCATTCCAAAATATAAATACACGCCAACTATGTTCAATAAGTATCATGTCTTGTAGTCCATCTTGGTCTAAATCGGCTACAATGGCAGAATCCCACTTTCTTCTAGATCTATCTTCTAAAGGGATAATATCTTTACCAGCTTCAGTAAATAAAAGGGTTTCTTTTTCTATTTTTTTTTGAGTTACACCTTTTTTTGTATTACAAGAAACCATAAATAAAAGACACAAAACAAATATTTTAGTAATGTAATTAGTGTATAATTTGATGTAATTCTTCATAAATACAAAGGTTTTTTATAATCAAAGATAAAGAGTAACTTTATAGAAATTCCTCTTTATTTTATCTCATGCTGTACTAAAATTATCAAAAATTGAGAAATAAAATCAATTATAATATTACATATATAATAATCTTTTACTAAAGTGATACACTAATGGAATAATTATTGATAATTTTATACTTTAATAAAAAAATAATTTTAAAAGATGAAACACCTAATTGTAATTTTCGCCATATTTATTTCAGCATCTACTTTTGCTCAAGATGCATTAGAGAAAAAAGTAGGAGACTTTTCTATATTAAAGGTTTACGATTTAATTCATGTAGAACTTGTAAAATCTGATGAAAATAAAGTTACAATTACAGGAGGAAATAGTAATGATGTTGTTATTAATAACAAAAACGGGACTTTAAAAATTAAAATGAATTTAGAGGAGTCTTTTGATGGTAACAAAACAAAAGTAATTCTTTATTACACATCAATAGATGTTATAGATGTTAACGAGGGCGCAAAAGTGACTTCTAAAGAGACTATAAAACAATTTGAAATGGACCTTAAAGCACAAGAAGGTGGTCAAATAGATGTTTCATTAGATGTTAGTTATACTAATGTAAAATCTGTTACAGGCGGTGTTATAACAACAACAGGACGTTCTAAAAAGCAAAAGATTAATATTTTTACTGGTGGCGAATATTTAGGAAAAGCTTTAGAAACAGAAGATACAGAAGTATCAATTAAAGCGGCAGGCGAAGCCCATATTAATGCTACTAATTTGGCAGATATAAAAATTAGAGTAGGAGGTGATGTGTTTGTTTATGGAAATCCAGAAAACGTTAACGAAAGTAAGGTTATAGGTGGCAGAATAAAACACATAAAGTCATAAAATAAAAAAGTGTTGATACTTTATAATTACAAAATAAAGCTTTAATAGAGTCTTGTATTTTTTAGGAACTTAAGACTAATCTATATATAAAATATTTCTTTACTTTGTGTAAAGCTTCACAAGTTCATGTTTGATGATATTATAACAGCCATTCCTTTTGGAATTATACTAGCCTTTACCGTTGGTCCAGTATTTTTTGTGCTCTTAGAAACGAGTGCTACAAAAGGATTTAGAAGTGCATTAATATTTAATTCTGGCGTTTTTATAGCAGACATTATTTTTATAGTGATAGCCTTTTATAGCACAAATAATTTAAGAGGTAAAGTAGGCAACGATCCTAGTTTTTTAATATTTGGTGGTGCTTTGCTCATGGTTTATGGGGTTATTTCTTTTGTTAAGACCTCTAAATCCTTCAGATCTATTGTTAAGGAATATCATAAAGTTGAAATTCAAAAAGACTACGGAAAACTCTTTTTAAAAGGTTTTTTACTCAATTTTATAAATATTGGCGTATTGTTGGGTTGGTTGGGCTTTATTGTTTTAGGAGATTCTCTAACATCATCCAAAAACGGCGATATTATTTTTATAAGTACCATGTTGGGCTCTTATTTTATTACAGATTTATTTAAAATACTAGTAGCAAAACGCTTAAAAGCTAAATTAACACCAAAGCTTATTTTTAAAACTAAAAAAGTAATAGCTATTGTTATTTTAGGTTTTGGCATATTATTGTTTCTACAAGGATTATTTCCAAAGGCTTACGAGAAGAATAAAGAGAAGCTAGAAAAGCGTATTAATATTTAGTTTTGTAAAAAATTAGCAATAAAAAAACCTCCAAGTTTCCTTGAAGGTTTGTTGAGGCGTCAAGCGGATTCGAACCGCTGTAGAAGGTTTTGCAGACCTCTGCCTAGCCACTCGGCCATGACGCCATAAATTCTTTACAAAAAGATCCTCAATAATTATTGAGAGCACAAATGTAGAAAAAATAAACTTTTTACACTATTTGTCTTTGGTTTTTCTTTTATCAGTCATTTTTATAGTAACTCGTTGCACATCGCCACCAATTGGAGGGTTTAATTTGCTTACCCATACAGTAGCCTTTTTAATTAATTTATCTTCATTAAAAATTCTATCTAAAATGCGTTTGGCAACCGTTTCAAGTAGGTGAGAAGCAGTATCCATTTCTTCTTTAATAATACGGTTTAAAAGCACATAATCAACAGTATCGCTTAGCATATCTGTTTTTGCAGAGGTTTGTAAATTAGCTTCAACCTCTAAATCTACACGGTAATCACTACCTATTTTAGTTTCTTCTTTTAAGCAGCCGTGATATGCAAAAACGCGTATGTTTTCAACTTTTATAATTCCCATTATTACTATTTTTAAGTCATCAAAATTACCTAATTTTACTGAATATTTTTTTAATACTATTAGTTTCTATGTCGTAGAAGCTATTGATTACCATATTTTATGTCTGAAGAAAAAAAATCACTCAATTTTTTAGAGCAAATAATAGAAGAAGATTTAGCAAATGGCATGTCTAAAAAAGACTTGCGTTTTCGTTTTCCACCAGAGCCAAATGGGTATTTGCACATTGGTCATACTAAAGCCATTGGCATTAGTTTTGGATTTGGCGAAAAATACAATGCTCCAGTAAATCTTAGATTTGATGACACAAACCCAGCAAAAGAAGAGCAAGAATATGTAGATGCTATAAAGGAAGATATTGCTTGGCTAGGATATAAATGGGATAAGGAATTGTTTTCTTCCGATTATTTTCAACAGCTTTACGATTGGGCAATTCTCCTCATAAAATCAGGTAAGGCCTACATAGATTCACAGTCTAGTGAGGCTATGGCAGAACAAAAAGGAACACCAACACAGCCAGGAGTTGATGGCCCTTATAGAAACAGAACAGTTGAAGAAAATTTAGAATTGTTTAGCAAAATGAAAGCAGGCGATTTTGATGAAGGGTCGCATATTTTACGAGCAAAAATAGATATGCAACACCCCAATATGCTAATGCGTGATCCCATTATGTATCGTGTTTTAAAAAAAGAACACCACAGAACAGGTAATGACTGGTGTGTTTATCCTATGTACGACTGGACGCATGGTGAAAGTGATTATTTGGAGCAAATTTCACATTCTTTATGTTCTCTTGAGTTTAAGCCCCACAGAGAACTTTATAACTGGTTTTTGGACCAAGTAGTCGATACAGATAAAATAAGGCCTAAGCAAAGAGAATTTGCGCGTTTAAACCTGAGTTATACCATTATGAGTAAGCGTAAGCTGCTTAAATTAGTAGAAGATGGTATTGTAAATGGTTGGGATGATCCTAGAATGCCAACAATCTCTGGATTGCGTAGAAGAGGATATACACCTAATGCTATAAAAAAGTTTGTAGAAACTGTTGGCGTAGCTAAACGTGATAATATTATAGATGTATCGCTTTTAGAATTTTGCATACGAGAAGATTTAAACAAAATTGCACCAAGAGTTATGGCGGTTCTAAATCCTGTTAAATTGGTTATTACCAATTATCCAGAAGATAAAATAGAATGGTTTGATGCAGAAAATAACCAAGAAGACAACAGTGCAGGATATAGAAAAGTGCCTTTTTCTCGTGAGTTATATATTGAAAAAGAAGATTTTAAAGAAGAAGCGGGTAATACATTTTTTAGATTGAAACTTGGAGGCGAAGTACGTTTAAAAAACGCATACATTATTAAAGCTGAAAATGTTGTAAAAAACAACGATGGCAGTATACAAGAAATACATTGTACGTATAGTGAAGATACCGCTAAAAAAGTTAAAGGAACCTTACATTGGGTTTCTATAAAACATGCTATAAATGCCGAAGTTAGGGAATATGATAGATTGTTTTTGGATGAAACACCAGATAGCCACCCAGAAAAAGATTTTATGGATTTTATAAACCCAAAGTCTTTAAAAATAATTAAAGCATATGTAGAACCTAGTTTGCAAGAGGCCAAAGTTGGAGAACGGTTTCAGTTTCAGCGTTTGGGTTATTTTAATGTAGATAACGATTCTTCATTAGACAAGTTAATATTCAATAAAACGGTTGGATTACGAGATACTTGGGCTAAATTAAAGACTAAAACTACAGCAAATCAAAACCAGCCAAAACAACCACAACAAACCAATAAACCAGCCATAGAGCAGATAAAATCTTTTGGTAAAAAATATGATAGATTGCCCGATGATAAACGTGCTGAAGCTAAGGCTCAAATAAAAATATTGGCAGAAGGAGTAAGTTATGATGACGTAGAACCGCTATTTAATACATCGGTTAAAAAATCTGGAACTCGTATTATTACAATGATTACGCTAGGTGTTTTATTAGAGAAAGGTTTAGAAAAAAATGAAGCGATAAAAGCTTTCATTTCAAAAGCGTTAATAGATAAAAACGTATTGTTAGTTGAAGAAGCTGAGGCTATTTCATAAATAATTATAGACTCTTCAGGTTTTTTCTTGAGATAAGTGATTAAAGTAAAAACCTAAAGAGTATCGTTTTAAGATTTGATTAAAATAAAAATTATATCATTATTCTTTTTCATTTGTTTTCAATACGCAAATGCACAATCCAAGTATCCTATTTTAAAGGAAATTGTAACGGATAATGCTAAACTTTTCAGCGAGAGCAAAACACATGACCTTAGAGCAAAATTAATAGAATACCAAGAAACAACATCGCATCAAATAGTTGTATTAACCATCAACGATTTAGGTGCCGATACTATTGAAAATTACGCATTCCAAACGTTTAATATGGTAGGCAATCAATTTGGTAAAGAAAAAGCAGATAATGGTATGCTTATTTTAGTAGCAAAAAACAATCGTAAATTTAGAATTGAAGTTGGTGATGGTTTAACACCTATTATTACGGATTTAATTGCATCAAGAATTAATAGAAATTACATTACACCAGCATTTAAAAAAGGTAATTATTTTAAAGGGATAGATAGTGCTATTTCAGAAATTATTAAAATTATTGAAGACCCTATTTATGCTGATGAATTTGCTAATATAGATGATAATGATTCAAACGATGTTAGTATAATTAAGACGTTCTTTTCTTCTCTATTTCTTACTTTATTTTTCTTTGTAGCAGGTTTATTAGGGTATAATAAATTCGTTGTAAAACATAAAAGCCATAAAATTCGTGTAAAAGAATTATATGCAGATTATAAAATAAAATTTGTTGGTATTGTCTTATCAGTAATTTGCTTGATAATGTATTTCAATGCTTTTTTCTGGGATGTTTTTATAGGCTTATTTATAGTTGCTTTTCTTTCTGTTTTTATAGCTATAGGCTTTTTTGTTATCTTGAAAAGAGCCTATGAGCGAGCAGTAGCTATTTTTACAGCGCTATTTACTGGTAAATTGGGCATTATAATTTTTCCGTTTTATTTACCAGTAACATTATTATTATTTTTAGGAGGTTGTATATTTTGCTTTATGCCCTTAGTTATGGGCGTCATGTTTGTAATTACAACTGTTTTTAATAATGATATTAACGAAGTAATGCACAATGCTAAACCGTTGTATTTCTTTTTTTTTATAATAAGTGTTTTTCTATTGTATTTAATAATAACAGCAGTTGTTGCTTATAAAAATATAAGAAATAGTTTAAAAGAATCATTTGGTTTTTCATTTTTTAAAATAGGTAAAACACTTTTAGGTGTCAATGGTAGCGGTTTTTCTAAAGGCTACTCTTCTTCGGGTTCTTCTAATTATTCTTCCTCTAGAAGTAGCTCTTCAAGTCGTAATTTTTCTGGTGGTGGCGGTAGCTCAAGTGGTGGCGGAGCCAGTGGAAGTTGGTGATTTTTAATTAAACGCGTATTTTTTGTACATTTAACTACTAACTAAATTATTTCATTATGGATTTTTTAAACCCTATTGCATTACTCGTTGCGGCAATATCGGCTTTAGTTGTCGGTTTTATTTGGTACAATCCAAAAGTTTTTGGAAATGCTTGGATGAAAGCTGCTGGCATAACAGAAGAACAGATAAAGGGAGGCAACATGATTAAAATTTTTGTTATGGCCTTTATTTTTGCATTTTTATTAGCCATGGTCATGATGCAATTAAGTATTCATCAAACAGGAGCATTAAGTCTTGTAGGTGGAGATGCATCTGTTGCATTACCTTCTTATGCGTCTTTTATGGCCGATTATGGAACTCATTTTAGAACGTTTAAACACGGTGTTTTACATGGTGTTTTCGCAGGGATATTTATTGCTTTACCTATTATAGGAACTAATGCTTTATTTGAACGTAAGAGTGCAAAGTACATTCTTATAAATTCTGGATATTGGATTGTAACTTTAGGCATTATGGGTGGTATTATTTGCGGATGGGTATAGCATTTTTACAAACTTTTAACATATTTAAAGGCTGAGAATCGTAATTTTCAGCCTTTTTCTTTCTGTATTGATACACTATAAAATTTATTATACATGTAATAATCTTCCTAAGATTTGGGATAGATTTGTTAAACATGATATATTCTTGCAGTCTAGTTACTTGCAAGCTCTAGAAGAAGCAACGCCCAATAATATTAAGTTGTATTACATTGGGGTTTTTAAAGATGATATTTTAATTGGTGTCGCTCTTATCCAAAGAGTACAATTGTATTTAAAAGATACCTTCAGACAAACTAAAACATTTGGCGTTACCGCTTTTTTTAAAAACATATTATCAACATGGTTAAAAGGGAATGCTTTAATTCTTGGTAATTTAACACATACTGGCCAACATGGTTTATATTTTTTAAGTGAACAAATCTCTCCAAAAATTTTTTTTGATACTGTTTTTTTAGCTTTAAATGAAATAAAACAGATTATTAAGAAAGAACAAAATAAGACCATTAGATTAATAGTGCTTAAAGACTATTTTATTGATGATGTGGTACATAAAAACCAACAAACCTTTGATAAATTTAAGTTACATAAAGTTTTTGTACAACCCAATATGATATTGTCTATTAAGCCACAATGGTTACAATTAGATAATTATATTATAAGTTTAAATAAAAAGTATCGTGATAGATATAAAAGAGCAAGAAAAAAGTTTAAAGGGATAGATGTTAGAGAATTAAGTTTAGAAAGTATTAAAACAAATACTAAAGCATTGTATAAACTTTATATGAATGTCTCTAGTCATGCAAAAATTAACACCTTTTTTTTGCCAGAAAATCATTTTTATACGCTTAAACGAAACCTAAACGAACATTTTAAAGTCTATGGATATTATTTGGATAATAAGTTAGTTGGGTTTTATAGTCTTATTATAAATAATAACGCATTAGAAACCTATTTTCTCGGTTATAATCCAAAATATCAAAGCGTAAAACAATTGTATCTTAATATGCTATACGACATGTTAACGTTTGCTATTGAGCATAAACTTCAATCTGTTGTATATGCAAGAACAGCCATGGAAATTAAAAGCTCTGTAGGTGCAGAGCCAAAAGCTATGTTAGTCTATTTAAAGCACACGAATTGGGCTTTAAATACGATTTTGAAACCAGTATTTAAATTGATGAACCCTAGTCAAAATTGGAAACAAAGACGCCCTTTTAAAGATTAAATGAGTAGGGTTTGTTTGGATATGTATTTTTTTTCGACTGATATTAAATATATAAAGACTTATGAAGACACTCGTATTTTTATTATTGCTGTTACCATGTTTAGCTTTTTCTCAAAGTATGAACAATGAAACGTTAGAAACCATATACGAATCGGTTAGCGATTCTTTAAAAGGAAAATCTGGCGCATGGCAGTTTTATATTAAAGATAGACCGCTTATGAGTATTACAGATACCAATCATAATAGAATGCGTATTATATCGCCTATCGCAGATTCTAATAATTTAAATGAAGACTTAATTAAAGCTGCTCTTGTGGCTAACTTTCATTCCGCATTAGATGTTAAATACGCTGTTTCCGATGGTGTGCTTTGGTCTGTATTTATACATCCATTAAAAGAACTCTCAGAGGATCAGGTTAAAGATGCTGTGAGCCAAGTATATTATGCTAATGTTAATTTTGGGACTACTTTTGCAAGTACGTCTTTAGCTTTTCCAGGAAAGATTTCTGAAAAAGAAGAAGAAAAAATAGAACAAAAGACTAAGTTTAAAAAATTATAGGCTTTTCTTTAAAATCCTTAAAAGGAAATATTTTTCTATTTCTAGATATCTTCTGATGTTATACGATTCTCAGGAATATTTAATTTTGTTTTAAAATTGGGTAAAACTTTATTAACCTTAAATGAATTTTTTAGCTCTTTTGCTTCAATAAAATACCAAAATTTATCTGTTTCATTATAAATTCCTAATAAATAGCTGTAAGATTTTATTCGAGTTTCATTTATAGTCATTTGAATGAATTTTTCTAAATAACAGCGATACTGGTCTTGTTCAAAAACAACATCAGAGACATTTAAAATATCGGCTTTTTCAAAAACAAAACCTTGCTCTACCATCGGTTCAAAAATCGATTTCAATAACTCTATACCGTTTTCTTTACCGCCCAATGCTTCTAATACGCTTGGTAATGTATATTTAAAAACGGTTTCAAAATCCATTTTTAGGGTAGCTTCAGCAGTAATTTTAGCATCTCTTAGTGCAGACGCTTTTAATGCTGTTATATTTTGAGAAAAAGAAATGCTACTACAAAAGAGTAGTAGCATGACTATAATGGGTTTTATTATTTTATTCAATATTCTTCTTCTTTTGGTTTTTCATAGCCTCACCAATTTGGTTACTGGCTGTAAAACTAGCGACCATGTCATTTAACATTTGGCTACCTGCTTGTGGAGAATTAGGTAATAAAATTAAGTTACTATTTGTTTCTTGACCTATAGACTGTAGTGTATCGTAGTGTTGCGTTACAACAATAAGCGCAGAGGCCTCTTGAGAATTAATACCAACTTTATTTAAAACCTCTACAGATTCTTCTAGTCCACGAGCAATTTCACGACGTTGGTCTGCAATACCTTGACCTTGTAAACGCTTACTTTCAGCTTCAGCTTTTGCTTTTTCAACAATTAAAATACGAGCAGCATCACCTTCATATTGTGCTGCCGTTTTTTCTCTATCTGCGGCATTAATTCGGTTCATAGCTTCTTTTACTTGTGCATCTGGGTCTATATCGGTTACTAATGTTTTAATAATATCGTAACCGTAATCTTGCATGGCATCATTTAATTCAGATTTTACAGCAATGGCAATATCATCTTTTTTCAAGAAAACATCATCTAAAATCATTTTAGGAACCTCTGCACGCACAACATCAAAAACATAACTTGTTATTTGATCATGCGGATAGTCTAATTTATAAAAGGCATCTTCAACCTTATTTCTAATAACTTTGTATTGTACAGATACTTTAAGGCGCACAAATACATCGTCTTTGGTTTTTGTTTCTACGATAACATCTAATTGCTGGATTTTTAAGCTCAATCTACCTGCAATTCTATCTACTAAAGGTATTTTAAGATGCAAACCTGATTGACGAATAACTTTAAACTTACCAAAACGCTCAATAATAACAGCGGTTTGTTGTTTTACAATAAAGAAAGATGAAATTAAAATAAATAGGGACAGAACGGCAATGACGATAATTGGAATACTCATAATATATTATTGTTAATAGTTAGAAAATAAACAGTTACTAAATTAAGTTATATTTGTTCATACATGCCTAAAGATACTATGAAAAAAGTACAACTTTGCCTATTAGTAGCAATAATGCTTTGTTTTGTTACAAAAAACTTCGCTCAAAAAGGACATTATAAAATTAATAATACCATTGGTATAACAGGAGGTGTTACGCAATTTGATATTGTTACCGATAACTTTACAACCAAATCTAGTAATGGATTTACTGGAGGTTTAAGGGCTTTGGTAGATATTCCTGTGCGTTGGTACAACATGAGTTTTGGTATGCAATTTTCTGAAAATAATATTGAAATTTTAGGAAGACCTGCTTTAATTAGCTCAGAAGAAGCTTTTATTAATTATAAAATTTTTGCTGTACAGTTATCGTTAATGGGGCACATAAAAATTGTTCCAAAGCATTTTACTATTGATGTTGGTCCCATGCTACAGTACAATGGTAAATTAGAGTTTAAGGATAAAAATCAAAAAGGTTACTTTGTTAGTAATTATGACAATTTATCTGCTGAGGATATTACAAATATTTCTCAATTTAACTTTAATGGGGTCGTAGGTGCGTCTTTAGGTATTAAAAATTTTAAGATACAAGCGCATTATATTTATGGCTTTACTAACATTTTAAATAAGCTTGAAAATCAAGATTTAAATACCGTTGGTGGAGATGCTCGCTTTAAAGGCAATCAAACGATGTTGGTGTTTGGGGTAATGGTTTCTTTTTAAACGTATTATTTATTCAATTCTTCCAATTTGTTTTTTGCAAGTGAATTTTTGTTTAAAGACATTGATTTCTTGTAGTTTTCAATAGCTTTTTCTTCTTCTTTATTTTTTTCGTAGAAATTTGCTAATGCATTATATACTTGATAGTTTTTAGGAAAATTAGTCACATTCAATTTAAATAACGCTTCTGATTTTTTTAATTGACCCGCATTTAGAAATTGATGCCCCATTTTGTTGATATAATTTCCATAAGGTTTAATTTTATACCCCATTGTTTTAGAGACTTTATTGAAGTGATTAACAATCAAGCTTGCTACATCTGTTTCTGGATTATAAAAAGTATGTAGATTAATTTTTAAATTGTAAAAATCAAATATAAATCGTAATCCATCATAAGTACTAATAAGTGGTGAAGAGCCATGAGAATCATTTTCGTAATATGTTCCTTTAAATTTTAGTTGACTATCATTATCGAGAAAAGATTTAAGTTCCAAAATAGAACGTATGTGTTGTGTCTGGTCAGATTCATCGTTCTCTGCACGAGTAATATCTATATTATTAGGCAACGTGTTTGCTATTCCTAAAAAAAGTGTCTTATTGTTATATTTTGTGTGTAATGTATTGCGGGTTATATCTTTTAATAGGGTTTTATTATCCCACGACATAGAAGGGTCTACAGCTATGTAAGCGTTAAATAAATCAGGGTATTTATTAAACGTATGCATTACCATAAGTCCGCCAAGAGAATGCCCTATAAACGTTTTGTGGGGTGCTGTGGGATATTCTAAATCAATTTTAGGAATTAACTCTTTGTCTATAAATGAAATAAATTTTTCTCCACCTCCTAAATTAGCTTTTGTAATGCTGTCAATAGGTGTCCCTTTAGTTTTTATTTTGGGTGTTAAATCTCTAGTTCTATTTGTATTGGTAATGCCTACTATAATGCATTTAGGAAGTACGTTATTATCGCTTTTTGAGCTTAAATTTTCCATGATTCCAACTACAGAAGAAAAATGAGCATCGCCATCTAATAAATATATAACGGGGTATTTTTGTTTTATTAATACACCATCAATTTTATCTTTAGGAACATGAACCCATACTTTTCTTTCTTCACCCAATATTTTGGAATAAATACGTTCAATTTTTCCTATATTAATATCATTATTTGATTGTGCATTGCTATTGAAACAATATAAACATAGAAGAAAAATTAAATATACTTTTTTCATTGTGCTCTTATTTAAAAGAATTTATTAATATTTTTTAGAGGTTCTTTTCCAGTAAAATTTGACCAGTAATTTTCCAAACATAAAATATAGACAAAGAACAGTTATACCGCCTAATAAATAGCCATTATTTATTAATTCTTGGTATCCATAATTTAAAAAAAATAACAAGCCACAAAGTAAAAATTGAATCATGGCATAGGTAATATTTCCTTTAGGACTATATCCAAATAAACCCAGAAAATGAGTTTTAGTAAGTCCAAAAATTAAGTGAGGCATCGCGTTTGCTAGCAACGCTCCAATAAAGAAATCTATAATCATTCAGTAAGTGTTTTTGCTTTTTTCCATAAGCTTTCTCCTCCTTGTTTAATACTTTTACCTGCATCTTTTAAACCTTCTGTACTAGTATGTTTTTCAAAATTCTGTATTAGGTCTCTAAATTTTTCTACAGTCTCAAACATTTCTCTGGTCTCAAATTTAGGGTCTTGAGATAGAAACGAAACAGCAATGCCTTTACGGTATGTTACCGTACCAGAATCGGCTTGGTCGTTTCCATAAATGATATAACAATTAACAAAATAGTAACCCTTTAATTTTCATTTTTTAAATTATTTAATTTTCTTCATAATCTTTTTCAAACAGGTAATCATTATTTTATCTGTACTTGTTACAAAGGCAAAATCTTCTTTATCGCTTTCATTAATTTTTACTTGCCCACTAACTTTTCTATAATAAATTATTTCTGAAGTATTTAAGTCGTAAACTACTAAAATAGTCTGTGCAATATTTTTTTTTTCACTATAAGTTTGCCCAATTTTTAAACCACCAAAATCACTTTTTGAGCTTTTAGATTCAATATTAATGAGGTAGTCAAACTTTGTGCTTTCCTTAATTTGCTTTAAGATTAATGTATTAGGTTTTATGGGAACAAAAGGTAAACTTAGGTTCTTAATATCTTTTGCTTTTTTTAGATTATTTCCAAGCTTATCGTAAAAACCTTTGTAAGCAATTTGTGTTAGTTTTTCCTTAATATCTTTAGGAGATGTGATGTCATTTAACAACCATTTTCCTTGTTTATAATCTAAACCATATGGTGTAGAATCTATATCGTTTATATAAGATGCTGTATGGCATGAGGTTAACACAATTAAAGAAAGGCAAAAAACTAATTTTTTCATAGAGCTATTATTTTAGATACTAATTACGTTGGTTGTATTTTTCTTTAATTGAAATTAAGTAATTTGTTTTGATAAAAATAATTATATATCAATAATCACCTTTTCAATCCGCTTAACCGTCTCATTCTTACTAATTATAATATTAAACACATATTAGGTGTTTTAAAATAGTAGTTAATGCTAAATGTAATGATATTGCAATTTTTGTCTAGCCCATTTAGTTCTTTATGAACCACAGTTTTCATTATAAAAATTTATAATAGCTAAAACATCGAACTTATATAATTCTTTGTTTTCAATTTTTTCGATTAGAAGGGGGCAGTCTTTAAAATATATTTTATGCTTGTTTTTTACTTTAATGCCAAGCCTTACAAGACTACCTTTAACTTTCATAAAATATACTGTTGAAGTGCCTCCTCCAAATGTCATTCCACCACCAGAAAAACCATTAGGTATAGTATGACCAGGGTTATAAACTTGATTGCTATATAAGGTTATCTTACCATTAGTGAGTTCGTTTAAAAGTCTTGGGGTCGCGCTATAATTACCCTTAATATATCTGAATTTTTTACCACTTACATTAAAACCATAAAGCTGCTTATAATCATAAGATTCTATTTTAGAGTCTTTGCTTAGTTTAAATTTAACTCCACCAAATATTTTTGTTTTAACGAGCCCATTTATACTAGTGCTGTCTTTAAAAAATATAGTACCAGTTTTAAATTGAGCGTTTGCAAAAACAAAACATAAAACAGCAAAAAACGTAAGACTTTTTTTCATGAATTTAAGAATTAAAATTTGTTCTAATTTAATTGTTGTTGTTGTATTCAATTATCATTAAAATTTTTTAAAATACTATTTATCCGCTTAACCGTCTCATCCTTCCCAATCATAAACATAATATCAAATACATCGGGACCTTGTAAAGCACCAACTAAGGCTAAACGCAATGGCATCATGACTTTACCAAAACCAATATCGTTATCTGTTATCCAACCTTTAATATCGTTTTTGAGGTTATCTACTGAAAAATCTTCAATGTTATTTACAATAGAAATTACGTCTTCTAAAACCGTTTTTGTGTCTTCTTTTAATGCTTTTTTAGACGCTTTTTCATCATAAGAAGTAGGGGTTGTAAAAAAGAAATGACTCAAATCCCAAAAACCTGAAACAAAAGTGGCGCGCTCTTTAATTAAACCAATAACTAAGGCAATATAATTGACGTCAATGTCATTTCTACCAGCGGGAGAAATCGCATCAAGTTGCGCATCTACAATAGGCTTATACAATTCCGCCAAAGCATCATTATCTTGCTCTTGCATGTAATGGTGATTAAACCACTTGGTTTTATCAGGATCAAAACGAGCTCCAGATTTGTTTACTTTGTTCAAATCAAAAGCTTCAATTAATTCTTCTAAATTAAAGATTTCTTGCTCCGTTCCAGGGTTCCAACCTAAAAAGGCTAAGAAATTAACCATAGCTTCAGGGAAATAGCCATCTTCTTTATAACCTCTAGAAACGTCGCCAGTTTTTGGGTCTGTCCACTCTAATGGAAAAACAGGAAAACCTAATTTATCGCCATCACGCTTGCTTAATTTTCCTTTTCCGGTAGGTTTTAAAATCAATGGTAAATGTGCAAATTCTGGAGTTTCCCAACCAAAAGCTTTGTATAATTGATAGTGTAAAGCTAAAGAAGGCAACCACTCTTCGCCACGAATAACATGCGAGATTTCCATTAAATGATCATCTACAATATTGGCCAAATGGTAGGTAGGCATCCCATCACTTTTAAATAATACTTTATCATCTAAAATATTGGTGTCAATTTTAATATCGCCACGAATAATATCTTTTAAGTGCAGTGTTTCATCTTGAGGTGATTTAAAACGAATCACATAATCATCACCAGCATCTAATTTAGTTTTTACGTCCTCAGCGCTTAGTGATAACGCATTACTTAATTTTAATCTATTATGCCAATTATAGATAAAGGTTTTGCCTTTGGCCTCGTGGTCTTTTCTATGCGCATCTAAAGCTTCGGCAGTATCAAAGGCATAATATGCATTGCCTGTAGCTATTAATGTTTCGGCGTAAGCCTTATATAAATGTTTGCGCTCGCTTTGTCGGTATGGGCCAAATTTTTCGTTTATGCCAGGACCTTCATCAAAAGGCATATTACACCAATTTAAAGCATCTATTATATATTTCTCGGCACCATCAACATATCGGTTTTGGTCTGTATCTTCAATACGAAGCACAAATGTTCCGTTGTGTTTTTTAGCAAATAGGTAATTAAAAAGTGCAGTTCTAACGCCTCCAATATGTAAGGGGCCTGTTGGACTGGGTGCAAAACGCACGCGAACGTTTTTGGTCATGTTTTGTAAATTTGTGGCAAAGATAGATATTAAGCAATAAGACAAGAAGCCAGAAGCCAGAAGTTTTTTAACTTTTATCTTACTAAAATGCTAATTAACATAGCGTATAGAAAGGCGTACAAAATAAAATTGTAGTTTAGTATTTATTTCTATTATTAAGACACAACATTATAATGAGCAATTTTATAACCATACAAGATAAATTAGAAGCATTTATTAAACGTTACTACACTAACGAATTGCTAAAAGGCATCATCTTGTTTTTTGCCATTGGTTTATTGTATTTTCTTTTTACGCTTATATTGGAACATGTTTTATGGTTAAATACAACAGCACGAACAGTGCTTTTTTGGCTTTTTATTATTGTTGAGGTTGCGTTATTGGTTAAGTTTATTGTTATACCGTTGGCAAAATTATTTAAACTTAAAAAAGGCATTAATTATAAAACGGCATCAAAAATTATAGGAACCCATTTTCCAGAAGTTAACGATAAATTATTAAATGTACTTCAGCTAAACGACAGCCCAGCAAAGTCTGATTTGTTAATGGCAAGTATAGAGCAAAAGTCTTTAGAGCTTAACCCAATTCCTTTTAAGTTAGCTATTAATTTTAAAAAAAATATAGGCTATCTTAAATATGCAGCCATACCCGTAGTTATTATTTTAATAGCTTTTTTTACAGGACATTTTAATTGGTTTAGTGACAGTTATGAGCGTGTTGTAAATTATAAAACGGCCTATGAACCTCCAGCACCATTTCAGTTTTTTGTGGTTAATGAAAATTTAAATGCTATTGAGAACAAAGATTTTAAGCTAATAGTTAAAACGGCCGGAGACGTTACGCCAGAGAACGCACAGATTACGTATAATGATGAAACTTACTTTTTGCAGCAAAAGGGCATAGGAGCGTTTGAGTATGTTTTTACACAGCCCAAAAAAGCTATCGAATTTCAACTGAAAGCCAACGAGGTTACTTCAAAACCATATACGATTAAAGTTGTAGAAGTACCATCACTATTAAGTTTCGATATGGTTTTAGATTATCCTAGTTACACAAAAAAACGAGACGAAGTTTTAAAGAGTACTGGTAATGCTTTGGTGCCAGAAGGCACAAGAATACAATGGATGCTTAAAACAAAATCTACAGATCGTGTAAATTTATATGCGAAAGACACCTTAGTTTTTGAATCAGATAAAATAGGTGTTTTTGAAGCTTCTAAGCAAGTTTTTAATAATTATGACTATGTGTTAAGCACAAGCAATAAAAACCTTAAAAACCATGAGAATTTAGCGTTTAGCATTGATATTGTAAAGGATGAATATCCTGAGCTTAATGTAAAGATGGAAAAAGACAGTCTAGATTTGCAAACACTTTATTTTTACGGACAAGTTAGTGACGATTATGGTTTTAGCAAATTACAATTGGTTTATTATCCATCTGAAGATGAAAATAACAAACAATATGAAACTATAGCGGTTTCAAATTCTAATATTTCCGAATTTATTAGTGCATTCCCTAATAATTTAAAGATAGAAACAGGAGTTTCTTATAGTTTATACTTTCAAGTATTTGATAATGATGCTATTAATAAGTATAAACGAGCAAAAAGTAGTGTGTTTAGTTACAGAAAGCGTACAAAAGATGAAGACACTAAAAAACAATTACAAGAGCAAAATGAAACGATTAAAGATTTAAATAAATCTTTAAAAAAGATTGAAGAGCAAGATAAGAAACTAGAAGAGCTTACTAAAACCCAAAAAGAAAAATCGGCTTTAAATTTTAATGATAAAAAGAAATTGGAATCTTTTTTTAAGCGTCAGAAACAACAAGACGAGATGATGAAAAATTTCAATAAAAAATTGAAACAAAATCTAGAAGAGTTTCAAAAAGAAAACCCAAAAGAAGATGCTTTTAAAGACGATTTAAAAAAACGTTTAAAAGATAATGAAGAGGTTCTTAAAAAAGACGAAAAACTTTTAAAGGAAATAGAAAAGCTTCAAGAAAAAATAAACAAAGAAAAATTAACCGAAAAGTTAGAAGAACTTGCTAAACAAAATAAAAACAAAAAGCGAAGCTTACAGCAATTGTTAGAATTAACAAAGCGTTTTTATGTTGAAAAGAAACTAGAAAAAATTAAAGATGATTTAGATAAATTAGCTGACGAACAAGAAAAATTAGCAAATAAATCTAAAGAAGAAAACACTAAAGAAAAGCAAGAGGAACTTAATAAGTTGTTTAAAGAATTATCTAAACAATTAGAAGACTTAAAAAAAGATAGTAAAGCATTAAAAAAACCTATTGAGATACCACAAGATAAGCTAGAAGAGAATGAGATAAAAAAAGAGCAAGAAAAGGCCTCTGAAGAATTAGGTAAAAAAGAAAAGCAGGAATCTAACCCTGATAAAAATGAATCTCCCAAACAAGAAAAACAAGAGGCTTTAAAAAATGCTCAAAAAAGTCAAAAGAAGGCTGCTCAAAAAATGAAAAAGATGAGTGGCCAAATGAAAAGCGCTATGCAAGGTGGAGGCGGTGGCGATAAGCTTGAAGAAGATGTTGAAATGTTACGTCAAATTTTAGACAACCTTGTGTTGTTTTCTTTTGATGAAGAAGCCCTGATGAATAAATTTAAATCTATAGATATTAACCATAATAAGTTTGCAACGTATCTTAGAAAGCAACATGATTTAAGAGAGCATTTTGAGCATGTAGACGATAGCTTATTTGCATTATCTCTAAGGCAGCCAAAATTATCTGAGCAAGTGAATAAAGAAATCACAGAGGTGTATTATAACATTGATAAATCGCTTGAGCTTTTGGCCGATAATAAACTTTATCAAGGTGTTTCCAATCAACAATTTGCAACAACTGCTGCCAATAATTTAGCCAATTTTTTAAGCGATGTTTTAGATAATTTACAAAACAGTATGAGTATGTCTCCAGGACAAGGTGGTAAAGGTGATATGCAATTACCAGATATTATTATGAGTCAAGAAGAGCTCAATAAAATGATGGAGCAGGGCATGAAAAAAGGAGAACAAGGTAAACCTAAAGATGGTAAAGGTCAAAAAAAGGGCGAGAAAGAAGGTAAGGGTGAAAAGGAAGGTGAAAAAGGAAAAGATGGAAAAAAAGGCAAAAAGGGCGATAAAGAAGGTGAAGGTGAAAAAGGAAATAAAAGTGGTGGTGAAGGCAAAGGAGAAGGCGATGGAGATAATGAAGATTTAAATGGTGAGCTTTATAAAATTTACCAACAACAACAACAATTGCGTAATGCTTTAGCAAAACAACTCGCAAATGAGGGTAAAGGCAATAAGTCAAATGGCAATGCTTTGCTTAGAAAAATGGAACAGATAGAATTAGATTTATTAAACAAAGGTTTTACAAACCAAACGTTGCAAAAAATGATGCAACTTAAGCATCAACTTTTAAAATTAGAAAACGCAACATTTCAGCAAGGCGAGGATAATAAACGAGAATCTGAAACTAATAAAAATACGTTTGATAATAATACTAACAATCAAATCCCTACGGCAAAACAATATTTTAAAACTACCGAAATATTAGACAGACAAGCATTACCTTTGCAGCAAATTTACAAAAAGAAAGTACAGGAGTATTTTAAGAAAACCAATGATTAATTTTAATTACGAAACAGATTTTACTTTAGAGCTAGAAGAGCAAATTTCAAGTTGGGTTTCTAACGCTATCAAAGAAGAGGGGTGCAAGTTAGAAGAGATAAATTATGTGTTTTGTGATGATGAATATCTTCATAAACTTAATGTCGAATTCTTAAATCACGATACCTTAACTGACATTATTAGTTTCGATTACTGCCTAGGGAAAATCATACAAGGCGATATTTTTATATCTGTTGAAAGAGTACGGGATAACGCTAAAGATTTTAGTGTTTCTTTTAATGATGAATTACATCGTGTTATTATACATGGGGTATTACATTATTGTGGATACAAAGACAAACTAGAGCGAGATGCTAAAGTAATGAGAGACAAGGAAAACTATTATTTACAAGCGCTTAAAAGCTTATAATAGATACATCTTTTAGGAAGATGAAAACCGCATGTTCCACGTGGAACATGTTGGGGTTTTAATTTCTTTTTGTGTTTTAATAACAATGTGTTCCACGTGGAACATAAAGTAAAAATGTAATTATGTTTAACGAAGTTTACGATGTTATCGTTGTAGGAGCAGGTCATGCAGGAAGTGAAGCGGCGGCGGCGGCTGCAAACATGGGAAGCAAAACATTGCTTGTTACCATGAGCTTACAGAACATTGCTCAAATGTCTTGCAATCCAGCTATGGGTGGTATAGCAAAAGGGCAAATTGTTAGAGAGATTGATGCGCTTGGAGGTTATAGTGGTATTGTTTCAGACACATCGGCTATCCAGTTTAAAATGCTTAATAAATCTAAAGGACCTGCGATGTGGAGTCCGAGGGTACAGAGTGATAGAATGCGTTTTGCAGAAGATTGGAGATTGCTTTTAGAAGGAACTCCAAATCTGGATTTTTATCAAGAAATGGTGTCAGGTTTATTGGTGAAAAATCATAAAGTGGTTGGTGTTAAAACATCTCTAGGAATAGAGATAAAAGCAAAGTCTGTTGTTTTAACAAATGGGACTTTTTTAAATGGATTAATCCATATTGGTGATAAGAATTTTGGTGGCGGTAGAGCAGGAGAAAAAGCAGCAACAGGAATTACAGAACAACTTGTTGGTTTAGGTTTTGAGTCTGGGAGAATGAAAACAGGAACACCGCCAAGAGTAGATGGTAGAAGTTTAGATTATTCTAAAATGGTTGAACAGCCTGGAGATTCTAATCCAGAGAAATTTTCATATTTAGATACCACGAAACCATTAAAAAATCAGCGTGCTTGTCATATGACTTATACCAGTCTAGAAGTGCATGATTTGCTTCGTGAAGGTTTTGATAGATCGCCAATGTTTAATGGTCGAATTAAAAGTTTAGGGCCAAGATATTGCCCATCTATAGAAGATAAGATAAATCGTTTTGCAGATAAAGAGCGACATCAATTGTTTATAGAGCCAGAAGGATGGAATACTTGCGAGGTCTATGTTAATGGATTTTCAACATCACTTCCAGAAGATGTGCAATTTAAAGCATTACGTTCTGTAGTTGGTTTTGAAAATGTTAAGTTTTTTAGACCAGGTTATGCTATAGAGTATGATTATTTTCCGCCAACACAATTAAAGCATACGTTAGAAACAAAGCTTATTGAAGGTTTATATTTTGCAGGCCAAATTAATGGAACTACTGGATATGAAGAAGCAGCATCTCAAGGTTTAATGGCTGGTATAAATGCTAGTTTAAAAGTTAATGAAAAAGACCCTTTTACTTTAAAAAGAGATGAGGCCTATATAGGTGTTTTAGTTGATGATTTAATCACAAAAGGCACAGAAGAGCCTTATAGAATGTTTACATCAAGAGCAGAATATAGAACATTATTAAGGCAAGACAACGCAGATAAACGATTAACCACAAAAGGTTATAAACTTGGTTTAGCATCAGAAAAACGTTTAAAGCGCATGGAAGAAAAACATGAAGCTGCTGAGAAGTTTGTTAGTTTTTTTGAAACCCAAAGTGTTAAGCCAGAAATAATAAATCCTATTTTAGAATCTAAAAAATCTGCTGTTGTAAAGCAATCTGGAAAACTTTTTAAAGTGTTTGCTAGACCTAATATAGAAATGGAAGACGTTAGAAAGGTAGAAAGTGTAGAAGCGTATATCAAAGACAATAACTTGGATAGAGAAGTGATTGAGCAAACCGAAATTCAGGTTAAATATGCGGGATACATTGCAAAGGAAAAAAACAATGCTGATAAACTAACACGACTAGAATATGTAAAGATCCCTGAAGGATTTGATTATTCACAAATTAAGTCTATGAGTTTAGAGGCGCGAGAAAAATTAAAAAAAATTCAGCCAACAACCGTGTCTCAAGCATCTAGAATTAGTGGTGTATCACCAAATGATATTTCAGTTCTATTGGTTTACATGGGGCGATAAATTCTTTAAAAATTGGAATTATAGCAAAAAAAGTTAATTATTATTCTTTAGTGTTCCACGTGGAACACTAAAAAAAGATATCTTAATAAGACCTCACAGTTTTTTTTTACCTGTGAGGTCTTAGAAAAACATTAGTGAATTCGTGGCAAAAAAAGAATTAAATCATATTCATTTAAAAGTAAAAGACCATTCTGTTTCTGGAGAAGTGTTTGAGTTAATTCAAAATCCTAAATGCGGGTTTTTAGAAACTATACCGCAACCTTCTTTAGATAAATTACCTTTTTATTATCAAAGTGAAGATTATATTTCACATACAGATTCTAAACGAAATCTTTTTGAGAAAATATATCATTTGGTTAGAAGCATTTCTCTTAAAAAGAAATTGCGTTTAATTAATTCATCTTCATCTGGTGGTAAAAGTCTTTTAGATATTGGTTGTGGAACAGGAGATTTTTTGAAAATAGCGCAACAAAATAATTGGGATGTTTCTGGCATTGAACCAGACAGTCAAGCTAGAAATATTGCCAATAAAAAAACAAAAGATTCGGTTTTTGAAACGGAACATCTTAAAACGTTTAAAGCGTCTTCTTTTGATGTGATTACCCTTTGGCATGTTTTAGAACACCTACCTAATTTAGATGAGCATATAACTATTTTTAAAAAATTATTAAAACCAGATGGTGTTTTAATAATTGCAGTACCAAATTATAATAGTTATGATGCGAAACATTATAAACAGTTTTGGGCTGCTTACGATGTGCCTAGACATCTTTGGCATTTTAATCAAGATTCTATTTCAAAATTAGTTTTAAAACAATCTTTTAAAGTTAAAAAAGTAAAACCCATGTGGTTTGATGCCTTTTATGTAAGTCTGCTTTCAGAAAAATACAAATCTGGAAAAATGAATCCAATAAAAGGGATATGGATTGGTTTGTGGTCAAATTTAAAATCTATGGTATCAAAAGAAGCCTCTTCATTAATTTATATCATCAAAAACAGCTAAAATTCGTTTTAACTAGTTTCTTTTGTCTTAATTATTGTTATAATCACCAAATACCTGCTTGTTTTTTAAAAACTTCTTAAATCGCTTTAAATGAATCCGTTTTTAATAGAAATTAATTATTTAGTTTTATTTTCTTTATAAGAATTTCTTATATGTTAAATTCAAAATAATTCCGAACAATATTTTAGTTTACTTTATTACATTTGTTCGAATTTAAAATTAAATCCTAATACACCAAATAACAAACCAATGAAAAATATAATTTACATTGCTCTATTAATGATTGTGGTTACATCTTGTCAAAAACCAAATAAAATTGGATTTATAGATAATGGAACAATAATTAATGATTACCAAGAGAAAAAAGATTTAGAAGCAAAGTTTCAAAAGAAAGAAGAAGCTTTTAGAAAAAAGTTTGATAGTATTGATACTGCGTTTCAGCAAGAAGTTCAAAAATTTCAAGTAGCAGCTCAAAAAATGTCTCAAAGCAAAGCTCAAAAAAAATATCAAGAACTGGGTCAATTAAAACAATCTCAAGATCAAAAGAAGCAGGTTGAAGCTCAAGAATTTCAAAAAGCTTTCCAAACAGAATTAGATACTATTATTAGTAAAGTAAAACGATTTGAAAATAACTACGGTAAAACAAATGGTTATACTTATATTTTAGGAACAAGTGATGCTTCTGCTAATGTTTTGTTTGGTGCCGAAGAACATAATTTAACAAAAACGGTATTAGATGCTTTAAATGCTGAGTATAAAAAATAGAAAAAAAAATACTTAAATATTTAAAAATCAAGCTATTAGCTTGATTTTTTTTGTGCTTTAAAATTAAGTTTATAGTGTTTTTACGGTTTCATGAAATACTTTGGTGTCTAGTATAATGTTTGTGTAAACCAGTTGGCATAATTTTTTAAATTAATTTACTCCGCCTTTTTATGCAATAACCGTGTCAGTTTAATAGATAAATCCGTTAAAATAATTTTAGAATTCCCATTACGTTCAATGTGGTAAATAGCATCTTGTAACTCGTTACTAATATCCATAATGTTATTACCATGAACAAAAGGTGCAAATTTTTCTAATTTAAACGCTTCGGTTTTGGGTTCAAAAAACACTAAATCTGTGGCATTATAATTTAATAATAAAGCCTGACGGAAAAAATCTAAACAAAAATTTAGA
Source organism: uncultured Algibacter sp. (assembly GCA_947499935.1). GTDB lineage: Bacteria > Bacteroidota > Bacteroidia > Flavobacteriales > Flavobacteriaceae > CANMQH01. Next base: position 1,025 of record CANMQH010000020.1, on the reverse strand, counting down.
AACTGCTTTTGGGTTTCTCGACCTGTTTTAGCAATGTCTTCACTCCAAGAAATTAAATCGAGAATAGCTGCTTTGTTACCCTTGGCTTTAAAAGCACTGCGAATCCAGAAAATAAACCAAGTTTCAAACTGTATATCTTCAGAATCCTTATAAACTAAATCACAGGCTTTATTGTAGTTTCCATTAGATTGATGTGCTATTTTTGTAGCCACCGAAGCTTCAATATTATATTGTTTTATTAATCCTGTTTTTATAGCATCTTCGGCTAAAGGCGGAAAATGTAAAACTTGGCAGCGAGACCGTATAGTGTTTATAATCTGTTCTTCATCTTCAGCAATTAATAAAAAAACAGTCTTATTTGGCGGTTCTTCAATGAGTTTTAAAAGTTTATTGGCGCAAGCAGTATTCATTTTTTCTGCCATCCAAATAAGCATTACTTTATAACCTCCTTCGTAAGATTTTAAAGTAAGTGATTTTACAATATTATGAGCTTCTTCAACACCTATTTGCCCTTGTTTATTATCTACGCCTAAAAGTTTATACCAGTCAAATAAATTGCCATAAGGTTGTTGGTTTACAAGCTGTCTCCACTCTTCTAAATAAAAATTAGATATGGGTTTGCTTTTTATTTTATCGCTGGTGGTTACCGGAAAAGCAAAATGCAAATCGGGATGCGATATGTTATTAAATTTTAAGTTACACGCGGCATTGCCTGTGTTGTTTTCGCCGTTAGAATTTGAACATAAAATATACTGCGCATAGGCAATAGCCATAGGTAAAGTGCCTGTTCCCTCATGGCCAACAAATAATTGCGCATGGGGTATTCTTCCATTATTTACACTTGTTGTTAAATGGTTTTTTATATGCTCTTGACCTAATATTTCTGAAAATAACATTGAACAAAAGTAAATCATTTTTTAAAATAATATTTTAAAAAAAAAATTAAAAAACCCGTTGGGTGTAATTATTTGGGTATATTAAACAAAAAAAGATATTGGATAAGATTCTGAATTTCAGTATCTTAT
>CANMQH010000019.1 GCA_947499935.1 uncultured Algibacter sp. | reverse complement strand
CGTTAAATAAAAATGGAATAGAAGTTATGCTATATATGACTTTAATTGTAGCGATGTTAATCTTAATCTATAAAAAAGCTAACAAAATAGGATATAAAACCGCAAAGAGAAGATTTAAAATGGAGCTTAGAAATTTGGCTATTGTTATGATTGTTGTGAAATGCGAAGGAAATTTAAATCATTTTGAAACTTAAAAAAATGGCCGGAATTTCTTCCGACCATGACTACTTGTAAAGGCAAACTTTTTTATTTTTTTAGAATTCTATTAATTTCAACAAATCCATTTGCCGTCGATTTAATTATATAGATTCCACTAGAAATAGTAGAAAGATCTATTTTTGTAGATTTTATATCAGAGAAAGTAGCTTGTTTTATAACTTTACCTTCTAAAGACATTACTTCAACATATAATTCGGCAACTTCATTAGAGAAAGATAAATTAATATGATTGTTAGCAGGGTTAGGGAAAATAGATAATTTATTAATACTTGAATTAACCTCTGTTATACTTAATTTAGAAGGATCCTTTTTAGAAGAAATTCTTCCTAAAGAAAACGTATTGTCTCTTATAGCATTTCCTTGTGCATTATTTCGAGATGCATCTTGGTATCTAGGCATATTTTTATTATTCCAATTTGCTTCAATACCTCTACAGTTATCAAAAAACTTAGGTTGAATATGTTGTTTAGCCAATTCTTGAACTTGAGGTACTAATCTGTTAATAATTTCAGTTGCTTCAGCTGAACGAGAATTTTTTAAATTTCTTGATTCACCAATGTCTGTAGCTAAATCAAAATATTGCCATTCAGATTTACTTTTTCTAACAAGTTTCTTATTATGGTTTCCTGGAGTGTTATCGTGTATAGATACATTACTAAATCCGTTAAAGTGGCGTAATACGTATAATGGTTGATTTCTGTTAATTACTCTATTTCTGCGTAAGCCTGGTAATGCATTTTCTCCGTCTAATCTTGATGGGATAGGTCTGCCAGCTGCAGCTAATAATGTAGGGTAAATATCTAAAGCAGAAATAGGGAAATTGTATTTTCTGTTTCCTGTAATATTTCCACCTGGCCAGCTAATAGCAAACGGTACACGGTAACCACCTTCATTTAAACTACCTTTACCTTCGTCTAATGGGTAGTTTACTCCACCAGCAGTAAATCTTTTTCCTCCATTATCACTTAAGAACATTACAATGGTATTGTTTCGTTGGCTTCCACCATCTCTATTACTATTAATTTCATTTAAAATTCTACCAATACCTTGGTCCATGACATCTACCATAGTAGCATATGTAATACGGTTTTCAACTAATTTATTAATTTCTGCAGTTCTTTGAGCACCAGATTTGGTAGTTACACTTCTTGCTTTTAATATATCTGAGCTATTACGTAATGCATTTCTAAATCCAGGGTGTCTGCTTAAGAATGAATTCTTTTGAGCTCTAGAAGCTTGTAGTGGGGTATGAGGAGCGTTGTAAGCAACATAAGCTAAAAAAGGATTGTTACTTCTTTTTCCTTTACGAATAAAATCTACAGCTTCATCTGAAATTGCATCAGTAACATAACGACTCTCATTAGGTAAACCTACGCCGTTTTTTTCAACATAAGTTAAATATTCATTAATTTGACCTTCTCTTCCTCTTCTAAGAGCGTTTCTGTAAATTGCATTAGAGCTAGTAACATCACCTAAATCTTTATCTCTAAAGTCTCCGTCACCATTAGCATCATAACCAGCAGGAAAGTATTGGTGTCCACCTCCGCGAAATCCATAATACTCATCAAATCCTCGCCCTTGTGGACTATAACGTTCTTGTTCTCCTAAATGCCATTTTCCCAACATGTAAGTATTGTAGTTAGCAGATTGTAATGCCTCACTGAAAAATTCAGCATTGTTAGCATCTGAGATACCGACATTATTTCCATTACAATCTCGGCTACGCACAGGTAAATTAAATTGAGAACCAATCTCATGTGGGTATCTTCCAGTTAATAATCCAGCTCTACTTGGACCACAAAAAGGATGAATAGCATAAGCTTGAGTACAGGTAACACCTGCTTGAGCAATTTTGTCAATGTTAGGGGTCTTAATAACACCCAAATTTTGTGGTGCAATAGGGCCTCCTCCATTTATCGCACGATTTATGCGATTAAATCCAACATCGTAATATCCTAAATCATCAGCAAGGATAATTACAACGTTAGGTCTATTTTGGGCATAGTTATTAAAGCATAGTAATAATGCCAAAAAAAATAAGGCGGTTGAACATTGACTTTTTAATTTTGTTTTCATAATTCTAGTTGTTTAATTTTAATTATTTATTCTTAACAATATGTTAATTTAGGTAATTTTATACTCTTAAGTACGTAATATTAATATTGTTTGGATGTCTTAATAATATATAGTGTTTAGTATGAATATATTACATTTATAACAAGAAATATTTTAGCAAATAAACACGGTTTTACACAAAAAAGACTAGTGGGTTTTGCTTAAATTTATAGGAAAGAGAATGAGTTTATATATAAAAATTTGCGTATTAAATAGTTTGTTAAGCTTTAATTATTTGTGTACGAATTGTATGTTAAAGAAATCAAGCTTAACCATAAAATATATTTTTAATCAATTTATATCTTTTTTCTTTCAATTTGATAAATCCTCAAAATGCGCTATAAATAATTATCAACCTCATAATTATTCTTCATTACGTAATTTTTAACATTTAAAATTAAGTATAAACACGTAGTTTTGTACGTATAAAAATACTTAATTATGAATTCAGCAACTCAAAATAAGTCTACTACATTAAAATTATTTAACCTTAAAAACGTATCCATACGTACATTTTGGATAACAGCCATATCATTCTTTTTATGTTTCTTCTCATGGTTTGGTATTGTACCATTTATGCCCGATGTAGTAAGAGATTTGGGTTTAACACCAGATCAAAAATGGAACTCCATTATTTTGGCGGTTTCAGGAACGGTATTTGCACGTTTATTAATTGGTAAATTATGTGATAAATACGGGCCAAGGTTATGTTACACATGGTTGTTAATGTTAGGTGCTATTCCAGTTGTTTTATGCGGATTGGTACAAACACCAACACAGTTTTTAGTATGTAGATTGTTTATTGGGTTTATAGGGGCATCATTTGTAATTACACAAGTGCATACCTCTTTAATGTTTGCGCCAAATATTGTGGGAACGGCAAACGCAACATCTGCCGGATGGGGAAACCTTGGTGGAGGTGCAAATCGTTTAGGGATGCCATTAATTGCTGGTGCAGTTGTTGCTTTTGGAGTAGCAGAAGGCGAAGCGTGGCGCTATTCTATGATTGTTGCAGGTGTAGTTTGTTTCTTAATGGGTATTGTGTATTATTTTTTTACTCAAGATACACCAGTAGGGAATTTTAAAGACTTGAAAGCTTCTGGAGTTAAAATAGAAAAAAAGAAAGACCAAGTAGGATTTGGGACTGTATTAAAAGATTACAGAACTTGGATTTTATTCTTGGTTTACGCTGCTTGTTTTGGCATAGAATTAACCGTTTACGGTACTATGGATGATTACTTGCAAAACACCTTTCAATTAGAAAGAGTTACAGCAGGAAATATAGTATTATCATTTGCATTAATGAATATTTTTGCAAGAACACTGGGCGGTTTCTTTGGCGATAAATTTGGAAAACTTAAAGGGCTTAGAGGTCGCGTACTATTTTTAGCAGCTATTCTTGCTGTTCAAGGTACTATGCTCATAACATTTTCTACAATGACGAATATTGTGGTAGGAATTGTGTTTTTAATTTTATTTAGTTTATCGGTGCAAATGGCTGAAGGCGCTACATTTTCGGTCGTGCCATTTATTAATAAAAAAGCGATTGGTTCAGTGTCTGGTATAGTAGGAGCAGGAGGAAATGTAGGAGCGTTTTTAGCTGCCATGTTATTAAAATCTCAATCTGCAGTTGCCGAAAAAGCAGCCATAGCGGCTAATCAAGGTTTTGGCGAAGAATCTATACGTGCCGCACAATCTGTTGCATCTGCATCAGCAGTATCTAGTGGGTATTTTATTATAGGTATTGTGGTTGTTGTTACAGCTCTTGTGGCTTTAACGATTCGTTTTTCAACAGAAGATGAAAAAGTTGCTAAGGTAGACTCCAATATAAATCCAGAAGAACTAATTCCTATTGCTGTAAAAAATTAGAAATAATGACTAAGGTTTTGTAAGCAAACTGTTTCCTTAATTAAAGGATTCTCTAATGTAATGTTTAATTAGGACATAAAATTGATTATTTGGTATGTTAGTTTTTATCAAATATGAAATAAAATCTACCTTTTTTAAGGTATTCAGAATAATGGAGTTCACATTTGTTTTCTGAAATGTAATGGTGTTATTTAGTATAAAATGTCAATCTGAATGATTAAAAACGAAGTCAAAACAACGTGTTCTTATTGTGGTGTAGGCTGCGGTATTATTGTTAAAAAAGATAATAACAATACTGTTTTTGTAGAAGGCGATAAAGATCATCCAGTTAACAAAGGCATGTTATGCTCAAAAGGTATGAATTTGCATTATGTAGCAAATGATATATCTGATCGGATTTTATATCCAGAAATGCGTTGGAGCCGTTCACACCCTAGAGAGCGTGTAAGTTGGGACGATGCTCTAGATAGAGCTGCTAGTGTTTTTAAATCTATTATAAGAAAACATGGCTCAGACAGTGTTGGGTTTTATGTTTCTGGACAGAGCTTAACCGAAGAATATTATATTGCTAATAAACTTACCAAAGGATTTTTAGGAACAAATAATATAGATACCAATTCTAGGTTATGTATGAGTTCTGCTGTGGTTGGTTATAAAAAAACGTTTGGAGAAGATAGTGTTCCTATTTCGTACGCAGATATAGAGTTGGCAGATACATTTTTAATAACAGGAGCCAACCCAGCTTGGTGTCATCCTATTTTGTTTAGGCGTTTAGAAAAACACAAAGAAGCAAATCCAGATGTTAAGGTTATTGTTATAGACCCGCGAAAAACAGATACCGCTAATTTTGCAGATATACATTTACAATTAACACCAGGAACCGATGTTATTTTATACAATGCCATTGGAAGATGTTTGTACAAGCGTGGTTTAATTGATGAAGATTTTATAAAAAAGCATACCCAAGGTTTTCAAGATTATAAAGATTTAATTTTTAAAACCTCTTTAAAACAAGCTTCAAAATTATGTGGCGTTTCAGAAAAAGACATTCAAAAGGCAGCAGATGTTATAGGGCTTTCAAAAGGTTTTATAAGCATGTGGGCTATGGGGCTTAACCAAAGTGTTGTAGGCACAGATAAAAATGTATCGCTGCTAAATTTATCGTTAATTACTGGGCAAGTAGGTAAACCAGGTTCTGGGCCTTTTTCGCTCACGGGGCAACCTAATGCTATGGGCGGTAGAGAAGTTGGTGGCATGGCTAATTTGTTAGCCGTTCATAAAGATTTGCAAAATGAAGAACATAGACGTGAAGTTGCTCAATTTTGGGGTGTAGATAAAATTAATCCTAAACCCGGATTAACAGCTACCGAGATGTTTGATGCTTTAGAAACTGGTAAAATGAAAGCTGTTTGGATAGTTTGTACCAATCCATTAGTAAGCCTACCAAATCTAAATCGTGTTGAAAAAGCCATGAAAAATGCTAAGTTTGTGGTGGTTCAGGATATTTCACATAAATCAGACACAGTCGATTTTGCAGATTTAGTTTTACCAGCTGCTGGATGGTTAGAAAAAGAAGGTACTATGACGAATTCTGAACGTCGTATTTCATATTTGCCAAAAGCAATAGAAGCTCCAGGCGAAGCAAGACCCGATGTAGAAATACTTTGTGATTTTGCGCAACGTATGGGTTTTAGAGGCTTTAATTTTAATAATACTAGCGAGATTTACGACGAGTATGCCTCAATGACTAAAGGCACTAATATTGATGTTTCTTTTTTAAATTATGATAGATTAAAAACCGAAGGTACTTTTCAATGGCCAGTACCAGAATATAGACACCAAGGCACACCTAGACTTTTTGAGGATAACATATTTTATACACCTTCGCAAAAAGCACAATTTAACTTACCTAGTAGTATAGAAAACACATCGGTACAACCCAATGCTACGTATCCTTTAATTTTAACAACAGGTCGTGTTCGTGATCAGTGGCATACCATGACCAAAACGGGTAAAGTATCCCGATTAAAAACGCATTACCCAACGCCAGTTTTAGAAATTAATCCCGTAGATGCTTATCTAAATAAAATAAAAGATGGTGATATTACCGAAATTAATAGTGAAAATGGTGTAGTACGAGTTCGTGCTAAACTAACCGATACTATAAAAAAAGGTGTCGTGTTTTTGCCAATGCATTGGGGCAAGCGCCTTCAAAATAACTTAAATAGAGCCAATAATTTAACAAATACTCATGTAGATCCAGTTTCTAAAGAGCCAGATTTTAAGTTTACTCGTGTTTCGGTTTCAAAATATAAAAAAATAGTTGAAAAAATAATTGTTGTTGGTGCTGGTGCTGCTGCATTTAGGTTTATTCAGAATTATAGAGAGTATAATGAGGCCGATGAGATTCATGTATTTTCCAAAGAACCTAATTTGTTTTATAATAGAGTTTTGCTTCCTGAGTATGTTACAGAAGAATTAACATGGGAACAGCTTCTTAAAATTAAGAATTTAGAGTTGAATAAACTCAAAATTCATTTGCATCCAGAAACACAAATTTCAAAAATAGATAAAGTAAATAAAATAGTTACGGATAGTGATAATAAGGTTCATAATTACGACAAGTTAATATTAGCAACAGGAAGTCGAGCTTTTGTACCTAAGGATGTTCAAATAGATTTACCAGGACGTTTTACTATGCGAAACAAAAGCGATGCCGATAGATTTAAAGGATATTTAGAAGCCACAGGCTTGGCTCCCCAAGAGCAACACATAGTTATTGTTGGTGGCGGGTTATTAGGTTTAGAGTTAGCTGCGGCTATGAAACACAAGCGTGCTAAAATCACAATCGTTCAGCGTGGTTCGCGATTAATGGAACGTCAATTGGATAAAACATCCAGTAAATTATTAGCTTTAGATGTTCAAGAACGGGGTATTCAAATTTATTTTGATAATGAAGTAAGTACGGTATTTGATAATGAAGATACAGGAGAGTTAAATATTACCTTAAAAAGTGGAAAATCCATAACAGCCAATGCTATTGTGTATGCTATTGGTACAATTCCTAATATAGAAATAGCGAGAGAAAACGGAATAGCGTGTAGTAGAGGGGTAAAGGTAAATCAACATTTACAGACTTCAAACCCCGATATTTTTGCTATTGGAGAAATAGCCGAATATAATAATAAATTATTTGGTATTACCTCTGCGGCAGAGGAGCAAGCTACTATTTTGGCTAATTTTATTGCTGGAGATATTAGTGTAGCATACAACGGTTCTGTTTTAATGAATATTTTAAAATTTAACGATTTAAGCCTTTGTAGTATTGGAGATATAAGTGTTCCTGAGCAAGATGATCGTTATGAAGAAATTATTTTTACAGATATTAAAAAGCGTTATTATAAGAAATGTATTGTAAAAGATGATTTATTAGTAGGAGCCGTTTTAATGGGCGATAAAAATGAATTTGCTGAGTTTAAAACGATGATTGAGAGCAAAATTGAAATGGCCGACAAAAGAGACAAATTATTAAGAGGCGCTTCTAATGATGTACCTGTTTTAGGTAAATTAATATGTTCTTGTAGTCAAGTTGGGGCAGGTAATATAGAAGATGCTATCGCTGCTGGTTGTACAGATTTTACACAATTATGTAACAAAACAGGAGCTGGCTTAGGTTGCGGAAGTTGTAAAGCAGAAGTTAGAGAAATACTGCATAACTCAAAAGTATTAGTATCATGATAGAACCATACAGATTAATGATACACGGCGGTGTTTTATCTCCAGGAGAATTAAAATACATATGCGAAGCTGCTGAAGCATTAGGTTTAGACGCCATATCTTTTGGCTCTAGACAAGATATTATTTTTCCAGAACAGATTGACGAAACAACGTTTGATCAATTTGATAATATTGAATTTGTAAAACCAAAACAAGATGGTGTTGAAAATATAGCATCATCTTATGTTTCGGCAGAAATTTTACCAAACACCTCATGGCTTACTAGTGATAGGTATCTATACATTTTAGAACAATTTAAACACAACCCTAAATTACGTATTAACATTACAGACCCAAAGCAACGTTTGGTGCCCTTGTTTACTGGTAATGTTAATTATATTGCTTCAGAACATGAAGATTATTGGTATTTATATTTAAGACTACCTGGTTGGGAAAAAACAAAAATGTATCCTGCACTTATATATAGTTGGGATATGGATAAGATTGAATTGGCCATAGAAAATATCTTAATTGAAGAGCCAGAAACTATAGACATGGTTTTTGATTTAGTGAGTGATGCCTTAGATACGAATAATCGCACTGTAGATAAACCTTTAGATGTACCTTTTTATCCTTTTCCTTACTATGAGGGTATGAATAGGATAGGCACAGATAGGTATTGGTTAGGCTTATATTGGAGAAATAATAGATATGATATTCCTTTTTTAAAAGCGATGTGTGATTTATGTTCTGAAAATAAAATAGGTAAAATCTCCATCACACCTTGGAAATCCTTTATAGTAAAAGGAATTCCGTTAGACTCCAAATTACTATGGGAAAAGTTTTTAGGTAAATTTGGTATTAATGTGAGACACTCTATGTTAGAGATGAATTGGCATTTACCTGTAAATGATAAAGAAGCCTTAAATCTTAAAAAGTTTTTAGTTACTAATTTTGATCAAAACGACATAAGTACTTATGGGTTAACTTTTGGGATTAGTAATTATGAAAGTGATACTTATAATTTTACATCTATTGTAATCCAAAAAAATAAGCAACCAGAAGCTATAGGGAATTTTACTATTAGGGATACTTATAACTTGTTATATGCCAAAAATTTCGACCCTAATACTCGTGATTATATAGTACATGTTCAAGATGTTGATAAAGTTGAATTACCAGGTCTTTTAATGGAGTTGAGTCAGTTGTATTTTGAGCAATTAGGTAATGAGATAATAGAAGAAAAACCTACCGAAGATAAAAAAGAAGTTACAAAAGAAGACGTTTACCAGTGCCAAGATTGTTTGACCATATATAATAAAGTTTTTGGAGATATCACCCAAAATATAGCGCCAAATACGCCTTTTGAAAGTTTACCAAATACTTATGAATGCTCCCTTTGTGAAAGTCCAAAAAGTAGTTTTAAAAGGAGGGTGTTGGTTAAGTAATGAAAAAAAATAAAATGTTAAGTTATTATTATTATTATTAAAGTTGATAAAAAATCCTAATTAGTTAGTAGTAATATTACATTTGAAAATCATTAATTTATTTATAATATGAAACATAAAATACTATTATTTTTTGTGGTTTTAACCACTTTTAAAACTTTTTCGCAAAATACGTTTACTTTTAATGGAGACGGAATCTGGACCGATACTACGCAATGGGAAGGAGGTGTATATCCAGGAACAACAATTAATACGGGCGATAATATAGTTGTTTTAGGGAAATTAACAATTTCTGAAAATATAACAATTACTAATAATGGAACTATCGAGAGTTTTAGTTCAGCAAGTGGAGATACGCCAACTATTAATATTATTGGGAGTTTGGTTAATAATCAAATTATAAATTTTAGTAGAACAGGAATTACAGTTGATGCTTTAGGAAGTATTACTACAAATGTAACATCTCAATTGGTAGTAACTAATAATTCAATTTTAACTAATACTGGTACCGTAAATATACTGGGAGGAGTAATTAGAATAGCTAGTTCTGTATCTACTATTTTTAATGATGGTACTTTTAACAATATGGGAACCGTAGAAGTTTTAAGTGGTAATTTTGAGAATAAGTCTGATGCTAATAATACAGATTTAGTGGTATTTAATAATAATGGGACATTTGAAGTTTCAAACGCTATTGTAACTAATAGGGGAGATTTTAAAAACAATACTAATGGTATTTTAATGATTTCTAGAACCTTTAGAAATGACCTAACAGGTCGAATAGATAATGAAGGAGAAATTACAGTAACTGGATTTTCTTCATCATTAATTAATGTAGGAAATTTAAATAATTTGAAAGATATTCTAGTTCTAGATTTTTCGTCTATCAGTATGTTAAGCAATAGTGTGTTTACTAATCAAATAGGTGGTAATGTTATAATATCTGCTGATAGTTCTATGAGCAGTAGAACATCTAATTTTACAATTCTAGGAGGTAAAATCACTAATAATGGAACATTTGATAATGAAATTACAATGTCTATAGAACTTGGTGGCGAATTTGAAAATAATGGAACTTTTGACAATGGTTTTGGAGCACAAGTTGTTAATAATGGGATTTTAGGCGGAATAAATGTAGAGCAGAGCGGTAATTTTTCAAATGATGGAATATTATCTCCAGGAAATTCTACTGATGCGACTGGGATGTATAAATTAAATGGTTTTTTTACAAGTTATACACAAACAACCAGTGGCTCTCTAAAAATTGAATTAGGAGGTACAGTAGCAGGAGATAATTATGACCAAATAATTGTAGATAGAGATGCTATTCTAGAAGGAACTTTAAATGTGTCATTAGTAGATGGATTTGATCCAGCTATAGGTGATGTTTTTACAGTATTGTTACAAGGCCGAAACGTTTCAGGAACATTTTCTACTTTAAACTTACCTACACTAGCCACAAATAAAGAATGGGATGATGTTGAGTACAGTAGTACTGATGGTGTTCGTATTTCAGTAAAACAATCAACATTAAGTATCTCTGATTTAGATAAAGATTCACCAAAATTTAAAATTTATCCAAACCCAGTTTCAAATAAAATATTTATTTCTGGTATTTCAAATACAGGAACTGCTTCTATTTTTGATTTGAATGGTAAAAAAGTATTGGATACAGAATTATCTACAGGTAATTTCGGTATAGATTTAAAAGAACTAAATTCAGGTATTTATTTATTAAAATTTGAAGGACGTAGTTTTAAGTTTGTAAAACAATAAACGAAATTAAGCCCTAGTTTTAGTAATCACTAAAGGTTCTTAATGTCTAGTCTTAAATAACCGATACAGGTTATTAAAGGGCTAAATTTATTACTTTAAGGTTGAACAATGATAGCATTGTTCAACCTTTTTTTTAAAAATTAATTTACAAAGTTGTAGGGCAAACAAAATCTGTTGTAGCCAAACCAGTCTGTTTAATGGCTGCAAAACCACCAGCAATATCAATTAGGTTATTAAAACCACGTGCTTTTAGTATAGAAGCCGCTATAACGGATCGGTATCCACCTGCACAATGAATATAATAGGTCTTATCCTTATCTATAGCGTTCATATTATTGTTGATATAGTCTAGAGCAAAATGTTTAACAGAATCACCATCAAGATGTTCGGATTTGTATTCGCCATCTTTTCTAACATCCAATGTATTCACATTGTCTGTTTTAAACTGTTCAGAGAATTGTTCAGCAGTGATAGACGATATTGTTTCAAGGTCTTTATTAGCGGCTTTCCAAGCATCTATTCCTCCTTTTAAATATCCTAATGTATTGTCATAGCCTACACGAGATAAACGGGTTAGTGTTTCTTTTTCTTTTCCTTCGGGAGTAACTAATAAAATAGGTTGTTTTAAATCGGTTATTAAAGCGCCAACCCAGGGTGCAAACCCACCATGTATACCAATGAAAATGGAGTTGGGTATATAGCCCTTAACAAAATCTTTTTCATTTCTAACATCTAACACTAAAGCATCTTCTTGATTAGCTATATTTTCAAATTCATCAGGATTTAGAGCATTATCACCTCTTTTTAAAACATTTTCAAAAGCATCATACCCAGATTTATTCATCATCGCATTTTTTGCAAAATATTGAGGTGGTGGTGCAATACCATCAAGCACTTCTTCTACAAATTCATTTTTAGACATATCTGCTCTTAAAGCATAATTTGTCTTTTTTTGTTCTCCTAAAACACCAACGGTTTCTTTACTCAAGTTTTTTCCACATGCAGAACCAGCACCATGCGCAGGATACACAATTAGATAATCTTCTAATGGCATTATTTTGTTCCGTAAAGAATCAAACAGCATACCTGCTAAATCTTCTTTAGTTAAATTTGACTTAATAGCTAAATCTGGACGACCAACATCTCCTAAAAATAAGGTGTCACCAGAAAAAATCGCATGATTTTTATCATGTTCATCAATAAGTAAATACGTTGTGGATTCTAAAGTATGACCAGGAGTGTGTAATACCTTGATTTTAATGTTGCCAAGTTTAAATACCTCATTGTCTTTTGCAGAATAAATATCGTAATTGGTTTCAGCTTTAGGACCAAAAACAATAGTCGCTCCAGTTTTTTTAGCCAAATCTATATGTCCAGAAACAAAATCGGCATGAAAATGTGTTTCAAATATATATTTTATTTTCGCACCTTCGTGATTTGCTTTGTCTACATATTGTTGAGTTTCACGTAAAGGGTCGATAATAGCAACCTCACCATTTGACTCTATATAATATGCTCCTTGAGCTAAACATCCTGTATATATTTGTTCTATTTTCATTGAAATTTTCTTTATTTCTGGAAAAGCTTATTTTTAATATTGTCTTAAATGATTTATAAAATTCGATTGGTGCTGTTCAAATTTATAAAAAGATTATTGTCTACTTCGTGACATTTGTTACACTATTTAAGCTCTTTATAGATAATGTAAGTCGCCATAAATAAAACAAAATAACCAAAACTCTTTTTTAATTTATGGCCACTAATAAATTTTGAAAGAAATACACCTAAAATTATACCTGCTATTGAGATTAGTGTAAAAATAATTAAGAATTCCCATTCTACATTTAGCGTTTGCATATCTCCTGTAAAGCCGATTAAAGAATTTATAGTAACAATAATTAGTGAGGTACCTACAGCTTTTTTCATGGGTATTTTTGCCCATAGAACCAAAGCCGGAACGTATAAAAAACCACCACCAGCGCCAATAACACCTGTAACAGTGCCAATAGTTAGTCCTTGTATAAAGGTTTTATAATAGGGCTGACTGTTTTTAGATATGTTGTTTTTATCTTTTTTGTTTTTTATCATTGAAAAAGATGCGATACACATGATAATGGCAAAAAATATCATAATCCCCATATCTTTAGTTAATTCAAAGCTAGAAACTGAAAATATAGTTTCTGGTATATTAGGTACCAAATATCTTCTAGATAAATATACTGCGATAAATGAAGGAAAGGAAAAAGCTAGACCCGTTTTAAAATCTACTAGTCCTTCTTTATGTTTTTGAATAGTACCTACTAAAGATGTTGTTCCAACAACAAATAGAGAATAAGCGGTAGCTACCACAGGGTTATATCCTAATAAATATACTAATAAAGGTACAGTAAGTATAGATCCACCTCCGCCAATTAAACCTAAGACCAAGCCAACGACAAGCGCACCAATATAGCCTAGTATTTGAGTGCTATCCATATTAGTGAGGTAGTTTAGTTTTTAAGACACCATAGATTAACGTACCTAACATGGCTGCTGCAATAGCAATAAGCATGGTCCAAATTCCAGTACCCAATAAAATGTACATTGGTCCTGGACAGGCTCCTAAAAGCGCCCATCCTAGCCCAAAAATAATACCTCCAATAATATATCTTGTAAATCCATTTTCTTTTTTTGGAACATAAATATCTGCTCCTTTAATGCTTTTTAATTTTCCTTTTTTAGATATTTGAAGAAATAGAATGCCTGAAATCACTGCAGTACCTATAATGCCATACATATGAAAGGATTGAAATCTAAACATTTCATATATACGATACCAGGAAACAGCTTCAGATTTTACTAAAACAATTCCGAAAAAAACACCAACTAATAAAAATTTTATAAACTTCATATTTAAAAAATTAGGGGTAATATAAAATTAGTCATTATTAATCCACCAATAAAAAAGCCAATAACAGCAATTAAAGACGGTTTTTGCAAACTGCTTAATCCAGTTATAGCATGACCAGATGTACATCCACCTGCATAGCGCGTACCAAAACCAATAAGGATGCCTCCAATAATTAATATCAATATGCCTTTTGGAGTAGTTAAAGCGTTTAAGCTAAAAACTTCATCGGGTACCAAAGTAGTTCCAGGGTTTTTAAAGCCCATACTTTTAAGTTCTATTACGGTGGTAGAATTTAAATCTGTAACTGTATCATCAGAAAGGTAGTTTACAGCTATAAACCCACCTATTACCGCTCCTAGAACAACTGTTAAATTCCAAATTTGGTCTTTCCAGTTGAATTTAAAGAAATCGGATAATTTGTCTGCACCACTTATGGTACATAAAGTTCGCAAATTTGAAGACATGCCAAACGTTTTTCCAAAATAGAGTAGGAGTGCCATAACAAGTGCTATAAGCGGTCCAGAAACATACCATGGCCATGGGCTTAGAATAGATTGCATAAAATAATTTTTATGCAAATGTATATTTTAATAAAATGTTTTATTGTAATAATTGTTACCTAGCATTTTGTAACTAAAATTATTTAAATATTGATGATGGCTATTTTTTAAGATTTAGAATCTTAAAAATGGTAAATTATGATAAAACGTCAATTTTATTCCTACTAAGTTTTATTTTTCCATCGTTTTCTAATTGCTTGAGAAGTCTTGAAATAACAACACGAGATGTGTGTAAATCTTCAGCAATATCTTGATGTTTTACAATGATAGTTTTTGAAGCGTGTAACACGGTTTTGTTAATCAAGTATTTATAAAGACGCTCATCCATTTTCATGAAAGCAATATTATCTATCGTTTCTAGCATTTCTTCAAAACGATTTTGGTAGGTTTCCAAAATAAAATTGCGCCAACTAGAATTGTTATGAAACCATGTTTGCATGTTTTGAACAGGTATCATCATTAGGGTAGAGTCTTTTTCGGCAACGGCTCTAATTTTACTTTTTGTAGTCCCTAAGCAGCAGGTGAGTGACATGGTACAGGTTTCGCCAGCTTCAAGAAAATAAATTAAAAGTTCATTACCATTATTGTCTTCGCGAAGTATCTTAATGTTTCCGCTTAATAGTAGTGGTATATGTTTTAAGGGTTGATTGATATCAATTATAATATCATCTTTAGAAAATGTTGTTAAAACACCTACGTTTTCGATATCATTTATAAGTTGATTATCGAAAATATGATTGAATTTTTGCTGTAATAAATGCTTAGCCATCCCCAAAAGTAATGATTTAGAAATTTGAATAAAAAATTTGGTAGAGTTTTAATAAAAAATGTATATTTGCACCCACAAAAAAGGCCTCGTGGCGCAACTGAATAGCGCACTTGATTACGGCTCAAGAGGTTACTGGTTTGAATCCAGTCGAGGTCACAAAAATAAAAAAGCTTTCAAGAAATTGAAAGCTTTTTTATTTTAGTTATTTATGTAAAATGTCTACACTACTAATATGACTAAATGTTTTTATTTTAACATTAAAAGGTTATGCTAATACATTCAACTAAATGATACCATAGTTTAAATATTGAAACTATTACCTTTGTAATAAATTTATTTATCATCATTAAAAAAATATTTTTGGCGATTGCCATTTTAGTTTCATACACTTCAATTGGTCAAAAATTAGACGGAAATTATGGGGTTTTGGGGAAGCTTCAATTTACTTTTGGTAATCAAAATATAAAGCTAGAGGCTGGATTATCTGCTTTTGGAACAGCTAATTATGGAGATGCAGCTATGGAAGGTGGTGTAAATCTAATTTCTGGACATCTATTTAAAAGACATACCATACGCAAAAATGGTGTGTTTTATGGCTATGAGTTTTTTGCACTTATGGGCATCGGTCAAAACTCTAATTTACTGGGCAGTACAATTTCAAATTTTAACAAAACGATACTTTTTGATCACGAAGGTAAAGGAGGCTTTAGTGGGATAGGTTTTGGATTTCAAAAAGAGTTTCTACCAAAAAACTTAAATCATTTTAATTTAAAACAGGGTAAAATTTTAATGCGTTTTAGTAATGCAAATCATGCTTTGGATATTGCTTTTACAAATGATTTTAAATTTGGACGATTATTTAATGGAGAAGGTACAGATTATGGCAAGACAGGCTCGCTAATTATAGGATTTACAAAAATTGAATCGCGATTTGAAGCCTATCGAGTAGGCTTAGGTATTGAGCTGTTTACACCTAAACCAAATTATGTCAAAACACCAAATAACAATATTAATTCTGATGATGGACGTAAAAACGTATGGCATACTGTATCGCCTTACCAAAATTTATTTTATGCCAATGCATTTGCTTTTGGCAGTTTTCAAGATGAGTATTATTCGGTTTATAGTAAAGCTGGAATAAATAGTCAAAAATTGGGCGCTTTTGTGCAAAATACACTTCATGATAGTTTTGGTTTAAATCCACGTTTTCCATGGGATGTAACAGCTAATGATAAGTTGTTAATAGAAGTTTCAATAAGTGGTCAATTAAACTCTACTAACCATGATTAGAGTTCTAATTATAATACTCGGGTTATGTATTGTAAGTTGTTCGCCTTATAAAACCTTTTACAAGAAAACATATACAGCTAATGATGATCTTCTAAATAATAAAGTTTATCGAATAACAATAAATAGCAACGATGAGGCCAACAGTATGCCGTTAGCGTCTTTACATAAACTTGCCTCTATAAAGTTTATTAATACCAGTTTTAAAGATATTGATAATGTATTTAAAAAAATACCAAACCCAGAAAAACTAAAGGTTTTAATACTTGATAGTTTGGGGTTAAAATCGCTTCCAAATTCAATATCTAGGTTTAAAAACCTTAGTCAAATAGCACTTAATAGTAATCCGGAATTGGACTTTGATAGTACGTTTAAAATATTAAAAGATTTACCGATAGTGTTTTTTAATCTTCAGGATAATAAATTAACACAAATACCAGAATCTATTACAGAATTTAATACGCTGAAAGACCTTAACCTATCAAATAATAGTATTTCTAAAGAAGAAAATTTTAGCACTTTAACACAATTACCAAAGCTAACATCGTTATGGCTTACAAACAATAATTTAAAGGTTCTTCCAAAAACTATTGGAGCTTTGTCTCAGCTAAAAAATCTATATATAGAGCATAATCAGCTTACTAATTTACCATCAGAAATTAGTGGAATGAAAAAAGTATGGGTAGTGCATGCTGGTCATAATCTTTTTGAGGAGTTACCTCCTGAATTTGCGACCATGAAAGGCTTATTTCTACTACATGTTAATAATTGCAAAATAAAAAGTATTCCAGAAATTTACAGCACAAAAGCATCCCATGTTTTAGGACTGATTATGGATAATAATAATCTGTCAGATTCTGAAAAAGCAAAATGGAAAAAGGAAATGCGGCATTATTTTTTACTTTCCTTGGAATGACTTTTTGTTGTTATTTTAGATAATATAAAGAACACCAAGCCGATAACAAAAAGCAGTAAAGAAACAGAATGTATTAATTCTAAGCTACGAATAACAAAGTAAGTATCATGGATGTTTATAACAAATGTGCTATCATAATCATAAAAAATAAATCCAATAGAAAAAACAATTGCGGCTGCTATAAAAAAGTAGATATATATTTTTTTTAAACTCATATTTTTAAGCGAGCCGAAGCTAAAACATCCTGTTCTGCAAAATCTTGTTCTAAATATTTTAAATGCCCTACTATGGCTATCATTGCGGCATTATCTGTAGTAAATTCAAACTTAGGGACATAGGTTGACCATCCAAATTTTTGTTCACCATCTTTTAAAGCTTGTCTTATACCAGAGTTTGCCGAAACACCACCGCCAATGGCAATATGTGTAATGCCAGTGTCTTTAACCGCTTGCTTTAATTTATCTATTAAAATCCCAATAATAGTATATTGTATAGAGGCACAAATATCATTTAAACGGTCTTCTATAAAATTTGGGTTAGCTTTAACTTCACGTTGAATAAAATAAAGCACAGCAGTTTTAAATCCAGAAAAACTAAAGTTTAAGCCATCAACCCTAGGTTTTGTAAAAGTAAAGGCTTTTGGGTTTCCTAATTTGGCACGTTTATCAATTTCTGGTCCTGCTGGGTAACCTAGCCCTAATATTTTACCGCTTTTATCAAATGCTTCACCAACAGCATCATCAATGGTTTCACCAATTACGGTCATATCAAAATAATAATCTACTTTAACTATTTGCGTATGACCACCAGATATAGTCATAGCTAAAAATGGAAATGGCGGTTTATCAAAACCGTCTTCATCAATAAAATGTGCTAAAATATGACCTTGCATATGGTTAACATCTATTAACGGTATATTTAAACCATAGGCTAAAGATTTTGCAAAAGAGGTGCCTACCAATAAACTGCCCATTAATCCAGGGCCCCGTGTAAATGCAATAGCATGTAATTGGTCTTTTGTAATATTAGCTTTTTTAAGAGCTTGATCTACTACAGGAACAATATTTTGTTGGTGGGCTCTAGAGGCTAATTCGGGTACAACACCACCATAAGCTTCATGTATTTTTTGGTTAGCAACAACATTGCTTAAAATACGTCCGTTATGCATTACAGAAGCCGCTGTATCATCGCAAGAAGACTCAATACCTAGAATATAAATATTTTGTGAAGTCATTAGTTATAATTAGGCATAATAATTGTTAATTTTGAAAACTATAGATGCTCTCAATATTATTTTAAATTTAATTACAAAATTAATACTTATTTATCTTAAGTATAAATAAATTTGGATGTCTTTTTATTGCACCGTCCCAAAAACGGATAGTGTTATTGTTTGTGAATTAATTGTTTTCAATAAAATTATAATTTTAAACGTATCAAGAAGTTTTTTAAAATACTATTAAAGATTGTGGGTATAATACTCATGCTATTCATCATTTTGGTGTTGGTACTGTCTATATCTAGTGTTCAAACTGGTCTTGGAAAATATGCTACAAAAAAATTAAACGAACAATTTAAGACCAATATTAATATAGATAAAGTAAGCTTACAATTTAATGGTGATGTAGAGCTTAAAAACATCTTAATTAAGGATTATAAAAATGATACACTTATTAGTGTTTCAGAAATAAATACATCTATTTTAAGTTATACAAACCTTTCTAAAGGTAATCTTGTTTTTGGAGATATAGATGTTGAGAATGCTTTGTTTAATATTAGAACATACAAAGAGGCGTCTGAAACAAATTTAGATGTTTTTGTGAGACGATTTGAAAATAATAACCCAAAATCGTCTAAGAGTAAATTTATATTTTCTTCCAGCGATATATCCATTTATAACAGTGCTTTTAAATTCTCAAACGAAAATTTAAAAACTGTTGATGTCTTACATTTTAAAGATTTAAATATTAATGCTACAAATTTTTTAGTAAGTGGAACAGATGTTAGTGCACGAATAAATAAACTATCTTTTAAAGACAGTAGAGGTGTAGAGGTAAAAAATATGATTACAAATTTTAGTTATACGCTTAGCGATATGACTTTTGCTAACCTAGAACTAAAAACACCTAATTCGGTTTTAAAAGGAGCTTTAAAATTTTCTTATAACCGAGGTGATTTTAAATATTTTGTAGATAAGGTTTTGGTTACTGCGAATTTTAAAGATTCTAAGGTGTCTTTAAATGAACTTAATACCTTTTATAATGAGTTTGGGGTCAATCAATCGGCACGGTTTAGCACAGATGTATCAGGGACTTTAAATAATCTAATAACAAAAAATCTTAAGTTAAATACTAGCAGGAATACAAAAATTTATGGCGATTTAATTTTTAAAAACATATTTAGTAAAGACCCCAAAAGTTTTCAAATGGATGGGCGTTTTAAAAATTTATCATCAACATACATAGATTTAAAAGCATTATTACCAAACGTTTTGGGGGAAGCTATTCCAACATCTTTTGGTAGACTTGGTTATTTTACAATTTCTGGTAATTCTCAAATTACATCTACAAAAGTTAAAGCAGATATTACTATTAATACAGATTTGGGGTTTGTAGATTCCAATTTAGAGATTAGTAAACTTAACGATATAGATAATGCAAATTATAACGGAAAAGTTGTTTTTACAGAATTTGATTTTGGTAAATTTTTAAATGACCCTACGGTTGGTCTAGCCTCTTTAAATTTTGATGTAAATGGAACAGGTTTTACTTCAGAAACAATTGATACAGAAGTTACAGGTGATGTTTTTCAAATTGAATATAATAAATACAATTATAATAATCTTAAGGTTGCAGGTACGGTAAAAAATAGAATCTTTGATGGAAACTTAGTTGTTAACGATAAAAACTTAAAGCTCAATTTTGCTGGGCTTGTAGATTTTTCTGAAAAAACAAAAAAATACGATTTTGAAGCTATTGTTGAATATGCTGATTTAAATACTTTAAACTTTGTGAAAAAGGATAGTATATCTATTTTTAAAAGTCGTGTTAAAATGAACATGAATAGTAGTACCCTAGATGATGCTTATGGCAATATAGCTTTTACAAAAACGGTATACAAAAATGAGAATGACACGTATTATTTTGATAAATTAAATATATCATCTAGGTTTCAAGAAGACATTCGTTTTATAGAATTTAACTCACCTGATATTATCGAAGGTGATTTAAAAGGACGATTTTTATTTAAAGATTTAACAAAATTATTTCAAAATTCTGTAGGTTATATATATACTAATTATGTGCCACACGAGTTAGAAAACAACCAAAGCATAGATTTTAATTTTAAAATTTATAATAAAATTGTAGAGGTGTTTTATCCAGAAATAGAAGTTGGTAAAAACACTTATATAAGAGGTAGGGTAGAAAGCGACGAGAAGAAATTTAAACTAACCTTTAAATCTCCCGAAATAAAACTATTAGATTATTTTGCTAGTAATATTGAGCTTCAAGTAGATAATAGTAACCCTTTATTTAATACGCTTGTAGAGATAGATAGTTTAAATACAAAATACTATAACGTATCTAAGTTTAACCTTATTAATGTAACGGTAAACGATACTCTGTTTATGCGTTCAGAATTTAGTGGTGGAAAACGTAATAATGATGCCTATAATTTAAGTTTTTATCATACTGTAAATAAAGAAAATGAATCTGTAATAGGCTTTAAACAATCAGATTTTACAATAAAAGGAAATACATGGTTTGTTAATGAGAACCAAGATAAATTTCATAAAATATCATTCGATAAAAAGTTCACAAAATTTGATATAGATAAGTTTAGAATCAATCATAAAAACGAAGAAATAAAACTTTCAGGATTTTTAAAAGATTCTACCCAAAAAGACATAAAACTTAATTTTACAAATGTAGATTTAGCCAAGATTACACCAAAAATAGATAGCTTGTCTTTAAAAGGCAATGTAAATGGGAAGTTAGACTTGCTTCAAAAAAATGGTAGTTATTTACCAAATTCTACGATTGTAATTGACGATTTTAAAGTTAACGATTATTTATTGGGGTCTTTTGATGCTACAATAATTGGTAATGAGTCACTAACCAATTATAAAGTTGATGCCACAATTAAAAATGATGTACAAAAATCGTTTAGAGCTAGAGGTAATATAGATGTTTCTGGAACTAAATCGGCAATAAATGTTGTATTAGGCTTTAATGACTTTAATTTATTTCCTTTAAACCCGCTATTGCAAAGCGTATTAAGTGATATACGTGGTAGTGTTACAGGGGATGTAAAGGTTGTAGGCGATTTAAAACGGCCTAATATAAATGGTGATTTAAAAATAAATAAAGGCGGGTTAGGAATACCCTATCTTAATGTAGATTATAATTTTAACGATAAAGCTTCTGTAACCTTAAAAAATCAAAGTTTTATTTTTAATAATATTAGACTCACAGATACTAAACATTATTCACGAGGTGAGTTAAGTGGGTCGTTAAGCCATATTAATTTCTCTAAATGGGATTTAGATTTAAATTTATCTACACCGCGGTTATTAGTTTTAGATACTAAAGAAACAGAAGATGCTCTTTATTATGGTAAAGGCTTTATTGGAGGAACAGCCAGAATATTTGGACCAACAGAACAATTAGTTATTAAGGTGCTTGGTGAAACAAAGCGAGGTACGGTGTTTAAAATCCCATTGTCTGATGCACAGTCTTTTGGAGATAATTCATTTATTCACTTCATTACAAAAGAAGAAAAAGAAGCCAGAAGAAAAGGTGAAGATTATGTTTTTGAAGATATTAAAGGATTGGAATTAGATTTTGATTTAGATGTAAGTGAAGATGCCGAAGTAGAAGTTATCATAGATAAAAACACAGGCCATTCGTTAAAAGGTAGAGGTATAGGGAGTTTACTTTTTGAGATTAATACTAATGGAAAATTTAATATGTGGGGAGATTATGCGGTATTTGAAGGTACTTATAATTTTGCTTATGGCGGTGTTATTCAAAAACAATTTACGGTACAACCTGGTGGTACAATAGCTTGGGAAGGCGATCCTTTAAAAGCACAAATAGATATGCTAGCTATATATAAAACGCAGGCAAACCCATCGCCATTATTGGATAATCCCATAAATAGGAGTATTCCCGTAGAGCTAAATATTGCCATTCGTGGAGACTTAGAGCAACCTAAACCAGATTTCACTTTTGAGTTTCCAAATGTGGGTTCTACTATAAAATCAGAGCTTCAGTATAGGCTAGAATCAGAAGATGATAGAGAAAATCAAGCCCTATACTTAATATCTACAGGTTCATTTTCAACGAGTTTAAATGAGGTTAATTTTTCTGGAACAATCGCAGAAAGACTTAATGGTATTATTGGTGGTATATTTGGATCAGGAGATAGTAAACTTAATTTAAATCCATATTTTGAAGCTGGGCAAAACAGGACAGATTATCAAACCGATAATCGAGTAGGGGTCACGCTGCAAACACAAATAAGCGACCGTGTTTTAATTAATGGAAAAGTAGGTGTACCAGTAGGAGGAGCCACAGAAACTGTTATAGCGGGAGATGTAGAAATAGATTTTCTTTTAAATACAGAAGGCACACTTACAGCCAAAGTATTTAATAGAGAAAATAGTATCCGGAATTTTGGAGATGCTATAGGGTATACTCAAGGTGTAGGTATTTCTTATAATGTAGATTTTGATACCTTTAAAGAGCTCTTACAAAAACTATTTAAAAAATCAAAAAAGATTAAAAATATTATTGAAGAAGAACCTAAAAAAAAGGAAAAAGATGCTCTACCAGACTATATTACTATAAAACCTTCTTCAAAAAAATAAGTGTGTTTTTTATTTGTTTTTCATAACCAGAAATGGTGTATTTACTAAAACGTTATAGTTTAAAATAGGGTTAAATTACTATTAATGCTATAGATATGTACTATTTGTTTAGTAATTTTACGTTTATATAACTAATAAAATCAATGCCAAATAAAATAGAGAAAATAGCAGTATTAACTTCTGGAGGCGATTCTCCAGGAATGAATGCCGCAATACGTTCTGTAGTTAGAGCATGTGCCTATCATAATGTAGAATGTTATGGAGTTTATAGAGGATATGAAGGTTTAATAGAAGGTGACTTTAAACAAATGGATGCCAGAAGTGTTAGAGGCATTATAAACAAAGGCGGTACTATACTTAAATCTGCTCGCTCTAAAGAGTTTAGAACTAAAGAAGGTCGCGAAAAAGCGCATAAAAACTTATTAGATTCAAAAATTGATGCACTAGTAGTTGTTGGTGGAGATGGTTCGTTTACAGGAGCATTAATATTTAATCAAGAATTTGATTTCCCAGTAATGGGTATTCCTGGAACTATTGATAATGATATTTTTGGAACTTCACATACATTAGGGTTTGACACAGCACTTAATACTGTAGTTGAGGCTATTGATAAAATTAGAGATACAGCTAGTTCACATAATAGATTATTTTTTATTGAAGTGATGGGACGTGATGTTGGTCATATAGCATTAAATGCAGGAATTGCAGGTGGCGCAGAAGAAATTTTAATACCTGAAGAAGATTTAGGGTTAGAACGATTGGTTGAATCTTTAAGAAGAAGTAGAAAATCTGGAAAATCATCAAGTATTGTTATTGTTGCAGAAGGTGATAAAATCGGAAAAAATATTTTTGAATTAAAAGATTATGTTGATGAAAATATGGAAGGGTATGATGTAAGAGTTTCTGTTTTGGGGCATATGCAACGTGGTGGAGCACCTTCATGCTTCGATAGAGTTTTAGCAAGTAGAATGGGTGTAAAGGCTGTGGAATCTATGTTAAATGGACAAACCAATTACATGGTAGGTTTATTAAACGGAAAAATGGAATTGACACCATTGGATAATGCTATTAAAGGAAAAACAAAAATAAATTTAGAATTATTGCGTGTCTCAGATATCATGAGCACTTAACATTTATAAACACGATTATGTCAAAATTAAAATTAGGAATTAACGGATTTGGAAGAATAGGTAGAATTGCTTTTAGAGTAGCAGCTTCTAGACCAGATATAGAAGTAGTTGGAATTAACGATTTGTTAGATGTAGAGCATTTAGCATATTTATTAAAGTATGACTCTGTTCACGGAAAATTTGACGGTACAATAGATATTAAAGACGGACAATTAGTAGTAAATGGAAATGCTATTAGAATAACAGCAGAACGTAACCCAGAAGATTTAAAATGGAATGAAGTTGGAGCAGAAGTTGTTATGGACTGTACTGGTATCTTTACAAATTTAGAAGGCGCTCAAAAACATATTACAGCAGGCGCTAAAAAGGTAGCTATATCTGCACCATCTGCAGATGCACCAATGTTTGTAATGGGTGTAAATCATAAAGAAATTACTGCAGATCATAACATTGTATCTAATGCATCTTGTACTACAAACTGTTTAGCGCCATTAGCTAAAGTAATCAATGATAAATTTGGTATTGCTGAAGGGTTAATGACCACTGTACATGCTGCAACAGCAACACAGTCTACAGTAGATGGTGTTTCTAAAAAGGATTATAGATTAGGTAGAGCATCTTTAAATAACATTGTGCCAGCTTCAACAGGAGCTGCAAAAGCTGTTGGAAAAGTGATTCCAGAATTAAACGGAAAATTAACGGGTATGGCTTTTAGAGTACCAACTGTTGATGTATCTGTAGTAGATTTAACGTGTCGTATTGAAAAGAACGCGTCTTGGGATGAAGTAAAGAAAGCTTTAAAAGATGCTTCAGAAGGAGAATTAAAAGGTATATTAGGTTATACTGAAGAAGGTGTTGTATCTCAAGATTTTGTTTCAGAACCTAAAACAAGTACTTTTGATGCTAACGCAAGTATGGCATTAAATGATAACTTTATAAAATTAGTATCTTGGTATGATAATGAGTTTGGATACTCAACTAAATTAGTAGATTTAGCGCAACATATCGGAGCGATTTAATATATTTAAATTAATGACTCCACAGTATTATTGTGTTTATACAATAGACTGTGGAGTTTTTTTATATAAAAACTTATGATTTTAATTGTTGATAGTGGTTCTACAAAATCCGATTGGATAGCCGTAGATAGTAATGGTGAAAAACTATTGGAAAAGATTCGTACTAAAGGTCTTAATCCAGCTATTTTATCTGAGAAAAAATTAAAAAAAATCATCAAGAGTAATGAGGATTTAAAACACAATAGACATATTGTATCTCACGTTTATTTTTATGGTGCAGGTTGTGGTACCGAAAATCCTAGATTGCTATTAAAAGGTGTGTTACAAGAGATTTTTACTAATGCTCATATTGAGGTTAATGAAGATACTTTAGCCGCAGTTTATTCAACAATTAATCATCCAAAAGAAGCCGCTGTAGTTTGTATTTTAGGTACAGGTTCTAATTGTAGTTATTTTGATGGCGAAGTTCTACATCAACGTGTAAACTCTTTAGGTTACACACTTATGGACGATGCTTCTGGTAATTATTATGGGAAACAACTTATAAGAGATTACTATTTTAATAAAATGCCAGAACATATTAAAGTCGCTTTTGGAAGTAAATATAATTTGGAATCAGACTTTATAAAATATAATTTATATAAACTGCCAAATCCAAATGCATATTTAGCCAACTTTGCTGAATTTATGTTTTTAAATAAAGAGTCTGAATATATTATTAACCTTATTAAAACAGGTATACGTTTATTTTCAACGAATATGATTATGCAATTTGAAGAAGAAATTAAAACAGTTCCTGTACATTTTGCTGGTTCTATTGCATATTTCTATCAAAAAGAGATTAAAGAAGTAAGCGAAGAAATGGGCTTTAAAGTTGGTAATTTTGAACGTAGACCTATAGAGGGTTTAGTTTCTTTTCATACCAAGAATATATAAATTCAGTTTTAATAACTATTTTTTTACACTATAATATTATTAAGTAGTTACCTATTGATTATAATACTCAAAGGCATCAATGATAATGTTATCATCAACAATACAATCTATTTTTGCTGCTCCTATAGCTTTTAGAAGCACGAAGTTTATATTGCCGTGATTGTTTTTTTTGTCATATTTCATAAGTTCCATTATCGCAGCATGTTCATTTTTTTCTATAGTAACTTTACCATAATGTCCAATAAATAATGCTTTTATAGCATCAGTATCTGCTTTGGGGAAACCTGTGAGTTTGGTAGAAATATAACAAGCTAAAATCATACCCACAACTATAGCTTCTCCATGTAGTAATGTTGTTTTATGGTCACTGCTTAAAAAGTGAGACTCAATGGCATGCCCGAGTGTATGTCCAAAATTGAGTGTTTTTCTAAGGTTGTTTTCAAAAGGATCATGTTCTACAACGTTCTTTTTTATAATAACAGAATCATAAATTAACTGATCTAAATCATTTAATGATAATTTAGATAAGTCTTGAAATTTGTCCCAATACGAATGCCCTGTAATTAAGCCATGTTTTAGCATTTCTGCTAATCCAGACCGCATTTGATTTCCTGCTAGTGTATCTAAAAACGTTGTATCTATCAATACTAAATTTGGATTGCTTATAACGCCTATTTGGTTTTTTAAATGACCTAAATCAACTCCAGTTTTTCCTCCAACCGAAGCATCAACCATAGAAAGCAACGTGGTTGGTACATTTATGTAGGCTATACCACGTTTAAATGTACAGGCAACAAAACCTCCAAGATCAGTTATTACGCCGCCACCAATATTTATCATTAAACTTTTTCTATCTGCATCTAAATCAGAAAGTGTATTCCAAACGCCTAAGCAGGTATCTATAGTTTTATTAATTTCTCCAGATTCAATTTCAATGATATCGATACTAATACTTGTTTCTAGTTGTTTTAAAACAATAGGAAGACAATGTTCATGCGTATTTTCATCAACCAAAATAAAAATCTTAGAAAAATTGTGTTCTGCAATGTGTTTGTTTAATGAAGAATAGCAATTGTCGTTGAAGTGAATGATACTATCATTTGCTTTAATAGAATCCATAAAATAATTGTTGTTTTAGAGGTGGTGAAATTAAGGAGATTTTATATAAAATTATAACTTAGCTATAATTATCTTTGATTAAAATTTCAATTCATGAATACCGATTTAATATTTGACGACACTGAAATTGCATTTTCATTAAAAAATGATTCTGAATTAGAACGTGCTTATTTTTTGTTTAAAATGATTTCTATACAACCCTTGGTTAGAATTGGTACAGCGGCTACTAATTTTGCATTAAAGGCCAAATTACCAGTAGAAGGACTTATTAGATCAACAGTTTTTGATCATTTTTGTGGTGGTGTTAACGAATCTGATTGTCTACCAGTTATAGAAAAAATGTATAGTAAGGGCGTAAGTTCTGTTTTAGATTACTCTGTAGAAGGTAAAGCAAATGAAAGTGAATTTGATGCTGCAAGAGATAAAATTCTTAAAATAATAGACTTTGCTAAAGCACTTGATGCTATTCCTATAGCCGTTTTTAAACCTAGTGGGTTTGGTCGATTTGATTTATATGAAAAAATAAGTAAAGGAGAAACTTTAACCGATATTGAAACGGAAGAGTGGAACAGGGTTTTAAATCGATTTTATAGTGTTTGTGAAAAAGCGAAAGTTAATTATGTGGCCGTTTTAATTGACGGAGAAGAAAGTTGGATGCAAGATGCTGCAGATACTTTGGTAACTCAGCTTATGCAAAAATATAATACAGAAAAACCTGTAGTATATAATACACTACAAATGTACAGACATGATCGTATGGCATTTTTAAAAGAAGAGCATGAAAAGGCAAAAGCAGGTAAATATTTTTTAGGATATAAATTGGTACGTGGCGCCTACATGGAAAAAGAAAATGATAGAGCTAAAGAATATGGATATCCATCTCCAATTTGTGAAAATAAATTTGCTACAGACAAGAATTTTGATGATGCTCTAAAATATATAATGAATAATTTAGACATTATTTCTTTATTTGCAGGAACTCATAATGAGGATAGTTCTTATCTATTAATGCAACTCATGAAAGATAAGAATATAGCAAACAATGATTCTCGAATATGGTTTGGTCAGTTATATGGCATGAGTGATCATATTAGTTATAATCTTGCCAATTTGGGTTATAATGTTGCTAAATATGTGCCATTTGGTCCCGTTAAAGATGTTATGCCATATTTAATAAGAAGAGCTGAAGAAAACACTTCTGTAGCAGGGCAAACTGGACGTGAATTAGCACTTTTAACTAAAGAAAAGAAGCGTAGAAAGGTTTAGAAATTAGTAATGTAGTCTGTTAAAATTGTTTT
Organism: uncultured Algibacter sp.; assembly: GCA_947499935.1. GTDB lineage: Bacteria > Bacteroidota > Bacteroidia > Flavobacteriales > Flavobacteriaceae > CANMQH01. The sequence goes on along the minus strand of CANMQH010000019.1, from coordinate 45,511 downwards.
TATTTCTAAATTAGATGTACTTGCCTTAATATTTAAAATTTTAGAAAAATCAATATCTGTAGTATTTGTGATTGTTGTTTTTTTAACTATAAAAATGTCTTTCCAGTCTGTAGGTATTAATTTTTCATTTTTAGAGACAATGTCCTCATGTAGTTTTTCACCTGCCTGTAGTGCTGAGTATTTTATTTCAATTGGTTTTTCATGGTATTTTTAAAGTAAAATTATGCGTTTTGCTAAATCTGTCACAAAAAATAGGCTTATTATTTTATAGCAAGCCTATTTTTTTATATGATAAGATATTTTATAAAGATTTTATAGCAGATTTAATTTCATTTATATCAGCTCTTTTAGTGTAATCCTCATTAGTGTATACATATTTGACTGCGTTATTATTATCAATAACAAACGTAGCAGCTATAGGGAGCTCATAATCGTCGTTTTGATTATGTTTTTTAACATCAATACCAAATTTTGAGTATACCTCTTGTAATTCTTTTGGCATTTTAAAAACAAGTCCAATTTCTCTAGCAAATGTATTGTCTATATCGCTTAATACTTCAAAACTCAATGCATTCTTTTCTGAAGTAGATAAGGAATTATCAGGAGTTTCTGGAGTAATGGCTATTAGATTAGCTCCAAGTTCATTAAATTCTGGAAGTGCAGTTTGTAAAGCTTGTAATTCTATGTTACAATATGGGCACCAACCACCTCTATAGAATGAAATTATTGTAGCTTTTTCTCCTTTTAAACTATCAATTCCTTTATTATCACCATTTATGTTTTTCAGCACAGCATTAGGGAATGTGTCATTCACTTTTATGGCATTATTAAGAATATGTGCATCTTTTAAGCTATTTGTTGCACGATCCATAATTTCTAAAGCTTCGCTTGGTATGCGTGCTCTGCTTTCAGCATTTTTGTTTGCTAAGGTTTCTGTTAAAGACATAATATGTTTTTTGATTTTTATATGATTAATAAGTCATTAAAAAAACCAATAACTTACAATGTAATTTGCAACTAACTCAAAATATTATCTAACAAAATTTAGGTTAAGCTAAATACTGCAATTGGTTAATTTACCTCACATTTTCTTTAGTACTCCAAGTGTTTTTACTGATTAAAAAAAAGGAAAAACCCCTTAGCCATATTAGTTTATACACCTCTAATTTTTAGTGATTTTTAAATTAATTTTGCTTAGTAATTAATACTAATCTCTCTAAATTAAAAATAGTATAAAGCAACCTAAAAAAGTGTGTAAATCATGAAAAAAGTAATTAAAGGAAATCTTGCTGGATATTTTTGTCAAGATTGTTTAGAGCAAATTAGCAATGTAAAAGTGCTTTTCTATTTATCAGAAAGGAAAAACCAAGATATTGCAATAAGAAAAGGCGCATTTGGGCTTCTTAGTCCAGATACGGTAAAAGATAAAAGGAAACGTCTAGTTGGTGAAGGGGTTACAGATGAAAAAGGTAATTTTACTGTAGAACTCAATAAAAACTATAAAAAAGGCGATTTAGAGTTTGATTTTGAATGTCAAACGGTTCCTAAATTACCCCATAGAGTTAATAAGTTTCCAAGTAGACATTTTCATGCAGAAACATTTACACCTAAATGGGAGCATGAAACAAATAATCAAGATATTCAATTATGTACTTATTCATATGTAGTTGTTTCAAAATGGTGGTGTTTAATTAGAGGTGAATTTTTTGATGCGTGGGTTATTTGTGGTAGACTACTCAATTGTAAAACAGGTGTGCCAATTAAAGGAGCGAAAGTAACAGCTATGGATGCCGATTTGTTAACAGATGATAACTTGGGTAGCGATGTAACAGATGCTAATGGGTATTTTAGAATAGACTATGCTTCAATAAAATTTAAGCAAACATTTTTATCGCCATGGATTAATTTAGAAACAGACCCAGGACTTCCTATAAGTTTTGAAAGTGGTCCAGATGTTTATTTTAAAGCAGAGTTAGCCGACGTTATCTTGGTAGATGAAGGTAAAGACGATGCTCGTAAAAATGTAGGGTACTGTTTATGTGCTACGTTATGTTCTGAAATTAATGTGGTAGATCCAAATGATCCAAATTTCCCAAGCGCATGGACTGGTATTGGAGATACTTTTAGTGCTTCATTTGGAACAAATCCATATGACTTTGACGTTAATGGATTTGCTGGTATAAATAAATCTGTCTTGTATAGTGTTATTAGATTAACAGGGCAGGCGGCATTGCGGTCAGCTAGCAATAATCCTATTGAATATAGGTTTAAAATAAGTAATGTAACCACTCCAAACGGAGGTGTTAGCCCTAATGATGCTGATTTTGATAAAATTATTGGCGTAACTCCAGGTTTATTTGCTAAAAGTTTAGTTTTAAAATTAACCAAAAAAATTATTGGACCAAGTAATAATGAGATTTTTGTATATAGTGATCAATCTGATTTTGACTCTAATGGTTGGTTTGATGCTAATAAAGCTATTGATAGAGCCTTAATAGATTCAGGTTTAACACCTTCGAGTTTATCATTATATAATATTATTGAAGAAGATACATTGATTTCATTAGATACTAGAGCATTAACAACGGCAACTAATGTGCCAGATACTATTAAGCCTAGTGAGTCTATTGGTGCTGGTAATATAATACCAGAGGAGAAGTTTGCAATTAGGTTTGAAATACGAGAAGTAATTAATAAAGCTGCAAATCAATTTAATACTATTCCAGGGAGTGGAAAAACACTTAACGCAGTGGTTATGAATAATAATCCTATATTTATGAAGCTATCTATTGCAGAACTTGAAGCTTCTAGTTTATGTAGCCCTATAAGCGGAACGGTACATGCTAAATATACGGTGTATCATCCTTACTTAGTTTCTGCTAATTTACGTTTAAACAATAATAGTTTGACAGTAAATCGATATATTGATGATGGTGTGTTACCTGCGCCTCCAACATCTGTAACCACTTCTAACGAGTTAATAAACGCAAGTGCTAAGTTAAACAACCCTCCAAATGACATGACTAAGTGTACTTATTCTTTAAAGTTAAGAGCAAGGTCTAGGTTACATAATGGCGATAATGGTATATCTACTCAAGGTCCAGTAGAACAATTATTCTTTTATGAATAATAGGTTGGCAATGATTAAGTATTAATTAAATAAACCATAACTTTTACATGTTAAAAGTTATGGTTTATTTAATTTTTATTTAAAAGTTATTATTTATATTACAGTTGTTAACTTGTTGTATAATAGGTGTTAACTGTAATTTGAATAATGTATTTCAACTAATGTTTTAATTAGTCGCGCTATTACTGCTAAACGTAATTATTGGTGAATCTGACTTTGCTACGGAGAGGCGACCATCTTCATTTATTGTAACTGTAGTTGTAGCATTTGCATTTACATAAGTAAAGCTTTCTCCATTATTTGTTGTTATAAATCTTACTCCAGTAATTGAAGGTACGCCATCACTAAAACTAATAGTGTAGGTTTTACATCCAGACTCAGTAATAGTTGCAGTTCCATCTTGGTTTATAACTTCTGTGGCGTTTAAAGTAAGTGCGCCTTGGTATGCTCTAATCGCATCTGCAGAAATCGCAGAAATCCCTGGTAGGCAATCTCCATCTCCGTTATCATCATCGCTAGAACATGAATTAAAAGATAATAAAGCTGTTGCAAAAAAAACAAACACTTTTAATTTCGAAATAAATTGTGTGTTAATCATAATTAATAGTTTTAAATTATTTTGTTAGAACTTTGATTAGACAACTAGCATCCCAAAAATGAATTAATTAAAAATAACCTTCTATAGAGGGATTGTTTCTAGAGTCAAATTGAATAGATAAAGTGTTGATATTTATTATGAGACAAACCTTCTTTTAGCCACTGAAAGCTTAACTTAGATTTGATTAAATAAAACTATAATTTTTATGGATTAAACCTATGGTTTGTCTGCATTCATTTTATAGCTTATTTAAGCATAGAGTATTTATATTTTGTCTTTTAAATACTTGGCTATTTCTGAAGACTTGTTTTTAATAATATCTTCAGGTGTACCAAAAGCGACGAGGTTACCACCATTTTCGCCACCAGTAGGACCTAAGTCTATAATATAATCGGCACATTTAATAAGTTCTATATTGTGTTCGACCACAATAATAGAATGTCCATTTTGAATAAGTGCGTAAAAAGATGTTAATAATTTTTGAATATCATGAAAATGTAAACCAGTAGTAGGTTCGTCAAAAATAAAGAGCGCTTTGTTTTTGTGGCTTCCTTTGCCTAAAAAAGTGGCTAATTTTATGCGTTGTGCCTCACCACCAGAGAGGGTGGAGGAACTTTGACCTAAAGTTACATAGCCTAACCCAACATCTTGCAAGGGTTGCAACTTGTTTTTTATTTTAGTTTGCTCGGTGGTCTTAAAAAAATCTATAGCGTCATCTATGGTCAGATTTAGGATATCATCAATGTTTTTATCATTAAATGCAACCTCTAAAACCTCTTTTTTGAAGCGTTTGCCTTTACAGGTTTCGCATTCTAAATGAACATCAGCCATAAACTGCATTTCAATGGTTACTTCACCATCGCCTTTACAACTCTCACAACGCCCGCCATCTACATTAAAAGAAAAGTGTTTAGCTTGATAATTTCTTAATTTGCTTAGTTTCTGTTTAGAGAATAACGCTCTAATATCGTCGTAAGCTTTAATATAGGTTACAGGATTAGATCTAGAAGAACGACCAATAGGGTTTTGGTCCACAAATTCAATCTGTTTAATATCTCCAAAATTACCCTCTAAAGCTGTATGTTGACCTGCTTTATCTCCAAAATCGGTTAATTTTTTTTGCAAAACAGGATATAAAATCTTTTTAACCAATGTGCTTTTTCCACTACCTGAAACACCAGTAACTACAGTTAGCATATCTAATGGGAAGCGTACATCAATATTTTTTAAGTTATTTTCTCTAGCTCCTTTAATTTCAATATAATTTTTAGATTTTTTTCGTTTTTTAGGAACTTCAATTTTTAGTTTTTCATTAAGATATTGTGCTGTTAGTGAGTTTGATGCTAAAATATCTGCATAACTACCTTTAGCAACAACATGTCCGCCAAGCGTACCAGCTTCGGGACCTATATCTATAATACTATCGGCTGCTTTCATGATATCTTCATCATGTTCTACAACAATAACGGTATTTCCTAAATCTCGTAAAGATTTTAAAACAGAAATTAACCTTTCGGTATCTTTTGGATGTAAACCAATACTAGGCTCGTCTAAAATATACATAGAGCCCACGAGGCTACTTCCTAAGGATGTTGCTAAGTTAATACGTTGGCTTTCTCCTCCCGAAAGTGTGTTAGATTTTCGGTTTAATGTCAAGTAATCTAAACCAACATTGGCAAGAAATAATAATCGGTTATTAATTTCTTTTAAAAGCCTATTAGCTATCTTATTATCGTGGTCATTTAACTCTAGTTGTTTAAAGAAATTTGTTAATTTGTTTAGTGGCATCTCTACCAAATCTGTAAGCGTAGCTCCGCTAATCTTTACATAATTAGCTTCGTTTCGTAAGCGTTTACCATTGCAGGCTTTACATTTTGTTTTTCCGCGATAGCGAGAAAGCATAACTCTATTTTGTATTTTATAAGCTTTAGATTCTAACTCTGCAAAAAATGAATTTAAGCCTTCAAAATGTTTGTTTCCAGTCCAAATTAATTCTTTTTGAGCAGCACTTAATTCAAAATAAGGTTTGTGTACAGGAAAGTTGAATTTATGTGCGTTGTTTACCATTTGGTCTTTATACCAACTCATACTTTCTCCACGCCAAGGGAAAATAGCATTTTCGTAAACAGAAAGCCCTGTATTGGGGATTACCAAATCATCATCAATACCAATAATGTCACCGTAACCCTCACATTTAGGGCAAGCGCCATAAGGGTTGTTAAAGCTAAAAAGGTGCACATTAGGCTCTAAAAAAGTGATATTATCTAATTCAAATTTGTTACTAAAAAGGCGCTGTTTATTATCACTTAAAAATTCAATAATGCATTCGCCTTTGCCTTCATAAAAAGCGATTTGTATAGCATCGGCTAACCGATTATAAAAATCTTCATCATGTTTTGTAATAACCCGATCAACGACCAATAAAATTTTATCTTTCTTGTTAATTTTTTCAACGTCATCAATACGTGTTACGTTATCATTAATCTTTACTCTAGCATAACCTTGTTGTTGTAGTGCTTTAAGTTTATCTATCATGGTTCGACCTTCCTCTAAATAAATAGGGGTAAGCAGAAGTAATTTTTCGTTCTCAGGAAATTCTTTTATGGCATTAAGAACATCTGTTACGGTATCTTTTTTAACCTCTAAGCCAGAAATTGGAGAGTATGTTTTGCCAATTCTGGCAAATAGTAGTTTTAAGTAATCGTAAATTTCGGTAGTTGTTCCAACCGTAGAACGTGGGTTGGTAGAGTTTACTTTTTGTTCAATGGCAATAGCAGGAGAAATGCCTTTAATATAATCTACTTTTGGCTTGTTTAGTCTTCCTAAAAACTGTCGTGCATAACTAGAAAGACTCTCTACGTAGCGCCTTTGTCCTTCTGCATACAGGGTATCAAAAGCTAAGCTAGACTTTCCAGAACCAGATAATCCAGTAATAACCACTAATTGGTTTCTAGGAATGACAACATCTATGTTTTTTAAATTGTGCAATTTTGCACCTTTGATTATAATGTTTTCTTTTGGGTTTACATCAGAAATACTAGTATTCATAGGCTTTTTAAAGGGAATATTTAACAAAGATACTACAAGTATATGAGCATAAAAAATACATTATTGCTTAAAGGAATGTTAAAAAAAGTTGTTATTTTTTGTTTTTTAGGAATGATTGTTGTTATATTTGACTCACATTAATATACAATTAAACACTCGCCTATAGTATAATATTACTTTTAAACATGTAACCCCAAGCAAAGAAGCCCTCTTCTGTGCGCTAAAAGTAATTATTATGCAACAACAACTCATCACTGATGCTATATTAGTTAGCAACTATATTAAAGGAGACGAAAGTGCTTTAGAGACACTAATTGTAAGACACAAGCAAAAGATTTATAGTTTTATTTATTCAAAAGTATTTGATAGAGATGTTGCTGAAGATATTTTTCAAGATACATTTATAAAAGTAATACGCACACTTAAGCGCGGTGCTTATAATGAAGAAGGTAAATTTTTGCCATGGGTTATGCGTATATCTCACAATCTAGTTATAGATTTCTTTAGAAAAAATAACCGCATGCCTAAGTTTGATAATGCTGGAGAGTTTAGCATATTCTCTGTATTAAGCGATGATAGTTTAAATGCAGAAAAAGCGATTATTAAAGAACAAGTTGAAAATGATGTAAGGCGCTTGGTAGAAGAGCTTCCTGGTGATCAAAAAGAGGTGTTATTAATGCGCATATACAACGATATGAGTTTTAAGGAAATATCTGATAGAACAGGAGTAAGTATTAATACGGCATTAGGCAGAATGCGTTATGCGTTAATTAACCTCCGTAAGATAATTGATAAGCATAATATTGTTTTAACAAATTAGTACAATAAAGGTTGTTTTGTTGCGTTATTGATTTAATATTAATCTTTAACGTTATAAAATGGAAAAAATTTACTCTAATAATTTTATTGAAACATCTAACAATCTTAATCCTAAGGGAGAAACAGTCCGTTTTCTTCTTAATTATTCTAAAGCTTTAAGTGTTATAAGCTATAATGAACTTAAGTTTGAATCACTTCTTAATTAAGTGTTACTTTAAGTCCTGATAGTTTTAACTATCAGGACTTTTTATTTTTATAATAGTCTTGTAGTACCGATTGTCTTCCAATAGTTTTTGTTATTACATCTTGGTCTAAATCCCAGCCTCTTGCAGGCGAATATTGGCGTCCATACCATATAATTTGAAGATGTAAATCATTCCAAAGTTCTTTAGGAAACAAACGTTTGGCATCTTTTTCGGTCTGTAACACGTTTTTTCCATTGGTTAAATTCCATCTATACATTAATCTATGAATATGTGTGTCTACAGGAAATGCAGGAACACCAAAAGCTTGTGACATCACTACACTAGCTGTTTTATGTCCAACCGCTGGTAGCTCTTCTAATGCTTCAAAACTCTGTGGTACAGTTCCTTTGTGTTTTTCAATAAGTATTTTTGATAGTCCATATACGCCTTTACTTTTCATTGGAGAAAGTCCGCATGGTCTTATTATTTCTTTTATTTCTTCTACAGATAATTTAATCATATCATAAGGATTATCTGCTTTAGCAAAAAGCTTAGGTGTTATTTGGTTTACGCGTACATCTGTACATTGCGCAGATAGTAATACGGCAATTAATAACGTATAGGGGTCTTTATGATCTAAGGGTATTGGTATTTCTGGATAAAGTTTGTATAACGTGTTTATAACAAAGTTAACTTTCTCTGTTTTAGTCATAAGTTGTATTTTTGATAAAAATCAAAGTTAAGACTATGCAAACATTAAAACAAGGTGATGCTGTACCTAATTTTTCAGCTAAAGATGAACAAGGGAATACGATTTCGTTAAGTGATTATAAAGGTAAAAAATTAGTTGTCTTTTTTTATCCTAAAGCAAATACACCAGGTTGTACTGCAGAAGCTTGTAATTTAAGAGATCATTATGAAACTTTGCAAAATCAAGGGTTTGAATTATTAGGTGTTAGTGCAGATTCTGAAAAAAAACAAGCTAATTTTAAAAATAAATATGAATTTCCGTTCCCGCTTTTAGCAGATGAAGATAAAACTGTTATTAATGCATTTGGAGTTTGGGGATTAAAAAAGTTTATGGGCAAAGAATATGATGGGATTCATAGAAAAACCTTTATAGTTGATGAACAGGGTGTTGTAGAGCGGGTTATAGATAAAGTAAAAACTAAAGATCACGCTGCCCAAATATTAGAATAAACAAAAAGCGGCTATTTTTAATAAAATAGCCGCTCAATGATATGTTTAGTATTAATTCTACTTCCTTTTTCTGCTTAGCGTTAATGGTTTTCTAGTATAACCAAATAAACGATAATCTTTAATTAATTCAGCCGTGCCTTCTGGAACCATATCTTCCCAGCCACGTTCACCCTCAGATATCATACGCAGAATGTCTCTTGAAAAGATAGACATAATCGTTTCATCATAATCATTAATGTCAATAACTTTTCCGTTATATTTAAAGAACTTATATAGTTCTTTCATTCTTGGGTATACTTTTAGGTTTTCGCTAGTAATTAATTCTCCAGTTTTTGGGTCTTTCATAGGATATAGATAGACTCTTAAATCTTTAAAAAATAATTTCCCGAAAGCTTCCAAAATACCGCCGCTTATATGGCGATAATATTTTTCATCAAAAATATCTATAAGATTACTAACTCCCATGGCTAATCCCATTCTAGCTTTGGTGTAATTTGAGAAATATTCTACAACTTTAAAATATTCTTGAAAGTTAGAAATCATAACCGATTGCCCTAAAGAGCAAAGTAAATCTGCTCTATCTATAAAATCTTGTTCGTCAATCTCGCCTTCTGCTCGAAGATTAGATAGTGTGATTTCAAATACAACAACAGTTTTATCTACATCAACTTTATTTTCTTTAATAAACATTTCGTATGATTTCTCATACATAGCCATATTAACTTTGGTAACGGGTCTAAAACTACCACGTAACGCTAATATATTTTTTTTATAAAAAACCTTGGCAGGCAGCACATTAGTGCCATCTGGACCAAACATTACAGCATCTGTCATGCCATTTTTTACCAATTGTAAGCTCATCAATCGGTTATCAATATTTTTAAAAACTGGTCCAGAAAAATTGATGGTATCAATTTCTAATTGGTCTTTGTCTAAATGATCATAGAGGTAACGCAATAATTTTTTTGGCTCGTTGTATTTGTAAAATGCACCGTATATTAAGTTAGTACCCAATATGCCTAGAGTTTCTTGTTGTAAACGCGCATCGGTTTCCTTAAAACGCAAATGCAAAATAATTTCGTTATACTCACCAGTTGCATCTACTTGATACTTAATCCCCATCCAACCATGACCTTTAAATTGCTTAGCAAAATCTATAGTGGCCACGGTATTGGCGTATGTGAAAAATATTTTATTAGGGTTTTTTTCGCGTGTCAACCTATTTTCCATGAGGTTCATTTCATGCGATAGCATTTTCCGTAAACGTGCCTCTGTAACATAACGCCCATCATCTTCAGCACCATAAATAGCATCACTAAAATCTTTGTCATAAGCAGACATGGCTTTAGCTATGGTACCGGAAGCCCCACCTGCTCTAAAGAAATGCCTGCAAGTTTCTTGACCAGCGCCAATTTCTGCAAAAGTTCCGTAAATATTTGAGTTTAAGTTTATTCTAAGTGCTTTAGATTTTAAAGATGGAATATCATTAAACTCTTTATCTCCTTTTATGGTAATTTCCATATTATTGATGGGTTATAGCTTATAATTACAAAGGTATCAAATATGTACAGCAAACAAAAAAATAACCCTATTTTTGTCTTAAAACTTACTAAAATTGAAAATTACTTTTTTAGGTACTGGTACATCTCAAGGTATTCCTATTATTGGGAGTAATCATCCGGTATGCCTAAGTAATAATCCTAAAGATACTCGGCTTAGAGTTTCAATTTTAATAACATGGGAAGATAAGACTTATGTTGTAGACTGCGGTCCAGATTTTAGATACCAAATACTAAGGGCAAAATGCAGTAAAATTGATGGTATTTTATTTACTCATGAGCATTCTGATCATATAGCAGGACTAGACGATATAAGGCCTTTTTATTTTAAACAAGGCAATATTCCTATTTATGCGCATAAGCGTGTTTTAAAATCTCTACATAAGCGGTTTAAATATATTTTTAAAACTAAAAATAAATACCCAGGAGCACCAACCGTAATAGAAAACCGCATTAAAAACAAGCCATTTCGGTTAGATGAGTTTGAAGTCATGCCAATAAATGGAAAGCATGGTGAATTACAAGTATTTGGTTTTAGATTTAATGATTTCGCATATTTAACAGATATGAAAACGTTAAAACCAAAAGAAATTAAAAAACTACTAGGTGTAAAGGTATTGGTTGTTAATGCCTTAAGGATAGAAGCGCATCATTCTCATTTTAATCTAGAGGAGGCGCTGTCGTTTATTAAAACGGTTAATCCAGAAATTGCATACTTAACTCATATTAGTCACATGCTTGGGTTTCATGCGGATGTTGAAAAATCGTTACCAAAACATGTGCATTTAGCATATGATGGTTTAGAAATATTAATTTAATAAGATAAAATAATGAAATCAAAAATTTTTATGTATTTGTTTGTGTTTGCAACACTTATCATTTTATTTCAATTTGTTAATTCTAAACGCGTTTTTGAAGATATGAATAACAAACTAGGAGCGCATAAAGCACAATTGGTAACCTATAAAGATTCTTTAATAGTATTGCAAAATGATATTCTTGAGGTGTCTCATTTTAATTTAGAAAGAAATGAAGATGCTATAAGTTATTTTGAAAATGACGGTTATAAAATTGATGAATTAATTCCTTTTATAAAAGACGAACTTTATAAACTTAATGAAGTTAAAGGTGAGCATCCTATAGTTCCTTATGCAGCTAGCGAAGGACGTAAAATGCTAATAAATACAGTGAAAATGCTTAACCATAAATGGATTGTTGCAGATTTTTCTGATGGAGAGTATTGGGGAGAAATATTTTTAACTTACGAAATAACAAAGGAAAAAGAACTTAAATTTAATTTGGTGGAGTATTTTTTATACCCGTTTGATTAAAATCTTTATTTGCTTACGTACGCAATACCTTTTTGCTTTTTAGATTCACCAACATAAGAATACTCATAAGTGTATGATGAATCTGTTGTAGTTAATATTTTTAAATGAATATCTTTTTGCTGAGCCATATTCTTAGGGTTTATTGTTTTAAAAACCACCTCACAATTGTTTATCCATCGTACTTGAGATGAGTCTGTTTTACCATTATAAATTTCTACTTGCAAGTTTTTACTTCTTTTAAAATAAGATTTAAATACTTTATCATTAATAACAACTTCACTGTAATACTCGCCAGTTTTATAATTCTCGCAGTCACGAGAAATTTCATGGCAACTAGACAGTATTAAAAATGAGATAAAGGAAAGTAAAAATTTCATAAAATATATTTGATAGCAAATTTACTAAACAAAGGCTTAATTCTGATAATTTTTAAAACTTCCATCAGAATAAAAAATAACTATACGCTCAATAGTTTTTTCGGTTTTATTAGACTCATGGTTTTCTGCTTCTAAAGAGAATAAATCTTTTTGTTCAATAATAACAGATTCTTTCTTTTTAGTAATGGATGTATCTGTCGTTTTGTTTTCTGAAGGGAAATTGCCTTTGCCATTAAATAGCCAATACAAATCAACTTCGGGAAAAGCAGAAAGTATTTTTAAAATAAAATCTAAACTAGGTTTATTTCTACCCGATAAGATGTGAGAAATACTAGAGCGTTGCACTCCAATTTTTTCAGCAAAAGAGGAGGCAGATTCACCATAATAATCAATCACTTTTTGCAGTCTCTTAATAAAATCTTCCGTGTTTATCATTGTAAAAATTGATTCTGCATTTAGCGTTACAAATGTAACTATTTAACTCTAATTATCATATTTAAATATGGTTTATTATAATTTTATATTGAATTATTGATATATATAAAGTGTTTTAAGTAACTGAAAATTAATAATATATACTTAATTAATATTTTTTAATTATTTACTGTAAATATAGTGGTAACGGAGTGTTAAATAAAGGGATACTATGTATACAAATGTGACAATAATCTTGTTTACATTTGTAAATTAGTAAATGTTTACATTTGTAAAATAATAATATGTTATGAGAATAGAAGAAATAAAATCGTTGTTTGTAAAGCACAAAGAAACCCGTTTGTTTCATCGTTATATTGCTAATAAACACATATTGCCTTTATTGTTAAATTTTAAAAAACTTATAGATTTAGAGACCATTGGTAGCTCTGTTTTAGGTGAACCTATTTATGGATTAAAAATTGGTAATGGCAATAAGCGTGTTTTAATGTGGTCTCAAATGCATGGTAACGAGTCAACCACAACTAAAGCTTTATTTGACCTATTAAATACTTTGCTTGATAATGAGTTAAAGCACATTTTAGAGGCTTGTACATTATATATAATACCTATACTAAATCCAGATGGCGCTAATGCCTATACTAGGGTTAATGCTAATGAGGTAGATTTGAATAGAGATGCTCAAAATTTGTCGCAACCAGAAAGTAAGGTGTTGAGAGGTGTTTTTAATGCGTTTAAGCCTCACTTTTGTTATAATCTTCATGGTCAGAGAACTATTTTTAGTGCCGGTAAAACCAATAAACTAGCAACGGTATCTTTTTTGGCTCCAGCTCAAGATGAGATTTGTACAATAACACCGACCAGAAAAGTTGCTATGGAGGTTATAGGGGTTATGAACGAGGCTTTGCATGAGGTTATTCCTAATCAAATAGGGGTTTATGATGATGCTTTTAATATAAATTGCGTTGGAGATAGTTTTCAATGTAAAAACGTGCCAACAATCTTGTTTGAGGCTGGTCATTATCACGATGATTATGAAAGGGAATCTGTAAGAGCATTGATTTATATATCATATGTTTCTTCGTTAGATTATATATCAAAAACCGATGTGGATGGAAGTTTATATGAGACATATTTTAAAATCCCAGAAAACGGCAAATGTTTTTTAGATGTTATTATTAGAAATGCTGAGTTTAATGATGATTTATTGGATATAGGTATACAATATCAAGAAAGATTAATAGGTAATAAAGTTGAATTTATGCCTAAAGTCGTTAAAATTGAAAAGTTAAAAGAAAATTTTGGGCATATAGAGATTGATGCTAAGGGATTTAAGGTTCTGGGAGACTCAAATCTAGTTGTAGACTTGGATTACGAAAACGTTTTCGTAATAATAAATAATGAAAAAATCGCATTATTTTCAAAATAAAACGTATAAAATATGTGTTATTATTGATGAAAATGTATTAATTTCGCTTCTTAATTAAGAATAATTTATTATGGGAAAAATTAAATTAGACGAAATTGATCACCAAATTCTTGATATGTTAATCGATAACACAAGAATACCATTTACTGATATTGCTAAGAAATTATTGATATCCGCAGGTACAGTTCATGTACGTGTGAAAAAAATGGAGGAATCTGGTATTATTAGAGGCTCATCACTAATGTTAGATTATAAAAAGCTTGGTTATTCGTTTATTGCATATGTAGGTGTGTATTTAAATAACACCTCTCAAACAAAATTTGTTTTAGAACGCATCAATGAAATCCCTTTTGTTACAGTGGCTCATATTACTACAGGAAAATTCAATATTTTTTGTAAAATTAGAGCTAGGAGTACTGAACATGCTAAAGAAGTTATTTTTCTTTTAGATGATATTGAAGGGGTTTATAGAACAGAGACTATGATATCTTTAGAAGAAAGTATTAATGATAAAAAGCGCTTAATGCATTCTATATTCAATGAGTTAGTATAGGGGTATATAATCACTAAAAAGTATCAAAGAGTTCTAATATATAGAACTCTTTTTTTTTTTTTTTTGTTGTTGTTTTAAATCTTAGTATGAACCTGTTTATTAAAAAAAACCTATAATCTGCCATCTACTTTATTTTGAGTTATAACACCTTTTACATCGTAGATTATTCCGTTAGATTTTAATATAGGGCTTAGGTCTTGATTTAAAAATTCTTGATGTGCTACAGTTAATACAATAGCATGAAAGGTTTCTACAGGTAGTTGCGTGGTCGTTTTTAGGTTGTATTCTTGTTTTACTTCGTCAGGATTAGCCCAAGGGTCGTATACGGTAAGTTCTGTGCCGTAGCTTTCTAGTTGTTTAATTACATCGACAGCCTTTGTATTTCTAACATCTGGACAGTTTTCTTTAAAAGTTACGCCTAAAACTAAAACTTTAGCGCCTTTTATCTGTATATCATTCTTTACCATAAGTTTAATGACTTCTGATGCTACATATTGCCCCATGCTGTCGTTAACACGACGCCCAGCTAAAATAATTTCAGGATGATAGCCAGATTCTTGTGCCTTGTGAGCTAAATAATAAGGGTCTACACCAATGCAATGACCGCCAACTAGCCCTGGTTTAAAAGGAAGGAAATTCCATTTAGTCCCAGCAGCTTCTAGTACGGCATGCGTATCAATATTCATGAGGTTAAAAATTTTAGCCAACTCGTTTACAAAGGCAATATTAATGTCGCGTTGCGAATTCTCAATAACTTTTGCCGCTTCGGCGACTTTTATAGAAGGTGCTAAATGCGTGCCAGCTTTAATAATACTAGCGTAAAGTGCATTTACTTTTTTTCCAACATCAGGAGTGGATCCTGCAGTAACTTTTAGAATTTTATCAACGGTATGCTTCTTATCTCCAGGGTTAATACGCTCTGGAGAGTAGCCTACATAAAAATCCTTATTAAATACTAAACCGCTATTTTTTTCTAATACCGGCACACATTCGTCTTCAGTGACGCCAGGATATACTGTGGATTCATAAATAACAACATCTCCTTTTTTTAGGACTTTAGCGACGGTTTCACTAGATCTATATAGAGGTGTTAAGTCTGGTCTTTTGTTTTTGTCTATTGGCGTAGGAACTGTTATTATGTAATAATTACAGTCTTTAATATCTTCAAGTTTTGATGAACAGTATAAGCCATTTAAATTTTTGTTTGGCTTGTCTTTTAATACCGTACGTAATTCGTTTTCTTGTATTTCTAGTGTAGAGTCTTTGCCAGATGATAACTCGTTAATTCTTTTTTGGTTAATATCAAACCCAATAACAGCGTATTTGGTAGCAAAAAGTCTGGCTAATGGAAGCCCTACGTAGCCCAAGCCTATTATGGCTATTCTGTCTTTATTCATAATGCTGCTTTTTATTATTCAATATACTGATTTGTATATAGTTGTATTCTGTTTAAGAAATAATAAGTTTAATCTTTTTAATTAGTTTTTAAATGTTTCCAATACCATTTAACAGCTTCTTTTAAACCTGTTTCTACATCAAATTTAGGATTGTAGTTTAATAAATTTTTAGCTTTCTCAATATCGGCTAAAGAATGTGGTATATCACCAATTCTTTGCTCTCCAAAAATTATTTCTACTTTGTTAATATTTTTGTCGTATTCAGCGAGCTGGTTTTTTAAAAAATTTGTTAGCTGTAATAATGTTGTGCGTTGGCCATAAGCAACATTATATATCTCATTAAGAGCATTCTTATTACTAGTTGTTAATGCGTTAATGTTAATTTGGATGACATTATCAATATATGTAAAGTCTCTAGAATAGC
The DNA here is from genome assembly GCA_947499935.1 of uncultured Algibacter sp. Lineage (GTDB taxonomy): Bacteria > Bacteroidota > Bacteroidia > Flavobacteriales > Flavobacteriaceae > CANMQH01. The sequence continues at coordinate 29,026 of CANMQH010000019.1, read as the reverse complement.
TACCGTCTCCATTAATTACAGGAGATTTATAATCTATAAATTGTTGAACAAATTTTGGTATTACAGCAGCATAAGCACTATTTGGGTCTTGGCGCTTGCCAAAAACGTTAAAATAGCGCAACCCAATACAGTCTAAGTCGTAAGTTGTATGAAATATATCGGCATATAATTCATTAACATACTTTGTAATAGCGTAAGGAGATAAAGCCTTTCCTATAATGTTTTCAACCTTTGGTAGCGCTTTATTGTCTCCATATGTAGATGAACTTGCAGCATAAACAAAACGTTCTACATTGGCATGTTTTGATGCGACTAACATATTTAAAAACCCAGATATATTTACATCATTTGTTGTGATAGGGTCTTTAATGGATCTTGGTACAGAGCCTAATGCCGCTTCGTGTAGAACATAATTGATGTTTTCACAGGCTCTTTTACAATCTTTTAGATGCCGTATGTCGCCTTCAATGAGTTTGAAGTTTTTGTTTTTGATAAAAGGTTTAATATTCTCCCTTTTTCCTGTAGAAAAATTATCTAAACACACAACAGATATGTTGTTTTTAAGTAAAACTTCGCATAGGTTAGACCCTATAAAACCAGCGCCTCCAGTTACAAGGATTTTTTTATTTTGGAGTTTACTTTTTGGTCTTTGGTCATTTTTTTGATGGAAAAATTATAAATACTATGGCAAATATGAAAAAAATCTTTAAATCTTTACCAATTCTACTCATGTTTTCTTGTAAAACTAAATTAAATTTTAGAAGGTAAATATTATAAATAAGATGTTAATGTTTTTAGCAGTAGTTGATTATGTATTTAACCGTATTTTAATACAGTTTTGGCGAATTAAAGTAAAACTAGAAGATTAAACTTGAAACAATTCCTAAATTTACCCTAAAATAAATTAACATAATATTAGAACAAAGTTTATTCTGTTTTTAATGTCAAATTAATGTTTATAATCTATTATCTCTCAATCAATCGTATATATTCGGTCTTATATTAAAGATTAAATAAAATCATTTATTGATGTAAAATAATATGAATTTATAATCATTAAGTTATCAGAATAATGTCGAATATTTGTGTAAAAACTTACTTAAAGTTAGTGCTTAGTCAAAATTAAATATTTTATGCCCTCATATAATAATATATATTTATCACCTCCGCATATGGTAGGTACTGAGCAAAATTTTATTGCTGATGCCTTTAATTCTAACTGGATAGCGCCAAATGGACCTAATGTCATCGGTTTTGAAAACGATTTAAAAGCATATTTAGGGGGGCATAAACACATAGTAGCACTAAACACAGGAACATCTTCTTTACATTTAGCACTTGAGTTATTGAATGTGTCAACAGGAGATGAAGTTATATGCCAAAGTTTTACCTTTACGGCTTCGGCTAATCCAATTACATATTTAGGTGCTGTACCCGTATTTGTAGATAGTGAAACTGATACTTGGAATATGTCTCCAGAATTATTAGAAGTAGCATTGGAGCATAGAATAAAACATTATAAAAAACCTAAGGCTATAATTGTTGTAGACTTGTACGGCATGCCACATAAATCTGATGAAATTAATGCCATTGCTAGTAAATTTGATATTCCTTTAATTGAGGATAGTGCAGGGGCTTTAGGAAGTACTTATTTTGGAGAAAAGTGTGGTACATTATCTAGCATGGGGGTTTTATCATTTAATGGAAACAAAATAATAACTACTTCTGCTGGTGGTGCATTAATTGTTAATCAAGAAAATATAAAGGATAAAGCCATTTTTTTATCTACACAAGCTAAAGGTAACGCACCACATTATGAGCATTCTTCTATTGGTTATAACTACAGAATGAGTAATGTTTTAGCAGGAATAGGTAGGGGGCAAATAGAAGTTATTGATGAAAGGGTTAATACACGAAGAAAAAACTTTAAGTTTTATAAAGACAGCTTGTCTGAATTTGATTTTATAGAATTTTTGAAAGAGCCAAAAGGGTTTTTATCGAATAGATGGATTACTTGTATGCTAACCAATTCATATGAATTAAGAGAAAAAATAAGAATATCCTTATTAAAAGATAAAATTGAATCGCGGCCTTTATGGAAACCATTACATTTGCAACCCATTTTTAAAGATTGTTTATGCTTTTTAAATGGTGTTTCCGAAGACCTTTTTAATAGAGGGTTATGTTTGCCTAGTGGTTCTAATTTAAGTGATGATGACTTGAATAGAATAATAAATAATATTTTTAAAACTTTAAAACAAGATTAATTTCTGAATAGCTATTAAAATTTATCAATTTTCAATTTATATTATTATGATTAAAACGATACAAAAGAGTAAATTATTTATAATCATTATTGTAGTGGGAGTTTTAACGTCTTGTGTTCCTAAAAAAGAAGTTGTTTACTTTCAAAATGCTAGAAGTTTTGAAACCATTGTAGATACAGATACATTTGAGGCTACATTTAAGGTAAATGATATTGTTAGTATTTATGTATCAACCTTTAATTTAGAAGCTGTTAGACCATTTAATTTAGTTAAACAAACAGGGAATTCAGGAGAGGAAATTGATTATTTAATTGATTTAGAAGGAAATATTGATTATCCCGTTCTTGGAAAAATTAAATTACTTGGACTTACCATTCAAGAAGCAAAAGAATTACTTAAAGAAAAACTTTCCGCAGGCTATCTTAAAGACCCTGTAATTAATATTCGAATTTTAAATTTTAGAGTTACTATTGCTGGTGCAGTTAATAGGCCAGGGGTTTACAATGTTTCTGGAGAGCGTGTTTCCATTCTTGAAGCTTTAGGCTTGGCAGGAGATTTAACTATTAAAGGGCGTAGAGATAATATTTTAGTTGTAAGAGATTTTAAAGGAACAAAAACATATACAAGATTAGATATTACAAATAAAGAAGTTTTTAATTCTCCAGTTTATTATTTAACTCAAAATGATTATGTATATGTTGAGCCTAATAATTCTGCAATAAGTAGTGCTACTGGTGATGCCAGATTAGGTACAATTATAAGTATTTCTACTTTTGTAATTACAACTACCTTAATATTACTGACAAGATAATAATATTTTATAATAATTTTTTGAACTAAAAAACCCCATTTGTTTTAACAAATGGGGTTAAATTTAGTTGTTAGTTTTAAAAAGTAGTTAGCAATATTTTATTTATTTAAATAGAATGTTTCGTTAGTTAATTACAAGTTTCCTAGTAACTGTTTTGCCTTTGGTTGTAATCGAAACCGTATACATACCGTTACTTAAATCAGCAACTCTTAATCTTAATGTATTGTTTTTATTAGCTTTACCTCTTTTAACAATATTACCATTACCAATGTTACTAATAGTTATTCTAGATTTAAAAGGCGCTGTAATAGTTACAAAATTATTTGCTGGATTTGGAGCTACTTTAATATTACCGCCACCATTATTTGGAGGGGTAGGAGTTGGGTCTGGATCTGGAGTTGGGTTTCCATTACCACCTGAGCCATTCTTTTTCCATACTCTAATATAATCTACATACATAGAAGCAGGCATTTCACTTAAACTTTTTTGAGCTCTAGCGTTTGTAACTGGATTAACAGGGTTAAATACATTACCTTCAAAACTAACAAATGGTACACGCATACCTAAAGATGCAATTACATACATAGGATTGTCACTCCAGTTCGTATTGTTTAAAACTTTCCCAACGCGCTTTCCATCAACATAAAAGTATAATTTAGTAGGTGTGATTTCACAACCGTATGTATGCCATCCTTTAGTAGGATCAAAACCTAAATTGTATTTATTTAATTGATTACCTCTTGCTTTGGCTTGTTTTGGTCTAAACCAATCTCTACCAAAGCTTGCTTTTTTAACCAAATGTAAGTTAGACTCTGCATCATCTATTTGGTCTTGTTTTTCTACACCTGCAGGAGCGTTTGCATCAAAATCAAATTGCTGTAATTCAACAATATCAATTTCTGTGTAAACAGTTTGCCCAATAGGTCTATTATCAAAAAACTTGCTATATAACCAAAAAGCAGGGCATACACCTCTTCTTTTATCAAGAGCAGCAGCTTGGCTAGCATTAATATCTGCTCCATGAATTTTAGCTTCAACATAACCAACAAAGTTTTTAGGTAATTGTTTAACCGATTGTAAGCAACCACTGTTAAAATATGTAATACCTACAGGTCTGTTGTTCGCATTTTGGCGAGCAATAATTTCTACAGCTTTTTGGCTTTTAAATGTTACGTTTTTTAAGTTAGTGTTGTTGTTCCATTTCCAAGCCTTAGTATTTGGAAGATTTTGGTTTCTACTCCATTTATTAAAATCAATACTATTTCCATTAAATTCATCTGAAAAATCAGAGTCTAATGTCCATCTATCACTTGGATTAGAGGTGTTTCCATTTGGGTTTTGTGCATTAATATTACCATAGGTTATACCTATAAATAACATGAGTACGAGTTTAAATTTTTTAATCATAATTAGTCGTTTAAGATTTTTAGTTTTTTTAGTTTAATTATTGCTAACTATTCTTGAAGATAATCTTTGTGCCGACATTAATAAAAAAAGCAAACTATTTTTGTAGAATTTTCAAACAAAACATAGTTTTTGAAAATTATATTTAACTATAATTGTTGTTTGAGACAATATCCATAAAGCTTTTTTTTTGAATTTAATAAAAATTGGACGTATTTATAATTAAAAATTTATAGTAAGGGTAATAAGTAATTGTTTTTCAAGGTATTATTTAATTAAAAACAATAAATGCTTAGTTTTAAGAGTGAAATAGGTTATAAATACTAATAAGAATTTAACCACCAATAGTAATCATACTCCTATTTTTTGAATGTAATTTAGGTTCTTGAAGTTTTTGGATAGTATCCATACCGCCACGCACTTTAAGTTTAGCTTGTACAGCTTTTTGAATGACAGGTTCAATGGCGTTTCCAGAACGAAGTGTTGTTAATAAATCTGACTCTGTAGACGAGAATAAACAATTTTTTAATTGTCCATTGGCTGTTAGCCGCAATCTATTACAAGAGTCGCAAAATGGATTAGTAACAGAACTAATAATAGCAAAGCTGCCTTTGTAGCCTTTTATTTTATAATTTTTAGAGGTGTCGTTTGGTGCATCTTGTAAGCGTTCAATGCTATCTTCAGAAAAAGCATTGTTTACATAAGTCATTACTTCTGCATAAGACACCATTTTACTCATATCCCATTTATTACCATCAAACGGCATAAACTCAATAAAACGTACCGAAACAGGTAAATCTTTAGTGAAATTAATAAAATCGATAATTTCATTATCATTAAAACCTTTTATTAATACAGCATTCACTTTTACAGTAAAACCTTCTTTTACTAACAATAAAATATTATCGTAAACTTTTTTAAATTCGTGACGTCTAGTAATATGTTTAAATTTTGATGCGTCTAAGGAGTCAAGGCTCACATTTATTTTGTTAACACCATTGGTTTTTAAAACATCAACAAATTTATCAATAATAACAGCATTAGAGGTTATGGATAACTCAACAGGAAGGGTTGATAGCTTTTCTAGAATAACAGGAATATCTTTACGGATTAAAGGTTCGCCTCCAGTTAATCGAATTTTAGTAACACCATTATCTACAAATGTTTTTGCTATTTTATAAATTTCTTCATAAGTCATTAAATGCTTTTTAGGCGATAATTTTACGCCTTCTTCTGGCATACAATAGGTGCAGCGTAAATTGCAACGTTCAATTAATGAAATGCGTAAATAAGCATGGTCTCTACCGTGCGAATCTTGTAAAATGTTTTTATTATGTGTCATTTGTATTTTTTAGATTCAGACCTATTAGATTTTTATAATCAGCCAGGTGTAGGTTTATCTTTCCTGTTAATTACGCCTCTCGTTTGGAAAGCTTGGAACTGCTATTAAGCAATTATGTTTGTTTTTAATCATGCCTGGCGCCCTTTAAAATTCTAAAAACATGTAATACCGAAGGAAATATAGCATCCATAGACTCCTTAGCGCCGTTTGTTGAACCTGGTAACGCTAAAACTAGCGTGTTATTTATAGTTCCTGCTACACTTCTAGAAAGCATGGCGTATGGCATACGGTCTTGTCCGTAATTACGAATAGCTTCTTCAATACCTGGAATGCGTCTGTCTAAAAGTGGTATTAATGCTTCGGGAGTAATATCACGACCAGAAAGTCCTGTGCCACCAGTGTATATAATTAAATCAATACCTTGTTCTTGGTAAGTTTTAGCTTTGTTTTGTACAATGTCTTTTTCGTCAGGAATAATAATGTAATCAGATATTTTAACACCACAAGACTCTAGTTTAGCAATAATAGCTTTTCCTGCTTTGTCTTCTTTATGGCCTGCCGAAATTGAATCTGAACATACAATAACCGCAGCGGTTAAATCTTTTCTAAATTTATCTTTATAATCAGATTTCCCTCCTTTTTTATTTAGTAGTTTGATCTCATGTATCTCAATACCTTTATCTATTGGTTTTAGCATGTCGTACATGTTTAAAGCAACAACACTTGCGCCATGCATGGCTTCAACTTCAACACCTGTTTTATAAATTGTTTTTACAGTAAAAATGACTTTTATTTCCAGTGCATTGATGTCATATTCTACACCAGTAAACTCAATAGGTAGTGGGTGGCAATCTGGTAAAATATCAGGAGTACGTTTTACACCCAATAATCCAGCGGCTTTACTCATAGCGAATACATTACCCTTTGGAACAGTATCATTTTTAATAGCTAGAATCGTTTCAGGTTTGCTAACTTTTACAATGGCTTGAGCTACTGCTGTTCTTAATGTGGTTGTTTTATGTGTTATATCTACCATTTGTGTATTTTTGTTACTGGTTACTGGTTACTGGTTACTGGTTACTGGTTACTGGTTACTGGTTACTGGTTGTTGGTCATTATTGCTTACTGGTGATTGTTTTTTTTTATTTTTCTAATAACTAATAGCCAAAAACTAACTATTCACTTTCCATTGATGGCTCTCATCTTCAAAAATTTCTTTTCCAAATACAGGAACATCTGCTTTTATGGCTTCAACAATATATTCTAAAGCTTTAAAAACTACTTTACGTCTTGGTGAGGACACAAATACGAATAAGCATATTTCTCCAGCTTTAACTGTCCCTAAACTATGGTAAATATGCATGCATGTTAAATCAAATTTTTTAAAAGCCAATTCTCTAATTTCATGGAATTTTTGGTTTGCCATGTCTTCATAGGCTGTATACTCAATAGCTGAGACTATTTTTCCATTTATGTCATCTGCGCGTACTTGACCCAAAAAAATATTATGCGCACCAATATTTGTTTTTGTTTGATGTTTGTAAATAGAATTTCCAATAAAGTCGGACGTTATTGCGCCTTCTTTAAAAACAGGTTTCATTGGTTTTTTATCTTTCATTCTTTTCTTTTGTTTTTAGACCTGTCAGGTCTTATAGATAGTATGTTTTTTATTTCTAAAGCACCTTCTTTAATACTAAAACAGTTTTGTATGTCAAGTTCTTGTAATAATTTAACCGCGTGTTTACTCCGCATTCCAGATTGACAAAAAAGGGCTTTCTTTTTGGTAGTATTTATTTTATCTAAGCTTGCCTCTAATACACTTAAAGGTATGTATGTAATATCTAAACGTTCTACTTTAGGTTGTTCATGATGTTCTCTAACATCTATATATTGAATACTTTTTTCGGAAATAAAATCCTCAATGGAAACTGGTTTAATGTCAACGTCACAGTTAGAATCTGCTTCTGTTTTATGAAAATTATCTTTATTTTTTAAAACAGATTGAATCGTTTCTTCGGATTTATTAATCTTTAATATCGAGTTTTGAAGTGTTAACGCATTATAACATAATAGTTTTCCAGATAGGGTAGTGCCTAATTCTAAGATAATTTTTAAAACTTCGTTGGCTTGCATGGTCCCGATAATTCCGGGAAGGACACCTAGTACTCCAATTTCAGAACAATTAGGAATGCTTCCTTTTACTGGAGGATTTGGGAACAAACAGCGGTAACTAGGACCATTTTTGTAGTTAAAGACAGAAACTTGCCCTTCAAATTTATAAATAGCTCCAAATACTAAAGGTTTATTGGTTATAATGCAAGCATCATTTACTAAATAGCGCGTTTCAAAATTGTCGGAGCCATCAACAATAATATCGTATTGATTGAATAAAGTAATAGCGTTTTTATGTGTTAATTTTTCCGCGTAAGCGAGAATGGAGATATCATTATTTAAATCTTCTAATCGCTGTTTTGCGGCTTCTGCTTTATTTTTGCCTAATGATGACGTTCCAAATAAAACCTGACGTTGTAAATTAGACACGGTAACAATATCAAAATCTACAATACCAATAGTACCAACCCCCGCAGCAGTTAAATATTGTAGGATTGGGCAACCTAAACCACCAGCACCAATAACCAATACTTTGGCGCTAGAAATTTTATCTTGACCGCCTTGTCCGATTTCTGATAATATAATATGTCTGTTGTATCTGTCTGTCATTTAAGCTAAGCAACTTATTTTTAAATATTCGCAATATTTGTCTTGTCTATCATTAGAGGTGCCTTATCACACTATAATGTAATTTATTTCTTTAGGTCGAAATGATTAGCCTCCTGCAAATGGAGGTAATAAAGCAATATCATCTCCTGTTAATTTTACATCACCTGAAACTAATTCCTGATTTTGAGCCACTTTAAAATCTTTGTTTTTTAAGTCTTTATATTTTAAATGTAAAGCATCTAGTAGCTCAGAAACTAAATTTCCAGAAAACTTAAAAGATTCTTCTCTTATTTGTGTTACTTCGGCTATTTGTCCAAAGTATTTAATGGTTATATGCATCTTTAGCTGCTTTTAATTCGTTTATAGTATTTACATTCATGGTACAAATTTCATGTTCTTTTTCTAATTGAATGTTTTTTGACAGGCAACTTTTTATAGCAATGCGTAAACGTCTTTCATCGTTTTTTAAAAAAGCATTAAAAGTATTTATGACACCTTTTCTATATATAGCTATTAATGGCATGCTCTTACCATGACTTTCAACTTGAATAATTTGAGAAACGGTATCAATATTATCAATTAATTTTTGAAGTATTTTAGAATTAATCAATGGAATATCACAACTTAAAACCATGTTTAATTCTGTTTTTGAAGCCTTTAAGCCTGAGTGAATTCCAGAAACTGGGCCTGCATCTTTAGTAATATCATTTACTCGTTTTAATCCAAAAATATCATAATCTGAATTATCAGAAACAATTAAAATATCATCTACCAAAGGTTTTAAAGCATCAATACTATATTGAATAAAAGGTTTATTGTTCAATATTAAAAAACCTTTGTCCGTACCCATTCTAGAGCTTTTTCCGCCTGCTAAAATAATACCTGTTATGTTATTTTTGTTTTTCATTTAAGTAAACATGAGTTTAGCACAGGCTATAATTAATACAAAAGCTAAAATATATCGTAAACGTTGATTGTTTAATTTTTTACTACCATAGTAACCACCTAAAACACCACCAATTAAGGCTATAATAACCAACCAGAAAGATTCTTTTTCAATAGTTACACCACTACTAAATTGCCCTATTAATCCAGCTACGGAATTAACCCAAATAAAAAGTGCCGAAACAGCCGCAGCTTCTTTCATTTTACCCCAATGCAATAATAAAATTACAGGTGTTAAAATAATGCCACCACCAATACCAATAAGCCCCGAAAAGAAACCAATAAATCCACCAATAATTAGCCCTTGCCATAGTTTAACGTCTTTGGTTTGATCGCTTTCTTTTCCAAAAACATTCAACATTTTTAGAATGGCAAAAATGAGTAAAACGGCTAGTATTTTTTTGTAAATAGAAGCGTCTATTTCTATCATACCTCCAATGAAAGCCAAAGGAATAGATGTCATAGCAAAAGAAAGAAATAATTTTTTATTAAAATACCCGCCTTTATAATAGTAGTAAAATGAAATACCAGCCACAAAAATATTAAGCAGTAGAGCAGTGGGTTTCATGCTTTCTGGTACAAATGAAAACAACGCCATAAGTGCTAAATAACCACTTGCGCCACCATGACCAACACTTGAGTATAGAAAGGATACTATAGGGAGTATGATTAAAAAAAGGTATATGTTTTCGGTTTGTAACACTTTATAATGGACTGTTTTGTTGTATATTAATTTATGAATGATTTAGTAATACTTTTTCATAATTACGTGATTTCTCACTATGTTCGAAATGACTAGATATTATTTTTATATATTTTCAATTCTTTTAAGTTCATTATCCAAAAACTTCCAGCAATTCCTATTAATTTCATCAAAAACCAGAATTAAAGATTTTCCGTAATCGGTTAATGCGGCACCACCGCCACCTTTACCACCAATACTATTTATGGTTACAGGTTTTTTAGCCGATTTGTTAACAGAATCCAAAAGTTGCCATGCTTTTTTGTAAGAAATATTTAAAGATTTTGCAGCTTTAGATAATGAGCCTGTTGCTTCAATAGCTTTTAATAAATGCACTCTGCCTTCTCCAAGAAGTACATTTTCGTCAGATTCAATCCAGATGCGACTTTTAATTTTATAGCTCATGGTTTTGTTTTAATTCGGTAACAAAATAACTTCTATACCATCACCAATTTCAATTGAGTTAAGGTCTTCAGGAGCAAAAACCAAAGCATTCGATAGAGCAAAAGTTTGTAACATAGAAGAATTTTGTCCTTCTAAAATTTCAACATGACCATCATTATAAACTGCTTTTAAAAATTGCGGACGGTCTCCTTTCTTTTTAAAATCTGATATAGATTTGGCTGTAACACGAGGTAATTCTATATCTTTTCTATTCATCATGTATTGAAGTGCGATGTATACATATACATAGAAACATGATAGGGCAGCAGCAGGATTTCCGGGTAATGCAAAAATTTGTGTATGATCTTTTTTGCCAAAAAACAAAGGCTTTCCTGGTTTTTGTTTTACTTTATAAAAAAGCTTTTTAACTTGTAATTCGCTAAGTGCTTTTCCAACAAAATCGTAGTCTCCAACCGAGATACCTCCAGTAATTAACACCAAGTCATTACTACGTATTGCAGAATTTAAGATTTGAACAGTTTTGCTATAATCATCTTCAACCTTATATAGCGTGACATCATAAAACTTCAAATTGTATAAGGCACTTAAAAGCATTTTAGAATTGCTCTCATAAATTTTTCCATGCGGTAAATCTTGACCAGCTTCAATCAACTCGTTACCTGTTGTAACAATAGCAATATTTGGTTTTTTAAAAACAGAAACCTTAGTAACCCCCAATGAAATTAGATACCCAATTGCAGCAGGTGTTAGTTTAGTGCCTTTATTTAATGCAACATCTCCAGATTTTACTTGTTCTCCTAATGGACGGATATTATGTCCTAAAGAAATTTGATCTTCAATAGTTATTAAATTGCCGTCTGATTTTACTTTCTCTTGCATCATAACTGCATTTGCAGAATCAGGAACAGGTGCACCAGTAAATATTCTAATAGCTTCTCCTTTTTTTAAGATGGGTTGATGAGCATCGCCTGCTTTTACTTCACCAATTAAATGATAGGATAAATTATCGTGCAAATTTAAAGCATAACCATCCATGGCCGATTGTTTAAATGGCGGCATGTTAATAGGCGAAAATATGTCTTCAAATAGTATATAGCCACCAGCTTTTTCAACTAATTTTGTAGTTTTTTTTAATAGTGGTTTTCTTGTGTTTTTAACTATAGAAATAGCTTCGGAAATAGAAATCATAAGTTAACATGCGTTATGTTTTTGCAAATATAACGATTTGACTTTGGTTATTAATTTAAGTACAATAGTAATATTAAAATTTATGAAAATCACACAGTTTTTAGATGTTAAAAATTAGAATATCTAATTTCAGCTTCCATATTTTATTAAACTCCTAAAAATTTATCAAAATCATAATAACTAAGTAGTATTACTTATTTTTGATAAAATATGTAGAATTATTCCTGTGGCTGTTACAAACACATTTTCTAAACACAAATCTATGACTGACATGTCCTGTGTATCATGTACTAATGAAAGGTGTATCATAAGGAATAATTTGCAAGTACTTTTGGATACAAAATTTATTGAACAGAAAAATACACTACGATGTAAAAAAGGACAGCAATTTATTATGGAAGGCGCTCCTGTAAATGGTTTGTTTTTTATAAAAAGCGGAACAGTAAAAGTGTTTAGAACAGGTATTAATGGTCGTGAACAAATTGTACGTTTTGCTAAGGAGGGTGAAATTATTGGACATCGTGGTTTTGGTACAGAAGAGTATTATTCCATAGGAGCTATAGCATTACAAGACTCCATATTATGTTATTTTTCAAAAGAAAATTTGCAGAAAGAATTACTTAATAATCCTCGATTTACTTATGATATGATGCTGTTTTATGCTAATGAATTAAACCGTAGTGAAAACAAGGTAAAATCCATTTCGCAAATGACGGTTCGTGAGCGTGTTATTGACACATTATTATATATACATCGTAAATTTGGAGACCTCCGTGGTTATATCAATTTACCTCTTAGTAGGAAAGAATATGCAGATTATGCTGGTACTACCGAAGAACAAGTGATTCGAGTCTTTTCTGCCTTAAAAAAAGAAAAACTTATTTCTGCTCAAGGAAAGAAAATAAGTATTATTAGTATTCAACTTCTCAAAAAAGAAATTAATGATCATAATTACTTTCTTGATAGCTAATTTAGCTATTTACCAACATCTCTATTTTTTTATTCTAATAATTACCTGCGTTTTGTCAGTTTTTAACATGATATAAAAGATTGTTTTTGACTGTTTTATTCCATGATTATTTAATAGGCAACATTTTACATTTGTTATATATAAGTATTAATACTTATTTTTTAAGTAAACAAATCAAAATGTAATAAATTATGGAAACAAAAATAGTTACTCTTGTGCAAGAGTCATTTGAAAAAGTTAAACCAATAGCACCACAGGCTGCAGAAATATTTTATTCAAAATTATTTGAATTAGATCCACAATTAAAACCGTTGTTTCCGAGTGATAAAGAAGCAATGAAATCTCAAGGTAATAAATTGATGACTATGCTAGGAGCAGCCGTTGCTGGATTAAGCAATATAGAGGCGCTTATTCCGGTTTTAGAAGGTTTAGGAAAACGTCATGTAGATTATAAGGTTGAGCCATCTCATTATGATACTGTAGGAGCGGCATTATTAGGAACGTTAGAAGCTGGTTTAGGAAACGAATTTACTGTAGATGTTAAAAATGCATGGACAGATGTTTACGGAACAATGGCTGATGTTATGATTAAAGCATCGTATTAACCATAAAAACATTTAGCTATGAAGACAATTACCAAAATAATAGTACCCGTTTTAAGTATTTGCATATTGTATTCATGCGGAGGGGTTCCAGAAGAGAAAACTGCAGCAGCAGGAGGAAAGAAAGTATTTGCCGTTGAAGAAGTATTGGAAATGGTGGCTAAAGAGAATGATGTTACCAGAACATTATACACTAAAGCCATTGTTGGTGGAGGTAAAAAGCAAGGGATGAAGTTTGACGAAGATTGGAGAAAAGATGATGTTGAAGCAGGTCCACTTCCAGCATTGTTTTTACGTGGTGTTGCAACAAGCATAAGAAAGAGTCCTGTGCCATTGGGCTTGTATTTAGGATCTGATTTTCCGGTAAATGCTGCAAATAAGTTTGAAGGCAAACAAGCTGATTTGTTTAAAAAAATCAAAGAAGACCAAAAACCACAATTTTTTTATGATGACGATCAAAAATTACACACCGCTATGTTTGTGGATTTGGCAAGTGCAGGAGCTTGTGTAACTTGCCATAATGAACATCCACAAACATCTAAATCAGATTGGAAACTTGGAGATGTTATGGGAGCTACAACATGGCAATATCCTAAAGATTCATTAACATATAAAGAAACCGTTGCCGTATTAAATTCTTATGCAAAAGGCACAGTAGATACCTACATGGCGTATTTAGATGAAATTGAGGCTTTTAAAGAAAGTGAAAAGCCAGAAATAGGAGATAAGTGGCCAGCTGAGGGTAAATATCTACCAACAGCAGAAGTGTTTTTGGATAGTGTGAGAAAACTGTCGTCTTACGAAACTATGAAGCACTTAGTTGCTGCAAAATAATCTGTTTAGTGTTAAGATTGTAATGCTGCTCAATGCTTTCATCGGTTTTGGGCAGTTTACAATTGTTTTTAATTAACCAACTAATGCAATATTATGGTTATTAATAATAATAAATCAACTTTAATAGGGCTTATATTACTTCTCGCATTCTTTTTGCAGTTTTTTTTTAGCCTAGAATGGTATTGGTTGTTCGAGCTTCAACAAGTAGAGATATATAAACGTTGGTCTGGTTTAGGCTTAGCATTGTTTATAGTGTTTCAATGGTTGCTTTCATTAACAAGAACTGTTAAGAAGTGGAAAAAACACGCTATGAAAATGCAAACCATTCACAAATGGGTAGGTGCAATAAGCCCTGTGCTTTTCTACATTCATAGTATGAATTTAGGTTATGGTTATTTAGTGTTACTATCGTACATATTTTTTGCAAATACTTTGCTTGGATATTTAAATTTAGATGTTATAAAAAATAATAGTGATGTTTTATTTAAAGGATGGATGATTACTCATGTTGCAGCATCTATAGTTGTTACCATTTTAATGTTGTTTCACATTGTTATTGTGTTTTATTATAAATAGAAACTTATGAAGTTGTTAATTAAAGATATCATTAAGGAAACTGATAATACAGTAAGTATTTGCTTTAAGAACGGTAATCTTTTTAAAAAGATGAAATATAAACCAGGTCAGTTTCTAACACTTAATGTATCTATAGATGGAGAAATTCACAAACGTGCCTACTCCTTTAGTAGTAACCCATATACAGATAGTGATTTAAAAGTAACTATAAAGCGAGTAGAAAAAGGATTAGTATCAAATTATTTACATGATAATCTTAAAATTGGAGACAAACTTAATGTAGATGCTGCTGCAGGATCTTTTTATGTAATACCAGAATCTAAGGCGCAAAAACAATATGTGCTGTTCGCTGCAGGTAGTGGTGTAACACCTATGTTTTCAATAGCTAAGTCCGTTTTAACCGAGGAACCTAACTCAAAAGTATTATTGATTTATGCCAACCAAACTATGGGATCTATTATTTTTCATGAAGAAATCAAGACGTTAGAAAAAGCATATCCAGGTAACTTTAATGTAGAACATATTATTTCTGCTAATAAAACTTCCAAAGAGAATTACAATTCAGGGTTAGCTACAAAAGCGTTAATAGATTGTGTTATGACTAAATACAATATTGCTTATGAAAACCATGTATACATGATATGTGGACCATTTGGTTACATGGAAAAAATTAAAGAAGTTCTTGGTGATAATGGTATTACTCGTGATAAAATAAAAATTGAAGTCTTTAAAAGCCCTGCAGTAAAAGTTGCTGGTAAGAATTTATTGAGTGATGTTACTCTAAAATATCAAGGTAAAAGCTATAATCTAAAAGTTAGAGGCGATAAATCTATATTAAATCAGGCGATGTCTGATAATATTGTTATTCCATATTCTTGTAGATCTGGTATGTGTTCCACTTGTAGAGGAACATGTGTAGAAGGAGAAGTAAATATGATTGAAGGACATCTTTTATCAGACGAAGAAGTAGAAAGTGGTAATATTCTTACCTGTATCACTTACCCTGTTAGTGAAAAAGTAGTTATAGAAATTTAATTACAATAAGTATGTTTAAGGTAAGTCCATTACGCAAAAGACAATTTTTAGGAGGTATTATAGGCTTGGTACTTGGTGTCTCTCTATTCTACATTTTGACTCTAGATGCTACAGAGGGATATGTGTCTATTAGCCCCATGAATACAGGGCACAACGAGTTGTCCTGCTTTGCATGTCATGCTGATGCTAAGGGTAATTTAATGCAGCAAGTACAGTCCAATATCTCTCATGCGTTTGGCGCTAGGGATGAAAGTGTAGATTTTGGTACACAAGATGTTACCGTAAATAACTGTTTACAATGTCATGATAGGCCTAACGACAGGCATCCAACATATCGTTTTTCTGAACCGAGATTTAAAGATGCCATAAAACATATTGATGCAACAACCTGTATTACTTGCCATAGTGAGCATCATGAAGAACGTGTTTCTGTAGAAAACATTAATTATTGTATGAACTGTCATCAAGATTTAAAAGTAGAAAACGATCCCTTAGATATCTCACATGTACAATTAATAGCCAAAAAAGCATGGAACACATGTATCCAATGTCACGATTTTCATGGAAACCATACATACCAAGTGCCAGAGCATTTAAGTGATACCATCCCTATGCAAAAAATACAAGCCTATTTTGAAGGTGGTGAAGACCCATACGGAATGGTGAAAAAATATATTGCTCTCTCTCAAGAAGAATGGCTAAAAACTATAGAGAATAGTAAATAGCTTTTTATATTTTTGGTGTTATATTCTTAAGTTTTTTTTCGTTACGATTAGATACTCTTACCTAATTTTTATTGCAATCTGTGTCATAATAGCTTCTTTATATTTAAATAAATGGAGAGGTGATAGAATTGATTTTTTTTTTTTTTTTTGCATGCTTATATTTAAGTTTCAAAAGCACGAAAATAAACCCAGAAAAAAAATTTGATTAAAAACCCTTAAACCGCAGTTAAAAGCTCAGGTTTATCAAATAATTGAATATGGCTAATTAAGCGTTGTTTTACAAGATTCATCATACGTTTGTTTAAAGCAGAAGAATTTTCTATATAAATTTGATACTCTTCAACAGTAAAATGACCGATAATCATGCCTTTAACAGCATTGCGAAGTTTTGTGTCTTTTTGAAGGGCATTTTCTATGTATTCCAAACGTTTTTCTAATGATAAATCGAAGAACACAGACTTGTATTTAGTTATATAATTTTTAAAAACAGCAATTAATAAATCATTTTGAAATTTTATGATAGGTCGTAACACTAGATTTTGAAAACGCTCATCGCCACTCATAGAGTCATGAATGGTTGTGTTTAAAATCTCAGGACGTATACTTTTAAGATGATATTGTCTTGTATTCATGGTCTATCAATTTTTTTATAAAATTACAGGATTATACCATTTGTATTACTTTTAAGGTATTTAATTATTCACGAGTTTATTAACAAAATGATTTTTAACTTTATAAAAAAATAAAATGAAATTTGGCAGCGTCAATAATCCAGAAGATATAGATTTTACATTACCGCAAGACCATCCGCAGACAGCTAAAGTGCTTAATAAAGTGAAAGACGATAATGTTGCAGATGTTTTTGTTGGGTGTGCAAAATGGAACAGAGCAGATTTAAAAGGTTTTTATCCTAAAGGCATAAAAGATGAGCTTGTATACTATGCGTCACAGTTTAATAGTATAGAAATGAATGCTACGTTTTATAGAATCTTTCCTGCAGAACAATTTGCTAAATGGTATGATAAAACTCCAAAAGGGTTTAAATTTTTCCCAAAATTAAATCAAGAAATTAGTCATTGGAAACGTTTGCATAATACAAAAGATATCGTCAATAATTACCTAATTAATGCTTCAAACTTAAAAGAAAAACTAGGCACTGTTTTCTTGCAAATGAATAATAATTTTACGCCTAAAGATTTTGATAGAGTTGTAAGTTTTATAGAAAATTGGCCTAAAGAAATACCTTTAGCCGTAGAGTTTAGGCACGCCAATTGGTTTGCTGATGCTTCCGTTTCAGAAGATTTATATCAACTTTTGGAGATTAATAATATTTCTAATATTATAGTAGATACAGCTGGTAGACGCGACATGCTACATATGCGTTTAACGAATGCAACAGCTTTTGTACGTTATGTTGGTGCAAATCATAAAAGTGATTATACACGTTTAGATGATTGGGTAGATCGATTAAAAATATGGCAAGATCAGGGTGTTAAAGAAATAGACTTTTTTATTCACCAAAATATAGAAAAAGAATCCCCATTATTATCGGCATATTTTATTAAGAAGCTAAACCAAAAGTTAGGCTGCTCTTTAACGATACCAAATGAGGCTTCGCAACAATTATTGTTCTAGATAAATGAGATATTTTAATATTATAACCAATATGCTCAATTTGTTGCAATAAATTCAATTAACAGGATCCTATGTAGTTATTTTGTGAAAATTTCTCAATTAAAGTATCTTACTTTTTCAAATTTGTGCAATAAGACCGATATTTTTTTAAATTTGCAGACTCGACTACTAAATACATTGCTTTACGCTAATGCTATTTAGTTTTTTTAAATACAAAACTTAAATATTATATGAGTAATACATTGTTTGATAAAGTTTGGGATTCGCATGTTGTAAGAAAGATTGAAGGCGGTCCAGATGTTTTTTTTATAGACCGTCATTTTATACACGAAGTTACAAGTCCTGTTGCTTTTCTAGGTTTAAAAAGTCGTGGTTTAAAAGTGCTGTATCCAGAACGCACATTTGCTACAGCAGATCATAACACACCTACACTAAACCAGCATTTACCAGTAGAAGATCCTCTTTCGGCAAATCAGCTTAAAGCTTTAGAAGATAACTCAAATGAGTATGGAATAAGCCATTGGGGATTAGGACATCAAAAAAACGGTATCGTACATGTTGTTGGACCAGAAAATGGAATCACATTTCCTGGGGCAACTATAGTTTGTGGAGATTCGCATACATCTACACATGGTGCTTTTGGAGCCATTGCCTTTGGTATTGGTACATCGGAAGTAGAAATGGTACTGTCTACACAATGCATTATGCAGCCTAAACCTAAAAAAATGCGTATTAATGTAAATGGGCAATTAGGTAAAGGTGTTACTCCAAAAGATGTGGCGTTATATATAATTTCTAAATTATCAACCTCGGGTGCTACAGGGTATTTTGTAGAATATGCAGGCGATGTGTTTGAAAATATGACTATGGAAGGCCGTATGACGGTTTGTAACTTATCTATAGAAATGGGTGCTAGAGGCGGTATGATTGCTCCAGATGAAACAACCTTTACCTATTTAAAAGATAAACCGTTATCGTTAAAAGGAGCAGAATGGGATAAAGCTGTTGCACATTGGAAAACTCTAAAAACCGATGCAGGAGCTACATTTGATAAAGAACTTAACTTTAGTGCTAGCGATATAGAACCAATGATTACTTATGGTACCAATCCTGGTATGGGTATGGGTATTTCAAATAATATACCTAATGCTGAAGCTGTTGAAGGTGGTGTAGCTACGTATAAGAAATCTTTGGAGTACATGGGGTATTCTGAAAATGATTCGATGATTGGTAAAAAAATAGATTATGTGTTCTTAGGAAGTTGTACTAATGGTAGAATTGAAGACTTTAGAGCATTTGCATCTATTGTAAAAGGTAAAAAGAAAGCCGATAATGTTACAGCTTGGTTAGTTCCAGGTTCTCATGAGGTAGAAGCTTTAATAAAAGAAGAAGGTATTCTAGATATTATTCACGAAGCTGGTTTTACATTAAGACAACCAGGATGCTCTGCATGTTTGGCTATGAATGATGATAAAATACCTGCTGGTAAATATGCAGTAAGTACATCTAACAGAAATTTTGAAGGTCGTCAAGGTCCTGGTTCTAGAACCTTACTTGCTAGTCCGCTAGTTGCAGCAGCAGCTGCAGTAACAGGTGTAGTAACTGATCCAAGAGAATTATTATAGTTTTTGGTAAGTGATTGTTGGTATTAAAACATATTTACAATCATATCATTTTAATTTTTAAAATGAACACTAAATAACTGATAACAAAAAACTGATAACAAAAATTATGGCTTACGATAAATTTAATATACTAAAAAGTACAGCGGTGCCTTTGCCGCTAGAGAATGTAGATACAGATCAAATAATACCTGCACGTTTTTTAAAGGCAACAGAGCGTAAAGGCTTTGGAGATAATTTATTTAGAGATTGGAGATATAATGTTGACAATACACCAAAAGAAAGCTTTGTATTAAACAACCCAATATACAGTGGAAAAATTTTAGTAGGCGGCAAGAATTTTGGTTCTGGCTCGTCAAGAGAACATGCTGCTTGGGCAGTTTACGATTATGGTTTTCGTTGTGTTGTATCTAGTTTTTTTGCCGATATATTTAGAAATAACTGTTTAAATGTAGGCGTACTACCTGTTCAAGTTAGTGCTGAGTTTTCTGAAAAAATATTTAGCGCGATTTACGACAACTCAAATACTGAGATAGAAGTAAATTTAGAAAAGCAAACAATTACAATCTTATCAACAGGAGAACAAGATACTTTTGATATTAATAGTTACAAGAAGGATAACATGCTTAATGGCTTTGATGATATTGATTACTTACAAAGTATGAAAGGTGAAATAGAGACTTTTGCAAATGATTTGATGCTGTAAATATGGCGTCTAAGACAATTGAAATAATGGACACGACATTACGCGATGGTGAACAAACCTCGGGTGTGTCGTTTTCAGCTTCAGAAAAATTAACCATTGCTAAACTTTTATTAGAGGAGTTAAAAGTTGATCGTATAGAAATAGCTTCTGCTAGGGTATCTGAAGGTGAACTTCAAGCTGTTAAAGATGTTACGCAATGGGCGGCAGAACACAATTATTTAAATACTGTTGAAGTTTTAACTTTTGTAGATAAAGGTGTTTCTGTACAATGGATGATAGACGCAGGAGCAAAAGTGCAAAATCTTTTAACAAAAGGTTCATTAAATCATTTAACACATCAGTTAAAAAAGACTCCAAATGAGCATTTTAAAGAAATATCAGAAGTTGTTTCTTTAGCCTTAAAAAGCGGTATTGATACCAATGTGTATTTAGAAGATTGGAGTAATGGTATGCGTAATTCTAAAGACTATGTTTTTCAGTTTTTAGAGTTTCTTTCTACGCAGCCTATCAAACGTATTATGCTTCCTGATACCTTGGGTGTATTAACACCACAAGAATCGTTTGATTATGTTAAGGAGATTAAAGATAAATATCCAAATTTACATTTCGATTTTCATGCACATAATGATTATGATTTAGGTGTTTCTAATATTATGGAAGGTTTAAAGGCTGGGGCAGATGGTTTACACTTAACCATAAATGGTATGGGTGAACGTGCAGGAAATGCACCAATGGCAAGTGCTATAGCTGTTATAAATGATTTTATGCCCAATATAGAAATAGGTGTAAATGAAACATACTTACATACCATAAGTAAATTAGTAGAAACGTTTTCTGGCGTATTAATACCCGCAAACAAACCCGTTGTGGGAGCTAATGTATTTACGCAAACTGCTGGAATTCATGCCGATGGCGATAATAAAAACAACTTATATTTTAGTGATTTATTGCCTGAACGTTTTGGAAGAACTAGAAAGTACGCGCTAGGCAAATCGTCTGGTAAAGCCAATATACAAAAGAACTTACAAGAATTAGGCCTTCAGCTTAATGATACAGATCTTAAAAAGGTGACGCAGCGTATTATTGAGTTGGGAGATAAGAAACAAGTGGTCACTAAGGAAGATTTACCTTATATTATTTCTGATGTTTTAGACCGTACTTACGAAGAAAAAGTAAAGGTAGAGGCTTATGTTTTAACACATTCTAAAGGTTTAAAACCATCAACAACCGTATCTATAACCATAGAAAACGAAACTTTTGAGGAAAGTGCGCAAGGCGATGGGCAATTTGATGCTTTTATGAATGCCATCCGTTATATCTTTAAAAGAAAAAAACGGGTATTGCCAGATTTGATTGACTATGCTGTTAGGATTCCACCTGGAAGCCATTCTGATGCGCTTTGCGAAACCATTATTACTTGGAAAAATTCTGAAAAGGAATTTAAAACCCGAGGGTTAGATTCTGATCAAACCGTTTCTGCCATTAAAGCCACCGAGAAAATGCTTAATATTGTTGTTAGTTAATATTTTGAAATACAGTTATAATTTGCGTTAGGGATTGTAGTGAAAATCCTTTTTTGTATGATCTAAAGGTTGATAAAACAAAAAGCAGTCTATCTAAGTAGCTTATTTAAGTTTATAGCACAGAAACAAAAAAGATTGTAACGAAAAGCCCGACGCCGACCATAGGAGGTGTAACGCCCAAATAAATATTTAAAATTAAAAGATTAAAATAAATAAAATGAAATTTGATATAGCCCTTTTAGCCGGAGACGGTATTGGACCAGAAGTTATTGAGCAAGCCGTTAAAGTAAGTGATGCTGTTGCTAAAAAATTTGGACATGATATTACATGGAAACCCGCATTAACAGGTGCTGCAGCTATTGATGCTGTGGGAGAACCTTATCCTGATGAAACACATGATATTTGTGTAGCATCCGATGCCGTATTGTTTGGAGCTATTGGTCACCCACGTTTTGATAATGACCCTTCTGCAAAGGTACGTCCTGAGCAAGGCTTATTAAAAATGCGTAAAAAGTTGGGTTTATTTGCTAATGTTCGTCCAACATTTACCTTCCCGTCGCTATTAGATAAATCGCCATTAAAGAAAGAACGTATTGAAGGCACAGATTTAGTGTTTTTGAGAGAACTTACTGGAGGTATTTATTTTGGAGAGAAAGGTAGAAGAGATGGTGGTGAAACTGCTTTTGATAATTGCGTGTATACTAGGGCTGAAGTGCAACGTTTAGCAAAAAAAGGTTTTGAATTGGCAATGACACGTGGTAAGAAATTATGTTGTGTTGATAAGGCGAATGTGCTGGAGACATCTCGTTTATGGAGAGAAACCGTACAAGCTATGGAAAAAGATTATCCTGAGGTTGAAGTAAGTTATGAGTTTGTTGATGCTGTTGCTATGCGTTTGGTACAATGGCCAAACAGCTACGATGTATTAATTACTGAAAATTTATTTGGTGATATTTTAACAGATGAAGCGTCTGTAATTTCTGGGTCTATGGGATTAATGCCATCGGCATCTATGGGGTCGGACATTGCTTTATTCGAGCCCATACATGGGTCTTATCCTCAAGCTACAGGTTTAAATATTGCTAACCCTATGGCAACAATTTTATCTGCAGCCATGATGTTTGAAACAGCGTTTAATTTACCTGAAGAAGGTAAAGCTATTAGAGATGCTGTAAATAAAGCTTTAAGTGAAGGTATGGTTACTGAAGATTTAGCCGATGGTGGTAAATCTTACGGAACTACTGAAGTAGGGGATTGGCTTGCGGCCAATATTTAAGAATACAATTTAAAATTATAAGCCAATGGAAGACTTAGTATGTAAATATAGATATCGAGTTATTTCATTGGCTTTATTTTTTGTGCTTAATACTACAACTTTTGCACAAACTAGTATTAAAGGAAATGTTGCTACCGCTCTTATTGGTATTCCAAATTTTGGCTTTGAAACCAATTTAGGAAGAAAAACAACATTTCAACTCGATGTCACAGCTTCCTTTTGGACTATTAAAGGTGTACCTTATAAATTTGCTTTATTGTTTCCAGAGTTTAGATATTACACACGACGTAGCGGAAATGGTTTTTTTGTTGGTGCTCATGTTGGTGGTGGCCGATATAAATTACAAAAATGGAACCATGATGTGTCTGGCGATTACCAAGATGGTTATAGTGTGTTTTATGGTATAAGCTTAGGTTATCAATTTGAAATAAGTAACCGAATTAATCTAGAACTTTTTATTGGAGGTGGTAACCAGCAAGGTTATTACAAAGCATATTCTTTAAAAACAGGCGAACGTACTGATGGCGCTACTGATTTTAATAAGAGTGGCGAATTTTTACCGTATCGTGGTGGTTTGATGTTAGTGTATAAATTAGGGAGATAATACTCTTGGTTCTAATTGTATAATTTTTGCTGTATTTTATAATCAATCTCATTTTTTTTGAAGCTTAATTATTACAAATCGTAGTTTTTTTATTACTTACCACCATTAAAACGCTTAATTTTAAGGTTAAAGGTAAATTAGCATAGGTTTGAGGTAATATTACACAATATGAGATGTTGTAGGATGCGATTTTTTTGGTAATTTTATAGTATTGATAATTATTACTAATTAATTAAACTTAAACATGATGAAAAAATTACTTAAAAATTCTTTATTATTAATAGCTGTTGGAATTATGGCTACTATACAAACTCATGCTCAAGTAGCAGATCTTGAATACACTTTTGATGGTGCTACGTTTGAAGGATTTGGAAGTCAAGGAGGAACAGGTGCTTTTGTTTCTGTTTTTGCTAATTCTAATCCTGGTATGGCTTTGAATGTATCATGGCCAAATGTAGGGGCAAATACTAAAAACATTATATTGTATGGAGCTCCAGATTTACAGAACATGAATGCTGATGATCGTAAATTTTTTGAAATAGTAGTTAGTAATTCATCCAGTGAAATTAATGTACTTAGGCTTAGAGGAAGAGCAGTTGGTGGTGGTTTCGTAAACTTTATAGATATACCAATAACAGACTCATCAGGTACACCTATTACATATGCTTTTGAAGTTCCTAATCCAGCTTATGCAGGTCAATTAGATAGATTCCAAATTGTTTTTAGAAATTCTTCTAATACAGTAGTTCTTACAGCTAATGCTAATACAGATGCAATATTGGTTGATAATATCAAAGTTTCTGCCAATGATACTACATTATCAACTGATAGTGTAACAAAAAATAAACTTCGTGTATTTGTTTCTAACGAAACTTTAAATGTACCTGAAGCATCTAAGTACCAAATTTACAGTGTAACAGGAAGTGTTGTTAAATCTGGTGAAGAAACTAGAAGCATTAATGTTTCAGATTTATCTTCTGGATTATACATTTACAAAACAGAAAAAGGTTTTGCTAAATTTGTAAAATAATTTAGTATAAATTAAATTTTATAAATTTAAAATAAATTATTAATTAATAAAATGTAAACATGATGAAAAAATTACTTAAAAATTCTTTATTATTAATAGCTGTTGGGATTATGACTACTATACAAACTCATGCTCAAGTCGCAGATCTTGAATATACTTTTGATGGCACAACGTTTGAAGGTTTTGCAGGTCAAGGCGGAATGGGTGGTTTTGTATCTGTCTTAGCTAATTCTAACCCTGGTATGGCACTAAATATATCATGGCCATCAACAGGGGCAAATACTAGAAATATTGTATTGTATGGAGCTCCAGAGTTACAGAGTATGAATGCTGATGATCGTAAATTTGTACAAATAGTGGTTAGTAATACATCCAGTGAGATTGGAATACTAAGACTTAGAGGTAGAATAGATGGTGATGCTGCTTTCTCAGCACCTTTCATAAATTTGCCAATCGGTCAAGACGCACCAGGTACATTCAGCACATATGATTTTGAAATTACCAATGCAAATTATGCAGGTCAATTAGATAGATTCCAAATTGTTTTTAGAAGTGCTACAAATGCAGTTCTTACAGCTAATGCCAATACAGATGCAATATTGGTTGATAATATTAAATTTTCAGCCAACGATACTACATTATCAACTGATAGTGTAATAAAAAATAAACTTCGTGTATTTGTTTCTAACGAAACTTTAAATGTACCAGAAGCATCTAAGTATCAAATTTATAGTGTAACAGGAAGCGTTGTTAAGTCTGGAGAAGAAACTAGAAGCATTAATGTTTCAGATTTATCTTCTGGGTTATACATCTACAAAACAGAAAAAGGTTTTGCTAAATTTGTAAAATAGTTTTTAGTTTAAATTAAATTCTATAAATTTTAAAAATCCCAAAATGATTTATTCATTTTGGGATTTTTTATCAAAATATATAGATACTGCGTCATATAAAACCAGTAACAAAAACTATTTAAATACTTATCAATTTATTCTTAAGAATTTTTTGAATATCGATATTATCTTTTTGAGGAATCAAAAAACTACTCAAATAATCGGTATGGTTTATATTTTCTTTTTTATCAATAAATCCGTAGCCTAAATATATCCCATCTTTTATCATAACAAAAGCATCCTCATCATGGTTTCTGCCTGTTTCTTTTAATAATATATCTTTTTTGTTGTCTGTAATATTATTTATAGCTTCTAATACGCGTTTGTTGTAATCTACGGCTGTTTCTTTATTTCTGCAAATACCTCTACAGTCAGTAATGTTATAATGTGAACAATTAGAAATAGAGTCTTGCAAATGACAATATTTTGGACAGAGGTTATATTTTGCACAAATTTTTTCTAGATATAATCTAGTATCTCTAATATTAAAAAATGTAATTAGTGGATTGCTAACTAGTTTACCTTTATTTATAGCCAAATGGATAACGCCGTTTCTATCTTCATAGCTAAATAATGCATACGATTGTATGGTTCTCTTAGAAACTTTATTAAACACAGGGAAGTGATGCTTAATGGCAGCGTCTTCCATAAGAAAAGCAATAAGTTCACTGCCAGATAATTCAAAATCTATATCTCCAGTTTCTCTAACCATATCTAAAGATTTTTTAGTCTTACTATAAAAATGACTTAAAACTCTTTTCTTTATATTAATGGCTTTACCTATATATATTATTTCTCCTTTTTTATTCTTAAAATAATAGATGCCTGCAGACTCTGGCAAAGCCTCAAAAGTGGCTTTTGGTAAATTAGGCGGCAAAGTGGCTTCTTTAGAGTTTTTGTTTAAAAAATCTTTAAAAACTTGCTCGGCACTAGGTTGATTTAATAGTAATTCAAACAAAATAACTGTAGCTTCAGCATCGCCTCTTGCGCGATGTCTATCTACTAAATTTATTTTTAAATCTTTACAAAGCTTACCCAAACTATAAGACTTATGTCCTGGTAATAATGTTCTTGACAGTCTTACGGTACAAAGCTTTTTTCTTTTAAAGTTAATGTCTAATCTTTTAAATTCGCTGTTGATTACATTGTAATCAAAATTAACATTGTGCGCTACAAAAATGGCTTCTTTGGTTATTCTTAAAACATCATTGGCTATGTCTTTAAAAAGAGGAGCATGGGCAACCAAATTGTCATCAATGCCTGTTAATGCCGTAATGTGTGGCGGAATATAACTTTCTGGATTTACTAGTGATGTAAACTCATCTATAACTTTTGCGCCATCATATTTAAAAATTGAAATTTCTGTAATACGATTACTCTTACCTGTAGTTTCTACATCTATAATGGTATATATCATTGTATTATTTTTTCTAAAGCTTTTAATTCAATTCCTAATTCATTAAACATGGTCATGATACTGCTTAATTTTAATTCTTCTTCAGTATATTCTTGTGTATTAATGCTACAAGTAAATTCCCATAGCTCTAAAACTTCTTCTATAGGAACACTATATGCATTGTATGTTTTATTGTCGGACATTAAAAGGAGTGAATTATTCATGTCAATATTATTTATAACACGTTTATAAACCATACCATCATTTAGGGTTAAAAGAATATATGTTTTACCCGTTTTTATCTCAGATCTATCTTCAATAAAACGACCAATAACAAATGCACCATCCTTCATGGGTAGCATAGAGTCTCCTTTAATAGGAAATGCTCTGTGTTTTCCAGTAGGTAAGAAAGGAAGTTTTATTTTTTGAAGCTGCTCAATATACTCAGGGTCATCATAACCCGATAAATACCCTGCAGATGCTTTAATGGGTACAACTTCAATTAAATTTTCATTATCATTATCTACCATAATAGGAAATAAAACCCTTTGGTTTCCTATGTCTATAAATGATGAACTACCCGATTTTCTTAAATCATGCCTAATTAAAATATCTACAGGTATTTTTGAATAGTCTGAAAGTTGAATTAATTTCTCAATAGATGGTAATGCACGAGCTTCTTCGTAGGCTCCAATTTGAGATTTAGACCAGCCTATTTGGTCTGCAAATTGAGCTTGCGAAAGTTCTTTTTGATTCCTTATAAATTGAATATTTTTTTGAATAACAGACATAGACTAAAATTTTGAGTTATCAAATCTACAATTTTGAGTCAATGTATTCAAGCTATATTAGATTTATTTCACGTGCAATAAAAGTTTATTGAATTTAATCCGAAAACATGTTTGTATATTTAATAGCAAGAACTTTAATACAATTAATATGTTGATATTTAATTATTTATATAATATTTTAACACTATATTTAACAATAAATAATATATATAGTTTTTTTATAAGAAGTAATAAAATTAAAAAACAGGTATCAGATTATAGGATGACCCCTTAAATTTTTAATTTATACTAGTTTTGAAACAGTCTAACTAATAAACTACTAATTAATTTTTAAACACTAAAACCATGATTTACGGAATTACACTTATTATTTTGGGTATTTTAGCAGCCCCTTCGTTACTATTATCAAGAAAACCAGATGCTCAAGAACTTTTAAATAAAATAGCACCATACCAAGGTTGGATAGGTCTTATTTTTTGTATTTGGGGTATTTGGGGTATTATCCAAGTTGTATTGAATATTTCTTTATTAAGTACTTTGCCAATATGGTGGATTACATGGCTTGCTGCTACCGTAATTTTAGCTATTTTGGGTTTTATATTGGGTTACGGTATGATAAGCAAATTACTATTATCTAAAAACGAACAAGCTAAAGAAAAGGGAGAAGCTTTACTTGCTAAATTGGCTCCAATACAAGGTAAACTTGGGTTAGCTGGTATAATAATCGGTATTTGGGTTATTATTGCCACATTTATATAAAGTAAACTTATTCTTAGTCATTTAGACATAAGTTTTTAGATAGTTTTATCTAACATTATTGAGGATTAGTATTTTAATGTCAACCTATTTAGGTTGGCATTTTTATTTTTAACTAAATATGTTCTTTTAGTATTTTATATTTATATTTATATTAACCCGTTGGGTGTAATTATTTGGGTATATTAAACAAAAAAAGATATTGGATAAGATTCTGAATTTCAGTATCT
>CANMQH010000018.1 GCA_947499935.1 uncultured Algibacter sp. | reverse complement strand
TTCCAGCAAGAGGAGGTCCGAAAATTATAATATTCATATTTTTTAGTGTTTCTTGATAATGAATGCCAACGGTCTCGTATAAGAATAGTTGCGGGTTTACGTGCGAGGATTTTCCGCAGGAAAATCAGACGTAGTAAACTTGCAACGACCTTCGGTTAAGCCCAAAATTGAGCAATTATTTTTATACATTGTTGGCAACAGTTTTTTTTATTCGATTAAATAGACTTTCAGTTTTTAGTCGGTCGAAATCATCTTTTAGCTTTTTCCATTCTCGATAATCAGAGTCCACTTCTTCAGGTCTTTTACCTTTCACTCTAGAGTGATTCGTAATGTGATTTACCAATTCCAAGTGAGCAAGTCTTTTTGTTAAATTACGGTCAATCTTTTCATTCCGATTAAATAATTCCTGAAGCTTTGTTTTTAGTTCATTTGGGTATCGAGTTAGCAATTCAGCCGAACCTGACAGATTAACCTCAATATTCGATTTGGTCAATAAAACCCACAATTGGTCAAAATTCGGTTCAGGTAATTTTATAAATCCGTATTCGTTTCCCCAACCAGAATCCCACAAGATTTCATTCATCCATAAATTTCCTTTTTTGTCAACAAAATGTTCCGTTCCGTCTACTTTTTTCAATCCGAAATCCTCTGGCTTACTTTTATTATATCTAAAAGAAGCTAAAAAATGCTTTTCGTTTATGTCAATGTTTTTGGTTTTCATCAAATTGTTGCCAACGGTCTTGTGTATGGTTAGTTGCGTGTTTAAGCAACTAATTTAGCAAACAAATCACAGATAGAAAATTCCAGCGGAATTTTCGTAAGTCGGCAGTGACCAAGCAATTAATTATACACGGTGTTGTCTATAGTTTTTTATACGTACTTATTTCATCAACGTATCTAAAATCAACTGACTTTAATATTCCGTTTTTGTATGAAAACAAATATTTCTCCTTTTTGTCAATTGTTTTTGGTTCGCTATTAATTCTCAAAATAATTCGGTCAGAATTTCCATTTACTGTTGTGCTTTGAGATGTTTCATTTCCGTTCGTTAGATATTTAATTTGAATTCCGACATTTTCATTTCCGCCAGAAACAATATCATATTTATCGAACTTTATAATTCCATTTTTATCGGTTTTCTTGATTTGAGATTTATTATAACTAATGGAATATTTTACTTCAAATTCAGATAAAGGCTTTCCGCTTTTGTCCGTAACCTCAAATATTACAAAATCTCGAGAGAATTTATCGAGTTTCTCAATATATTCTGTTGTTTCTTCTTGATATGAGTAATTATGAAAAAGTGTTAATTCGTCATTTTTCAATTCCCAAGTACCAGAAAAGTCAGACCACATCCAACAACTGTCTCCACGAGATTCATATTCATAAGTTCCGTCTTTTTTCAGCTCAAGAGTATCATATGAGAGTTTGCTTTCAATTTGATATTTTCCGATAATTTCGGAAGTGGTCAAATTAAAAAAACAGAATAATAATGTTAGCAAAAGTGTTTTCATAAATTATAGACAACGTCCCGCGGCTAAATGCAGTTTTGAAATTCAAAGATACGGAGTATCTTTAAGAATTTTAAAATTGCATTTAGCCAGTGATGTGTGCTGTCCCGAAGGGCAGCGCGCGTTGCTGGCGTAGCCGCGGGACGATGCGATGTGAGACCGGAGGGATTGCATCGCATCGTTGTTGTGTAAGAAAAGTTGCGTGGTTTAAGCAATAAAGTTAGTAAATAAAACACGAACCAAGAAAATCCGCGAGGATTTTCGTAAGTAGGCTTTTACTAGCAATTTTTTTTACACGGTGTTAGCAAACGTATTTATTTTCGTAATATTTCGTTTTCTATTTGCTTTCTCAATTTGGCGTAAATATCCCTAAAATTATTTTCGTCTAATTCGTAAGATTTTAATTTAATTTCTAAATCATTAAAACACTTTTTAACGTATTCTCCTTTGTTAGAATGTAATTGTGCATTTGAAATCATATCTCCAATGAAAGGTTTTAATTCAGACCAATATTTTTTACTAAATTCAGAATTATCCATTATTTGTTTTTTTGGTTATATTCAGATATAATTTCTTTGATAGATTTCTCCACTTTCTCTAATTCTGAAGGTGCTATTAAAACCCAACGTGGTTGTTCCAAATTTTCAACATATTTATATTTTTTATTAAGTTTTCCGATTATTGAAGTGTCCTTAATTTGTTCTCTTAATTTCTCAATTATATGTTTTATTTTTCCAGCCTGGATTAAATTCAGTCGATGTTTTTCATCCATTTCATTGAGTTTTTTCTTTCTCAACTTTAAAGGTGTTTTATAAATAATACTATCTATGAAAATTGGTTTTGCAGTTTTGTATTTCGAGTTTGATTCTTCAGAGGATTTTCTTTCTTTGAAGCCAAGAATAAATCCTCGATTATAACCATCATTATAACTTTTAGAACTTTCCTCAATTTTTGGACTTGGTGGAATAGGGGAAGTTGGTTCAATACAATTAATTCCTTGGTCTTGACAATAACCTTTCTTATATCCTTTTTTAAATCCGTTGTCAAAATTTGTTTGAGCAAATAGAAAATTCGCTGAAATCAAGAAAATTGTTAATAGTAAAAATGTTCGTTTCATATGTTTGCTAACACATATATATGTGCAATAAATGCTAATATATAAAAAATGTTATAATTATGTCTTATCCCTTTATTTATATAATCTTAGGAGCCTTTTGTAATTATCATCATTTTATATATCAAAATAAATATATTTACATTTTGATATACAAAATGCGCAATACATAAAAAACTAAATAATTTAAACGATAGTCAAGACAACGTTTTTTTTCATTCTATATCACAACAAGCAACAACAAGCAACAACAAGCAACAACAAGTAAAAGTTAATTAATACTAATTCTAAGACCTTCGCTATGACTGCTAAATTCTGGAGCATACATGCTTTGTATGGTTGTTATGCCATTACTCATGTTACCAGCATTATTTACACGTAAATCGTATTCAAATACATAAATACCTTTTGGTAAATAATCGAAAAAGAAATTTGTAGATGCATCTTTAGTACTTTCATAATAACCTAGTCCGTCTTGCCATTTGTATTGCGATAAAACATTTATAGGCTCGAGACCAGAGGCACGCATATCTTTCATGTATAAAAACTCCATAGGTCTATCGCTACGCAATTCTATTCGCACACGAACTAAATCGCCTAATTTAAGGTTGGTTTCGGGTTTGATTTCTAAAATTTGTTCGCCAGTAGCTGTGTTTTTCTTCAAGAATAACTTTTTCTTAAGTTTAAGAGGTGTTTCAGCTGAAGTTATTTTATCTAAATCTTCAAAATATTGCCAGTATAAACTTCCCCAAGCAATGCCTTTTCCTTTTTTAGTGATTTTTACGTCACCCATTTCTGGCTTAATTTCAGAAGCATGCCATGACGTTTTATAATATCCTGTTACTGCTTCAATGTTTACATCTTCTAATTTTTTAGAATCTATCTGTTGATTGCCTAAAACCACATCAACCATATCCGTTATATTTAGCCAGTCGCTACCTTGAAGTAACAAAGCATATACAGCTTCTGTTGTAGCTTTGGTGGTTTTCCATCTATTGGTTTGCTTATTTTTAAGTAACCATATTTTTAAATTATCGATAGTTTCTAAATTTTTTATATCACTCTGAATAGTGTTGCCAGCTTCAGAAAACACTTCAATTAAAAGCGACTGCGTTTCTATAGGCGCTTGATACCAATACCATGAGTTGGTGTTTGCTTTCCAATACATACCTAATGCTTCTGATGTGATGCTTGTTTCTTTCAAGGATTTTAAAATTTTTAAAGTGGTTTTAGAATCCTTACCTTTATGAGAAATCAAAGCCATAAGACCTTTAGAATATAACGAACGGCTTAGCCAATATTTTTGTATTTGCGTTTGGTAATATTGAGTTATCTCTTTAACCTGTTTAGATTTTTTTATATCAGGAAAGAAGCTTCGCATGTATAAATAGTGTAATTGGCTATAACTTAAATGGTCTTTATTTAAATCTATTGTGGCATCGTATTTTTTAATATCTCTATATTCCTTTACAAATTGCGCATCAAGATAAGTCATGGCTTTAGTAATCATTTGAGATTCTTGGCTATTGTTCTGGGATACATTTAAGTGCTTTAAATGCCCAAAACCAGTAATGATATGCTGTGTAATATATCTATTGGCGCGTCCGCCATTAAACCAAGCCCATGCACCAGAGTCCATTTGGTTGTTTTTTAGTTTACGGATGGCAGATTGCTGTTCATTATTCATTTTATTTAAATCGAATAATAAAGCAATGCGTTTTTTCTGCTCGGTTTCGCTTTGTGCATCTCGTAACCAAGGGGTTTCTTGAATTAATATAGATTTAAGTGCTTCATTTTTTTCAAGATTACTTATTAGAGCATCGGTATTTCTCCATTGGTTGAACACCTCTTGAATTCTAGGATTCGAATTTGCAATATGACTTGCTAGCGTATTGGCATAATATCTTGAGAATGTCTGTTCATTACAATCATGAGGATACTCCATTAAATAGGGGAGTGCTTGTACAGCATACCAAGCAGGATTGGAAGTCATTTCTAAAGTTAACTTATGGTTTTTAAGCGTGGTTGAGGTATTGGTTTTTAATTTATTTAAAGTAAATGTTTTGGTTTGGTTACTTCTAACCCACATAGGTAAAGTTTCGGTAACAAGCATTCTGTTAGATAAAACAGGTAATACATTTTGCTCACCATCACTAAAATTACCTGCTTTTGCAACGACTTTATATTGAACGGCTTGTATGTCTTCGGGAATATTTAAAGACCAAGAGACTTGTGTATTGCCTGTAGCGTCTACGATAAAAGTTTTATTGTTTTCTAGATTGTTAAGATTGGCGTTAATATCTTTTCCCGAAATAGCATCGGTTAGTATCAAAGCAGCCTCACCAGATAAAGGTTGGTCTGTTAGGTTAGAAATTTTAGTACTAATACTTATTTTATCGCCTTCTCTTAAAAACCGAGGCGCATTTGGTATAACCATTAATTCTTTTTGGGTAACAGCCGTTAAGGTTTTAGTAGCGCTCTCTAACGTTTTGGTATGCGATAAAAGTTGTAATTTCCATTGGGTTAATGCTTCGGGAGTTGTAAAACTGAAACTCACATTGCCCTTGTTATCCGTTTTTAATTGTGGAAAGAAAAAGGCTGTTTCGTTAAGGTTTTTACGAATTTTGATGTTATCGAAGTTTGGTTTTTCTTCTGAATTTGGTTGTTCAATATTAGTTGAAATTATAGAATCTGTTACTTTACTTTTCTTTTGAATTCTATATCCTGCGACTTCAACGTCTTCTTCATTATTTTCTGATTCCATGAGAAGAGGTGCGTGTGCTTTGGCTACTCTTTTATGTCTTATCCCTGATACCTTGCCGCTTAATGCTTTTGATGCATTTGAATTCCTTCTTATTCTTATATTGTTAACATTACCAAAATAAAGTCCAAACCAATTTAATTGATCATAAGTTTGTTGAGTATAATTAGGGTGAAACTGTTTGCGGTGTACTCTAAAATTTTGAATACCAAAACTTTGATTAGCATTGCTATTAATAGACGCATAAAACGTTGGTTTGTAATTGGGGTCGAAGTTCCATGAATGCGGTTTAAACTGGTCTAAAGACGCATCGTACATACTTGCTAATAATTCGGCACTTACTTGTTCTCCTTTAGGACCTTTAATTTTAAACGCCCACGTTTCATCAGTCCCAGGCTGTAATTTATCTCTAAAAGTTGTGGTTTCTATATTTAAGTCCGTTTTTGGATAAGGGACGTTAATAATCTTTTGTCCTAATTGAAAATCATTAGCAAAACCAAAACTATAATGTATGGCAAAACCACCTAAATCGTCTTTTGTAACAGGTACTTTTATAAGATGTTTATTGTTATTTAGTGTAATAATTTCGGTTTTAATGATTTTTTTGTTTTTCTCTATGGTTGCTGTAACCGTTAGATTTTTAGCAGCAGATGCTAAGGTTATTTCTACAATATCTCCAATATTATAAAGTGGTTTGTCTGTAGTGATATTAAATAATTGATGGTCTGCCAAAGTTTTATCATCATTACTGTAGAGCGTAAATTTTGTTTCGTCTTTAATAGGCTGCCCAAATATATCTTTGCTTTTTAAAGTAACAAGATATTGGCCAGACTCCCATTTTTTAAGCTTACCTAATTTTATGGTTTTAGATTTTTTTGTATCAAAAGATGTTTCTAAAACTAATGTTCCTTTATCCCAATAATCTGGATTTTGTTCGTTGCCATAGGCATCATGCGGAAATAACTCTTTAAACGTGTCTTGAGAAAAATCTTGATAATCTGGTGCTGGCCATGGGCGTTGTCTTAATACAGTATTTGGTGCGTTAAGTTTGTAGATTTTAATAGTGCCATTTGCAGCAACAAATTCGCCGTTTAAATTTTTGGTATCAATATGAAGTGTTTGGTCTTTATTTGTTTTATCTAAAAGGTTATCCATAACTATATTAGCCGTTAAGGCATGGTATCCAACATTTACTATGGTTGTGGCACTGCGTGTTTCACCATTTAAATCGGTAACATCAGCTGTGATTTCGTAATTAAAAATAGGTAAGCTAGATTTATCGACACTTTCATCTGGTAGGGCTTTAAATATAATTTCAAATTCGCCTTTATCATTGGTTGTGCTTTCTCCATGAGTGATTTCTTGAGGAGCACTATTTACCCAAGGGCGATACCAGAAATACCATCGTGGGTATTGCACTTTACGATGCACCCGATAAACCACTTTCGCATCGGTAATAGTGCTGCCTGCAAAGGCTAAAGCCTTTCCTTTTATGGTAATAGAATCATTGATTTTAAAGGTTTCGGTAATAGGGTTGAATTTGGTTTCAAATTTAGGGCGTTTATAGTCTTCAACAGAGAAATAAACCCGACTACTTAAACCTAAGCCTTTAGATTGTGAATCAAATTCAATACTGTATTGCCCATTCAATCCATTATTCGGTAAAATAAACTCACCAGAAATAGAGCCAAATTTATTAGTTTTAAAATCTAATGTTTTTAGTTTTTCTCCGTTTACGTTAAATAAAGTCGCATTAACTTTATAGTTGTTTAAAACTTGAGAGGTTCCATGTTCTGTTTTCATGGCAATACCCTTAAAAAATACGGCTTGTCCGGGTCGGTATATACTGCGGTCTGTAAATAAAAAGGATTTGTACGTTAGTGTTTCGGCATTATCTTTATAATGTTGATTGATGTAATAATTACCAAAAAATGCAACGTTATCATTATGCTTAACGGTGAGTTTTACATTGCTATACCATCCATGGTTTTTTTCGAACGAAACATGACCTAAACTATTAGTTATTAAAGTTTTATTTAATGTTTTTCGACTACTATTTTCGCGATAGCTTAAAGTAACTTCAGCATTTATGTAAGGTTTTCCAGTATTTCTATCAATAACCTGAAACATTTTATCTCGAGGTGTTTCTGTCTCAACGATAGCTAAATTTGTAATTTGTATGTTAGAAAAAGCAAAAGTGTTATCATTATTTTTATCAAAAGCGGTAATAAGGTATCTTCCGCTATCAAGTTTAGGGAGTAAAAGTTCTGTAGTATGTTGTTGGTAATCTTTTTCGTTTCTTAGTTTGCTATCCCAAGATTTGTAAGAGGTTAATTTATTAATATATGCCAATTGTTCTTCTTTTCTGTACTGCTCATTAAACTTATCAAATTCTCTTTCGGAAATTTTATAGATTTTAAATTGTAATACATCCAAGTTTTTATAATCAATTAGAATACGCGCGTTTTTTTGAATGGGAATGTAATTTTCTATAGTAATTTGAAGGTTAGTGTTTTTAATTTGAGACATTAAAACAGCACAATTTAAAGCACTTTTGCTTTCAGGGAATTTAGAAATAACAGCATTGCAAATCGCTAAAGCCTCTTTAGTTTTCCAACGGTTATCTTCATTTGTTTTTGTAGAAATAGATTGCGAACTGGGTTTATATGTTTGGCTTTTTTGGTAATATAGAGTAGCTATTTCAAAATCATATAAAGCAGAGGCTTTATGAGATTTTACTAGGTTGCGTTCTGCTTTTAAAACATCTAAAAATTGTGTTTCTTTATTAGTAAGTATAGTATGTTGTTTTACAAATTTTAAGCGTTCAATATTAATATTAGCTAGTGCTAAAGGGGCGTTGCTTTTTAAATGAAATCGAGTTAGGTTTTTGTATATTTTTAAAGCGTTTAATTGTAGCGATGTAGAATCTTGGGATACAATATTTACAGTCGAAAATGTTTTAGCATCAGCTAAAAAGGTCTTATCGTTAATTTTAAATTTATAAGCAGGTTTCGTAATATGGGTTTCATTGGTTTTATAAAAAGCCAAGGCATTGTGGTTTAAGAAATCGAAGAGGGTAGGCCTGTAGATTTTAGAATCCTTCTGTTCATTTAATAAAACATGATACTGATTTAGGTTTTCTTGCTGAAGCATCAATCCGTTTTGTAACGAATTTTGATAGTGCGCATGTATTTCATTAAAAAGGGTTTGTAAGTCCCAAGTTCTAAAATCTATGGCATCTACTTTTGCTGCTGTTTTGGTTCTGTTATAAAATTGCCATCTATTTCTATTAAAATATTGCCAGTATAAATTTGCAAGTATGCTTTCTAAAATATTTTTAGTAGGAAACTCACTAGTTTTAATGTGCTCTTTAAAATTATTAATAATATTAAGTTGCGCATCCTCTTCTAAAACCAAAGCATATTTGCTTTTAAATAACATGGTTTTAATAAGTTGTGGTGCGTTTTTGTCTATTTGAGCTTTTGCAGAAATATCTTCAATAATGTTTAATGCAGATTTTGGTAATCCGTCAGTTTCAAATTTTTCAACTTGATCCCAAAGCAATTTATAATTAGGTGGTTGGGCATTAGAGAAATTTGCAAAAAGTATAAGCACAATTAGGGATAGCGTTTGTTTCATGATGAATTTTTTTATCAAGATATCTTTAAAAGTGATTATTTAAAATAACCAATGCGTGATTTAGACATCTGACTGAGTGAAGATAGGATTTTTATCAGTAAAATAGAAACCTTATTTTTACGTTATATTTATAATAATTATGAACAAGTTTTTAATTGTTTTATTGTGCCCTTTGTTTGCTATTTGTCAATCTAACCTTGACAACGTAGCAGGTATGTTCCAAAAAAAACAATATAGTAAAGCCCAAGTGCTTATTGTTAAATACCTAGAAGATAACCCAGATAACTTAAAAGCTATTGAGTTATTGGGTGATGCTTATGGGCATCAAAAAAAATGGGATGATGCCATAGAGCATTATAAAAAATTAGTAGAACTTGATGATAAAAGTGCCAATTATCATTACAAATATGGTGGGGCATTGGGTATGAAAGCCTTGCAAAACAAGCTAAAAGCTATAGGGTTTATTGGGGACGTAAAATCGTCATTTCTAAAAGCTGCAGAATTAGATAAAAACCACATAAGCGCACGTTGGGCTTTAGTAGAATTGTATATGCAATTACCAGGTATTTTTGGCGGAAGCAAAAACAAATCTTTAGCGTTTGCTCAAGAATTAGAAAACCTCTCTAAAGTAGATGGATTTTTAGCAAAAGGCTATGTTTACGAGTATGATGACGAGCCAGAATTGGCTGAGAAATATTATAAAATGGCCATAGAAGAAGGTGGCTCGTTAACATGTTTTGATAAACTGACTAGTCTTTACGAAAAAGAAAAAGAACCCCAAAAAGCCATTGGTAATATTGAGGAAGCTCAACAAAAACATAAACGTAATGCATTGCATTATCAAATAGGGAAAGTGGCTGCAGAATACAATGTAGAGTTACAAAAAGGTGAGCAATGCTTACAGACGTATATTAAAAATTATTCTGCCGAAGATGGTGTCCCAAAGGCATGGGCAAATTATCGTTTGGCACAAATAAATCTTCACAAGAAAAACAAAGAAGAAGCACTTAAATATATTGATTTAGCCATTGAAGAACTTCCTAAAATTAAAGTCTTTAAAGAGCACAAAACACAGGTTTTGAGTTTATAAATTGAGATAGCAATAAAAAATAATACCATTTCAATGCAGAAATGGTATAAAGTCTAGTTAAGATAATCTGTTTTTTGATTTTGGGGCAAAACAATAGAACTAATTACGTATTAATTTGGAATTTGATAACTGGAATTTGATATTTGTTTTATGAATGTACATTTTATAGCCATAGGTGGCGCTGCAATGCATAACCTAGCATTAGCATTGCATAATAAAGGATATCAAGTAACTGGGAGTGATGATACTATTTTTGAACCATCAAAGTCACGATTAGAGGCTAAAGGATTGTTGCCTCAAGATTTTGGTTGGTATCCCGAAAAAATAACCTCTAGTCTAGATGCTATTGTTTTGGGGATGCATGCCAAGGCTGATAATCCAGAACTGTTGAAAGCACAGGCGTTAGGACTTAAAATTTACAGTTATCCAGAATTTTTGTATGAGCAATCTAAGCATAAAACTCGTGTTGTTATTGGGGGTAGCCATGGTAAAACGACAATAACATCTATGATTCTTCATGTTATGCATTATCACGATAGAGATGTAGACTATATGGTAGGAGCACAGTTAGAAGGATTTGATGTTATGGTAAAACTTACCGATACCAATGATTTTATAGTATTAGAGGGTGATGAGTATTTAAGTTCGCCTATAGATATGCGACCTAAATTTCATTTATATAAACCTAATATTGCATTATTAAGCGGTATTGCTTGGGATCATATTAACGTATTTCCAACCTACGAAAATTACGTAGCACAGTTTAGCATTTTTGTAGATTCTATTGTTAGTGGTGGCAGTATTAATTATAATGAAGAAGACCCCGAAGTAAAACGCGTTGTAGAAGCTTCTCAAAACACGATTAGAAAACTAGCCTATAAAACGCCCGATTATACTATAGAAGGCGGACAAACATTATTAGAAACACCAGAAGGCGATTTGCCCATAGAAGTGTTTGGAAAACATAATTTAAACAATCTAGCTGGTGCTAAGTGGATTTGCCAACATATGGGTATTGATGAAGACGATTTTTACGAAGCCATTTCAACATTTAAAGGCGCTAGTAAACGATTAGAAAAGATTGCAGAAGGCATAACAAGCGTAGCTTATAAAGATTTTGCACATTCACCTAGTAAAGTAGAAGCCACTACAAAGGCTGTAAAAGAACAATATACTAACAGAACTTTAGTAGCCTGTCTAGAACTGCATACATATAGTAGCTTGAATGCCAAATTTTTAAAAGAATACAAAGGCACACTCGATGCAGCAGATGTAGCCGTAGTATTCTATTCTCCACATGCTGTAGAAATTAAAAAATTAGAAGCAGTAACCCATGAGCAAATAGCAAATGCGTTTAAACGTGATGATTTAATTATTTATACCAACCCAGACGATTTTAAAGATTTTTTGTTCTCGCAAAATTTTGATGATAAGGCATTGCTTTTAATGAGTTCTGGTAATTATGGCGGATTGGATTTTGATGCGGTTAAAGATTTGATTAAATAAGACGTATTTCTTCTTCTACGATTTAAACAGATTCTAAAATGTAACATTTTTCATAAAGCAGTTACTCATAGTTTAAATGTTTTAAAATATGAAACTAAAGAGACGCTTTTATGATGCTTCAATAAATTTTAAGAATATGTCTTTAAAGCAACTCCTTATAGGTGTTGTTCTAGGATTAGCGTCAGCTTTTTTTATATATAGTTTCTTTTACGTAATTAGAGAAACTTTTAGAGTCATGTCTTTTGGTTTTGTTGGGTTTGAGCAGAATCCAAATATTTTAAGTGAATCTGATAGAAATTTTTATAATTTATTTTTTGCAGCCCTATCATCCGTTATAGGGAATTCTATAACAATACTTTTTGTTTTTAGTAAACCCAATAAAATACTTAGTAGATTGAATCCTAAAAGAAAAAGATTAGTAAATGATCAGATTTTTTTGAGTTTTAATTTTATGTATTGGTTTACAAAAATTGGTTTAACTTTTGGCGTGTTTTCAATGTGCTGTATGGGTTTTGATTTTTTTTCATATTTTAAACCATTGTCCTATCTTTTTGTGTTTATACTATTTTTAGAATCTTGGAAAAATTTAAGCTTAGTATTTAAAAAGAATCGTTTAAAAATTCAACTAATTAATTTATTAGTTTTAATCATGGTAGCTTTAGGGTTAAGCCGTTTAGATATTGTTAATTATAAAGCAATAGACAAATTATCTTTAAAAAATAACCCAATTATAGATTTACCATACTCAAATTTTTATAATGAAGATGAAGGAGGTTATGGTCTGTATATTGATTTGAAACTTCAATTGGATGAAAAAGGTAACCTAGAAATTTTCACAGAAGATAAAAGAAAAATTGATTTGAATTCAGTAGCTTCTATTGTTTTAGAAAAAAGAGCTTCTGTAAGAGAGGAGTTAATACCTTATTTGAAAGCTCATATTATGGCCAATAGAAATATACCAGTTAAGTATGTGAAAATGATTGAAGCAGAATTTTATGCCATAAATCAATCAAGAGTTGTTTATAAAATTTACAATCTAGACCTTTTTATAAACATATTTATAGAAAAAGGTATTCAAAAGAGAATTGATAATTCTGTTTTAGAATATAAAATAAATAGTGCTGTAAATAAATGGATTAAAATGCCTCCGAAACCACCAGTTTTTTTGAAGAAATATCATTTTAAAGATACTTTAAATATTTCTATAAATAAACAAATTAAAATAAATGACGTGTTAGTTCCAGAAACTAATTTAACAGCATTTTTTCTAAGGCATATTAATCAAGAAACACTTTTTCTATATCATCTTAATGAAGAAGCAAGTTATCAAGATTATATAAGGGTGTTATCGTCTCACTTAAACGCAGTTAATATATTGAGACAACAAAATCAGACTATTTTTAATGAGTATGACTATAAAGATAATCCTCAATATAAAAAAGAACAAGCTATTCTAAATGAGAAATATCCTATATTTATAAAAGAAAAAAGGACTTCTATTTAAT
Source organism: uncultured Algibacter sp. (assembly GCA_947499935.1). Taxonomy (GTDB): domain Bacteria; phylum Bacteroidota; class Bacteroidia; order Flavobacteriales; family Flavobacteriaceae; genus CANMQH01. The sequence goes on along the minus strand of CANMQH010000018.1, from coordinate 65,464 downwards.
TCAGCTAGAAAGTATCTTTTTAATCAATAATTCTATTGCATCTATAATTCGCAATATTTATCTTTAGCTAATGCAAGAAAAACTAGCGTCATTTTCGATAAAAAACTGGAGTCAAGATGATCAGCCAAGAGAAAAATTACTTTACAAGGGTAAAGCTTCATTAAGTGATGCCGAGCTGGTTGCTATTTTAATAGGCTCAGGAAATAGAGAAGAAAGTGCTGTAGCCCTGTGTAAGCGTATTTTGATGAGTATAGATAATAACCTTAGCCAATTAGGAAAGCTATCTATTAAACAATTAATGGAATTTAAAGGCATAGGCGAAGCTAAAGCCATAACCATTATCGCAGCTTTAGAGTTAGGCCGTAGAAGACGAGGAGAAGACGCTTTAGAAAAGAAAAAAGTTAGATCTAGCGTATCGGTATTCGAGCTTATGCAGCCTATTATTGGCGAGCTTGAGCATGAAGAGTTTTGGATTATTTATTTAAATAATTCTAATAAAGTTATTTATAAAAGTCAATTAAGTAAAGGCGGTATTACGGGTACTTTGGTAGATGTGCGTTTAGTTTTAAAACAAGCTTTAGAAGTAGGAGCAACAGGATTAGTTTTAGTGCATAACCATCCATCAGGTACTTTAAATCCAAGTGCTTCCGATAAGCAAGTTACTCAAAAACTTAAAATAGCTGCTCAAAGTTTAGACATAAAAGTTTTAGATCATGTTATTGTTACAGAAAAAGCATTTTTTAGTTTTGCAGACCAATCGCTTATGTAATTTAATTTTCAAGAAACAATATCAATATTAAATTCATGTTTTAAATCATTATATAGCATTTGGAATTTGGTATTTTAGCAATTAAAATTTGCAAGAACATATGCTTTTAGTTTATACCCATAAAATATCGCCTAGATTAAAATATGCTTTTAAGCATATTTGCACTAGAATTTTAGGGTTAGAGGTAGGCTTTACTACTAAAATAGAAGAGTTTATTGCACATGATAGCTTAAAGATATCGTATACAAAACAGCAACTTAGTAACGAGTTTTTTATTAAAAGTCATGATATTTTATTTGAGCAAGGCTTAAGCGATTTAGAGCTTAACGTGCTAGATTGGGACAATACTAAATGCTTCTTTTTTAATGGAGAAAAAAGTGCTATTCCATTCGATATTTTTTCGGCTTCTTTTTATATGTTATCTCGCTATGAAGAATATTTACCGCATGTAAAAGACCATTACGGTCGCTTTACTGCGATACAAAGTTTAGCCTATAAGTCAGGTTTTTTACACCAACCCGTAGTCGATATTTGGGCATATAAATTTAAGGATGCCTTAAAAAAGCAGTTTCCAGATTATGAGTTTCCTGTTAAAACCTACAGTATTAAACCCATTATAGATGTACCAACTGCTTATAATTATAAGTTAAAGGGTATTATTAGAACTTTAGGTGGTATGGTAAAAGATCTTTTAAGGTTTAGATTTAAAAGTCTTTACATAAGGTTAATGGTAATACTTGGACTAAAACATGACCCTTTTGATACTTTTAAATATATTCTTAATAGGCAAAAAACGTCTAATTTTAAGTTCATATTCTTTTTTTTAGTAGGTAACTATTCTACACACGACAAAGGTATAAATTCTAACAAAAAAAAGTTTGCTTCTCTAATAAAATACATTGCAGATTACTCTAGTGTAGGGCTTAAGGTTTCTTATTTTGCTTTAGACGATGAGGTGATTTTGAAAAAAGAAAAGCAACGTATTGAAGATATTTTGAATACAAACTTAAAAGCATCAAGGCAATCTTTCTCCAAGCTTAATTTGCCAGAATCCTATAGAAATTTAATTTCTCAAGAAATCCAAGAAGACTATACCATGGGTTATGTTAATCATTTGGGGTTTAGAGCTGGTACATGTACGCCTTTTTTATTCTATGATTTAGATTATGAAGTACAAACACCACTAAAAATAAATGCCTACCATGTTATGGACAATGCGTTATTAAAAACCCAATCATTATTGGATAAAAAGAAGGCGTTACATGAAATTATCAACCAAATAAAACAAGTAAACGGTGAGTTTGTTCCTGTTTTTCATAATTATACTTTTAGTGATGACCATAAATGGGAAGGCTTTAAAGAGTTGTTTAATCATATTTTAGAATCTGCTGATGAAAATTAATGGTATTACCGATGTGTTTTTTGATTTAGATCATACACTTTGGGATTTTGATAAAAATTCAGCACTAACATTCGATAAAATTTTTAAAACCCATGCCGTAGATGTCGATTTAAATGCGTTTTTAAAAATCTATCAAGTCTTAAATTTAAAATACTGGAAACTTTACAGAGACGAAAAAATCACGAAAGATGCTTTGCGCTTTAATAGACTTAATGATGCGTTTGTAGCCATTAATTTTGATGTATCAGAATCATTAATAAACAAATTATCTGATGATTACATAGTGTATTTAACATCCTTTAATCATTTGTTTAATTACACACTAGACGTTTTAGATTATTTAAAACCTAAATACAATTTATACATTATAAGTAATGGTTTTGAAGATATACAAAATAAAAAACTTACAAATTCTAACATTATTAAATATTTTAAAACAATAACTAATGCAGATATGGTAGGTATTAAAAAACCAAATCCAGAAATATTTAATCATGCATTAAAATCGGCTAATACTACATTTAGAAAAAGTATTATGATAGGCGATAGCTACGAAGCCGATATTCTTGGGGCTTTAAATGTTGGAATGAATGCTATTTTTTTTGATAATAATACCGTAACTTTAAAGGAGAATGTAAAATGTATTAGCTCATTATTACAATTAAAAGCATATCTGTAAAGCAATATATAACTAAAAGCATTCGTTTTTAACCATATGCATGGACATCAAATAAAATATTTTTTTTTAGTTTTAGTCTTAGCCGTTTTTTGTAGCCGTTGTACAAAACCTGTAGATTTTGATCAAGCTAACGATTTAGTTATAGAACCTGTAGTTGGATCTAGTATTGCTTTTTTTAATGGTAAGGCTAATGATTTTAATGAAGGAGCTCAAGGAAGTATTGTTACAGATACAGTAAGTATTGATGTGTTTGGAAATAATTTTGTACAAGATAATTTGGTTAAAGCAGAACTTATTTTTGAACTTACAAACAGTATTAATAGAGGGTATTCTTTACAAGTAGATTTCTTAGATGCTATGGGTTTAGAAAATCAATCGTTAACATTTACTGTTCCTGCATCACCATCTAACGTTCCAGTATTAACTACGTTTACTGAGGTTTTTGAAGACATGGCTTTAGTCGATTTAAAAAACACTGAATTCCTTATATTTACATTAACCATGCTGCCTGGGCAGCCAATAACTCAAGATTCCCTCGGAGAAATTAATTTGCAATCTAAAGGTGTGTTTTTCTTACTCGTAAACACTTAAGCATGAAAAAGAGTCCTTTTTTACTTCTGTTTTTGGTAAGTATATGCTTGTCTCAGAATAAACAGTTACTATATGGTTTTTCCGAAATACCGCAGTCATTATTATTAAACCCAGGAGGTAAAGTAGATAATAAGGGTTATTTTGGTATCCCGTTATTATCTCATTTACATATTAATGCAGGTACTTCTGGAGTTACGGCTTTCGATTTATTTGCAGATGATGGTGTAGATTTTAATATTAAAGTTAGGCAAGCCATAAATACCATTAAACCCGAAGATTTTTTTACAGTAACACAACAGCTTGAAGTTTTTTCGGGTGGTTTTGCATTTGGAAATAGTTATGATAAAAACGAATATTTAAGCTTTGGCCTCTATCAAGAGTTAGATTTTATAGCTTATTTTCCTAGAGATTTTGCTGTATTGGGATTGGAAGGGAATGAAAGTAATATCAATAGACCATTTAGATTAGATCATTTAAGTTTTAGTGCAGAAGTTATTTCTGTATTTCATTTAGGATATAACAAAAAAGTAAATTCTAAATTCACTTATGGTTTAAGGGGTAAAATATATTCAAGTATTGCCAACATTAGCTCTATTAAAAATAAAGGGCGATTTATAACAGTGCCAGGACAAAATAATATTTATAACCATATTTTTGATTTTGATGCAGCGGTAAATACCTCTGGTATATCGAGCCTTTTGGATGATGAAAACTCAGATTTTAGTGAAGATATAAAGACATTAAGAAAGCGTGTTTTGTTTGGTGGCAATCTTGGGCTAGGATTAGATTTAGGGTTTACATATCAAATAGACGACCAGTGGTCTTTTGATGCTAGTGTACTAGATTTAGGTTTTATAAATCATACCAAAGATGTAGAGAATTATGAGTTAAAAGACAGATATGTTTTTGAGGGGTTTGATCCACTATTTTTGCCATCTGATCAAGGTCAATCTGCAGAAGAGTTTTTAACTGATATTGAAGAAGAATTTGAAGATTTATTTGAAGCGGATACCACTACAAGTCGCTATGTAACTTGGCGTCCCGTAAAATTTAATGCATCGTTAAATTATGCTTTTGGAAAAAAAAGAACCAAAGATTGTAATTGTATAAAAGACGAAACAGGTTACTTAAACGCTGTTGGTGCTCAATTATATGCAATAAAAAGGCCTAAAAGCCCGCAATTGGCATTAACGGCATATTATTATAGACGCTTGTTTAAAGGCTTACGTGCTAAAATGACATACACTATAGATTCCTATTCTTTCAATAATATTGGGTTAGGTTTATCTGCCCACGTTGGTGGTGTTAATTTTTATGTTGCTGCCGATAATTTTTTGCAATATAAAAACATATATAATGCACAAAGCGTATCTTTACAATTAGGATTTAATTATATATTTAATAAAAATGAAGACTAAGTTTTTTACACTATTTATAGCCTGTTTCGTTGTAACATCTATATTCTCTCAATCAAATTTAAATCAATATAAGTATGTTATAGTACCCCATAAATTTGATTTTTTAAAGGAGAAAAACAAGTATCAAATAAATGCATTAACTAAGTTTTTATTTAGCAAGTACGGGTTTGAAACCGTAATGGAAGGTTCGGAATACCCAGAAGATTTAGCAAGAAATAGATGCTTAGCTCTACGTTCTAATGTTGTTAAAGGATCTGGATTGTTTAAAACAAAGTTATCCATACAACTTCATGATTGTAATGATAAACTAGTTTTTACATCTAAAGAGGGGGAAAGTAGAGAGAAAGAATATAAAACGGCATATAATCTAGCTTTGCGAGATGCTTTTAAGTCTGTTGAAGCGCTTAATTATAAATATGAGCCAAGTACAGCGATTACATCCATAGCAACACCTGCAGCACCTCAGATAGCAGTTAATAATGGCGGAGAGGTTACAAACGAGATTAAAGCGTTAAAAGAAGAAATACAAAATTTAAAAAAGGAGAAAGCAAGTAAAGTTGTCAATACTGAAACAAAAGTAATATCAACTAAAACAGTAGCGCAAGAACCGATTAAAACTACTGAGGCTCTATCTAGTGTATTGTATGCTCAAGCTATTTCAAATGGATTCCAATTAGTAGATAGTTCTCCCAAAGTGCTTTATAGAATAAAAAGCACAGGTTTAGCTGATACATATTTGGTTGAAAACAAAAATGCTATTATATATAAAAATGGTAACGATTGGGTATTGGAGTATTATTCTGGTGATACTTTAAAGCAAGAGGCCTTAAATATAAAGTTCTAGAACTAGTGAGATTTGAGCTGTAAGTTTAAGCTCCCCGATGTAAGGAGGTAACGCGTAGTGAAATATTTATATTGATGGGTCAATATTTGAAATAGAAATCAACGAATAAAGCTTGCCCTTTGGGTAACGCTAAAAATTAATAGTTATATTTATCTTTCCAGCGATGCTTTAAAAATTCTCGATGTGCCTGTTCTCTAGTATTATTACCAGGATCATAAAATTTAGTATTTTTTATGTCTTGCGGTAAAAATTCTTGATTTGCAAAATTAAGGTCGTAATTATGAGCATATTTGTAATTATCTCCATAACCGAGTTCTTTCATGAGTTTGGTTGGCGCATTCCTAATTTCTAAAGGTACGCTTAGGTTGCCTGTTTCTTTAACGATCTGTTGTGCTTGACCTATGGCCATGTATGCCGCATTGCTTTTAGGTGAGCAGGCTAAATAAGTGGCGCATTGACTGAGTATGATTCTGGATTCTGGATAGCCAATGGTAGATACCGCTTGAAACGTATTATTGGCCATAATTAACGCTGTAGGGTTGGCATTGCCAATATCTTCGCTTGCTAAAATAAGAAGGCGTCTGGCAATAAATTTCACATCTTCTCCACCTTCTATCATTCTAGCTAACCAATAAACGGCAGCATTTGGGTCGCTACCACGAATGGATTTTATAAAGGCCGAAATAATATCGTAATGTTGCTCACCGCTTTTGTCGTAGTGCACCGTATTGTTTTGTATTTTTTGCAGTACGGATTCATCGGTAATTTCGATGGTTTCAGAGTTATACGAATTAACAATTAACTCAAAAATATTTAATAATTTTCTGGCATCTCCACCAGATAATCTTAATAATGCATGGGTTTCTTTTAGTGTAATTTGCTTTTTAGAAAGGTATACATCGTCTGTAATGGCGCGTTTTAAAAGTGTTTCTAAATCCACTTTATTAAAGGCATTTAATATGTAGACTTGGCAACGAGAAAGAAGTGCAGAAATAACTTCAAAACTCGGGTTTTCTGTTGTTGCTCCAATAAGTGTTATCCAGCCTTTTTCTACAGCTTGTAATAATGAGTCTTGTTGCGATTTACTAAATCTATGGATTTCATCAATAAACAAAATTGGATTCTTGGTGGTAAATAAACCACCACTTTGTTTAGCCTTATCTATAACATCTCTAATATCTTTAACTCCAGAGTTTATAGCGCTTAGTGTGTAAAATGGTCTGCCCGAAGTTGTTGCTATAATATTGGCTAATGTAGTTTTACCTGTACCAGGTGGACCCCAAAATATCATGGAAGGTATTAAGCCTTGTTTTATATGTTGTGTTAATGCACCACCTTTGCCAACCAAGTGTGTTTGGCTAACATAATCGTCTAAGGTTTTAGGTCTTAAACGTTCAGCTAAAGGCTCGTTTACGTTCATGCATGTAAAATTAAAGTTTTTATTTTTGCGAACACTAAAATCTTTTAAAAGAATTTAATGAATATATGGTCATTATTTTACGCTGTGCTCTAGATCTTAACTGCCAATTTAGCACCTAACCAAAAAGTGGTTAGCTATTTGTTATATTGGCTTTAATGAAAACACAAGAACATTTTAAATTTTCTACAGGCGTTATAGCATACCCTGTATTTTTTGTATTGGCCATTTGGTTTGTGTTTTGGTTTGAAGTCCGTTTTGGTTATAATTTTAGTAAATATGGTGTTTATCCCCAAACATTTAAGGGGTTAAGAGGTGTTTTTTTAAGTCCATTTATACATGGTGATATTCAACATATTTATCATAATACGGCTCCGCTATTTGTACTATCTGTAGCGTTATTTTATTTCTATAGACCCATAGCCTGGAAAGTTCTTTTTTTAGGAATCCTTTTATCAGGCTTTTTAACATGGTGCATTGGTAGGTCTTCTTTGCATATTGGAGCAAGCGGACTTATTTATGTATTAGTAAGTTTTACGTTTTTTAAAGGTGTCTTTGCTAAGCATTATAGGCTTATAGCGTTATCATTATTAGTTGTTTTTTTATATGGCAGTATGATTTGGTACACTTTACCTTTAGAACAAGGCATTTCTTGGGAAGGTCACTTGTCTGGATTAATAAGTGGTTTGTTGTTTGCTTTAATCTTTAGACAAGAAATTGCAAAACCTAAAAAGTATATATGGGAACAAGAAAATTTTAATGAAGATGATGATCCTTTTTTAAAGCATTTTGATGAAAATGGAAATTTTATTGAAACTGTTGAGGCTGAAGTAGAGGCAGAGCAACTTCACGTAAATTATATTTATAAAGACACGATAGAAGATAAAGAATAATCTTAATCTACTTCTAAATTTATTGTTGTTTTATTCGCTGTCTAACGGCTTCATATAAAAAAGCACCACAAGCTACAGAGACATTTAAAGACTCAATATCTCCTAACAAAGGTAATTTGGCACGCATGTCAGAAACTTTTAAAATAGAAGGGTTAATGCCGCGCCCTTCCGAACCCATGACTATAGCGGTAGGCTCAGTAAAAGAGACATCGTATACTGTGTTATCCGTTTTTTCGGTGGCTGCTATTACTTTTACACCAGAAGCTTGCATAAAAAAAACGGCATCTTTAATATGATCTACTTTACAAATAGGGATTTTAAAAACAGCACCTGCACTTGTTTTAATAGTATCTCCATTTACGGGAGCTCCACCTTTTTTCTGAACAATGATACCGTGTACTCCAGTACATTCGGCTGTACGAATAATAGCCCCAAAATTACGTACATCGCTTAATTGATCAAGTAATAAAAAAAGCGGTGTTTTGCCAGATTCTATAACGTCTAAAACCAAGGTTTCCATATCATGAAACGCTATAGGTGATATTTGAGCCACTGCGCCTTGGTGATTTTTATTAGTAAGCCTATTTAGTTTCTCAATAGGTACGTAAGATTTGTTGATTGACTTTTTATTGACTAGGGATTCTAATTCGCTGTATAAATCGCCGTTTAACCCTTTTTGAAGAAATACTTTGTCTATAGTTTCTCCAGCGTTAATGGCTTCTAAAATAGCTCTTATACCGAATATTTGTGTTTGGTTTTCCATGGGAGGTAAAGGTATAAAAAAACCAATGAGACATCCTTTGCTTTATTAGAATATTTTATTGTCTAAGAAATAATGTTATGTTCAGCGTAAATGAATATAAAACAAAATACATAAGATTATTTAAAACAAAATCTCCAAAAGAATAAACTCTTGGAGATTTAAAATTAATAATAAATAGTTAATACGAAATTATTCGTTTTCAAACCACATTGGAACATCTAAAGCCGGTAATGATTGTGGTGCGTTTGGATTAGTAGTTAACTCACTTAATGGCACATTATACCTTCTGATATTTTCATCCCCAAGAATTGATCCTTCTGGTATTTCAAAATTAGGAACTTTATTTCTTCTCCAATTAGTCCATGCTTCAAGACCTCTTGTGAAATTTGAAATATAAATCTCTTCATGAATTTTTCTAAGAGCATCAGCTTCTGAGTCACCTGTTATTGTTCCTCTAGGAGAAGAAAGATACATAGTTTTGTCACTTGCAGAAATCTCACCTGGTATACCATCATAAAAATCTAAAGAAGCTTGAATTCCAGCTACATAGAATGTATTTGCATCACCAGAAATCCAACCTTTAAGAGCGGCTTCTGCTAAGTAAAAGTTAGTCTCAGCAGCAGATGCATATATATCTGGCATTTCTGGTCTAATGATGTTCAAACTAACAGGAGAAAAACCTGTACGACCAGTCTCACCTTGAAGTTGTGGTACATATGCTCCATCTACATCATCAAAATAGGTAGCTCTTCGTGGATCGTTATTTGCATTCATAATATCCAATAACGCAGCTCCTCCACCCCAAAAATCATTTTCAGAACCATTAAAATCACGTAATAATTTCCAGATACCATTACCGTTTTCTGGCTCAAGTGTATAATCTAATTTAGCAACCTGACTAGGAGTTGATATTAATGGTTGATTAGCTGTTGATTGAATTGCTGCTTGAACAGATGCAGAATCAACATTAGCAATAAGCATTAAGATTTTTAGTTTTAATGAATTACCAAATCTAATCCAGTTCTCTCTATCACCACCATATATTAAGTCACCACCTTCAACTATATCTGTAGGAGTAGCAAGTGCTTCTAATCCTTCGTCTATTAAATCTGGAAGTGCTCTAAGAACTGTCTCTTGGGTATCAAAATTTGGATTTGGAAATGTTTGAACTTGTATTGCTTCATTAAATGGAATATCTTCAAAGAATAATGTTGTATTAAGATATATAAATGCTTCTAATATCTTAGCTTGTCCAATGATATTGATAGCCGATGGATTATCCCTCTCCGTTAATGCACGAACTTGTTGTAAATTACGCAATCCTGTTGTATAGTTACCAATCCATAAATTATTGGTTGTATTTGGGCTAATAATATAGCGCTCAGGGTTTATAAAAACTCCAAAACCTACTATTGAAGACCATTGTTGAGCAATCATATTAACAGCATTTCCTTCAACTGTTCTTGGCTGAGATATTCCAGATACTATAACTTGCGGAAATAATAGAGCGGGGTCGATATTGATTGCTGCTAAAGGATCTTGATTTATACCTTCAATTGAATCTTCACAACTGTTTAATGCTATTACTAAAAGTAAGATTAAACCGATTTGTTTTATTAATATATTTTTCATGTTTTAAAAGTTTGCAATTAAGTTAAATCCGTAGCTTGAAGTAGATGGAATACCTCCTCTTTCAATGCCATCTAACTGGCTTCCTGATCCTCCTAATCCTGATTCTGGATCAATATGAGGTACATCGCTATTAAAAATAGCTAGATTACGTGCTTGTGCACCAATTTGTAAAGATTTAAAGGGAGTTCTATCTATGATACTAGATGGAAATGTATAAGTTAAGCTTAATTCTCTCCATTTAATAAAAGTAGCATCAAAAACATTACCTTCTACTGTTCCTGCACTGGCAAAACCACCCCAGTAGTCCTGAACTGATGATATAGGTGTTGTATTGGGTATTACTTCCGTTCCTGGTCCACCAGGTTGCGTAAAAGTATTTGGATCAACAAATAAATTAGTTCTATCCCCTCCAGTTTCAGCTGCCAAACCAGCTCTTCTTAAAGCACCTACAGTATTAGAAAATACTTTTCCACCTTCTCTGTAATCAAAAGTTGTAGATAATCTCCATCCTTTATATTTAAAAGTGGAGGTAAGTCCCATAGTAAAATCTGGAGCTATATTTCCTAAATTTTCTTGATTACCATCTAATCTAATACCATCTTCATCAACTAAAATTTGATTTTCAATATCATTGCCATCAGCATCTTGAGCTCTTGCCCATCTTCTGCCAAATAGTTGAAGTTCTTTACCTTCTACAGCTCTAACACCAAGCCCATTAAATTCAGTTGCTAAATTTAACGAAGGAATATCTCCTAAATCTTCAACTCTAAATTCATTTTTTGTGAAGTTGTAGTCAATATCCCAACTAAAATTACCAGCTCTTATTACTTTTGCATTTATTTGAAGTTCTATACCTTCATTACTTACCTCTGCAACATTTGTCAAGAAAGATGAAAAACCGGATGTTTGTGGAGTTGGTACAAAAATAATATCATCTGTTGTATTATTTTTATAATAAGTAAGATCTACAAAAATTCGATTTTTTAAGAATCCAAGTTCTGTACCTATTTCAAAATTTTGTTGTATAGAAGGTTTCAAAGCTGGATTTGTTAAAGACGCATCAGAATTAAATGCTAATTGCCCGTCAAAAGGGAATGTTCCATCTGTTCCAAACTGTCCAAAGAAAGCTGTATCTGGATTAAATGTGAAATCTAATAAGAAAGAATTTGTATCAGAACCTACTTCTGCCCAACTACCTCTTAGTTTACCATAAGTTAAAACATTACTTTCTATGTTAAGAGCATCTGTAAATATCCAACTCAATGATACAGACGGGTAAAAGAAACTGTTTGCATCTACAGGTAAAGTAGAAGAGAAATCATTTCTGCCTGTGGCATTTAATATTAACCAGTTTTTGTAGTCTACGGTTAAATCTCCAAAGACACCTAAAATTCTTCTTTGACGAAAATCTTTAAACAAGGTATTAGCTTCAGCATTACCAGGATCAAATAACTCAGGAACAGTTAATACTGTAGCAGTATTTCTAAGTCTTTCAAAAACTCTTTCGTTCCATTGCATACCTGCCCTAGTGGTTATATTAAAATCATCATTTATGTCTTTGTTGTAAGTCGCTATTAAATCTAAAGTTAATTCTCTTTGATTAATAAAATCGTCAGTAAAGCCTCCAGTCTCTCTACCTACAGTTCCAATGCTATTTTGCAAAAATCTAGTATCAGTAAAAGTATCATAACCAGCTCTACCTAATATATCAAAATCTTTAAAAGCTAACCATTGTAAAGATGCATTTCCAAAAAAACGTTGTACACTAACTTTAGGAGCATTTTGTCTAGCAATGAAATATGGGTTGTTAGTTTGTCCACCAGGATCATTTATTTGGTTTCCAAATTCATCTACATCTTGATCAAAAGGAGTAAAGTCAATATTTCTTGGTAATAAGTTAACTATAGTTGTTAATACGTTAGGGTCATTTGCGCCACCAGCCGCTGTACCTACAGTATTAGTACGAACATAATTTATACCAAATCTTGATTTTAATTTATCGCTAAGTGTTTTTCCAGCGTTAAAACCTAAATTTGTTCTATTTAATCCAGAAGTTGGTACTAAACCTTTTTGATCTGTATAGGATAAACTTAATCTATAGTCATCTCCGTTATCAGCAGCACCAGAAACGCTTAAACTATTAATAGATGTATGAGCATTTTGCCAAAAATCTTCAACGCCATTTTTAAAAATACGGAAAGGAGTATTTTCATTTCCAAAAGCATCAGTATGAGTTACGCCATTTAGTGTATTTATATTTGGTCCCCATCCAGAAGTTACTTGGCCATTAGGACCTAAGGCAGGATCAAAATCATATTCACCATCATCACCAGAGATATATTCATTTTGGAAATCAGGGAGCTTTAATGGATTATCAAATCTAAAAGTTGTTGAAAAGCTAATATTAGCTTTTTGACCTTGCTTACCTCTTTTGGTTGTTATAATTATAACACCTCCTGATGCTCTTGAGCCATATAAAGCAGCTGCAGAGGCGCCTTTTAGTATTGTTACCGTATCAATATCATCGGGGTTTATATCTTGCCCTCTATTTCCAAAATCAAATCCACCTGTTATTCTATCAGTAAATGTTGAAGTATTTGCATTAGATATTGGAACACCATCAACAACAAACAATGGTTGAACAGTTCCAGATAAACTTGAGTTACCTCTAATTAATATTCTAGTTGATCCACCAACATTTCCACTTTGATTTGTTACAAGTATACCTGATGACTTTCCATTTAAGGCAGCTAGCACATTAGTTTCTCGTACTTCGTTTAAATCTTCAGATTTGATAGTAGTAACTCCATAACCTAAAGATTTAGCATTACGTTCTATACCTAAAGCTGTTACTACAACTTCTTCTAGTGATTCGGCATCATCAACCATTGTTACATTAATAACATCTGAAGAACCAATTAGAATCTCTTGCGTTTCATAGCCAACAAAGCTAAAAACAAGAGTAGCTCCTTGAGAAGTTGAGATTGCATATTTACCATCAAAATCTGATGATGTACCAGAAGATGTACCTTTAATTAAGACAGTTGTTCCTGGGAGCGGTAAACCAGAAGCATCTGTTACCGTACCTGAAATTGCCTTTTCTTGTGCGAACGTTAGTTGCACGACAAACGCTAGTAGTAGCGTTAGAATTCCACTAAACTTTGTTTTCATTTTATAATTATTTGAATTAGTCAATGTCAAAAATCATAATAATTAGTTAATAAAACAATAAATAATGGTTAAAATTTTTAATCAAGGCTAAATTATATTCAAATTAAAACACTTTTAACCAACATAAAGGCCGTTTAAAATAATTTTAAACGGCCGTCTTACTAGGTATATTTATTAAGAATCTGTCATCTTGCTATAGAATGACTTAAAATGTTTTTTTAATTAAACGTTGGAATATTTGTATCATCCGTTCTTTCTGAAGATTGAGAAATATCGTTATGAGGTATTAAACCTGTAGGGTCTTGATTAACACCTCCTAGGGTATATATGTCTTCTTCGATAACTTCTAATTCTGTAGCAGGAACAGGGAAATGACTAAAAGTTCCTATTTGTAATTGGTCTATTCTTCGTCTATCAAAATAACCACTACCAACTGCTGTATTATATAATTCAATATAACGCTCATAGAAAATAGCATCTAAGACTTCAGTTTGGGATGTATTAGTAGGTAAAGGCGCCAAGTTACCTCGTGTGACTCTAGAACTTTCATTTATATCTGCAATAGCACCAGGTAAATCCGTTCCTCTTGCTTTAGCCTCAGCCATAAGTAACCTATTGTCTTCCAATAAAAAGGTTTTAATTTGCTTACTATCTCCTCCATCAGAAAAATTAGTGTCATTCAAATTGCGTGTATGGAAATAGTGAGAGAAATGAAAACGACCTCTTTCTGATCTAAAAAGAATATCTTGTCTAAATTCGAAATCTTTTCCATTACCAATTCTGTCGTCACTAGTTGTTATCTCAGGGTTGGGTAATGTAGAGCCATTACCTGCTGGGAAGAAAACAGGTTGGCTTGGGTCTAATAAATTTACAATTCGCATATCTAACCTAGCTCCAAAAGCTCCAAAACCATTTTCAGAATCCATAAGTACTGTCGCATTTGTCCACCAGCTAATGCCATTATCTCCTGTAGGACCAAAATCTTCTGTTATTCCGTTTTCTGTTAATGTCTTAATGTTATCCCAATCTATAGCATTAGTTTCTGTTAAGCTTCTAGCGGATTGAACAATGAATCTAGCTTTATATGAGTTGCAAAGCTTTATTAAATCTGCACTAGATAATGGAACTTCATTAATAATATTACCTGGAATTAATATAGAATTCGCATTAGCAATTTCTATAGCTTTGTCTAAGTCAGTAATAGCTTGATTAATTAACATTGTATAATCAACAAAAGAAAGCTTTTGACTTAAATCAGTATTTTCATCAACTAAAAAACCTTTTTCGAAGAGTAATCCAAGATAGCCGTAGCCTAAACCTCTAAGAAAATGAGTTGCAGCAGAAACTATAGGTGTTCTGTCTTCACCGTCAACAATCCAAGTTATGCCTTTGTTATTGATTGCTCCAATAACATCATTAGCAGAAGAAATTGCAGAATAATTGCCTTGCCATGGTTGTTCTATAACTGTTCTGTCTGACCATGACGATGTATTGGTTATTGGGTTTCGGGGTTCGGCAGATAATACTCGCATTCCAAAATTACCCCATGAGCATGTAGCAATATCACCAGCTACAGCTAGTGCAGGATATAAATCCCTGTTGTTAGCTTGCCACCATGATACAAAACCACCTCCTGTTACGGAGATAAGATCTGATCCTTTTGCTAACACTTGTTCGCTATTAGGGTTATTAAGATTTTCTACTCTGTCAATATCATCGCTACATGATGTAGTAACGATGATTATCATACATGATATTATATTTATTATAAAATTTAATTTTTTCATGATCTTTTTTTTAAAATTTAAATTGTGCCGTAAAACTATACGTTCTTGTTGTAGGGTAAGGAAAATTATCAATTTTAAAGACGTTAGGATCTCCACCAGGTGTATTTGCATCACTGCCGATACCATTTGTAGTTCTAGATGTTAAGTCGGCACGGTTATTTTCAGATTGATGAGTAATTTCTGGGTCAAAACCTGAGTAGTCTGTAAATACTAATAAATTTCTACCAACAATGCCTAAACGAATACTTTCGAAAAAATCACCCAATTTGCCTAAACTTTTACCTTTTAAGTCGTAGAAAAATGATAATTCTCTTAGTTTTACAAATGATGCATCTTCTACAAATGCAGAGCTTGGTAGGTTAACATTATATAAGCCTTGATAAAAATTATAAGGCAACCCTTGATCAGTTATGTCTTTATGTCGGCCATCTCTATATAACCATTGTTTAGTCTTATTGTAAACATCGCCGCCTTGTTTCCAATCCCACAAAGTATATAATGTTAAGTTTTTATATTTTAAAGTTGTATTAATGCCCATTCTAAAATCTGGCGTGATATCTCCTATTACAAATGATTGGTTTCCAGAAGCGTCAGTTCTTTTAACTGTTGTTTCACCAGTAGCAGTATCGACTACATATCCAGCGCTATTTACAGAAAAGTCGTTAGGATTTAATCCAGCAGGAAGATCTGATAAATTTCTTATCAAATCATTTCCATACATCACACCAAAATTTTGACCTTCTTCAATTCTGAATATAGTACTCTCTTGAGTTCCTGGGCCAGTTAAGTAAGAAGGAACATCTAAGCGACTAATTTTTTGAGTAGACTTATCCCATACAATACCTAAGTCCCAAGAAAAATTATCATTGTTAATAATATTTGCAGTCAAAGAAGCTTCATATGTAGTGGCATCAATTTCTCCAGCATTTCTCCATTGTGCAGGAACACCAGTAGCAGCAGAAAGAGGGACTCTAAGAATTTGGTCATCAGTTATTGCTTTAACGTAATTGAATTCAAACGAAAAACGGTCAAGGAAATTAACGTTGACCCCTAATTCTAATTCGCCAGTTACCGCAGGTTTTAAATCGTTATTTCCGATGGTAGACTTTGTAGCAGACCCATTTTGCAAGTTAAATGTTTCAAAACGCATTTCATAAGTTGGTCTGATGCCGGCAGTACCATAAGAGGCTCTAAGTTTGAATTCTTGAACACCTGGTATGTCTATGTCTTCAGTCAATCTGTAAGCCAAACTTGCTCTGTAGTAATTAGCCCATCTTTCGTTAGGTCCAAATAAAGAAGATCCTTCTCTTCTTATAACGCCACTAAATATATACTTATCTTGATAATCGATATCAGCGACAGCAAAATAACTATCTGTTATTATTTCTTGAGAAGCAGAAGAGACACTTGGTCTGTCTTGTATATTGTCTAGAGAACGGATTCCTGTAACAGAAAGGTTGAAGCCTTCGGCGTTATCAAAATCATTATTGTAGCGTTCATGTAAATAACTTAATCTAAAGTTTAAATCAAAGTCGTTATTTGTCCCAAAAGAATCATGAAACAGAGTGTTAAATCTTATATTTTGTGATCTACCACTAAAATTAGAGCGTTGTATAAATCCGCTATTTTGAGCTTGCGCTAATGGAGCTGGCGA
This sequence comes from uncultured Algibacter sp., assembly GCA_947499935.1. Taxonomy (GTDB): domain Bacteria; phylum Bacteroidota; class Bacteroidia; order Flavobacteriales; family Flavobacteriaceae; genus CANMQH01. The sequence goes on along the minus strand of CANMQH010000018.1, from coordinate 48,444 downwards.
TAAATGACTTTTAGATAAATAATCTTCAAATGTGTTGTTTTCATAATCAAATGAATAAGAGCCACTAACTTCTAACCATTCTGTCATATCGTATTCTAAACCAATATTTCCTAATACTCTATTACGTTTTTCCGTTCTATCATTATTTGCTAAAGTGTAAAGTGGATTAAATATATTAGGATCAAATGTATTACTATCAAAATTAAATGGTGTTCCATCTTCTTCGTTTGGAGCATTCCAATCATAAATTGGCTCGGTTATTAGAGCAGGAAATAGTATGCCTGCTGTTGTACCAGAATTAATAGCGGCATCTCTATTGGAATTACTATAAAATAATGATGTTTTTACTTTTAATTTTTCAGATATTTTTGTATCTAAATTAAGTCTGTAATTATCTCTTCTGTAATCATCTACCTGTGCAAATATACCTTCATCACTTAATCTTTGATAAGAGAATAGAAACTTGGCCTTATCATTACCACCAACTAATGATGCATAATGGGTGTTAAAAATCCCTCTTGTGAAGATTTCATCTTGATAATTATAATTAATTCCAGGGTAGGGGTTATCACTAATACCATCTGCATCAACCTCTCTAGATCCAGATGTTAAGTCAAAAGCACTCCCATCCGCAGTTAATTTAAACCTATGTCTAGTTGCTAAATCATATTCGGAAGTAATTTCTTTGAAACCAATTTCACTTCTATATGTAACATTAATTTTCTCATTATTTTTTCCTCTTTTTGTAAATATTTGAATTACACCATTTGCTGCTCTAGAACCATACAAAGATGCGCCTGCAGCTCCTTTTGCTACTTCAATCCTATCAACATCTTCGGTGTTTATATCAGCTAAACCACCTTCTATAATCACACCATCAACTATAATTAAAGGTTGTTGACCTGTGGATAGAGAATTTGCAGTTCTTAGCTGAATCGATACGTCACTACCCGGTTGACCTCCAGGATTAGCAATTGATAACCCTGATATTTTTCCTTGTAATGCTTGAGCAGCAGAAACTGCAGGTACGTTTTCTAATAATTCATCTTTTACTTGTCCAATAGCAAAACTAAGTTCTTTAATAGATTTTCCAGTTGCACTACCAGTAACTACTACTTCTTCTAAAGACTCAGTATCTTCAGTCATTGTTAGGTTTATAGTATCTGATGCACCAACTATGACTTCCTGAGTTTCATACCCTACAAAACTAAAGACAAGAGTAGCTCCTTTGCTAGCTGATATTGCATATTTGCCATCAAAATCTGATGATGTGCCAGAAGATGTTCCTTTAACTAAAACTGTAGTTCCCGGTAGTGGTAGGCCAGAAACGTCCGTTACCATACCTGAAATTGTCCTTTCTTGTGCGAATGTGAGTTGTACTACAAACACTAGTAGCAGTGTTAGAATTCTAATAAATTTTGTTTTCATTTTTGTAAATATTTGAATTAGTCAACTCAAAAATCACAAATAAAAGTTAATAAAACAATAAATGTTAGTTAAAATTTAATAATTTAGTTAAAGTTTTGTCAATTTGATAAATTCAGGTCAAAAACTAGCTATTAAACTAAGGTGTATTTTAGAATTGGATAGTTTAAATCTTGAATTCTCATTTTTGCCATTGGCGTAGTTAAATTTTAATAAGCCAGTTTTAGTTAATATACCAAACCCAAAGCCATAACTAAAAAGTTTTTCTTTGGTTTTGGAGACATCATTCTCAAAATACGCAGCATCAAATATGGTGTGAACGTATATTGAATTATTGAGTTTATATCTATATTCTGTATTTATAAGTCCGTATAATGATGCAAAAAGGCTGTTCTCTTCAAAGCCTCTTATGGAGTTTATGCCGCCAAAGCGCAGTAACTCATTTTCAAAATAAGTATCTGAAATTAAATATGAGCCATTAGTTCGCAAGTAAAAACTGTTTTTGTTGTTTAGGTTTATAATATCAAAAGCATCAATTGTAAATTGTGATTGTTTTTCTGAATCTATAGATGTTTTCCTTTTTCCAAAGTTGGTTTCTAAATACGCTTTCGATTTAATAGGGAATAGTAAATTGCTTAATTGAGGTTTTAAAAACTGATAGCCCAGATTGTAATATTGAGTTTTATAGTCAGCTATAGATTGTGATGTGTTTTCTTCTAAAAGATTGTTTGATTCAGTTGATGTAATCCCTGTATATACTTTATGTTTTGAGTTAATTTGGTAGTTTAATTTAACAGATTGGTTAATGGTTGTAAACGATGAGTCTCTTTTAAAAATGCGTAAAAGCAAATCAAGTCCCACAGGCGTTTTAAATATATAAGGTATTGATGTGTTAACCTCGAACGTTTTTTGGTCGTTTTCATCACTCTTATATAAAAGTCTAAAAGATTCACCAAAATTTAAATTATTGGTAAGATTCAAGTTTAGGTAACCATCAAACTCTAATTCATTAGTGTCTTCGTTTGAGCCAAACCCTAAAAAACCATCAAAAGCATTGCTTTTTGTTTTATTAATATACAGGTAAAGTGTTGTAGAGTCCTTGGAAAATAAAACTTCTGGTGATTTTATTTCACTAGCAAATCTCAAATTATTTAATTCTTCTGTTTTTTTTCTAATGGTTTTTAAATCGAAAACTTGAGATTTTTTTATTTTAAGAAAATGCTTGAGATATGATTTAGGGAATTTTTCATAACCTTTAATAACAATATCATTAATAATTCTTTTTTGTTTTTTAGATTCAATTATTAAACTTGCTTTTAAATGTATTGAATCCTTAATTTTAATATCAGATAAGTATAGTTTAGAAAATGGAAATCCTTTTTCAGAAATTTTAGAATTAATATAATCCAACGCATATTCTAATGTTGTAAAATCCAATTCAAAATAAGTATCAAAAATCCTTTTAGAAATATGATTTAGTGTAGATGTTTCTATGTCGTCTTTGTTATAATATACGTATATGGTTTTGTATTTGTTTTTTAAATGAATTGATGCGGTGTAAATTGAATCATTTATTTTTTTTATTTTTTTTAATTCATTTTCAATATAGCCTAATTTAGAAAGTGATTTTTGAATGGAATCTATTTCATTTGTAACAGCATTGTAATCTTTGTGTGTTTTAGAGTAGTTTAAAGAATCTATGGCATTAGTTTCAAATTCATTATTTCCAGTAATTTTTAAATGTAAGCTTTGTCCAAACATCGCTGAAGAACAAAGGAGAGAAATGATACTAAATAAAAAGATTAAAATCGAAGTTCTTAGCACGTTTAAATTTTACTGATTTTTTTGTGTAAATCTAACGGAAAAAGCAGACTTATAATATAGAGCATAAAATAATTTTTAAAAACTCTTAAAAATTAATGATTTAGGGTTTGAATAATTGATTTTAATTTATACCTTTGCAGCCCTCTTAAAAGAGGATTATTAAATTTATATATAATATATATGCCAACAATTTCACAATTAGTAAGAATAGGAAGAGCCAAAATAACCAAGAAGAGTAAATCGGCTGCTTTAGATTCTTGTCCGCAAAGACGTGGTGTGTGTACTCGTGTTTATACAACAACTCCAAAAAAACCTAACTCAGCAATGCGTAAGGTAGCAAGGGTTCGTTTAACAAACGGTAACGAGGTTAATGCATACATTGGTGGAGAAGGACATAATCTACAAGAGCACTCGATAGTATTGGTTAGAGGTGGAAGGGTAAAAGATTTGCCAGGAGTTAGATATCACATTGTACGTGGTGCTTTAGACACCGCAGGTGTTTCGGGTAGAACGCAACGTAGATCTAAGTATGGTGCTAAACGCCCTAAGAAGTAAAACAAAGTTAAAAGTTAGAGGGTAGGGGTTTGAAGTTGAAAAACGAATAGCCAATAGCTAAAGACTAATAACTAATTAACTCAAAAAGAAGACATGAGAAAAAGAGCAGCAAAAAAGAGGCCACTTTTACCAGATCCACGTTTTAACGACCAGCTAGTAACTCGTTTCGTTAATATGATGATGTGGGACGGTAAAAAGTCTATCGCTTTTAAAGTATTCTATGATGCTATTGACATTGTAGAGTCAAAAAAAACAGATGAGGAAAAAACAGCCTTAGAGATATGGAAAGATGCGTTATCTAACGTTATGCCTCACGTAGAAGTACGTAGTCGTAGAGTTGGTGGAGCAACATTTCAAATTCCAATGCAAATTCGTCCAGACAGAAAAGTTTCAACAGCCATGAAATGGTTAATAAGCTATTCTCGTAAAAGAAACGAAAAATCAATGGCATTGCGTTTAGCTTCAGAGGTTTTAGCAGCAGCTAAAGAAGAAGGTGCAGCGGTTAAGAAAAGAGTAGATACTCATAAAATGGCAGAAGCTAATAAAGCATTCTCTCACTTTAGATTTTAAGACATGGCAAGAGATTTAAAATTAACAAGAAATATAGGGATTGCTGCACATATTGATGCAGGAAAAACTACGACTACAGAACGTATTCTGTATTATACAGGTGTTTCACACAAAATTGGAGAGGTACATGATGGTGCTGCGACAATGGACTGGATGGAGCAAGAACAAGAAAGAGGTATTACAATTACTTCGGCCGCTACAACTTGTGAGTGGTCTTTCCCAACAGAAAATGGAGAGCCTACTGCAGATGCTAAAGGTTATCACTTTAATATAATTGACACACCAGGTCACGTAGATTTTACGGTTGAAGTAAACCGTTCATTACGTGTATTGGATGGTTTAGTGTTTTTATTTAGTGCCGTTGATGGTGTTGAGCCACAATCTGAAACTAACTGGAGATTAGCAGATAACTATAAAGTGCCAAGAATTGGTTTCGTAAATAAAATGGACCGTCAAGGTTCTGATTTTATGATGGTTTGTGGTCAAGTAAAAGAAATGTTAGGTTCTAATGCAGTGCCTATTGTTTTAAATATTGGTGACGAAGAAAACTTTAAAGGCATTGTAGATTTAGTTAAGAATAGAGCTATTGTATGGCATGAAGAAGGTATGGGAGCAACATTTGATGTTGTTGATATTCCTGAAGAGCTTAAAGAAGAAGCAAGAGCTTTACGTGCTAATCTAATTGAAGAAGTAGCAAGTTATGATGAAGATTTACTAGAAAAATTCATGGAAGATGAAGATTCTATTACAGAAGATGAAGTGCACGCTGCACTTAGAGCTGCTGTAATGGATATGGCTATCATCCCAATGATTTGTGGTTCTGCATTCAAAAATAAAGGCGTACAATTCTTATTAGATGCTGTTTGTCGTTACTTACCTTCTCCAATGGATAAGGAAGGTATTGTAGGTGTTAACCCAGATACAGAAAAAGAAGAATTGCGTAAACCAGATGTAAAGGAACCTTTTGCTGCTTTAGCATTTAAAATTGCAACGGATCCTTTTGTAGGGCGTTTAGCATTCTTTAGAGCATATTCTGGTCGTTTAGATGCAGGGTCTTATGTGTTAAATAACCGTTCAGGTAAAAAAGAACGTATTTCTCGTATTTACCAAATGCATGCTAACAAGCAAAATGCAATTGATTATATTGAAGCTGGAGATATTGGAGCTGCTGTTGGATTTAAATCTATTAAAACAGGAGATACACTTTCAGCTGAAAAGCATCCTATTGTTTTAGAATCTATGGACTTCCCTGATCCAGTAATTGGTATTGCGGTTGAGCCTAAAACTAAAGCAGATGTAGATAAATTAGGAATGGGCTTAGCTAAATTAGCTGAAGAAGATCCTACATTTACAGTACGTTCAGATGAGGCTTCAGGACAGACTATTATTTCTGGAATGGGTGAGCTTCACTTAGATGTGATTGTAGATCGTTTAAAACGTGAATTTAAGGTAGAGGTTAATCAAGGTCAACCTCAAGTAGAATATAAAGAAGCGATTACACAAGCTGCTGATCACAGAGAAGTTTATAAGAAACAATCTGGTGGTCGTGGTAAATTTGCCGATATCGTATTTACAGTTGAACCAGCTGATGAAGGTGAAGTAGGTCTTCAATTCCAATCTGTTATTAAAGGTGGTAATGTTCCAAAAGAATTTATACCTTCAATAGAAAAAGGATTTAAAATGGCAATGGTAAACGGACCTTTAGCAGGTTACGAAATCGATGCTATGAAAGTGACCTTAAAAGATGGTTCTTATCACGATGTGGATTCGGATCAATTATCTTTCGAATTGGCAGCCAAGTTAGGATTTAAAAACTGTGCAAAAGCTGCAAAAGCTGTAATAATGGAACCTATCATGAAACTTGAGGTAATTACTCCTGAAGAAAATATGGGTGATATTGTTGGAGATTTAAATAGAAGAAGAGGTCAAGTAAGTGACATGGGAGATAGAGCTGGTGCAAAAACTGTAAAAGCTACTGTGCCATTATCAGAAATGTTTGGATATGTAACAACATTAAGAACATTATCTTCTGGTCGTGCAACATCAACAATGGAATTTTCACACTATGCTGAAACACCTTCAAATATTTCTGAAGAAGTTATTAAAGCAGCTAAAGGAGAACAATCTTAAAAGTTAAGAAAATGAGTCAAAAAATTAGAATAAAATTAAAGTCTTACGATCATAACTTAGTAGACAAGTCTGCTGATAAGATTGTTAAAACAGTAAAAAGTACAGGTGCTGTTGTTACTGGTCCAATTCCATTACCAACACACAAGAAAATTTTCACTGTATTACGTTCTCCACACGTTAATAAGAAATCAAGAGAACAATTTCAATTATCATCTTATAAGAGATTATTGGATATTTACTCTTCGTCATCAAAAACTATTGATGCGTTAATGAAGCTTGAGTTACCAAGTGGTGTTGAAGTAGAAATTAAAGTTTAATTAGAAACTTACATGTCCTAAGCTGCGAGCGAGGGAAAAACGGAAAAATACAATTCAAGGCTGAAATGTATTTCGGCCTTGAATTTTTAATAACAAATAGTAATAATCAATAAATAATAATTATGTCTGGGTTAATTGGAAAAAAAATCGGTATGACCAGCATCTTCGATGAAAACGGGAAAAATGTTCCTTGTACAGTAATCGAAGCTGGACCATGTATCGTTACCCAAGTCAGAACTGAAGAGGTTGACGGCTATAAAGCTGTTCAATTAGGTTTCGATGACGCGACAGAAAAAAGCGCTACTAAAGCAGACTTAGGTCATGCTAAAAAAGCGGGTACTTCTGTAAAACGCAAAATCGTCGAATTTAAAGGTTTTGATGCGGAGTACAAATTAGGAGATGCAATCACTGTAGAACATTTCGCTGAAGGCGAATTTGTTGATGTCGCAGGAACATCTAAAGGTAAAGGATTTCAAGGTGTTGTAAAACGTCATGGTTTTGGTGGTGTAGGTCAAGCTACTCACGGTCAACATAACCGTTTAAGAGCGCCAGGATCTATTGGAGCTGCATCTTACCCTGCTCGTGTTTTTAAAGGCATGAAAATGGCAGGAAGAATGGGTGGAGACACAGTTAAAGTTCAAAATTTAAGAGTTTTAAAAGTAGTTGCTGAAAAGAATCTACTTGTGGTTAAAGGATGTGTTCCTGGTCACAAAAACGCTTATGTAATTATTAGAAAATAATGAAAGTAGCAGTTTTAGATATAAACGGAAAAGACACAGGTAGAAAGGCAGACCTTTCTAAAGATGTGTTTGCTATTGAGCCTAATAATCATGCAGTATATTTGGATGTTAAACAATATTTAGCAAACCAACGTCAAGGAACTCACAAGTCTAAAGAGAGAGCTGAGATTTCTGGAAGTACACGTAAGATTAAAAAGCAAAAAGGAACTGGTACGGCTAGAGCAGGTAGTATTAAGTCTGGTGTATTTAAAGGTGGTGGTCGTATGTTCGGTCCAAGACCAAGAAACTACAGCTTCAAACTTAATAAAAACCTAAAGCGTTTAGCACGTAGATCGGCTTTAAGTATTAAGGCAGGAGAGAAGTCAATTACAGTCTTAGAAGACTTTAATTTTGACACTGTAAAAACTAAAAACTTTACAGCTGTTTTAAAGTCATTAAGCCTTGAAAACAAAAAAACACTCTTTGTGTTGGGTGGCTCAAATAATAATGTATATTTGTCATCGCGCAATTTAAAAGGCTCTGAAGTTATAATTAACTCAGAATTAAGTACTTATAAGATTTTGAATGCAAATCAAATAGTGCTTTTAGAAGGAGCTTTGGCAGGAATTGAAACAAACCTAAGTAAATAAGAAACAGATGAGTATCTTAATTAAACCTATAATCACAGAAAAAGCGACTGCAAATAGCGAGTTAAGAAATTGCTATACTTTCGCAGTGAACACAAAGGCGAACAAGGTAGAAATCAAAAAAGCGGTGGAAGCTGCTTATGGTGTTTCTGTTGAAAAAGTTCGTACTATAAATGTCCGTCCAGATCGTAGTACCAAGTTTACAAAAACGGGTATTCAACATGGTAAAACAAATGCTGTTAAAAAAGCAATTGTACAACTGGCGGAAGGTGAGATAATTGATTTATACACTAACATGTAATTAAAGACAAATGTCAGTAAGAAAATTAAAACCAATCACACCAGGACAGCGATTTAGAGTAGTAAACGGCTATGATGCCATTACTACTGATAAGCCGGAAAAGAGTTTACTCGTTCCGAATAAAAGGTCTGGTGGTAGAAACAGTGAAGGAAAAATGACTATGCGCTACATTGGTGGTGGTCATAAGAGAAAGTATCGTATTATAGATTTTAAAAGAGACAAAGCTGGTATTCCTGGTGAAGTTGCTTCTATTCAATACGATCCAAACAGAACAGCTTTTATTGCATTATTGAACTATCAAGATGGTGAAAAAAGATATGTAATTGCTCAAAATGGACTTAAAGTCGGGCAAAACATAGTGTCTGGTAAAGAAGGTATAGCTCCAGAAATTGGAAATGCAATGCCATTAAGTGAAATTCCTTTAGGAACCATTATTTCATGTGTAGAATTACGCCCAGGTCAAGGAGCTGTTATGGCTCGTAGTGCTGGTGCTTTTGCTCAATTAATGGCAAGAGATGGTAAGTTTGCTACAATAAAATTACCATCAGGTGAAACAAGATTAATTCTTGCTAACTGTATGGCTACTATAGGTGTTGTATCTAATTCAGATCACCAATTATTAGTAGGTGGTAAAGCAGGTAGAACTAGATGGTTAGGTAGAAGACCAAGAACTAGACCAGTAGTAATGAATCCAGTTGATCACCCAATGGGTGGTGGTGAAGGTAAGTCTTCAGGTGGACATCCTCGTTCTAGAAACGGTATACCGGCTAAAGGTTATAGAACTCGTTCTAAAACAAAAGCAAGTAATAAATATATTGTAGAACGTAGAAAGAAATAAGACATGGCAAGATCATTAAAAAAAGGACCTTACGTTCATTATAAATTAGAGAAAAAAGTTGCTACAAATGTAGAGAGTAACAAAAAGACAGTAATTAAAACTTGGTCTAGAGCAAGTATGATTACTCCAGATTTTGTTGGTCAAACTATAGCTGTACACAATGGCCGTCAATTTGTACCAGTATATGTTACAGAAAACATGGTAGGTCATAAATTAGGAGAATTTTCACCAACACGTTCATTTCGTGGTCATGCTGGTGCTAAAAATAAAGGTAAAAAGTAGTAAGCTATGGGAAGTCGTAAAAAACAAATGGCAGACGCTATTAAAGAAGCGAAAAAGCACGTTGCTTTCGCTAAACTTAATAACTGTCCTACATCACCGAGAAAAATGCGTTTAGTAGCCGATTTAGTAAGAGGCGAAAAAGTAGAACATGCACTTAATATCTTAAAATTCAACCAAAAAGAAGCATCTGGTCGTTTAGAGAAATTGTTACTGTCTGCAATTGCAAACTGGCAATCTAAAAATGAAGAAGCTAATATAGAAGAGGCGGAATTGATAGTTAAGGAGATTAGAGTTGACAGCGGATCTATGTTAAAAAGATTGCGTCCAGCACCTCAAGGTCGTGCACACAGAATAAGAAAACGTTCAAACCACGTAACATTAGTGGTTGGAGCTAATAATAACACACAAAGCTAAGATAGATATGGGACAAAAGACAAATCCAATCGGAAATCGCTTAGGCATTATCAGAGGATGGGAATCTAACTGGTACGGAGGAAATGACTATGGAGATAAGCTTGCCGAAGACGATAAAATTAGAAAATATGTTCACGCACGTTTATCTAAAGCTAGTGTAAGTAGAGTAATTATTGAAAGAACTTTAAAACTTGTAACCGTTACTATCACTACTGCTAGACCTGGTATTATTATTGGGAAAGGTGGCCAAGAGGTAGACAAGTTAAAAGAAGAACTTAAAAAAATTACTGGAAAGGAAGTTCAGATTAATATTTTTGAAATTAAAAGACCTGAACTTGATGCATTTTTAGTAGGATCAAGCATCGCTCGTCAAATTGAAAATAGAATTTCATACAGACGTGCAATTAAGATGGCTATTGCTGCTACAATGCGTATGAATGCTGAAGGAATTAAAATCCAGATTAGTGGACGTTTAAACGGGGCAGAGATGGCGCGTTCAGAACACTACAAAGAAGGACGTATTCCTTTGTCAACCTTTAGAGCCGATATTGATTATGCTTTAGTTGAGGCACACACTACTTATGGTAGATTAGGTGTTAAAGTTTGGATCATGAAAGGTGAAGTATATGGTAAAAGAGAACTTTCTCCGCTTGTTGGTTTATCCAAAAAGCAAGGAAAAGGTGGAGCCGGAGGACGTGGTGGAAACAGAGATAACAAACCTCGTCGTAGAAAGTAATTTTTTATAAAGTAAAGAAAAATGTTACAACCTAAAAGAACAAAATTTCGTAAGCAACAGAAAGGACGTATGAAGGGTTTTTCTCAAAGAGGAAATCAATTATCATATGGAACTTTTGGAATAAAAGTATTAGATGCCACTTTTTTGACATCACGTCAAATTGAAGCAGCTCGTATTGCCGCTACACGTTACATGAAAAGAGAAGGTCAGCTTTGGATTAAAGTATTTCCAGATAAACCTATTACAAAAAAGCCTCTAGAAGTACGTATGGGTAAAGGTAAAGGAGCCGTTGAGTATTGGGTTGCTGTATGTAAACCAGGAAGAGTAATTTTTGAAATTGGAGGTGTACCTCTAGATGTTGCACAAGAAGCATTGCGTTTAGCAGCACAGAAATTACCAGTAAAAACTAAGTTTTTAATCGCTCGCGATTACGAAGCATAATTTATTTGATGATATGAAACAATCAGAAATTAAAGAATTATCTGTAGCCGAGTTGCAAGAAAAGCTTGGTGAAACAAAAAAGAGTTATTCAGACCTAAAATTGGCTCATGCAATATCTCCTTTAGAAAATCCAATTCAATTACGATCTATAAGAAGAGCAGTAGCTAGAATTGCGACAGAATTAACTAAAAGAGAATTACAATAATTCTGCTGAAAGATGGAAACAAGAAATTTAAGAAAAGAACGTATAGGAGTTGTTACTAGTAACAAAATGCAAAAATCAATAGTTGTTGCAGAAGTTAAAAAAGTGAAACATCCTATGTATGGTAAGTTCGTGTTAAAAACAAAAAAATATGTTGCACACGACGAAACAAACGACTGTAATATTGGAGATACAGTAAAGATCATGGAAACAAGACCTTTAAGTAAATCTAAATGTTGGAGATTAGTTGAAATCATAGAAAGAGCTAAATAATTATGGTACAGCAAGAATCAAGATTAAAGGTAGCAGATAACACTGGAGCAAAGGAAGTTTTAACTATCCGTGTTCTAGGTGGTACTAAAAGAAGATATGCTTCTGTAGGAGACAAAATTGTTGTTTCTGTTAAAGATGCAACTCCTAATGGAAACATTAAAAAAGGAGCTGTTTCAACTGCAGTTGTTGTTCGTACTAAGAAAGAAGTAAGAAGACCAGACGGATCTTATATAAGATTTGATGATAATGCTTGTGTTTTGTTAAACCCAACGGGTGAGATGAGAGGTACACGTGTATTTGGTCCTGTTGCTAGAGAGCTTCGTGATAAACAATTCATGAAGATTGTATCATTAGCACCAGAGGTGCTTTAATGCAAAATATTAAGATGGGAAAGCTTAAAATAAAAACTGGAGATACTGTAAAAGTAATTGCTGGAGACCATAAAGGTTCAGAAGGTAAAGTACAAAAAGTATTTATAGCCAAGAACAAAGCGATTATTGAGGGTGTAAACATGGTTAAGAAACATACTAAACCAAGTGCACAGAATCCTCAAGGTGGAATCGTAGAAAAAGAAGCTGCAATTCATATTTCTAACTTATCGTTGTTAACATCAAAAGGTGAAACAACACGAGTTAGCTATAGAGTAGAGGGCGACAAAAAAGTAAGATTTTCAATAAAATCTAATGAAGTAATATAGTTATGGCATATTCACCAAGACTTAAAGAAGAGTATAAAAGCAAAGTAATTGCAGCTCTTACAGACGAATTTGGATATAAGAATGTAATGCAAGTTCCTAAACTAGAAAAGATAGTAATATCTAAAGGTGTAGGAGCAGCAGTTGCAGACAAAAAGTTAATTGACTACGCGTTAGAAGAATTGACAACTATATCTGGACAAAAAGCAATATCTACATTATCTAAAAAGGATGTAGCATCTTTTAAACTACGTAAAGGTATGCCAATTGGTGTAAAAGTTACTTTACGTGGGGAGAGAATGTATGAGTTCTTAGATCGCTTAGTAACATCTGCCTTACCACGAGTAAGAGATTTTAATGGTATAAAAGCCAAAGGATTTGATGGTAGAGGTAACTATAATTTAGGTGTAACGGAACAAATTATCTTTCCAGAGATTAATATCGATAAGGTAAATAAAATCTCAGGAATGGATATTACATTTGTAACATCTGCTGAAACTGATAAAGAAGCAAAATCATTATTAACCGAATTAGGATTACCTTTTCAAAAGAACTAAGATATGGCTAAAGAATCAATGAAAGCCCGTGAGGTAAAAAGAGCAAAAACAGTAGCTAAGTATGCAGAAAAACGTAAAGCTTTAAAAGAAGCTGGAGATTATGAAGCATTACAAAAGCTACCAAAAAACGCATCTCCTATTCGTCAGCATAATAGATGTAAATTAACAGGAAGACCTAAAGGGTACATGAGAACTTTTGGTGTCTCACGTGTAACTTTTAGAGAAATGGCTAATCAAGGCCTTATCCCAGGAGTAAGAAAAGCTAGTTGGTAATATTATTTAAATAATCAGATTTAAGGTTCAATACAAATTGAAAACCAAAATCACAAAATCAATTCATTATGTACTCAGATCCAATTGCGGATTATTTGACAAGAATTAGAAACGCCGTGCGTGCCAATCACAGAGTGGTTGAAATACCTGCATCTAATTTAAAAAAGAACATTACTAAAATATTATTCGAACAAGGATATATTTTAAGTTATAAATTTGATGATTCTTCTGTACAAGGGACTATTAAAATAGCCCTTAAATACAACAAGGATACAAAAGAACCAGTAATTAAAAAACTTCAAAGAATTAGTACACCAGGTTTACGAAAGTATGCTAGTTCTGATGATTTACCTAGAATCCTTAACGGTCTTGGTATTGCTATCGTTTCAACATCTCATGGTGTAATGACGAGCAAACAAGCTAAGAGAGATAATGTAGGTGGCGAAGTTTTATGTTACGTTTACTAATTTTAAAGCTGAAAAGAAATGTCAAGAATAGGAAATAATCCAGTAGCCATTCCAGAAGGTGTAACAGTAGACATTAAAGATAACGTTGTTACTGTAAAAGGAAAATTAGGAGAGTTAACACAAAATTACGATTCTATAGAAATTAAAGTTGAAGAAGGAAATGTTATGGTAACACGTTCTTCTGATTCTAAAGATCAAAAAGCAAAACATGGTTTATACAGATCATTAATGCATAATATGATTGAAGGTGTGTCAAAAGGTTGGACTAAAGAATTAGAATTGGTTGGTGTAGGTTACAGAGCAGCAAACCAAGGACAAAAATTAGATTTAGCTTTAGGTTTTTCTCATAATATTATTTTAAATGTAGCTCCAGAAGTAAAAGTGGAAACTATATCTGAAAAAGGAAAAAACCCAATTATAAAATTAACATCATTCGATAAACAACTTGTTGGTCAAGTAGCAGCAAAAATTCGTGGTTTTAGAAGACCAGAACCTTATAAAGGTAAAGGAATTAAGTTTGTTGGTGAGATAATAAGAAGAAAAGCAGGTAAATCAGCTTAATAATTAAGTTATGGCATTGACAAAGAACGAAAGAAGAATAAGAATAAAAAACAGAATCCGAAAGGTTGTTTCTGGTACAGAAGCTAGACCTAGATTAGCTGTTTATAGAAGTAATAAAGAAATTTATGCTCAAATTGTTGATGATGTATCTGGTAAAACTATCAGTGCAGCGTCTTCAAGAGACAAAGATATTAGTTCTGCGAAAGCAACTAAATCAGAAGTAGCTAAGTTGGTTGGAAAAGCCCTTGGTGAAAAAGCTTTAAAAGCAGGTGTAGAAACTATTGCTTTTGATAGAGGTGGTTATTTATACCATGGTAGAATCAAATCTTTAGCCGATGGTGCTAGAGAAGCAGGACTTAAATTCTAAGAAAAATGTTTCAAAAATATAAAAGTGCAGAATTAGTAAAACCAGGTGGATTAGATCTTAAAGATCGTTTGGTTGGTGTACAAAGAGTTACTAAAGTAACTAAAGGTGGTAGAGCATTTGGTTTTTCAGCTATTGTTGTAGTTGGTGATGAAGCTGGTGTTGTAGGACAAGGTTTAGGTAAATCTAAAGATGTTGCTAGTGCCATTGCAAAAGCTGTAGAAGATGCTAAGAAAAACTTAGTGAGGATTCCTATTATTAAAGGAACTTTACCGCATGAACAAAAAGGTAAATACGGTGGGGCTAGAGTTAATATTATCCCTGCTGCTCCTGGTACAGGTGTCATTGCTGGTGGTGCTGTTAGAACAGTTCTTGAAGCCGTAGGTATACATGATGTATTATCTAAGTCTCAAGGGTCATCTAACCCTCATAATGTAGTAAAAGCAACTTTTGATGCTTTATTACAATTAAGAGATGCTAATGCAATTGCTAAAGATAGAGGTATTACACTTGAACAAGTTTTTAACGCTTAATATAGACAGAAATGGCAAAGATTAAAGTAACAAAAGTTAAAAGCGCAATCAATCGTACGCTAAGACAAAAAAGAACTTTAGAAGCTCTAGGTCTTAAAAAGATTGGTCAAGTAAAAGAGCATGAAGCTACACCAAATATTCTTGGTATGGTTGCTAAAGTTTCACATTTAGTTTCTGTTGAAGAAACAAAATAATATAAAACTGAAATGGATTTAAGTAATTTAAAACCTGCAGAGGGTTCAGTAAAAAATCAAGGAAAAAGAATAGGTAGAGGACAAGGTTCTGGTAAAGGTGGTACGGCAACTCGTGGTCACAAAGGAGCAAAATCTCGTTCTGGTTATTCTAAGAAACTAGGATTTGAAGGTGGTCAAATGCCGCTTCAAAGACGTGTTCCTAAATTTGGTTTTACTAACATTAACCGTGTAGAGTATCAAGGTATTAATTTAGATACTATACAACAATTGGTTGATGATAAGAAAATAAAAGACACAGTTGATTTTGAAATGTTATTCACAAACCGTTTAGCTGGAAAAAATGATTTGGTTAAAATCATGGGACGTGGAGAATTAAAGGCAAAATTAAAAGTATCTGCTCATAAGTTTACTGCTTCAGCAAAAGCTGCTATAGAAGCTGCTGGAGGAGAAGCTGTAACTATATAAGACTTATTACAAGTATGAAATTTATAGAATCAATAAAAAATGTTTGGAAAATAGAAGAACTAAGAAACAGAATTATAGTCACTTTAAGTCTGTTATTAGTTTATCGTTTTGGTGCACAAGTAGTATTACCTGGCATTGATGCGTCTCAATTAGGTGGATTAGCAGAAAAAGCAGACGGCGGTTTGTTAGGTTTGTTAAATGCTTTTACAGGAGGTGCATTTGCTAATGCTTCAGTTTTTGCACTGGGTATTATGCCATACATTTCTGCTTCTATTGTTGTACAGTTAATGGGGATAGCGATACCTTATCTACAGAAATTACAAAAAGAGGGTGCTAGTGGGCAAAAGAAAATCAATCAAATTACACGTTGGTTAACTATTGCTATTTGTTTATTACAAGCACCAGGTTATTTGGCTAGTTTACCAGCTTTAGGTATTCCATCTACAGCATTTTTATTAGGAACAGGGCCATTATTCTATTTCTCATCAGTGACCATATTAGTAACAGGCTGTATATTCGCCATGTGGTTAGGAGAAAAAATTACTGATAAAGGTATTGGTAATGGTATATCCTTATTAATTATGGTTGGTATTATTGCTACATTACCTCAATCATTTCTACAAAACGCAGCTACAAGATTAGAAGGTGGTGGCAATGGTGGTTTAATGATGGTTTTAATAGAATTTGTTATCTGGTTTGTTATTATTTTAGCCTCTATCATGTTAGTTATGGGTGTTAGAAAGATAGCAGTACAATATGCTAGAAGAACAGCTACTGGTGGTTATGAAAAAGCTGCAATGGCTGGATCAAGGCAATATATTCCATTAAAGCTTAATGCTTCTGGAGTTATGCCAATTATATTTGCTCAAGCCATTATGTTTGTACCAAGTTTTCTAGGAAGTTCATCTTTCTTAAAAGAAACGACAGCAGGTGTATGGATGCAAACAAATTATTCTGATATGTTCGGACTTTGGTATAATATAACATTTGCTTTACTAATCATTGTATTTACATATTTCTATACAGCAATCACTGTACCTACTAATAAAATGGCAGATGATTTAAAACGTAGTGGAGGATTTATTCCAGGCATTCGTCCAGGTTCTGAAACCTCTGAGTATTTAGATAGAATAATGTCACAAATAACACTTCCAGGTTCTGTGTTTTTAGCGCTTATTGCTATATTCCCAGCATTTATTGTTAAACTAATGGGAGTTCAACAAGGATGGGCATTATTTTTTGGAGGTACATCACTACTAATTATGGTTGGTGTTGCCATAGATACTATGCAGCAAATAAATTCATATTTATTGAATAGACATTACGATGGTTTGATGAAAACTGGTAAAAATAGAAAAGCGGTAGCTTAATTTTATACTATGGCAAAACAAGCAGCAATAGAGCAAGACGGAACAATTATAGAAGCATTATCTAACGCGATGTTTCGTGTTGAATTAGAAAATGGTCACATTGTGACTGCGCACATATCTGGTAAAATGCGTATGCATTACATTAAATTACTACCAGGAGATAAAGTAAAACTAGAAATGAGTCCTTACGATTTAACGAAGGCTCGAATAACTTATAGATACTAACATAAGATGAAAGTAAGAGCATCCGTTAAAAAAAGAAGCGCAGATTGCAAAATCGTGCGTAGAAAAGGCAGACTTTACGTGATAAACAAAAAGAATCCTAGATTTAAACAAAGACAAGGGTAATTATGGCAAGAATTGCAGGTGTAGACATACCAAAAAACAAAAGAGGAGTAATCTCTTTAACTTATATCTATGGAATAGGTAGAAGTAGAGCAAAAGAAATTTTAGTTACAGCTAAAGTTGATGAAAGTACTAAAGTTCAAGATTGGACGGATGATCAGATTAGCGGTATTCGTGAAGCTGTTGGTTCTTTTACAATCGAAGGCGAATTACGTTCTGAAACCCAATTGAACATTAAGCGATTAATGGATATTGGTTGTTACAGAGGTATACGTCATAGATCAGGTCTTCCTTTGAGAGGACAACGTACTAAGAACAACTCTAGAACTAGAAAAGGTAGAAGAAAAACTGTTGCTAACAAGAAAAAGGCAACTAAATAAAAATTAGTCTTTAGTATTTAGACGTTGGAAGGAATCTGTTTGAAATTATAATGGTTTAGGATTCTAGCGACTATCAACTAACAACTGAAAACTATAAAAAATGGCAAAAACAAGCACAAAAAAACGTAAAGTTATTGTTGATGCAGTTGGAGAAGCTCATGTAACTGCTTCTTTTAACAACATCATTATTTCACTTACCAACAAAAAAGGAGACGTAATATCATGGTCTTCTGCTGGTAAAATGGGATTTAGAGGATCTAAGAAAAACACACCTTATGCTGCGCAATTAGCTGCAGAAGATGCTGCAGGAGTAGCAACTGAAGCTGGATTGAAAAAAGTAAAGGTTTACGTTAAAGGACCAGGAAATGGTAGAGAATCTGCTATTCGTTCTATTCATAATGCAGGAATTGAAGTAACAGAAATTATTGATGTTACGCCATTACCACATAATGGATGTCGCCCTCCAAAGCGTAGAAGAGTTTAATTTATGTATTTATAGAAATTAATATCAATTGTTTATACAGTTGATATTAATTTTTATACGTAAATTTGCACACCGAAAAAATAAATTATTAACAAGTATCAACGAGAGATTGATGGTTATCGAAGGATAAGATTAAGACCTTAATTCATAACCACTCTCAAAAAAACAATTTAAAATGGCAAGATATACTGGTCCTAAAACTAAAATAGCTCGTAAATTTGGCGAAGCTATTTTTGGAGATGATAAATCTTTTGAAAAAAGAAATTACCCTCCAGGTCAACACGGTAACGCTAGACGTCGTGGAAAAAAATCTGAATACGCTATCCAATTAATGGAAAAGCAAAAAGCTAAATATACTTACGGTATTTTAGAAAGACAATTTAGAGGTTTATTTAAGAAAGCAAGAGCAGCACAAGGTATTACTGGTGAAGTTTTACTTCAACTTTGTGAATCACGTTTAGATAACGTAGTTTTTAGAATGGGAATTTCTCCGTCTAGAAGTGGTGCAAGACAACTTGTTTCTCACAGACACATTACAGTTAATGGAGAATTGGTAAATATTCCTTCTTACTCTCTAAAAGCAGGTGACGTTGTTGCCGTTAGAGAAAAATCTAAATCTTTAGAAGCAATTACTAGATCACTTTCAAACTCTAGTCATGTATATGAGTGGATTACTTGGAATGATGATACTAAGCAAGGAACTTATGTTTCTATACCTGCTAGAATTCAAATTCCAGAAAACATAAACGAACAATTTATCGTAGAATTATATTCTAAATAATAAATTAATAACACATTGGAATTTAGCCAAAGGATTTATTAGACTTCTTCAAACTCTTAAATCGCGCAACTAAATCACAATTAAAACGAAGAAAAATATGGCAGTATTTAATTTTCAAAAGCCTGATAAAGTAATCATGATTGATTCTACTGATTTCGAAGGCAAATTCGAATTCAGACCGTTAGAACCAGGATACGGATTAACAGTAGGTAATGCATTAAGAAGAGTTTTATTGTCTTCTTTAGAAGGTTTCGCAATCACATCGGTTAGAATAGAAGGTGTTGATCATGAGTTTTCAGCTATAGCTGGAGTTGTAGAAGATGTTACAGAAATTATTCTAAATTTAAAACAAGTACGTTTTAAAAGACAAATAGAAGATATTGATAACGAATCAATTTCTATTTCTATTTCTGGACAAGATAGAATTACTGCTGGTGATTTTCAAAAGTTTATTTCTGGTTTCCAAGTTTTAAATACAGAATTAGTTATTTGTAACTTAGATCCAAAAGTTAATTTTAACATGGAAATTACTATTGAAAAAGGTAGAGGATATGTTCCTGCTGAAGAAAATAAAAAAGCTTCTGCGCCAATAGGAACTATTTTTACAGATTCAATATACACACCAATTAAAAATGTTAAGTATAGCATAGAAAATTATCGTGTTGAACAAAAAACAGATTACGAAAAATTAGTTTTCGAAATCATAACTGATGGTTCAATTACACCTCAAGATGCTTTAACAGAAGGTGCTAAAACACTAATTCACCACTTCATGTTATTCTCTGATGAGCGAATTACATTAGAAGCTGATGAAATTGCACAAACTGAAACTTATGATGAAGAATCACTTCACATGAGACAGTTGCTTAAAACGAAGTTAATCGATATGGATTTATCTGTTCGTGCACTTAATTGTTTAAAAGCTGCAGAAGTTGATACTTTAGGAGACTTAGTATCTTTCAATAAAAATGATTTAATGAAATTCAGAAACTTCGGAAAAAAGTCTTTAACTGAGCTAGAAGAACTAGTAAATGTTAAGGGTCTTAATTTCGGAATGGATTTAAGTAAATATAAATTAGATAAAGATTAATTAATCATATTTTGCTCCTCGATTTACGAGTTTGGTAGCAAGATGATAAAACAAATGTCATGAGACACGGAAAAAAAATAAATCACTTAGGTAGACAAACCGCTCACAGAAAATCAATGTTGGCAAATATGGCTTGTTCTCTAATAGAGCATAAGCGTATTAACACAACTGTAGCCAAAGCGAAAGCTTTAAAACAATTTGTTGAGCCTATGATTACTAAGTCTAAAGAAGATACTACTCACAACAGACGTATTGTGATGGCTCGATTAAGACAAAAAGATGCAGTAACTGAATTATTTAGAGATGTTGCTACAAAAGTAGCAGACAGGCCAGGTGGTTATACTAGAATTATAAAACTAGGAAATCGTTTAGGTGATAATGCAGATATGGCCATGATTGAACTTGTAGATTATAATGAAATCTATAATGCAGATAAGGCTAAGAAGAAAACAACTAGAAGAAGTAGAAGAGGAGGTTCTAAACCTGCTGCTGTAGCTCCAGTTGAAACTAAAGCATCTAACGAAGAAGAATAATGTTAATAAGCATTTAAATATTAAGGATAAACTATTTTAGTTTATCCTTTTTTTTGTGCAATTTTGTAAAACTTCATTCTTGTGTAAACAAGAATCTTATCAATTTAAGCTAATAAATGAAATATCAAAAAAGACAAAAAGCCATTATACTTTTAGCTGATGGTACTATTTTTTACGGTAAAGCAGTTGGTAATAAGCAAGGAACTTCGTTTGGAGAGGTTTGTTTTAATACCGGCATGACAGGTTATCAAGAAATTTTTACAGACCCTTCGTATTATGGGCAGTTAATGGTTGCCACTAATGCACACATTGGAAATTACGGAACTAATGCAGACGAAGTAGAATCTGATTCTATTAAAATAGCTGGATTAATCGTTAAGAATTTTAGTTATGAATATTCTAGAGATGATGCTGATGGTTCGTTAGAAGAATTTTTAGATAAAAATAATCTATTAGCAATATCTGATGTTGACACCAGAGCTTTGGTAAGTTATATTAGAGACCACGGTGCTATGAATGCTGTTATTTCTACAGATGTTGATAATGTTGATGGATTGAAAAAACAATTGGCAGATGTACCTAATATGGAAGGTTTAGAGTTGGCCTCTAAAGTCTCAACAAAAGCCCCTTATTATTATGGTGATGAAAATGCAACATATAAGGTCGCTGCTTTAGATATTGGTATAAAAAAGAACATACTAAGAAATATTGCTAAAAGAGATGCTTACATAAAAGTATTTCCATACAATGCTAAGTTTGAAGACTTAGAAGCATTTAAACCAGATGGCTATTTTTTATCTAATGGACCAGGTGATCCAGAGCCACTAGTAGAAGCGCAAGCCGTTGCGAAGGAAATTATAAAAAGAAACTTACCATTGTTTGGTATTTGTTTGGGGCATCAAGTTATAGCGTTAGCTAATGGTGTATCAACTTATAAAATGCATAATGGGCATAGAGGGATTAATCATCCTGTAAAAAATATGATAACGGGTAAAGGTGAAATCACATCTCAAAACCACGGTTTTGCGGTTAATAAAGATGAAGCGGAATCGCATCCCGATTTAGAAGTAACACATGTACATTTAAATGATGATACTGTAGCTGGCTTGGCTATGAAAAACAAGAATTGTTTTTCAGTACAGTACCATCCAGAAGCTAGTCCAGGACCTCATGACTCTTCGTATTTATTTGATGAGTTTATAAATAATATTAAAAGCAAAAACTAATTTTCACAGTTTTTAGATACTATCTAAAATTGTATAAATCTAAAAAACAGGATTAAACTAATTATAGTTTAATCCTGTTTTAATTTTAGTTAATATTATGTTTACTATAAGCTTTCCTATGTAGTTTTTCTTTTTTTATAAATATAAACGACAAAGATTAAAACTATTAAAAATACGCCGATGCCAATAGCATAGTAATCAATTTTTGAGTTAAAATCTATTTTTTGCATGTCTCCAGCAGGAACAAAAGCAGCCCAGAAATAGGGTGAAGATAAATTTTCGTTTTCAATATATGTTAATTTAGCTTTATGTAAGGCTTCTCCTTTAGTCATTCCATCTTTTAAATTGGTGTAAAATAATGTCATGAGTTTTGTTGTTTGGGCATCGTTAACATTCCATAAACTAGTTATCGTACTCCTTGCTCCAGCAAATGTAAAAGCTCTTGCTAAACTAATTAAGCCTTCGCCTTTTTTTAGTTCTCCTAAACCTGTTTCACAAGCGCTTAAAACAACCATATCTGTATCTAAATCTAAATTATATAAATCTCTAACATATAGTTTATCGTCTTGTAAAGAATCATTGTTTTTACTAAAAGCGATAAATGAGTAATCGCCATAGGTGTCATTTGATTTTGCATGTGTAGATAAATGGATGATTTTATGATTCTTTATATTATTTATAAAATTTGATTTTGTTGCCAAACTATCTTTAAAAATAGTAGTATTAAATAAATGACTAATGGTATTAACCTCTTGCTTATTATATTTTAAATCTCCTAAGCCATTACGTCGCATAGCAATTGTTTCTATTACTTCATTATTACTAAATTTAGGAGCAAAAGCCAACACCTCTTTTTGTGATTTAGAGCTTTCTTTTTGTTTTAGTTGATTGTATAATGTTGCCGAATAGTTATAACTAATTTGATGTTTTTTAAGAAGATATGGAAAGTCTTTATTATTGGAAATTTGATTAGAATCTGTTGTTAAAAGCGCATCAAATGGAATAAAATTTAACTCGGCATCAGGAATAATAATAACTTTATGGGTTAGTTGATTACTAATGGGTTGTAGCAGTTTTTGATAAAGTTTAAATGCCATATCTTTATACAGGCTATTATACTTTTTAAAATCACTATCTAAAGCATTTGGCATAGCCCAATAATTATAAATACCTTCTCTAAGCTGTGTAACCCATTTTTTTAAAGGAAAATCTTTTGCGACTTGTTTGACTGTGTAATTATCTTTTGTAATTAAAAAGATGAATATATTTTGTTTCCCTACAAAATATTCTACCAATGATTGATCAGGATTTAATAACTTTTGGACTTCTTTAATGTTTATTACGTCATGATTGTATATTAAATTATAGTAATCTGGGTGTTTAGCTTTAATTGTTTCTTGAAGTTTATCTTGTGCTGTTTTTATTTCAAATACTTCATTTTTAGCTAAAATTAAAAGACTATCGGTATCTTTTAATTTAAACACCTTTTTTTCTAATTGAGAAAGCTGCTTTTCTAAGTCATATTCTTTAACTAATAAACTATCGTCAATATTAATAAACTTTTGAGTGTTTTGCTTATTTAGATTTTCTAATAATAGTCTGGATTTAACTTTCTCGGCTTCTTCAAATGCGATTATTAATTCGCTGTCCTTTTTTCGTTCAAAAATGTTTGAAATGCTTTCTTCGTATAGAAAGTGGCTTTGGTCAATTCTAAAGCTTTTGTTTTCTCTTCTAGAGAATTTATGATAAACAAAATCTTGAAAATTCAAAAAGTTTTTATAAGTATTTCTAAGAGAGTCTGAGTGTTTTTGGTTTTTTGAGCTTTGCAGTTTTTTTTTGAAGCTTAAGATTTTTAATTCAAAAAAATATGTCAAGGCATTAAAATCCTCAATATTATTAAAGTTTTCAGGTTCAAATTTATTATAACCAATATGTTTTGATGCTGAATCTAAGTGTTTTTGGTACAAATAATCTTCATTTTTAAGAATGTCTATTTTAGCCAGATTTAAATAGATATCTGCTTTGTCGCTAACATTGGCTCTTGCAAAAATATCTAAAGCCTTATTAGAATAATTAGTTGCATTGGTATAGTCGCCTAGATTGGTATAAGCCTTAGATATATTTGAATTAATAGAAAGTATTTCGGCATAATTTTTATCGGGAAGATTGTTTAGAATAGTCAAGGCTTTTAAACCATACTTAATAGACTTATTGTTTTTATTCATTTTTCTATAAACAATATTAAAGTTTGAATAATTTATTGCTATAGATTCATGTGTATCTCCATAAGTTTTTTTTAAAAATTGTAATCCTTTTTCTAAAGAATTTATGGCTTCGTCAAATTTATTTATTTCAGCGTATAGAAGCGCTAATGAGGTGTAATTACTAGCCAGCTCATAGCCCTTTACACTAAAGGTTTTTTCTTGTAAGCTAATGGACTTGAGTAAATAATCAATAGCTTTATCAAAGTTTCCCAATGTATGATATAGAGAGGACATATTGGTGTAAGGTGCATTTAATTTAATATAATCACCACCATAATTATTTTTAGTTATTCTAGCAGAATTTTCATATTGTACTAGTGCCCTTTTTAATTCACCTTTAGCACGATATATAAGTCCCAGATTATTATAATATCCTGCCATTTTTTGATGATTTTCTCCCAGCGTGTTTTTTGTTGTTTTTAATGCAATATTTAAATAACGACTCGCTTTGTCAAGGTCTCTTTTGTATAAAGCAACATTAGCTAAATTGCCATAAGTAGCCGCGGTTTCATGATGATTTTCACCAATGCTTTCAATTTGTATTTTAAGTGCTTGGTTAAAATATTTTTCGCCATTATCTAAATCGCCTTTAATGGCGTGAACTGTACCTAGTGAGAAATATAAAAGACCTTTTTCTCGAGAGTTGTTAATCTTTCTTTTATCTAAAAAAGTTAAGCCTTCTGTAATGTATATACTTGCGGAATCTATATTTCTAATCTGTATGTAGTTGTTTCCAATATTGCTGTAAATTTTTGCAATAATAGTATCATTCGAATTTTGCTTATCGAGTTTTAAAAGTGCCGACTTGTTTATATTTATAGCATCAATATATTTAGCCGAAGTACTCAGCACCTCAGCACTATCTAAGAGTTTCTTTACCAAATCAATTTGGGGACTTTGACCGTTAAGTAATAAAAAATTGAATACAAGAAGGAGGGTAACGATTTTACAGTTCTTCATTATAATATTAAGGATTGATTGTTAAAAATTAAAGGATGTAATTAAAGGTTTTAACCTTACGAAGACGTTATATAAATAAGATTAAGACTTCTAAATTACAAATTTGGTTATAGTATTTTAAATGATTGAGAAGCTTTTTTGGAGTGTCATTTATATACGTTCTGATTTTCAGCTATTTGAATAAAAATTAGTTTAGATTTATCTAAACGGTCTTGTTTTATATGCTTAAGGCTTTGTTCTCGCTAATAATAATTGTTTTAAATAAAGTAAATATATAGGTTACGTTTTTTAGTTTATAACACATAGTAAATAGAACCGATATCTATTTACTTAATGATTATAACAAAACATTTACCAAAAAAAGAAAGCTTAAAAAAAGTAATTGATAGCTATTATATTTTATACGAAAACGAAAACAAAGTACCGTACACTATTTTTCCAAATACTATAAAAAGTATTTTAATAGGTATCAATACAACATTTAATTATACTAATAATAATATAATTGCAAATTTTAGTAAAAATGATTGTAGTCTATGTTTATTAGACAATTTACAATCTAACACCTTTAGTATTAATGGAGCTTCGGTAATTTTTCAAATCAACTTTTCTAGCTTAGGATTGTGCCATTTTATTAAGCGATCTATGACAGTCTTAAGTGTAGATATGGTTGTTGATGATTTATTTGTAAAATTAAAACAGGTAACAGAAAAGCATAAAAATGGTACTCAAGAAAATATTTTGCAAAGTATTGAGTATGTATTAGAAAACGCATATCAACAAAAAGAGACAGAACAGCTAGAACTTGCTATGCAACAACTAGAAACATCTTCTACAATAAAGCAAGTTGCTATAGAGGCAAATATTAGTTACCGTACGCTTAATCGATATTTTGAAAAATATATAGGAATTAAACCAAGTTTGTTTAAACGTATATACAGATTCAGAAAAGTGTTAGTGGATTATGATAACAATAAACTACATATGTTCTATGACGAATCTCACTTAATAAGAGAATTCAAATATTTTACAGGATATACACCTTGTGATTTTCATAAAAAATTAAAAAATAATAATTCAGATTTTTACTTTGAAATTTAAAGGTATTGTCATTTCTATACAATTTTTTAATCTTTTTCATACATATATTTACCCCCTTTAAAAAAATAACCCAAAACATTTTATTTATATAAAACCTTTACTACAATGAAATTTAAAACTACAAAACTTTATTTTGCTTTATTTTTTTTAGCAACAATGCAATTAGCAAATGCCACAGATTTAATTGTTAGAGATGGTGGCGCTGGTGGCGCATTTGCAACCATTAGTGATGCCATTAATGCTGCTACAGATGGCGACAGAATTATTATTAGGCCAAAAGTAGGCGATACACCATATATTGAGGATTTAACTATTGATAAATCACTTACGTTATTGTCTGAAATTAGCGGCGATAAATATGAAATTTTAGGGACGATAACAATTAATAATGATGTTAATAGAACCGTTAGTATTCATAATGCGTCTACAACGGGAGATATTGTTTCTAATGGCACAATTTCTGGAGGAAGAATGTTTATTAATATCATTAATTCTGAAAGTGATGAATCATTATTACTATCTGAAGATAACGTAACGGTAAACGTTGTTCGCACGACATGTAATAGAATTAACTTTCGCCATGGAAAAGTAGTTGCTAATAATTGTTCAAAAATATTAATGACTGATGATGTAGGAGATAGCTTAGCTACAGATGATGTTTATATAATAGCTAATCGTGTCTCTGCGCAAGCAGCAGGTTTTACAGATTCTCCAGCACTTATTATAAACTCATTAAATTATACATTTCATGTACTTAATAATTCATTAGTTAATGGCATTGGTCATAGTACAGTTATAAATGGAGTTAAAGATGGAACAACTAATTTTATATCTAATAACTTTATTAAACCAGTAGGTTCAAATTTTAGAGGCTTAAGAATAGCAACAGAAGCAATTGCTACAATCGTTATAAGAAATAATCTTTTTGATCCAGTTGGGTCTGATGAAATAGAGGTAATTAATAATGCTATATTTGTTATAGCACAATATAACATGACTCGTTCTACTACGTTTGATATTACTAATGCCGATGTAAATGAGAATAATGTAAGTGGTGCAACATATGATGTAACTACATTTACTGGAGATAACGAAAATGCAGGGCATCCAGATGCAATTTTTACAGATATCGATTTAACCAGGAATGATATGGGGCCAAAAGGAGGCTCGTATAACTGGGATAATTATAGAACAGCAGACGATACAAAACCACACGTATTCTTTTTACAAACGCCACGCCGTATTTTTAACGGTACTACAAGTTTTGAAGCCAATGGTAGTGCGAAATCTAACTAAAACAAGCACTATGTATTTAATAAAAAAAATAAGTTTCTGTTTATTTTTTATAAGTTTTAGCTTTACCATTTTTGGTCAAGAAACTTTAACACAAGCAGAGTATTTTTGGGATACAGACCCAGGAGAAAGTAATGGGATTGTTTTTTCTGCAGCAGATGGGAATTACAATACAAATCTAGAAAATATATTTGAGAGCGCTATTGGAGTGCCAGCTACAACAGGCTTACATACTTTTAATATAAGAGTACAAGACTCTAACGGTAATTGGGGATTAATACATACACAAGTTATAGAAGTAAGTACAGCATTACTTGGTGCAAACGGAATAGCAGTATTATCTAATGCAGAATATTTTTGGGACACAGACCCAGGAGAAGGCAATGGCATTGTTTTTTCTGCAGCTGATGGAGACTATAATACAAATCTAGAAAATATATTAGAAAACGCTATTGGAGTGCCAACTACAACAGGCTTGCATACTTTTAATACAAGAGCACAAGACTCTAATGGTAATTGGGGGCCAGTTAATACGCAAATAATAGAAGTAAGCACAGCATTACTTGGTGAAAACGCAATAGCAATAATATCTAATGCGGAATATTTTTGGGATACAGATCGAGGGGAAGGTAATGGCATTGTTTTCCCTGCTGAGGATGGAACTTTTAATACCGTACTAGAAAATATTCTCGAAGGAAATGTTCCTATAGTAGGTCCAATGGGTGTTCATACGTTTAATGTAAGAGTTCAAGATTCTAAAGGAGTTTGGGGTTCAATAAATACCCAAGTAATAGATATTGAAAGTGTATTATCTGTTACAGAGAATGCAAATCCAGATATTCAATTAAAATTATTTCCTAATCCATCTAGTCATTATTTTTCTTTAAAATCTAATGAAAACCTGAGCATTGAAAATATAGAAATTTTTAATTTACTAGGAAAACAAGTTTTAAATAAAGATTTAGGTGGAGTAAGTTCGCAAAATGAAATTAAAGTTGATATTTCAAATTTAGCAGTAAGCTCATACATAGTGAAAATTAAAACAAACAAAGGCACTAGTAATAAAGTAATGATTAAGGAAAACTAATAGTGTTTTTTTAGTATTCAAAATTAGAGATTGAGAACTTAAAATTATATGCTAATTTTAGTGTAAAAACCGCAATGAAACTCAGTTTTTATTGCGGTTTATATTTTACGAAAACATTATAGTTAACTTAAATTGTAATTTTGAGATTTATTGATTTCATTAAGTCTAAGTTTTTGTAACTTTGGCTTTCAAACTATAAAATTATGAGCATAATAATTAACATTCACGCAAGACAAATTTTGGACTCAAGAGGAAATCCAACTGTTGAAGTAGATGTAGTAACTGAAAATAATATCTTAGGACGAGCTGCTGTACCATCAGGAGCATCAACAGGTGAGCACGAAGCTGTAGAATTACGTGATGGAGGTAAAGCCTACATGGGAAAAGGCGTTTCTAAAGCTGTAGATAATGTAAATTCTATAATTGCAGAAGAGTTATTAGGGGTTTCAGTATTTGAACAAAACCTTATAGATAAAATAATGATTGATTTAGATGGTACGCCAAATAAATCAAAACTAGGTGCTAATGCTATTTTAGGTGTATCTTTAGCAGTTGCCAAGGCAGCAGCTAATGAGTTAAATATGCCTCTATACAGATACGTTGGTGGTGTTTCTGCTAACACATTACCAGTGCCTATGATGAATATCATAAATGGTGGATCACATAGTGATGCGCCTATCGCATTCCAAGAGTTTATGGTTATGCCTGTAAAAGCTAAAAACTTTACGCATGCTATGCAAATGGGAACAGAGATTTTTCATAACCTTAAAAAAGTATTACACGACCGTGGTTTAAGTACTGCAGTTGGTGATGAAGGTGGATTTGCTCCAAACCTAGAAGGTGGTACAGAAGATGCTTTAGATACTATTGCAAAAGCTGTTGCAAATGCAGGTTACAAATTAGGTGACGATGTAAAAATTGCGTTAGATTGTGCTGCTGCAGAATTTTTTGTAGATGGAAAATATGACTACAAGAAGTTTGAAGGAGATACAGGTGTTATAAGAACATCTAAAGAGCAAGCTGAATATTTAGCTGAATTAGCTTCTAAATATCCAATTATTTCTATTGAAGATGGTATGGATGAAAACGATTGGGAAGGTTGGAAATATTTAACTGAACTCGTTGGAGATAAAGTACAATTAGTAGGTGATGATTTATTTGTAACTAACGTAGAGCGTTTATCTCGTGGTATTAAAGAAGATATTGCTAACTCTATTTTAATTAAAGTAAACCAAATAGGGACATTAACCGAAACTATTGCAGCTGTAAACATGGCACATAATGCAGGTTATACATCTGTAATGTCTCACCGTTCTGGAGAAACCGAAGATAATACTATTGCAGATTTAGCTGTAGCTTTAAATTGTGGACAAATAAAAACAGGTTCTGCTTCTCGTAGTGATCGTATGGCAAAATATAACCAATTACTTCGTATAGAAGAAGAATTGGGAGAAGTTGCTTATTTTCCTCAAGAAAATGCATTTAAAATAAAGTAACATATTAAATGAAAAATAATTTTAGCCTTTCAGTTTATTCTGAAAGGCTTTTTTTGTTAGTAAAAAAAGATATGAAGTCATTTATACTTTTTAAACTACAGGTGTAAGTTTTAAATTTTGTCTAGTAATTGTATTACTTCCTTTTTCCTTTTCTGACCTATAGAATTTGATTCTAGTATGGTTTCTAATATGGTTTTCGCTACTTGTTTTTTATTCTCTTTAATGAGGCTTAGGGCTAAATACCATTGTGCTTCTATATAGTAAGGCGAATTTGTGTTTTTAATAAGGCGAAATTGTTTTTCTGATACGTGGTGTTCGTTAATTTCCATTAGCGTGATACCATAATAAAATAATTCGTTGTCTTTTAAGTCATTGGTTTTGCTTATAGCTTCAAAAGTGTTTTTAGCAGAAGTATAATCTTTAGCATTATAGAATTGCATGGCTTTTTGGAAATTGGATACAGAAGAACCTTTTGTTCCTTTTTGATTATATACATTTGGATATGTCTCATAAAAAGAATTGTAAACCTCTTGGCTGCTCAAACTTCGGTTGTTAAATAATTGTAATGTTATTAACAGGGCAATAGAAGCAGCAATTGCAATGTAAACAAACTTAGATTTTTGCTTTTTGTTAGATGAGGGTGCTTTGCTAATTTCTTGAAGTCGCTCTTTTAATAAGCTTCTGTTTTTAACCAAGATTATTTCGTTTTCTAACGCTTCAATAAATTGAATATCTTCTTTTCTGGTTTTAAAAAGTTTAGATTCTTCGTTAGAAAGTTCATTTCTTAAGAATTTTTTTATGAGATGTCTGTCCGTAATATCATTCATAGCGTAATTCTTTTAAAATAGTTTTGTAACGTTTAGAGTTCTCAATCACTTTACGTAATTCTTTTAAGCATTTAGACTTTTTGTTACGTGCAATTTGTTCGTTTTTGTATCCATTTAATTTAGCAATTTCTACCATTTGTAACTTTTGGTAAAGGCTTTGTTTTAAAATGGCTTGGCAAGCATTTCCTATTTTTTTTAATATTTCATTTACAAAAGAAGTCTCGTTATAATGAAATAGCTCTAAATCATATTGATCAACATCAATAGTGCTTAGGTTGTAATCCTCAAGAAGTACTTGTCCTTTACTTTTTCGTAATTTATTATGCCACATGTATTTGCCAACTGTATATATGTAACCAATAACCGTGGTATGTAACTTAAAATTATCTTGTTTTACTTTTTCGTAAAAAACAATGATGGCGTCTTGAATAATATCTTCGGCATCATCTTTATTTCCAGAATTGTTTTTAATAAATTTTAAAAGAGGCCTTTTAACTTCTGTATAAATAAATTTTAAAACTGTGTTTTCTATAGAGCCACCAGAGTTTATAGCATCTATAATTTCTTCATTTGAAAACAAAATTTTTTTTAGGAGCAAGCTTATAAAGAATTAAAAAACAAATATAAGTAAAATTACTATTGGCACTAATCAATTTATTATGAGGTGATAATATAAAAGGTGAGAAGGCTAAAAGTTGAATAAAAGCTTGTTTTTAAGATTCTTTGTTTGGATAATAATAATTTTATTATAATCGTTTTTTCGAATGATAACTTTTAGCAATATTACAATTGTTAAATCCTTCGTAAAGAACGCTAAAAAATTGCGACTTATTTTGTAAATTAGCAATCCGCAAAATATAATAAATTCACTTATAAAGTATGGCAAACACAGCTACCTTAGAAATAAACGGTCAGAAAACCGAATTCCCCTTAGTTGAAGGAACAGAAAATGAAGTTGCAATAGATATTACCAAGCTTAGAGGCGCTACAGGTGGCATAATCACAATAGATCCAGGTTATAAAAACACAGGGTCTTGCCAAAGTGCAGTGACTTTTTTAGATGGTGAAAAGGGTATTTTAAGGTACAGAGGGTATTCTATAGAAGAATTAGCTGAAAAAGCAGATTTTTTAGAAGTGGCATACCTTTTAATTTTTGGAGAACTTCCTACCAAAGTACAAAACGAAAAATTTCATGCTGATATAAAAGCACAATCTATCGTAGATGAGGATATTAAAAAGATTTTAGATGCATTTCCTAAATCTGCGCATCCCATGGGTGTTATATCATCTTTAACTAGTGCTTTAACAGCATTTAATCCATCTTCTGTAAATGTAGATTCTGAAGAAGATATGTATAAATCGGTGGTTAGGATTTTAGGAAAATTTCCAGTTCTTGTTGCATGGACACTTCGTAAAAAACAAGGGTTACCGTTAGACTATGGAGATAACTCTTTAGGTTACGTGGAAAACATTTTAAAGATGATGTTTAGACAACCAAATAGCGATTATGTTCAAAATAAAGTTTTGGTAGATGCTCTAGACAAGCTTTTAATTTTACATGCCGATCATGAGCAAAACTGTTCTACATCAACAGTAAGAATAGTAGGCTCATCTCATGCTGGACTATTTGCATCAATTTCTGCAGGTATTTCTGCATTATGGGGACCACTTCATGGTGGTGCAAACCAAGCGGTTTTAGAAATGCTTGAAGCTATAAGACAAGATGGAGGCGATACTAAAAAGTATATGGCTAAAGCTAAAGATAAGAGTGATCCATTTAGATTGATGGGCTTTGGACACCGCGTTTATAAAAACTTTGATCCACGTGCAAAAATTATTAAAAAAGCCGCCGATGAGGTGTTGAGCGACTTGGGTATAGAAGACCCTATTCTAGATATCGCCAAAGGTCTTGAAAAAGAAGCTTTAGAAGATAAGTATTTTGTAGATAGAAAATTATATCCAAATGTAGATTTCTACTCAGGAATTATATACAGAGGTATGGGTATACCTACAGATATGTTTACTGTAATGTTTGCCTTAGGTCGTTTGCCAGGTTGGATTGCACAATGGAGAGAAATGCGTTTACGCAAAGAGCCTATTGGAAGACCAAGACAGGTATATATTGGTGACACAGAACGTAAGTTTGTAGACATTAATAAAAGATAAATTTACAACGTAATTTATATAATTGTTAAGTTTCATGATATATTCATGAAACTTTTCTTTTTTATGCTAATTTTTTTAAGAATAATTCAAAAAGTCGTTAATAATAACTAGTTTTGACTTTTTTATAAATGATATATTTTTAGATTATTAATATGTTGAAATTAAACATTAAAAACGAAACCTCAAGATTACGTTCAGTAGTTTTAGGAACAGCAGAAAGCAATGGTCCAACACCTAAATTAGAAGACTGTTACGACCCAAAAAGTGCAGAACATGTTAAAGCTGGCACTTACCCTATAGAAGCCGATATGATTTTAGAAATGGAAGCATTAGCTCAAGTTTTTAAAAAATATGATGTCCAAGTTTTTAGACCAGAAATTATAACAGATTGTAATCAAATATTTTCTAGAGATATTGCTTTTGTTATAGATAACAAAATTATAAGAGCCAATATTTTACCTGACAGAGAACGCGAGATAGAAGCGATTAATTATGTTTGGAACCAAATAGATGAAGCGCATAGAATTATACTACCCGAAGCTTGCC
The DNA here is from genome assembly GCA_947499935.1 of uncultured Algibacter sp. Taxonomy (GTDB): domain Bacteria; phylum Bacteroidota; class Bacteroidia; order Flavobacteriales; family Flavobacteriaceae; genus CANMQH01. Next base: position 14,713 of record CANMQH010000018.1, on the reverse strand, counting down.
ATGTAGAAGGAGGCGATGTTATGCCATGGAACGATTATGTTTTTATAGGTAAATATTCTGGACCAGATTATCCTAATATTATTACCGCTCGCACAAATACCGCTGCAGTAAATGCTTTAAAAGAATTATTTCCTCATAAAACAATTAAAACTTTTGAGCTTAGAAAATCAAATACTAATGCCAAGGATAATGCATTACATTTAGATTGTTGTTTTCAACCCATAGGAAAAGGAAAAGCTATAATTCATAAAAACGGATTTTTAGTTGAAAAAGAATATCACTGGTTGGTAGATTTTTTTGGGAAAGACAATGTTTTTGAGATTACAAAAGATGAAATGTATAACATGAATAGTAATATATTTTCTATATCAGAAGAGGTTATAATTTCCGAAAAGAATTTTACTCGTTTAAATACTTGGCTAAGAGAACAAGGGTTTACTGTAGAAGAAGTCCCTTATGCTGAAATAGCAAAACAAGAAGGCTTGTTAAGATGTTCTACAATGCCTTTAATTAGAGATTGATTTTTTATAATAAATAATTTTATTTTTGCAACGCAAATTTATTAATATCATGCAACAAACAACAAACACAATTTTAATGATTCGTCCTGTTAACTTTAGGATGAACGAGCAAACTGCTGTTAATAATTATTATCAAAAAGTATTGGACAATGTATTACCAGAAACGGTTAATGTTAAAGCGCAACAAGAGTTTGATGCTTATGTAGAAAAACTAAGAGGTATTGGCGTAAATGTTATTGTTGTTGACGATAGAAAAGAAACTGATACACCAGACTCTATTTTTCCAAATAACTGGGTGTCTTTTCATGAGAACGGTAATGTAGGTATGTATCCTATGTTTGCAGAAAACAGACGATTAGAACGAAGAGAAGATATTTTAGAAACTCTAGAAACTAAAGGCTTTACTATAAATAATATAGTAGATTATACAAGTGCAGAAGCAGAGCATATATTTTTAGAAGGTACTGGCAGTTTATTGCTGGATCGTGTAAACCGTAAAGCTTACTGTGCATTGTCTCCTCGTGCTGATGAGGATTTGTTTATTGAATTTTGCGAAGATTTTGAATATACGCCCGTAGTTTTTACAGCTAACCAAACGGCTAATGGAGCGCGTAAAGCTATATACCATACTAATGTAATGATGTGTTTAGGTGAAACCTTTGCTGTTATTTGTTTAAGTAGTATTGATGATAAAAAGGAACGTAAAAATGTTATTAATCATTTAAAGGAGGATAATAAAGAAATCATTGATATTACTGAAGCACAAGTAAATAATTTTGCAGGGAATATGCTGCAAGTTAAAGGTGCTAATGACGAATTATATTTAATTATGAGTCAAGCTGCCTTGGATGCATTAACAAAAACTCAAATTGAATCTATAGAAAAGCACACTAAAGTTCTATCAAGTTCTCTGGATACTATTGAAGCTTGCGGAGGCGGAAGTGCACGTTGTATGATGGCAGAAGTGTTTTTACCTAAGTCTTAGTTTATTAGTGAAACCCAATTTTGAGAAGACTGTAAGATGTATTCAACATTGTAAGTTGAACTAATCCTTTTTTTAGTAGAATCTATATCTAGGTTTATTACCTTTTATTCTGGTTTATTTATTTTGATTTTGGTAGCTCTACATAAAATGTGCTACCAACGCTCTTAGTACTTTTAACCCATATTTTACCATTATTAAGCTCTACTAATTCTTTACAGATAGATAGGCCTAGACCTGTACCTTTTTCATTATTAGTGCCAGAGGTCGAAAAGGAGTCGTTATTAAACAGTTTATCAACATTCTGTTCAGAAATACCAATACCTGTATCTTTAATACTGATTACGCAATTTCCATTACTAATATGGTTAGAAATAGTTACGGTGTCTCCGTTTTTAGAAAATTTTAAAGCATTAGCAAGCAGATTTTGTATTATAATTTCAAACATGCTGCGGTCTGCATAAACAGTATCTCTTAGAGAATCGTCAATCAAAGTAATGCCTTTACTTTCCATACGAGGCTCAATAAGTTTTACTTTATCTTCAAAAACATCTTGAATGCTAAATAGACTAGGCTTTGGGTCTAAAGAGTGCATTTGAGATTTAGACCAATTTAACAGGTTAAATACTAATAAGGATGCGTTATTAGCATTTTCACTCAATTCAGGAATTAAATTATCAAACTCTTCTTTACTCAATGTACCATCTTTAACCAAATCGATAAGGCCATTTATGGAAGAAAGCGAATCCTTTAAGTCGTGAGATACTATAGAGAATAGTTTGTCTTTTACGTTATTTGCGTTTTCTAGATATTTGGTTTGCTCAACATAAGATTCATTTTGTAATGTAATCTTAGTATTTATTTTTTGTAACGCTTCAGTATGTTTTAAATGATTATTTCGTTTTAAATAAATTAATATTAAAAATATAGAAACCAGAATAAAAGCTGATAATAAGCTATAAATTATGAGTTTTAATTTATGTACCTGTTTATTGTTTTCTAAAGTGTTTTTTCTTAAAGTTTTTTCTTGTGCAATAATATCAACAGGTGGTTTTTTAAAGTTATCATCTAAAGGTATGACTTCTGTTTGATTGATGTCAAACGTAGCCATGTTTTCAGCTTTATCTTTTTTAAGGGTATTATATAAATCATAATATTGGCGTTGCCAAACAAAAGCTTTGTCAAATCTTTTTTTAGTAGAATCAAGTGTTTTCATCAACCTGTAAAACTTTAATAGTTCTTCTTTGTTGCCAATATTTTTCGCAATGTTTCCGGCCTCTATAAGTTGTTTTTCAGCTGTACTTTTTCTATTTTCTCTAATATTTAAATCACCAAGATTGTTTAGTGCACTTAATAAACCTTCTTGGTCTTTAGTTCTCCTGTTTATATTGTAACCTTTTATTAGGTACTTAGTAGCTTTATCGAGTTCATTAAATTTTAAATACTCACCACCTAGTTTAGGAAGTACGCGTCCACGAACAGAATCGTTTTTAGAAACTACGTTATTTAAAACCTTCTCATAGTATTGTATAGCTTTTCTATGTTCATTATTTTGAGAATAAAGCTCTGCCAATTTATAGTTAGATGTGTTTAAACCTTTGGTGTCGTTAATTTCTTCTTGTACATCTGCGGCCTTTAAATAAAATGTTATAGCTTTATCATACGCATTAATACTATAATAAGTTTTTGCTAGACTAACATAGGCGTGTTTTAAGTCTAACTTAAGGTTTCTTTGTTCTAGTTCTTTAATAGCATTTAATGAAAACCGCAAACCTCGAGCATAATTACCTCGTTTTATTTCTAATAGCCCTATACTATTATTAATTTTAGCAATGGTTAAAGCATCTTTTAGATCATTAAAAAGCATTTTAGATTTAGTATACCCGTTAATAGCATTTATATAATCACCTTTTTCGTCATAAATTAATGCTTTGTAATAGGTGATTTCTGCAATACCTTTTTTGTGATTTATGGCGTTTGATAGTTTTTCGCTTTCAATAATATACTTTGAGGCTCTATCATAATCCTTGATTTTGTATAGCGACTTTATTAATTTGAGAGAGGTGTCTACTTTTAGTGAGTCTTCGTTTTGAAAAGCTAATTGCAGGGCTAAGCTATCTATATCGGTCGTTTGCGAATTAACGATAGATACACACAATAAAATAATTAAAATACTAATTTTCCTCATACAATATTAAAACGACAACTATAAATAAAGCGATTGATTTAAGTAACTTAAAATTGAGGGAAAATAAGTATGCTTTAGTAAGTCGTAATTATTGGTTATTGTTATTTTTTTGTCAAACGGATTGACATATATAGCTTTACAAAACAAAAGTTATAAAAAGCATTATTAAAATCTAATTTCTGCGTTTTTCTACCAATAAATCAGATGAAACGAGGTCAAAAAATCAGTAAAAATCCGACGAATAGATAAACGGTAAAAATCACAGACAAGTACATATTTTATATAAAAATATCTCATGATAATATAGTTTTATTTATTTTGTTTAATCTCTTTGTTATTGGTTTTAAAGATAAATTATTAATTTTTTAAAGTTTTGTTTAACCCCTTAGTGTACTTACAAATGTGTATTTATAATAATATCTTTTAAAACTATTTTAAAGGTAAATGCTCTAATAAAATTTTTATCTTTGCACAGCTAAAAAATGACTATAAATGAACCTGCAAGAGATATTAACAAGCCAAGTAAAACAAGCAGTTTCTGCTTCTTTTAAAATAGATATAGATACTGTAGAATTTCAGGCTACCAGAAAAGAATTTGCTGGAGATATTACCGTTGTTATTTTCCCAATGCTAAGATTTATTAAGGGAAACCCTGTGCAAATTGGAGAAACAATTGGTAATTATCTTGTTGAAAATATAGAAAATGTTAAAGCCTTTAATGTTGTAAAAGGGTTTTTAAATGTTGAAATAAGCGATTCTTATTACGTTAATTTTTTTGATGCTGTAAAAACAGATAATTTATATGGGTTTGTATCTCCTAAAGCAGAAGATAAAGCTATAATGGTAGAGTACTCCTCACCAAATACAAATAAGCCTTTACATTTGGGGCATGTTAGAAACAATCTTTTAGGTTATAGTGTTGCAGAAATTTTAAAGGCTTCTGGCAAGAAAGTTTATAAGACTCAGATTATTAATGACAGAGGGATACATATTTGTAAGAGTATGTTGGCTTGGAAAAAATTTGGTCATGCAGAAACTCCAGAAAGTACAGGTTTAAAAGGCGATAAATTAGTTGGTAATTATTATGTAAAGTTTGATCAAGAATATAAAAAGGAAATTCAAGCTTTAATAGACAAAGGTCTTATAGAAGATGAGGCTAAGAAGCAAGCACCTTTATTAATAGAAGCTCAAGAAATGCTTCAAAAATGGGAAGCAGGAGATAAAGAAACTGTAGCACTTTGGGAAACCATGAATGGATGGGTTTATAAAGGTTTTGCAGAAACTTATAAAAACCTTGGTGTAGATTTTGATACTTTATATTATGAAAGTAACACCTATTTATTAGGAAAAGAATTTGTTGCCGAAGGTTTAAAATCTGGTGTTTTTGAGCAAGAAGAAGATGGCTCTGTTTGGTGTGATTTAACACCAGATGGCCTTGATAAAAAAATAGTACAACGCGCCGATGGTACAGCCGTTTACATGACACAAGATATTGGTACAGCTATACAACGTATTAAAGATTTTCCAGATGTTGGAGGTATGGTTTATACGGTAGGTAATGAGCAAGATTATCATTTTCAAGTACTGTTCTTAATTTTGAAAAAATTAGGGTTCGATTGGGCTAAAAATTTATATCATTTAAGTTATGGTATGGTCGATTTACCAAGCGGAAAAATGAAAAGTAGAGAAGGTACTGTTGTTGATGCTGATGATTTAATTGATGATATGGCCAAAACGGCCGGAGAAATATCCGAAGAGCTTGGTAAGCTAGAAGGATATTCTGATAATGAAAAAACAGACCTGTACAAAAGCATAGGGTTAGGCGCCTTAAAGTATTATGTTTTAAAGGTAGACCCAAAAAAGAGAATTTTATTTGATCCAAAAGAGTCTATAGATTTTCAAGGTAATACAGGGCCTTTTATTCAATATACATATGCTAGAATTCAGTCTATTCTTCGTAAGGCAGATTTAACGTCTCATGAAACTTTGGACGCTAATAAAATAATACTTCACCCAAAAGAAAAAGAGCTTTTAAAACAAATACAACTGTTTCCCGAAGTTATTCAAAATGCAGCAGATAACCATAGCCCAGCATTAATAGCTAATTATACTTACGATTTGGTTAAAGCGTTTAACTCTTTTTATCAAAACGTTTCTATTTTAGGAGCAGATAGTGAGACTGAAAAGATATTGCGTGTACAATTATCTAACACGGTAGCTAAGATTATTAAAAATGGATTTGGCTTATTGGGTATCGACGTTCCAGAGAGAATGTAATGTGGTTTACATTATTTTAGCCGTACACTTTTAGGTACCAGCTTAGTATAATCGCCATTATGTCTTATAACATCTCGTACAATAGACGATGCTATGTAAGATGTTTTTGCCGCAGTTAAAAGAAATACAGTCTCAATAGGAGCAAGATCTCTATTGGTATGAGCAATGGCTTTTTCAAATTCAAAATCTGCTGGATTACGAAGACCTCGTAAAATAAATTTAACACCAATATCTTTACAAAAATCTACGGTTAAACCTTTGTAGGTAACTACTTTTACTTTTGGTTCATCGGCAAAAGCGTCTTCAATAAACTTTTTTCGTTCTTCTAAAGAGAACATATATTTTTTAGAAGCATTAACACCTATGGCTACTACAATTTCATCAAAAAGTGTGACACCACGTTTTATAATATCGTAATGTCCTAACGTTAATGGGTCAAAAGATCCAGGAAACAATGCTCTTTTCATTTTATTGTGCTAGCCATCTCCAATGGAGAGAATTAATATATCGTAAATATACAATTCTAAAGTTAAGTTGGTAAACCATTTTTTTACTTCAGATTAATTGTATGTGTCTATCTAGAGTGAAATTATGTTTTTAGTATTAAGAGAAAAATTAGTTTCTATCGACTTCAAAAATTGATTTGTTTTTAAACATAGCCGAAATTTGACTTTTAGTATAGCCAGCAGTGTAGGATGTATAATTTGCGCTAATATCAATTTCATCAATAGCGCTTTTTTTGTCTATTTCGTAGTCATTTAGTACAACATATATACTGTCTTTGGTCACTGTAGTTACCTTCATAGTGGTATATTGACCAGGCGAATCAGAATTTGTAGAATATACATCTCCAATGGCTGGTTCTGCAATATACTCTGCATCTAACGCTTTGTTTCTAGAGCTAGAGTAACTAAAATAACCAATTACTAAAGCAATAATGGCTAAACCACTAAAGTGTAAAAAAGGAATACCAGTATGTTTTTCTAACTCAAATTTTTTCTTGATTTGCTCAGGGAGTTCGCTAAGTTTATATGTTTTTTTACATTGATTGCATTCTAAAACATTAACTTTTCCCATAGGAAAAAGAGGAATCCAATAGATGTAAGCATATTTGCCAAACACAGCATACGTCATAGATGTTTGGGTGTCGCAATTGGGGCATGTTACGTTTTGAAGTTGCCCGTCTTTAAGTCTAGATGAATTGGTTCCGTAAAAAATCATGAAGTTTTGGTGTTAATTAGTTTTCCAATATACTAAGTTTATTTTAAAGCTTCTTCAATAGCATTATCAAATAATACAGATAAAGCTATGTTAGCAGCTGCTGCTTGTTGAGGTAATATACTTTCTCTAGTTAAGCCCGGTATGGTGTTTATTTCTAATAAATGAGGTTCATCATCTTTAAAAATATACTCACTTCTAGAAAAGCCTTTCATTTTTAAAATCTCATATACGTTTTTTGCTAAAGTGCTTACTTTTTCTTCTTGAGCTTTGGTTAATCTAGCCGGTGTAATTTCTTGAGATTTACCTAAATATTTGGCTTCGTAATCAAAAAAATCATTTTCACTAACAATTTCTGTAATGGGTAATACGGTAGTTTTTCCTTTAAATGTAATGACACCTACAGATACTTCAATACCATCTAAAAACGATTCAATTATAATTTCATCATCTTCTTTAAAAGCAATGTTTATAGCTTGTTGTAAATCTTCTTTTTTGTGTACTTTACTAATGCCAAAACTACTGCCAGCTTTGTTTGCTTTAACAAAACAAGGAAGACCAACTTTGGCAATTATGGCATCTTCATTAATAGTATCACCAAGGTTAATGTAAAAAGACTCAGCAGTTTTAATGCCATAAGGTTTTAATACACTTAAGCAATCTCGTTTGTTAAACGTTAAACCAGCTTGATACATATCGCAGCTGGTTTGTGGTATATTTAGTAATTTAAAATAGCCTTGCATAAACCCGTCTTCTCCAGGAGAGCCATGAATGGCATTAAACACACAATCAAAAGTGATTTTCTCATGGTTTAGTAGAATAGAAAAATCATTCTTATCAACAGGGAATTCCATATCATTATCATCAACATAAACCCACTTAGCTTTAAAAATATGTATCCTGTAAGCATTATATTTTGTAGTATCTAATGTTTCATAAACCACCTGTCCACTGTTTAATGAGATTTTGTATTCACTAGAATACCCTCCCATTATAATAGCTATATTTTTTTTCATTAATTATTTTTATTTTAGAGATAATAGGAATCTCTCATACTGTTCGTTACCAGACTATAACCAACAATAAAATCAACTTTGTTTAAGTTATTATTAGCTAAGCTAAAATATCATATATATTGCAAAAGAAAAAACAGTTCTGTTTTTATATATTTGTCTAATCGAAAATTCTATCATGAGCATCATAAAATTTCTAACAAGTAAAACATTTCTTAAACAAATGTTATTAGCAGTAGCTGCATTGGTTGTACTTTGCTTAATTTTATTGAAATGGTTGGATATAAAAACAAATCATGGCGATTTTGAAACCGTTCCAAATTTAAAAGGAAAATCTATAAATGTTGTACAAGTTGAGTTAGAAGACAATAACTTGGTTATGAAAATACAAGATTCTGCAAACTACAATCCTGATTATCCTAAGTTTTCGGTTATAGAGCAAGAGCCATTAGCTGGTACAAAAGTAAAGGAAGATAGGAAAATTTATATTACATTAAACCCATCTGGCTACAGAAAGATGAATATCCCGCAGGGGTTAATAGATAAAACATACAGACAAGTAAAACCAACATTAGAAGCCTTAGGGTTTAAAGTTGGTAAAATCACTTATATAGATAATATTGCCAAAGACATGGTTCTTAAATTAACTCACAAAGGACAAACACTTAAAGCTGGCGATAAATTACCCAAAACCTCTGTTATAGATTTAATACTTGGTAATGGAAAGAGACCATAAATATGGATAACTACACACCGCAATTACCAAACGAAGACGATTTATACGAACATCATGCTTTTACCGTAGATAAAGGGCAAACACCTTTACGGATAGATAAGTATTTAATGAATTTTGTAGAAAACGCAACACGAAATAAAATACAGGCAGCCGCTAAAAATGGTAGTATCTATGTAAATGATATCCCTGTAAAATCTAACTACAAAGTAAAGCCCTTAGATAAAATTAGAGTCTTATTTTCGCATCCACCGTTTGAGAACTTATTGGTAGGCGAAGATATAGATATAGATGTCGTATATGAGGATGACGAGCTTTTGGTGGTTAATAAAGAAGCCGGTATTGTAGTGCATCCTGGACACGGAAACTATTCGGGTACGCTCATAAACGCTTTAATTTACAGGTTTGATAATTTACCAAATAACTCTAGCGAACGCCCAGGCCTAGTACACCGTATAGATAAAGATACCAGCGGACTTTTAGTGGTTGCAAAAACCGAAGAGGCTATGGCACATCTGTCGGCTCAATTTGCTAATAAAACCAGCGAACGCGAGTATATAGCTATTGTTTGGGGAAATGTAGAAGAAGACCAAGGTACTATTGAGGGTAATATAGGCAGGCATCCCAAAAACCGATTACAAAACACCGTATTTCTTGATGAGGAAGCCGATAAAGGAAAACCGGCCGTTACACATTATAAAGTTATTGAACGCCTAGGTTATGTTACTTTGGTGTCTTGTAAGTTAGAAACAGGGCGTACCCACCAAATTCGTGTACACATGAAACACATTGGGCATACCTTGTTTAATGATGCTCGTTACGGTGGTGAAAAAATATTAAAAGGCACGACTTTTACCAAATACAAGCAATTTGTAGATAACTGCTTTAAAGTACTACCAAGGCAAGCATTACATGCTAAAACACTAGGTTTTGTACACCCTAAAACGGGTAAGTTTATGCAGTTTAATACCGAAATACCAGATGACATGCAGCAATGTATAGAAAAGTGGCGTGGTTATACAAAACATCAAGAGATGTAATAGTATTTTCATTTCTGTTATGGCAAGACTCTTATAAATTAAAATATAGATTTTTATATTTTGGGAGTTACCCCGAAAAAGGGTCAGGCTTTTGGCTATATCTTTTTAAAAAGATCATTAATAAGAGTAAGTAAATTATTATTTATAATAATTCTAAACTACCATATGAATACTAGTTGTTAAAATTTTTATTCTGTTTTTTCTTCGGGTAAATCTCTAAACTCAAAAAAGCAACAATGATTAACATGATATTAATTCTAATGAAATTAAAGAGAATTAGAATTACTTATTAAGTAAGCTAACGCTATCAATTCCATTTATAACCACATCACAAATAATTTTAAGCTTAAATTTAAAAAGTAAATTAGTAATTGTAAATTTGAATGAAAAGAAATATGAGATTTCCGCTTTCGCGGAAATGAAAAAGAAAATGTTTATATGAAGTTAGTATTATCACCAGCGAAATCTCTTGATTTAGAAAGCGATTTGCCAATAAAAAAATATACAGAAGCACAGTTTTTAAAACAATCTGAGCGTTTAAATACATTATTAAAAAAGAAATCGGCTAAAAATTTATCTGAGCTTATGAGTATTTCCGAAGCTTTAGGACAGTTAAATTATGAGCGTAACCAAACATGGGAATTGCCATTTACTTCAGCAAATGCAAGGCCAGCTGCATATACTTTTAGTGGCGATGTTTACAAAGGTCTTGATGCTTATACTATACCTGAAGACAAAATAGAAACATTCAAAAATACAGTGCGTATTTTATCTGGATTATATGGGCTATTAAAACCAACCGATTTAATACAACCATACCGTCTTGAGATGGGTACAAAACTACCTGTTGGAAAAAATAAAAACTTATACGAATTTTGGAAGCAAGACATTACCAAAGCTTTAAATAAAGAGTTGGCAGATGATGAGCTTTTTTTAAACTTAGCAAGTAACGAGTATTTTAAAGCTATAGATGTAAAAGCCTTAAAAGTACCTGTAGTCACCGCTAATTTTAAAGATTTTAAAAATGGTGAGTATAAAATTATTTCATTTTATGCCAAAGCAGCTCGTGGCCTTATGGCGCGTTACATTGTAGATAAAAATGCCAAAACCGTAGACGATATAAAAGGTTTTAATTACGAAGGTTATGGATTTAGTGAAACCATGTCTAAAGATAACGACTTAGTATTTATTAGATAATTCGCCCGTTATTTGCATTTTAAAATCGGATTTTTATGTATTTCTATGCTATAGTTTTGCTACAAGGGTTTTGTATATATCACATGTATAAAAATCAAAACTCATATTATTGGGCTTTTTTAATCATGTTTATTCCTGTTTTAGGGTCTATTGTTTATTTAGTGACTCAAGTGTACAATAAACGAGATGCAGAAAAAATAACTAACGAAATTGCACATATTGTTAATCCAACAAAAAAAGTTACAGATTTAAAAAAGCAACTAGAATTTGCAGAAACTTACCAAAACAGAATTAATTTAGCAGATGCTTTTTTAGATATTAAAGACTATAATAATGCTATTTTACATTATACAGAAGCTTTAGAAGATACTTCGCAAAACGCATTTTATGCAACAAAACAACTTATAGAGGCATATTATCATCTCGAAAATTGGGATAATGTTATTACGCATGTCGAAAACGTTAAAACCCATACAGAATATAAAAAGTCTAGAGTACAATTTTTATATGGTCTTGCATTAGAGCAAGTAGGGGATATTGAAGCTGCCGAAACCAACTTACGAGACATTGATATTAGATATTCCTTTTATGAAGAACGACTTATATTAGCAAAATTTTTATTACATATTAATAAAAATGAAGATGCCAAGGAAATTTTAAGAAATGTACAAACAGAGTCAAGCCATATGACGAAACCTAATAAACGTCTTTATAGAACAACTATTTTTGAAGTTGATAAACTTTTAAAAGCGTTGAATTAATTTTTGAAACTTAAACGCTAGACTTTTATCAATCTGAACTCATTTTTAAGGTTTTATATAAGCCACTTAATATATACAGACCAAGTTATAAATAACAAGACATCTCGTAGGGTAGAGATGTCTTGTTATTAACTTTGAGTAAAAGTATGGTTTATCTTTTTGTAGCATTAAGAATTATTAAAATGCTACAGATTAATAAAATGTATTAGTACCCTATGGCAAAACGTTTCTTTTCAAATTTTGCATCATCAACGTCATTTAAAACTCCAACTGCAAAATCTTCCATAGAAATAGAGCTTTCTCCTTTTTCATTAACTATTAAAAAGTCTTCTTCTATTTTAAAAGTATTAGTTCTTTCACCTTCAAAAATATATGCCGAAGGCGATACGTAGTCCAGTTTAATTGAGTTTCTGGTCTATAAACTTGCTCTAAAGTATCTAAATGTGCTTTTGCAACAGCCTATGTTCTTCTGTAAATGCAGGAGCATTAATTAGTAACAAATTGTCTGTTATTTTTAAACTTCCAGCACCACCAACTGCAATTAATCTGGTATTAGCATTTTCTTGCAGCTTGAACTAATGATTTTGATGCTTCAACTAAAATATCATTATTATCCTGTGGAGGTGCGTAAGCGCTAATTACTACATCGTTTCTTTGCAAAGCATTGACTAAAGCTTCTGCATTAAAAATATCTACTTGTTGTGTTTGTACCTTATTTGTTTGTTCAAAATCAAAAAATGATTTAGGTTTTGATGAAATAGGTTTAACTCATGCGCCTATTTGAGGCTTGCTTTGCGATGCTTCTTCCAATATTTCTATTTGCTCCTAAAACTGTAATTTTTATAATATTTTTATTTATTTTATAAATTGTTTAATTTTTTCTGCTACTTCTGTAGTGTATTCTTCAAGTAAGAAATGCCCACCGTTAAAAAAATACGTTTCAATATTATTTAGATCTTTGCTATATGCTTCGCCTCCAGCTTTACTGAAAAATTTGTCGTTTTCTCCCCAAACAACTAATGTTTTAGGTTGATGTGTTTTAAAGTAGTTTTGCCATGTTTTATATTGAGGAAAATTACTTCCGTAGTTATTAAACATTTCGGTTTGTATGGCTCTGGCTTCTGGTCTGTCTAAAAAAGCAAGATCAGTTAAATAAGAAACAGGATCTACTTTTAAAGGATCTTCTGTTCCTCCTAGATATTGTTCTTTTAAACCTTCTAAAGACATCAAATGATTTTTAAAAGCGGTTAAACCTTCCATATCTTTATTATGCACAAATCCACCAATTTTTTGAGCCCATTCTCCTAAGCCTTCCACATAAGCATTTGCATTTTGTATGATTAACCCTTTAATTAATTCTGGTCTCTCATTGGCAATTCTAAAACCAATTGGGCCTCCATAATCTTGCATTAAAAGGTGAACAGATTTTAGATTTAGAGCATCTATAAATTGATTCATAATTTGAGTAACATTATCAAATGTATATTCAAATTCAGAAATTGCTGGTGCCGAACTCAAACCAAAACCAGGATAATCTGGTGCAATAAGGTGGTAGGTGTCTGATAAGGACTCAATAATATCTCTGTACATGTGTGACGATGATGGGAAACCATGTAATAAGAGAATGGTTTCTTTATTTTGATTACCTGCTTCTCTATAAAAAATGTTTAAACCATTAATCGTGACTAGTTTGTTTCTTGTTTTCATAATTTATATTGTAATAATAATTGTTACAGTTTTGATTAAAAAAAAGCTAAAATTGATTTTTAAAACTTTCTAATGTTTGATCTTTTAAAGATTCTATGATAGAGTTGTCTATATTTTTTAAGACTACTTTCAAATTTTTATTAATTTGTTTTCCTACCCTACAAGTTGGGGCTGGTGTATTATTGGATAGCGATAGTACATGTTCATCTCCTTTAGCAAGTAAAAAAATATCTGAAAGGTATATTTTATTAGCATTTTTAAGTAAACGAATACCACCATGTTTTCCTTCTTTACTTTCAATAAGGTTACCTTTTTTTAAGTTAGCTATTTCTTTTCTTACTAAAACAGGATTGGTGTTTAAGCTCTTAGCTATGTCTGTTGAGGTATGCCAGTCGTCTTTATACATGGCTAAAATAGTCATGATATGTAAGGATATAGAAAATTTAGTTTTTACCAATTTAAGTACTGTATTAAAAAAAGTTACAGTACAAAATTAACACTATCTCTACAATAACAAAACTTTTTTAAAAAAAATATAGATCAAAAATTTAATTTGTTTGGTAATTTTGCGAAAAGCATGTTTAAACACAATCATCCATACAAGCCATTTATTAAAGAAGATACCATAAAATTGATTGTTGGTACACTACCACCACCACGTTTTTCAACAGGAAAACTTTTAGAAAAAGATGTTAATTTTTGTTACGGAAGTTATTACAATTCCTTGTGGTTATTTATAGATAAAATTCATAATTTAAACTTACGATACGACAACTCTATAGAGGCTATTACAGAAAGAAAAGCATTTTTAATAAAGCATAAAATAGGGGTTTGCGATATTGTAAAAAGTGCCGAACGAGATAAGGTTGATGCATCCGATTTAGGAATGAAAAACATAAAACTTAGAAACATTATTAGGTATTTAAAAGAATACCCTAATATAGATACAACCCGTTGGGTGTAATTATTTGGGTATATTAAACAAAAAAAGATATTGGGTAAGATTCTGAATTTCAGTATCTTATTGTTGCGAAACAAACCCAATATCTATGTCAAATATAGCAACAAATTATTAT
>CANMQH010000017.1 GCA_947499935.1 uncultured Algibacter sp. | reverse complement strand
GATAAAGCAGCAGCAGATAAAGCAGCGGCAGATAGAGCAGCAGCAGATAAAGCAGCGGCAGATAAAGCAGCAGCAGATAAAGCAGCGGCAGATAGAGCAGCAGCAGATAAAGCAGCGGCAGATAAAGCAGCAGCAGACAAAGCAGCGGCAGATAGAGCAGCAGCAGATAAAGCAGCAGCAGACAAAGCAGCAGCAGATAAAGCAGCAGCAGATAAAGCAGCGGCAGACAAAGCAGCAGCAGACAAAGCAGCAGCAGATAAAGCAGCGGCAGATAAAGCAGCGGCAGATAAAGCAGCGGCAGATAAAGCAGCAGCAGACAAAGCAGCAGCAGATAAAGCAGCAGCAGACAAAGCAGCAGCAGATAAAGCAGCGGCAGATAAAGCAGCAGCAGACAAAGCAGCGGCAGATAAAGCAGCAGCAGACAAAGCAGCAGCAGATAAAGCAGCGGCAGATAAAGCAGCAGCAGACAAAGCAGCAGCAGATAAAGCAGCGGCAGATAAAGCAGCAGCAGATAAAGCAGCGGCAGATAAAGCAAAACAAGATGCTCAGCCTCGTAGTGTACCAGTCCCTAAAGATGATGCTACTGCTTCAATGAATAATATTGCTAGAGATGCTGAAAACGCTAGAAAAGTACAAAAAGAATTAATAAATAAATTAAAGCAAACAGTATCTAGTAAAGAGAATGATCTTAATGATTTAAAGGAAGAAAATGATTTAAGTGACCGAGGTATTGTTAGAGGTCCAAGGCCATTTAAGAGTGTAAGTGCCGAAAGAAAAGCTCTAGCGGCCTTAAAAGTGGATTTAGATAAAGCTATTGAGTCTCAAAATGCAAAAATTAGAAGATTAGATCAAATTTATAAAGATCGTTTAAAAAAGATTCCTAGTAAGACAGATGAAACCAACGTATTCTACCAAGAAAAGTTAAAAGAACTAAAAGTAGAACAATCTGAAACTATGAAACTTAAAACAGATTTACTTGCTCAATTAGAACAGATTAAGATAGAGACTGAAATAGAGAAAAAGCGTAGAATTAAAAGAGCGGTTTATGATAATGAACAAGATAGATTCGAAAAAGATAGAGCTGCTTTAGCAAATATTAAGCAAAATACACCTGTAAGTACGACACCTTTAACAGTAGATGATTTTGATTTTGGAGAAAAACAAAGTAAAGAAATTCAGATACTTAAAGGTGTAAGTAATGTAGATAAAGGCTTTTACATCGTTGTAGCGGTTCATAAAAGTGAAGCGAAAAGGGATGCGTTTTTAAGAAAAGCAATATCTGCTGGACAATCAAATATCAATTTTTTCTATGATGTAAATACTAGTAAATATTTTATATATTATGAAAAGTATAACGACCTAAACCAAGCCAAAAATTCTATGGCCTCAAAAGGAAGTCAACCTTACGATGCTAAGGTGTCAATGATTAAAATTGAATAATAAAATAAATCAATAAATAACCTGTTTTTTCTATTCCTTTAATAGTTAAAATATTATATAAAAAACTACCAACCATGAAAAAAACTACTTTTTTAAATAATGGGATTGTCGTTTTATTACTATTAGTGACTTTACAGTCATTTGCTCAAAATTTTACACCTTTTGGTATAACATTTGATCAGGATTTAAAAGGGGATATGCTTTTAATTGGTAATAATATAGTTGGGCCAAATAGAACTACTGCATTTAATAACAATTTTGCATTCAATCATCAACAGGATATGCAGTTTATTGATATTGATGGTGATGATTCTACTTTTGCCTCTTCAAGTGCAGATTTAGTAATTCCTAACCCAGAATGTTTTACCATAGTGCATGCAGGTTTATATTGGGCTGCAAATACACGAGGTACAACGCCTATTACTAATGTTAGATTTAGAGGACCTTCTGGTGGTTATAATGATGTTGTAGGTAGTATCATATATGATTCTAATGGTGGTATTGATTCACCTGATGGTGGACAAAGTCGTCCATATGCCTGTTTTGCAGATGTAACCACAATTGTTCAAGGTTTAGCAACAAGCACGGGTACTTATACCATAGCAGATGTTTCAAGTAGAGTAGGTCGATCAGATACATATACACCTAGAAATGGTACTGGTGAAGCAGCAGGATGGTCATTGTTTGTAGTATACGAAGATCCTACAATGCCAGGTAAATCTATTACTAGTTATAATGGGTTTAGTTCTATGAGCACACCAGGTAATCCAAATGTGGATATTAATATTACTGGTTTTAGAACGATACCTACTGGTCCAGTACGTGCAAATTTTGCGTTTGCAGCTTTAGAGGGCGATAAACGAATTCTTGGTGATGGACTTCAAATAAATTCTACAACGATTACCCCAGCTGATAGACCAAGAATTTTTTCTTTTGCAGTATTTGATTTTGTTGATAACTTTTTTAATAGTACCATAAGTCAAGAAAACGAATTACCCGTAAATAATAGAAACCCTAATAGTACTAATACTTTAGGGTTTGATACTGGTATTATAGAGATAGATAATTTTGGAAATCCTATTATAGACAACGGAGATACATCAGCAGTAATAAGTTTAAGTACAACTGGGGATACCTATTTTCCATATTTTACAGCGTTTGCTGTAGAGATTATTGAGCCAGATATAGTACTTACTAAAATTGTAGTGGATGAATTTGGAACTGATATAGGTGGTGATGAGGTTAGCCTAGGCCAAGAATTAAATTATGTTATTGGCTTTCAAAATACAGGAAATGATAATGCTACAGATTTTATTATTAGAGATATACTTCCTGTAAACGTAGTTTTTGATTTTCCAGCAGATTTAGATCTTTTTCCACCAGGTGTTGGTGTTAGAAGTTATGATCCGGCGACCAGAGAGATTATTTTTGAAATAGATAACGCTGTTGTAGAAGTCGATGACCCGCTTTTAGAAATTCGTTTTAGGGTAGAAGTTGTTGCGTCTTGTAGTTTATTAGACGATGCGTGTTCTAATATCGTTGAAAATAGAGCATTTTCTGAGTATAGAGGTACTATAAATGATAGATTTATAGAAGGCAATGGTGAAAGTTTTAATACAAACACAGGATGTTTATTAGTACCTAGAGCCACCAATGTATTAACAGACTTAGATGACTGTATTTTTACAGAAGAGGTTATTCTTTGTGGAGACGATACTCAACTAGTTGCTGCTAACGGTTACGATACGTATTCATGGTCTAGAGATCCATCTGGGACACCAGAATTTGCAACAGGGCAAACCATAACAGTGACAGAAACAGGAACGTATTATGTACGTAATAATGCCGCTGCACCTTGTCAATCTATAACTCAAGTTTTTGAAGTCATTACATTTGGAGCAGATGTTACAAACCCCGTTATTCCATTTGCTGATCAAGTGGTAATCTGTCCTAATGATGGTAAAGAGTTACCTAATATATTTTTATGTGGTGATAGTGATTTTGTAAATATTGAAACAGGTATTACAGATGCCTCTTCTATAATTTGGGAAGTTTTAGATGAAGCAAGTTGTGATCCTGTTGGTATAGCAGAATGTGCTAACGAAAGTTCAACATGTAATTGGAATGAGTTGCTTAGAGGCCCTGATTTTACAGCAGATACTGCCGGGCAATATAGATTAACTATAAATTATACGGGTGGTTGCTTTAATCAGTTTTTCTTTAACGTTTTTGAGAATGTTTTTGAGCCAACATTTACATCTAGAGATATTATATGTACTAGATTAGGAGAGATTGTTGTTTTAGGTGTGCCTTCTACAGGTTATGAGTTTAGCTTAGATGGTACAACATATCAAGATAGTAATGTGTTTTCTGTAGGAACAGCTGGGAATTATACCGTTTCAATTAGACAACAGGGTATTATTTCTACGCCTTGTATTTTTACAATTCCTAATGTACAAATTAGAGAAAGAGATTTTACAGTATCTACAACTGTTAATCAACCTCTTTGTAATGGTGATATGGGTAATGTTGTTGTAGCTGCTAATGATGTGCGACCACAATATTTCTTTTCCATATATAATGCAGGAGGAGTTATGATTATTAATAGTGTAGGCCCTATAGACGATAGTAGTTATACTTTTGAGGATTTAAATCCAGGAATGTATCAAGTGCGGGTATCTACACAAGATGGGTGTATGTTTTCTGAGGATATAGAAATTATAAATCCACCACGTCTTTCAGCAACCGTTGCTCTAACAACACCATTAACACCATGTGAAAGTGGATTGTTAACAGTAACACCGCAAGGCGGGACAGCACCATATGGTTATTTTGTAAATGGAGCAACAACCTTTCAAACAACACCAGAAATAATTATTACAACACCTGGTAGGTATACTATTAGAGTTGTAGATTTTAATAACTGTGAAACGACAACATTCATAGATGTTGAAGCATTGGATGCTCCGGTCTTTAATGTTACGAATACCAATGTAGCTTGTTATAATGAGAATACAGCACAAATAGATTTTAATGTCACCGATAGTGGTGGTTTTACTTTAGAATATAGTATAAATGGTGGGACTGATTATGTGTCTAACTCAACATTTTCAAATCTTGGGGCTGGTACTTATGAAACAATAATTAGATATACGATTACAAATTCTGATGGATCGATTTCAGAATGTTTTAGTACTCCACAAAATGTAACTATAACCGAGCCAGATGCAGCGATAACTGCTGCCAGTGGTGTGTCAGAATTAGCTGGTTGTGGTCCATTAGGCGAAGGTCGAGTACGTATTACAAACCCTCAAGGTGGTACACCATTTCCAGCACCAAACTTTTACGAATATAGTTTTGATAATCAAGCGACATGGGTAACAACTAATGAGCAATTAGTATTACCTGGAACTTATACATTTTATGTAAGAGACCTTAATGGATGTATATACGAGACACCACAAGTTGTTTTAGAAACAGAACCTGTAGCACCAACAATTACAATAGATGATGATCCTGAGTTTAATTGTGATGGTACGGCAACAAGTACAGTAGTTGTAAGTGATGAGGGGTCAGGCACATACGAATACACGTATTTTTTAGATGGTGTAGAAAATACACATACAGATCCTAGAGTATTTTTAAACGTGCCTACGGGACCACATACAATAACTGTAGGATATACATTAATAAACATATCAACATTTAGTAATTTATTAAATGAAACATTTGGGTATGGAAACGATACAACCTCTCCGGGTATTAATACTATGTTTTATTGTTTTGATAACCAACAAGCTGGAGGCGGATGTCGTACGCCATTCCGTATTAATGATGGAGAATATTCAGTAACATCTGAAATTTTGCAACCTTTTGGGTCATGGACTAATCCTCCATCTGACCATACACCTGCTACAATACCACCAACACCAGATGGGCGGTTTTTAGTTGTAAATATTGGTGCTACTATACCTACATCTGCTATCCTTTACGAAAAGCAAATTGACGATATTATTCCTAATCGACCCATAAATTTTGAGTTTTTTGCTCGTAATTTAAGTGGTACTGGTTCAGGTGCTGACCCAGACTTAACCATAGCTTTATTAGATGCCTCTGGAACCGAAATCTCTTCATTCTCTACAGGTAGTATACCAAAATCTAATGCATGGGAAAGTTACCCAATAATGCCTATAACATTAAATCCAGGTGCTAATACTAGTTTAAGATTTGTTGTAAGATCTAACGTGCAAGTCGTTTCAGGTAATGATGTTGCTATAGATGATATTAGAGTATTTCAAATTCCAATTGCATGTGCTTCAGATATTGAGATACCTTTTGTAATTCCAACAAATAATGCGTTTACAGCACAGGTTACAAATGCAACAGATGTTACTTGTCAAGGTGCAGATGATGGTACAATTACCATTGCGGCTCAAAATTTTGATACCACAAGAGGATTTGATTATTCTTTAGATGGAGGCACTACTTGGATTACACAATTAACATCACCATTTACCATAACAAGTCTAGCTAATGATAGTTATGAGATTTTGGTGCGTTATGACGATTCTCCGACAACCTGTAGCTTTACACTAAATCAAGATATTAATACACCAAATTTACTAGAGGTTAATGCTTCAGGAACACCTGTAACATGTCTTACAGGATCTACGGTTACAGCAACCGCAACAGGTGGTACAGAAGCTTATACGTTTACATTATTAAACTCAACAACTTTGGCACTTATTTCTACTTTCCCAGCCAATGGTATTTTACCTAATGTACCTGCTGGTAGTTATATAGTAAGAGTTACAGATGCTAATAGTTGTGAAGGAGATATTGCTAGCCCTCTCGTGTTAGATGCTCCAACAAATCCTACAGCAACAGTAGATGCAACATCAAATTTTTGTGATCCATCGGCATCACTTTCAATTGTTGTTAATGCCTCAGATGGAGAACCACCATATCAGTATAATATTGATGGAGGTGCTTTTGGTTCTAGTAATACGTTTGCAGGTTTAATACCAGGAACCTACGAAATAAATGTTAGAGATGCTTTTGGGTGTACAATAAGCACGCCTTTATCTGTAACAGTGCCAGAACAATTAATAATTAGTACAGTGTTATCTAAGGAACTAGATTGTACGGCTACACCTGATGCGGAAATTACAGGTACTATTTCTGGAGGTACTTCGCCATATGTTGTAGAAGTTTCAACAAATGGAGGTACAAGTTTTACAACAATTACGCCACCTACTGGATTAACTTTTACTGAAACAACTGCTACACCAGGAACATATATATATAGAATAACAGATGCTAACGATTGTGAAGCTGAGTCTACTGTTATTGTTAACGCTATAGAAAACCCAACAGCAACAACAACAGATGTTAATCCTAATTGTAATGGCAGTAACGATGGGTCTGTACAAATAATTCCAGCAGATGGCGTAGGACCATATACATTCAGTTTTAATGGTAGTGCATTTACAACAACATCATTTTATGATGGTTTAAATGCAGGTACATATCCATATGAAGTAAGAGATAGTAAAAATTGTAGTTTTAGTGGTTCGGTAATTTTAATGGAACCAACAAGTTTAAGCGCAATTGCAGCTGTAACGCCATTTAGCTGTAATGTTACCAATACAAATGAACCAGCTACCATTACACTAACGGCAACTGATGGAACACCACCATACCAATATAGTTTTAATGGTTCAGGTTTTTCAGATACTAATGTGTTAACTGTAAATGATAATGGTTCTAATCAAACGATAACCTACGAAGTTAGAGACACTCAAGGCTGTATTTTTCCAGGATCAGAAACATTAAATGCGCTTAATCCACCAACCGAAAATACAATTACCAGCACACCAGTTACTTGTAACTCAACAACTAGCGACGTGACAGTTACATCAACAACAGGAACAGGTGTTGCTCCTTTAGCATTTACTATTGTATTCCCTGCTAGTGCTACATCCAATACTACAGGTGCTACAAGTGGTATATTTACAGGTTTAATACCAGATACTTATATTTTTAGAGTAACCGATGCTAATGGTTGTTATTACGAGCAATCTCATACTGTAGCCCCAGTAGTTAATTTAGCTGTAAGTGGTACATTAATAAGTAATGTTAATTGTTTTGGTGGTAATGATGGAGCTGTAGATTTTACGGTTTCAAATTTTGCTAGCTCATATAGCTATACTATTAACGGTGGTGCACCAATAACAGGACAAACTACAAGTGTTATTAATTTAACGGGCTTATCAGTAGGAAATCAAATTATTGTTGTAACCGATGATACTACAGGTTGTACAGATACAGATACAGTTGTAGTAGCAGAGCCTACTACTGCTTTAGCTTTTACAACAACTGAAACTGCTGTATTTTGTACTAATGATGAATCTCAAATTACAGTAACAGCAACAGGAGGTACACCAAATTATAGCTACACTGCTGTTGTTACAGGAAATCCAGCACCAGCTGTTGGAACTTACCAAACCAATAATGTTATTACAGTAGATACTAATGCTGCAACAGATTTAGTTTGGGATGTATATGTTAGAGATTCTAATGGATGTATAGAAACAGAGACAGTTACTATTATAAGTAATCCATTACCTATGGTTCCTACGTTAACCGTACCAAATCAATGTACAGTAACATCGGGGTATACGATTACCGCAACAGGAGCAACAGGAGTTGCACCATTAACTTATAGTATAGATGGAGGTGCATCTTTTCAAACTAGTAGTACATTTACTGTAAATACACCAAATACCTATACCGTAACGGTAAGAGATGGTAATGGTTGTACAGTAGATGCTTCTATAACCATAGCACCAGCATTAACAGCAAGTGCTTTATTGACTAAAGATATTACGTGTTCTGCTCCAATGGAAGCTAACATTGATGTGACCATAGCAGGAGGTACACCGCCATATATCACTTACGAGGTATCTACAGATGGAGGAACTACTTATACAGCTGTAACACCAACACCTACGGGAGCTTCATTTTCTTTTGCAACGTCTACAGCAGCAACATATCAATTTAGGATTACGGATTCTAATGCAAATAGTTGTACTGTTGTTACTAATGAGGTTACAACTAATAGTATAGTGCCAGTAACAGCGTCTAATGTGGCTAATAATCCAACATGTAATGGTGGTGTTGATGGTTCTATAGAACTTACAGCGATTACGGGTATAGCTCCTTTTATGTATAGTCTTGATGGAGGAGCAACATTTGTATCTTCAAATGTTTTTGGAGGTTTAACCGCTGCAACTTATAGTTATGTTGTAAGAGATGATAATGGCTGTGATGCAACAGGAGTTATTACATTAAACAATCCTGCACCAATAGCTGCCACAATCATTTCCACACCTATTGTATGTAATGTAAATACCTTAGGTAGTTTTGATGTATCAATTACTTCTGGTGGTGTTGCACCATTTACATATACGCTTTTAGATAGAAGTTTTAACCAATTATCAACATCAGGTGTCACTCCAGTTACATCATTTAATTTTCCTGGGTTAACTTTTGGTGATTACTATATTACGATAATTGATGCTAATGGATGTGAGTATAATAGCGGTATTCGTAGAATAGAAACGCCGCCAATTTTATCATTAACAGGAGTAGTAGATACTAATAGTTGTCTTACTGGTGTAAATTATACCGTAACAACATCTGGAGGTGCTCAACCATATATTTTCTCAATTTTTGGTCAGCCAGGTACAGCTTCACCACCTCAAATGAGTCCTGTATTTACGTATATAGGTTTACTTCATAACACCACTTACTTTTTACAAGTAGAAGATGTTAATAATTGTATTTCTGTTTTGGAAGTTACAACCCCAATGGCGCCGTCAACTATAGAAATTACTGCTACAGATACTGAAAATGTTAATTGTAATGGTGCTTCTGATGGAGAATTAGATTTTACAGTTCAAAATTATGATCCAACTGTTACAGA
Source organism: uncultured Algibacter sp. (assembly GCA_947499935.1). Taxonomy (GTDB): domain Bacteria; phylum Bacteroidota; class Bacteroidia; order Flavobacteriales; family Flavobacteriaceae; genus CANMQH01. Next base: position 81,911 of record CANMQH010000017.1, on the reverse strand, counting down.
TATCAATTATGAGATTTTAGATGCCCTTTCGTTAAATCCAATAGTACCTGCAATTAACGGAACATTAACAGGACCTACAGGAGGGCCAGTTTCAACAAGTATAACTAATTTACCGGCAGGAAATTATGTGCTTAGTGTTAGAGAAGCAACAGGAACAGTTTGTTCTGCTAATTTTACTTTTCAAATTATGCAACCAATTCAATCGGTTAATGCTTCAATTACAAATAATATAAACGCTAATTGTATCACCAATGCTCAAGTTACAGTTAATGCAACTGGAGGAACAGGACCATATACATATCAAGCTGGTCCAACTGGATTTGCATCTGGTAGCGGAGAAGTGACTTCTACCAATAACAATGTGCTGAATTTAGATGATTCTATTAGAACAAATTGGGAAATCTTGGTCATTGATGTCAATGGTTGTGATTTTAGGTTACCAGTAACTATAAGTAGAGATGCAATTCCAACCCTTAACCCAATACCGCAACAATGTTATACAGGAACACCATTTGATGTAACATTATCAGGTACAGTTGCTGTTGGTACACCAAGATATAATGTAAATGGTAGTGCTTTTCAAACAAGTCCTACATTTACAATAAATGCACCAGGAACGTTTACATTTATAATTCAAGATGGTAATGGTTGTCCTGCTTCAAGAACATTGGTTGTTGAGCCTCAATTGTTATTAGATGCCAACCTCACACCTAATACTACATGTGCTATAGATGAGGAGATTGTTTTAACGGCAACTGGAGGTACAGGAACTTATACGTATGAGGTTAATTTTAACGGTGGAGGTTATGTTGCAATTGCAGGAACACCATACACGGCTACTGCAGACGGAACGTATCAATTTAGAGTAACAGATACACAAAATCCGCCTACAGAATGTCAAGCAGAGTCTGCGATAATTACTATTGCGCCTAGAACCAATCCAACATTTGACCCTATCTTAGATAGTACTGTAACTTGTATTGGAGATTCAGATGGTGTTATAACGGTTACTGCTTCTGGTGGCTTAGCACCTTATCAGTATAGTATTGATAATGGCGTAACATTTCAAGACTCAAATATATTTTCAAACTTAGCCATATCAACAACAGGAGGTCCTTATAATGTTGTTGTAAGAGATAACAATAATTGTATTTCTACAGCACAATTAGTTACTATTACTGATCCAACACCTGTTGTTGCAGATTTAGTACTTACTCAAGGCTTAACTTGTGGAACAGGAAATATAACACAACCGGCAACATTAACAGCAAATGCAACTGGAGGTACTGGACCATATACTTATAGTTTTGATGGCGGTACAAACTTTACATCTACAAATACTATTACTACAAGTACAGCAGGTCCAGTTACTGTTTTTGCAAGAGATAGTAATGGATGTATAAGTATTGCAGAAGTGGAAATTGTTCCAGCATTAGATCCACCAACAGATTTAGACTTCTCAGCGACAGCAGTAACATGCTCGGTAATTACTAGTGATGTAACATTAACAACAACAGGTGGTATAGCAGCTTTAACATACAGTATTATATCACCTACTACACCTGTAAATACTACAGGCGATACTAATGGTATTTATACAGGTTTAATGCCAAATACGACTTACTTATTTGAGGTTACAGATGCTAATGGTTGTAAATATCAAGAATCATTTACTGTAGCACCAGTAACTAATATTGCGGTTTTTGGAGCTTTAGATAATAATGTTAATTGTAATGGACAATCTGATGGTGCCATTACATTTACAGTATCTAGTTTTAGTGGTACGTATAGTTATGTATTTGATTCTGGAACTCCAGTTACAGGACAAACGGCTACCACGATTCCTTTTACAGGTTTAGCTGCAGGTAGTTATACGATTACCATAACAGATGAGGTTACAGATTGTATGGATTCAGCTACAGTTGTAGTAGAAGAGCCATCTATAGTAACCTTAACAGAAACACCAGGCACAACGTTAGCCAACTGTAATGTTGGCGCAACAGTTACTGTAGGAGCTACTGGTGGTACTCCAGGTTATACATATGCTTTCGTACAAGATGGTGTAATTCCTGTAGCATCAGATTATACTAACAATCCATCTAGAGTCTTAGACCCTGCAGTAAATACTATGTGGGATGTTTATGTGTTAGATGCTAATGATTGTCCAGATATGATTGATGTAACCATAGCAACAAACCCATTACCAACAGTAACTATACCTGCAACGGGGCTTTGTGATCCATCTGGTACAGGTGATCCGTTTACATTTAGTATAATAAGCAGTACGGGGTCTCCTCCTTTAGAGTATTCAATTGGAAGTGGTTTTCAACCAACAGGAACATTTACTGTTTCGGCTCCAGGTACATATACTGTAACGGTTAGAGATACTAATGGTTGTACTGGAACGTCAATGCCTATTACAATCTATCCTAACTTAGACTTAACATTAAGTCCTACGTTGCAAACATGTACAGCTAGTGACGGTGTTATAACAGTTACAGGAGCTGGTGGTTCTGGAAATTATGAATACGAGATTACTAATGGTCCTGTAACAAGACCAACACAACCTTCTAACTTATTTAATGGTTTAGATGCAGGTACTTATACTGTAGATATTATAGATACAATAACAAATTGTAGGTCTACAGAAATGGTAACTTTAGAGCCTGCTACTTTGGTAACATTTGATTTACCAACTGTAAGTGATGTAACTTGTAATGGTGGAAACGATGGATCTATTACCATAAACTTACCAGCATCTAATGATAATCCAGTTTATACGTATCAGATTATTGCACCTACGATGGAGCTAGTTCAAAACTCTAATATATTAGATGGTTTAGTTACTGGAACATACACAGTGCGTGTAACTTCGGGCAGAGGTTGTTTTGATGATCAAATTGTTGTTGTTGGCGAATCAAATATTGTAGATCCTACACCTGTAATACAACAGTATAACTGTGATCCAGGTACAAACGGAACTAATTTTGCATCTATTACTATAAATCCTGTTACAGGAGGCTCAGGAACTTATACACGATATGAGTTTATAGATGGTGTAACAACAGTGCAAGACGGTAGTAGTAATACATACACAGAATCTGATTTATCTGGAGGTACATATACTATAAATGTTTATGATGACAATGGATGTTTAGGAACAGCTACAGCAATTATAAATCCATTTATAGGCTTAGACGATATTACGGTTACGGTGAATAACGCAGTAACTTGTACTAATGATGAAGACATTACAGTTTCTGTTAATACTACAGGAGGCACGCCAATTAATTTAGAATATCTTGTAGAAGATGTTGCTTCTGGTGCTGTTATAGGTGGTGTTTATAGCCAAACTAACGCTACAGGAATATTTACAGGATTAGCAATTGGTAATTATAGAATTACGGTAACAAACTTAGATACAGATTGTGTTATTTTTGGAAATCATTTTGTAAATGAGCCTAATACGTTTGCTATTACTATAGCTGAAATTGAAAATGTTACATGTTTCTCTGATGCTGATGGTCGTGCAGAAATTACTTTTGTAGATAGAATAGCAACACCAACAGACGAATCTGGTCCTTTTAATTATATTATAGAAGATGCTTCTGGTATAACGGTAGCTTCTGGAAGTACAACAAGTGCTGGTCCAATAGCTATTACTAATTTGGCATCTGGTATATATATGGTAACAGCTACGTTAACCAATAGTCCTTTTTGTGAAGTCGAGAATAACTTTACTATTACAGGACCAACAGAAGCACTAGAAATCATGGAAACTCATGTAGATCCTACTTGTGTTACAGGTAATGATGATGGTTCTATATCAGTTAGTGCAACAGGTGGATGGCCAGGGCCTTATGAGTATCAATTAGAACGTGGTGTAGCTATTGTTACGCCTTATGGTTCAGTCTCAAATTTTGAAGATTTAATTGCGGGTAATTATACCGTAAGGGTTAGAGATAGCGAAGGTTGTGTGGATAGCGAAACAATATTGCTAAGTATACCACCACCAATTACTGCTACAACCATGGCTAATCCAACATTATTAAATTGTTTTGAAGATGACAATGCGACTATTACAGTTAGTAATGTTATGGGTGGTCAAGGCTCTAATTATACATATACGCTTAATAGAGTATTGCCTACGGTAAGTGCATCAGGGCCTCAAACATCGCCAGTATTTGGTGATTTAACTGCAGGAACATACACAGTTACAATTCGAGATGGATTTAGTTGTGAGTTTATATCACCAGATATTATTATAGCAGAACCAACTCAAATACAAGTTGATTTAGCAAAATCTACTTCGTTTACATGTACTGTAGATGCAGAATTAACATTAACAGCAACTGGAGGTACTGGTGTATATGAATACAGTACAACAGAAGATTTTGCAACCGTTTTAGGAACTTTTGCAACCTCTACAACATTCCCTGTACCAAGACCGGCACCAGGAGTAGCAGATAATTATGCATATTACGTAAGAGATGCTAATAGTTGTCCTTCTAATGTGTCTAATACAATTACTGTAGAGCCATTTGTAGAAACAGTTATAACTTTAGATACAGATGCTTCTAATTTACGAATTAACTGTGCAGGAGATAATAACGGTATTATTACAGCTATAGCCGAAGGCGGTATAGGTAATTATATTTATACGTTGATAGATGCCGATACAGGAATGCCAATTACAGGCGCTAACCAAGTTAGCCCAGGCGTATTTACAGAGCTTTCTACTGGAAATTATCAAGTTCGTGTTAATGATGGAGATTGTTTAGAAATTACAGCATTAGTATCTATAGAAAATGTTTCTGAACCTATGGTTGTTGATTGGGAGTCTAATGAGATTACATGTTTTGGACAAAAAACAGGTACTTTTGAAATATTAGATATTATGGGAGGTACACTTCCAATTATGTACTCAATTTCATCTGATAATCCTTTATTCTTACCTCGATCAGACCAGTTTTTTGATATTGATAAAACATTTGATGATCTTCCAGCTGGAAATTATCAAGTTATTGTTAATGATGAATTAGGTTGTACTGAATTGATTGATTTTATAATAGAAGAAGCTAGAGCTATAGTAACTGTAATAGACCCTATGTCTATCATGCAAGAACTTTGTATAAATGATGATAATGCTGAGTTTAGTGTTACTATTACTGGTGGTCAAGCACCTTATGAAGTAAGTCTTCGTGGTATTAATGGAACAACTACAACGGATGTTATTGAAGGTCAAGAGGTTTTATTTGATGGTCTTGATGGAGGTTTAGATTATGAAGTAGTGGTTGTTGATAGTATAGGATGTCCTGGCGGAATTCCTATAACTCTAGATGCTCCAGTAGATTTAAATTCAGAAGTTGATGTTCAGCCTGTTTGTACTGGAGATTCTGCTACAACTACAGTAACAGTAAACCTTACTGATACAACCATATTGGCATCAGATATTGATTATTCTTTAGTTTCAGATTTCTCAACTGATGTTCAATCTAGTAATGTATTCCTTAATTTTCCTCCAGGCAATAATCAAGTTATTTACATAAGACATAGTAATGGATGTATTGTAGAAACTGAGCCGTTTGACGTTGAAGCATTTGACCCTCTAGTTGTTACTTTAGAAGAAACAACCCGTTTAAACGAGATTATAGCTAATGCAGGTGGTGGTGATGGTAATTATACTTATGAGTTTACATTAAACGGTAACACTGTTGGAACAGATGAGACGCTTATAATCTTTGAATCTGGTACTTATACAGTAACCGTAATGGACGGTAATGAGTGTGTGGCAGTAGCCAGTATGTTCTTTGAGTTTGTTGATGTGTGTATACCAAATTATTTTACACCAAATGGTGATGGAAGAGAAGACCTTTGGATGCCAGGATGTACTATAAATTATCCAAACCTAACATTCGATATATTTGATAGATATGGCCGTAAAATTGCAGAGTATCCTCTGGGACAAGGTTGGGATGGTCTATATAATGGGAAAGAATTACCATCAGGAGATTACTGGTATATTCTTAAACTCAACGACGAAAGAGATGATCGTGAATTTGTAGGTAATTTTACACTTTACAGATAATTAAAAATTCTCTATCATTAACATTAAAAAGTTATTAAGATGCGAAAAATAATCACATATATATGTATCATGGCAATAACCTATGGGTATAGCCAAGAGTTGAATTTACCCGTTTTTACGCAATATTTAGCAGATAATAATTTTGTTGTTTCTCCCACCTATGCGGGTATTGGAGACAACTTAAGAATTAGAGCCAACGGTTTAACACAATGGGTGGGTATTGATAATGCTCCAGATAACCAGTCGCTTTATGCCGATGTTAGAATAGCAGATAGATCGGGTATTGGGTTGAGTTTATACAATGATAAAAATGGTAATACTTTACAAAAAGGTGCTAAAATATCTTTTGCGCATCACCTTATATTAGACTATTATTCTAAACAATATTTATCTTTTGGTATATCGTATAATTTAAATAGTTTTAGAATTGATATCGAAAAATTTAGAAATTTTAATGGAAACACGGGGTCACCATCTCCGGTGGACCCATTTGTAACAGATGATAGGGCAACCAACAACAATAACTTTGATGCTGGTTTTTTGTATAGATTTAAAGGATATTTTTTAAGTTTTAACGCCAATAACATTTTAGAAAAACAAATTGACGAGGCTCTTAGACGATTTGAGCCAAATTTACTTTTAAACTACCAAGTATATTCAGGTTACACATTTCAAGGTCGTAAAGGCACTGGTATAGAGTGGGAGCCATCTGTTTATTATCAATTGTTTAGTAGTGATAGTCGATCTAGTACGGATATTAATCTTAAATTCCGAAAATTTAATAGAAGAGAAGATTACTACTGGGCAGGAATATCCTATCGTTTTCTTAATGATCAATTATTAAAACCCCTAAATGTTGGGCCTATGGCTGGTTTAAAAAAGGGACAGTTTTATTTTGGTTATGCATATCAAGTAACGACAAATGAGTTAGCTGGGTTTAATTCTGGTACTCATGTTATAACTGTAGGGTTTGATTTCTTAAAGAATCTTAGTAATTGCCCGTGTACTCAGAGTCCGGTACATTACTAGGCATTATTTTATAAATTGCAGAATGTTGATTAATAAAACTCAACATTGTAAAGAACTAATCCCGATTTTTCAGCGGGATTTTGGTTTAAAACCTGATATTAGCTAGAGCTTTAATATATTATTTCCAGAAAATTCGTTTATAATACTTCCTTCAAGGCTCTTAGGGTTATTGATAAAATTTTATCAAACAGTCAATTCTAGTATTCAAAAAATCATCTATATTTTATAAAATACAATAAATAGCTGTAATATTTAACATTTCCTTAATAAGGGTATTGGCATAAAATAGACTCTTAGTATTAATAACATGATTTAATTAAAAAAAAGAATGGTTATTGGTAAAGTAGCTTAAGTAAAAAAGTTATTTTACCAATATAAAAAGTAGAGAGCCATAAAAGAATAATAAGCATCTTTTTACCTTCATAAGTATAATTATTTGAGTTAGTCATTCAATAATAGAGAGATGTTAAAAGGGTTAAGTTAATCTTAGCCCTTTTTTAGTTATAATATTTAACATTTTATTAATAAGGGTAGTGCCTATATTTATGGTCATGTATAATGTTGTTTAAATCTAGTGATATTGCGTAACATAGGTAACATTCGATATAAAATAAGTACCTATATTGCTTCACATAAATTAATTTTCATGAAACACATATTCTATTTATTTATTTTATTAGCAATTAATTTTGGTAATGCCCAAATATTAGAGCCTGTAAAATGGTCAACTTCTGTTGTAAAAATATCAAATACAGAGGCAGAGCTAGTAGCTACAGCAACCATAGATAAAGGTTGGCATTTGTATTCGCAAAATGTTCCAGAAGATGGTCCAATAGCAACAACATTTACCTTTAAAAGTAATGAAAGTTATTTAAAAAAAGGAAATACTAAAGAAGAAGACGGGCATACCATTAATGACCCTATCTTTGAAATGAAAATAACATATTTTGAAAACCAAGCATCATTTAGGCAAACTATAAAATTAAAAAACAAAAAAGCATTTGCTGTTAACGCAGTTGTTGAATTTATGGTTTGTGACGATTCAAGATGTTTACCACCAACCGAAATTGATTTGGTATTTAAGATACAATAAAAAACACCCTTTATTAAACTTAACCATTAATGAAAAAAATTACTCTTTTAATTGCTCTATTTGCTATATCCTTAGGATATTCGCAAATTTTAGAACCTGTAAAATGGTCAACATCTGTTGAGAAAATATCTGATACTCAATATAAGTTAACAAGCTCGGCTACCATAGAAGTTGGTTGGCATCTATATTCGCAAAATGTACCAGAAGATGGTCCCATAGCTACAACATTTACTTATGATGATGATAATGGTGCATTTAATATAAAAGGAAATACCTCAGAAGGCAAAGGCCATATCGTTGATGATCCTGTATTTGGAATGAAGATTAAATTCTTTGAAAACCAAGCAGTTTTTAAACAAGTTGTTGAGGTTGTTGGAGATAAAACTACTTTAAATGGTATTGTAGAATTTATGGTCTGTGATGACACTCGTTGTTTGCCTCCAACAGAGGTGGATTTAGTCTTTAAATTACAGGAAAATAATAATACAGCATCATCAGATACGGTAAAAGAAACTCAGGATACAATTCATATAAATGATAAAAGTTCATCATCAAACTCATCGTCTAAAAAAGGTTTGTTAGGAATATTTTTTATTGCTTTTCTATCAGGTTTTGCAGCTTTACTAACACCTTGTGTGTTTCCTATGATACCTATGACAGTTAGCTTTTTTACCAAACAAAGTAAAAATAAAGCTGCTGGAATTAGAAATGCGCTTATTTATGGTATTTCTATTATTGTTATATATGTGTTATTAGGGATTTTAGTGAGCTTAGTTTTTGGAGCAGATGCCCTTAATGCACTTTCAACAAATGTTTGGTTTAATTTAGCGTTCTTTATATTATTATTAATATTTGCAGCTTCATTTTTGGGAGCTTTCGAAATTATGCTTCCCAGTTCATGGGCTAATAAAGTAGATAAACAAGCTGATAGAGGAGGCTTAATTGGAATTTTCTTTATGGCTTTAGCCTTGGCCATTGTGTCTTTTTCTTGTACAGGACCTATTGTTGGAACCTTACTAGTAGAAGCTGCAGCTGGAGGTAGCCAAATAGGACCCATAGTTGGAATGCTTGGCTTCTCATTAGCCATTGCTTTACCATTTGCTTTGTTTGCAGCTTTTCCGGGTTGGTTAAATTCTTTGCCTAAATCTGGAGGATGGTTGAATACCGTGAAAGTTGTTTTAGGGTTTTTAGAATTAGCTTTGGCTTTCAAATTTTTATCTAATGCTGATTTAGTATTACAATTACATTGGTTAGAACGCGAAGTATTTATAGCGATATGGATTGCTATATTTGGTGTATTAGCATTATATCTTTTTGGAAAAATACAATTACCGCACGATTCGCCATTAACTCATATTTCTGTAGGACGATTAAGTTTAGGACTATTGGTATTATCATTTACTATTTATATGATTCCGGGTCTTTGGGGAGCACCTTTAAACTTAATAAGTGCATTTCCACCGCCTCAGCATTATAGTGAATCACCATATGGTGTTGGGTATACGCAACTAGGTTCTGGAAGTGTACAAGGTGAAAATCATGATAATTTACCCGATGGGGCTCACTTAATGCCACCTCATAATATCTTAGCATTTAATGATTATGATAAAGGTTTAGCTTACGCTAAAAAAGTTGGTAAACCTGTACTTATAGATTTTACAGGACATGCATGTGTTAATTGCAGAAAAATGGAACAGAATGTTTGGGTAAAACCAAAAGTATTAGATTTGTTAAAAAATGACGTTGTTCTTATTTCATTATATGTAGATGATAAACGTAAACTAAAAGAAGAAGAAATTGTTGATTCAAAATTAAAACCAGGTAAAAAACTAAAATATATTGGGCAAAAATGGAGTGAACTACAAACTATTAAATACAAAACTAACTCACAGCCTTTTTATGTTTTAATGGATCACAATGAAGAAAACTTAATTACTCCAGTAGGTTATACTCCAGATGTAGAAACGTATTTTAATTGGATGAAAACAGGAAAAGAAAAATTCAAAAAATAAAAAAACATGAAAAATTTAATCTATTTATTATCAATTACTTTAGTATTAGTTTCATGCCAAAAAGAAGCTCCTAAAGACTATGTAACCCTTTCGGGTACAATTACCAATCAAAACTCAGATTCATTAATTGTAGCACAAAGAGATATTATTAAAACCATTAAGGTTAAACCAGATGGTACATTTTCTGATACATTAAAAGTTGAATCTGGTACCTATATTATATTTGATGGTACAGAAAGAGCAAGTGTATATCTAAAAAACGGGTACGATTTAAATATTAGTTTAGATACTAAACAATTTGATGAAACTATAATATTTAAGGGATTAGGTGAGGATGCCAATAATTATTTAGCTAAAAAAGCCCTTTTAGTGGAAAACACTTTTGATTTAAATAGTTTGTTAAGTTTAGATCAAACTGGTTTTGATACAAAAGTAAATACAGTTAAAAAAGATTTTGAAACCTTATTAGCAAACACAAAAAATTTAGATTCAACCTTTATTTCTAATGAAAAGAAACAAAATCAAGGAATTTCTGAAGAATTAATGGCTATATATAAACAAAATCAAGGTTTATTGGCTTTAAAAGGGCAAGAATCTCCAAAGTTTATGGATTATGAGAATTTCTCAGGAGGTACAACATCTTTAAACGATTTTAAAGGAAAATATGTTTATATAGATTTATGGGCAACTTGGTGCGGGCCTTGCAAAGCAGAAATACCTTTTTTACAAAAAGTTGAAAAAAACTATCATGGCAAAAATATAGAATTTGTAAGTATTTCTATAGATAGACCAAATGCATATAATGCATGGAGAACTATGGTAAAAGAAAAACAATTATCTGGAGTACAATTATATGCTAAAGGTGATCAGTCATTTACTAGTGCATATAAGGTAACAGGTATTCCAAGGTTTATTCTTATTTCTCCAGAAGGAAATATTGTAGATGCAGATGCACCTAGACCATCAGACCCAGCTTTAATAAACTTATTTAACGAACTTAAAGTATAGCTTATTTTTAATGAGTTAGATTCATTTTAAATTTTTAAAACATGAATGTTAAAAGTATTTTTAAGTCAAAATATGAAGACGTCTCAAGTTTAGAAACGTATTTTCAGAAATTCAGAAATAATATCATTGGTGTTGATGAATATTTTGAATCTCCTTATGGCAGAAAAAAAATAATCTATGCAGATTGGACTGCCAGTGGTAGATTATATAGACCAATAGAAGAAAAACTATTAAATGAAATAGGACCTTACGTAGCTAATACACATACCGAAACCTCTATTACAGGTTCGGCCATGACACTAGCATATCATGATGCTAGACAAATTATTAAAAAGCATGTAAATGCTTCAAAAGAGGATGTGCTTATTACTGTAGGAACAGGTATGACTGGAGCTATAAATAAGTTTCAACGTATACTTGGTTTAAAAGTTAACGAAAGTTTACGAGATTACACCAGCGTTCCAGAAGAGAAAAAACCAATTATTTTTGTATCTCACATGGAGCATCACTCTAATCAAACGTCATGGTTAGAGACTATAGCAAACGTTAAGGTAATCCCATCAAATGATGAGGGCTTACCATGTATTAATAAATTAAAAGTATTATTAGAAGAACATAAAGATTGTCCAATAAAAATAGCGGCAATTACAGGTTGTTCTAATGTTACTGGAATACGAACTAATTACCACGAAGTAGCCCGAGTAATGCATCAAAACAACGGTTTGTGCTTTGTGGATTTTGCATGTTCGGCGCCTTACGTTAATATAAACATGCATCCAGAACAAGAAGATGATTATTTAGATGCTATTACCTTTTCTCCGCATAAATTTTTGGGAGGACCAGGATCTTCTGGGGTTTTAATTTTTAATAAAAAACTGTATAAAAATTTAGTGCCAGATAACCCAGGAGGTGGTACCGTTAGCTACACAAACCCATGGGGAGACCATGATTATATAGATGATATAGAAACACGTGAAGATGGTGGTACTCCAGGTTTTTTACAAGCTATTAGAATTGCATTGTCTATTAAGCTTAAGGAAGACATGGGTGTTGCAAATATTTTAGATCGAGAACATGAATTAAATAAAATAGTTTTTGATAAACTCTCTAAAATAGAAAATTTAAAAATTTTAGCACCAAACCATACCGATAGATTAGGGGTGTTTTCTTTTTATATTGAAGATGCACATTATAATTTAGTTGTAAAACTTTTAAACGATAGATTTGGAGTGCAAACACGAGGCGGGTGTTCTTGTGCAGGAACCTATGGTCATTACTTATTAAATGTAGATGAGCCAACATCTAAATCTATTGAACTAAAAATACTAGATGGCTGTCTTATAGAGCGACCAGGATGGGTTAGGATGTCTATTCATCCAACTATAAAAAATACAGAAATCAAATTTATTTGTGATGCTATTATAGAAGTTGCTAAAAACTTTAAAACTTGGAGCGAAGATTACGAGTATAATGCTATTAAAAATGAATTTGTACACAAAGGAAATCTTGATGTAGAAAAAGTAATAACTAAAGACTGGTTTCAACTTTAATAAGACCAAATAGTTAACTATTAGATATATAAGTTTAAAATCTCAGGTAAATTATTTATCTGAGATTTTTTTATGTTTAAATAATACAAAACGCGTAACTATATTTTTGTAAAGTGCATGACAAAAATTGAAACACAAATTTTATGTTGTTAATTTTCATTCTTCATTATTAATAGAACTTAGGTTATAAGGTATTGTTTATATTTGATGTAATAAGTTAATTAAAACAAATTAAATTGAAGATTTAATAGCACCAATATTTTTAATAGTTTTTGGGGGCATTTTTGCTAGTGTTGGGTATTACATATTTAATTCTAATCGTAAAATAGAGCAAAACGGTATAAAGACAAGGGCTAAAATAATTGACTTTGTAGAGAATAGGAGTAGAGATTCAGATGGGCATGTTGATGTTAGTCATTATCCCGTAGTTACTTTTCAAGATAAGGGTATAGATGTTACCCAACAGTTAAACACAAGTGGTAACCCAAAAACAATTAATCAAATAATAGAAATTTTTTATTTACGAGAAGGTGATGATTACAAAATAGTAATAAATTCAAATTTTTGGAAAACTATTTTTCCTATGATTTTTTTTATTATTGGTATTATAGTATTGGGTATTGGAGTTATATTGTTAAAAAACAAATTATAAGTCCACTAGTTGTTTAAGGGGATTACAGACCTATAATTTTTACCTCAAAGAGTTTATCCCAATGTTTACCTGTTACAAATATAGTTTTTGTGTTTGTATTGTAGGCAATACCATTTAAAACATCAAGACCATCATGTTGTGTTACAAGCGATTTTAAAGGCTTAAAATCTATCACACCTATAACAGCTCCATTTTTAGGATTAATGATGGCTACACCATCTTTTTGATAGCGATTAGCATATATGTTTCCATTAATCCATTCCATTTCATTAATACCTACTATTTTACCTCTATTGGTATACACTTGTATGCATTCTTGCTCAACTAATGTTTCTGGGTTTAAAAGCCATATTTTTTCTGTACCATCACTTTTATAAATGGTATTATTGTTATTACATAAACCCCAACCTTCCTTACTATTTCCGTATTTAAAACTGCTAAGCTTTTCAAAAGTATCTACATTGTATACAAAACCAATATTTTCTTTCCATGTTAATTGGTAAACTTTGTTCTTTAAAATAGTTAAACCTTCACCAAAATAATCATCAGATAAATTTATATTTTTAATAACGTTTCCTGTTTTGTAATCAAGTTTTCTAAGTTTAGATTTTTTATACTGCCCAGTACTTTCGTATAGTGTGTCTTGATGAAATTCTAAACCTTGAGTATAAGATTTAATATCATGTGGGTATTCATTAATTATTTTATAACCATAAACTTTTGGTGCATCGCTATTTAAAATAGTAATTACAGAATTTACGTTTTCTTTTTTACCATCATAATATATGGAAGCTTCAATGGTCTGTTTCCCTAATTTTAAGTCTTTTAAATCTACTGTTTTTTCAACAGATTTACCATCTAAAAAATATTTTACAGAGTCAATAGCATGCTTTTTTTTGTTTTCTAGAGATAGTTTTAATAGTTTATTATTAGAAATATTACCCTTTTCGGCGTTAGTAGTTATAGAAAAATCACTTTTTTTCTGTCCAGAATTTGTACCACAAGATATTGCTAGTGCTGTTAAAAATATGATTATTAGATATTTAAATAGTTTCATTTTAGCTTTATAATTTAAGGCAAGATATTTATTTAAAATCAGTTTAAAAAATCATTGTGAAATTTTTAAAAGGTTGTATCTTTGCACCCGGCAAGTCCTACACAACTAGCTCCTGTTGAATCCTCCAGGTCGGGAACGAAGCAAAGGTAAATGGTTGTAGCAGTGTGATGTAGGTAGCTTGCCTTTTTTTGGATACTCTAAATCCCTTTAATAAAGTTTGGATTTAAAAATATAATAAAGATTTGTAAGTGTTATGCTTTCAAATCTTTTTCTTTTTTATAAGGTTTTAACCATATTCATTATTAATTTTACATCTATAATTTCATTCAAGATATGTCTAAAGTTATTTTAATTACTGGTGGGTCTTCCGGTATAGGGAAATCTATTGGTGAGTTTTTAACCGAAAAAGGTTTTACCGTTTATGGTACGAGTAGGAGGCCAGAACAATACACGGCAAGTAAGTTTCCAATTATTGGCTTAGATGTTGGACGTGTTGATACTATTAAAAAAGCGGTACAAACTATTTTAGAAAAAGAAAATAGATTAGATGTTCTTGTAAATAATGCTGGAGCAGGTATTACTGGACCTATAGAAGAGATACCAGAAGAAGAAATAAAACATAATTTTGAAACTAATTTTTTTGGTCCCATTAATGTTATTAAAGCCGTACTACCTCAAATGCGTAAACAGCAATCGGGATTAATTATAAATGTTACATCTATAGCAGGTTATATGGGTTTGCCTTACAGAGGTGTTTACAGTGCTAGTAAAGGTGCCTTAGAGCTTTTAACAGAAGCTTTTAGAATGGAAATTAAGGCATTTAATGTAAAGATGACTAATGTTGCTCCTGGTGATTTTGCAACAAATATTGCTGCTGGTAGGTACCATGCACCATTGCTGGACAATTCGCCATATGCTAAGCCATATGGAGATACATTAAAACTTATGAATACGCATGTAGATCAAGGGAGTAATCCTAATATGATGGCAAAAGCGGTCTATAAAATTATAAACACACCAAATCCAAAGGTACATTACAAAGTGGGTGAGTTTATGCAGAAGTTTTCTATTGTATTAAAGCGTATTTTACCAAGTAAGGTTTACGAAAAGCTTTTAATGAACCACTATAAACTATAAAAGGTATTTATCTATTAATAAGCCCTAGTAATTGCTCTTCAAATTTAATAGAAAAAAGATTACTGTTATTATTAATAATTGTTTTGTTTTTATCAAGCATAATAGTCTTGGTCATGGGGTATACTGCAAAAACGTTAGAACCTTCTTTAGGGTCTTTAAATTGATATTCATTTTTAAAATCAAATCGACTGTTAAGCAACGTTTTTTTTGATTTTTCAATACCATATGCATCTGTATTTATAGTAATAAAATTAACCTCAGGGTATTTTAATTCTAAGGCATTTATTTTATAATGACTTTCCTTAAAATGTTGGTAATAATTATGAGACCAAAAACTTATTACTGTTGGTTTTGTAATAATGGTATTTATTTCAATGTCATTATTATTGTAATCTAAAAGATTTACAATGGGTAATTTATTCCCTTCTTTTAAATTGTTTAAGGCGCTGGTGTAACGCGTTAATAATTGTTTGCTTTTCTCGTTTTTACTTTTACTTAAATACGATTTTAAAATAGCATTATTATTATCTTGATTTTTACTTTTGGAGATGTAATGTGTAGCAAAATGATATAATAAATCATCTTTTATAACCGCATTGGTAACTAGGCTATCTATAAGCTTAAGTCTATCAAGATTATAACACAAAGAACGTCTGTTAAACACCAATTCGTGATTAGCATGTTCATTATGAGTTTTAAGAGATAAATTATTAAAACTATGTCTTAAAAAAGTTTTATAATTACTGTGGTTATTTAAAAACTCATCATTATAGTTAATTTCTTTTCGGTAGCTGTAAAAGTTATCAGGTAAAGACTTTAAATTTGCTGCTTTATCTTTTCCATAATGTATAAATGGGTAAACCTCTTTACTAGAATAATAGCTATAATCAATGTTTGTTTTTACAATTTTTTTGAAAAGTGTAGATAATTCATGTTTTTCATCAAATTTTTTAAAATGATTAATTTTTATAGACTTTAAGGAGTCTACGTGCTTTTGATAGTTTTTTGGGTTTAATTGGCAAAGCCTAACTATATGTTTTTCTTCCTGTTCATTTGTTAAAAAGGCATTAATGAGATAGTTGTTTTTTTTGTCACCACGACCAGTAAAAACTAGAGATTCATCAAAGTCTAAAGTGTTTAATCTAAAAAGGATACTGTCTTTAGGTTCAAGCAACACCATTTGATACTCTCCACCATGTCTAAACGTATAAAGTCCTGCTTCAATATTTTTAATTTTATATATAAATCTATTTTTACCATCTAACTTTATGGTATCTAGAATAGATTCTTCTCTAGATAATACAATATAATCAGTATTGGGGTTAATAATTTCCCCGCCAATGTAGGCATAGTCAACAACGGTATTGTTATCGTGGTCTTTGCAGCCTAGTAGGGTAATAGTTGTAAATAAGATTGAAAAATATAATTTCATAAAATTTTCTAAGAGAGAATTTACTATAACAAAAATATAGCTTGTATTTATAAAGTGCTGTTAATGCGTTGTTAAATATTTGCCAAACAAGGCTCTGTTCTACGGCAGATAAATACTAAAAAAATTGAGAACCTAAGTTTCGTCTAACCAATTGAATTTTCTACTTTTGCAAAAAAATATTCCAACTTATGTTATCAGTTTCAAACCTTTCTGTTCAATTTGGTAAACGTGTTCTTTTTGATGAAGTAAACACCACTTTTAATAATGGTAATTGTTACGGTATTATTGGTGCTAATGGTTCAGGTAAATCTACATTTTTAAAGATTATATCTGGAAAACAAGACCCTACGTCTGGACATGTATCGTTAGAGACAGGTAAGCGTATGTCTGTATTGGAACAAAACCATAATTTATACGATGCTCGTACAGTGTTAGAAACCATTTTAATGGGAAATAAACCACTTTATGAAATTAAAACAGAAATTGATGCGCTTTACGCAGATTATTCTGATGAAAACGCTGATAGAATTGGAGAGCTTCAAGTAAAATTTGAAGAAATGGATGGTTGGAATGCTGATAGTAATGCAGCAGCCATGTTATCTAATTTGGGTATTAAGGAGGAGTTACACCATATCTTAATGGCTGATTTAGATGGTAAACAAAAAGTTCGTGTATTACTAGCACAAGCTTTATTTGGAAATCCAGACGTACTAATTATGGATGAGCCAACCAACGACTTGGATTACGAAACCATTTCTTGGTTAGAAAACTTTTTAGCAAATTATGATAATTGTGTTATTGTAGTTTCTCACGATAGACACTTCTTAGACTCAGTTTGTACACACATATCAGATATAGATTTTAGTAAAATAAACCATTATTCGGGTAATTATACATTTTGGTACGAATCTTCGCAATTAGCAGCTAGACAACATGCGCAGCAAAATAAAAAGGCAGAAGAGAAGAAAAAAGAACTAGAAGAATTTATACGTCGTTTTTCTGCTAACGTGGCAAAGAGTAAGCAAGCTACAAGTAGAAAAAAGATGATTGAGAAGTTAAACATAGCAGATATAAGAAGAACGAGCCGTCGTTATCCTGCTATTATTTTTGAAAGAGACAGAGAAGCTGGAGATCAAATTTTAAATATAGAAGGCTTGGCAGCATCGCTTGATGGAGAGACATTATTTAAAAATATAGATTTGAATCTAGCAAAAGGCGATAAAGTAGTTGTGTTCTCTAGAGATTCTAGGGCTACAACAGCTTTTTATCAAATTTTAAATAATAAAGAACAAGCTGATGCCGGTAAATTTGCTTGGGGTGTTACAACAACACAATCGTATTTACCTTTAGATAATAGTGAGTTTTTTGATAATGAGTTAACCTTAATAGATTGGTTGCGCCAATGGGCTACTACAGAAGAGGAGCGTGAGGAAGTTAATATTCGTGGCTTTTTGGGTAAAATGATTTTTAGTGGAGAAGAAGCGTTTAAAAAATCATCTGTATTATCAGGTGGCGAAAAAGTACGCTGTATGTTATCTCGAATGATGATGATGCGCGCAAACGTATTACAATTGGATGAGCCTACAAATCATTTGGATTTAGAAAGTATTACAGCCTTTAATAACTCATTAAAAAACTTTAAAGGGACTATACTTTTTACCACACATGATCATGAATTTGCTCAAACGGTTGCAAATAGGGTCGTAGAATTAACACCAAACGGTGTTATAGATAGATACACAACTTTTGATGAATATATGCAAGATTCTAAAATTAAAGATTTGCGTAATAAGATGTATCAATAAAACTGTAGTAACGATACCATAGAAGTATAAGAACTATTCTTAAAAATAAAAGTCCCGCATCATGCGGGACTTTTGCTTTATATAAATTCTATTAAAATTACTCGATAATAACTTTTTTAGAAGTATTAGCTACGTCATTAGAAACATTAACAATGTATAGACCTTTTGCAAGACTTTTAATGTTTAGAATAGTTCTATCTTGAAATTGTTTATCTAAAACTTTTGCACCTCTAATATCATATATAGAAACTGTGGTCATACCATCAGAATCAATATGTAAAACATCTTGAGCTGGGTTTGGATATATTTCTAGTAATCCAGAAGGACCAAAACCAATATCTTCAGTAGATGCAGCATTCAATTCTCCATTTCCAATATAATCAGAAGTTTTAGCAGCATTGTTAACTAGCTTAGAAGAACAGTTACCTAAATTTTTCCATCTTCCACATGCTCCAGGTGTACAGTTTCCTCTATTTCTTGATTTCCATCTCCATTTTTTTCCGTTGTGCGATACAAGATCTCTTATGCTGTAAGTAGAACCAGCTTTCCAAGCAGGAGCACAAGCGTTACCTCCTGTTGGTGGTGGTGGAGTAACTACGCCGCCGCCAGAGCGTTTCCATGTTCTTACATAATCTACTTCCATAGTTGTTGGAAAACCAGAAGGGCGACTGTTTGTAACAATAGGTTCTCTTGTTCCATTTACAAATTCGTAATATGGCTCACGTAATCCTAAAGAGATTACTAAACGTTGTTGGTGTTGTTGTAAAGCAGCTTCTGAAGCGTTAGCTGTAGCAACTAACCTACCATCAATGTAAAATTTAACACTACCACGTTCCCATAAGCATCCATATACATGGAATCCGCTTCTTGGGTCAAAACTAGGCCCTTGACCACCTCCTGTAGTTTCTCTTACAGAAGTTCTTCTTTGTGGTCTTGCGTCATTAGCTCTAATAAGATTCCAATCAATTAATTTCACATTTCTTTGGCGTTGTTGTATTTCTGGAAAATCTATTTCATTATACTTAACACGTTGTCCATTAATTACTTTTGTTGTCTGCCCTATACTATAAGTCCAAAATGCTGGGCATACTCCAGGATGTCTTTGAGCACCTTTCATTCTTACTTCAAAATAACCATATTTTATATCTTTCTTACTTCTAATAATACCAGATGTAAAATATAATTGTTTTCCTGCTCTAGTGTGCCTATCCCAATCTAAAGTTAGTTTAAGTCTGCCGTTGTTAACTTTAGTATGTCTAGGTTCCCAAGACCAAGCACTCCAATCATTAGGGTCATGATCCCATTTGTTGGTGTTTAATCCATTGTTAAATTCATCAGAAAAATCTGATTGCAATGTCCAGTTACCAGATAAGCCTACTGGTTGTTGTGAAAACATCTGCATAGAACCCCCTATAAATAGAAGGACTAAAAAGTAGACATTTTTAAAGTTTCGTTTTTTTGTTTTCATTTTTTTGTCGTTTTAGTTGTTATTATTTTACCTAAAATTAGTTCGTTGTAATAAATTTTAGATAGTGGTGATATCAAAATTACAGAGTTAAATAAGTTTTGATTAGCCTATGGGTCTGTTTATTATGTCTCAGAGTCCAATACCATAGTTTATAGGCAATGTAAAGGGGCAAAAAATAATAATTCTATATTTTTTTATATAAAAATATACGATAAAAGCAAAGAAATTAGCTAATTTTTAATAAATGCAATATTTTTATAATGTGTTAAAACCAATAACATCTAAATTTTGCACGCCCAAAACTTGTTAGAACCTATCTATGATTAAAACCCTAAGACAAATACTTTTCCTGTTCATTTTTTTGTTCGCTAATTCTTATCATGTTTGTGCGCAACAATGTACCCTTAAACCCAACAAACAATTTTCTACAGTTGATGGTTTGTCACACAATGGTGTTACATCACTTTTTGAAGATAGTTACGGTTTTATATGGGTAGGAACTTACGATGGTTTAAATAAGTATGATGGTTATTCTTTTAAAAAGTATAGAAATACGCTAAAAGATAATCTGCTGTTAAGTAACCGCATAACATCATTAAATGAGGATTCTAATAAAAAATTATGGATTGGCACCGAAAGCGGTATAAATATTTTAGATTTAAAAACAGATAAAGTATCTGTATTGTATACTAATGAGATTGTTAACACGAAATCATCAACCGTTAAAAAAATAATTTTTGGTAATAATGCAGATGTCATTTGTTTGTTAGAAAACCATACAGTGCTTCATTTTGTAGACTATAAATTAGTTGGGGTATTTAAGCCAAAAGATAAAGCGTTTAAAACTATTCTTTTTAGAGATATACTTAAAATTAATAAAAATGAATATGCTATTTCTACATCAATTGGTCTTATGGTATTTAATTTAACAACTAAAATATTCAAATTACCTTTAAAAGGGAGCATAGGGCCTTGTTTTGGTTTGTTAATAGTTAATAATCAAGATTTGTTAATTGCCAAATCCCACGGTATAGCGCATTTAAAGTATAATAATGGTATTCATTACATTAAAACATCGCTAAAAAATAATCGCTATAAGTATATGGCTTTAGATAAAAATAATACTATGTGGCTTGGTGCTGTATCTGGTATTAATCACATTCATGATTTTAGTATTAAAGCGTTACATAAAGATCTTATTGTATGTGATGCAAGATCGCCTTCTAAAGAGATATATGTTAGTTCCATTTCAACTAACGTTAAAAATAGGTGTTGGGTTACAACATATAACGCTGGTATTTATCAATTTGGGATATTTGATAATCCTTTTAACAGTTATGATAAAAATATAGGGTTACCCTATGGTATAGAAACTAATAATATAATAGACTTAACACATTATAAAGACAATCAGGTATTTATATCTACCTACTTTGGTAAAACATGTTTGTTTGATATAGAAAAAAAAGTGTTTTTACCTTTACCCTTTAAAGATCCACCATTAGGTAATAATTATAAAGGGGTTATTATAAAAGATTCAAAAGATAATATATTGTTTTCTCCAAGAGGAATTCAAATGGGACTTTATCGAAAAAAAATAACCGAAGAAACCTTTAAACATATAAAGTCTGATAGCTTTCCTATTATAAACAATGCTCAAATTAAATTTTTGGTAGAAGATAGGCAGGGTTATATATGGGCTGCAGATCGAGATGATGTTTATAGAATTAAATTTGATGATTTTAATAATAAACCCATAGTAGAAAGTTTAAATAATGCTATATCCTTTAAGCCCAAATTGGCATCTATAGGCTACATTTATGTTGATCCTAAATATGATTTTATTTGGTTAGGTTCAAAGACTAATGGTTTATATAGATTGGATACAAAGGGTGTTAATTCATTACATGACATTGACGTAAAAAACTATCAACCATCAGATGTAAATTCTTCCATTTCAAGCAATTATGTATCGCATATTATGCGAGACAGAGAAAGTAATCTATGGATAGCTACGGATCAAGGAGGTATTAGCCATGTGACTAATGAAAATACAATACCAAAATTTGTAACCTACTCAGAAAAAGATGGACTTATAAATAACGGTGCTAAACGCATAGAGTTCGACTCCGATAACAACCTTTGGATTTCTACCAATGTGGGCATTAATAAATTTAATACAACGACCAAAGAGTTTATAAAATATCAAAAAGATGATGGTTTACCTTTTTTACAGTTTGAATTTTCTTCGGTAAAACTCCCAAATGGAACATTGGTTTTTGGGGGTAGAGATGGTCTGGTTTACTTTAACCCCGAGGATATAAAACAAACTAATGAAGCACCTAGGTTAGAGTTTGGAGAATTTAAGCTTTTTAATAAGACTATAAAGCCAGGCGATAAGGTTCAAAACAAAGTATTATTAGAAAAGAATTTATCATTACTTGATAAAATAGAGTTGAATTATAATCAAAATGTATTTTCAATAGAGGTTATCTCTTTACATTTTAAAAGTAAAAACAATCATTTCATTAAATATAGATTATCTCCTCTAGATAAGGATTGGATAATAAAACCATCGTCTAAAAACACCATCCAATATAATGGTTTACCACCAGGAAATTATAATTTGGAGGTAATGGCCTCAAATAGTGATAATATTTGGAGCCCTTCCAAGCAACTTAATATTAAAATAGTATCACATATTTTAAATACCAAGTTTGCATATATAATATATGGCGTATTTAGTCTAATAGTAATTGGGCTAATAATTAAATGGGCAATACGGTACTACAAATTACAATTAACTCTTAATATAAAGCAGTTAGAGAAGGAACAAGAAATTAGATTAAGCGATATTAAATTACGTTTTTTTACAAATATTTCGCATGAGTTTAGAACACCGTTAACGCTAATTAATGGACCATTAGAAGTCTTTTTAGATAAGTTTAAAAAAGATAAATCTATAGTAGATTATTTATCATTGGTAAAGCGACAATCTAACAAAATCCTTCAGTTAGTTGAGCAAGCACATGATTTTAGAAAGGCAGAAAAAGACATGTTAGAGTTATATGAAACAAGATTTAACTTTTCAAGTTTTATAAAACAATTAATTTTAGATTTCGAATATTTAGCAGAAAGTAAAGAAAAGCACTTAGTGCTTAAAAACCCAGAGGATGATGTCTTTATTTTAGCTGATAAGAACAAACTAGAAAAGGTACTTAATAACCTAATAAACAATGCTTTTAAATTCACCGATAAAGGTGATACGATAACCATTAATTATAAGTTAGAAGAAACAGAGTTTACATGTACAGTAACAGATTCTGGCAGGGGTATAGACGCCGAAGATTTGCCACATGTTTTTGAGAGATTCTATCAATCTAAAAATGATTATTTAACGCATTTTGGAGGGTCAGGTATTGGGCTCGCATTCTCAAAAAAATTGATTTTATTACATGGTGGAGATATCACTGTAGAAAGTAACGTTAATAATGGCACCTCTTTTACATTTAAAATTCCAATAGAAAAAATAGAAACAGAAGACATTAAAGCTTATAAATTTAATCAAATTATAGCAGAAGCTGTGGAGCAAGACCATAGTTTATTACCCATAGAAGAAAATACAGATGTAACTACCATAGATATTGAAGACTCCTTAAGACGTTCTCAAATTTTTATAGTTGAAGATAATGATGAAATGCGTATTTTTTTAATGAATATCTTTTCGGAGTATTTTAAAGTATCTACATTTTCAAACGGAAAAGAATGTGTTGATGCTTTACAAAATGAATGGCCAGATTTAATTGTTAGCGATGTTATGATGCCTGTTATGAATGGTATAGAATTATGTGAAAACGTAAAAAATAATATAAGTACAAGTCACATACCTTTTATTCTATTAACTGCGGTTTCTACTATGGAAAGTAAATTAAAAAGTTTAGGTGTTGGGGCAGATGCTTATATAAACAAACCTTTTCAGGTTAAACACTTAGTCATACAATCTATTACACTTTTAAAAAGTAGAAAAAGACTAAGAGAACGATTTCAGATTGATTTCCCTCAGAATATTGAAAAAAATCTAGAAAATGATAACGAGCATG
This sequence comes from uncultured Algibacter sp., assembly GCA_947499935.1. Classification (GTDB taxonomy): domain Bacteria; phylum Bacteroidota; class Bacteroidia; order Flavobacteriales; family Flavobacteriaceae; genus CANMQH01. The sequence goes on along the minus strand of CANMQH010000017.1, from coordinate 57,480 downwards.
CATTTATAGAGAAATTATTTGAAATGATTGATAAAAATATACACGACCCTAATTTTGATGTTAATTTTTTAGCACGAGAGCTATACATTAGTCGGTCAAATTTTTTCCAAAAAGTCAAAGCTTTAACCAACCAAACTCCTTATGAACTTATAAAAGAATATAGATTAAAGAAAGCAGCCGAAATGCTTGTTAAATCAAATGTACAAGTATCGGAAGTGTATTCTAATGTAGGCTTTAAAAGCATGTCTCATTTTAGTAGAGCCTTTAAAAATAAGTATGGCGTAACTCCTGGTAAATTTAAATTAGAAGAATAAAAGATATTTAAATAAGGCTTATTTTATGCTTTCAACTATAGGTACAGCTTTATCTAGCTCATCTTTATGAACATGTATTTCTTGAAAACCCAGTATAGAAGAACCAAAACCTGCCAAACGTGCCGATTCAGATTCGTCTTTCAAAATGGCAGTAATGTTAGCATTTTACAATGCATTATAAACCCGTTGTACATTTATAAAATTACCAGTGTATATTTTAATGTAATTAGACATATTTATGCCGTTTAAAAGTTCTTTACTAAATATACGAAATTTTTAGATTAAAGTAATCGCTAAGTTTAATTAGTAATTAAACAATTAAAACCTCCCAATAACCCCAATTTGATTTCCTGAAAAGGTGAAATTCCAAGAAATATGTTTTTCTTTTTGAGGATAATCGTAAGCTTTACTAGAGAACAAGAAGTTGTCTATTGAGTCTACAACAACAATACTTAAAACAGCAGCCACACCAACATCGGTAAGCCAATGAGCTCCCGTAAACAATCTAGATATTGGTGCTACAGCCCCCAACGAATATACAGCAACTTTACTCCAAGTGTTTTTAAATTGTTTAGCAATAGCATGAGACATGGTTACAGATAAAACCGTATGTCCCGATGGAAATGAATGAAACTTCGCCTCATTAGACCAAAATCTAAATTCTGTGCTCTTAAGGTCGTTACCAGGTCTAACTCTACCCAATGCCGTTTTTGATAAGCTTTGTATTAAACCTGATGTAAATGAAGATGAAATGATTAAAACACTAGTTTTTCGTAATTTTTCGTTCTTTGTAAATAAACCAAAACCATATAAACCTGCATTTGCAATAAAATATACTTGTGGACTCCCAAAGCGTGTCCCAGCTTCTTGAAATATTCTAGGAACTTTGGGCTCTTGTCTAATAAAAAAAGCACTGCCTTCATCATCTATTGTAGAAAGTGCCAATGCGGAAATAGCTACTGTACCTAAAGTTGTAAAGTCTTTCTTTTTCCAATGTACGGGTCTAGAAAAAGCATGTCCAACACTTTTAACACTTTGCTTTAAATCGTATAATGCTAATTTACCAATAGATAGCGAATCTGTATGCATTTCAGATTGTGGTTTATCTTGCCCATACGACCTAGTAAATAATAAGAAAACGCAAATTAAAAATGTTGTGTTTATTAGTTTCATAACTATCTTAATTCAGCACCAAGTTGAGTTTCAAAATTGGTTTGTAGTTTTTTCATTATTTTATCTATTTGTTTATCGTTTAGCGTTTTGTTTTCATCTTGTAATGTAAAACTAATGGCATAACTTTTTTTGCCTTTAGGTAAGTTTTTACCTTGATAAACATCAAATAAGTTTATGTTTTTTAATAAGTGCTTTTCGCTTTGTTTAGCAATCTTATGTATAGATTCAAAAGACACACCATCATCTAAAAGTAATGCGAAATCACGTCGTACCTCTGGGTATTTTGGAATGGGTTTAAATTTAATTTTATGATGCTTAATAACATCTAAAATGGCATCCCAATTAAAATCAGCAAAAAGAACATCTTGGGAGATGTCAAAATGTTTTAATATGTTTTTTTTAACTAATCCAAAATTAACCAATTTAGTTTTACCTAAGCCAAGCGTAATACCTTCAGAAAATAAATCGTCAGTTATTGGGTTTTCATTAAGGGTATTAATACCTAAACGATTTAGTATGGATGTGATATAGCCTTTCATTAAAAAGAAATCACTTTTAGAACTCTTTAAATTCCAATATTCCGAAATTTGTTTTCCTGTAATAAATAACGATAAATGTTTAAATTCATTGCTTTTACCATTAAAATCATGATAAGTTTTTCCAAACTCAAAAAACTTTAAATCAGAACGTCTTCTGTTTATATTAAATGAAATAGCTTCTAATCCAGAAAATAACAGCGATTGTCTTAAAACAGATAAATCATGACTCAAAGGATTTAACATACTAATGTTATGCTCCTCTTTTAATTGCTCACTCAACGCAACATAAGCAGGTGTGGTTAGCGAATTTGAAAGTATCTCAAAAAAGCCTTGAGAGGCTAATTGATTACCAATTATAGATTGGATTTTATAATCTTCAAAACGTGTAGTTGTTGCAACCGATGCATTCAGTTTTTTTGATGTTTCAATATTATTATAGCCATATACTCTTAAAATTTCTTCTATAATATCGGCTTCTCGTAGAACATCATTTCTGTATGCAGGCACTGTTAATCCCAGACCAGTTTCGGTAACATTATTTACTTTTATGTCTAAAGATGTTAAAATTCGTTTTATGGTTTCTTTAGGAATTTCTTCGCCAATAAGCTTTTTAGCATTTTCAAAGCTTAATCTTACTTGAAAATCTTCTATTTTTTTAGGATATATATCTGTAATATCACTAGTGATTTCGCCTCCGGCAAGCTCTTGTATTAATAATGCAGCTCTTTTTAGCGCATATAGTGTAATGTTAGGGTCAATACCACGCTCAAACCTAAACGAAGCATCAGTATTTAAACCATGACGTTTGGCGGTTTTACGAATGCTAACAGGATTAAAATAGGCACTTTCAAGAAAAATACTAGTTGTAGTTTTTGAAACCCCAGAATGTACACCTCCAAAAACTCCAGCAATACACATGGGTTTTTCGCTATCGCAAATCATTAAATCATCTTCGTGGAGTGTTCTTTCTATCCCATCTAGGGTTATAAATTTTGATCCAGAGGCCAACGTTTTTACTTCAATTTTCTGCCCTGCTATTTTAGTTGTGTCAAAAGCATGTAATGGTTGTCCTAAATCGTGTAGCACAAAGTTTGTGGCGTCTACAATGTTGTTTATAGGGCTTAAACCAATGGCTTTTAAGCGGTGTTGAAGCCACGCAGGAGAATCTTGAACTTTTATACCTGATATAGTAACCCCACAGTAGCGAGGTGCTAAATCCTTATTAATAACATCTGTATCTATTTTTAGAGTACGATTATCCACATTAAATGGACTTACAGATGGTGTAATAAATTCAATGTTTATATTTTTTTGGAGCAACCCTGCTTTTAAATCGCGCGCCGTGCCTAAGTGGCTCATAGCATCAGCTCGGTTGGGTGTTAGACCGATTTCAAAAATCTTATCATTTTCTATATCAAAAATATTGGCAGCAAGCGTACCTACTTTTATCTTAGAATCTAAAACCATAATACCGTCATGAGATTTCCCTAAGCCCAATTCGTCTTCAGCACAAATCATTCCATGACTTTCTTCGCCTCTTATCTTTCCTTTTTTTATGGTCCATGCTTCACCTTCATCGGTATATAATGTAGTGCCAATGGTAGCTACAGGTACTTTTTGTCCAGCTGCTACATTAGGTGCACCACATACAATTTGCAAGGGCGTCTCTAAACCTATATTAACAGTGGTTACTTTAAGTTTATCTGCATTTGGGTGTTTAATACATGTTAATACCTCGCCAATAACGATACCTTCTAGAGCTCCTTTTATTGACTGATATGTTTCTATACCTTCAACTTCTAGACCTAAATCGGTTAATAATTCGCTAGTTTCTTCTGGTGTCCAATCAGTTTTTAAAAATTGCTTTAGCCAGTTGTATGAAATCTTCATAAATCTTTTCCTAATTAATAAGACAAAGATAAAATATTGGGGCTAGCATTCAAATAAAGCGTTCTAAATTATATATTGATTTTAATAATAGTTAGTCGTGATGTATTTGTTCTAAACAAAAATAGCTTAGGAAGATTCCCAAGCTATTTTTTACTAATAAATTATGCAGATTTTATCTTTTAAGAAGTTTTAATCTGTTTTCAGTTTCACCAGAAACAATCAAGTCGTTTTCACTAGGTAAATTTAATGGATAAGTAGCATCGTTATATACCACGGCTATAGATGGCCCTACTATAGGACTTTCTCTACCAGGCTTACCATCAGCATCTATTTTATGGTTAGCATCATCTGTAATGAAAACATAATTTGGAGCATTATATAGTGGTTTTATATTTGCAGGGATGAAAGATAAATTCTTGAAAGATAAAGTAGCTGTATCATCTGTTGATGCTAAACTTATGTTGGTAAATTTAGAACTTTCGGCAAAATCACCTTTTAATCTTCGTTTAGAATCAGGACCTACAAAACCTTCTTTTAAGAATAAGGTCCAGCTACTACCTTCAGATTTGGCAATATCTACTAAAATTCTACCGTTTAAAACAGAGTGGGGTTGGAGCAGTACTGCTGCTTTTCCGTTAATACTTGCTACATTTTTAACCACAATATTGCTAACACCAATATCAAATTTTCTACCTGTGTGAGATTCTATTCTGCAGGTCATGCCACCTTGGCAAGATAAATTTTTAAGTAAAAGGTTTTTTCCAACATTGGTTTGTACTAGCCCATAACCAACAGATGCTTTGGATAAACTTACATTAGCAATCGTTACATTTTCTGCCATTTGTGCAGTTTCTCCATCATCATTTAAATCAACAGGATTAAAGGCTAAGGCAGCGCCTAGTGTATAATTATCTTCTATGGTTAAATTTTCTATTAAAGCATTTTTTACATAGCCAAAAGCAATAGCTCGACTAAAGGCAGGACCCCAGGGTTCATTAAATTTCTCAACAATTAGCTTAGGTCGTGTATCTGGAGTTCCTAAACCAACAATTCTAACATTTTCTAATGGTTGTCCAACTTCTTTACCACTTAATGCAAAGAAATATCTAAAACCATTTCTAGCATTTCTGCCTTCGTTTTGTTTTTCTAATTTTATAACGGTATTGCTCTCAATAGTTATGTGTACATTAGATTTTAATAAAACATCTCTAAAGGTATAATTACCAGATACGATGGTGATTTTTCCTCCGCCATTTGCACTTAATTCATCAATAATTTTTTCTAATTCTTCAGTATCACTAAGCCCATCAACGTGAGTAAAAGTTACTATGCGTTCTGGAGGAAGATTGGTTAGTTCGGAGCCATTATAGCCAGCATCATCCTGAAAATAGGGTTTTGAATCAAATATTGAAATATCTGAAACATCACCTGCATTAATTATTGTATTAGAAACAACATCTACAGGATCCTCCATAGTTATTACCTCTTCTTCTATGGCATCAGAACTTTTATCGCAGGAAAATGAAATAATAAGTAGACAAAGCATAAGTAATTTTTTCATAGTCAAAATTTTAAGAATACATTGATAAATTATAGTAACAGTTTTAAATGATTTATTAGCTACCATTTAAAAATAAAGCAATTTATAAATTTAAAGTTAGATATTATTGCATTATTTCACATCACTTATACCCATATTTTATTACATTATTAACACTAATGCTAGTTATGTACTATTTTGAAATGGTTATAAATGTGTGTAATGAAAATATATAATTTTATAGATGTTATAAATACATTAAAAATCTTCCAAGATTAAATTGTAATCATATTGCAAATCTTCGTGTAAGTTACTAATTATTTTTTTGGCTAGTAATAGTTGGCGCTCGTACATGTTTTGTAATTGAGTACTTTTACTAATACTGGGCTTAAAGTATTTTAATTTAGTACAAAAATAAAGCAATAACTCTACTTCGGTTTCTTTTATTTGTGAGTATCGGATGTATTTTTTCGTGTTTCTTAATATTTTTCTAACACTTTTACGAATGTAGAAAAAACTATCTTTGTTAATAGATTCAAATTCGGTGTCGATATATGTTTTAACACGTTCTATATATCCAGATTCATTATCAGATTCAAATAATAGATAGGTGAGTAGTTCTTTGTTTTCTTTTTTAAATTTAGATAAACGAAGACATAATGCTGTCAATTCATCAGATGAAAGATGCTTTAATTCTTTTTTTATAGTAACTACCGAAACTGCTTTCATCAAAATGCTTTAATTATCGCAGTTTTGGATATTGATTCGGGCTTAATTCGTGCATAACCGCATAAATAGCTTCAAAAATATCTTCGGCTGAAGGTTTAGAGAAATAATCACCATCATTACCATATGCTGGTCTGTGTGCTTTGGCTGTTAATGTTTTAGGTACGCTATCTAGATATTGAAATGCATTTTGAGTATTAATAATTTTATCTAGAATGTATGCCGATGCTCCACCTGGTACATCTTCATCTATAATCATAACACGGTTTGTTTTAGCAATGCTTTTAACAATATCATGATTAATATCAAAAGGTATTAAAGATTGAATATCTATAACTTCTGCATCAATCCCAACCTCTAATAAATCTTTTGCAGTTTGCTCTACAATACGTAACGTAGACCCGTAAGATACTAGTGTAATATCTGTACCTTCTTTTATAGTTTCCACAACGCCAATAGGAGTTTTAATGGCACTTAAATTATTAGGCATTCTCTCTTTTAATCTATAACCGTTAAGACATTCTACAACAATAGCAGGGTCATCACCAAGTAAAAGAGCATTGTAAAACCCTGCAGCTTTAGTCATGTTTCTTGGCACTAATAGATTAACGCCTTTAACCAAGTTTAAAATACCACCCATTTGAGAGCCAGAATGCCAGATACCTTCTAATCTATGACCGCGTGTTCTAATAATAAGAGGTGCTTTTTGTTTGCCTTTAGTTCTGTAATGTAAAGTCGCCAAATCATCACTTATTATTTGCAATGCATACAGAATATAATCTAAATATTGAATTTCTGCAATAGGTCTTAACCCACGAACAGCCATACCAATACCTTGCCCTATTATGGTGGCTTCTCTTATACCAGTATCGGCAACACGTAATTCTCCATATTTTTCTTGTAAACCTTCTAGACCTTGATTTACATCGCCAATAGTGCCTGTATCTTCACCAAAAACCAAGGTTTCGGGATAGTTTTTAAAAATAGCATCAAAATTATCTCGAATGATAATGCGCCCATCAACTAATTCTGCATCATCATTATAGGTAGGTTTATTTTCATTTATTTTAATGTTTGAACGTTCTGTTTCGGAATATAAATGCGAACTAAACTTTGGTTGAATGTCTAAGAACATATTATCAATCCATTCACTAAGCGCGTTTTTTTCAGGAAATGATTCTGATACGGTATAACGCAAAGCTTTTCTGGCATGGGATAAACAATCCTTTCTTGTAGGTTCATCTATGGCTGCTAAGCTATCGTGTAATTTGGATATAAATACGCCATTGGTACTTACAGAGGCGACTTGTTTTAATAACGAAACAATATCTTGATGTTCTTTTTTAACGGGTCTTAAAAACCTATTCCAAGCATTTTTCTTGGCTTCTCTAACGTCTCGTTTGGCTGTGCGTTCAATTTCAATTAGTGCTTCGTTAGTCGCTATGTCGCTTTCAATAATCCAATCACGCATTTTAACATTACAATCGTGTTGCGCTTCCCACTCTAAACGCTCTGCATTTTTGTAACGTTCATGCGAACCCGATGTAGAGTGTCCTTGCGGTTGCGTAAGCTCTTGCACATGGATAAGTACAGGCACATGCTCTTCTCTAGCAATAGCCGAAGCTTCTTGGTAGGTTGCTATAAGATTAGCGTAATCCCAGCCTTTTACGCGTAAAATCTCAAAACCTTTGTCGTTTTTATCGCGTTGAAATCCTTTTAATATTTCTGATATATTTTCTTTTGTAGTTTGATGTCTGGCATGAACCGAAATCCCATATTCATCATCCCAAACACTTATTACCATAGGAACTTGTAAAACACCAGCAGCATTAATAGTTTCAAAAAACAAACCTTCGCTAGTACTTGCATTTCCTATAGTTCCCCAAGCAACTTCATTACCATTTATGGAGAAATTTGATGTATTGATGCCTTTTACGTCTCTAAAAATTTTAGATGCTTGTGCTAAGCCCAATAATCGTGGCATTTGGCTAGCTGTAGGCGAAATATCTGCACTAGAGTTGTATTGTTTAGTCAGGTCTTTCCAGCTTCCGTTATCATTAAGACTATGTGTAACAAAATGTCCACCCATTTGCCTACCAGCAGACATGGGTTCAAATTCTAAATCTGTATTGGCGTACAAACCAGAAAAAAATTGTTCCATACTCATAGCACCTATAGCCAACATAAATGTTTGATCTCTGTAATATCCTGATCTCCAATCGCCCTTTAAGAATGCTTTTGCCATAGCTAATTGTGGCACTTCTTTACCATCTCCAAAAATACCAAATTTGGCTTTGCCTGTAAGCACTTCTCTGCGCCCTAATAAACTACACTCGCGACTCTCTACAGCTATCTTGTAGTCTGCTAGAACTTCTGTTTTAAAGTCTTCGAATGATAAGTCGTTTTTTAGATGGCTTAAAGGTTGCATGGTTTATATAGCTTTACAGTTTTGCAAAAGTAGCATATTTCACCCTTTTTTGCAATAATATGAGACCCTAATTTATTATTGATTATTCAATAATATACAGTATTGTTTATTTATTTTAAATTATTATCACATTAAAATCGCTATTTGTGATAATAATTTAAAATAAACTAAAACCAACGCCTTCTAAAGAGCCCTAAAAGCGATTGCGGGTCTACTGTAAATTTAAACCTTATTTTTTGATCGTAATTGGGTTGTCCTATTTCCCATCCTAGATTGGAGTAAACAGGAAAATAGACTTCAAAATAATCTGTTACTAAATTAATTCTTATTCCAGAATCGTAAACAAAGTTAGGCGATTGGGACTTGTTTTTTACTAGACCAATATCTCCATAAACTAATATATAATTCCAGATGGTAGTACTCGCATTAACAGTAGATATCCATCTATTAGCAAAGGGTGTGCTTAATTTAGATTTAAAACCGCCCTCGGCTTCTATAAACTGTTGGCTAAATATACCTGAAGCTTCAGAACGTCCAAGGTAATTATAATCAAATAAGTAATCTGTAGGCCTGTCTAAAGCAAAGCTAAAAAAGTCAGAATCGGGACTACTATTATTCTTTAAAAATGTGCCTGCGAAAAAACGAAGGTTTAATTGTCTATTGCTTTCAAACAAGCGTCTGTATTCATAATTAAAAGCCAATTTGCTAAATTGTTTACCTAATTGAAAATCGGCATACCACTTATTAAAGTTTATTAAATTATCATTAGAGTTTATAAATCGTGTATTAAAAACACTATAATTAGGTTCACTACTTGTTAAAATATTATTTACATCGGCATCTCTATTAATATCTACATATCTAAAAACAAGCGATTTTCGTTTGTTAGATCTAAGATCATTACTTTCTCTAAATTGAAAACTTAATGTGGGTGTTAATTTACTAACAAACAAGTCTTCTGCAAACGAAGAATAGCCTGCTGAAATACCGTAGTTAATAAGATACAGGTCACCGCTTTCAAAATAATGCGATTTAGATACAGATGCAGACCCTGTTAATGTTTTAGAGCCAAGTGCATATTTTGGAGCTATTTTGTAATTAAACACCTTTCTAAGTACTGTTTTATTATATGCTTTTATACCTAGTGTGAGTCCATCATAGATATTATTAAACTCTACAATGGGCATAAAAAATACTTGATTGTAATTGGGGTCTTCAATATCTTGAAATACTCTAAATTGAAGCGGTTTATTATTAAAAAGAAACCCTTTTAACGATTTCCAATTATCTCTTAAGTTAATCTCTGGTATGGCGCCATTATAATTTAATACAAGTTTATTAGCACCATTTCTTGGTATGGTGAGCGTTTTGTTTTTATTAATGTTTTCCACCCATATTTTAGAAATAATACTATCATTTTTTATACTAAATAATGATACAGGCATATTATTATCACGCTTATTTTTAATGGTAATGGTTATAGAATCTTCTGTTTTTTCTATATTTTGAATTTTGAAATCTATTTTTTTTCGAGTACTTAAATAATCTCCAAAAAACCAGTCAATGTCTTTATCTGTTTTAGATTTTATAAAGGATTCGAAATTTTTAGATGTGGTCGCTTTTAATTTGTTTTCAGCTAAAAAAGATTCAATACCATTTTCTACAATATTTTGATTAACAAAATCATCTAGATATTTTAAGCCTATCCCTGCTTTATATTTGTTAGCAATATTTGTATTAAATTTTAATAAAGAATCCTTATGCATAGTGAGCGGTTGATCTTTATTTGTTCTAGCCATAAGCATGTGGGCTAGTACATACTTGTCATTAAACTTCATATCTGCGGCGTGAAAAGCACGTACACCCCACAAATTAGCTATAGATCCCAGAAATTTCATGTCTGGATAATGCTGATCTATATAATTCATCATATAATAAATTTGAATACCATCAATGAGCCATTGTTCTTTCCTTGGATTAATAAGTAAGGTGTTTTCTAAGTAATTATGTAAAGCGACTTTTAGTATTTTTAATTCATACTGAAAATTCTTTGGGTAAGGCTTAATAAAGCCTGGCAAAAAATTAAGCCCATATACAGGGTCTTTATCATAATCGATTTGAGTTAACAAGAGTTTTTCATGCGGATAATCGCCAAAATTATCAAGAATGAATTTTGTTATTTTTTCTGTAATTAATACTTTTTCAATAACCTCAATGTTCTCATCATTTATGTTGGAAACAATAGATAAATCTTCAGTTTGTATAATCTCAAATTTAGAAATTTTATTAAAAAAGAGTTTGCTGTTTATTCGGTCTTTACCTTCTAATGTAACTATTTGTTTATTATTACGTTGTTTAGCATCGCTTGTATTCAATTCTGATGTTAAGGTATATTCAATAGGATATTCAATTTCTATGTTTAAGTCAGATTTTGGAATATACATATCATCCAAATCTTTATTGCTATAATAGTTCCAAGCTCCATTATAAATAGTAGGGCTTATGTACCAGTACCTCAAATTTATATCTCCAGAATCTGTAACCCCATAGCGTGTAAATTTTGCATTCGGGATTTTAACAACATATTCTAAATCTATGGTGTAAAATGCTTTTGGGGCTATAGGCGTGTTTAAATCAACTTGAATAATGTCTACTTGGTCTTTTAATGGACTAAATTTTAAATTCTCATTATTTTGCTTTATATAACTAATATTTGAATACCCCCTGTCTTTACTTTTAGCTAAATGAAAATCGTTTTTATATTCATCGGCCATACGAATGGCTAGAGGTGTTTTTTTATTAGAGAAGCTATTATTCCAATCATTTAAATAAATAGTGCTCAAAACATCATTTGTTGTATTTTGATATTGAATGGTTTGAGAAATTTTAATTTCCTTTTTGTCCATATCAAAAACTGCTTTTACATCAATTTTATTTTGAGAAAAGCTTGTAATGGACATTAAATAAAAAAGAAAGAAATAATGAGGGCGCAATTTCAATGTTTTGATAGCATTTTTTAGTTAATAATTTATATAAGCGCTACAATATAACAAAATAAGGCGGTTAAGTTTTTATGTTTAAATATCTTCAATATCATGTAACGTTACAAAACGTAATATGGTATTAAAAGTTAGGGCTTAAATCTGATTTTTTATAAAAGGCATCAAGTATCGTGATTACTTCGTCTTCAGTATCAACCAAATGAAGTAAATCTAGGTCTTCTGCACTTATATTTTGAAAGGTATCCAAAAGTGTTTTTTTAACCCAATCCATCAAGCCTTCCCAAAAATCTGTGCCTACCAGAATAATCGGAAACTTGGCTATTTTATGAGTTTGTATTAATGTTATGGCTTCAAACAATTCATCAAGCGTGCCAAAACCTCCAGGCATGACTACAAAGCCTTGAGAATATTTTACAAACATGACTTTCCTAACAAAGAAATAATCAAAATCTAAACTTTTATCAGCATCAATATAAGGGTTATCATGCTGCTCAAAAGGTAAATCTATATTAAGACCTACCGATGTCCCACCACCTAAATGCGCTCCTTTATTACCAGCTTCCATAATACCTGGACCACCACCAGTAATAACACCGTAACCAGCATCTACAATTTTGTTAGCGACACTTACGGCTAATTTATAATATTTATTGTCTGGTTTTGTACGCGCAGACCCAAAAATGGATACACAAGGCCCAATTTTGCTCATTTTTTCAAAACCATTTACAAACTCGCCCATGATTTTAAAAAGGGCCCAAGAATCGTTAGTTTTTATTTCGTTCCAGCCTTTATGATGTTGTTCTTTTCTCATTATGTTTATTTTAAGTCTATCATTCTAGACGTTATTTTATTTGTTTATATTATTATAGTACAGTAATCTAATGTAGTTCTTTTTTTAAAAATTTAGCCGTGTAGCTCTTTTTATGTTTTGCAACAACTTCGGGAGTACCTTCTACTATAATTTGTCCGCCGCCTTTGCCGCCTTCGTAGCCAATATCTATAATGTAATCTACTGTTTTAATAACATCTAGATTATGCTCTATAATGAGTACTGTGTTACCTTTGTCGGCTAATTTGTTTAACACAATCATTAACACTCTTATGTCTTCAAAATGTAAACCCGTAGTTGGCTCATCAAGAATATAAAAAGTATTTCCTGTATCCCTTTTAGAAAGTTCTGTAGCTAGTTTTATACGCTGTGCTTCGCCACCAGAAAGGGTTGTGCTTTGTTGCCCTAAAGTAATATAGCCTAAGCCAACATCTTTAATCGTTTTTAATTTTTTGTGAATTTTAGGAATATGCTCAAAAAAGGCTACAGCCTCATTCATGGTCATGTTTAAAACATCACTAATGTTTTTTCCTTTATATCGAATCTCTAATGTTTCTCGATTAAAGCGTTTGCCTTGGCACGTTTCGCATTCTACATAAACATCAGGTAGAAAATTCATCTCAATAACGCGTAAGCCACCACCTTGGCAGGTTTCGCAGCGTCCACCTTTAACATTAAAACTAAAACGTCCAGCCTTATAACCTCTAATCATGGCTTCAGGTATTTTAGCAAACAAGGCTCTAATTTCGCTAAAAGTTCCGGTATATGTAGCAGGATTACTTCTGGGCGTTCTGCCAATTGGCGATTGGTTTATATCTATAACCTTATCTATATGCTCTAAACCTTTAATGCTTTTATAGGGCATAGGTTTTTTTACACCATTAAAATAGTACGCATTTAAAATAGGGTAGAGGGTTTCGTTTATTAGTGTAGACTTGCCACTACCAGAAACTCCCGTAATACCAATCATTTTACCTAACGGAAGTTTGACTGATATGTTTTTTAGGTTATTACCCGTACATCCCTTTAGTTCTATGAATTTGTTGTTACCAGCACGGCGTTTTTTTGGGATTTCAATGGCTTTCTTACCATTTAAATAATCGGCCGTGAGGGTGTTGTGTGTTTTTAATTCTTCAGGATTACCAATGCTTATAATTTCGCCACCGTATTTGCCTGCTTTAGGACCAATATCAATAACATAATCGGCACGTTCAATCATATCTTTGTCATGCTCCACAACAATAACCGAATTCCCTATATCTCTAAGCGATACTAACGAGTTTATAAGTTTCTCATTATCGCGCTGATGCAGTCCAATACTTGGTTCATCTAAAATATACAATACACCAACCAATTGCGAACCAATTTGAGTGGCCAACCTTATGCGTTGCGCCTCACCACCAGATAATGATTTAGAACTTCGGTTTAAGGATAGGTAATCTAAGCCTACATCGAGTAAAAATTGAAGGCGCGATTTTATTTCTTTAACAACTTCTTCAGCAATTTTTAATTGTTTATCAGAAAGATGTTTGTGCAAATCTTTAAACCAATCGGCTAGTTCAACAATATCAGTGTTAGCTAATTCTGCTATGTTTTTTTTATTTATTTTAAAATAGAGTGATTCTTTTTTTAAACGAGAACCATGACAAACAGGGCATTCAACCTTATCCATATACTCTTTTGCCCAACGCTTTAACGATGTAGATTCTGCGTTTTTGTACTGGTTTTCTATAAAATTGGCAACACCTTCAAAATCTATTTTATAATCTCTGGTAATCCCTAGGGTTTTACTTTCTACCGAAAACTTATCATTACCACCATACAAAATAATTTGCCTAGCTTCTTTTGGGATGTCTTTGTAAGCATCTGTTAGTTTAAAATTGAAACGCTGTGCTATGATTTCAAACTGCTTGAATATCCAACTGCTTTTTTGAGGCCCATGCGGTGCTAATGCACCGTTTTTAATGGATAATTTATGATCAGGAATAATCTTGTCCTCATTGATTTGATACAGCGTACCAATACCATTACAGTTATCACAGGCACCTTTTGGGGAGTTAAACGAAAAATTATTAGGTTCCGGATTAGGATACGATATCCCGCTAGAAGGGCACATTAAATTTCTGCTAAAATAGCGTGTTTCGTTAGTATCTTGGTCTATGACTAGCAAAACATCTTCACCATGATACATTGCCGTATTTATGGTTTCTGTTAATCGCTTGTCGTTATCAACAGTATCATCTATAACCAATCTATCAATTACCGTTTCAATATCATGCGTTTTGTAACGGTCTAATTTCATCCCTTTTGCAATATCGCGAATTTCGCCATCGGTACGTACTTTTAAAAATCCTTGTTTTGCAATTTGCTCAAACAATTCGCGGTAATGTCCTTTTCTAGAGCGTACAACAGGAGCTAAAATATTAATACGTTTGCCTTTAAAATCTTTAATAATGAGCGCTTTTATTTGCTCATCATTATAACTAATCATTTTATCACCTGTATTGTAACTATAGGCATCGCTGGCACGCGCAAAGAGTAAACGCATAAAATCGTAAATCTCGGTAATAGTACCTACGGTAGAGCGGGGTGATTTACTGGTAGTTTTTTGCTCTATGGCAATAACAGGGGATAGGCCATCAATTTTATCAACATCTGGACGCTCCATACCACCTAGAAATTGTCTGGCATAGGCCGAAAATGTTTCGATATAACGGCGTTGTCCTTCAGCATAAATAGTATCAAAAGCCAAAGAAGATTTACCACTACCAGACAAGCCTGTAATAACTACAAGTTTTTCTCTTGGAATGGAAATATCAATATTTTTAAGATTATGGACTCTGGCGCCTTTTACTTCAATAAAATCTTCAAATGGACTCATAAATATAGCAAAGTTGCGAAGTTACAATTTTAGTTGTTAATTTTTTGCAAAGATTTGTTTAGTATTTGTTATTATTGTGATGAAAAATTAAAGAGATTTTCTATAATAAGCATTCAAAAAAATAACGGTTTATGAAACTATTAGGTATTGGGTCTAGAATTGAACATTCTGAATTTGGAAAAGGTGTTATTACCAATGTTACATCGCAACATTATTGGGTAACTTTTATTGAAAATGGATTGGAAACCATTGATTTAGATAGCACATTTGAAATTATTGAAGCTGCTGATAATGATGTTGATACGGTTAGTTTTTACGACGTAGAACGTAGTTTGGTACAGATTTTAAAAACATGGAGCGATGCTAGTGAAGTTGTACAGATTGCTGATAAATATAAAGGCGGAAAGCTTATACTGGAGCCTAAGGATACTAGTTTAAAAGGGCACGAATTGCCTATTGATACATTTTTTCATAAAATAACCATGGTAAGAGACCGTTTGCGCGTTATGGAGCAACGTATTAATGCCAGTAATTTGGATGAGCAAGGTAAAATAGATTTACAACAATATATTACTAGAATTTACGGGAGTTTAACGAGTTTTAATATTTTATTTAAATCGAAAACACATAATTTTGTTGGACAAAGGTCGAAGTAGTTTTAAATAATGGTTACGGTTTTCTTACTCAGTACGGCACTCGACAAAGTCGAAGCGCTAGCGCATACGAGGACTAGCTGGGTGTTAGCCATACTAGGGAACAAGCGGGGGTTCTAAACCTATTTTAGAACCAGACAATATTATAATCCATATACTCTTTTTGGCAACAATGTTATTATACTATCCCTACTTATTATAATTCGGTTATTAACATCTTCAGGAAAAAAATAATCATAATCCTTTGGCGCAATAGAACTCTGAATGTAGTTCCCTTTTGCAACATATTCTTTTTTGTTAAAAAATAAAATACAATTCACACACTCCTTTATGCTATCTATTTTATTATTTACTAATTTAATTTTAATAAAGTCTTCATTTTGAGTAATTTTAAAATCCTCTTTTAATAAAATTACTGTTCTATCTTTTGATTTAATTTTAATAAAATCCTCTCTATCTTGATTTTTACAACTAATTACGGTTATAAAAACCAGATTCAAAAGTATCAGGCGCTTCATTCCACAAATCTTGTATTTTTCTAATAATGTCTTTTTCAACTTTAAGTCCTTGTATTTTTCCATAAGGTTTTAGTGAGTTTAATTTTACAATTTCTGGTTTTATAAAAGGTCCATTTTTACTATATACATATATAGTACCATCGCTGCTTTTTCCATAAAATACAGCACCATGCCTAGGTCGATTTCGAGAGTCTGCAAAACGAATAATTGTTTTACCAGAAATTAAATCAGTATTTTTTAAATTTATATTGATTAGTTCTTGACTTATTTTCTCGCTAATTTTTTTATCTAAAATGATATATTTGCCTTTATAATGAAAAAAACCTTTGGAATGATTACTACGAAGGAATAAGTGTATTTAAATTCGACCTACTTAACTCTATAAATTTTGCTTTAGAATCTTTTGAATTCAGATAATCAATTAAAATATCTAATTCCATTTTAAATGATTTATTCGATATTTTCTCAGTAGGTACCTGCGCACAAGCAATATTTACACTTAGAACTATTAAAAATAGATATTTCATTTGTCTTATGTTTTTAATTCTTGCGCAGTTCTAGTTCGTTTAACCCCTCTTCGAACTATTCACTGCTTTCTACTGTAAGGATAAAAAGTTTACATATTTAGACTTAATCCTAAAGTAGGTTTACAATTTGTTTTTAGTCCTACTATTAGGTTTACAATAATAGGTTTTTTTGTATAATAATTTGTCCCGTCCTGAAATAGCGATACACTAAAACAGTAATATTTCTAAAAAAGTTATTTCTTCCCCTCAACATCCGTAATCTCTAAACCCAATACCATTAATTTATGAAATTGAGGTAGTTGCGCACCACTATCTGTAGTTGTCCAATGGTTCCAAGAAGCCTCTAGACCATCAATGGGTAATATGGAAGTCCACATTTTACAGGCATATGGTTTTCCATTGTCATTTAATAGCCATAAGTAAGAGTCCCCTGGTGTAGAACCTCCAGAGGTATAAGTTACCAAAAGCGCATCTTTATTGTTTTTTGTTTTTACAAGTCTACGTTCTACACCTTTATCAAAAACTTTATAGGGACCAACGAGCCAAAAGGAATCATTATTAAAAAAGGTTATGGCTTTATCTATTAATTCTGGAGCTAATTCGCTTTCATTTTTAAAATTATGAATAAATACTTTACTGTTATTAGTATTATTTAAGTCAAGAATGACTTTATAAGATTTCCAAGAAACCTCACATATGTTATTTGCTTTATCCCAGCTGTAGTGATGTCTTTTTTTAAATGTCCACTCTAAATGGTTCGTATTTTTGTAGGCTTGGTAGTCTAGCGCATCTAACATTTTTAACGCTAGTTTATCTGCTTTTTCTCCTTGTATGCCAGTGGGTAAAGCTTCGTTATATTTAAAATATAAAAAGCCAAAAAGTAGTAGGCTAGGTAGGGTAAGGAAGACTAAAGCGCTAACAAATATTTTTAATATTTTTTTTGGTTTTAAGGGCATAACACTAAAATGTGAATTTATAACTTGATTTCTATGATTAATATTTTACTGAAGACGAATATATAATTCTACATTAAAATGTAATCTGTTATTCCGAACATTATCTGAATCTGAAACAAAATATATTTTGTTAGATATTAACCTATGCTTTTAATGAGGATTCCCATCGTATTGAGATTTCTCGTAGTTCATGCTTTACTCTGTCGAAATGACAAGGCGTTGGTTTTTATATTTTAAACTAGTTTTTACGCGCTACTATTAATCAGACTTATATGTTTAACATAGTACTTTAAAAAAATATAAAGACTAAAAACCTACAGCAGTATCATCGCCTCGGTGATCAGCACCAGCTTCATACGATTTATCATTTAAAACAAGTATGCCATCTACTTTTCCAATAACGGGTGCGTCTTTTTCGTTAACGATATAACCTAAATTTTCTAATTGTTTAATTATTGTTTTATCGAAGGCATTGGGTTCCATCATAATCTCATCGGGTAACCATTGATGATGAAAACGAGGTGCATCAACAGCTTCTTGCATACCCATCTTAAACTCATGTACATTCAAAATAGTTTGTAAAACCGAAGTTATTATAGTAGCGCCTCCTGGTGTACCAACAGACATGTATAGTTCGCCGTTTTTTTCAACAATAGTTGGGGTCATAGAACTTAGCATGCGTTTTTCGGGCATGATGCTATTGGCTTCGGCTCCAATAAGCCCAAACATATTGGGCTCGCCGGGTTTACTACTAAAATCATCCATTTCGTTATTAAGAAAAAAACCGAGTTCTGTGCAATAAAGTTTTGAGCCATAAGCACCATTTAATGTTGTCGTTGCAGATATGGCATTTCCAAACGGATCAACTATACTGTAGTGCGTGGTTTCATTACTCTCTATAATTTCTATATTACCATGGGAAACATTAGCGGATGGTGTTGCTTTTTCAAAAGAAAAATCAATCATTCTACCGCTTAAATACGCTTCAGATATAAGTGCTTTAGTAGGCATTTTAACAAAATCGGGGTCACCAAGGTAAAAACTTCTGTCGGCGTACGCACGTCTTTCTGCTTCAACGATAGCTTGAATGGTTTTTACGGTATTATGTCCGTACTCCTCTAAATGAAAAGGGGCAACCATAGTCATAATTTGTGCTAAACAAATACCCCCACTGGATGGAGGCGACATGGAAATTACTTTTAAATCATCATAAGTGAAAGTAATAGGTTTACGCCATTTGGGTTCGTATTTGGCTAAATCTTCTTCGGTAAGTATACCACCATTATTTTGTGTAAATGTCGCTAGGGTTTTAGCTGTTTTACCTTTATAAAAACCATCTTTCCCAAATTTTAAAATGCGTTCTAAGGTTTTTGCTAGTTTAGGGTATTTTATGGTGTCGTTAGCTTTCCATGGTTTATCAAATGGTATAGAATCTTTGTTCACTTTTGGAAAAAGAGGTTGGTACTCCTTAATTCTTTTTTCTTGCTTATGAGTAACAACGATACCTTTTTTTGCTAACGCAATAACGGGTTCTAAAATATCTTCAATAGGTAATGATCCTAATTTTTTATGAACAGCCAATACACCAGCAACGGTTCCTGGTACGCCTACGGCCATGGCGCCAAGTGTGCTTTTTTCGGGGATAACTTGTTCGTTATTATCTAAAAACATGTTTTTTGTTGCAGCTAAAGGTGCTTTCTCTCTATAATCAATAGCACCAATATCTCCATTAACTTTTCTGTAAACCATAAAACCACCACCGCCCAAGTTACCAGCATAGGGGTATGCTACTGCTAGTGCTAGTTCGGTAGCGACCATAGCATCAAAAGCATTGCCGCCCTTTTTCATAATATCGCTTCCTATTTTAGAAGCTTCTATACGTGCCGAAACAACCATCGCGTTTTTAGTAATCAACCCCGTTTTTGGGATATCTTCGGCTATGATATGGTTATTTTTTTTACATGATATAATGATAAATAAAAAGAAAATATAATATAGGTACTTCATTACATGGTTTGATTAAATTCAATGAGTTTAGTTTTAGAAAATTTAATGAGTTCATCAAAAAACGCAGAAAACTCATCTCCAAATTCTGTATAAAATGCTTCAAGTTCTATAACAGCTTCATGCATGCTCGAACGGTTTTTTGTGCGTCGGTTTACACCTTCAAGAACTCTTGTAATGCCATCTATAGAGGCATAGCTTAATAACCAATTATCGGCTAACATATAAGGCATCATTTTTTGAATGCGCAGTGGCAGTATATTATAATTAGCTTCTAAAGCATCGTAAAATTTGGTAATATAATCTTTAAGAGGCACCTTAGAATACTTATGCCAATTTTTAGCTAAAAAGTGATCGTATAAAATATCTACAATGACACCAGAGTAATGCCCATACTTTTCGTGAAGCCTTTTTGTACTTATTCTAACCGTTTTATGGGCATCGGTAAATGTATCAATATTACGATGTAATAAAATACCAATTTGTACATCTCTTTGGTAGGTTTTATAGTTTTTTCCTTTTATTCCGTCTGCTATAAAATTACCAATGGTAACTAATTCGTTTTCGCCAGACAGATAAATGTGTGCTAAGTAATTCATTCGTGAAATTTACAAATTCCATTTTAAGAAATCCGATTTTGAAATGCTATATTTGTCAGAGAACTTTAAAATAAATTATGACACTTATAAAATCAATCTCAGGAATTAGGGGAACTATTGGGGGGCAAGTTGGAGAAAATCTTACACCTATTGATGCTGTTAAATTTGCTGCTGCTTATGGCGTTTGGCTAAAACAACATAGACAAAAAACGCATTATAAAGTTGTTGTGGGAAGAGATGCCCGTATTTCTGGAAAAATGATTCAAAGTTTAGTCATGAATACATTAATAGGTTTAGGTATAGATGTTGTGGATGTAGGGTTGTCTACAACACCTACAGTTGAAGTAGCAGTACCTATGGAACAAGCCGATGGTGGCATTATTTTAACAGCAAGCCACAACCCAAAACAATGGAATGCGCTTAAACTTTTAAATGAAAAAGGCGAGTTTTTAGATGCTGTAGAAGGGGCGAAAATTTTAGATATTGCTGAGAGTGATACTATGGAATTTGCTGATGTAGATAGTCTTGGAAATATTAAAAAAAACAAAGCTTATATAGATTTACATATTATTGAAGTTTTAGATTTAGATTTGGTGACCGTAAACGCCATAGAAGCACAACGTTTTAAAGTTGTTGTAGATGGTGTAAACTCTTCAGGAGGCGTTGCCATTCCTTTGCTTTTAGAGCGTTTGGGTGTAGATGTTATAAAAATTCATTGTGAACCTAATGGACATTTTCCGCACAACCCAGAACCTTTAAAAGAGCATTTAACAGATTTGTCTGAAGCCGTTAAAAAGCACAATGCCGATTTTGGTATTGTTGTAGACCCCGATGTAGACCGTTTGGCTTTTATGGATGAAAATGGTGATATGTTTGGCGAAGAATATACGCTTGTAGCTTGCGCCGATTATGTATTGAGCAAAACACCTGGCAATACGGTGAGTAATATGAGTTCTACAAGAGCCTTGCGTGATGTTACCGAAAAGCATGGAGGTACATACGAAGCCAGTGCTGTTGGAGAAGTTAATGTGGTAAAACTCATGAAAAAAAATAATGTTGTTATTGGAGGCGAAGGTAACGGTGGTATTATATACCCAGAGTCGCATTACGGGCGTGATGCTTTGGTTGGCGTTGCCTTATTTTTAAGCCTTTTGGTAGATAGACAAATGTCTGTAAGTGAACTTAAAAAAACCTATCCAAGTTATTTTATGGGGAAAAAGAAAATACAATTAACACCAGATTTAGATGTTGATGGTATTTTAAAAGCTATAGAAAATCGTTATCAAAACGAAAAATTAACCACTATTGATGGTGTTAAAATAGATTTTTCTGAAAGTTGGGTACATTTACGTAAAAGTAATACAGAACCTATAATTAGAATTTATACTGAAGCAAAATCGCAAGATGAAGCAGACACTTTAGCCGATAAATTTATTAAAGAGATTAAAGCTATAAGCTGAGATTAAGGTTTTAAGGTTGACTTGATTTTTAGCACTTTAAATTTAGCCTAATAGCATTAAATACCATGAAAAACATAATCGTAATGTCTGTATTGTTTTTTCTCATTCATGGTTGTAAACCCAAAAATGAGAATACTATTAATGTGGCTGCTAATAGCATAAAGATTAATCAACAAGATACTATTAATAAGGTTAACGGATTTGATTTTCCTGTTGGGAAACCAGATGCTAAAGGTTATTATAATGCTCAAAAATTTACGAAGAATAATCATTTAGGAGAGGACTGGAATGGTGCAAAGGGAGGAAACACAGACTTGGGTGATACTATATACACTATTGCGAATGGTTATGTTACGTTTGCCAAGGACTTAGGCGAAGGTTGGGGTAATGTTATTAGAATTAAACATTATCTTAATGATGATACACAAATTGAATCTCTTTATGCGCATTGCGATTCTATCTACGTTACAAAAGGAGACTATGTTACTAAAGGATACCGTATTGGAACCATAGGAAATAATAATGGAC
Organism: uncultured Algibacter sp.; assembly: GCA_947499935.1. GTDB lineage: Bacteria > Bacteroidota > Bacteroidia > Flavobacteriales > Flavobacteriaceae > CANMQH01. The sequence continues at coordinate 34,913 of CANMQH010000017.1, read as the reverse complement.
AATACTTAGCGCATTTACATTTAGAATTAAGGGGGCAAGTTGGACTTCCTATTGGAGGCGGGTATTCTAATAATACTCATGGATATTTAAATCCAACGGAATATATAAAAAACAACCGAAAGTAATCGTTTTATAGCTTTTAGGTCTTAATCTAACATACAATTAATGAGTAAAAGTATGGTGTCTACATAAAATTTAATTTTCCTTGCAAAGGCTTAAAAATGTCTAATGTTGTTATATTTACCATCACAAATTTAACAACGTATTATGCAATTATTTAAAGAATTTAAAGAGTTTGCCGTAAAGGGAAATATGATGGATATGGCTATTGGTATTATAATAGGCGCATCCTTCAATAAAGTTATAGATGTTTTAGTTAAAAAAGTATTTCTTCCACCTTTATCTTTAATGACAGACGGTATTAATTTGCAAGACAAACGTATCATTCTTAGAGAAGCTGTTACTAATATAAACGGAGGTATTGTTACAAGCGAAGTTTCTATAGGTTATGGTGCCTTTGGAGAAGCGTTTTTAGATTTTATAATTATTGGTTTTACTGTTTTTATAGTGGTTAAGTTTATGAATAAATTACGCAATCGTGCTCATGATTCTAAAGATAAAACCGTAGTAACCCCTAAAGATATTGAGTTGCTTTCTCATCTTACCGAGTTAATGGAAGAGCAAAACGCATTATTAAAAGCAAAACAATAATTGAGTGATTATGACAAAAAAAGGAAGAGAAAAAAACACAAAAAATAAGGCTAAGCATTCTAAATTAATGGCTCAAAAAACAAATAAAAAAAAGTTAGAAGCTATACAGAGAAAGGAACGGTTGAAGAACATAATAAAAAAATCAAAGGAAAATTGAGGTTTTTGAAATAAAAAGTTAATTTTGATGCCCCTCAAATCATAACTTACTAACAACCAAATCATGAACAAAATTACATTAGCATTATTGTTATGCTTTAGCATTGTTGTAAATGGGCAACAAGAAACCGATTCACTAACCATAGATTTAGCGGATTATCAAAAAAGTTTAGATAGTCTTAATAATTCGTTTACGTTTCAGCATGGCGAAGTTATACTTAAAGGCGGTATAGCGACACTTCATGTACCAGACGGATTTAAATTTCTGGACAGCGAACAAAGTAAAAAAGTATTAACAGACCTTTGGGGAAATCCGCCAAGCGAACCTTTAGGCTTGTTGTTTCCAGAAGCAATGACACCAATGCATGAAGCGTTTACCTATGCTGTAGAAATAGAATATGAAGAAGAAGGTTATATTGAAGATGAAGAAGCTGAAGATTTAGATTATGATGATTTACTAAAAGAAATGCAGAATGATATTGTAGAATCTAACCCACAGCGAACCCTACAAGGCTATCCTACTATGGAATTAATAGGTTGGGCATCCAAACCGTATTACGACCAAGACAACAAAAAATTACATTGGGCCAAAGAGCTTAAATTTGAAGATTACGATAAAAACACATTAAATTATAACATTAGGGTTTTAGGTAGAAAAGGTTATCTAAACATTAATGCTATTGGGGATATTGATATGTTAGAAACCTTTAATAAAGAAAGAGATAACATATTAAATAGCGTTGAGTTTACTGCGGGTAATAGATATTCAGATTTTAATCCAGATGTTGATAAAGTAGCCGCTTATGGTATAGGCGGGTTAATTGCAGGTAAAATTTTGGCTAAAGCGGGCTTTTTTGCAGTCATATTAAAATTCTGGAAGTTTATCGCTATTGGAGCTGTTGCTTTATTTAGCGGTTTTAAAAAGAAAATATTTGGAAGTGGAAAAGAAGATGCTTAAACTATAAATTATTTTATGTAAATCAAGCTGTCTAGATTAATATTTAGACAGCTTTTTTTATGGTATTATTTTAGATATTTTAGAAAAACTTATCGCCTCAAAATTATTGATAACCATATTTGCTTGACTGTAATTTTGGTTTTTTGAATGAAAACTATCATAGCCTACACAGTATATGTTAGCTGCTTTAGCGGCTAATATACCGTTGGTAGAATCTTCAATAACCATACATTCATCCGTAGAAAAACCTGTTGCTTTTGCCGCCTTTATAAAAATTTCTGGATGAGGTTTAGATTGTTTTAAATCACCACCACTAAATTTGGCAATGAAATACTGATTTAAATCAAAACGATTAAAAATTTGATTTATACTAGTCATAGATGCCGAAGAGGCTAAGATTAATTTTAAACCGTTAGTGTAATAATCTTTAATTAAATCGAATACGCCATCAATTAAAGCGAGTTCAGAGTTGCTTTCAAAAAAGCGTTTATAATGTTTTCGCTTTATGGCTACTAAATCTTCTGGAGTTTCCAAAAGCCCAAAATGGTCGCATAAATGTTTGCAAATGTTTATGGTAGATTGTCCTGTAAACGATTCGTAAAGTTCGTCTGTAACATCAATACCAACTTCATCAAACATATCATGATAGGCTTTGTTATGCATAGGTTCACTATCAATAATAACACCATCCATATCAAAAATAACAGCTTTTAACATGTTTCTTTTTTTTGCGAAGATATATAATTCAGTTAATGTAATTGTATTGTTGTTCGGTTTGTAATCATTAGTTTTACATTATTGTAAATATTCCTAAAAAACTTAAAAATCAAGACAAATACTAATTTCCACCCCAAAAACAAGCATAAATCTGGATATGATTTAGAGGCTTTATGCCAAGTACTTCCTGATTTAGAAGCCTTTGTTTTCGAAAATAAATATCAAAAAAAGACTATAGATTTTGCAAATCCAGTGGCTGTTAAATTACTTAACAGAGCTTTATTGTTTACACATTATAATATTGATTTTTGGGATTTTCCAGATAAAAACCTATGCCCACCTGTGCCAGGTCGAGTAGATTATATACATCATATTGCCGATTTATTAAAAAAGCATAATACTAATAAAAACACAAAGGTTTTAGATATAGGTACAGGTGCTAGTTGTATTTATCCACTTTTAGGTCATGCTGAGTATCAGTGGACTTTTGTGGCAACCGATATTGATAAATCATCCTTAAAACAGGCACAAAACATTATTGATAAAAATCAATTAAGTGATATGATTTCTTTGAGATTTCAAGATAATAAATCTCAAATTTTAAATGGTATTTTAAATACAGAAGATTCATTTTTAGTTTCTATTTGTAATCCCCCTTTTTATAAATCTGAAGCAGAAGCATTAGAAGCAACGACTAAGAAACTTAAAGCTATAGATAAAAAGGAGAATGGAATAGTTAGAAATTTTTCAGGAACACACAATGAGTTGTGGTATGATGGCGGCGAAAAAGCTTTTTTACATAATTATTTGTATGAAAGCTCTTTGTATAAAGATCAGTGTGTTTGGTTTACAACTTTAGTCTCTAAAAAAGATTTAGTAAAAGGTATGTATGTATCCTTAAAAAAACTTGGCGCCACAGATATTAAGACTATACATATGGGTCAAGGTAATAAAATATCTAGAATAGTAGCTTGGACTTTTGTTGAAGATTAAAGTTAAGTTTTCATTACATAATTTTCAGTTAAGATGACTTTTAATAATCGTTTTGCCACCTCTGTTATTTAATTCATAGCCAATCATTGGTTATTGGGTGTTAGTAATTGTTAAAAAACAATGTTAAATCGAATGTTTTCCATGGAATTTACATTCATTTTTTTGTACTTTACAAGCACATAAGTCATGTCTTTAAGCCAAATGCCTTTTGGTAGTTGGTTTTAATTATAAATAATAACCTTTTTACACGCTATCATGCCAACGTATACTTTAAAAATTAATAACAAGACTCATACTGTAGAAGCAGATATGGATACACCCTTATTATGGGTTTTAAGAGATCAAATAAATTTAGTAGGAACTAAGTTTGGATGCGGTATAGGGCAATGTGGCGCATGTACTATTCATGTTAATGGTAATGCTATGCGTAGTTGTTTATTACAGGTTTCGCAGGCTGCAGGTATGGAAATTACAACTATTGAGGGACTTTCCGAACATGGTGACCACCCTGTACAATTAGCATGGAAAGAGGTCGATGTACCACAATGTGGTTATTGCCAAGCAGGACAAATCATGACAGCTTCTGCATTCTTAAAACATAACCCAAGTCCTAAAGATTTGGATATAAGAAATGCTATGCACGGAAACATATGTAGGTGTGCAGCCTACAATAGTATAGAAGAAGCTGTAAAAGTAGCATCAAAAAAAATAGGTTAATTAATAAAAATATAGTTCAAAAATGACACCTTCAAAACAAACAGCCTTTAGTAGAAGATCGTTCTTAAAAACTTCGGTTTTAGCCAGTGGTGGCATGTTAATTAGCTTTAATTTATTTGGTGCATGTCAACCAAATGTAGCGCCGCCCATAGATATTAGCGCATTAAATTATAATGATTTTAATGCCTTTATTAAAATTTCTGATGAAGGTAAAGTCACTATTTTTTCTCCAAATCCAGAAATTGGACAAGGTGTAAAAACATCTATGCCCATGATTATTGCAGAAGAATTAGATGTGCCATGGGAAGATGTAAATGTTGTACAAGGAAAATTAGACACCAAAAATTATACACGCCAAGTGGCTGGTGGTAGTCAATCTATTAGGCAAGGTTGGGAACCACTTAGGCAAACAGGAGCAACAGCAAAACAAATGTTGGTAAACGCTGCTGCTGCAAAATGGGGTATTAGTGCTTCAGATTGTACAGCAAAGTTAGGTGTTATAACCAATAATAAAGGAGAAACATTAGGTTATGGCGATGTGGTTAAAGATGCCGCTAATATGGAGGTACCTGAAAATGTAACATTAAAAGACCCTAAAAATTTTACTATTATAGGTCAAGGTAAAAGTAATGTAGATATAGATAAAATTATAACAGGTAAACCTCTTTATGGTCTAGACTATAAAGAAGAAGGTATGCTTTATGTATCTGTTTTACGACCACCAGCATTTGGACAAACCTTAGAATCTTTTGATGATTCTGCAACTAAAAGTGTTTCAGGTGTTTCTCAAGTCATTAAATTTGGTGATAAAATTGCAGTATTGGCGAACAATACATTTGCTGCAATGAAAGGTAAAAAAGCATTAAAAGCCAATTGGAAACAAAACTCTCAAGCTGAAAGTACTGAATTTCATGATAAAAAATTACTTAGTATTTTAAACGGTACTGAATTTGATACACGCCGAAAAGATGGTGATGTAGATAAAGCTTTTGCTAAATCCGATAAAGTTATAGAGCGTATTTACGAATCTCCTTTTTTGCCACATAATTGTATGGAGCCTATGAATTTCTTTGCAAATGTAACTGATGAAAAGATTCATTTAGTAGGGCCAATACAAACTCCTCAAGGTACAGCAAGACGTGTCGCTAGAATGTTAAGTAGAAAAGAGGATGAAGTGCTTTTAGAAATGACAAGAATGGGTGGCGGATTTGGAAGACGTTTGTATGGCGATTTTGTTTTAGAAGCAGCCGAAGTATCCAGTCTAGCCAAAAAGCCTGTAAAAGTGGTTTTTTCTAGAGAAGATGATATGACTTCGGGTACTTATAGACCTGCTATTAAATACAAAATAGCCGCATCTATTAAGAAAGGAAAATTAACGGGTTATCATTTAAAGGAAGCTGCTATAAATAGTAATATGTATGGGCTAATTCCTAATTTTTTCCCTGCGGGAGCTGTAGAGAATTATCAAGTTGATACTCAAAATTATAGTAGTAATATATCCACAGGAGCATGGAGAGCGCCATATACTAATTTTCTAGCCAGTGCAGAGCAAAGTTTCTTTGATGAATTGGCAGAAGAAATGGGGGTAGACCGCATTCAATTACACTTAGATTTGTTGGAAAATGTTAAGAATAACCCTAAGCCTAGAGTACAATATAGCCCAGACCGATTACAAAATGTTATAAAGGTAGCTGTAGAAAAATCTAATTGGGGTAAAACAAGCGAAGGGACATATCAAGGATTCTCGGTATATTATTGCCACAATACGCATGTTGCAGAAATTGCAGACATCACTATGGAAAACGGTGTGCCTAATGTGAAAAAAGTGACTTGTGTTGTAGATTGCGGTATCGTGGTAAATCCATTGGGAGCTATGAACCAAGTTAAAGGTGGTGTTATTGATGGGATAGGACATACGATGTATTCAGATTTTGCTTTTAAAGATGGTATTCCACAGTCTAAAAACTTTAATACTTATCAATTAATCAGAATGGGGCAAACACCAAAAGTAGATGTCCACTTTATAGAAAGTGATGTTGCGCCAACAGGGTTGGGAGAACCAACTCTACCACCAATTGGTGCTGCTGTGGCAAATGCTATTTATAAAGCTACAGGAAAAAGACTTACAAAACAACCTTACATGAGTTATATTAATACTGATAAAAAAATTCTGGGTTAGAACTATTTTAATTTCATGATTTATAAACCTTTATATTAACATAATGTAAAGTTAATAATACCTTAGGTTTTTTAATTTTTCGATTTAATTCCAAAAGTGTTTATGGTATATATTATAATAGTAATTTTTGTATGCATTGCTATTTATTTCTTTTATAATAATAGTAAACCTCAAAAAATTATAAGTATACCCAAAACATGGCATAATTTGTTATTAAAACATGTTATGTTTTACAGTAAGCTATCACCAGAAGAACAACTCCAGTTTCAAGAGAATATGAGAATGTTTTTAATGCAAACACGTATTGAAGCTGTTGGTTTTAAAATTGAAGAATTAGATACTGTTTTTGTTACTGCTAGTGCCGTTATACCTGTTTTTTGTTTTGATGATTGGGAATATACTAATTTGTCTACAGTGCTTATTTATCCTGATAATTTTAATGCTAATTTAGAATTTGAAGGTGAAGGACGTAACATTGCTGGTCTAGTGGGTACGGGCAGGTTTGATAATCAAATGATTTTATCACGTAAAGCCTTGCATCATGGATTTAGCAATAAAACAGATAAGGGTAATACCGCAATCCATGAATTTATTCATTTAATTGATAAGTTAGATGGTGATGTAGATGGTATACCAAAAATATTACTTTCCAATACGTATGCTATTCCTTGGCTTAATTTGGTTCACGAAAAAATGGAAGCTATTAATAACAATACTTCTGATATTAGAAATTATGGAGGCACTAATCAGCAAGAGTTTTTTGCTGTAGCATCAGAGTATTTTTTTGAACGCCCAAAACTGTTTAGACGTAAACATCCAGAATTATATAAAATGATGTCTGATTGTTTTTGTAAAAAGGCTAAATAATTACTTTTTACAGTTTTTACGATTAAAAACTTCATTCTCTTATAAAAACGTTAGGCTTTTGGATGCCAGATTATAATAACACTAATTTAATTATTAAATGACGTGTAAAAATGTCTTTGTAATATGATTAACTGTAATAGAAGCTATTTTTTCAGGTTTCATTTGTTTTACAAAATTGTGTAACCAATCTTTTAGCTGTTTCATATCCTTAAAGTGTTGATTTTTATATCAATTTTTAATATACTGCCATACCTGCTCACAAGGATTAAGTTCTGGTGAATATGGGGTATTCTTAACAAATAAATATTGTCTGGTATTCAATATTCTTAGTTGAATGAAAGTCAGCATTGTCTATTACTACAATTTTATATTCGTCAGGTTGATATAGCGAGAAATGCTTTGCGTTTCGACATATATAAATATACGACAAATTATAATTTAACTGATGTTATACCATTTCTGCATTGAAATTACTGTGAAAGAAAATGGTGATTTTTTTCTTTATACGAAATAGAAAAATAAAGCATAGCCTTAGTTACGATTTCTTTTTATGCTGATGTAGAAAGGAAAAAAGGGCGTTTTATTACGGTCATTTCAATGCAGAAATGGTGTTATTTGGTTGATGCGATGCAATCCCTCCTACATCTCATCGCCCCGCGGCTACGCCAGCAACGCGCGCTGCCCTGCGGGACAGCACACATCACTGGCTAAATGCAATTTTAAAATTCTTAAAGATGCTCCATATCTTTGAATTTCAAAACTGCATTTAGCCGCGGGACGTTGGAAAATAAATTTTATTTTGAATTTAATCTTATGATATAAATAAATTAGAATCACATTATGCTATTGCTCAATTGCTTACAATGTGACATCTCAATCAAACACTTTTATACATGACTAAGAAGCATTATTAGATTCTTTTATCATTTCGACGATAGGAGAAATCACATTATTGTGGAATTGCAAATACTTACTCATATGGGATATCTAAATCGTGCCCAATTTTAATATGACTAAGAATTATATTTTTAATTTTTGAAATATTTCAATGATAAGAAAACCTTCAATACTAAGACCTCAAAGCTGTAATCTGAATTTCAATTTTCATTTTATCATCTGCAAGTCCGGCAGAAAACATGGTTGCTGCAGGTTTTATAGCACCTAAGTATTTTTTAAGTACTGGCCAGCACAATTCAAAATCACTTACATTTGGCAAAATATAAGTAACACGAACAATATCAGAAAGGCTAGCATTAGCTTGCTCTAGTGTGTTTTTTATGTTCAACAAACATTGATCGGTTTGCTCAACAATATCATTACTAATAGTCATCGTTTCATAATTATAACCTGTTGTACCAGACACAAAAACCCAATCGCCTTGAACCACGGCTCTAGAATAGCCTATTTTTTCTTCGAATATGGAGCCAGAACTTATTAATTTTCTTTTCATAGTTTACTTATTTTAAAACATAGTATGATTTTGTATTATCAGTCATTTCTATGATGATAAAAATTATATAATAATAAAAGGCATAAATATTTATAAATAATGTGATGACTCCTATCGTACTAAATATTTCTTTTTAATTATTTTCCATCGGAATATTTAAAGTAACCCGAGTTCCTTTTCCTGCTTCCGAGGTTAAAAATAAACGCCCATCAATATATTTAATACGCTCTTTCATAAACGTCATGCCCATACCGCCATCTCCTGTTTTTACATGTTTTACCTTATCTGGATTAAAACCTTTACCATTGTCATCTATAACAACACTTAATAAATGTTTACTGTGCGATAACGATACAATAATATGTGTAGATTCGGCATACTTTATAGCATTATTAACAGCTTCTTGTACAATACGATAAATATTAATTTCTGCTAAAGAATCTAGGCGTTGATTAAAATCGGTTTTATTAAAAAACACAATGTTTTTACCTGTAAGTTTCGCTAATTCTAATGTTAATTTGCTTAAAGCAGGCACAATACCATGATCAGTTAATTCGGGAGGTGTTAAGTTAAACGTTGCCGTTCTAACTCCTTTAATAATATCTGTTGTTAGTGCTTTTAAATGTTCAATTTTAGATGCTGTTTTATCTATATTATTAATATCTATGCTTTCTAAATTATACTTTAGCCCCGTTAACATCTGTCCTATCCCATCATGCACATCTTTAGCAATGCGGTTTTGTTCTTTTTCTTGATTTTCTATAATCTTACTTGAAATGATTTTTTGTTGACTCATCTCTTCATCAAAACTCTTTTTTGTAAGTCGGTTAACTTCCAATTGTGCCGTTTTACGTTCTGTAATTTCTGATGCAATGATGAGTAATTCTGATTTTTCGTCTGAAAGACTAAATGGGATAATGGCCATTTCTAACCATACATCTACATTGTTTTTAATCGTTGCTTTTACTTCGCCTTGCCAACCTGTTTTTTTATACTTTTCTATGAGTGCCTCTATGGCAGATTGTTCGTTTTCGTGAATGGATAATACCTTCCAAAAAAAAACATCATTATTAAATTTAGAAAATTTAAATAATCGCGAAAACTTATTCCCCATATGGATGACATGACCACTATGTCTTATTCGCGCAAACAATAAAGTTTCGTCCATAGCTTGACTTAAAGCCCTTAACTCTTTTATAGATTTCTCTTTAGCAAAACTAAGTTCATCTGCATCAAAAGCCATTTTTTTAGCACGTTTTTCGGCTAACAATAGCTCCGACAATGTTGCTTTTACCGTTTTAGCTGTTGGCCAAAAAATAAATAAAAACTCACCCAACAAAATTAAAAGGGTAAGCAGCATAAGCAAAATCTCTAAATTTTGTAACCAACTTACTTTAGCATCTGCCTCCAAATCATATTGATTTACAATATCGTCCATCATAAGAAGAAAATCATCTTCATTATGTTTCACTTTTTCTATATGGGTTTTAAAAGCATCAAAGCGAATCGATGGATCATTCTCTATTTTTAACATAATAGCTTTGGAAGCCTCATTAATGGTATTAAAAACAGGGTTTAGCTTTTTGTATTTCTTGCTAACTTTTAAACTATTTTTCTTTGGTAATCCCAAGCTTTCATTTCCATGCTGAAGTGCAAAATGAGAGGATTCCCAAATTTCTAAGGTTTTCTTAATTTTATCTTTTAGAAGAATTCTTTGTTCCAAATTAACCTCAACAGAAAGCGACACAAGGTCTTTGGTTAATTTCTGACTTAACATACGTTGCCTACCTGCAACATTAATAACAGTAGAGTCACTTTGCTGGTCGTTAAGATGTTTGCGTATAAGAATTTGACTTATAATTACAGAAAGCGCAATGGTACTTAAAGCAATAATATATAAACGGCTTAATTTATTAAACGTACGTTGGTCTAATGAATTAGCGTTTTTTGTCATATTATATTAAATTTTAGATTATAACCAAAGTATTATGTAGGAGACAAAAACTTGTCTATTATTTATTAGTAAAATCTAAGTTATGGCTTGTTTAACCAAGGCTAAACTTTTATCTGAAAATGGAAGTTTTAAAGCAGCTTCATGACCTTTAGCAGACATTTTTACCCATGTTTTTTTTAAGATATCAATTATTTTTTCGTCATCATGCTTAGCAGCAAATTCCTCAAAATAGTAATCTAAAAACACCAAACAAATCGTGTCTTCTAAAGTTTGAGATTCTTCGTTTTTCTTAATTAATTTTTTAAGAATAATAGATGTTACACGGTTAATAAATTGAGTATCATAACCTACTACTTCCAAGATTTCGGCAGTTAAATTGGCATGCATTTTTTTTAAGGTCTCTCGCCATTTTAAATACCCAACTCTATCCATTGGATATGAGTTTCTAGCAATTTCCCAACGCGCAATATGTTGAGCTCTAGCAGCTATTTGAAGCGCTTTAGAAGCATTAGAGTTAAATTGTAAAAGTTTTCTAGACATACGCTGCGAATACAATAACTCTTTAGGGTAATCTATACCCGAAACTTGATATGTATTAACATCTTCAGCATTTTTTTTATCAATTAAAGCTATGGCAGTTTCAAATCTTGTTGGCTTCATTTTTTATGCATTTTAATCAGAAAAGCCAATATACACATTTCCGTTTTCAATCTTAACAGGATAGGTTGCAATTTTTAAATCACCGCCAGCTAAATTTGTGCCATCCTCTAACGAGAAATTCTTTTTATGCAATGGGCAAGCCACTTTTGGAATACCTTCTTTATCACCTATCATTCCTAAAGACAATACCATTTCCATTTTATGTGGGCACAAATTTTGCGCAGCATACCAAGTATTTGCTCGTTTAAAATTATAAACTGCAATTTGTTTTGTCTTGTATTTTATACATGCCCCGCTATTCTCTGGAAAATCTGTAGTCATGCCTACTTTAAACCAAGTTTCCACATTATTTTTAGTAACCGATTTATACTGCTCTAATATATGTTCCATGTTTTAAAATGTATTATTTGTAATCATATTATTTTTAATTAGGGCGTTACTTTTTACTCATACCTGCCAGGTTAAAAAAAACCTTGCAGGATCATAAAAAGTCGGGCTTTACGTTACAAGTCCTCGCTCCGTTCCTACGCTGTGGGCTTTTCTCTGCAATCCCTAACGCAAAAACCGTATACGCATTGATTAGTTTAAATGTTTCATCAAAAAACAATTTCCCCCTTAAACAATCCAACTTTTATATCCAAGCTTTAGGCATTTTCTGCTCACGCATGGGTACGAATTCTAAATTATCATCGGTATCATCCGAGTTTACAAAATGTTTAAAGCGTTTCATAATTTCTGGACTTTCTATAGCCTGTTTCCATTCGCATTCATATTTGTTAATCAAACCTTTCATCTCTTGTTCTAACTCCTCTGCAATGCCTAATGAATCTTCAATAATAACTTGTTTTAAATAATCTAAACCACCATCTAGTTTATCTAACCAAGGTGCTGTTCTTACTAATGGCCCGGCGGTACGGATGTAATACATTAGGAATCTATCTAGGTATCTTACAACCGTTTCATCGTCTAGTTGTTCGGCTAATAAAACGGCATGTTTTGGTGTTGCGCCTCCGTTTCCACAGACGTATAAATTCCATCCGCCATCTACGGCAATTAATCCAAAATCTTTTCCTCGGGCTTCGGCACATTCTCTAATACATCCAGACACACCACCTTTAAATTTATGTGGCGAACGTAAACCTCGGTAACGTTTTTCTATGTCTATGGCAAAAGTGACACTTTCGTGCATACCGTAACGGCACCATGTAGAGCCTACACAACTTTTTACGGTTCTTAAGGATTTTCCGTAAGCGTGTCCGCTTTCAAAACCTGCATCTATTAATTCTTTCCAAATCATGGGTAATTCATGAACTTGTGCACCAAATAAATCAATACGTTGTCCGCCCGTAATTTTAGTGTATAAATCGTATTTTTTGGCTACTGCCCCTATGGTTATTAATTGATCTGGTGTAATCTCGCCACCTGCAACTCTTGGTACAACAGAATAGGTACCGTTACGCTGAATGTTTGCTAAAAAACGGTCGTTGGTATCTTGTATAGCTGGTTGTCTGTTTGCTGTTTCCATAGTTACTGTCGCAAAAATAGACGCCACTAAAGGCTTGCATACCTCACAACCATGACCTTCTCCAAAAAGGTTTAGAGTTTCTTCATAATCTGCAACCTTATTTATTTTAATTAAATCGTAGAGCTCTTGTCTGTTAAAATTAAAATGTTCGCAAATAGTTTCTTTAACCTCTTTTCCTAAGGATTTTAAAGTCTCGTTGACCAAATCTACAACCATAGGTTTACAACCTCCACATCCTGTAGTTGCTTTAGTTTTTGTAATAATATCATTTAAATTATTACAATCACCATCAGTAATTGAACAGCAAATATCGCCTTTAGAAACACTCTCGCAAGAGCAAACCTGAGCGGTATCTGGTAAATCTAACACACTACCAAATGACGAACCGCCATCGCTGGCTGGTAAAATTAATTGCGATGGATCTTCGGGAATGGCCATACCATTTAAATACACCTGATGTAGCATATTATAATCTGAAGCATCGCCAACTAATATTCCGCCTAATAATGATTTACCATCAAGGCTTACATTTATTCTTTTGTATAAATGTTGTGTTTTATTTTCGAAAATAATAGAATGTCCACTAGATGCTGGCATAAAGGGCTCTCCAAAACTAGCAACATCTACACCAATAAGTTTTAATTTTGTAGACATATCAATTTCAGCAGGCATAACCGACGCTGTTTCTCCAATAATTTGATCTACTGCTATACCAGCCATGTCGTATCCTGGAGCAACTAAACCGTATATCATTTGATTATACAAAGCAATCTCTCCAATGGCATAAATGCTTTCATCGGATGTTTGCATTTTATTATTAACTACAATACCACCACGTGTACCAACGTCTAATCCACTATTTTTACCTAGTTCGTCTCTGGGTCTAATACCCGCAGAAATAACTAGCATATCAACATCCAAAATATCATCCTCACCAAACTCCATGCCCGTTATAGCATCATCCCCTAATATTTGATTGGTTGCTTTACTTAAATGAATATTTAACCCTATAGATTCTAACTTTAATTGTAAAACTTGGCTACTTCTTAAATCTAATTGTCTGGGCATTAACTTTGAAGCAAACTCGACAATATGAGGCTCTAAACCCATGTCCATAACTGCTTTTCCTGCCTCTAAACCTAGTAGGCCTCCACCAAGTACAGCTGCTTTAGCATTAGGCTTTTCTGCTTTAAGCTTTGCGGCGTATGCTAACATACCTTCTAAATCCTCAATAGTTCTATATACAAATACACCCTTTTTTTCTACACCCTTAATAGGCGGAACAAACGGCGCAGAACCTGTTGCTAAGACTAAATAATCATACGAAAATTCTTGATTCTTAGCTGTGGTAATCGTTTTAGAAGTTCTGTTTATTTCTGCAACACGCTCTCCAACAATTAAATCGATATTTTGATCTGCATACCACTCCATTGGTGCCATCTCTAAGGCTTTTGCATCTTGATTTTCAAAAAACTCGCTTAAATGAACTCTGTCGTAGGCAGGCCTTGGCTCTTCGCCAAAAACTGTGATTTTAAAATTCTTGCTTTCTGTTTTTTCTACAAATTTTTCACAAAATTTGTATCCAACCATGCCATTTCCAACTACAATAATATGTTGCATAAATTACGTATTTAAACACAAAACTAAGTATTAATACGTAATTTTAAATGATTTTTTGAATGGAATTTACTTACTAGTATCATTATTATCAATTTCACAAATTGAAATATGAATAATTAAGTATTAAGGAAATTAAGAGATTGCTTTTAATGAAATCTTAAGAAATTAGCATAGCAACTTTAATTGATTATCATTTAAAACAACTCAAAAAGAACTCTAGTCATTTCAAAATAAACAACACTCTATTACACTTACAATGTCCTAGTTACTTTGGCCTTTTTTCTACTTTAACCCTAACACTCTTAGAGGCGGGTGTTTTAGCCGTATGTGCAAAACTATCTAAAGGCACTAATATATTAGTTTCTGGAAAATACGTAGCGCAGCAATTTTTTGGAATATCATATCCCACAACTTTAAAATTATTGGCTTCTCTAATAATCCCATTGTATTCCGATTTAAGATTAACAACATCGTGTTCTTTTAAATGACGTAGTTTCATATCGTCACGATTCATAAACACAACACGTCGTTCATTAAAAACACCTCTATATCGGTCATTTAAGCCATAAATGGTTGTGTTAAATTGATCATGACTACGAATAGTCATCATAATCAATTCATCATCTTTTAGTTTCCATTTTGGCAATGTATTACATGTAAAATTAGCTTTTCCAGTTTTAGTTTTAAATTGCCTTTCTCTAGCCCCATTGGGTAAATAAAATCCGGCTGGCTGTTTCAATTTTTTATTATAATCGGTAAATCCATCTACAACTTCCGCGATATCATCACGTACTAGATTGTAATCGTTTTTATATGCTGACCAATTAATTTTAGTACGTTCTTTTAAAGTCGCATTAGCAACGCCACAAACAACAGCAACCTCACTTAACAAAGCATCAGAGCAAGGCTCTAAAACACCTTTAGTAGATGAAACAATTCCCATTGAGTTTTCTACACTTTGTGTTTGCACTCCAGTTTTTTGATAATCTTTTTCTGTACGTCCCAAACAAGGTAATATTAAAGCTTCTTTGCCTGTTACTAAATGCGAACGATTCAATTTTGTACTTACATGCACCGTTAAATTACAATTAGCCATGCCTTGCGCTGCATAATTGGTATCTGGTACAGCCGAAATAAAATTTCCTCCCAAACCAAAAAACACTTTAGCTTTTTTCTCATACATGGCTTTTATGGCTTCTATTACGGAATAGCCATGTTTGGTTGTAGGTTTAAAACCATATTTATTTTCAATCTTATCTAAAAATGCTTGTGGTGCAGATTCCCATATCCCAACCGTTCTATCACCTTGTACATTAGAATGCCCACGAACAGGACAAGTACCTGCCCCCTCCTTACCTATGCTTCCTTTTAATAATAATAAATTAACCAGTTCTCGAATATTATCTACAGCATTTTCATGCTGAGTTAAACCCATAGCCCAACAAATAATGATTTTATTTTTATTGAGTACTAAATTTAAAACAGCATTAAAAGTTTCTCTAGACACACCCGAAGCCTCTAGACAGCTATCAAAATTATAAGTCTTTAAATCTGTAATAAAAGCATCATATCCTTGAGTAAATTCATTAATAAATGCCGTATCAAAAACATGTTCTCCCTGTTCTTCTTTCTCTAGCATTTTAAGAAGTAATGCTTTTATAAAAGCCACATCGCCATTAATAGTAACTGGTACATACACATCTGAAATTTGAGTCCCGCCAGTTAATAACTTTACTGGGCTTTGTGGATCTGTAAATTTTATTAACCCAGCTTCTGGTAATGGGTTTACTGCTATAATTTTACCGCCATTTTGTTTACATTTTTCTAAAGCAGATAACATTCTCGGATGATTGGTAGCAGGATTCTGCCCTATAACCATTACCAATTCAGCTTTATACAAATCATCTAAAGTTACCGAGCCTTTGCCAATGCCCAACGTTTCATTTAATGCACTTCCGCTAGCTTCGTGGCACATGTTAGAACAATCTGGTAAATTAGCAGTACCAAACTCTCTTACAAATAATTGATATAAAAATGCTGCTTCGTTAGTTGTACGTCCAGACGTATAAAAAACGGCTTCATCTGGATTATCCAAAGTATTTAAATGACTGGCAATTTTATTAAAAGCATCATCCCACCCAATGGGTTTATAATGTGTTGCGCCTTCTGACAAAAATAAAGGTTCTGCTAAACGTCCTGATTTACCAATTTTAAAATCTGACCATGTACTTAGCTCATCTACCGAGTGTTTTGCAAAAAACGCCCTATTAATTGTTTTATTTTGAGCTTCTTCTGCAATTGCTTTTATACCATTTTCGCAATATTCTCCAATAGTAGAGCGCTCATCTTCTGGATCTGGCCAAGCACATCCAGGGCAATCAAAACCTTCTTTTTGGTTAATCTTGAGAGATAACTTTAAAGCATTTTTTGGCTTCATGTATTTTAAAGCTTGAGATACAGAAGATTTTATAGAACCAAAGCCCACACTATTTGTTGCAGGTTTTGTAATTTTTAAATTAGAAAACGCTTCTGGTGTTTTGGATTTATCTGTTGGGGATGTACTCATTTAAAGAAATCTATTGTTACAGGTAAATATAATAGTTTTCAATATAAGATGATAAATATTCATTAAACTTACTTCTACGCTTCGTCGACTCTAAAAACAACATAAGCTAAAAATTCTGGAAATAAATTCAGTATAGAGTTTTTCATATATACTATACACTGGTATTAAAAATAAACATCTATTAAATTTTATCATAAAAAAATATCATTTACATAAAAATAAATATAAAATTTTAAGACTTTAATATAAAATTGAGTTAATTATGATTTAGTTTGGGTTAATTTCTGACTACTTTAAATCTTAAAGCATTACTAATTTAGTTTCAACTAAAAATAACTAAAAACACAAATTAATGAATTACAAAAAATTAGTAAAAGTTTTTTTACTCACAACAGTCTTAGCGTTTGTATCTTGTTCTGATATAGATGAAATCGAAACCCTCAATGAAGAAGCCTTAGTTGAAGAAACTGATGAATCTTCAAATTTAACCTCAAGATTCGCAGCATCAACCTTCTACACACCACCGCCGGCTAATATAGCTAGGGTAACTTTTAACGGAACGACTAGTACCGATTTAAATCGTTTAATTAATCAAAGCAAAAAAAATGGTGCTATTATTGAAATTCCAAGAAAAACATATACTTGGGGTAAGGTTAATTTAAAATCTAATGTCCATTTAGAAATTGCATCGGGTACAATAATTAAAACCTCTATAACTAGAGGTGCAATTTTTAATATAGGTGCTAGTAAACAAGGAGCTCGTGTTGAAAATATTAGTATTACAGGTAAAGGCGGTAGATTTACTATAGACTTATGTGATGCTAAATTTACCAACAAATTTGTAGCAGCCGCTAGAGTTGGTCGTGTGGACAACTTTAAATTATCAAACTTTAATATTAAAGACCGTAGAAGTATTTTAAATTCTATTTTAATGATTCATGTATCGGGTGCAGCAGAAACAAGACCTGGTTCTAACAAAGGAATTGTTGAAAATATCACTCAAACTGGTTCGCATACAGGATACGGATTGGTACAAACATACAACTGTTCTAATGTTTTGTTTAAAAACCTTGAATGTGAAGGTGGTATTACTTTAAGATTAGAGACTGATGATAGGTCTATGAAACAAGATGTACAAAATGGTACTAAAGAAGGTGGTGTTAAAGATATTTCTGCTGATAACATAAGAAATTCAAATGGTTTATGTGCTTTAATGCTTTCGCCTCACTTTGTACAAAATGGCAAAGTTACTGCCCGAAGAATAATAAGTAATAGCTCTGGATTTGCAATTAGATATGATTCTGGAACTGTGGCTATATTTGACTCAAGTAGAGCTTATGCACTTACCAGTGCAGGAAGAACACAATTTCAAAATTTTGTAAAAGCGCAATTTAGCGGATTTACAGGAAATGCTTTTAAAGGCAATGCTTTTCAACGTAATAACGGAACACAATGGGCTGTTAATTTATCTCCAGAAATTTTAAACCACGGCAATAGATCTCAATACATTAGAAATCAAATAGGTAGTTTAAAGGATGGAAATTTCCAAAACCCTACAGCAAGAAATGTAACCGCAAATTATGGTACTAAAGCTAAATTAAAGCAAAATCAATTGAAATTTATTCCTTGTAACCAATGGAGTAATATTACAGATCCTGGTACCAGTTTTGGATTATTTAGAGGTTTTGAATATGAAGGGCCATCTGTTGGTATAAGCCTTGGAAATGGCGTAACTATTACAAACGGAAGAAAAAATGGTTTCCCTAGTGGGTTTGATAATAATATAAACCTTAACACTACGCAAGCTAAATGTAATAATGCTCCTAATACTATTAGAAGAGTTAATGGTACATATCCTAATTGTCAATAAACAATATCTGTTTTAAAATAGATATACTTATAAATGAAAGAGGCTGTCTGAAAAGGCAGTCTTTTTTTTGCGAATTTTTAAAGTAATGATTAACTTTAGGAATGAGCAGAAAAGTAATTTTTAAGACCTATACCCAAGATCAGTTAAGTCTTTTACCACTCAGTTACGATGATTTAGTTCCAGAGAATCATCCTTTACATATAGTAATACCATTATAGACCACGTTGATATTAGCGCTTTAGAAAAAAGTTATAAAAGTGGTGGCACCTCAAGTTATCATGTACGGATGTTACTCAAGGTTATCATTTACGTCTACTTGCGTAATTTGTACTCTTTAAGAAAGATAGAACAAGCTTTACATGAGAATATTTATTTTATGTAGCTCAGCTGGCAAAATAAACCCGACCATAATACGATAAATGATTTTAGAGGTAAACGCTTGAAAGGGCATCTAAAGAAAATTTTTCATCAAGTGGTCTTGCTTATAGTAGAGCAAGGTGTGATTTGTTTAAAAGATATTTTTGTAGATGGCATTATGATAGAAGCCAACGCCAACCGCTACACTTTTGTATTGGGAAAGTCTGTGAAAACCTCTAAAAGAACGTATAAAAAAATAATTAAAAGAGCTCTGGTCTTATGTAGAAAAAGTTTATCATTCCTAACACGTCAGACTTTGAAGCTATTGGTGCCGATAAAACAGAAGACACTATCAATCAAATTAATAACGCCTTAAAAGCCAAGGGCATTGACAAAAAAGTAAAGCAAAAGCTAAATTATGCCAAGAAAAACGGACCAACAAATATGGCAAAGTATCAAAAGCAAGAAGCCATTTTAAAAGAACGAAACAGTTACAGTAAAACATATGCAGATGCCACATTTATGCACATGAAAGACGACCACATGCAAAACGGATAATTAAAACCTGCTTATAATCTGCAAGGCCTCTACCAACAATAAATACCTTACCAATTACACACTAGCTCAAACCACAACTGATACAGCCACATTAAAAGACCATGTTAATAATCATATAGAAAACTACGACCAAACACAAGAAACACTCACCGCAGACGCAGGCTATGGCAGAGAAGAAAACTATACAGATTTAGAAGACAAAAAAGGCAGTCAAGCCATAGATGCTTTTTTAAAAACTCCCTAGTACGCTAGAGCAGATTAGATTATGTCTGAATAAAGACAAATATAATAATGTAAATTTATATTTTCAAGATGAAGCTAGGTTTGGGTTAATGACATATTTAGGAAAATTCTTAACCGCATCAGGAGTCAAACCCATTGTAGCATATCAACACATTTTTAAAACAACCTACCTCTATGGTAGCTATTCTCCAATTAATGGAGATAGTTTTGTCTGAGAAATTAACGGCGTAGATACTTCTATATTTTAAACATATTTAAAGCATTTCTTGATATACAAACCTAAAGAATACAAAATTGTAGTAATAGACAATGCTGGTTTTTATTCAACCAAAAATATTGAAATACCAGACAATATTTATTTGTTAAGAATACCACCATGTTCACCAAAACTTAATCCTTGTGAGCAGGTATAGCAGTATATTAAAAATAGATACAAAAATCAACGTTTTAAGGATATGAAACAACTAAAAGATTGGTTACACAATTTTGTAAAACAAATGACATTTAAAAAAATTGCTTCTATTACAGCTAATCATTATTACAAAGATGATTTTCATACGTCATTTAAAAATTAAATTGGTATAAAATAATTGTTATTACTGTTGTTCGGTATGTCAATAATCTAAAAATGAATATGCCCTAAATGCATAACGGGTTAATATTAGTAATTTTGCTTTATAGCTTATTTAGGATTAAAAACAATAAATGGAATAATCATTTCTTCTAACGAAACGCCTCCATGTTGGTAGGTATTTCTAAAATAACTTACGTAATGATTATAGTTATTAGGGTAAGCAAAAAACATATCACTTTTTGCAAAAATATAAGAGCTACTCATATTTATAGAGGGTAGGTGCATGTCTTTTGGATCTTTGGCTACAAGTACATCTTTAGTGTCGTAAGTTAAGCTTCTTCCAGTTTTGTATCGTAGGTTTAAACTAGTGTCTCGATCTCCTATAACTTTAGATGGGTTTTTAACATTAATGGTACCATGGTCTGTCGTTAAAATTAGTTTAAAGCCCATTTGCTGTGCTTGCTGTATCATATCTAAAAGCGGGGAGTTTTTAAACCAACTTAACGTTAATGATCTGTATGCTTTATCATTAGAGGCTAATTCTTTAACTACTTCCATTTCGGTTTTAGAATGTGAAAGCATATCTACAAAGTTGTAAACAACAACAGTTAAGTCGTTGTTTTTCATAGATTTAAAGTTGTCTGCTAATTTTTTACCAGCTTTAAGGTTGGTTATCTTATGGTATTCATAATTTAAATGTGTTAAGCTTAAGCGTTTCATTTGAGATTCTAGAAAATCTGCTTCGTGCATATTTTTACCGCCTTCATCGGTGTCGTTTTTCCAAAATTGAGGAAATAACTTTTCCATATCGCTAGGCATTAGTCCCGAAAAAATAGCGTTACGAGCATATTGTGTTGCTGTAGGTAGGATACTAAAAAAGGCTTCTTCCTTTTCTTTTTTGTAATAGTTATTAATTACAGGCTCAAAGACTTTCCATTGGTCGTAACGCAAGTTGTCTATAACAATTAAAACTGTTGGTTGCTCTTTGCTAATTTCGGGTACTATATTTTCTTTAAAAAGCGTATGAGACATAATAGGTGCCTCGGTATTTGGTTTAAACCAATTGGCATAGTTTTTATCTATAAATTTACCAAACTGTATATTGGCTTCGTTTTTTTGAGATTCTAAAATTTCAAACATACCAGCATCTTCAATATCCTCTAACTGTATTTCCCAGTAAATGAGTTTTTGATATAGATTAACCCATTCTTCATAACTATTAACCATAGATAAATCCATAGCTATTTTTCTAAACTCTTGTTGGTAATTAGATGTCGTTTTTTCTGAAACCAATCTAGAATGGTCTAAATTTTTCTTTAGACTAAGTAAAATTTGATTAGGATTTACGGGTTTTATAAGGTAATCTGCTATCTTATTACCAATGGCTTCTTCCATAATATATTCTTCCTCACTTTTGGTAATCATAACAACGGGGAGGCTGTCTTTTTTCTCTTTAATTTCGTGTAAGGTTTCTAAACCAGTAAGCCCTGGCATATTTTCATCTAAAAATACAATATCAAAGTTTTCTTCTTCTAAAACATCAATAGCTTCTGTACCACTTTTACATGTTGTTACATTATAATTTTTCTTTTCAAGAAATAAAATATGTGGTTTTAGCAAATCAATTTCATCATCAACCCAAAGTATCTTTATTGTATTCATATAGCTATATTTGTAAATATTAAATGTAAAAATTAAAGTTTGAACAAACTTAAAATATTAAACGACCCAATTTACGGATTTATTACGATTCCAAATTCGCTCATCTTCGATTTAATACAACATAAGTATTTCCAACGGCTACGTAGAATTACACAAATGGGGATGTCTTATTTGGTTTACCCAGGAGCGCATCATACAAGATTTCATCATGCCATAGGTTGTGTGCATTTAATGCAACAAGCCGTTAATGTACTTCGTTTTAAAGGGGTTACAATTTCTGAAGAAGAAGAAACAGGTTTGTATGTTGCCATTTTATTGCATGATATTGGCCATGGACCATTCTCTCATGCCATGGAGCATAGTATTGTAAATAACATATCTCATGAAGATATTTCGTTGCTTTTTATGGAGCGATTAAACGAAGAATTTAACGGAAGTTTAACGCTAGCCATTAAAATTTTTAAAGGAGATTACCACAGGAAATTTATGTATCAGCTAATTTCTGGACAATTAGACATGGATCGTGCCGATTATTTAAAGCGAGATAGTTTTTATACTGGTGTAGCAGAAGGTAACATAAATAGTGAGCGTTTAATAACCATGCTTAATGTTGTAAACGATAATTTGGTTATAGAAGAAAAAGGTATATATAGTGTAGAAAAATTTATTATTGCTCGTAGGTTAATGTATTGGCAAGTCTATTTACATAAAACAGGATTGGTGGCAGAGCAATTGTTAATTAGAGTTTTGCAACGTGCTAAAGAACTATGTGTTTTAGGACACAAACTACAAGCAAGTAATGCCCTTTTATATTTTTTAGATAATAAAATATCGATAACAAATTTTACAGATGACGCTCTTAATATTTTTGCTCAATTAGACGATTACGATATTATATCTGCCATGAAACATTGGCAATTTTCTGAAGATTTTGTTTTAAGTCATTTATGCCAAATGATTATTAATAGAAATTTGCTAAAAATTAAGTTGAAAAACAAAACAATAAAAAGTCATAGTTTAGAAAAGCATATTAATAATTTAATGACAGAGTACGGAATTACTAGGGAAGAGGCTCTGTATTTTGTGTTTACCGGAAGCATTTCAAATCAAGCCTATCAATTAAATACAAAACAGATTAACATTCTTCATAAGTCTGGCAAAATTGAAGATATTGTAAAAGCATCTGATCAATTAAATTTAAAAGCTTTGTCAAAACCTGTTACAAAATATTATATATGTTATCCTAAGCAGAAACTTTAACACATTTTTCCTATTTTTGCGTTAATCAATCAAGAAAATCAAATTTTAAAGTTTGAAATTTACAGCACAGCAAATAGCAGGTATTTTAGAAGGTGATGTCGTTGGAAATCCTGATGTAGAGGTGTTTAACCTCTCTAAAATAGAGGAAGGTTTTGAGGGTGCTTTAACATTTTTAGCGAACCCCAAATATACGCCACATATATACACGACTAAGGCATCTATTACCATTGTTAATAAATCATTTGTCCCAGAAAACACGTTATCTACGACGCTAATTAAAGTTGATGATGCATATTTAGCATTTTCAAAAATCCTAGAATTTTATAACCAAGCTAAGCTTAATAAGCATGGTATTGAGCAACCAAGTTTTATTTCAACTTCTGCTAAGTACGGAGAAGACTTGTATCTTGGAGCGTTTAGTTATATTGGAGATAATGTTGTTATGGGAGACAATGTAAAAATATTTCCAAATTCATACGTAGGAGATAATGTAACACTAGGGAATAACACTATAATTTTTTCGGGAGCTAAAATATATTCAGAATCTATAATAGGAAATAATTGTGTTGTAAACTCAGGAGCTATAATTGGCGCAGACGGATTTGGTTTTGCTCCAAACGAAGATGGTGGATATAGTAAAATACCTCAAATTGGTAATGTTGTTATTGAGGATTTTGTTGATATTGGTGCCGCTACAACAATTGATAGAGCTACATTAGGCTCTACAATAATTAAAAAAGGTGTTAAGCTAGATAATCAAATACAAATAGCGCACAATGTAGAAGTTGGAGAAAATACCGTAATTGCTGCGCAAACTGGTATTGCGGGTTCTACCAAAATTGGTAAAAACTGTAAGATTGGTGGTCAAGTAGGTATTGCAGGACATATAACTATTGGTGATAATGTTAGAGTACAAGCACAGTCTGGTATTGGTAGAAATGTAAAAGATAATGAAATGTTACAAGGCTCTCCAGCTATAAAATTAAGCGATTATAACAAGGCATATGTGCATTTTAAAAATTTGCCAAGTATTGTTAAAAATATAAATGATTTAGAAAAAACAAATGGGAATAGTTAATACAGACATAAAACAAAAAACCATTAAAGATTCTGTTTCTTTAAAAGGAGTTGGTTTACATACAGGTACAGATGTTACCATAACTTTTAAACCTGCGCCTGCTAATGCAGGATTGTCTTTTAAGCGTGTAGATTTAGAAGGTGAGCCTACAATAAAAGCAGATGCAAATTTTGTGACAAATACACAACGTGGCACGTGTTTAGAAAAAAACGGTGTTACCATTCAAACATCAGAGCATGTTTTGGCGGCATTAGTAGGCCTAGATGTTGATAATGCTTTAATAGAATTGAATGCATCAGAGCCACCTATTATGGATGGGTCTTCTAAATTTTTTGTTGAAGCTATTGAAAAAGCTGGGCTTGTAGAGCTTGATGCTTTTAGAGAAGAATTTGAAATCACAGATATCGTTTCTTATGTAGATGAAGAAACAGGTAGTGAGATTTTGATAATGCCTTCTAAGGAATATCAAATCACAACCATGGTAGATTTTGGCACCAAAGTTCTTGGCACACAAAATGCAACTTTAAATCATGTATCCGATTTTAAGAAAGATTTTGCAGATGCACGTACTTTTAGTTTTCTACATGAAATTGAAATGCTATTAGAACACGGTTTAATTAAAGGAGGTGATTTAAATAACGCTATTGTATATGTTGATAAGGCATTGTCTCCAGAAACCATGGAGAAACTTAAAATTGCCTTTAATAAAGAAGCTATTGCCGTTAAACCTAATGGTATTTTAGATAACCTAACATTACATTATCCTAATGAAGCTGCTAGACATAAATTACTTGATGTTTTGGGAGATTTAGCACTTATAGGAACTAGAATTAGAGGTAAAGTTATAGCGAATAAACCAGGACATTTTATAAACACACAGTTTGCAAAAAAACTATCAAAAATAATAAAGAACGAGCGTCGTAATAACGTACCAAATATAGATTTGAATCAACCACCACTAATGGATGTTATTCAAATTATGGCTATGTTACCGCACAGGCAACCATTTTTACTAATAGATAAAGTGTTTGAACTTAGTGCTAGTCATGTTATAGCTACAAAAAATGTGACGATGAACGAAGAGTTTTTTAAAGGTCACTTTCCTGGAGCACCAGTAATGCCTGGTGTTTTAATTGTAGAAGCTATGGCACAAACAGGAGGCGTTCTTGTTTTAAATACAGTGCCAGACCCAGAAAATTACTTAACATTTTTTATGAAAATGGATAATGTTAAATTTAAACAAAAAGTTATGCCAGGAGATACCTTAATATTTAAATGTTCGTTAATAACACCTATACGTCGCGGTATATGCCACATGCAAGGTTATGCTTATGCTAATGGTAAACTTTGCGCAGAAGCCGAACTAATGGCCCAAATATCTAAAGTTAAATAACTATGAACCAACCTCTAGCTTATGTGCATCCAGGTGCAAAAATCGCCAAAAATGTGGTTATTGAACCTTTTGCAACCATTCATAATAATGTAAAAATAGGAGAAGGCACTTGGATAGGTAGTAATGTTACTATTATGGAAGGCGCCCGAATTGGTAAAAATTGCAATATTTTTCCAGGCTCTGTAATTTCTGCTGTTCCTCAAGATTTAAAATATAATGATGAAGATACTACAGTAGAAATTGGAGATAATGTAACTATTAGAGAATGTGTTACTATTAATAGAGGCACAGCCGATAGAATGAAAACCGTTATTGGTAATAACTGCTTAATTATGGCTTATTGCCACATTGCTCATGATTGTATTGTAGGAGATAATTGTATATTTTCCAATAATAGTACACTTGCAGGGCATATTACAATAGGCGATTATGTTGTTTTAGCGGGGATGACAGCGGTACATCAATTTGTATCTGTAGGTAATCATGCTTTTGTAACAGGTGGGTCTTTAGTAAGAAAAGATGTTCCTCCGTTTGTTAAAGCGGCTCGAGAACCTTTGTCTTATGTTGGTATAAATTCAGTTGGTCTTAGAAGACGCGGATATACCACAGAAAAAATAAGAGAGATACAAGATATATTTAGAATCCTTTATCAAAAAAATTATAACAATACCCAAGCAGCAGAAATTATTGAAGCCGAAATGGAAGCTACTACAGAAAGGGATGAAATCCTTCAATTTATAAAAAATTCGCATCGTGGTATCATGAAGGGGTACTTCAAATCAAATTAAGACTAAATTTTACCTAATAAATTAAGATAATTCAACATACCAAATTATGGCAACGACTAGTGATATAAGAAACGGATTATGTATTCGTTATAACAATGATATATATAAAATAATAGAATTTTTACACGTAAAACCAGGAAAAGGTCCTGCTTTTGTTAGAACAAAAATGAAAAGCGTTACCAGTGGTAAAGTTTTAGATAATACGTTTTCTGCGGGGCATAAATTAGAAGATGTTCGTGTAGAAACACATAAATTCCAGTATTTATATAATGATGGCGAATTTTATCATTTTATGAATGAAGCAGATTATACACAAATTCGTTTATTAGAAGCTGCTTTAGATAATCCGGGTTTAATGAAAGAAGGCGAAGTTGTGACTGTAATTATAAACTCTGAAGATAACATGCCACTTTCTGTAGAAATGCCAGCAAGTGTTATTTTAGAAGTTACTGCTACAGAGCCTGGTGTTAAAGGTAACACAGCTACTAATGCTACAAAACCAGCTACTGTAGAAACAGGAGCAACGGTTAATGTGCCTTTATTTATTAATGAAGGCGATAAAATTAAAGTGGAAACAGAAAAAGGAACGTATAAAGAACGTGTTAAAGAATAACAATCGGTTGATAGTATAATTAAAATATTTACTAAAGACTGAAAGATTAATCTATGAAATTCCCAAAGCATTACACAATAAAAGAAATAGCTAATTTAGTTGATTGTCAATTTATTGGTCATGCAGATTTCCCTGTTTTGGGCATTAACGAAATACATGTTGTAGAATCTGGTGATATTGTTTTTGTGGATCATCCAAAATACTATGATAAAGCACTTAATTCTGCGGCGACTATTATTTTAATTAATAAAGAAGTTGATTGTCCAGAAGGCAAAGCATTATTAATTAGTGATGACCCTTTTAGAGATTTTAACAAATTAACAAATCATTTCAAGCCTTTTAAAGCTTCAAATGTATCCATAGCTCCTTCGGCTAAAATTGGTGAAAATACGGTTATCCAACCCAATTGTTTTATTGGGCATAATGTAGTTATTGGAAACCACTGTATTATACATGCCAATGTAAGTATTTATGATGATGCCGTTATTGGAGACCATGTAACCATACATTCTGGAACCGTTTTGGGAGCCAATGCTTTTTATTATAAAAATAGACCAGAGGGTTACGATAGATTAAAATCCGGAGGTCGGGTTGTTATAGAAGACCATGTAGATATTGGTGCTGCTTGTACCATAGATAGAGGTGTAACTGCAGATACTGTAATTGGAGCAGGGTCTAAACTTGATAATCAAATACAAATAGGACACGATACTACTATTGGAAAAAAATGTTTAATTGCATCTCAAACAGGTATTGCTGGATGTGTTGTTGTAGAAAATAACGTTGTTATCTGGGGGCAAGTAGGTGTTAAGAGTGGCATTACTATAGCCAAAGGCACCGAAATTTATGCACAGTCAGGATTAGGTTTTTCTACAGAAGAAAATAAATCTTATTTTGGATCTCCAGCCTCAGAAGCTAGACAAAGATTTAAGGAAATGGCTTATATTAAAAAAATCCCCGAAATCCTTAATAAAATTAAGAATCAGGATAAAAAATAAGATTCCAAAGGCTTAAAAATAAATGTCACTTTTTGTTTTATATTTTTAGTACAAAAAATTACATTTGCTTAATAGACTTTATTAATATTAAATATATAAAAATAATCACTTATGAGTGTTTTAGTAAATAAAGATTCAAAAATTATAGTTCAAGGTTTTACAGGTAGTGAAGGTACATTTCATGCTGAACAAATGATTGAATATGGAACTAATGTAGTTGGCGGTGTGACT
This sequence comes from uncultured Algibacter sp., assembly GCA_947499935.1. Classification (GTDB taxonomy): domain Bacteria; phylum Bacteroidota; class Bacteroidia; order Flavobacteriales; family Flavobacteriaceae; genus CANMQH01. The sequence continues at coordinate 6,215 of CANMQH010000017.1, read as the reverse complement.
CCAGGAAAAGGAGGGCAAACCCATCTTGATAGACCAGTTTTTAATACTGTATTAGAAGCTGTTAAAGAAGTTGGTGCAGATACTACTATTATTTTTGTACCACCCGCATTTGCTGCCGATGCTATTATGGAAGCTGCCGATGCAGGAATTAAAGTGATTATAACGATTACAGAAGGTATACCTGTTGCCGATATGATTACGGCTTCAAGTTATATTAAAAATAAAGATTGCCGTTTAATTGGCCCTAATTGCCCAGGTGTAATTACACCTGGAGAAGCTAAAGTTGGTATTATGCCAGGTTTTGTATTTAAAAAAGGTAAAGTTGGAATTGTTTCAAAATCTGGAACATTAACATACGAAGCTGCAGACCAAGTAGTAAAGCAAGGTTTAGGTATTACTACAGCTATTGGTATTGGTGGTGATCCTATTATAGGAACAACAACTAAAGAAGCGGTTGAATTATTAATAAACGACCCAGAAACAGAAGCTGTTGTTATGATTGGTGAAATTGGAGGACAATTAGAAGCCGATGCTGCTAACTGGTATAAAGCTAGTGGAAGTAAAAAGCCTGTTGTTGGTTTTATTGCTGGCGAAACGGCTCCTGCAGGACGTACTATGGGACATGCTGGTGCTATAGTAGGCGGAAGTGATGATACAGCTCAAGCAAAAAAGAAAATTATGAGAGCATGTGGAATTCACGTTGTAGAATCACCTGCCGAAATAGGAAAGAAAATTGCAGAAGTTTTAGCATAAAACATGTGTTATGGTTATTTTAACAGTAAAAAACTGTTAAAATAACCATAACAAATAAGTATTATAAAGTTCGTTGGCTGTAAATTAGCTGACGAACTTTTTTTTTTACAAAAAATCATAAAAAATGAAACATTTAAAATTACTTGTAACATTAATGCTTTTTACACTTGTTTACAATTGCAAAAAGACCGGTGACACAAAAATTGTAGACCCGATAACTTATAAAACCGAAAGCAAAACAGATGCTAATGGTTTTAAATATGAAACGGTTACTAACGATCCAACGGGGTTGCGTATCTATACTTTGGATAATGGCTTAAAAGTTTATTTAAGTAAAAACACAGACGAACCAAAAATACAAACATTTATAGCTGTTAGAGCTGGGTCTAATTACGATCCTAAAGAATCTACAGGTTTAGCCCATTATTTGGAACATATGGTGTTTAAAGGGACAGATAAAATAGGTACTATAAATTGGGAAAAAGAAAAGGTGTATTTAGATCAAATTTCTGATTTATATGAGCAGCATAGAGCTGAACAAGATCCAGATAAAAAAATAACACTTTATAGAAAAATTGATGAAGTGTCACTAGAGGCTTCTCAATATTCTGTAGCTAACGAGTATGATAAAATGTCAAGTGCTTTAGGTGCTACGGGGACTAATGCACATACATGGTTTGAAGAGACAGTCTATAAAAATAAAATACCTGCAAACGAACTAAGTAAATGGTTAGCACTAGAAGAAGAACGTTTTAGTAAATTAGTATTGCGTTTATTTCATACAGAGTTAGAAGCCGTATTTGAGGAATTTAACAGAGGACAAGATAATGATGGAAGAAAGAGTTATGCAGCAATGCTAGAAGGTTTATTTCCTAACCATCCTTATGGACAACAAAAAACAATAGGTACTGCCGAGCATCTTAAAAATCCATCTTTGGTAGATATAAATAATTATTTTGATAAATATTATGTGCCAAATAATATGGCTATGGTTTTAGTTGGAGATTTAAATTTTGAAACTACAATAAAAGACGTTAATGCTACTTTTGGGAAGTTAAAAAAGAAAGAAGTAATACACCCAACATTACCAAAAGAATCACCTATAACAGCTGTTGTTACAAAAGAAGTTTTTGGACCTACATCAGAAAATGTATCAATAGCGTATCGTTCTAAAGGTGTCAATACTAAAGAAGAAAAATTAGTAACACTTTGTAATAAGATTTTAACCAATGGAAAAGCAGGCTTAATTGATTTAAATCTTAACCAAAAGCAAGTTGTGCAAAATGCAGGGGCTTTCACTATGTTTTTAAATGATTATGGCATGCAAAGTTTTTTTGGATCACCAAAAGAAGGACAAAGTTTAGATGAAGTAAAACAATTATTATTAGAACAAATTGAATTACTTAAAAAAGGACAATTTGATGATTGGATGATTGAAGCTGTTGTTAATGATCTTAAGAAAACACAATTACAAGAATATGAAAATAGTACAGCTTTAGCTACGGCCTACTATAATGCTTTTATACATCATGAAGAATGGATGAATAAGACAACGTTTTTAGAGGATTTAAAAGCCATTACAAAGGAAGAGTTAGTACGTTTTGCAAATGAGTTTTATAAAGATAATTATGTAGTTACCTATAAGCGCAAAGGCGAAGATGAAAATATAGTTAAAGTTTCCAATCCAGGAATTACACCTGTAAACCTTAATAGAGGTAAGGCTTCAGAGTTTATGACCAACTTTAATACAATAGAATCAAAACCACTAAAACCTGTATATGTCGACTATGCTTCAGCCATAAAAGAAATAAAAACAGACAACGGTTTAAATGTGTCCTATATTGAAAATAAAACTAATGATTTATTCAGTTTAAATATCATTTTCGATATGGGAAGTGATAATGATAAAAAATTAGGCGTTGCTGTTGAGTACTTAGCATACTTAGGAACAGATAAATATTCGGCAGAAGAACTAAAGAAAGAATTCTATAAATTAGGAATAAATTATTCTGTTAATGCTGGCGCAGAGCAAACCTTTGTTGGATTAAGTGGCCTTAAAGAAAATTTACCTGAAGGGTTAAAATTATTAGAACACTTATGGGAAAATGCCGTACCAAACCAAGAAGCATATAATAAATATGTAGAATCAGTAGCAAAAGGAAGACAAAATAATAAAACAAGTAAAAGAAGTATTTTACAATCAGGATTAGTGAACTTCGCTAAGTATGGCGAAAACTCAAGACTACGTAATATTATATCAGTAAATGAGTTAAAGTCCATAAACCCTCAAGAGTTGGTAGATTTAACTAAAAAATTAAAAAATTACAAACAACGTTTGTTTTATTATGGTAAAGATGTCAATGCTGCGATAGCTGCAGTTAATCAATTTCATAAATTATCAGGAGAATTAAATGAATACCCAGAAGCAGTAACTTATACTGAGCAAGAAACTGGCGGAAATATATATTTTGTAGATTATGATATGGTACAGTCCGAAATGATGTTCTTAGCAAAAGGAGATCCTTTTAAGGCAGAGAACATGGCTGCTTCTACATTATTTAATACTTATTTTGGTAGTGGGTTATCATCAATTGTTTTTCAAGAAATTAGAGAATCAAAATCTTTAGCATATTCAGCATGGTCAAATTATTCAATGGCTAGCAAGAAAGAGAATAACAATTATGTGATGGCTTATATAGGGACTCAAGCTAATAAAATGCCACAAGCAATAGATGCTATGATGAATTTGATGAGTGATATGCCAGAAGCACAAGATCAATTTAATGCAGCTAAAGAAGCGACATTGAAAAAAATAGCTGCACAGCGTATTACAAAATCAGATATATTTTGGAATTATGAGAGGCTTAAAAAGTTAGGGATTGATAATGATCATAGAGAAGTGATGTATAATGCTATTAAAAATATGACAATAGAAGATCTTCGTCAATTTTTTAATACTAATATTAAAGGAGAAAACTATAATGTTATGGTTATTGGTAATAAAAAAGACATTAATTTTAAAGCATTAGAAGGATTAGGAAAAATCCAAGACATGGATATTGATTATTTGTTTAATTACGAAAAATCAGAAAAAGTGAAGTCGTAATATAATGCAAGCTTTAATTAAATTAAGTAAACCGCTGATTTATATATTAAGTCAGCGGTTTTTTATGGAACTAGCAAAACACAATACCAAACCATCGATGACAGATGGATATGATTGTTATTAAAATGCTTTGGCAGAGCGTATCAATGGCATATTAAAAGGAGAATTTCTTATCACTAAATGTAATACGGGAAAAGAACTAAAACAGCTGATAGATGAATCAATAAAAACATATAACAACAAAAGACTGTATTTGAGCCTTAATTACAAAACACCTAACTTTATACACAACAAAAAATCCAGCGAAGCTAGCTTCACTGGATTAATTTAATATTTATTAGGCATTATCTCATAAACTGTGTAAGTTTTAAAATCTCAGGTAAATAATTCATCTGAGATTTTTTTATTTATTAATTTTAAATTTTACACACTTATGAAACCAGAAGATTTATTAAACGACGCTTTTTTAAAGCAATTTAAGAGTGGTCCAGAGCTCCCTAATTTTTTAGAACAGCTCCATAAACGAGGCATTGAAAAGATTCTTGAAGGCGAACTAGATGCTCATTTAGATTACGATAAACACCAAAAGAGCAAGTCAATCAATCTTAGAAATGGCTACACAAAAAAGAAGCTAAAAACCACTTTAGGAGAGACAGAAATACAAGTGCCACGAGATCGTGATAGTTCTTTTAGCCCTATGATTGTTAAGAAAAGGTAAAGTACAACAGATGGTATTGAAACTATTATTATTTCTCTTTATGCCAAAGGCATGAGTAATAGCGATATCGAAGAACAGATACGAGAACTTTATGATTTTAATATCTCTACATCGACTATATCTAGAATTACTGATTCGGTTACAAATGATATTATTGCATGGAAAAACAGACCTTTAGAAGCTACTTATCTCATTGTTTGGATGGGATGGTATTGTGTTCAAAGTTAGAGAGAACTCTAAGGTTATTAACAAAACCATTTACATTGCTTTTGGACTTAGGGTCGATGGTAAAAAAGAAGTGCTCGGTTTGTGGTTAGGAAAAAATGAATCTTCAGCCTTTTGGATGACTGTTTTAACCGATATCAAGGCAAGAGGAACACAGGATATACTAATAACAGCTACTGATAATTTAAACGGTTTTACTGAGACTATCAAAACCATTTTTCCAAATTCGGTCACTCAAATATGTGTGGTGCATCAAATTAGAAACTCCTGTCGTTACGTAGTCTGGAAAGATAAAAAGGCCTTCACAAAGGATATGAAATACATCTACTACTGCGCCAACAAAAGAAGCCGCTAAAGCAGCATTAAAAGACTTTAAAGGTAAATGGGAATCTAAATATTCTTATGCTATTAAAAGCTGGGAGAATAACTGGGATTGTAGGCTTCCCCATAAATGTAGACTTCCCTTTTTTGTAGTCTACAATATCATTTTTTTCTTTTTTCGATTTCCTTCTGCTTAATCAATATTAGATTAATTTTATACGGTGTTGTGCTTAGTATTTGTTTTAAATTTCTTGTTTTCTATCAACTTAATTAATTTACCTTTCCATCCGAAATCGTCATTTTGATTTTCAAGTAATGAATTGATTGAACTTGTCACTTTCTCAGATGCCTCTTTTGAACCTTCTGGTCCTCTTGCACTATGATGCTCAGCCATTCCCATAGGTGAGTAATTGACTTTAAATCCGTTATTTAGAATTTCCTTTGCTTTTAATTCGAATTCATTGTCAATAATCGAGAGAACAGACAGAATTTGTGGGCTTATCCAAGAGCCTTTTTCTAATCTAGTCCATAATTCAGGAATCAACTTGATTTGCTCCGTTGGTGTCAATTTGAAAGATACCAAAATTGCAACCAAATGAGGTCTCCAATCCTGGTTATTTAGAAGTTTGTGAATTCCATTTATAATTAATTCTTGGTCATTATTATCACAAATTAAATCAAGCCTTTCCAAACTCTTATTGAGATTCCATTCTGCAGGTTGATTATTGTCATTATTAAGTCCCATTAATGGTAAGTGATTCGGGTGTCCATTCCAAAAATCTTTAAATATCCCAAAATCTAATTCACTCATTTTTTTATATTAAGCATCGTCTCGGCTATGATTAGTACGGGAATTAAAATTACTGAATTTTCGATTAAGCACTTAGCCAAAACTTTTTATTTTGTTTTAATTTTTCATTTTAAAAGCCAAATCAAAAGATTTGGCGGACTTTATAAAAACGCACTAAACTTTGGGTTAAACACCAAAACCCGTATTAATTATACACTTTGTGCCTGTTGCACAAGTGTTTGTTAAAAATAGTGTTTTTGTTTAACTATAGTTATGCAAGGAAAGAAGTATTATCAGGAGAA
>CANMQH010000016.1 GCA_947499935.1 uncultured Algibacter sp. | reverse complement strand
AACAATAAAATCAATTACTGGAAATCATCATTATTTAAATGCTTTCAATGCGATATTTAATAATTAAATTGGTATAACATGTCCTTCACAATATTAAAATAACATCATTCAAAGGAAATAATCGCTATATAAATTCAGAAAACGCAGTTAAAACTATTATTGTAAATAGAATTAGAACAAACTCTTTTGTAAGTATCTAAATAATTTGGTTAGATAATGGGAAAGTAACTTTTAAGGGTAAAAAAAATAAGTATGTATGCTCTGTAATATAAAAGATTGTAGAAAATATATGACATAATTTAGCACAAATTATTATGTGTTATTTACCAAAACCTAATCTTGATATTTAACCAAAAATATATATAAATAAAAAAGGTCGCCTAAAAATTTTAGACGACCTTTTTGTTATTTAATTTGATTACCATCTTTATCAAAAAAATGATATTCTAAGTATGTGTAAGCATCTCTTGGTAAAATTTTAACCCATTTTTTGTGTTCAAAAAACCATTTTGAACGCACAGATGGAAAGCCTTTTGTTAAATAGGCTGCTATAAAAGGATGTGTGTTTAAAGTCAACTTTTTATAGTCTTTTTGTAATAATTGTTCTAAATCGTGATTTATTTTTTGAAGCAATCCAATAGGAGCTTCAACCTCTGTACCATTAATGTTACTTGGGTTTTCTTCACGCGTTTTTATGTTCATTTCTGGCCGAACACGCTGCCTTGTTATTTGTATCAAACCAAATTTACTAGGAGGCAATATTTTATGTTTTGCTCTATCGTCCTTCATTTCATCACGAAGGTGATTAAACAGTTTTTGCCTATTTTCGGCATTGGTCATATCAATAAAATCTACAACAATAATACCGCCCATGTCACGTAATCGTAGTTGGCGAGCCATTTCTGTTGCAGCAATTATATTAACCTCTAATGCAGTATCCTCTTGGTTATTGGCTTTGTTAGAACGATTACCGCTGTTTACATCTATAACATGTAGTGCTTCGGTATGTTCTATAACCAAATAAGCACCTTTTGCCATAGAAACGGTTTTGCCAAAGGAAGTTTTAATTTGTCTTTCTATCCCAAATTTTTCAAATATTGGGACTTTAGACTGATACAATTTAACTATTGATTCTTTATTAGGAGCAATTTCTTGCACGTAATCTTTAATTTGATAAAAAAGCGTTTCATCATCAACAGAAATACTTGTAAAAGTGTCATTAAATATGTCTCGTAAAATAGACGAGGCTTTATTCATTTCTCCTAGTACTTTACTTGGATGATGCGCTCGGTGTAGCTTTTTACACATAGTCGTCCAGCGACTGAGTAAATTTTGTAAATCTTTATCTAGTTCTGCTACTTTTTTGCCTTGTGCTACAGTACGTACAATAACACCAAAACCTGATGGTGTGATGCTTTTTACCAAACGTTTTAATCTATCTTTTTCTTCTTTGTCTTCTATTTTTTGAGAAATAGAAATTCGATTAGAAAAAGGAACTAAAACAATGTATCTACCAGCAATAGAAAGCTCTGAGCTTATTCTAGGGCCTTTTGTAGATATAGGTTCTTTTACAATTTGTACTAATAGCGATTGATTTGATTTTAAGACATCGGCAATTTTGCCGTCTTTATCAATATCTTTTTCAAATGGGAAATTTTTTAAAGAAAAATCTTTTAGTTTACCTGTGCTTACACGTTTTGTGAATTTTAAAAGAGAAGGCAATTTTGGACCTAAGTCATGATAATGCAAAAAAGCATCTTTTTCATAACCTACATTAACAAATGCAGCATTTAGTCCAGGAACGGCTTTTCTAATTTTGGCTATAAACACATCACCAACAGAAAAGTCATTACTGTCTTCATCTTTCTGTAATTCAATAAGTTTTCCATCTTTTAATAAGGCAAAATCAACATTTTCGGAACCAGATCTAATAATCAATTCTTTATCCATTTAGTTAATTTTTATCCATACATTTTAGTTCTTAATTAATAGCAAGTGTTAATAGTTGAAATTTTTATAATAACAACTAGTAACGAATTAGCCAAAAATTAATTACCAAATTATACAGATGGATTATACATTACTTATCTGTTAACTATAAAATTAAGTTAACAGATTCACAGGATTTTTTTAAATCCGTGGAGTTCATCAAAACACTTTTAGGTGCATGATGTTAATGAACTCATTTCAAAGAACTTGTTGTTTTTTAAAACCAAAAAAAGTAGCTAATCTAACTACTTTTTTGATTTATTTTTTCTTCTTGTGACGGTTAGCGCGTCTACGTTTTTTACGTTTGTGCGTCGCTACCTTATGTCTTTTACGTTTTTTACCACTTGGCATAAATAGTGTATTTTTAAATTAATAATTCGTTTTATTGCTGAGATAAAATCAGCTAATCTGTTTTACTTAACGTCTACATTAGTTTTTACGCCTTCTACAAAAACTTTTGCAGGCTTAAACGCCGGTATGTTATGTGCCGGTATTTTTATAGTCGTATTCTTAGAAATATTTCTACCAGTTTTTTCAGCTCTTGTTTTTATAATAAAGCTTCCAAAACCTCTTAAATATACATTGTCACCACTTTCTAAAGAAGTCTTTACCTCTTCCATAAATGTTTCAACAGTTGCTTGAACATCGCCTTTTTCAATTCCCAACTTCTCAGAAATTTTTGCTACTAAATCAGCCTTCGTCATTTTGAATTTTTTTTTTTGATTACTAAAATTTTAAAAGGGTTGCAAATATAGGAATTTAATATTCAATATTTCAAACCTAATTCATTAAAATTTAAGAATATAAACGTTTATTTTTGTTAGCCCTATGAAATGAATTAATGATATTTTCAGAAACTTTAATACACTGGTATTCAAATAATAAGAGGAGCCTGCCTTGGCGAAATACCAAAGACGCATATTACATTTGGTTGTCAGAAATTATTTTGCAGCAAACTCAAGTAAAACAAGGTCTACCATATTACGAGGTATTTATTGCAAATTATCCTACTGTTTTTGATTTGGCCAATAGCCAAGAAAGCGAGGTGCTAAAATTATGGCAAGGCTTAGGTTATTATTCTAGAGCCAGAAATTTGCATACAACGGCTAAGCACATTGCTAACAATCTCAATGGTAAGTTTCCAGATAATTACAAAGATTTATTAAAGTTAAAAGGTGTAGGTGATTATACGGCAAGTGCCATAGCCTCTATATCTTTTGGAGAAGCAACAGCAGTGGTTGATGGTAATGTATATAGGGTGCTATCTCGTTATTTTGGTATCGATACAGCCATAAATTCATCAAAAGGTATAAAAGATTTTAAGCTACTTGCACAAAAGTTAATTGATAAAAAGCGTCCTGCAACGTTTAATCAAGCTATTATGGAATTTGGTGCCACGCATTGTAAACCAAAAAAACCATATTGTCCCATTTGTCCTTTTAAAGACAGTTGTATAGCATTCAATAGTAATAGGGTGTTTGAATTGCCTGTTAAAATTAAATCAGCTAAAGCGAAAAAAAAGTATTTTAATTTTTTGGTGTTTATTTCAGACGATAAAAAAACAATATTACAAAAAAGAGAATCTAAAGGTATTTGGCAAAACTTGTATCAATTCCCTTTGATTGAAACAGAAAAAAATACCGATTTAAAAAGTTTTAGAAAGCTTGCTGAAGATCATGAGCTATTAATTAATAAACCTGTTGAGTTGACTTTATATAATGAAACATTGATTGTTCATAAATTATCACATCAACATTTATACACCAAATTTTGGATTGTTAACATTGATAAACTTCCTGAAAAAGGTATTCCTATAAAAGAAATTAGAGATTATGCCGTGCCCATTTTAATAGGAAATTTTATAGAATCCTTTAATTTTTAATTTCTTTATTAAGAGTACTCGCTTTTTTTTACTAATTTTAAAAAACAGAAAGCATATAGTCAGACAATACATAGCGAATATTTCTTTACTTTTGTTTTCTTAAATAAATAACAGTTATGTCTGGAACTTTAAATAAAGTGATGCTTATTGGGCACTTGGGAGATGAGGTTAAAATGCATTATTTTGAAGGTGGAGGATGCGTTGGGCGTTTTCCCTTAGCAACTAATGAGACCTATGTTAGTAAGCAAACAAATGACCGTGTTACTAATACCGAATGGCATAATATTGTGGTTAGAAACAAAGGCGCCGAAATTTGCGAAAAATATTTAAGTAAAGGCGATAAAGTATATATAGAAGGCCGATTAAAAACCAGAAAATGGCAAGATGATAGTGGAAACGATAGGTATTCTACCGAAATTCAATGTAACGAGTTTACATTTTTGTCTACCAAAAAAGAAAGTGGTAATAATGCTAATACAGTAAACGAGTCTGTAGAGCAAAAACCAAAAGCGGCCCAAGAAACAAATAAACCTATTGAAGATGCTAAAGATGACCTTCCATTCTAACATTAAAGCTGTTTTAGTATCTAGAACTTTATGTATAACCAAACCGATAGGAATTGGATCCTGACCCCGCGAGTTATATCTTTTTAACTATGGCAAGCGATGTTTCGGTTGTGCTTAGTTTTGCATTATTGTTTTTACTTCTAGTTTGTTCTGCCTTAATTTCTGGTGCAGAAGTAGCTCTTTTTTCTCTTAATAGAACCGATATAGAAGGTGGTAATACTGAACAAAAATCTAAACGCATTCAAATTATATCTAAGCTTTTAGAGCGTCCAAAAAAGTTGCTAGCAACCATACTTGTTGCTAATAACTTTATAAATATAGCCATTGTTATTCTTTTTGCTTATTTGGGCGACTTTATGTTTGGCAACTTAGCAAACCCAAAGCTAAAGTTTATTTTAGAAGTTGTAGTAGTCACCTTTTTAATTCTTTTATTTGGCGAAATATTACCAAAAATATATGCAAGTAGAAATAACCTAAAGTTTTCAGTATTTATGGCATACCCTTTACGGGTTTTAGATGTGCTGTTATCTCCAATTAGTATGCCTATGCGAAGTGTAACTTTAGGGATTCATGATAGGTTAGGGAAACAAAAATCTAACTTAAGTGTTGATCAATTATCTCAAGCATTAGAGCTTACTAGTGAAGCAGATACGACTAAAGAGGAGCATAAAATTTTACAAGGTATAGTATCCTTTGGTAACACCGATACCAAACAGGTTATGCGCCCCAGAATAGATATATTTGCATTAAATATAGATCAAAAATACACCGATATTTTACCAGAATTAATTTCTAATGGTTACTCTAGAATACCAGTATATAAAGATAATATAGATACTATAGAGGGTATTCTTTATGTAAAAGACTTATTACCTTATATAGATAGAAAACAATTTGATTGGACTAGCTTACTTCGTGAGCCATTTTTTGTGCCAGAGAATAAAAAATTAGATGATTTAATGGCGGAGTTTCAAGAAAAGAAAGTTCATTTAGCGGTAGTGGTAGATGAATATGGAGGAACATCGGGATTAATTTCTTTGGAAGATATTATTGAAGAAATTGTAGGCGATATAAGTGATGAATTTGATGATGAAGACTTAATGTATTCTAAATTAGATGATAATAACTATGTTTTTGAAGGTAAAACGGCGCTTAAAGATTTTTATAAAATAATTAAGATTGAAGACGATGCTATTTTTGAAGCCAATAAAGGCGAAGCAGAAACTATAGCAGGTTTTGTATTAGAGATATCAGGAAGTTTCCCAAAATTAAATAGTAAAATAAATTTTGAAAATTACGTTTTTACCATAGAAGCTTTAGATAAAAAACGAATTAAACTCGTTAAATTTACAATGATATAAATGGCTTTAAAAGCTACTAGATTTTAAAAACGAATTATGTTTATGACGTTAAAAACTAATCTCAAATTTTTATTAAAAAGTTTTATAGTAGTAAGTCTTGTTTCCATAATATCATGTGAGAGTAGTGATTATGTACCAAAACCCAAAGCATATTTAAGATTGCAATATCCTGATGCTAAGTATGTTTCGCAAAACTTACAATTGCCTTTTTATTTTGAAACCAATACATTGGCTAACATAAAATTTAAGAAGGTTAAATCTTCTTCTGAAAGTTATGGTGTTAATTTGGAATACCCAACATTAAAAGGAACCATATTTTTAACATACAAGCTTATCGATAAAGATAAAAAAAACCTCATTGATTATCTGCGAGATGCACAAAATTTTACACAAAAGCATACCATAAAGGCCGATGAAATTCCTGTAACTCCATATCAAAATTACGAACGTAAAGTTTATGGTTCGCTTGCAGAAGTTGTAGGTGATGTAGCATCTCCAGCACAATTTTATGTAACAGATAGTATTAATCATTTTTTAACAGGATCGTTGTATTTCTACACCAAGCCTAATTATGATTCTATTTTACCTGCCGCAAATTATTTGCAAAAAGACATTAAGCACATTATGGAAACTATTAAATGGAAATAAAAAGCTTACTAATTAACGTGAGTTCGATATATTGTTATGTAACAATCCGTTATTTAAAAATAAAAATAGGAGAAATGTGTCATTCCGAACGAGGAACGAGGAGGAATCTCATCTTTCTGAGATGTCTCGTCGCTCATGTCTTCGCTCTGTCGACATGACAAATCACTGTTTTTCAGAAATATAAATGCTTTTATTAAGTTTTATAACGAACTCACGTTAATTAAATTAAGGAAGCTTCAATAGATATATGAATTAACTTGTTTTTTTTAAAAAGTATTTTTAGAAATCTTCTACAGTTTGTATATTACTCACTTTATAAGTGTCCGAAACTTTAGTTACCGTTTCTTCAAGTGTAGTATGTGTTACCTTAGCTTCGTTGTATTCTACCATAGCTAATTTTTTATCAAAATCTACAACAGCAGATTTAACACCTTCCATCTTAGCAATTTTCTTTTGTATACTTGCTGCGCAGCCAACAGCACAAGTCATACCATCAATAGTAAATTTAGCTTTAGCATATGTGGCATTCGGGTCTAATTCCTTTTTTGTTTTGGATGTAACTTCAACTGTTTTAATCTCAGGTTTTACTTCGTTTTTACAACTAAAAGTAAAAGTTGCAATTAATATAAATGTTAAAATATATGTTATAGTTTTCATTAAAGATAGTTTTAAAAGTTATATCACAAATTTACTAAATAATGCGGTTTATTGTTTTAAAAAGCTGAATTTTGTGTTTTCAAAATAAAATTAATGAGCGGGATAAGTTCTAAATGGTTATATCTTTTTATTCTATCGTTAATTTGGGGCAGTTCCTTTATCTTAATTAAAAAAGCTCTTTTGGGGTTAACGCCTTATCAATTAGGTGCTTTAAGAGTTGTTATTACTGGGCTTTTTTTGTTTGCTATGGGTTTTAAAACTATAAAAACAATAAAACCTGCCGATTGGAAATGGCTCATTATATCTGGAATTTTAGGGTCGTTTATTCCTGCTTTCTTTTTTGCTATTGCAGAAACTGAAATTGACAGTGCTGTGGTTTCGGTTTTAAATTCTTTAGTGCCACTAAATGCTATTTTATTAGGTTTTGCTGTTTTTAATATTGCTTCAACAAAAAGGCAAATCTTAGGCGTTATTATTGGGTTTATTGGCACAGCAATATTAATTTTAAAAGGCGCAAATTTAAACCCAAATCAAGATTATTGGTATGCTATTTTTGTTATTTTATCAACGTTAATGTATGCCACTAATGTAAATATTGTTAAAAAGTATTTACAACATGTAAAACCATTAACCATAGCTACAGGTAGTTTTGTGGGCATTTTTATACCAGCCGTTATTGTTTTACTTTTTACAGATTTTTTTTCAAAAGAAACGTTCAGTCAGCCTAACTTTAAAATGGCTATGCTTTATATTACTGTCTTATCTTTTTTTGGTACGGCTTTGGCTAAAATATTATTTAATAAATTAATACAAATTTCTACGCCAGTATTTGCATCATCTGTAACGTATTTAATGCCTGTAGTTGCTTTAATTTGGGGGTTTTTAGATGGAGAAACTTTTAGTTGGTTGCAAGCTATGGCTAGCTTAATTATTTTACTGGGTGTTTACTTGTCCCATAAGCCTAAAACAAAAGGTTAAATATATTTTAACTATTTAAAAAGTGCTCTGATCTTTATTTAACATTTTTTTAAAAGAAGTGATTTTTAATTTACTGTATCATTGCAATAAATTCATTATTGCTTTAGTCGCAATAATGTTTTTGTTATTTTTTAATTTTAAAATTTTTAATAAATGAAACAGATGAGTAATTTTTTTATCCTAGTATTTAGCCTTCATGCCTTCTTTGTAAGTGCTCAAACTACAAAATGGAATGTCGATCTTTTACATTCTAAAGTTGGGTTTAGTGTAGAACATATGATGGTGTCTGAAACAGAAGGAACTTTTGATAAATATGATGCTACATTATATTCAGATACTGAGGATTTTTCAGATTTAAAAGTAGATTTTATAATTGAATCGGCTAGTATAAATACCAGAAATGAAAAAAGAGATAAACACCTAAGAGATTTTGATTTCTTTGATGCAGAAAAGTATCCAAGCATAACGTTTAAAGGGACATCAACAAAAAAAGATAAAAATAATATTCTTTTAATTACAGGAAATTTAACCATACGTAACGTAACAAAAGAAGTCACTTTTAAAGGCGAATATAAAGGCACAATTGTTAAAGATGCTTTTGGCTTAACAAGAGCAGGGTTAATAATTTCAACAGTGATTAATAGACAAGATTATGGCGTTGCCTATAACGGAAATTTAGAAGTTGGAGGTTTAATGCTTGGAAATGATGTAAATATTTCATGTAGACTTTCTATAACTAAGGATAAAGTATAGTAAAATACTATAATTGAATATAGATTTTTGTTAAAATTGAGAAGACGTTTGTAACAACAAATGCCTTCTCAATTTTGTTTTAAACGCTGATTATGTGGTAAATAGTTAAGTTAAAATTATTTTAATTCATAAAATTTCACGAAATTTAAGAAAACCAATTCTTATAAAAGATGAAAAATTTATCACTTCCCATTCGTTTCGGTTTAGTTACTAGTGCTGTACTCATTGCGTATTTTTTGGTGCTAGCTATGGTAGATAAACATACAAATCCAGCATTTAGTTTTGTAAATGCTATCATCACAGGTTTTGGAATTTATGAAGCCATACGCATTAGTAAGCTAGAAAATCTAGAGAGTTTCTCTTATGGAGAAGGGTTTAAAACTGGTGTTATCACAGGGTTTGTTGCTACAATAGTATTTACAGTTTTCTTTTTGTTTTACGCCACAGAGATTAATAATGCTTTTTTATCAGAATTACTCCAAAAAATGAAAGGTAGTTTTAATGTAGGTATTGGTACAGTAACCTTTGTGGTTGCTATTATGGGGTTAGCAACAACAGTAGTTGCTTCGCTTACGGTTATGCAACTATTTAAAAAGAGTAATAATCTTGCTCAAAATCAATAAAACGTTTGTAAATTAATTAATTAGCAGTATATTTGCACCCGCCTAACCAAAAATTGGAAGGCTAGTTTTAAACAAATTAATAAATAAAAACGTTACGCTATGTACGCAATTGTAGAGATAGCAGGGCATCAATTTAAAGTTGAAAAAGACCAAAGAGTTTTTGTTAACCGTTTACAAACAGAAGAAGGTAAGAAAGTTTCTTTCGATAATGTTCTTTTAATTGGAGATGGTGACAATGTAACTGTAGGCGCCCCGGCTATAGACGGAGCTCAAGTAGGAGCAAAAGTCTTAAAGCACCTTAAAGGTGATAAAGTTATAGTTTTTAAGAAGAAAAGACGTAAAGGTTACCGTGTTAAAAATGGTCACCGTCAATCTTTAACAGAAATTGTAATTGAGAGCATTGCAGCTTCTGGAGCTAAAAAAGCAGCTCCAAAAAAAGAAACTAAAAAAGCTGAACCTAAAGTAGAAGTAAAAGCTGCTGCACCTAAAGCTACTGCTAAAAAATCATCAGATAAAGCTGACGATTTGAAGAAGGTAGAAGGTATAGGTCCAAAAATAGCATCAACTTTAGCAGATGCAGGCATTACAACTTTTGCTGAGTTAGCAAAAACAGATGCTGCTAAAATTTCTGAAATCATCGCAGATGTTCGTGGAAACCACGTAACAGATACTTGGCCAGCACAAGCTAAATTAGCTGCAGATGGTAAATGGGATGAGCTAAAAAAATGGCAAGACGAATTAGATGGCGGTAAAGCATAATTGCTAACCGTTAAGTTAAACAATATAAAAACTTAAGACAATGGCTCACAAAAAAGGAGTAGGTAGTTCTAAGAATGGTAGAGAATCAGAATCGAAACGCTTAGGTGTTAAGATATTTGGTGGACAAGCTGCCATTGCTGGTAATATTATCGTAAGACAAAGAGGTAATACGCATCACCCAGGTGAAAACGTATATTCTTCAAAAGACCATACACTGCATGCGTATGTTGATGGTGTTGTGAAATTCACAAAGAAAAAGAACAATAAATCTTATGTGTCTATAGAGCCTTTTGAGGCTTAATACATAAATTTCTTTTAAATATTTAAGAACCCTTTCTGGAAACAGAGAGGGTTTTTTGATTCTTCAAAATATCATCAATAATCTTTAAATGATGTTTAGTATGTATTTCTAAAAAACGTAGTGTTTGTTGTTTAGATAACATGCCAAATACATGATGTTTAAAATATGATTTTTCTGGTAGCTCATTGGCTTGTTTTAAGTGAGCAACAGCAGTATTAATTTGAGTATATAAATTATCTTTTAAAATAATATCTGGAGGAAGCACAACTTTAGGGGCTTTAGCTCTACCTCTTGGAAGGTATCCCAAGGAAAATAAAATACTACGTAGTAAATTAAAATCCTTGATAAAGTTATCGGGGTTAGTCTTAATCATGTTGGCGCAAACAGCATTAATAACTTTTAAACTATGGTCTAATTGCCAGCCAATATCCGATTTTGAAACAGCATTGTTTTTAAGTGTTTTGTTAGGGATATTTTTCTCTATTTGAGATAAAAGTTGATTTAATATTTTAATGCGAGGTTGTTCCATTAATAATTTTTTTAAAAGATATTAATAAAATGCTTAACTTTAGGCTATTACCTTTTGCGATTAATGTTTTGTTTAACTTAAAATTAATTGATTATGCTACCATTTAGATCCGAAATTAGAAATTCGCCGACACAATCTACCATTAAAATTTTTTTAAGTGATGAATCTTTAGATGCTAGAGTTAAAAAGCATTTAGAGCATTTTAAAGATATAGAAGATATTGAATTGAGAGAAAGTATAGGGCAAAACCGTGTTAATGAAAATATTACAGTATTTTTAAAAGATCATGTAGATATTAATAAAATAAAACAATCTATAGATTCTAGCTTATGGTGGTATTTTGAAGACGGTTTTGAGAATTAAAAAATATTTTCATTTTTTAAATACGATGTTCACTTAGTAATGAGTTATTGTATAGTAAACATATAATATGCTCAAAAAATTCCATGGTATTGTTTTTTTAATATTGATGTTTAATTGTAAACACCAAAAAGAAGAAAAGCAGATAATAGCTAAAATAGAGGTGTCTGACACTCATATTAAAGTAGATATTAACAATAAGGCTATAGATTCTAGTAAGCTTCATATAAATTTTAAAAAAGCTGGAGATTATAATGTGCTTAAAAACAGTATAAAGTCTGATAGAGTTTATTTTAAGCAATGGTTTGAAAGTAATCCTGAAAAAGCCATAGATAGCGCATCTCATTATATATATTCAAAATTAATAAATGATATTGTACCGCATTGGTATGGCACCACATGGGATTTTAACGGGCATACCAATATTCCAAACCAAGGCGATATCGCTTGTGGTTATTTTGTTTCTACTACGCTAAAGCATATAGGGGTTTGATGTCAATAGATATAAAATGGCACAGCAAGCCGGATTAATAGAAGCAAAAGTCTTGCAGCGCAAAAGTAAACTTAAACGATTCTCTAATGTCTCATTTGAAGTTTTAAAGGAAAAGTTAAATACATGTTATTCTGATGGTATTTATTTTGTTGGATTAGATAACCACGTTGGCTATGTTTTGCTAAAAGACAAAGAACTCTATTTTTTACATTCTAGCTATTATGATGATAAAGTAATGATTGAGTTAGCTAAAAATTCACCATGCTTTGGCTCTAATTTTTATGTGTTTGCAGAAATTACAACGAATAGAGCGTTAATAAAAAAGTGGATTTTAAACGAACGATTAAACATACCTAATACTTAATGAGAGAACTATTATCTGTATTTTTTTTGATTGTTTTTAATGTTGGCTTTGGTCAATCTAAGCCCAAAACAATTCATGTATTTGTTGCTTTGTGCGATAATGTTAATCAGGGTATCGTGCCCGTACCTGCTAAGTTAGGAAATGGGCAAGACCCAAAAAATAATTTGTATTGGGGTGCTATGTATGGTGTTAAAAGTTTTTTTAAACGAAGTAAAGATTGGATTTTAATAACAACTACAGTAAAACCAGAAAACCACATATTAGAACGTGTTTTGTTTAAGCACAAATTATCTAATACGTATGTATTGGCAGATGCATATGATGGTAAGTATATTAAACATACAACAAAAGCTTTTTTAGAAGCTACAGCGGGGAGATATGCTGTTACTCTTACAAATGAGGACTTACCATTAGAATTTGGTGGCCATTCTAATTTGTTGGCTTATGTAGGTCATGATGGGTTAATGGAGTTTGATGTTTCTGGCGAATTTAAACCAGTAAATACGAATAAAAGAGATGCTATTATTCTAGCATGTGTAAGTAAATCTTATTTTAAGCCTTATTTAGAAGCTACAAAAGCTAACCCATTAGTTTGGTCTACAGGATTAATGTCGCCAGAGGCTTATACTTTAAAATGGGCTTTAGATGGATGGATTTTAAATGAAACAGATTTACAGATTAGAGAACGTGCTGCAAAAGCATATCACCATTATCAAAAATGTGGTATTAATGGGGCAAAGCGGTTATTGGTTACTGGATGGTAATTTATGCGTTAGGGATAGTAGAGGAAAGCCCACAGCCCGACGCAGGAGGTGCGAGGACTTGGAGCGAATAGCCCGACCCTTTTTTGGGTAACGCCCAAATAAAAAAATCCCAAACATGACTGTCTGGGATTTAATTAAATATTCTAAAAGTTTAAAACTAGTATCTGTAATGCTCTGGCTTATATGGACCATCTACAGTGACACCTATATAACTTGCTTGATAATCTTTAAGCTCTGTAAGCTCCACACCAATTTTTTCTAGGTGTAGTTTTGCTACTTTTTCATCTAGGTGTTTTGGTAACATGTAAACATCGTTTCCGTAGGCATCTGCATTCTTCCAAAGCTCGATTTGAGCCAATGTTTGGTTTGTAAATGAGTTACTCATTACAAAACTTGGATGACCTGTAGCGCAACCTAAGTTTACTAAACGCCCTTCGGCAAGGATAATTATGTCTTTACCGTCTACAGTGTATTTGTCAACTTGAGGTTTTATGGTGTTTTTTGTGTTTCCGTAGTTATCGTTTAACCAAGCCATTTGAATTTCGTTATCAAAATGCCCAATGTTACACACTATGGTTTTATCTTTCATGGCCTTAAAATGCTCTGCACGAACGATATCTTTATTTCCTGTTGTTGTAATTACAATATCAGATTTGCTAACTACGGTTTCTAGTTTTTTAACTTCAAAACCATCCATAGCTGCTTGTAGTGCACAAATAGGGTCAATTTCTGTAACCGTTACAATACTTCCAGCACCTTTAAAAGAAGCTGCTGTGCCTTTACCAACATCGCCATATCCGCAAACGGTTACACGTTTTCCTGCTAGCATAATATCTGTGGCACGACGAATAGCATCTACGGCACTTTCTTTACAACCGTATTTATTATCAAATTTAGATTTTGTTACAGAATCGTTTACGTTAATGGCAGGCATAGGTAAAGTTCCGTTTTTTACACGCTCGTATAAACGGTGAACTCCAGTGGTTGTTTCTTCAGATAAACCTTTAATGCCTTTAGCTAATTCTGGGTATTTATCTAAAACCATATTGGTTAAATCTCCACCATCATCAAGAATCATATTTAATGGTTGTTTGTCTTCTCCAAAAAATAAGGTTTGTTCTATACACCAATCAAATTCTTCTTCGGTCATGTCTTTCCAAGCGTAAACCGATGTGCCAGTAGCAGCAATAGCAGCAGCAGCTTGGTCTTGGGTAGAGAAAATGTTACAAGAACTCCAAGTAACTTCTGCGCCCAAAGCTTGCAAAGTTTCAATTAACACTGCTGTTTGGATAGTCATGTGTAAACATCCAGCAATACGTGCCCCTTTTAAAGGTTGCTCGTTTTTATATTCTTCACGAAGACTCATTAAGCCAGGCATTTCTGCTTCGGCTAATTCTATTTCTTTACGCCCCCATTCTGCAAGTGACATATCTTTAACTTTACTAGCTACGTAAGGCAATGTTTGTGTGCTCATATTAATTTCTTTTTTCAATATTTTTTATTAAGGCAAACACCTTTGCGATTAGTATTTAAAATAGCTAAATTCGCTATTCCGTGTGGCTAATCTGCTTAAGGAAGTGCAAAGATAACCAATAACATTTAGAATAATAAATGCCAGTCTATAAAACCATTACGCCAAATTCCCAAACTACTGTTAAAATTTGGAAAATTGATGAATCTTATGATGATTTAATACAAAACATGGTGCTAAAACCAGAAAGTCTTGAGCGTGTTTTGGGCATGAAAAGCGATTTGCATAGACGTGGTTTTTTAAGTGTTAGGCACCTTTTAGCCGAATTTGGTTATTTGGATACCGATTTGTTTTATGATGAAAAGGGTAAGCCACATTTAAAAGACGGTAAGCAAATTTCTATTACACATTCATTCTATTTTTCTGCAGTTATTATAAGTGATTTTATAGTTGGAATTGATATTGAAAAGCAGCGTAATAAAATTTCGATTATTGCTCATAAGTTTATTGATTATGAATTAGATTATTTAAATGAAGACTCTAGTGATTATATAAAAAAGCTAACTACTATTTGGTGTGTAAAAGAGTCTTTATATAAACTTTTTGCTACACCAGGAGTGAGTTTTAAAAAATATTTTTTGGTTATTCCTTTTGAAATTACTGATAAAGAAACGATTGCTTGGATTGATTATAAACAAAAGAAACACCGTTATTCTGTAGAGTTTTTAGAGTTTGAAGGGTTTACTTGTGCATACGCAATTCAGTAGAATAAAGAAAAGTGCATAGAAAAAGACAATAAAATATTTGTGGTAAATACTAAAATATATCAAAGCATAATAAAAGCGGTTTCTGCAAAAGAAAGATTACTAGCTGTGTTAATTGATCCAGATAAATTTTTAATTAAAAACACGTTTAATTTTATTGAAAAAGTAAACACTTCAATCGCAACTCATATTTTTATTGGGGGTAGTTTAGTTGATGAAGGCGTAACAGATAGTTTGGTGTTGGAAGTGAAAAAACATACCAATTTACCGATTATTTTATTTCCGGGTGATGTGACTCAAATTACTAATAATGCAGATGCGCTTTTATTTTTGTCTTTAATATCTGGAAGACAGCCTGAGTATTTAATAGGAAAACATATTCAAGCCGTTTCTAAATTAAGAACTACAAATTTAGAAGTGATTTCTACAAGTTATATTTTAATTGAAAGTGGAAAGAAAACCGCTGTAGAAAAGGTTACACAAACTAAACCAATGTCTAGAGACAATATTCAGCATATTGTAGACACGGCAAAAGCAGGAGAGCTCCTTGGCATGAAACTCACATATCTAGAAGCTGGTAGTGGGGCTAAAGCGCCAATATCTAAAACAATTATTAGATGTGTTAAAGAAGAACTAAGTACGCCTTTAATCGTTGGTGGAGGTATTAGAAACAAAGAACATATGAAAAATGCGTATAATGCAGGAGCAGATATGATTGTTATTGGTACTGCTTTTGAGGATGACGAATCGTTTTTTGAGGACATAAAATCTTCGTTGCTATTTTGATATTTATCCAAAGGAGGCAAATAGAAGCAGACATTATAAATTAAGTTTAATATATAAAAGTTTCTCTCCTTTAGAGAGATTAAGAAAACATGAAAATATCAGTAGAATTAACATTAACACCTTTGCAGGACGATTTTGAGCCAGCTATTATTCATTTTATAAAAAAACTAAGAGCATCAAATCTTAAGGTTTTAGAAAATCCTTTGAGCACACAAATTTATGGTGATTATGATGAGGTCATGCAATTATTAACTACCGAAATAAAAGAAGCTTTTGAGCTTATTGAAAAAGGCTTATTGTACATGAAAATTGTAAAATCTGATAGACACGATTATGAACCCCATTTTTGAGTTTTTATTTGGTCAATATTCACAATATGCAACTATAGATATTATACTGGAAATTGTGGCCGTTGTTTTTGGGTTTTTGTCGGTGTGGTATTCTAAACAGAATAACGTTCTGGTTTTTCCAACAGGTATGATAAGCACTGTTATTTTTGTTTATTTATTGGTTAAATGGGAGCTGTTAGGTGATATGATGATCAATGGGTATTATTTTATAATGAGCGTTTATGGTTGGTACATATGGACAAGAAAAGAGGGTGATGTAGAAGTGAATCCAATTTCTAGAACCACGTTAAACGAAAAAAAGGTAAGTATAGCTATATTTTTAGCAACACTGCTATTTGTTTATTTAGTTTACAATGCGTTTGGTAAATGGTCTAGTTGGGTAGCATATGTAGATACCATTACAACAGCTATTTTTTTCGTAGGCATGTGGCTTATGGCTAAGCGTAAAATAGAGAACTGGATTTTTTGGATTATTGGAGATATTATATCGGTACCATTATATTTTTATAAAGGATTTACCTTTACAAGTTTACAATATTTAGGATTTACATTCATTGCCATTTTTGGCTATTTAGCATGGAAGAAAAATATAAACAAGAACCCTCAAATTGTATAAAAGTAGTGTTGTTTGGACCAGAAAGTACTGGTAAAACAACACTTTCTAGGCAATTGGCACGACATTATAATTCGGTTTGGGTTCCAGAATATGCAAGAACATATCTTCAAAACAAATGGAATAACGAACGTAAAACGTGTACTCCAGAAGATTTGTTACCCATTGCCGAAGGGCAAATAAAGCTTGAAAACGAATTGGCTAAAAAAACAGATTCTGTATTAATTTGCGATACAGATTTGTTAGAAACTAAAGTGTATTCGCAAGCATATTATGCAGGAAATTGCGATCCAACTCTAGAGAAGTTTGCATTAAAAAATACGTATAATTTGTATTTTTTAACATATATAGATACTCCATGGGAAGCTGACGATTTGCGAGATAAACCAGAGCACAGAGAAGAAATGTTTAAAGCTTTTCAAGATGAATTGATAAAAAATAACAGACCATATATACTGTTAAAAGGCAATAAAAAAGAACGCTTAACAACGGCTATTAAACACATTGATAAATTATTAAATAAATAATGATGTTTTCAGAAAAAGATATTCAACAAATAACAACTAATGGCTTAACGGTTAATCAAGTTAATAGTCAGATTAATATTATAAAATCTGGCATGTCTTATTCTAGTTTGGTAAAGCCGGCTACAATAGGTGATGGTATTGTTAAGCTAGATCATAAAAGATATAAATATCTAATAGATGTATTTGAGAAGAAGCGAGATGATATTAACATTGTAAAGTTTGTACCTGCCTCTGGAGCTGCAACTAGAATGTTTAAATTTTTGTTCACTTTTTTAAAGGCTATTAATACAGGAGAAACTTTTGATGCTTATGCCGATAAGAATGAAGACATAAATATTTTTGAAAAAGGGTTAAAAGATTTACCCTTTTACAAGCATGTTGTTGATAAAGTGAAAGCGTCTAATATTGATATTGAAACATTATCAACGGCCGAAAAATGCATCAAATTTGTTGAAACCATATTAAACGAAGATCAATTAAATTATAGTTTTTTTCCTAAAGGATTGTTGCCATTCCATAAATATAAAACACATGTGGCTACAGCTTTTGAGGAACATTTATATGAGGCTTCGCAGTATGCATCATCAAACGGAAAAGCAAATTTACATTTTACAGTTTCAAAAAAGCATAAACAAATGTTTGATGAGACGCTTAATGACATTATAACCCGTGTTGAAAAAATAACAAGTACAAATTTTAATATATCATTTTCTTTTCAAAATTCATCTACAGAAACCATTGCTTTAAAAATTGATAATAGTTTTTATAGAAATGATAATGGGGAGTTGCTATTTAGACCTGCCGGACATGGTGCATTAATTGAAAATTTAAACACCCTAGATTATGATCTAGTTTTTATTAAAAACATAGATAATACAACAGTTTTAGAGCAAAACGAAAAACTATCTGATTATAAAAAGGTTATGGCAGGTATAGTTTTAGAGGTTCAAGAGCAGGCTTTTAGTTTTTTACATCGTTTAGAAAATAAGTTAGTTTCAAATCAAGATATAGATGCTGTCTGTACATTTCTATCAACAAAAATGAATGTTGAGATCAACGCCTCCTTTCAAAATTTTGATACAAAACAAAAAACAGAGTATTTATTTGATAAGCTTAATCGTCCGCTTAGAGTATGTTGTATGGTTAAAAACGAAGGCCAACCTGGAGGCGGTCCATTTTGGGTAAAAGACAACTCTGGCGAAGTTTCATTACAGATTACCGAATTTGCTCAAATAGATTTTGATAATGATTCTCAAAAACAAATAGCACATAAAGCGACCCATTTTAATCCAACAGATTTAGTTTGCGGTGTTAAAAATTATAAAGGAGAAAAGTTTAATCTTATGGAATTTGTAGATCCAAATGCTGCATTTATTACTATGAAAACTCAAAATGGTACAGATATAAAAGCGCTTGAACTTCCTGGTTTGTGGAATGGTAGTATGGCACATTGGAATACTATATTTGTAGAGGCGCCATTAGAGACTTTTAACCCTGTTAAAACCGTAAACGATTTATTAAACCCAGCGCATCAAGTTTTATAATGTTTGATGAAGACGCACTCATAAAAGAATTAAACTTTAAAGCCGTTAGAAGTTCGGGTAGTGGCGGACAGCATGTTAACAAAGTATCTTCAAAAGTTGAGTTAACATTCAATCTTTATAAATGTTTAGTGTTTAATGAAAACCAAAAAGAAAGGCTACAAATAAAATTGAAACATAGGCTTTCTAAAGACGGTGTGCTTTTGCTTCAATGTGACGAAAGCCGGAGTCAGCATAAAAATAAAATGTTGGTTATTAAAAGGTTTCTAAATTTAATAAAGACCTCATTGATTATCCCTAAGCCAAGGCTAGTAACCAAAATTCCTAAGGCTGTTATTAGAAAACGATTAAAAAATAAAAAAATTAAATCTGATAAGAAAATCAACCGTAAAAAACCAGATTTAGATTAAATGACCCCAAGTTATTTCTAGTACTAAAAAAAGTTATCGAATAATTGATGTCATTTAAGAAATAGAATATATATTTGCACCGTTCTCAAAAAAGGGGTGCCAATAATCGGCTGAGATCATACCCATTGAACCTAGAACAGGTAATGCTGTTTAGGAAGCGAACGTAAAGAAAATGTCCAGTGGATATTTTTAGCAAGTACGATTAGTTTATCTTGATATGATGCTAGTGGCTTTAGCTAAATTTAAACTGAAAATTTCTAGCGTTCAAAATTTAATTATTAACAACAAAGAATAATGACCTCTTTTTATTCGATTATAAAACATAATCGTAATGAAAAATCTATTTCTTTTTTTAACACTATTCGTGTTATCAATCAGTGCTAAGGCACAACAAAATCAAAAAACACAAGATTCAACTAAAACAGAAAAATTAGATGAAGTTTTAGTAAAAGCTGTACGTGTAGATGCAGATTCTCCAATGACACACTCTAATGTGTCTAAAGAAGCATTGGCAAAACGTAATTTAGGACAGGACATTCCTGTTTTACTTAATTTTTTACCGTCTGTAGTTACTACAAGTGATGCTGGTGCAGGTATTGGATATACAGGCATTAGAGTTCGTGGAATTAGTGGAGGTTCTACTAATGTTACCATAAACGGTATACCGTACAATGATGCTGAAAGTCTAGGTACGTTTTGGGTAAATCTACAAGATTTCTCATCATCAGTAGAAAATTTACAAGTACAACGAGGTGTTGGAACATCTACAAATGGTGCAGGAGCCTTTGGTGCAAGCATAAATATTCTTACCGACGCAGTGTCAAAAGAAAGTTCTGGAGAGACTTCGCATAGTTTTGGTAGTTTTAATACAAGGCGACATAATGTTAAATTTAGTACTGGGCTATTAAATAACCATATTGAGTTAGCAGGACGATTATCTCAAATTAAATCCGATGGATATTTAGATAGAGCGTCATCAAATCTTAAAAGTTATTTTGTACAAGGAAGCTATGTTAACAATGGTACATTAATAAAAGCTATAGCTTTTGGCGGGCATGAAATTACTTATCAATCGTGGTTTGGTTTTAACCCTGTTGATGTTGCTGCTGTTGGAGCAAACCCTAATATTGATGAAAATAGAAGGTATAACATTAGTGGCATTCAACTCGATGGTGAAGGCAATTTTGAAGGGTTTTATGAAAATCAAGTAGACAATTATAAGCAAGACCATTACCAATTACATTGGAATGAAAGGTGGGACAATAATTGGTCTACAAACCTTGGTCTAAACTATACTAAAGGGCGTGGCTTTTTTGAAGAATATGTAGATAATTATTATTATTCTAATGTTTTTTTTGCTTCGGATGCTAGTTTTGAATTTTTAGGAAAAGACCCTATAACGGTTAATGGAGAGACTATAGAGTCTCAAGATTACATAAGAAGGCGATGGTTAGATAATGATTTTTATGTCTTAAATGCTAGTGTTAATTATAAAAATGACCGTGTTAATTTTATTTCTGGATTATCATACAGTTCTTATCATGGAGACCATTTTGGTGAAATAATATGGGAACAATTTGCTAACGATAATAACTTTGGCGATCGTTATTATGAAGGTGATGGCGATAAGTACGATTTTAATTCGTTTGCTAAAATAACTTATAGCTTAAATGAAAATTTAAGTTTGTATGGAGATTTACAATATAGACAGGTAAATTATGATACTAGTGGAATTAATTCTGATTTAGATATTTTTGAAATTGATAAAACGTATGATTTTTTAAACCCAAAACTGGGGTTTACTTATAATCTTAACAATAACAGTGATTTGTATTTTTCTTATGCAAGAGCCAATAGAGAACCAAGTAGAGGTGATTTTGAAAATAATAGAGATATAAAGCCAGAAGAGCTTAATGATTTTGAGTTAGGTTGGCGCTATAAAAACAAAAACATTGGTATAAATGCCAATGCTTATTATTTAGCATATAACGAACAATTGGTAGCCACAGGAGCTTTAGATAATTCTGGAGCTCAAATAAGAGATAATACTGGAGAAAGTTATCGTTTAGGTTTAGAAATAGAGGCTAATGTTGTTCTTGATAAGTTATCTATACAACCCAATATTACCATAAGCTCTAACAAAAACAAAGAAACATTTTTTAAGAGAGATGGTGTAGTTCAAAATTTAGGAAAAACTAATATTGCGTTCTCTCCAGATTTTGTAATGGGAAATGTTTTAACCTATAACGCGACTTCAAATTTTTCAATAGCTTTGTTGAGTAAGTTTGTTGGAGAGCAATATATGGGTAATATTGATGCAGAATCGTCTAAATTAGATAGCTATTCTGTTAATGATTTAAATTTGGTTTACGAGATTAAACCTAAATCAATATTTAAATCTATAGTGCTTACAGGTTTAGTTAATAATATTTTTAACGAAAAATATATTTCAAATGGTTTTTTCTTTACGTTTGATGATGATTTTTCTAATCCAGGAACTATTACAACCGTTGAAGGAGCAGGCTTTTATCCACAAGCTACAACTAATTTTTTAGTAGGTGTAACTTTAAAATTTTAATA
Source organism: uncultured Algibacter sp. (assembly GCA_947499935.1). GTDB lineage: Bacteria > Bacteroidota > Bacteroidia > Flavobacteriales > Flavobacteriaceae > CANMQH01. The sequence continues at coordinate 73,472 of CANMQH010000016.1, read as the reverse complement.
AAATTCCTTAATGTTATAAACCCCTTCCTTTGGAGGGGGTTATTTAATTGAAAATATTAAGAATGCTACCATTTTGTTCTATTCTATAGTTTCTTAAAGAACATCTTAAACCATCATTATCTTGCGGAGTGCCGGTTATAAAGTTGTAAGTATTGCCATCGTTGCAGCCGCAGCTTCCATTTAATCCATTTGGTATTATAGCAGAACAATCGTTAGGAGCATGATTAGGGTCGCTAGCATCCCAAGCAAAAAAATCGGCACCAGTACTTGCTACAATAACACCAGCATTTCCAACATTAGGAATGTATACTGAGTTGCCAGCAAAGGCTAATTGTCCATATTGCGGTAAATTTAAATCTATGCTAACTTGAACGTTAATGTCTAGTAAAAAATTACAGTTTCGTTCAACATCAGAATTGCCACTACAGCTGCTTAACATAAGTATAAAAAGAAGAAAGAAAATAGATTTCATAAAATTTTTATAAATAAATGTGCAATTTAATACAAAAAGCTGTTTGAGTTAAATATTTTGTATATTTGTTAACAAGTCTCGTATAAACGAGATTTTTTTATGCTGAACTATTACGCTTAGTTTTATCAAAGTGTATTTTCAGCATCTTTTATTAAGTAAAACGATGAAGTTATGAGTAAAGTATCTTACTATACACCTGAGGGATTAAAAAAATTAAGAGACGAACTTAAACAATTAAAAGATGTAGAGCGTGTTAAAGCTTCTAGAGCTATAGCAGAAGCTAGAGATAAAGGCGATTTGAGTGAAAATGCAGAATATGATGCCGCCAAAGAAGCTCAAGGTATGTTAGAAATGAGAATTGCTAAATTAGAAGATGCTTTGGCTGGAGCTCGAATTATTGATGAGTCTCAATTAGATAATACTAAAGCGTTGGTGTTATCTAAAGTAAAAATAAAGAACCAAACTAATGGTATGGAAATGAACTATACTTTGGTAGCCGATGGCGAGGCCGATTTAGCCTCTGGAAAAATATCTGTAAACTCACCTATTGGTAAAGGCTTATTAGGTAAATCTGTTGGTGATGTAGCAGAAATTCAAGTACCAAAGGGTATTATTAAATTTGACATTATCGAGATTTCGAGGTAGTAAATATTAATATAAACGATAAGGAATTTTTATATTTAAGCTTAATTAATTACTCTTATGGCATCAATTTTTACTAAAATAGTAAATGGTGAAATCCCTTGCTACAAAATAGCTGAAACTGAGAATCATTTAGCATTTCTTGATGTTAATCCAAATTCTAAAGGACACACACTCTGTATTCCAAAAAAAGAAGTTGATAAAGTTTTTGATTTAGATGAAACTTCATATATAGAGTTAATGCTATTTTCTAGACGTATTGCTAAAGCTATAGAAAAAACAATACCATGTAAGCGTGTTGGGTTAAGTGTTATAGGGTTAGAAGTTCCTCACACACATGTACATTTAATACCTTTAAGTGTTATGGATGATGCACGTTTTATTCAAAAAGTAAAAATGACGCCAAACGAATTTGAATCATTGGCAGAAACTATTAAGAAGGCATTATAAATTGGTAATATGTTGCGAATGCGGCAAGACCAATAAGTATAATAATGCCTATGACGGTAATCCAAAACATTTTTTTAAATCGTAAAGAAGATTTTTGAGGTGTAAAGGCTTTTTTTTGATACTCAAAAACTCTTTCAATATCATCGGTCCATCTTACAGGGTAAATTATTGAGTTGCAATTAAAACATGTTATTTCATGCGTAATATCCGATGTTATACATTTGTATAATTTGTTTTCTACCATTTTTTGTTTGAAAGCCAAACGCAAACCATCTTTACTATAACATTCGGGACAGTTATTGTTAAGTTCTACTTGTTCTATATCAATCAGTTTCTCGGACATAATTAATCTGCTAACTTTAATGTTATTTGTATGGTACTACCTTTATCTTTTTCAGATTGTAAAACCTTTATTTTTCCTTTATGAAAATCTTCAATAATACGTTTGGTTAAAGATAGCCCCAGACCCCAACCACGTTTTTTTGTGGTAAAACCGGGTTCAAATATACGGTTATAGTTTTTTCTTGGTATACCCTTGCCTGTATCTGTTATACTAACTTTAATATCGCTTTCTATTAGCGAAATTTCTACTGTAAGTTGGCCTCTGCCTTTCATGGCATCAATGGCATTTTTTACCAAATTTTCTATGGCCCAACTATAAAGCTGTTTGTTCAAATTTACAGAAATTTCTTCATTTGGTATAATAATTTTAAAATCTATAAGTTTTGATGATCTCGCTTTTAAATAATCGTAAGACTCAATAGTCTCTTTAACAATATCTGCTGTACTTAAAGTTGGTAAGGAGCCTATTTTGCTAAAACGTTCTGCAATAGTTTTTAATCGGTCTACATCTTTTTCAATTTCAAGGATGTAATCTGGGTTTATGTTTTCAATTTTTAAAATTTCTGTCCAACCAATTAAAGATGATAATGGAGTACCTATTTGGTGCGCCGTTTCTTTAGCCATACCAGACCAAAGTTTGTTTTGTGTGGCATTTTTATTACTACTGTAAAAAAAGAAAATTACAGCACCAAATAAAACAACAATAAGTAATAATGCTAGTGGGTAGTATTTTAATTTGTTGAGTAAAGGTGAGTTGCCATAATATATAGTGCTTACAATAGTGTTGCCTATTTTTACATCTATAGGCTTATTTTCTTGTTGAAATTTCAGGATTAATTTTTGCACATAAGCAGAATCTTTAATCTTAGTCTTGTCAATATTATTATAGCTATTAAGGCCTCCATCTTCATTAATAACAAACATAGGTGTTGTTTTGTTACTATTAAGTATTTGTAAAATAAGCTCTAAATCTGTATTAGAGTCTGTGTTTACAAGTTCGTTTTGAGCTAAAGACCAATTTTCCATTTTGGTACGCTCTTCATCTTTAAAATGCTGAAAAAATTCGTAGGTTTTCCATAAAATAAGAGAAACAATGGCAAAGGAAACTATAATGATGACCCAACGAAAGGCATTGCTATGTTTAGTAAAAATCATTAACAATTAAATTTGATTTGTAATATACTTAAAGCTGATAGGTTATTGCAAATTTTGATGGATAAATTTAGTAAACCCATGGTTTACAATTAAAAATTTAGAGTATTAAATAAATAGGTAAAATTGATTTTTGGGTATTTATAGTGTATAATGACAATCTGTTAATATTATTGTGTAAGTTGTTAGTAAATCGATTTTTAGATGAACATCATAATAGCTACATTTGTGAACATATAAAAATTTTATGCTCTCTATAGACCCAAAAAGCTTATCAACCAGTGTTTTACATAAATATTTATTAAGTGCGGTTGCACCTAGACCGATAGCTTTTGCTAGTACTGTAGATGCTAATGGAAATTCTAATTTATCGCCATTTAGTTTTTTTAATGTATTTAGTGCTAATCCGCCCATCATGATTTTTTCACCAGCTAGGCGTGTTAGAGATAATACTACAAAGCATACCCTACAAAATGTTGAAGCAACCAGAGAAGTTGTTATTAATGTGGTTAATTATAATATGGTACACCAAATGTCATTAACCAGTACGGAGTATCCACATGGGGTTAATGAATTTGATAAAGCAGGATTAACAATGTTAAAATCTGATATTGTTAAACCATTTAGGGTTGCTGAGGCGCCAGTACAGTTTGAGTGTAAGGTGAACGATATTATTAAATTAGGAACCGAAGGCGGTGCCGGAAATTTAGTTATTTGCGAAGTGGTTAAGTTGCATATTCATGATCAAGTACTTGATGAAAATAATGAGATAGATCAAAAAAAATTAGACTTAGTAGCTAGAGCAGGCGGAAGTTATTACACACGCGCCAAAAATAGTTTTTTTGAAATACCCAAACCACTATCAAACGTAGGTATTGGAGTCGATAGTTTTCCAAATGATGTTAAAAATAGTATGGTTTTAACAGGAAATGATTTGGGCATGCTAGGTAATGTAGAAGCTTTGCCTTCTAAAGAAAGTATTATTGATTTTTTAGAAAGTATCAGAGACCGCCATCCTAAAATAAAAACAGCGACAAATACAGAAAAACATAAAATAGCTCATGATTATTTAAGCCAAGGAGATGTAGAAAGCGCTTGGAAAATAATATTAAGTTAGTTAAAATTATAAAATAAGGAATATTAATATAGTATAAATAACAGATTACATGGAAGTTCAAGGAAGAATAAAAATGGTTGGAGAAACCCAAACCTTTGGAAGCAATGGGTTTAGAAAAAGAGAAATTGTTGTAACTACAGAAGAGCAGTATCCACAGCATATTATGGTAGAATTTGTTCAAGATAAAACAGATTTATTAAATAGCTATAAAGAAGGACAGCAAGTTAAAATTAGTATTAATTTACGCGGTAGAGAATGGGTTAACCCACAAGGAGAAACCAAATATTTTAACTCTATACAAGGTTGGAGAATAGAAGCTTTACAAGCAGAAACCGGAGGAACAAACATGCCACCTGTGCCACCAGCAGAAGCTTTTGAGCCAGCAGGAGATTTAAAACAAGAAGATCATGACGATTTACCTTTTTAAAAAAGGAGTTTTTACTTTGAGATTAGATAAATAAAGCACTCAAAAAATAAAAAAACCTCAATATTATAATAAATATTGAGGTTTTTTGGTTAGTTAACTATGCAAACCAAAATTGTTTTGCTAAATCAAAAATGGGATTGTTAGAAGGTTTTTTAAGATGTATTAAATTGAGATGTCTATTATGAAATACTTAACCCAAAATACAGGGTTTCCAGATGTTAATGAAGCCTCAAAAGAAGGCATCGTAGCCATTGGTGGCGACCTTTCTGTAGAGCGTTTAGTTTTAGCATATCGTTCAGGGATATTTCCTTGGTTTGAGAGTGATGAACCTATTTTATGGTGGTCTCCAGACCCACGTTTTGTGTTGTTTCCAAATAAATTGAAGGTCTCTAAGAGTATGAGGCAGGTATTCCGCAATAAAGACTATAAAGTAACTGTTAATAAAAATTTTAGAGCTGTAATAACGGAGTGTGCCTTAGTAAAACGAAACGGACAAGAAAGTACTTGGGTTACAGATAGCATGATTGAAGCTTATGTGGAGCTTCATAAATTAGGATATGCCAAATCTGTAGAAGTTTGGAAAGATGATAATTTAGTAGGCGGACTTTATGGTGTAGATATAGGGAACCGTGTTTTTTGTGGTGAAAGTATGTTTACTAAAGAAAGTAATGCTAGTAAAGTTGCATTTATTTCTTTTGTTCAGAACACTAATTACAAATTAATCGATTGTCAGGTGTATACCAATCATCTTAAGAGTTTGGGCGCTGAAGAGATTTCTAGAAATGAGTTTTTAAAGTTTTTGGAATAGAGATATTTTAAATATTTATACTTCTCTACAGGTGTTTTTTTAAAAAAGAATCAAAAGCTTTGGTGTAAGCAGAACGAAACCTATCCTTTTTCCATTGGCCATGTTTAGCATCAGGAATAATTTTAAATTCGTTAATAACGTTATGGTTATCTAATTTTTTCCGAAAATCAACATAACGTTCTCCAGGTTTGTCTTGTCCACCATCAAGCATAAGAATAGGGGTCATATTATGACTAATATGGTTAATAGGAGACGCATTAGCATAAACTTCATGTTTATCTGCAAAAGAACCTCCAAAAAATATAAAACAGTTTTTTACATATTGGTCAGGCGCATTTTTTACTCGTGTAACTTGGTCTACGCCGCTACCCATAATAATGGTTGCTTGTAATACACCCGAAACATTATCATGGTTTCCACTAGAGCCATTAAATTTATTTGTATGTCCCGTAAGAGCAGCCATAGCTATCAGGTGTCCGCCAGCAGATGCTCCAATACCAGCTATCTTGTTTGGGTTTATATTATAGGTTTTTGCATTAGCTCTTAACCATCTTATAGCAGCTTTTGTGTCTTGTACGGCTCCAGGGAATATAGCTTCTGCTGCCAAACGGTAGTCTATATTAGCTACAACATAGCCCTTTTCTGCAAGATCTATAGCCATTTGAGTAAACCCTAGTTTAGTGCCGCTTGTCCAACCACCTCCATGAACAAGAATAACACCAGGGTAGATACCTGTTTTTTTTGGCATGTATAAATCAAGCTGAACTTTTTTGTCTCCAAAGCTGGCGTAATCTATATTTTCAATAGATTTTACAGTACTGTCGACATCGCAAGATTCAAATTGTCCAAAAACAAATAGAGGCATGCATATTATTAAACGTAATAGGTTATGTAATTTTATAGTACAATTAAACTTCATGATATCTAAAACAATTTACTTCATGATCATTTACCATGCCTGTTGCCTGCATGTGAGCATAAATAACGGTAGAGCCCACAAATTTAAAACCACGCTTTTTTAAATCTTTACTAATAGTATCACTTAAAGGCGTATTTGCAGGGGCATCTTTATAACTTCCTATACTGTTTTTTATGGGTTTGTCATCAACAAATCCCCATATGTATTTGCTAAAACTTCCAAACTCTTGTTGGATTTTTATAAAAGCTTTAGCATTACTAACTGTTGCATTCACTTTTAGCTTATTTCTAATAATACCAGTATCTTGCAATAGTGTGTCAATTTTATGCTGTTTATAATTGGCTATTTTTTTGTAATCAAAATGGTCAAAAGCAGTTCTAAAATTTTCACGTTTTCGTAATACGGTTATCCAGCTTAAACCCGCTTGAAAGGTTTCTAGAATTAAAAATTCAAAAAGAGTATCGTCATCATAAATGGGAACACCCCATTCGTTGTCATGATAAGCTTCATATAATTCGTCTCCTTCGCACCAGCCACATCTGTGTTTTGTATTCATATAATTACGATGTAAGGTTTTAAGTAAAAGTAAGACAAAAATCATCACGTATTAAACCTGTGATATTAATTTTATAAAATAAAAGTATGAATTCCTTAATAAATAATAGTTTAGAAAAAAGTATTTCATATAAAGCATATAGAGATTTGGTTAGTAAGTTGGTTGAAGAAAACACAACCTCTGGTCTTGAAAAAACTGAAGCCTTAACTAATTATACCAAGTTAAATGATAGACGCATGAAACGTTGGGATAAAACCATAAAAGTTTCTGAAGATATAAGGCTTAAAGTCTCTGGGTTTAATAAAAAAATGACGTGGTTAATTATTACCGAAAGTTGGTGTGGCGACGCGGCTCATGTTATGCCTGTACTTAATAAAATAGCTGAATTAAATCCAAACATCAGTATTAAGATTGTCCTTAGAGATGAGCATTTAGAACTTATGGATGCTTTTTTAACTAATGGAGGTAGAGCCATTGCAAAAGTAATTATGCTAGATGATGAGACGGGAGAAGTTTTAAATACTTTTGGACCAAGACCTAGTCAAGCAACACAATTAGTTAATGATTATAAGGCTAAACACGGGGCGTTAACTCCTGAGTTTAAAGAAGATTTACAACATTGGTATAATACCAATAAAGGTCAAAATATTATTGAGGATATTGTAGCATTAATCGAGCAATTAGAACCTGTAACTCAATAGGTTTAATTTTTACCTATAAAGCTGAATGTTATAGAGCCTATTTGAGTTTTTTTAGAAGCATCATGACTAAATCGACTCTTTTTTGCATACTCCAAAGCATGCTCAATTAAACAAGCATTGTTGGATGTAGAAGAGGTGTTTAGGTAAGCATCAATAACTTTGCCTATAGTATTTACAGTAATGTTTATAACGATTTCTCCATCAACCTCGCACAAATATACAGGAATAGGTATGTAAACTTTTTTTCTGTCTGGTAATGAAAATTTGATAGAACTTTTAGAATTTTCACCACCCGATTGTTGTTGTTTAAGCAAATCGTTTACTTTGCTAAAATTAGCAAGTTCTTCTCTGTTTAATTTAGAATTTTCAGGAAGTTCGTATGCTTTTCTAACAATGTTTGTGTTTTGGGTAGTATGCTCTGTATTGGGGACATAATCTTCGGGAGGTGCAATAGTTTCATAGGCTTGGGCAAAATGCTTGTCTTTGTTAGACTCATTATACGCTTGATTAGTTTCAGCTTTAATTTTATTATGCTTATCTAATGCTTCAAGAACCTTTAATTCTTCTTCAGTAAGCTCTTTTTCAGGTTCAATTTCATAATAACTTTCTGAAGCAAGTTTATTTTGTTGTTTTAGTCCAAGATTAAAAATAGATAAGACAACAGTTCCAGAAATTAGAAATGTAAGTAATATAGCTTTATGTTGATCTGTAAATTGCAAACACTTTTTTTTGAGAGTACCGGATAAACTATTTTTAGCGAATACTTATGTGAACTAAATATACGACAAAGTAAATGAAAAAGTTTAATACAGCATAATAATTCTATTGAGAATAAGTATACTGTGTTAAAGTAACCGTTTAAAGTTTAATGATTATTTTGATGATAAATTTTGAATAAATTTATCCACGGAGAGGCTGTTTTTAACATCAAATTCACCAATTTTAGTGCGTCTTAAAGCCGATAAGTGTGCGCCAGAATTAAGGGCTTTACCAAAATCGTTGGCTAAAGAACGGATGTAGGTTCCTTTGCTACAAACCACTCTAAAATCTATATGTAAACCATTAATGTTTGTGATTTTAAATTCTGAAATTGAAACGGTTCTTGGTTTTATCTCAACAGATTCACCAGCTCTAGCATATTCATACAAGCGTTTGCCATCTTTTTTTAATGCAGAAAATACAGGTGGGTATTGTTGAATATTGCCAATAAATTGCTCGGTAGTCTTGTGGATTAATGATTCGGTAATATGTTCGGTTGGAAAATTACCATCAATTTCGGTTTCTAAATCAAAAGATGGTGTGCTGCTGCCCAAAACAAAAGTACCCGTATATTCTTTTATTTGACCTTGAAAAGTATCTATTTGTTTAGTCATTTTTCCAGTACAAATAACTAGTAGGCCACTAGCTAAAGGGTCTAAAGTGCCAGCATGACCAACTTTTATTTTTTTAATGTTGTAGGCTTGTCTAATTTCCCATCTAAGTTTGTTTACAACTTGAAAGGACGTCCAATTAAGCGGTTTATCTATTAATAAAACTTGGCCAGATAGATAATCTTCAAGTGTAAGCATATTACTTATTTAATAATGCAAAGCCAATAGCTATTAACCCAACAATGACACAATATATAGCAAAATATGATAGCTTACTTTTTTTAACTAAAGCTATCATCCATGTGCAAGCAAATAAACCAGCAATAAATGCTGCTACAAAGCCAACAGATAAGGCTGTAAAATTTCCGCTATCGTAGGTTAAATCACCGCTCATAATATCTTTTGCTATTTTTCCAAAGATTAAGGGTACAACCATTAAAAATGAAAAACGAGCTGCTTTGGTTTTATCATTTCCTAATAAAACAGATGTAGAAATTGTGGCACCAGAGCGTGAAATACCCGGAAGCATTGCAATAGCTTGAGAAATACCTATTACAAATGCGTTTTTAAAAGTTACAGGTTTATTTGTGTCTTTGGCTTTGTCGGCCATAAATAATAATACGGCTGTTATAATCAGCATACAACCTACCAATAATATGTTTCCACCAAAAAGTGCCTCAAGTTGTTCTTCAAAAAACAGTCCAACTATAACGGCAGGAATCATAGATATGGCTATTTTAGAAATAAACTTTAAATCGTCATTCCATTTAAATTGTAATGCCCCTTTTATGAGTTCTATAATATCTTTTCTAAATATAACGATGGTGCTTAAGGCTGTTGCAAAATGTAGCACAACAGTAAAAAGAAGGCTTTCTTCTGGTATAGAATCATCACCTAGTATGGCTTTACCCAATTCTAAATGACCACTAGAAGAGACCGGTAAAAATTCTGTAAGCCCTTGTATGATACCTAAAATAATAGCATTTATGATGTCCATTATGCTTTATCTGGGTTTAATAAAATAGCATAAATCTCTATGCCAAAGCCAATAAGAACAAGCATAGGGGCCAATCGTATACGACGAAAACTAAAAATATCTGGATTAAAAATATTAGGGTCGTCGCTACCGCCTCCAGCCATTAAAATAAAGCCAAGTGCAATAATAGCTAAACCAATAAACATGAATTTATAGTTTTTCTTTCCAAATATAAATCTACTCTTAGTCGCTTCTTTTCGTTTTTTTTCTCCCATAATGGATGTCATATTGAGTTGCAAATTAACGGATTTATTTGAAACAGTAATATTAAAATTATTTTAAATTCTTGATAATTAAGGTATGTATAATGTAAACTAATATTGATAATTAAGGTGACACAGTATTAGTAAATAGCTTTTGCTTTTATTAAATAGTATCTAGTTTTTTAATTGTAAACTTATTTTCGGTATTTCCTGTATTAAGGGTGGTTTTAGGTTCAAAAAGAAGCACTTTAGCTTCTCCAATAGCCTTAGGTCTGTGGTTAGTCTTTCTAGGAATAACTATAAATTCTCCAGAATTTATTTCCAAAGTTTTATGGTCTAATTCCATGAGTAGTTTGCCTTCAATAACAAGAAACATCTCGTCTTCATGCTCGTGTTGATGCATGATAAATTCATCTTTAAATTTAGCAACTTTTACAAATTGTCCGTTTAATTCAGCAACAATTTTAGGATTCCAATAATCGTTAAACGCATTGAATTTATCTTCAAGATTTACGGTTTTAATTTCCATTTATGATGATTTAGATTTTCACTAATGGTTAATAATATAATTCATCAGTCCTTAAATTTAAAAAACGCTGGGTTGCAAAATGCGTACTAATCCATGTAATAACAATGCCTAGTGTAAAAATAAGCGTGAACAGTAGCCCTACTAAAACAGGGTTGCCTAATAAATTTAAGTCAATAAATGTTCGGTTTAAATAGTATAAAACAATACCCATACCTATTAATGCTATAAGGCCGCCAATAATACCAAGTCGTACACTTTTCCAAACAAATGGACGACGAATAAATTGTTTAGTTGCACCAACCATTTGCATAGTTTTTATAGTAAATCGTTTAGAATATACAGCCAATCGGATAGAACTGTTAATTAATAAAACAGCAATTAATGTAAAAATACTACTGATGATTAATACCCAAAAACTAATTTTTTTAACATTATCATTCATTAAGTTTACCAAATCATTATCATAAGTAACTTCGTCTACAAAGCTTTTGCTTAAAGCTTCAGTAGAAATTTTTTCAAGATGTTCAGAAGTCACAAAATCTGCTTTAAGGTGTACATCAATAGAGTTTTGTAATGGATTATAACCCACAAAATCCATAAAATCTTCACCGTTTTCTGCTTTCATAAATTCGGCCGCCTGCTCTTTAGAGACATATTCGGTAGATTTTACATATTCGGCCATAGATAAGCTTTTTTCAAGCTGTTTGGTCTCTACCGTTTTTGCAGACTCTTTTAAAAAAATGGTTACAACAACCTGTTCTTTAAAATGGTCGGATACTTTTTTAGCATTTAGTACCAATAAACCCAATAGACCTAATAAAAATAAGACTAATGCAATACTTAGCACGACCGAAAAATAAGAAGAAATTAGTCTGCGTTTTTGATGCTTTTCAAAGGATGAACTCATACAAATATTGGATTAGTGCTGTAAAAATAATAAAGAAAAGTGTTTCATTTAGGATTACAACGTTTAAACTTTCAACATTGTTATAATAAGTTTAAATTTGCCGCTTGATTAGGTAGTAAATAAGCATTTTGTTATTTAGGAATGCTAAAACAAAATTAGGATGACATACGATTTCAATAAAATCGAGAAAGATTGGCAAAAATATTGGGCAGAAAACCAAACATTTAAAGCCGAAAACCAAAGCGATAAACCAAAGTATTATGTGCTAGACATGTTCCCTTACCCAAGTGGTGCAGGTTTGCATGTTGGGCATCCGTTAGGGTATATTGCATCCGATATTTATGCGCGTTACAAGCGTCATCAAGGCTTTAATGTATTGCATCCACAAGGGTATGATTCTTTTGGATTGCCAGCAGAGCAATATGCCATACAAACAGGACAACATCCAGCAGTAACTACGGCCGAAAATATTAAAACATACCGCCGTCAATTAGATCAAATAGGATTTTCTTTTGATTGGTCTCGCGAAGTTCGTACATCCGACTCAAGTTATTATAAATGGACGCAATGGATTTTTATTCAATTGTTTAATTCTTGGTATAATAATGAAAGTGATAAAGCAGAAGATATATCAGTACTAGAAAAGGTATTTGCCTCAGAAGGTAATACTAATGTAAATGCTGTTTGTGATGATAATATAGAACTTTTTTCTGCCGAACAATGGAACGCTTTTGATGTTGTAAAACAACAACAAATAGTATTACAATATAGATTAACGTATTTAGCTGAAACCGAAGTAAACTGGTGTCCTGCATTGGGTACAGTTTTAGCAAACGACGAAATTGTTAACGGTGTTTCCGAACGTGGCGGACATCCAGTAATTAGAAAAAAAATGACCCAATGGAGTATGCGTATTTCTGCTTATGCAGAGCGTTTACTTCAAGGATTAAATACCATCGATTGGACAGATTCTTTAAAAGAAAGTCAGCGTAACTGGATTGGGAAATCTGTTGGGGCTCTGGTTAATTTCCCCATCCTATCCTTCCCCAAAGGGGAAGTGAAAGCAGATTCGTCTACTCAAGCTGGTTATATGACAGGTGGAAGTAATTCGCATTTATTGTTAGATAGGGCTAAGGAAATGAGAGCAAATCCAACAAAAGCTGAAGCTGTTTTGTGGGAAGCACTTAGAAATAAAAAGTTGAATGCTAAATTTAGGCAACAGCATTTAATAGGCGATTATATAGTTGATTTTGTTTGCTTAGATAAAAAATTAATTATTGAGGTTGATGGAAAAATTCATGACTCTCAAGTTGAAGCTGATGCTAAGCGTACTGAAATTTTAGAAAATGATTATTTTAAAGTCATACGTTTTAAAAACGAAGAAGTTCTGGATAATATCAATGTTGTTCTAGAGAAAATAAGTAAAGAATTATCTCAAAGACAATCAATAAAAATCCAAGAATCGAGTAAGTCAAACAACAGTGAGCAAGTTTCCCCTTCGGGGGTTAGGGGGATAGAAGTATTCACTACAAGACCAGATACTATTTTTGGTGTTAGTTTTATGACGCTTGCACCAGAACACGAATTGGTATCTCAAATAACAACCCCAGAACAAAAAGCAGATGTAGAAGCCTATATATTGGCAACAGCAAAACGTAGCGAGCGTGATAGAATGGCCGATGTAAAAACCATTTCTGGTGCGTTTACGGGCGCTTATGCAGAACATCCGTTTACAAAACAACCTATCCCGGTTTGGATTGGCGATTATGTATTGGCAGGTTACGGCACAGGTGCTGTAATGTCCGTGCCATGTGGTGATGAACGTGATTATGCTTTTGCGAAACATTTTAATATTCCGATACCTAATATTTTTGATGGTGTAGATATTTCTGAAGAAGCCTTTTCAGATAAAGCTAAAACCGTTATTGGAAATAGTGATTTTCTAAACGGTATGAATTATAAAAAAGCCACCAAACGTGCCATTTACGAGTTGGAGCAAATTGGTCAAGGCCAAGGGAAAACCAATTACCGTTTGCGTGATGCGGTATTTAGCCGTCAGCGGTATTGGGGCGAGCCATTTCCTGTGTATTATGTAAACGGGATGCCACAAATGATAGAAGCGGAACATTTACCAATTAAGCTTCCAGAAGTTGAAAAATATTTACCTACCGAAACGGGTGAGCCGCCATTGGGGAACGCCATCGTTTGGGCTTGGGATACTACAAAAAATGAAGTCGTTTCAAATGATTTGATTGATAATAAAACAATCCATCCTTTAGAGTTAAACACCATGCCAGGTTGGGCAGGAAGTTCGTGGTATTTTAACCGTTATATGGATGCTAATAATACTAACGAGTTTGCTAGTAAAGAAGCGCTTGACTATTGGCAAGATGTAGATTTGTACATCGGTGGAAGCGAGCATGCCACAGGGCATTTGTTATACGCACGTTTTTGGCAAAAATTCTTATTTGATAAAGGTGTTGTACCTGTTGATGAATTTGCTAAAAAACTGATTAACCAAGGGATGATTTTGGGGACTAGTGCTTTTACTTATGAGTTTATGCCAAATTTTCATATTGATTCTAAATACAAATATAATACTGTACTAGTTTCTCATTCAATTTATGAGCAACATAAAAATGAATTAGTTTTAGATGGTGAATTTTTTACAACAACATTTGATAAGATGTTTTCGTTTTATTCTAATGCTGAAAAACTAAAAATTAGAGATTTAATAGATCAAGGAAAAATCGGTTTTGGTTTTATAGACAGGCATGCTGACGTATCTTTAGTTAATTCTTCAGATGAGCTAGATGTTTTAGGGTTTAAAAAATGGCGTCCAGAATTTGATAATGCTATTTTTATTGGTGAAAATGGAAAGGTTGATGGTATTTACAAAGTAGGTCGCGAAGTTGAAAAAATGTCCAAATCCAAATACAACGTTGTAAACCCAGACAGTATTGTAAAAAATTATGGCGCTGACAGCCTACGTCTTTACGAAATGTTCCTCGGGCCTTTAGAGCAATACAAACCATGGAATACCGCAGGTATTACAGGTGTACACAATTTCCTAAAAAAACTCTGGAAATTATACCACCAAGGCGAAAATGGAACTTTTTGCGTATCGAGTTCCCCTCCTTCGGAGGGGCTAGGGGAGGAATTAAAAACACTACATAAAACCATTAAAAAAGTTCAAGACGATATTGAGAACTTTTCGTTTAATACATCAGTATCTACGTTTATGATTGCTGTAAATGAGTTAACGGCTCAAAAGTGTACATCAAAAGATATTTTAAAGCCTTTATTGATTTTAATATCGCCTTATGCACCACACATTGCTGAGGAGTTATGGAGTAAATTAGGGCATAGTGGTTCCATTTCAACCATACCTTTTCCTGAGTTTGATGCCAGCCATTTGGTAGAAAGTAGTAAAAATTACCCAATATCGTTTAACGGTAAAATGCGTTTTACCTTAGAATTACCCATGGATATGAGTAAAGAGGATATTGAGAAAACGGTTATGGCGCACGAAAAAACTAAAGATCAATTACAGGGTCGAGAACCTAAAAAAATAATTATTGTGCCTGGTAAAATTGTAAATATTGTTGGGTAAACTAGAGCGTCACCTTGATTTTGTTTTAGTGTCTCATGATTATTGTGTTAGATACTAAAACAAGTTTAGCATAAGGTTTTTGTCATGTCGAAATGAGGGACGATTGAGACATCTCATAAATTTATGCGGTATTTAAATTTTATCATCAGAATGATAAAAAGTTTGTTATTCTTTGCTCTTTTTGCGTTAAGGATAGTAGAGGAAAGCCCACAACAACCCTTTTTTGGGTTGTGAGGACTTGTAACGGATAGCCTGACCCTTTTCGGGTAACGCCCAAATAATGATTTTCTGTTTAAAGGCATATTATGGATTACGAAGAAATTATAGGTTTTGTTGCTGCATTTTTAACAACGGCAGCATTTCTTCCACAGGTTTATAAAACTTGGAAAACAAAAGATGTTTCTAGTTTATCGTTACCTATGCTTTACCTGTTTTTTATAGGCATAGCGCTATGGTTAATTTATGGGTTTTTAAAAGGGAGTCCTCCTATGATTTTTGCTAATAGTATTACCATAATATCGTCATTCTTATTGATTTATTTCAAATTGAGATACTCCAAAAAATAGTATATCTCTCATTTTTTTACTTGTTTTTTAAATTCCTACTAAATTGATGTGAATTATATATTAATCATTATTATAGGTTTTTAGATGAAAAAAATTTAACAAAAACTTAATTTTACTCATAATATTGAATTTATTGTTATAATTTTGCCCCAGTATTCATACTTAAAATATCATATTTATGAAAATTGGAGTGCCCATTGAAATTAAAAATAACGAAAATAGAGTAGGTATGACACCATCGGGTGTTTTTGAACTTACTAAAAGAAATCATGTGGTTTACGTGCAAAAAAATGCAGGTTTTAATAGTGGTTTTTTGGATGCGGATTATGTTAATGCTGGAGCAACTATTTTAGATACTATTGAAGCCATTTATGATGTTGCTGAAATGATAGTAAAGGTTAAAGAACCTATTGAGCCAGAATATAAGTTAATTAAGCCAAACCAAGTGGTGTTTACATATTTTCACTTTGCGTCTAGTGAGGTTTTAACTAACGCTATGATTGAAAGCAATGCTATTTGTATTGCTTACGAAACTGTTGAAGATGCCGATGGTTCTTTACCGTTATTAATACCAATGTCTGAGGTAGCTGGTAGAATGTCTATTCAGCAAGGTGCTAAGTATTTAGAAAAACCAATTAAAGGCCGTGGTATTTTATTGGGCGGTATCCCAGGTGTGCCACCAGCGCATGTTATGGTTTTAGGTGGCGGTGTTGTAGGTATTCAAGCTGCTAAAATGGCTGCTGGTTTAGGAGCTAACGTGACTATTATGGATATTAACATGAAACAACTACGATATATTGCTGATATTATGCCTGCTAATGTTAATACCGAGTTTTCTAGTGAGTATAATATAAGAAGGCATTTGCCAAAAACAGATTTAATTATTGGAGGCGTATTAATTAAAGGCGCAAAAGCACCTAAATTAATTAGGAAAGATATGCTTAAAGATATGCGTCCAGGAACAGTTATTGTTGATGTTGCTGTAGATCAAGGTGGTTGTTTTGAAACTACTAAGCCAACAACACATGAAGAGCCTACGTATATTATAGATGATGTGGTTCATTATTCTGTGGCTAATATGCCTGGAGCTGTACCTTATACATCTACTGTTGGATTAACCAATGTGACATTGCCTTATGTTATTAAATTAGCAAATGACGGTTGGGAAAAAGCATGCGAAAATAATGCGTCTTTATCTAAAGGACTAAATATTGTTAAAGGTAAAATAGTTTACAAAGAAATAGCTGAAGCTTTTGATTTGGAAATGAATTAAATATAAGATTTAATAATAATTAACTCATTCGTGAGGTCTGAGGTTATCAAACGTTTAGAGATATTAAGTGATTAATATTTCTAGACGTTTTTTATTTTATAGGAAGAAAAATCAAAATTCTATTTTACTTTAATTTTAAATAGGATGCGGTATGACAAAATTTCATTTTTATTTATTGGCGTTATTTTTGCTATCTTTATTTCATAATTTTAATAATAAACAATTATGTTCGGATATTATATATTAATAGGTGTTATAGCTTTAGCCAGTTGGTTAGTGAGCAGTACGTTAAAGCGTAAATTTGCTAAGTACTCAAAAATACAATTACGAAATGGCATGAGTGGTGCCGAAATTGCAGAAAAGATGTTGGCTGATCATGGTATTAGAGATGTTGAGGTAATTTCTACTCCAGGACAATTAACAGATCATTATAATCCAAAAAATAAAACAGTTAATTTGAGTGAGTCTGTATACAATCAACGTAATGCGGCAGCAGCGGCTGTTGCAGCACACGAATGCGGCCATGCTGTACAGCATGCTCAAGCTTATGATTGGTTAAAAATGCGTTCTGCCTTAGTACCAGTAGTTAGTATAACATCTAGTATGTCTCAATGGGTTGTTTTTGGTGGTATTGCACTTATGGCTACAAATTTAATTGGAGGCATAGGGTTTTATGTCGCTGTTGCTGGATTGGTTATGATGGCATTTGCGGCACTATTTAGTGTGGTTACTTTACCTGTGGAATACGATGCTAGTAACCGTGCATTAGCATGGTTAAAAAATAAAAACATAGTTTCTCAAGAGGAGTATGCAGGGTCCGAAGATGCCTTAAAATGGGCAGCTAGAACATATTTGGTAGCGGCTTTGGGTGCTATTGCCTCATTATTATATTGGGCGCTTCAAGTATTTGGAGGGAGAGATTAGGTTATATATAATACAAATAGAATTCAAAAAGCTCTGAAATTTTTCAGAGCTTTTTTGTTTCTTTACACTTCATCAAAATCAAACATGGAAAACTATTTAGAATACTATAAACAGTGCTTAAAAACGTATCAAGCAAAGGTTAAAAAATTAAATAAAGAGATGGCTTCTATAAGTGTATTAAGGTTAGCTGTGTTTTTATTGCTTGGTCTTGGTGTTTATTTAACATATACAAATTGGCAAGTGGCCGTGGCGATTGCTGTTGGTGGTATAGTTTTATTTGGGTTTCTAATATCAAAATATACCGATGTAAAAGCTAAAAGAAATTTTAATAAAGCCTTAGCTAAAATTAATGAAGAAGAAATTAAAATAGCCTCGGGAGATTTTTATAATAGAGATGAAGGTCTGCAATTTCAAGATCCAAATCATTTTTATAGTTTGGATATCGATTTATTTGGTAAAGGATCTTTTTATCAGTTTATAAATAGAACAAAAACTAATGAAGGTGCTCAAAAATTAGCTGATGCGTTAAAAGCTAATAACATAGACGCTATTGCTTCTAGGCAAGGTGCCATAAAAGAGTTGTGTTCTAAACCAGAATGGCGACAACATTACATGGCTACATCTGCTTTGGTAGAGATAGAAACGCCTGCAACACACATTACGGAATGGTTAAAAAACTATAAATCATTTTTGCCTAAAATGATGTCTTGGATACCATTGGGGTTTAGTATTATATCTGTTTTAATTTTTGTGCTTACATATCTTAATGTCATTACTTACCAAGCTTTATTGGGGTATTGGTTGTTTGTTGGTTTAGGAATTACGGGTTTATATCTTAAAAAAATAAACGCACTATCATCAAATACCGATAAAGTAAGAGAAACTTTTAGACAATATGCATCGTTATTAAATTTGATTGAAAATGAAACTTTTTCATCAGCATTGTTACTGGAAAAGCAAAAACTCATTGAGTTTGGCGATAAAAAAGCGTCAGTTATTTTTAAATCGTTTTCTAAATCCTTAGATGCATTAGATAATAGAAACAATATTATTGGAGCTATTTTTGGAAACGGATTATTGCTAACCGATATTAGACATAGCTATAATATTGAACATTGGATTTCTCAATACGGTACCAAGGTGGCAGATTGGTTTGAGGTTGTTTCGTTTTTTGATGCTTATAATACGTTAGGAAACTATGCCTATAATCATCCAGAATTTGTTTTTCCAGAGATACTCCCAAAAGAAGCCGTGATAGATTCTAAAAGTTTAGGTCACCCATTGTTAAATAAAGAAAAGCGTGTTGATAGTGATTTGATTATTCAAAACGAACAGTTTTTTATAGTTACTGGAGCTAATATGGCAGGAAAAAGCACGTTTTTAAGAACCGTATCCTTGCATATTGTTATGGCCAATGTAGGGCTTCCAGTTTGTGCAGCGTCTAGTAAATACGCTCCTGTAAAATTGATTACGAGCATGCGAACTACGGATTCTCTAACGGATGATAGTTCGTATTTCTTTTCAGAATTAACGCGTCTAAAATATATTGTAGATACCATCCAAAACGAGCCATATTTTATTATTCTAGATGAAATTTTAAAAGGAACAAATAGTACTGATAAAGCTATAGGGTCTAGAAAATTTGTAGAGAAATTAGTGGCTTCCAACGCTACAGGTATTATCGCTACACACGATTTAAGTTTATGTGAGATTGAACACGAGTTAGACGATGTTAAAAATTACTATTTTGATGCAGAAATTATTGATGATGAACTTCATTTTGATTACCTATTAAAATCGGGGGTTTGCCAAAACATGAACGCTTCATTTTTGTTGAAAAAAATGGAAATAGTTTAGGTCAATACATAGAATTTTTGGACCAATTTTTGTTTAATACATTAGAACATGTCTTACTACCTTACGTGTCTATGCGAAGCATATATACAATGGTATTGAAAAGCAATACTTTAATCATCTTACTTTTTTTAAATACATTTGTAATAACTATTAATATATCTTAACATACTATGAAATTTTTAATACTCTTAATTTGTCTTGGTTTTGGTTATCTCGTAAACGCTCAAGAAGTAAGTTATAATAACGAAACGTATAACATTAAAAAAGAACAAATTTACATGGGTAAAGTTGATGTTACTGATACATTGGCTCCAGAAGATAAAGCTGCAATCATGTCTATTTTTACAAAAAAAATGAAAGATATTGAGGAGGCTGAAAAAGTAGCAGAGCAAATCAAAAAAGCTGAAGACGAGCAAAAAAAGGCAGAAAAAGAACAGAGAAAAGCCGAAAAGCAACAAAAAAAGACTGAAAAACTATTAAAACAAAAACAAAAAGCACAATCTAATTACGATAAGGCTGGACAAAAACATAAAGACGCTATTAAAAAATACGAAAAACTAAAGCATAAAAGAAAACTCTCTCCGGTAGATGAAGAAAAATGGTTAGAAAAAATTGAAAAACTAAAAGAAAAAGAAGAAAAAGCAAAAATAAAACTAGACCGTTCTTAAGCATTACATGCAAAAACAGTTACATATAGCTATTATTCAAGCCGATTTAACTTGGGAAGACGCAGCATCTAATAGAGATAATTTTAAGCAAAAAATTGAAGCTATTTTTGATGATGTAGATGTTATTATATTACCCGAAATGTTTACCACGGGTTTTACGATGAATGCCAAAACAAAGGCAGAGACCATGCAAGGCGATACGGTTGTGTGGATGCAAAACTTAGCTAAAAAAAAGAATGCAGCATTAGTAGGCAGTCTTATTATTGTAGAAAATGGAAATTACTATAACCGATTACTTTTTGTAGAACCCTCAGGGCATATAACATTTTATAATAAGCGTCATGCCTTTACATTGGTTGGCGAACATAACACCTATACATCTGGTACAGATAAGATTATAATAGATTATAAAGGCTGGAAAATATGCCCTTTAATTTGTTATGATTTACGGTTTCCTGTTTGGGCTAGAAATACTGAGGATTACGATGTTTTAGTCTATGTAGCCAATTGGCCAAAACCCAGGATATCGGCTTGGGATGCGCTTTTAAAAGCACGAGCTATTGAGAATATGAGTTATTGTGTTGGTGTTAATCGTGTAGGTGTAGATGGTGTAAATAGTCATTATTGCGGGCACTCCGCAGCATATAACGTACTTGGAGAACAACTGACTACTTTTGAGCCTAACAAGGAAGGAACCCAAATAGTGACTTTAGAAAAAAAACATATTGAGGCTTATAGAAATAAACTTAAGTTTTTAAATGATCGAGATATTTTTACTATTAATTAAGTTCATTATTTGAAGGTTAACGTTTCAGGATGCCCCCAATTAGCTCTAATATCTACCTCTTTAAAATGGCTAACTTTTTCGGGTTGTAGTTTTTTTAAATAATTGCCCGTATCATATTTTTTATTACCATTTTCATCATGAATAACTCTTATAAAATATGTTCCTGGTAGTAAATCCAGAAAATCTATATTACCTTCTTTAGTAACAGACTGCTCAACTTGTACATCGCCTTTGGCATCTGTTAATTGTATAATAAGTGGATATTTTGCATTAATTAAAGTAAATCGTGCATAACCATAATCCGAAGCTTTTCTGGTGTTAATCGAGAAGTTTAATGTGTCGTTTTTATCATCAAAAAAATCAGTAAAGGCTTCGGGTAAAACTTGCATATTATACCTATTGTCCTCTGTTTTATCAAATTTAAATGCATATGTATTATTTAAACTATCAAAATCAGTAGTAAAACTAATATTTAAAGTGTCTTTGTCTACTATTGATATTTTTGAAACATCAAATCCAACTAACGGGGTACTTCCAGAAATTTTTAAAGGCTCGTTGTTACCAATGGTGCCAGATGGTAAAGCACTAACAACAAGAGAGTCTCTTTTTTGTTCACTAATTCTTACCGTATAATCTTTCTCGAAAGTTGGCTGCGATACGACTTTAAAAAGCAATGAGTCAACTTTTAGCCTAGGTTTGTACCAATAATTTAAAGAATCTGTTTTTGGGTCTTTTGTAATGCGATATTCAAACTCAGCAGGTGTTTCAGAACGCATTTTAATAGCCATGTCTTTATAATCACCTTCGTAGCCAAATGCTATTTTTTCGCCAGATAATAATTTAGGTCTTGTTGCTTTAAAATCAAGATTTTCAGAAAATAATCTTAAGGTATATGTAGAATCTGTTGGGACTTCAATATAATTTTTATGAAAGGCTACTTGATCTGTCTTTTGCTGAAATTTATTATCTCCATTACCATCCTTTAATGCCATGAGCATGTATTTTCCGGATTTAATATTTTCTATAGAAAATGTAGTAACGCTGTCTAAAGTATTTGTTATATACTTAGGCACATCTTTATAAATAATGGAGTCTGTAAATGTAGAATCTACCTCGTAAAGTGCAACATTTACAAAGGTTTCTGGCTGCTTTTTTAGTGCATCAACAATATTGCCTTTAACGTTTAATGAATCGATATAATTACCTGTAGAAAGTACGTAGCGGTAATAAGGATATGGGTTTCCTTCGTTATTGTCGGTTATACTATTGCCAAAATTAAAAGCATAAGTAGTATTGGGTTGTAGGGTATCGTAAATTTTAATGGTAATATATTTACTAGCGCTCCCAAGTGGTGTTATATCGGGTTGTGTTTTCATGGGAGGCGAAATGATAAGCTGCTTTTGTAAATCTTTTATTTTGATATACTCATCAAAATAAATCTTTATCTCCTTGCCATTAAAATTTGTAGAATAATTTTCTGGTTCAGATTTAACAATGGTAGGCGGTGTTACATCTTTAGGACCACCATCTGGAGTACCTCGATTTGCACAGTTTATTGAAACCAAACCAATAATACATGCCAAAATAAAACTTGATAGGGTTTTGTTCATCGCCAATTTTAAATTTTTACAAACCTACATAATTTATATTAAAATATATAACGCTGCAGTGCTTATGCTATTGCCATTACAGCAACACTTATTGTTATATTTTGCGAAGTATTTAAAGCACTAATACAGGCTTCTATAGTGGCACCAGTGGTTATAATATCATCTACTAAAAGAATGTGTTTATTGTTAACAGATGCCGTGTTTTGGGTAGTAAAGAGTGTTTTGTTATCATACCACCTTCCTAATCTTTTTTTATTTACTTGAGATGTTGTATTGGTTATTTTTATCAGAACATCATCTATATATTTAGCATCTAAAGCCCTGGCAATTTGTTCTCCAAATTTGGTAACTTGATTGTACCCTCTAGTTTTGAGTTTCTTTTTGTGTAAAGGCACTGGTATAACAATATCAATATTTTTATAATGTGGGATAGTTTGTAATTCACTACCTAACCAATTTCCTAGAACAAAACCAATATGCTCATGGCCTCTATATTTAAGATTGTGGATAAGCTGTTGTACAATGCTCTTTTTTTCAAATCTAAATAAAGCGGTACCATTCTCTATTTTAGCTCGACCATACAATACGTGTTTAATAGTATTATTGGTGTTAAAATGGAAGTTGGTTACAGGTAAACTATGTCTGCATGTCGTGCAAATAGCATCTTCATTATCATTTAATAAATGATGACATGCATAACATACTTTAGGAAAAAATAAATTTACAATAGACTTAAACACAGTTAAATATACAAAGTCTTATATATTTAATGGTTAATTTATAAAAACAATTTTTTTTGCTACTAATAGCTATTGTGCTCTAATTGCGCTCTTTTGTTTTTTGTTCAATACGTTTAGAAACGCTTAGAATAAGCATCATAAGAATAACACAGAGCGAGGCCATAATGGTAATTAATGCTATGGTACTTTCTCCTTTAAATGGAGCATCAAAATCTACTTTGGTAGCGTTGAAAATAATGAGTCCTAAAGCAATAAGGCTAAATAATGGGGTTAATATTTTCATGATTTTAAAGTTTTAAACTATGTCAAAAAGTGCTTTAATATTATAGGCAAATAATTTTACAGCTATGGCTAATAAAATCACCCCAAATACTTTTCGGATAATATTAATGCCATTTTGCCCTATTAAGCGTTCAATTCTAGCAGAGGTTTTTAATACTACAAAAATAATGATAACATTCATTAAAACCGCAACAATAATATTTTCTATTCTAAATTCGGCTCTTAACGAAAGTAATGTTGTTAAACTACCTGGACCTGCAATAAGGGGGAATGCTAATGGAAATACAGCTGTAGTCATAGCATCATGCTCTTCTTGTTTATAAAGCGTAATCCCTAAAATCATTTCTAAAGCAATAAAAAAGAGAATAAAAGAACCCGCAACGGCAAAAGAGTTTACATCAATACCAATAAGATTTAATATGCTTTTTCCTAAAAATAAAAACAAAATAAGGATGGCTCCGGCAATAATTGATGCCTTTTCGCTCTGTATATGGCCTGCTTTTTTACGTAAATCTATAACAATAGGGATGTTGCCAATAATATCTATAACGGCAAATAATATCATAAAGGCAGTAAAGATTTCTTTAAAATTGAATTCCATTACAGTGAGATTTAAATTTTCCGCAAAAATATGGCATTATGGTTTAATTATCTTAAAAAAATAACGCAAAGTTTATCTATTTTTGTAAACTTATTAAAAAGGTGTGTTATGTTCCAATTAGGAAAAACTATAGTTTCAGAAGATATAATAAGCAAAGATTTTGTGTGTAACCTATCTGCTTGCAAGGGAGCTTGTTGTATTGATGGTGATGCTGGAGCACCTTTAGAGTCAGACGAAGCTGATATTTTAAAAGAGATTTACCCAAAAGTAAAACCGTTTTTGCGTAAAGAAGGCATTAGTGCTATCGAAAAGCAAGGGACTTATATAACTACAGATGATGGCGAACTAGAAACACCATTAATTAATAATGCAGATTGTGCCTATGTGATATTTGATGAAAAAAATGTAGCACTTTGCGCCATTGAAGAGGCTTATAATCAAGGTGAAATTACGTGGAAAAAACCAGTGTCATGCCATTTATACCCTATTCGTGTACAGGATTACACCGAGTTTTCGGCAGTGAATTACCATAAATGGCAAATTTGTGATGATGCTTGCGAGTTAGGCAAAGAATTTGGAGTGCCCGTCTATAAGTTTGTAAAAGAGGCTTTAATCAGAAAATTTGGAGAAGATTGGTATATGGAATTAGAAAAAGTTGCGGCAACTATTAAGTAATGTATTTGTAATTCTATTATTTCTGTAATACCCATCTGTTTTATGGAGTGCTTTTTATATATTTAGCGTAGTCAATTAAGTTTTTACATGACGTATCTAGCTTTATATATTACAAGCTAACATGAATTTAAAATCAAAACTTCAACATCTCTACATATCGGCAAAGGCATCTATTAAAAAGATGTGGTTTGCTTTGTTTAAAAAAAAGCTTCAAATTATTAATGTTCACATTCACGCACCTGTTGCTATTGCTAATAGTTTAAACTATATAGAATGGCAGGTTAAAAATATGTCCCATTGTTATGTAAAAACCCGCACCAAAAATAATTTGGTGTCAGGGTCTAGGTATTATTTTTATAATGATGCAGAACATCAGGAAGTTACTTTGTTACTTAAGGGTTATAATACTATTAAAACACATACATATAAGCTAAAGTATCTTTCAATTAACAAAAAACAGCTATCCAAACCAGAGATTATACCAAATGTAAAGACCATTAAAAATATACAGATTAAGGTTAATAACTTTAAAAAATTGGCATTGCCCACGTTAGTTTTAAATGATAATACTTTATCAGAATCTAAAATACTAGCTTTAGAATCTATAGAATTGCTTCCAAATAATTTGAACGAAACATTCACCAATCAATCTTATAAAATATAATTATAATGAAAAGATCATTTTATGAATCTCCCAAGCCAGGAAAAATAATGCAATTACTTTGGCAAGCAGCGGGCTCTGATGCCTACTTGCTTTCAAAATCCACCTATAATGATCAAGTAAAATATGCTTGCTTAGGCGGTGTTGTAGTTGCTACAGGTTTTATGGCTGCACTTGCGGGTGGCTACGCTATGTATACTATTTTTGCGCCTGGAGATAGTGCTTTGGTAGATGAAACGCATATGCCAACAGCCATAGTTGCTGTTATTTTTGGTATTATTTGGGGATTAATTATTTTTAATTTAGATCGGTTTATTGTAGCATCAAGTGGTGTTGGAGATGGAACCGAAGCTGTTAAATGGAGTGAGTTTTCTGGTGCTCTACCAAGAATTATTATGGGAGTTATTATTGCCGTAACCATTTCTAAACCCGTAGAGATTAGAATGTTTAAAACCGAAATTGATACGGCCTTGTATGAAAAACAAATTGTCAAGCAAAAAGAGTTTGAAAATGCTACAAGAGCCACATTTGAGGAAAGTTTTTCTGGTTTAGAAAAACGGAAGACCGAACTTGAAGAAAAGCGAGATGTTTTATTAGCGGCATTGAATAAAGCAGAAACAGAATTTGCGAACGAAATAGGCGGTCGTAATGCCGCTGGTAGAGGTATTGGTCCAAACGCTAGAGCTTTTCAAGCTACTATAACAAAATACGAGACTAAAATAAAAGAGTTTGATCGTGTCAATGCGTCTAAATTTAAAACGCTTGAAGAAGATCGTATTACTTTAGAATCTGAACTAAAAGTATTACTTGGGCAAAATAAAAAGGTTGCAGCGGGATTAAATGGTTTGTTAGAGCGCTTAAAATTAGCTCATGAAATTGCTGGCTTTTGGATTAGTCTTTTTATAACATTGTTATTTATGGCTATAGAGTTAACACCTATTTTCTTTAAAATGATGCTTACTAAAAGTCCATACAATTATATGAGTGATAATGTTAAGGAGTTAATGTTAGCCGATGCTGGTATAGAGGTAGATAAAAATTACTATGAAAATAAAAAGGGACAAGACCGACATAAAATTATTTATCATGCCGCTCAAGAGCAACTCAATAAGAAAAAAAGTGTAATACTTGCGCAAGACAAGTTAAATGAAGCTATAATAGATAAATGGGTCGCTCAAGAAATGGCTACCATTAACGATAATATTGATGATTATATTACAGTTAAAAAGGAGGTTTAATGTGGTTGTATAGACTCATAGGTGAAGATCAATTTATTCTTAATATATCTGGTGTTAAGGAGCGAAAATTGTTTAAAATAAGTGCGATGGTTCTTGTTTTTAATATGCTAGTCTCATTAATAGGGTTTACTTATATATATGCGACGATATTTCATTCTATGTCATTTCCTGTTTTTCTAGCCATTTTTAGTACACTCATTGTTTATAATATTTATAAACTTTGTTTAATTAGTATCATTACGTCCTCATCAAAAAAAACATTAGGTTATGTTTTTTCTTTTTTATTCCGCATTTTATTTATTGGTTTTATAGGTCTGCTTGTTGCTCAAGGCTGTTTAATAGCAATTTACGATATGGCTATTGTATCTATAGATTTTAAAGAAGCTAGTATTATAGAATTAGTAAGTCAGACATTAAATAAAGCTTTTTTAATTAAAGTCGTAGAGCCGCTGTTAATTTTTCTTTTTGTATTGCCCTTCCTTATAAAATATGCCATTGGTAAACGTTGTAAGTTTTCAACCGAAACAGATATAATTTCTAAAAATATAGTTTTGAATGAATATGAAGCCTTGAAAAAAGAATATGTATCAATTTTTCAACTAAAGTATAATACAAAAGTGCATCTTAAAACAGATTATTTAGACCCGCCATTCAATACCTCTAAGCCAGAAACGCCCGAAGAGCATTATGGTAATATTGAAGATTTAAGACAGTACTTGTAAATCTATGAGTAAAAAAGACATTTTTATTAAAGGTGTATTTTCGGGTCAGTACACGGCTCAAAAAGATGCTACATTGTCTTTTTCTTCCGAAGATTATTATAACATTTTTATAGATAGTGGCTTAGTTACAGATTTTGTAATTATTAAAGCTGAGGCTT
Source organism: uncultured Algibacter sp. (assembly GCA_947499935.1). Classification (GTDB taxonomy): domain Bacteria; phylum Bacteroidota; class Bacteroidia; order Flavobacteriales; family Flavobacteriaceae; genus CANMQH01. Next base: position 45,466 of record CANMQH010000016.1, on the reverse strand, counting down.
GGGAGCAAATTATTCCTGAGGGATTATCAAATCAATCATTTTTAAAAAAGATAAAATGTAAGCCTAAAACATCACGAGAAGGTTTTACGGGGTATCATCTAAATTTTGATAAGGTTAAAGTAAATAATATTGTACTGAGTCAAGTTAAATCTACAATTAATGGAGATTCTGTTGGCGATATTACCTGTGATTTTTATGGATTTATAGCTGGTGAAAAACCAAAAGTGATAAAAGTTGTACCTCCAAAAGTGATAAAGTCTAGGCAAAGTAACGTTACTAGAGGCTATACAAAAAAAAGAAAGGACAACGCGCCATACACTGGTGGGAGAATCAATGATACATCACCATTATTAGATGGTTGTGCTGCTGCATTTGGTTCTGTTTTTAGTGTTTTAGCCGTGCTTTACATGTTATTTATTGCTTTTAGTATTGGTTGGAAGGTTTCGCTAGCAGTTTTAATTTTTGTATTAGGTATTTACTTGATTAAAAATTGGGAATGGCCTAAAAAAATAGCAAGCTTGGGTATAGGTTGCTTATCGGGAATATTCAAAATATTTAGTGTAGGTATTATTTTAATGGGGTTGTTTTCAATTTTAGTAAAACAATGCGATTCCCAATACGAACCAAGTTACACGCCTCCAATAGCTGTTGAAGATGATGTTGAAGAAACCCTAAAAAGCGCTATTTATAAATCGGAAGGACACATACGATTTGTAGGAAACGATTCGGTATTAGATGCATCAAAAATAGATACCTTAATAACCCAAAAAAGGATTTGGTATAATTTTAAAAGAGAGAAATTACATATTGAGCTTTCGGTTAAAAAATCTGATGTAAGCAAAGCCTATCTAGCTAGAGAAAACAGCAAGATATATGCGCCTAATCTAGGGCCAGTATATAAAGAAGTGTCTAAATTAAACGATAGTATGTTAGTACATGTATACAAAGCTTTAGATACTTTAAAACAGGAGCATAGTTTTGATGATAAAGGCTTTTTAGAAGCTATAATTACCATGGTTCAAGATATACCATACAGGCTTGTGCTTTCTCAAGATTGCGAAAAGGCTAAGCTTACTGGTGCAACGCTTAATTTTTTAAACACTTGTAAGTCAGATTGCTGTTTAGGTAATATAAAGTTTGGTTTTCAGGCGCCTACAGAGTTTATAGGTAATCTTTATGGAGATTGCGATACTCGAACGGTATTGCTTTATACCATCTTAAAACATTATCATTACGATGTCGTGATTATTAATAGTAATCAATATGCACATAGTATGCTAGGTATTAGCTCTAGCTATTATTCTGGTGCGCACATAACACATAAACTTAAAAAATATTATTTTATAGAAACCACAAATATTGGCTATTATCCAGGCACGCTTGGTGTTAATTTAAATAATGTCAAATTGTGGAACATTGTAACCCATTAAAAATAAAGACTATGCTTTTATTACAACTTACTTTCCTTTTTTTCTTTTTGTTTTTTGTTGTTTCTTATTTAAGGATAAATAATACAAAAGAGGTGTTAACACAAGAGGATGAATCGGATACTGTTCTTTTTTATTTTGCTACAGCCATCCATGTTATAGCCATTGCGGTTCTATTTCATAGCACACACGAATCTTTAAATAGTACGGCGTTAATACTTAATAGTTATCCAAATTCTTTTTTTGGTTTTTGGTTAGAGTTAGCGCCTGTTTATGGTAAAATTTTATTAACCATAGCAGGTACATTACTTTTATTTACATTTTTGTCTCGCTTTTTTGCAAAACAAACTTTAAAAGTCACCAAGGCTTTAAATTCTAATACAACAGATCAAGAAGCAGAAACGATACTTATTTTTATGACATCTGCTATTTTTTTAGGGTTGGTTATTATAAGCTATCAATTTATTGAAACACTTGCCATAAGTTATGTGCCAGTTTTGGGAGGTATTAATTAATTTTTTAATGGGTAGTAACTATATATTTGTAAAAGAAAATTCGCAAAAAAGCGCCGATACGAAAATTTGGTGAACACTAGTGTATAGAGTTGGAAAAAGTTGCTAAAAACTTTTAAAAAAACAACCTCAAGCACTGTAAAAATAGGGCTTTAGGAACTTGTAAATCTTTTATTTAACTTCCTTTTGAAACCCCAGTGTTTTGTTTTTAATAATTTGATAATCAGTAATTTGAAAAATATTTTTTCAAAAGTTATTATTTTAATGCTTTTTTTTAATTGTTAAAAACTTGTTGAAAAGGTTTCGCTAAACTTCATAAAACGTGTCAATCATTTTGCAATCTTTGTTATCCTGAAAGTAAAGTAATTTTCAGTCCAATTATTCAAAAAGAATTAAAAACTAATGCCTCAAGCTATTTAATCCATTTTAAAAGAAAAATAAAAATCGTTTTGTCTGTTTAGCATAATGATTTTTAGAAATGGTGTTGAAAGTAAAAATTAGTATTTAGACTGTTGAATAAATTTAGAAAGCCCTTTTAATTACGCTATTGACTATTTAATTAATCCTTTAAATTAAAATTTTTTTATGGAAATCACTCAGATAATAAAAAGAGATTATGAAACAAGCCCTTTTGTTTTAAATAAAATCTCTAATGCCATTGAAAAAGCAATGCTTTCTGTTGGAAATGGCAAGAAAGAAGACGCAAACTCAATTTCTGTAAATGTTTTACAAACGTTATTAGACAGAAAGGCGAAAGATCACAATTATTTGCCAACTGTAGAAGAAGTACAAGATTTAGTAGAGGAGAAATTAATGTTAAGCTCTTTTCCGGGTGTTGCAAAGGCCTATATATTATACAGAGATGAACAAGCTAGAAGTAGAAAAACAAATATTTTTGAAAAGCGTATTAATTTAAAACCTTACGAATACCCTGCGCTTAATGAATATGTAGATGCTATAAGACATTCATACTGGATTCATTCAGAGTTTAATTTTACAAGTGATATTCAAGATTTTAAAACAAGATTAACCATTGTAGAGCAAAACGCTATTAAAAATACAATGCTTGCTATTTCGCAAATTGAAGTTGCCGTAAAATCTTTTTGGGGTGATATTTATAGCAAAATGCCAAAACCAGAAATAGGGTCGGTTGGAGCAACATTTGCAGAAAGTGAAGTGCGCCATCACGATGCTTACTCACATTTATTAGAGATTTTAGGACTTAATAATGAATTTAAACACCTAAAGAAGAAACCCGTAATAATGAGACGTGTTCATTATTTAGAAACGGCTTTAAAGAATGCAAAAAGTGAGGATAACAAAGAATACGCAGAGTCTATTTTATTATTTTCTCTTTTTATAGAGCATGTGTCTTTATTTTCTCAATTTTTAATAATTATGGCTTTTAATAAGCATAAAAACATGCTTAAAGGTGTTTCTAATGTTGTAGAAGCAACGTCAAAAGAAGAGCAAATTCATGGTGATTTTGGAATTGATATTATTAAAATAATAAAGAGTGAAAACCCAACATGGTTTGATGAAGAACATAGTGATATTGTAAGGGAGTTATGTAAGGAAGCATTTATATCTGAAAGTAAACTTATCGATTGGATTTTTGAAGCTGGCGAATTAGAATTTCTTCCAAAGGATGTTATTAATGAGTTTATAAAAAATAGATTTAATAAATCATTAGAAAGTATTGGTATCGAAAAAGTATTCGATGTCAATGAAACATTATTAGTGCAAACCGAATGGTTTGACGATGAAATAATAGGAACAAAACATGGAGATTTCTTCGTGAAGCGTTCTGTAAACTATAGCAAAAGAACAAAAAGTATAACTAGCGACGACCTATTTTAAACCATGAGCAACGACACGAATTTAAAAACTGATCAACACGTAAATTTAGAAACAACAAAAACCTCTAACCAAGATGAATTGTTAAAAGCTAGAAAAAAAGCTATAAGAGAAGCTAAAACAAATACGCAGCCAGAAATAAAATGGTTAACAGAACACAGTCGTCAATTTTTAGCATCTGGTTATCTTACTGAAGGGACCAATCCTGAAGAACGCATTAGAGAAATTGCAGAAAATGCTGAGAAGATTTTAAAAATCGATGGTTTTGCAGATAAGTTTTATGGTTATATGGCAGAAGGCTATTATTCTTTAGCATCTCCAGTATGGTCTAATTTTGGTAAAAGGCGTGGCTTACCAATTAGTTGTTTTGGGTCGCACATTTCTGATGATATGGGAGATATCCTTTATACACAATCAGAAGTTGGTATGATGTCTAAATTAGGAGGTGGTACTTCGGGTTACTTTGGTAAATTACGTCATAGAGGTGCTCCAGTAAAAAACAACGGAGAATCTTCAGGAGCTGTACATATTATGCAACTTTTTGAAAAAATGGTAGATGTTGTAAGTCAAGGTTCTGTAAGACGTGGTCGTTTTTCTCCTTATTTACCAATAGAACATAATGATATTCATGAGTTTTTAGAAATAGGAACAGAAGGAAACCCAATACAAGAGTTAACACATGGTGTTACTGTTGGTAATGAATGGATGGAAGACATGATTGCTGGTGATGCCGATAAAAGAGCCATTTGGGCAAAAGTTTTACAACGTAGAGGCGAAATAGGATATCCTTATATATTCTTTAGGGATAATGCTAATAATAATGCACCAGACGTTTATAAAGATAAAAATCATGAAATTTACGCAAGTAATTTGTGTTCTGAAATCATGTTGCCTACAAACGAGAAATGGTCTTTTGTATGCGTGCTTTCTTCAATAAACTTATTACATTATGATAAATGGAAAGATACGGATGCTGTTGAAACCATGGTATACTTTTTAGATGCCGTTCTAGAAGAGTTTATTACTAAATTGGAAGCTTACAGAGATTCTGCAGACCGTGATGATAGACAGACCTTCATGTTTATGGAAAAAGCTTATACGTTCGCAAAAGAAAATAGAGCTTTAGGCATGGGAGCTTTAGGATGGCACTCTTTATTACAATCTAAAATGCTAGGTTTTGATAGTCAAGAAGCCTTTAATTTAAATAGCGAAATATTTAAAACTATTGAAGAGAAGTCACAAAAAGCTTCAAAAGAATTAGCTGTTTTATTTGGTGAGCCAGAAGTATTAAAAGGCTACGGAAGACGTAACACCACTTTAAATGCTGTGGCACCAACAACATCGTCGGCTTTTATTTTAGGACAAGTATCTCAAGGTATTGAGCCCATTTGGTCTAACAGTTACGTAAAAGATATTGCGAAAATAAAGACAACGATTAAAAATCCATATTTATTAGAACTTTTAGAAGAAAAAGGATTAAACACCCCTGAAATTTGGAGAAGTATTCGTGATTATGATGGCTCTGTCCAGCATATAGAAGGTCTTACAGATCATGAAAAAGACGTGTTTAAAACGTATTCTGAAATTGATCAAATGACTATTATTTATCAGGCAGCCAATAGGCAAAACCATATAGATCAAGCACAATCTTTAAATATTATGGTGCATCCAGATATGCCCGTTAAAGAGATAAATAAACTTTATGTTACAGCTTGGAAATTAGGAGTTAAATCATTGTATTACCAACACAGCATGAATGCAGCACAGAAATTTAAGCAAAAGAAAGAATGTGCTAGTTGTGAAGGGTAATTAACGTTTAATACGTAAATTATAACATAATTATTGGTAAGTTTCCTCGAAAAGAGAAACGTTAAATTTAAACGAAAAAGCATCCAATTTGGATGCTTTTTTTATTCATATATTAGCATGAAAAAAAATAAAATTATGACAAATACATTTAAAGTAACTCCAGATTTATACGCAACTAAAGGTAATCGATTCGTTAATTATATAGTTGATCTTATAATTATTTTATTTGTATTTTTTGGAGTTATTATTGGATTTGTGCTCTTGTTCTATTCATTTGCCGAAAACACATCAAGTGTTGATAGTCTTTTAAATGATATGGAAAACACAAATCCTATTCTAGATAGATTAATAACCGCTATAATACTTGCAATAATATATTTTGCTTTAGAAACATTGACTAAAGGTCGAAGTGTAGGTAAGTATATTACGAAAACAAGAGTTGTTTTAGAAGATGGCTCTATCCCTACAGTAGTAAATTTTTTAAAGCGTAGTTTTTCAAGAATGATTCCTTTTGATGCATTTTCTTATTTAGGTGCAGAAGGTAGGGGGTGGCATGATACTATTTCTAAAACATATGTTGTGGATATTGCTAAATTTGAAGCTAAAAAAATGTCGCATACAGAATTAGATCAAATAGGTCAAATTCAATCTTAATCTAAACAATAAAAAAAGACCTCACAGGTTTTTAAAATCTGTGAGGTCTAAATTAAAGTTTGAGATTTAAACTAATATTACCCTTCTTCAGTAGGTACAATTGTTGCAGGCTCTACAGAACTATCATGAGCATTGTAATATTCTTCTAAAAGATTCATAGTTGCTGTTAGTAAATCTTTTGTTTCTAATAAAATACCAAAGTATAATGTTGTGTTTTTAGGACTAGATTCTTCTGTTCTAGTGCGTTCAACTTGTTTTTGTATTTTTTCGGTTAACAAATTAAAAATAGCTTGTTTTTTACTTAAGACAGCACCAATTTCTTCAAAAGATTTAGAATCGAAAGCTGCTTTAGTTGCAGTAAATAATGTATCTATAGCACCTTCTATTTCTTTAAGTTCTTTAATTTGATTGAATTTAAGCTTTTTATGATTATTGTTTACATGCTTATGACTCACTTTAGATATATACTCTAAAGACTGCGTCATATCTTGTAAATAGCCTAATATGTTGATGTAGAAATTACTTGCTCCAACACTAGATTCATCTAAGTTTTTAATAAAGTAAAAAATGTTATCACGTAAGTCTTCAACTTCGTCAGATAGTTTTACAATATTCTTTTTATTCTTTTTTAATAAGGCTAAATCCTGTTTAGCTAGACCAGTTATTGTACTAGAATAGATTTTGTTTCCTCGTTTTACAACATTTACAATATTACTTGCGCTTTCATAAATAACCCCTTGTACAGAACTGCTTTCTGCTTTAGTTAAACTGTCTTCATCTTTAGTTGCGGTAGACTTCTTTTTGTGAGAAAGATAATTTCTTACTAATAAAATAACAGTAAGTAATAATAACACAGGTGTCATTACTGCAGGATGCCAGTTAACTAAAAATACAACAATACCAGCTGCGGTAAAGGCACCTAACGCAGTACCAAACCATCCTCCAATAACATTTAATACGCCTGCAACTCTATAAACGGCACTTTCTGCTCCCCAAGCTCTATCTGCTAAAGAGGTACCCATGGCCACCATAAAGGTTACATATGTTGTTGATAAAGGTAATTTCATGGCTGTTGCAATAGAAATTAATACACCAGCCACCATTAGGTTAACAGAAGCTCTAATCATATCAAAAGCAGGAGCATCAATACTTTGATCTTTTGTTAATGCTATTGTATTTGGTTTTTGAAAACTAGCGTCTATTTTTGTTTGTATAGATTTTGGAAAAATGTCTTCAAACCCAGTAGATAACCAAGTTGATACTTTTACGATAAGTCTAGATAGTAAATTTGGTTCAAATTTTTCGTGCGTATCGCCTTGTCTAGATAAACTAAGCTCAGTTTCTGCAACTGTTTTAGCTTTTTTAGAAAACCAAAGTGTAATAACCATGATGGCACCTGCAATGAAAAGTAAAAAGGGTTCAGCAGGCATTTTTTTGCTTAAAACACCCATGGTAAAATCAGTAGGGCTTATTCCTGAACCAGACCATGCTTCATAGGAATGATAAGCGGCCATAGGAACACCTATGAAATTTACTAAATCATTTCCAGAAAAGGCTAGTGCTAATCCAAATGTTCCAACAATGATAACAACAATAAGGATACTTTTTTTAGCTATTTTTTGAAAGGCATACGATAAAAGCGTGAATAATATGAAGCCACCAATAATAATAAATAACTCATTGCCACCAATAATGCCTTTTAAGTCTTTATAATATGGGGTACCTTTAAGGCCTTTCATAAATATAAAATAAAGAATGGCTGTTAATGCAACACCTCCAAAAATAGCTCCAAAATTTTTAATTTTATTTTCGTAATGAAATGTAAAAATTAAACGAGAAATCCATTGTACTATAGCACCAACACTAAATGCTATGAGTACAGAAAGTAGAATGCCTCTAATAATTTCTATGGCTTTTTTTGTGTTAATATAATTTCCAAGATTTGCAAAAGTCTCTGTATCTGAAGCACTTATTTTTATTAAAGCCATAACCACAGCGGCTCCTAATAAGTTAAATACAATAGAAACGGTTGTAGATGTTGGTAACCCAATAGTATTAAAGAAATCTAATAACAGAATATCCGTTATCATAACAGCCATGAATATGAGCATGATTTCATGAAAACTAAATTGCGCAGGAACAAAAATTCCTTTTCTTGCAACCTCCATTAAACCACTAGAATATACTGCTCCTATAAAAATACCTAAGCTGGCTACTATCATGATGGTTTTCATGGATATGGCCTTAGAACCAATGGCAGAGTTTAAAAAATTGATAGCATCATTACTAACCCCTACAACAATATCAGCAACAGCTAAAATTGTAATAGCAATAAGCATGTATAAGTAAATATTATCCATAGTATTTAATTGTAAAAAGTTTGCAAATATCATAACTATTGGTGTATAAAGTGTTATCTAAATGTTATTTTTTAAAAATGGATATCGAATTGTAGCCTATACATTAACTCATTATTACCACCACTAACTTCTAGATGGCTAATGTCTGTTTGTACTTTTAAACTATGACCAGCTATATATTTTGAAAGCCCTAAAGTGTATTGGTTTTCTGGATTTTTTCCAGTAATACTTTTGTCTAACTTTATATTTGTGTAACGACCAGAAACCTCCCAATCATTATTTAATAAATATCCTGTTTGGAGATTTAAACCTTTACCTACTTGAACGATATCTCCTGTTTCATCTCCATTCGAATCTTTGGCGATAGGATCTTTAGCATCTCTATCTGCATATTCTGCCATTAAAGAGAATCCTTTGTACTTAAACATGGCATCTATAAAAAGTGTATTTATGTTAGTTTCATAAAAACCAGTATCTGTAACCATATAGGATCCTTGGTTGCTTCTGTTTTTTACAGCATTATTGTTATGGTCGTAACTAACTCCTAAAGCAAATTTAGGCGTTTGTTCTCTTTTAAGATCAGAACCTTTGTAATCACCTTTACTAGAAAAGTTTCCGAAAGGCAATAACTCAATACGACCAGTGTATTCATGTCCACCTAAGTTTCCTGTGGTAACATTTCTACCTTCACCTTGAGCTAAAGAGAAAATTTCTTTTACAACAAATGTATCTGTAAGGTTAAAATGGTGCCTTAATTGAAAACCAAAATCACGATCGATGGTAAATCGACTATTTAATAACGAGCGATCTACCTGTTGTAAGTTTGCAGAAGATATAACACGTTCTCTGTTTCCTGGAAGTTTTCCTTGTCCAAACCATATTTCAAAGTTTTTATAGAAATTCCATTTTAATTGAGCGTCTAAAATATATCTTGGTGCGTTACTCGTAAACTGTGACGCCCCAGAAAGGTCTCTGTTTGATAAGCCTAGCTCAATCTTATACTTTAATTTTGGGCTGTACGCATAACCATCAAATTTTAATCGTGCTCTTCTAGCTAAGAAGCTAGTTTCATTTTTGTTGTTTTCTTCCCAGATAGAAGATCCTAGAAGTTGCATTCTTAATCCTACTTTCATGGTCCAAGAACTATCTTGGCCAACAAGATTAAATAGACCTTTACCAAATTTTGGCGTTTTAACTTCCTGTGCTTTTAAAGTGGATAAAGCAAATAATGCAACCACTACTAGAGTAATTTTAAGTTTCATTTTATACTATTAATTTTTGTCGCTGCAAATAACTAAAATGAATGTTAGCTTAATGTTTCCAAATGATTAACTTTTTGATAAAAAAAAGACTACTCTGGCCAAGAGTAGTCTAATTAGAAATCATGATAATGTAGTCGACAAAAACTAATAGATTATATGAAATACTAATTGTTTTGCCTTAAGACATTACAAATATCATCGTTTAAGTTAATCTAAATGTAAACCTAATATTAAGTAATTATTAATATAAGAGCCTTTAGGTACAAGTAAACATAATCATGGCGTTGTCTAAAAATTAATATATTATAATATGTAATACTTAAATAATTGAAAATGAAATTTTTAAAACCCCAATGTTAATTTAATGTTACCTAAAAGTTGCTTTAATGTTATGTAATTATTATATTTGGGGTATAATGATAAAACCCATAATTATGAAGAAATTATTTTTTGTTTTTGCCTTTTTAATTACTGTGGTCTCTTTTGCTCAACAAAAGAGAGATTTAAAACTTAATAAAGACACAAACTTAATTGATGTTGTTTATTATCATGACAATGGTGTTGTAAGCCAAACAGGGTCTTACACAACAGATGGTAAACTTCAAGGTGTTTGGTTAAGCTTTAATGCAGAAGGCAAAAAAACGGTTTCAGCAAATTATGATAATGGTAAAAAAGTCGGCAAATGGATACATTGGATTGATGGTGTTCCAAAAGAAATAGATTATAGTAAAAAAGTGGCTTCACTTTAGAAGCAAAAAACCAACTAAACTAAAAAAGCATCCTGTATAGGATGCTTTTTTAGTATTAAAAATATTTTTGATTTAAAATCTAACCCAGCCTTGTGTCCAGTCATCATTAGAATCTACAGCACCAACGTAATTTACTGATGTAAACCAAGCGTTGATTGTTGATGGGTCAATAGCATTACCTTCGTAAGTACCTCTAAAACCTTCTAACTCAAAATCATCAGGAATTGCAGAGCCTGCATTGTTAAAAGGAGCTCCAGAACCATCTAAAGAATAATTAGAATATGTTGCAAAATCTGCAAAATCTACAGTTGCGCCACCATGATCTAAATCAAATGAATTTACATTATCAATTATAGAGTTTCTTACTTCCACATCACCATTGTTTAAATTAATTAAAGTTTGGTCATCATCTACTTCAATACCTTTTCCTGGAAAGCCTTTAATAATCATATTATAAGCAGCTACTTTTGTTCCGGCTCTAAACTCTATACCTTTATTTTCTCCATCACCATCTTCTGCACCTAATAGTGTGATATTTGAAATGGTTGGAAAAGAAAATGGAATGGCGTCTGGCGTCGAAGATAAATTATCAGCTTCAATACCTTTATCTCCTTCTAAAGTTGTTTGTTGTACAACCCAAAACTGACCTCTTCCAACCCAACCATCAGTCCAGTCAAAACTATCATCTTGAGCTCCAGTTGCAACGGCATACTTTAAATCTACAGTACCACCATAAAACTCAATACCATCGTCATTACCTAAATAGGTTTGTATATATTCTAATGTTGTTCCGCTACCAACACCATAAAGTGATAAACCATTATATTCTGAGTCAGCATTAATTCTACCACCAGTATATTCTAAACGCATATAACGTATAATACCAGAATTGTCATCTGCTACAGTACCACCATAACTAATATTTGCTACTTCTGCAGTTGCCGTTGTACCTCTATTAATTGGTGCTCTACCTGCTATAATTAATCCGCCCCAATCTCCTGGGTTTGGTGTAGATTTGTTAGATGTTAATATTATTGGCTGATCGGCAGTACCTTGTGCCATTATTTTGGCGCCTTGATTAATAAGTAGGTAAGAGAAAATACCATCTGAAGTTTGTCCTGCAATAATTTGAGTACCAGCTTGTATTGTCATAGTAACGCCATCCACTACAGAAACACCACCTACTAGTTCGTAGCAATTATTAGATGTTAGTGTTATGTCTGATGTTATCTCACCAGATAATTGAATACAATCCGACGGCCCATTGCCTCCTCCATTAGGATTAATAGTTACGTCACCAATACTTTCTTCATTAATAGTGCAGGATTGGCATACTATAACCAAGGCTATAAAAAGTCCTTTAATAACGTTTTTAGTAGTTTTCATAATTTTAATTTTGATTGTTTTTTTTGAAATTTAAAATTTATAAGTAAAACCTAGGCTTAAGTTTGCTCCTAGTTGGTAAGAACTTACCGTAAGTTCTTGATTAATATCTTCTTGATCTTGATAACGCTCTATGGTTGGATTTAAAATATTTTTGGCAGATAAACTAACAGCCCAATGTTTGTTAAATGTGTCTTTAAAGTTGAAGTTTAAAGTTCCAAACCCTTTTTCAAAAATATCGCCAACACCATTTCCACCTGCAGAGTATATTCTATCTCCGAAATAATTAAAATCTAATGTAGATGAAAGGTCATGTTTCCCGAGGTCTTTAGAGAAACCTATATCCGCATTAAAGATATAAGGCGAAGCACCTTGTAATTTACGCTCTAGGTTTGTTGGGGCAATAGAAGCATTTAAAACCGTTACTGTAGGATCGATAACTACTTTAGTGTACATTATAGTAGCATTTAACCCAAGTGTTAAGTTGCTTAATAAACCTTCGTCATCTTCATCCGAAAAAATATTATTTAACTGTTGTCTGTATTCTATTTCGCCACCAAATATTTTAGCATTATCAGAGTTTACATAAGAGTTGTTGTTATTTGCAGATGCAATTCTAATTTTTTCAATAGGTTGGTCTAAATATTTTGCAAAACCAGTTACAGAAAACAACTCTCCGTTTCTAGGAAAAAATTCGTATTTAATGTCAAAATTGAAGTTGTCCGAGTTTTTTAAATCTGGATTACCAATGGTAAACTCGTTTACATCTTCATCTAAAAATGGAGCCGTTTCAGTAAATAATGGTAATGTTACTGTTTTACTTGCTGCAAAGCGTAAGTTAGATTTGTCATTAAGTGTATACTTCATATCTAAACTTGGTAAAACAAAATAATCATTAATTTTACCAACTGTATCTTCAATGGTTACAGGGTCTTTAAAGAATACGTTTTGTTCAAAGTCTTCAACCCTAATACCAGAGTTCAATACAAAATTTGGAGATAGTTGTAATTTTAAACTTGCAAAACTTGCAAAGTTAGTCAAGTCAGCCTCGTAAGAATTCTGTGGGCGTGTTACTTCAATAACACTATAGACATCATTTAGTAAGTTTTCTTCGTTTAAGAAAGCATCAGGATTGTTAAGTTCTACTACGGTATTGTTAGCATCAAATATGTAATTAATTTGTTTTGCTTCAAAATCACGATTCTTTTGTCTTGAGTTAATTCCTAATGTTATTGTATGCTTAAAATTATCTTCTTCGTCTTTAGCAAAATTAATATCAAAAGATATGTTAGTAGAAAAGTCATCTTCATTTAATTCTTGGTAAAAACGTTGGTTATCACTATCATTTGTATTTCTAAAGTTTCCTAGTACAATTGAACCATCTTGTCTTTCGGAAAAGAATAACTGCCTTCTGTCTGGTACATAACCTAATGCTTTGTTGTAAGCACCACCATAATTAAGTTCATATTTATTGTCATTAAATTTGTGGTTACCAGTAAGTTGTTGTGTGAACAGGTTGTTTTGCTGAAAAGTACCTCGCCTTACAAATGTATTTAACTCTGTGTTTTCGCCAGAAACTCCTGTAAACTCTCTTAAATCATCTTCTGTATCATTAACAAAAAGTGTTGTTGCAGTAATGTTATTTTTAGCATTCCATTTATAAGAAGCACTTCCTAAGACTGTTGTGTTGGTTTTATATCGATATCTGTCGTAGTTAAATAAAAACGAACCTTGATCTAATTCGCCTTGAGAGTTATAAACCGTTTCAAAACCATTTATTGTAGCCTCATGACCGTTACTAAATGAAGCCGATGCTAAGATATCTAATGTGCTAGAGTCACTAGTATTAAAACTATGACCAGCTAAAATATTGGCATTAACATTAGGACCATCTAAACGTTGAGCAGGATTAAAGCCCGTATTGAATGGATAAAACTCTACATCATTACTGTTGTATGTATAATTAGGAATATTAAGTAATGGCGTTGGAAATCTAGACCCATCATCTAATCCATAAAAATCATATTTTCCACCATCTAATAAAAAGAAATCGTTAGAAATAGCTGTTGTATTTACACCAGCTCCAAGACCAATTTCTAATAATTTTTTTCCAGGCCTGTCTTTAGTATTAATGTTAACACTTGCTCCTGCAAAATCACCATATAGATTAGAAGAATACACTTTATAAATACCAAGGTTTTCTACAATTTTAGTTGGGAAAATGCCTAAATCTAATAATTTTAATTTAGGATTTAATGACGGTATTGGTAATCCGTTTAAATAAGCCGTATTGTAACGGTCTCCTAAACCCCTAACATAAAGTTTATCGCTTTCTTTTGATATACCTGTTGCTTTAGTTAAGCCTGTAGCAACATCGCTTACGCCTTTTTTAGAAAGTTCTCCAGCTCCAATTTTTGTTTGTGTGGTTACAGCTTTTCTCTGCTCCGTAAGTAAGGCGCTTATACTCTCTCTTTTAGTGGTTGTAGTAATTACTATCTCATCTAGAGAAGCTGCACTTGCTTTCATGGCCACATTAACTTCAATCTCTTGTCCAGCAACAATGGTTACTGTTTTTTCTTGTGTTTCGTATCCAACAAAACTAAATTGTAATGTGTAGGTGCCAGCATCTAAATTATCAAACCTGTAAATGCCATCAAAATCTGATGTTGTTCCTGTAGTTGTGCCTTTAATAAGAACGTTTGCAAAGGCTAGTGGTTCGTTGTTGTATTCTTTATCTGTTAATAAACCTTTCACAGAACCTGTGCTTTGTGCAAATGAAAGTGTTGTAAAAAACAATATAAATAATAATGTAAAATGTCTCATTGATTTATCTTAAATTTCTTGCCGCAAAGAAACTACCAGATTGTAAATAAAGTGTTACTAGAAAATTAAAGAACCGTAATAAAAGCGTTAGGTTAATGTTATCTTGAAGAGGTTTTAAGTGAAATGCCATAACAATAAATTAACATTAAAACATAAGATTGTTGTTAACGTTGCTAATGAGCTTACACTTTTATCAAAAAAAATAGCAACTTCCAAAAAATTAGGAAGTTGCTATTGTTATAATACTTTGATGTGTTTTTTAATACACAAGATTTTGAAAATCTTATTTTGCTGCACTTTCTTTTTTATCAGCGCTATCTAAGGTAGTCATTAAATCATCTAAACTTATGGTGCTTGCTCCCAAATAAAGTTTTACAACATTATTGTTTTTTGAAATAACTGTAGTTGTAGTTTCCTCGGTTTGGTAACCCACAAAACTATATATTAATGTATAAGTGCCTTTAGCTAAATTTTCGAATTTAAAAGCACCTTGCTCATCAGATAAAACTTCTAACCCATTTTCTTTTATAGAAACTTTAGCATATACTAAAGGAGTGTTGTTAGATTCTAAATCAAACACGTTGCCACTTAAAGAAAAGTTGTCTTGACCATAAGACAGCGTGGCTAATAATAAACAAACTATAAATGTAAAATACTTCATTTTTATGCTTTTAACAGGGCAAATAACGCATTAATTTGTAACTAAGTTGTTATGTAATTATTAAACAACAGTAATTAAAATGTTACCTAAATGTTAACTATGTTGTTAGTGGGTTTTAGTATGACTTTTATCGAATTTAAGTATCTTGCCAAACTTAAAATACACTCATGAATTGGGAACAATTACTGTCTTTAAAGCGTTTTGGCGATACCAACAAACGTATTAGAAAAGAACAAGATGAAACCAGATTAGGCTTTGAAGTAGATTATGATCGTATCATATTTTCATCAGAGTTTAGAAGTCTTCAAGACAAAACACAGGTTATACCTTTATCTGAAACCGATTTTGTACACACGCGCTTAACACATAGTTTAGAGGTTAGTGTTGTTGGGCGTTCTTTAGGTCGACTTGTTGGTAAAAAGATACTAGATAAATATCCGCATTTGCAAAATGTTCATGGCTATCAAGCTAACGACTTTGGAGCTATAGTAGCATCTGCAGCATTGGCACACGATATTGGTAACCCGCCTTTTGGACATTCTGGAGAAAAGGCCATAGGCGAATTTTTTAAAACTGGAGATGGGAAACAATATAAAGAAAAGCTTACCGATAAAGAATATCAAGATTTATGTGATTTTGAAGGGAATGCCAACGGATTTAAAATTTTAACAGAAAGTAGAGCAGGGCGTGATGGCGGTTTAAGATTAAGTTATGCTACCCTTGGTGCCTTTATGAAATACCCTAAAGAATCTCTGCCCAAAAGCCCCACTAAGCATATTGCTGACAAAAAATATGGTGTTTTTCAATCGGAAAAAGAAGCGTTTCTAGATGTTGCAACTGAGTTGGGGTTATTAAAACGAAGTGATAACGATATAAGTTATGCACGCCATCCTTTAGCGTATTTAGTTGAGGCAGCAGATGATATTTGCTATACCATTATTGATTTTGAAGATGGTATTAATCTTGGTTTAATTCAAGAAGAATTTGCACTTGAATATTTATCTAAAATTATTAGAAATACGATTAAGCCCGAAAATTATTATGCGCTTTCAACCAAAAAAGACCGCGTAGGTTACCTAAGGGCTTTGGCTATAGGAACACTTATAAACGAAGCTGTGGATATTTTTATGGAACATGAAGACGCTATTTTAAATGGTAGTTTTGACTGTGCTTTGTTAGACAAAAGTAAATACGAGGCTCAAATAAATGATATTATTAAAATAAGTATTGATAAGGTGTATATGTCCGAAGAAGTTGTGGATAAAGAAATTTCGGGGTACCAAATCTTAAATAAACTTTTAAGCGTATATACCACAGCAATAAACAATAGCTTTAATGAGGTTTCATCAAATTATGATAAACTTATTTTAAAAACATTACCAAAATCACTTCAAACAAATACTTCAGATTTATACACTAGATTAGCTAGTGTGTGTCACCATATATCCTTATTATCAGATAGTAAAGCTATTTTAAATTATAAAAAAATGAAAGGTTTTCAATTTAATTAGACTAAGAAAACTTGTATAAAAACGCGACCATAAAAAATAAAAAACAAACCCCTAACTATGAAAAATAAATATTTCTATGCAATCTCAACTATAGCGGTTATTACAGCTTTAGTTTTTAGTTTTTTAAATATTTCACCTAAATTAAACGTAAATGATTTAAGGGTAAAACACGAAA
Organism: uncultured Algibacter sp.; assembly: GCA_947499935.1. Classification (GTDB taxonomy): domain Bacteria; phylum Bacteroidota; class Bacteroidia; order Flavobacteriales; family Flavobacteriaceae; genus CANMQH01. Next base: position 28,283 of record CANMQH010000016.1, on the reverse strand, counting down.
ATTTTTTAGATAACAGTCCTTTTAGTAAAACATTAAAGTTATCAAAGAAAGAACGAAAAGCTTTAGGGATTTCTCCAAATAAATATTTTGAGAGAGATTGGGAACTTACAATGAACCCGTTAACAGGAAAGCCAGAACCTGAGAAAAAACATAAATTGCAAGAAGAATTACGTCAACGTTTATTATCAGCAAGAGTTCCTGGTGAAAATACTAACGACTGGGTAGAACGAGGACCAAATAATGTAGGAGGTAGAACAAGAGCACTTATGTATGATCCAAACGATCCAACAAACAGACGTGTTTTTGCTGGTGCTGTAAGTGGCGGTTTATGGGTAAATAATAATATTACAGATGTTAATTCTGTATGGACAGAAGTCAATATTCCTCAAAATTTATCAATCACCTGTATTACTTTTGATCCTAATAACACAAATATATTTTATGCAGGAACAGGAGAGAGTTATGTTCAGGGCGATGTAAATGGTAATGGTGTATGGAGATCCACTAATGCTGGTACAACTTGGTCACGAGTTTTTGGTGGTGTTTCTGGAGAAACTACGTTTGCAACATCTACGCAACTTACTGTAAATTCACCTAGTGTCATAGCTGGAGATTATCAATTAGTTGGTGCCGCTTTTGGTCCGGTTTTAGGAACCTTATCTGGAAATTTAGCATTGGCAGACGATGGTACAGCAAATCCAAGTTTAGCATGTAGTGCCATAACTAATGGAGCTAGCATTAATGGTAATATTGCTGTTATTGAACGTGGTCTTTGTCCTTTTACCACAAAGGTTAAAAATGCTCAGGATCAGGGTGCTATTGGTGTTTTAATTGTTAATAATATTGCTGGGCCTCCAACAACTTTGGGAGGTGCCGATGGTTCAATAACCATTCCTTCTGCAATGATTTCTAGAGCTCAGGGACTCGCTATAATTAATCAATTAAACTCAGGCTCTACAGTTAATGTAACTATGCAATCAACGACTTCTGTTGCCTTTGAAGGACAATTTGTTACTCCTGGAGTTCAACATATAAATGATATACAAGTAAGAGACTTAGGCACTACTAGTGAAGTTTATGTTGCTGCAGGATCTTCAGAGTTTGTAGAATCTTCACCAAGATCTATTTTAGGAGGCGAGGACTACGGATTATATAAATCTACAAATGAAGGTTCAAGTTGGTCTAGAGTATCATTGCCAACGACTACAGGTGGCGTTGAGTATGAACCTAATGATATAGAGTTAAGTGTAAATAACACCATATGGTTAGCAACAAAAGGTAATTTTAATGGTATTGGTGGTGGCGTTATATTCTCATCAACAAACGGAACAACTTTTGTTGAAAAGAAGGTAATCCCTAATGGAGCTCGTACAGAAATAGCCGTATCTAAAACTAACGATGAAACTGTTTATGTTTTAGGTCGTGTAAGAACGGTTAGTGGTAATGCTTTTGTAGCTCCATTTTTATATATGTCTAAAACAACAGATGCTTTTAATAGTGAAACCTTATTGAGTTTACCAAGTGATGCAGATACAGGTATTTTTGATGATGATTTTACAAGAGGCCAAGCGTTTTATAATCTAGTTATTGAAGTTGATCCAACTAATGATAATATTATATATGCTGGGGGTATAGATTTCTTTAGGTCTACAAATTCAGGTAGTAGTTGGAGTCAGATTTCTAGATGGTCTAGAAATAATGATTTAAATGACTTAAATGTACCCGATGTACATGCCGATCAGCATGCACTTGTTTTTAATCCATCTAATCCTAGTCAAGCTATAATTGGTAATGATGGCGGCGTGTATTATGCATCGTCTTTATCTTCTACTCCACCAGCAATAAATAATAGAGAGCGTAATTATAATACGGTTCAGTTTTATAATGGATCTATAGGACAAGATCAAGCTAACGAAAGAATTTTAGGTGGCTCTCAAGATAATGGTACACTATACGCAAATTCAGCTAACACTGGAGTTAATAGATTTAGCGATATTAATAGAGGTGGTGATGGTGGTTTTGTTTTTATAGATAGAGACAATCAATACGTTATTGCTTCATTTACAAATAACAATTATGTTTTAAGAAATATTAACAATGGAGGATTTAGATATACTATAGATGATGATAACGGTTCTGGAGATTTTATAAATCCTGCAGCTTTAGATAGTGACCTTAATTTGTTATTTACAAACGGTACAGCAGGTAGTAGTTTTCAGATTAATAGATATACTTTAGGGAATACATCTGCAACTAAAGATGTATTAACAGATCCATTAATTAACAGACGTCCTTCAGCATTTAAAGTGTCTACATTTACTTCGGGAACATTGTTTGTTGGTTTAGAAGCAGGAAGGGTTTTAAAAATCACAGATGCTGATGATGCTACGCCAACATTTACAGATATATCTTCAAGTGATTTTTTTGGAAGTGTTTCTAATATAGCTTTAGGAGACACAGAAGATGATATTTATGTAACGTTTTTTAATTATGGTATAGAGAGTGTGTTTTATACCTCTGATGGAGGAACAACTTGGGAAAATAAAGAAGGTAATTTACCAGATTTTCCTGTAAGAGCTATACTGTCTAATCCATTTAATAGAAATGAAGTTATAGTAGGTACAGAACTTGGTGTTTGGGGAACGTCTAATTTTAATGATGCTAATCCAAACTGGACTCAAGCTCAAAACGGTATGAAAGATGTTAAAGTAACTAGTTTTGATTTAAGAACAAGTGATAATACCGTATTAGCATCTACTTATGGTAGAGGTATGTTTACAGGGCTATTTACAGAAGATGGTAGTACATTATCTAATGAAACTGTAAGTTTTAATCAAAAAGATGCAATTAAAGTTTACCCAACACTGTCTAATGGAAATTTTCAAATTTCTGCGCCAAATGGTGTAGGAAGAAGTACTGTTTCTATTTTTGATATTAGCGGTAAAACGGTTTATAATGATAAACTAGATTTTAATAATGCAAATACGTCTGAGATATCGCTTAATACATCTAGTGGATTATATATTGTTAGAGTGGTTTCTCAAGATAATGTAGCAACTACTCATAGAATTATTATTAGATAAAAAATTAAAGTAATCTGTTAATGTAATGTCTTAAGCTATTTACATCTAAATGAATAGATTGCTGTAGTTTATTTACATGACCATGCTCAATAAACGTATTAGGTATTCCTAATACGTTTATTTTGTTTTTGTAGTTATTGTTTGCTGCAAATTCTAAAATGGCACTGCCAAAACCACCTTCTACCGTGTGGTCTTCAATGGTAATAATGGTATTGTATTTTTTTAAAATATGATGAAGCAAGGTTTCGTCTAAAGGTTTTACAAAACGCATATCGTAATGCGAGACTTCTTCCATATACTTTATGGCTTTAGAGACATTTTTAGCAATTGTACCAATACTTAAAACAGCTATGGTCTCACCGTTTTGTAGCGTAACGGCTTTACCTATGTCTATTTTTGAAAAAGGTTGTTTCCAATCTATAATGGTACCTCTGCCTCTAGGATAACGAATAGCAATAGGTAAATCTAAACCAAGTTGTGCTGTATACATAATATTTCGTAGCTCAATTTCATTTCTAGGAGCAAAAATAATAAGATTTGGAATGCATCTTAAATAAGATAAATCAAAAACACCATGGTGTGTGGCGCCATCTTCGCCTACTAATCCAGCACGGTCTAAACAAAAAATGACAGGTAATTTTTGTAAAGCAACATCATGAATAATTTGATCGTAAGCACGTTGTAAAAAGGTGGAGTAGATATTGCAAAATGGAATTAATCCTTGGGTAGCCATACCAGCGGCTAAGGTTACTGCATGCTGTTCTGCAATGCCAACATCAAAAGCACGATCAGGAATTTCATCCATCATATATTTTAGAGAACTCCCCGTTGGCATCGCTGGTGTAATACCAACAATATTCTGGTTTTGTTTAGCCAGTTCTACAATAGTATGCCCAAAAACATCTTGATATTTAGGAGGCTGTTCAATATTACTTTTAGTAATCAAATCTCCTGTGTTAGCATTAAATTTTCCAGGAGCATGATATTTTACTTGGTTTTCTTCAGCTTGTTTTAAACCTTTACCTTTTGTAGTAATAATGTGTAAAAATTTAGGGCCTTTAACCGTTTTTAACCGTTTTAATTCTAATATAATAGTATTCATATCATGCCCATCAATAGGGCCTGAATAATCAAAATTTAAAGCTTCAAAAATATTGTCTTGTTTTTGCGTGCCTTTTTTTACATTAGTTAAATATTGTTTTAAGGCACCTACACTGGGGTCTATACCAATAGCATTGTCATTTAAAATAACAAGTAAGTTAGCATTGGTAACTCCTGCATGATTTAAACCTTCAAAAGCCATACCGCTAGCAATACTGGCATCACCAATAACGGCAATGTGATGTTTGTCTTCGCCTTTTAATTGTGATGCAATAGCCATACCTAATGCTGCCGAAATAGAGGTAGAAGAATGCCCAACTCCAAAGGTGTCATAAACACTTTCGTCTCGTTTAGGAAAACCACTTAACCCTCCAAGTTGTCTGTTGGTATGAAAATTATCTTTTCTGCCAGTTAAAATTTTATGTCCATAGGCTTGATGGCCAACATCCCATATTAGTTGGTCAATAGGAGTGTTAAAAACATAATGTAAAGCAATGGTTAACTCTACAACACCTAGACTAGCACCTAAATGGCCCTCTTTAGTTGCCACGATATTAATAATAAACTCGCGAAGCTCTATAGCAAGTTGCTTTAGGTCTTCTTGTTTTAAAAGACGTAATTCTTTTGGAGAATTGATATGATTTAATAAAGCATCTTGCACAACACAAAAGTACAAGATTTTATTATTCTTCTATTTGAAAAACTATGGGTAAATCGTAAGTCATTTTTACAGGTCTATCGCGTTGTTTAGCTGGTTCAAATTGTGGGAGTAAGTTAATAACTCGCCTTGCTTCTTTTTCTAAATCGGGATGAGGAGCTCTAACTTTAATATCAGCGATATTACCATGTTCGTCAATTATAAATTGTGAAACTATTCTTTGATGCCCTGTTAAATCAAGGTTAAATGAAGCATTAAAATTTTTAGAAACTACATTATGTATTTGTTTTGTGAAGTAGTCCTTTTTTTCTTGGTTTGATAATTTAGAAGGTGTATTTTTAAATTGAGGAGGAGAATCTATATTCATAAGGTTACAGCTTATTACATGATCATCATCAATTATTTCAATATCTCCCATAATATCAATCATACCTTCAAGAACTGGCTCTGGAAGGACAATGGTATTTACTTCTGGTTTTTCTAGAATAGAGTCTACTATTGGTTCTCCTAATGTTGAGGTAATAATATTATTTTTTAGTATAGTATTAGCAGAACATGACTTTTTTACGATTGTATCGTTACTTATTTTGTGTGCTGTAGTTTTAGTGGTATCTATTGTTTTTTCAATAACTGTATCAATCACTTCTATACTATCAATTTTTTGCCTTTCTCCATGTTTATTGGTACAATTCATTAAAGAGGTTCCCATAGCGATTAACAAAGCCAATAAAAATACACGATGAAAATTTTGATGTTGTTTTAAAATTTGAGCAGGAATTTGAATGTTAATACTATCTAGTTGCGACTGCTTAAAATGCCCACAAATGCGTTTGTTTTTATTTTCAACAATAAAATCCTGAATCTCGGTATTGTTCATTTTCGTAAAGTCAATTACGGTTTTAGCACAAGAATTACAAAATCGACCTTTTTCTTTTGAAGTCATGCTATTCCAATTTTCATGACAGGGCTTAGGGATAGAAATTGAATAGTATTTTTTCATACAGCTAGATTTTAAATTTTTGAAAGTGATAGATTACTAATAATTATCAAACTTCTTGCCGCGATGTATAAAACCATTTGAAATTGTATTTTTGTTTTTATGATAGAACCTTTTGATGATATTTATTTTATGAAAAAAGCACTCCAAGAAGCCGAGGCGGCTTTTGATAAAGGAGAAATTCCTGTAGGTGCTGTAATTGTTATTGATAATAAAATTATTGCTCGAGGTCATAATTTAACAGAAACCTTAACCGATGTTACAGCACATGCCGAAATGCAAGCCATTACCGCTGCAGCTAATTTTTTAGGCGGTAAATACCTTCAAAAATGTACATTATACGTCACGCTAGAGCCTTGCCAAATGTGTGCTGGAGCTTTGTATTGGAGTCAGATATCTAAAATTGTTTATGGGGCTAGAGATATGGAGCGTGGTTGTATTAATATGAAAACTAAATTACATCCAAAAACAACTATTATAGGAGGTGTGCTAGAAGAGGAAGCTTCAAGTCTTTTGAAACGATTTTTTGTTGAAAAACGTAATTTGAATTAGCCGTACATTCTCTCTCATTTACATATTTATTAATCTTCTATACTATTGTAGTTAATAATATTACTATCAATATTTTAAATATTTTCCTAGGGAAATAGTTTTAAAAAAAATATCTTTGCAAATAATTTAAAATTCAATCCCAATTCTTATGAGAAAAAACTACATTTTATTTTTTGCTTTGTTGATGTCTATTACAATAAAAGCACAACAAGACATAACACTTTTAAGAGATATTAATCCGAGTGGTAATTCGGATATTTCATTAGCTTCAGAAAAATCCATGATAGAATTTAATGGAAAACTTTACTTTACAGCTAATAATGGAACAAACGGTAGCGAATTATGGGTGTACGATGGTACAACTACAGAGCTTTTTTTTGATATTAATCCCGGAGCTTCTGGATCCGATTGTGATAATTTTTTTGTAATTAATAATAAATTAATTTTTACGGCAGATGATGGTGCTCATGGAACAGAATGGTGGGTTACTGATGGCACTGTTGGTAATACTGAATTATTAAAAGATATTTTTAGTGGTACTGATGATGGTTTGTTTTTCTCATCCTTTTCTAGTTTAACAAGCTTTGCGGTTTTTAATGATAAAGTTTATTTTGCAGGAATTGATAGAAGGAGTGATTTTGAATTATGGTCTACTGATGGTACAGCGGAAGGAACTAAAATTGTAAAAAATATTGTAGATGATTCATTTTTTGTTAGAGGCAGTTTCCCTGAAGATTATGCTATATTAAATGATGAACTTTTATTCTCTTGTAGGGATGGTTTATGGAAAACAGATGGTACAGAGGCGGGAACTGTTGAGGTAGATTCAAGTCTTGATCCTAGTGATTTAGTAACATTAGGGAATAAGGTTATATTTTGGAATAATAGTTCCATATGGACTACAGATGGCACAAGTGCTGGTACTACACAAATTAAGGTTTTAAACAGACCTACTACTAATAATTCTAATGAGTTAGCTTTTACGATACTTGGAGATAAAGCACTTTTTGCAGGTAGTGATACAACAAACGGACCAGAATTATGGATTAGTGATGGTACAGAGGCAGGCACGCAATTAGTATTAGATGCTGATCCTGGTACTGATGGTTATGCGCCACAAAATAAAGCTGTTTTTAAAGATAAATTATACTACAAAGGAAATAACGGACAAGACGGTATTGAACTTTGGACCAGTGATGGAACGCCTTCAGGAACTTTTATGTTAAAAGATATAGCAGTAGGGAATTCTTCTGGTTTTACTTTGCCTTCAGAAATTTATGCTACAGATAAGTATATTTATATGTCTGCTGGTGGAGGCTTTAATACAAACTTATGGGTCTCAGATGGCACAGAAGAAGACACTAAAGAAATTATTATTACTAATGATGATGAAAATAAACCAAAACACTTTTTTAGCTATAATGGGGGTGTTGTATTTTTTGCATTAAATAGTAATGCTAGAGGAAGAGAACCGCATTTTATATCAGAAGGTACTTTAAGTGTAGGTCGTTTAGATTCTCAACTTTTAATTGATATATACCCTAATCCAACAAGTGATTTTATTTCTATTAATGATAAAAATAAATCTATAAAAAGTATTTCAATAACCGATATTACTGGAAAAGTGATTGAGTCTTTCACTAATATAGAAGATTCAAAAATGAAAATCTCGTTTGCTGATAAAGCTCAAGGTATTTATTTTGTTAAATTAAACTCAGGTTTTTCTAGTATTACGAAAAAAATTATCAAGAGATAAAACTATAAAGCCCGTTCAATTTTTTTGGACGGGTTTAATATAAAATAATTCAGCGATATAAATAAGTGAAATGTTTTTTCTGAAAAAGTAGAATTTGAATGGATATCTTGTTAATTCTAATTTAAAAAGCGAATAACAGAATGTTACTTAAAATCAACTTTTTCTTCTTCGTTGATTATCTCGCATTTTATCCAAATTTTCTTTTGTGAGCATATAATCTTTTGGGTCTTTATCTTTCCAACGATGATAAGCAAATAATGGAAATACAATAAAGAAAATACCAATCACCCCAAACCCTATAAGTTTTTCCGAATAGTCTAAATCTAATATAGAGCCTAGTATAATACTTGTAAAAAATGCTATAGCAAATAATAATATTATATATTTCATGACTTAAGTAAAATTTATTAATTGTTGTCTGTAAGCGGTTAATAGCTTGGATTTAGAAATATAACCGTAATATTTTCCAGATTTAATTACAGGTAAATTCCAAGCACCACTAGATTTAAATTTATCCATAATATCATTCATGGAATCGTCATCATAATCTATAATACCAGCGCTTGCACGCATTAGGCTAGCCACATCTACTTGGTCATATAAATCGGTATTAAACATAATATGTCTAATATCGTCTAAACGAATAACGCCTAAAAACTCGTCATGTTTATTAACTACAGGAAAATGATTTCGAGAAGATTTTGCTACGGCTTCTTTTAAAATATTACCAAGTTTCATGTCGGGCTTTAAAATAATAAAATTGGTTTCAATAACCTTGTCAATATCCAATACCATGAGTACGTTTTGGTCTTTATCATGGGTCATCAATTCACCACGTTCAGCTAGTTTAAGCGTGTAAATAGAATGCGATACATAGTATTTTGTAATGGTAAACGAAATGGCTGAGACTAACATTAAGGGTACAAATAATTCATAACCACCAGTTATTTCTGCTATAAGGAAAATAGCGGTTAATGGTGCATGAAGTACGCCAGCCATTAATCCTGTCATACCAATTAAGGTAAAGTTAGATTCAGATACATTAAAATCCAAACCAATATTATTAATAATTTTAGCAAAAGCATTACCTAAAGTACTGCCCATAACTAATGTTGGAATAAATACACCGCCAACACCACCAGCACCAAATGTAGTTGTCATGGCAATAGCTTTAAATACCGATATACCTAGTAATAAAGCGATAACTATCCAAATATTAGATAAATCTAAATTAAAAGGTGTTGTGCCAATAGCTGCTAAATGGTCACCTTTTAGTAAGTTGTTCATAATACCATAACCTTCACCATAAAGAGGTGGGATAATATAGAGTAATGTACCTATGGCCAACCCTCCAATTAATAACCGTTTTGCTCTACTTTTAAATTGTTTAAAAAAATTGGTAATAGCGAAAAACACTTTAGAAAAGTATACAGAAGCGAAACCCGTAGCTATGCCCAGAATCATATAAAAAGGGATGTCTTTAATTTCAAAGGTATCGGTTAATTCAAATCTTAAGAGTACATCTGTCCCTAAAAAAAAGTAGGAAGTAATAACAGCAGAGACCGATGCCAATAAAAGAGGTACTAATGATACAAAAGCGATATCCAGACTAAAAATCTCAATAGCAAAAATGATAGCGGCTATAGGTGCTTTAAACATAGAAGCCATAGCGCCAGCTGAAGCGCAACCAATTAAAAGCATTCTCGTTTTAGTGTTCATATGGAAGAGTCTGGCAGCATTAGAGCCTAAGGCAGACCCTATACTTACTGCTGGACCTTGTAAACCAACCGAACCACCAAAACCAACGGTTAATGGCGCCGTAATTAGAGCAGCATAAATATTATATCTTGGTATAATACCATTAAGTTTAGATATGGCATAGAGTGTTGATGAAATACCGTGTCCAATATGTTTTTTTAGCCACGTTTGTTTTACGATATAAATTAATAATAGACCCAGTATGGGGAATATAAAGTATAAAGAATTTTGATAGTTTTTAAAAAAGCTAATTTCAAAAAGTAACCTAATAGCATGCACTAAGTTTTTTAGCAGTACGGTTCCCATACCTGCTAAAAAACCAACCAAAATGCTTAGTAAATAAACAAATTGACGCTCAGAAATATGTTTGTATTTCCAGATTAAGAATTTACGTAATAGGCCTTTAACAGTAAAATTCATCCTTAAAATTAATAAAAAATCCTGCATTGTGCAGGATTTTAATTTTATGATTTTAAATTAAGTTTTAAGCTTAACTCTGTGAGCTGTTCGTTATCAATTGGTGCAGGTGCATCAATCATAACATCGCGTCCCGAATTATTTTTAGGGAAAGCAATAAAATCCCTTATGGTTTCTTGTCCGCCTAAAATGGCAACCAATCTATCTAATCCAAAAGCAAGACCGCCGTGAGGTGGCGCGCCATATTGGAACGCATCCATTAAAAACCCAAATTGTGCTTTAGCCTCTTCAGGGGTAAACCCTAAATAATCAAACATTAAAGATTGGGTTTCTTTATCATGAATTCTTATAGAACCACCACCTATTTCGTTGCCGTTTAAAACCAAATCGTAAGCATTGGCTTTAACGTCTCCAGGATTTGTTTTTAACAATTCTAACTGTCCTGGTTTAGGTGATGTAAATGGGTGGTGCATGGCGTGGTAACGCGCTGTATCTTCATCCCATTCTAATAATGGAAAATCCATAACCCAAAGTGGTGCAAATTCGTCTGGTTTACGTAACCCTAAACGTTCTGCTAATTCCATACGTAAAGCACTTAGTTGTGCGCGTACTTTATTTTTATCTCCAGAAAGCACACAAATTAAATCACCTGGTTTTGCACCTGTAACCTCTGCCCATTTTGCTAAATCGTCTTGGTTGTAAAATTTGTCTACTGAAGATTTAAATGTTCCATCATCATTACATCTAGAGTATACCATACCTAGCGCACCAACTTGTGGACGTTTAACCCAATTAATTAGTTTGTCTATGTCTTTTCTGGTATAACTATTTCCACCCGGAACAGCAATACCAACAACGAGCTCTGCATTATTGAAAACGCCGAAATCTTTATGTTGAGCAACGTCATTTAATTCTCCAAACTCCATCCCAAAACGGATATCGGGTTTATCGTTTCCGTATAGACGCATGGCATCATCATAAAGCATTCTTGGAAATTTTTCAACATCGACACCATTAATTTCTTTAAGTAAATGACGTGTTAATCCTTCAAAAGCATTTAAAATATCTTCTTGCTCAATAAACGCCATTTCACAATCTATTTGTGTGAATTCTGGTTGTCTATCGGCACGTAAATCTTCATCTCTAAAACATTTTACAATTTGGAAATATTTATCCATACCACCTACCATAAGCAACTGCTTAAAGGTTTGTGGTGATTGCGGAAGGGCGTAAAATTGACCTTCGTTCATTCTTGAAGGCACAACAAAATCACGAGCGCCTTCTGGTGTAGATTTAATTAAATATGGTGTTTCAACTTCAATAAAGCCTTCTTTTGATAAATAATTTCTAACTTCTTGAGTGACTTTATGTCTAAAGATTAAGCTATCCTTTACAGGGTTACGACGAATATCTAAGTAACGATATTTCATTCTAATATCTTCACCACCATCTGTTTTATCTTCAATAGTAAAAGGAGGTGTTAACGCTCTATTTAAAATCGTTAATTCTGAAACTAAAATTTCAATATCACCAGTTGGCATATTAGGGTTTTTAGATTCACGCTCAATTACAGTGCCTTTTATTTGTATAACAAATTCTCTTCCAAGTTTTTGAGATTGCTCTAAAAGTTCCTTTTGTGATCTTTCTTCGTCAAAAACAAGTTGCGTTAAACCATATCGGTCTCTAATAACCACCCAATTAAGAGCGCCTAAGTCTTTAACTCTTTGTACCCAACCAGATAGAGTGACCTCTGTATTAATATGTGTAGCTCTTAATTCGCCACAATTATGACTTCTGTACATTGTTATAAAATTGAAGTGCAAATTTACATAACTTATGCGATTATTAATCAAAAAGCCCCAACAATTGTTGAGGCTTTTCTAGCTATTAACTAACCCTTTATTGAGAGCTAAAGGATTGCCGTTACAACTGTATTTCAAGTTGTATATGGTTAAAGATTAACTTTTAATCTAATCTTTTTATATGTTTAAGACGTTATGGTCTTTTGTTTTTTTAAAATTCGGTCTTTATACAACCACATTTTAAATTTGGTTGCAAGATAAAACAAAATTGGCACAATTATAAGCGTTAAAAAGGTCGCTATAAATAATCCGTAAATAACAGTCCATGCAAGGGGACCCCAAAAAATAACATTATCACCACCCATATAAATGTGAGGATTGAATTCGCTAAATAAAGTAAAAAAATTGATATTTAAGCCTGTTGCTAATGGAATTAACCCTAAAATAGTAGTTATGGCTGTTAATAGTACAGGACGTAAACGTGCTTTACCACCTTTAATAATAGCCTCTAAGAGATCATGGTTTTCTATATAAGCATCATCATCTAAATCGTGTTCAACCTTTTTTCTATCAATAAGGAGCTGCGTATAGTCTAAAAGCACTACACCATTATTTACTACTATACCAGCTAAGGAAATAATGCCCATCATGGTCATCATGATAACAAATGGACTCCCGGTTATAACAAGGCCTCCAAACACACCAATTAAACTTAAAAAAATAGCCAACATGATAATGCCGGGTTTAGATACCGAATTAAATTGAAATATTAAAATAAAGAAGATTAAGCCTAAACCAGTAAAGAAAGCACCCATTAAAAACGTCATTTGTTTAGTTTGCTCTTCAATTTGCCCTGTGTAATCTACTTTAACAGTATCTGGTTTTTGATTAAAACTCTGCATCTCATTTTTAATTTTAGACACAATAACATTAGCGTCTGTAAAGCCTGGTGCTAATGCAGAATATAAGGTTACAACACGTTTTACTTCTTTGTGTTTTATAGCGCTAAAACTAGAATTGTTATTCTGTTTTGCAACTGTAGATACGGGAATCGCTTTTATTTGACCAGTAGCCATATCTCTAAACGTAATTTTTTGATTGAAAATGGCACTGGTATTGTATCTGTTCTCTTCATTAAAACGGACATAGATGTCATAATCTTCACCATCGTTTTTATAAATACCAGCTTTAGCGCCAAAAATGGAATTACGTAATTGTTGCCCAACTTGCCCCGAACTAATACCTAATTCCCCAGCTTTCTTCCTGTCTACCAAAACTTGCATAGATGGTTTTGATTTGTTAACATCTATTTTTAATTCATCTATACCCTGAATATTTTTAGAGTTAATAAAATCTTTCATTTTTTCCGCCGTAGAAATGAGTTCGGCATAATCTTTACCTTCTAATTCTAGGTTAATGGGATATCCTGCAGGAGGTCCAACAGCATCTTTTTCGACAGAGATAGCAATACCCGGATAAATGTCTTTTAAACTTTCTTGTACTTTTTTAAGAAGTATATTACTATCTGCACCGTCTCTAAATTTATATTCGCGCATGGTTGCGGTAATTTTTCCACGATGTGGCATTTCTGCTGCCGAGCCGCCATCGGTTTGGGGATTTCCTGCGCCTTCACCTACTTGAGATACCGCGCTTTCTGTTAAAAAGTTATAACCGTCATTAAGATATTCTGAGTTATTTAATACCTTATAAACCCTTTGTTCTATATCTTTAGTTATAGCATTGGTTTTCTTAATATCTGTGCCTTCGGGATATTCAATATAAACTATAATTTGATTGGGTGTATTGTCTGGAAAGAATTCTACTTTGGTACGTTGACTACCAATAGAAGCTCCAAACCCCATAAAAGCCACAACGAGCAGAATAACGGTTCCTATAGCTATCATTCCAGGTTTTTTACCGCTAAGTGCTTTACGTAGCATGTTTTCGTAAAAACTTTCCCAGCGTGGTAAAATTTTATTTTGAAAACCGTTAGCCCAACGTCTTAAAAAGAAACGATATGCCCACAATAATATAACCGTAAAAATCATAAGTGTGCCAAGGCCTCTAAAGTTGCCTCCAAAGATTAAAATAACAAGGCCTATAACACCTACTATAGCTGAGATTTTTATAATGTTTTTTAGAGGCATCTCTTTGTCTTCAACAGTCATGAACTGAGAGACTAATACAGAGTTAAAGAAAATAGCAACAAAAAGTGATGAACCTAAAACAACAGATAAGGTAATTGGGAAATATATCATGAATTGTCCCATAACGCCTGGCCATAAGCCTAAAGGTACAAATGCAGCGACAGTTGTTAAGGTAGATATGATAATAGGAAATGCGATTTCGCCAATACCTTTTTTTGCAGCTTCAATCCTGCTCATACCTTCTTCGGACATCAAGCGATATACATTTTCAACCACTACAATACCATTATCTACTAGCATGCCTAACCCCATGATTAAGCCGAAAAGAATCATGGTATTTAACGTATATCCCAAAAGTTCTAATATCATGAGTGACATAAACATAGACATGGGAATGGCAAAACCAACAAAAAGCGCATTTTTAAAGCCTAAAAAAAACATTAAAACGGTAACCACGAGAATAATTCCGAAAATAATATTGTTTACCAAATCGTCTACTTGGCCGATAGTTTTGGCAGATTGGTCGTTAGCTATAGTTACTGTTAAATCTGGAGGGAATACATGGTCTTTAGCGTTTTTTACTATAGTTTGTATTTGCTCTGCAGCAGCTACCATATTTTTCCCTGCACGTTTTTTTACATCTAGCATGACAACTTGGTGTCCAAATTCTCTAGCATATGTAGTTTTGTCTTCATCCTTAAATGTTACTTTGGCAACATCTTTTAGATAAATAGGGTTGTTCATTTCAGACTTTACAACAAAACTTTCAAGTTCTTTGGGGTCTTCAATTTCTCCAATAATGCGAATGGTACGCCGTTGTCCGCTAGTAATTAAATTACCCGCAGACATGGTCATGTTTTCTCTATTTATAGTGCTTATAATATCATCAAAACTTACCTGAGCGGCCATCATTTTATAAATATCTACAGCAACTTCTACCTCTTTATCTTGAGCGCCTCTAATATCGACTTGTTTTATTTCTTGTAAACTTTCAATTTCATCTTCTAAATATTCTCCAAATGCTTTGAGTTTATTAACAGGGTAATCGCCAGAAATATTAATATTAAGAATTGGTATTTCTTCAGACATACTCAAATCGAATATATTTGGTTCTACCTTGGCACCATTAAAGGTTGGCCAATCTTCTCCAGAAGTTTCAGAATCTATTTCATCTTTAACTTTTTGTTTTGCAGCTTCTACCGTAATGGCTTCATCAAATTCTATAACTACGATAGAATAATCTTCCTGCGATGTTGAGGTAATTTCTACTACATTACTTACCGTTTTAAGCTTGTCTTCTATAGGGTCGGTAATCAGTTTTTCTATATCTTCGGCTGTATTGCCCGGATAAATAGAGCTTATGTATATTTTAGTTTCTTTAATTTCTGGGAAATTTTCTCTGGGCATACTAAAATAAGCCCCTGTGCCTAGAAACAATATTAACGCAATCAACACATACATGGTTGTTTTGTTATTTATGGCCCAGGTGGATAATATAAACTCTTTATCCACTTGTTTTTTCTTCTTTTTTGTCATGATTGATTATTTTTTATCCTTGAGCATAGTCAAAGATTTTTTGTTATGACTTATATGTTTTTTAAGAGCTTTTATAGGCTAATTATTAGATATAACTTTAACATCTTGCCCATCTTTAACACTTCTAGCGCCTTCATCAATAATTTTATCACCATTTTTTAGACCTAATAAAACTTCGATATCGTCACCTTGTGTTTTACCAGTTTCAATAATAACCCGTTTTACTTTGGCTTTATTTTTAACTTTATCTGTAATTATATACACATATTGTTCTCCTTTAGCATTTTCTGAAATGATACTTTGCTTAATTAAAATGGCTTTATTATTGGTATAATCGTTAATTCTAAGCTTGGCTGTAAGATTCGGTTTTATGGTCATGTCTTTACCAGGTATGCCAACTTCTACTTTAAATGTTCTGTTGGCCGGATTTATAAAATTACCAGCTTGACGGACTTTAGCATCTATAACTTTTCCTAAGACAGGGAAACTAACTTTTACGTCTTTACCTTTTATGATGTCTGAAACATAACGCTCAGGAACATCGGTTTGGATGTACATATGATCTAGATTTACAATCCTGAATAATTGCGATTGCCCGGGAGATACAACACTTCCTTGATCTGTAATAACATCATCAATAGTGCCGCTAAATGGTGCTCGAACTAATGTTTTTCCAACTTGCTGTTGTAGTTGGTTGGTAGCTTCAAGTTGCGATTCGTAGGCAGCTTTTGCTTGTAAAAACTGAATTTCACTACCTATTTTTTGATTCCACAAACGTTCTTGGCGTTCGTATGTTGTTTTGGCTAAATTGGCTTGAATTTTTAATTGTGCCAATTGCTGAGTTAGTCCGCCATCATCAATTTTTGCTAAAATTTGTCCTTTACTTACTTTCTGTCCTTCTTTAACGTATACTTTAGTTAAAACACCAGAATATTCTGGAAAAACAACCAAGTTTTGTTTTGTGCTTACATTACCTTGTAACTCTACAAAGTGATTAAATGTGGTTTCTTTGGCCGTAAACGTTGTTATTAAAGGTATTTTTTCTTGGGGATCTAACGTTTTAATTTCGTTTTCTAATTGTTTTAATTGGGCTGTTATTTTTTGAGCAGAAGCATCTAATTCGGCTTTCTTTTTTCTGATTAGGTCTAAATCTTTGGTTGCAATAATATCCTCAACAGATTTATTTTTGTCTCCATCACAAGAGCTAAGTATTAGCGTGCTTAATAAAATGATATAGATATATTTCATGGTTATTGTTTTTGAATATTTAATAGGTTTTTTAGCTCAGCCTTTTTGTTAATAACATCTATTATGGCTTGCAAATACTCTTGTTGGCTTGTATATAATTGTGTTTGTGCTTGCCTTAAATCAAAACTACTAGCGATACCTTCTTTATATTTAATGTTGTTTTTGGTTTCTATTTTTTCAGCTAATGTTAAGTTTTTCTTTTTATTGCCATAGGTGTCTATCGCTAAGGTATATTCGCTTTTAGATGTTTTAAAATCGAGTGCTAATTTTTGTTCGGTCTCTTTTAAGTTGTTTTCGGCAATATTCCATTCAATTTTTGCTTTTTGTCGTTGGGCTTTGCCTTTAAAAGAAGTGAAAACGGGAATGTTTAAGCTTACGCCTCCAACCGTAGTAAATAGCCATTCTTGTTCTTTTTTAAAATAGTTAGAAAAACGATCACTGTAACCTAGGTAATTAGCGTTTACAAAACCTGTAATGGTTGGCAGTAGTTTAGATTTTTCTAATTTATATTGCAAATTTTTACTAACAACATCGTTTTCGGCAATTTTATAATCAATGTTGTTAAATACAGAGTGGTCACTGTTTAATAACTCTAAAGAAATATTTTCGTTTACTAAAGCCTCTAGTGTATCTGTTAGATTTATGGTGTTTTGTAAGTCTATGCCTAATAATAATTTTAGGTATCCTTTTGAGATGTCATAGAGTGATTCTAGGTTTTTTAAATTGATTTCTAAATTAGATAGTGTTAATTGAAGTTGCTCAACATCCTCTTCTTCAGTTAAGCCGTTTTCAAAAATTTTTGTAGTTTCATTCAAGTTTTCCTCTAATACAGCAATATTGTTTTTCATAATTTCAATACTCTCTTTAGTGAGTAATGCATTATTGTATGCGCTTACAACGGCTGTTTCTATGTCGTTATTTGTTTTGTCTTTAGCTAATTCTGAAATTGTTAAAAATACTTTATTAGATTGTAAACCAACAATGTATCCGCCATCAAAAATAAGTTGAGATAAGGATAAGCTGGGTATTAAACTATGTTTTGGGAATAGAAAACGAAATGGGTCGTTTGGTGCTAAATCATCAGTATTAAAAGGTGTTTTAATATTATTTTGATAATCTATTGCACCATTAATTTGGGGTAGTCCATTAGCAGTAGTTTCCCAAACCGTTTGTTTAGCTGCCAAAATATTTAAATCGGCATTACTAATAGTTCGATTATGCTCTAAAGCATAATTTACAGCGTCTTGTAAACTAAAACTAAATGTATTTTCTTGAGAAAACCCATGGATAGATATTAGTAAACAAAAAAATAAAATTAATTTATTCTTCATTTTATGATTGATTTGATGTTATAAATTGATTTAAAATTTGAAGGCCATTATCTGTAACAATGGCTCTTAAATGATATTCTAAATAGCTTTCCATTAGGAAATCCATAGACATGATTTCTTTTGGAAAAATGGTGTCATCCTTAATTCCAGACATTCCATTAAAATACATTCTAGAGATAAAATCGATATTAATATTAGATCTGAATAATTTTGTATCTATACCTTTTTTAAGACTTTCTTTAACGGTTTCAAACATTTTTTCAAACTGCTTTGATTTAAGCGTATCATAAATAGGAGGGTAATATTTTTTAAGTTGAAATTGAGGCGAAGATTGCTCGTTTTTTAAATGGTGCATGACAAACATTTTTGTGTCGTACAATTCTTCTATAGGGTTGTTAGATGTTTCACCAATACGATCTATCCCTGTGCAAATAGTATCAAATAAATGGAATGTTACCGCTTCAACTAGCTTTGTTTTATTAGCAAAATGCACGTAAATGGTTTTTTTAGATATGCCCATTTCTTGAGCAATATCATCCATAGTAACACTTTTAAATCCTAATGTTAAAAATAATTCGGATGCTTTATGTATAATTTTTTCTCTCATAATAATAGTGCAAAATTACAACAGGAAACTTTAAAAACAATAAAAGTTTCCAAAGTTTTACAGTTTTTTAACATTGTGCTTTGTTTATGTTTAATACGAGGGAAGCTATTTAAAAAGCACACATTTAATTTTATAAGTGCGAATATTTTATCTGATTAGGTATTAATATGTTGAATTACTTTATTTTTGCTTGATGCTTTCTATAGAAAAATACCAAGATGCGTTTATAACGTATTTAAATGAATATTCCATTGCCAAAGAGCCTAAAGGACTTTATGACCCCATTCGATATATACTAAGTTTGGGAGGTAAAAGATTACGACCAGTGCTAACCTTAATGGCTTCAGAGATTTTTAATTCAGATTACAAAACGTCTTTAAATGCAGCATTAAGTATTGAGGTTTTTCATAATTTTTCACTGTTGCACGATGACATTATGGATGCAGCGCCATTAAGGCGTGGGCAAACTACAGTACACGAAAAATGGGATGTTAATACAGGAATTCTTTCTGGTGATGCTATGCTTATTATGGCATATCAACTTTTTGAAAATTATGACCCCAATACTTTTCAAGCATTAGCCAAGTTATTTGGTAAAACAGCATTAGAGGTTTGCGAAGGACAACAATACGATGTAGATTTTGAAACCAGAGATGATGTTACTATTGCAGAGTATTTAAAAATGATTGAATATAAAACAGCCGTTTTGGTTGGCGCAGCCATGAAAATGGGAGCTATAGTTGCTAACGCCTCTTTAGAAGACCAAAATAATATATACGAGTTTGGTAAAAACCTAGGTATAGCATTCCAGTTACAAGACGATTTTTTAGATGCTTTTGGAGATCCAAAAACATTTGGAAAACAAGTTGGTGGCGATATCATTGAAAACAAGAAAACATATTTATATTTAAAAGCTTTAGAATTTTCTAGCGAAGCGGATAAAATTATGCTTCGTCAATTATTTAATTCTAATCCCGATAATACCAATGCTAAAGTTGATACAGCAAAGCAGTTTTTTGTTAATTCGGGATCTTCTGATGCAACCAAAGAAGCTATTGAAGATTACACAAATAAAGCATTTGCGGTTTTAGGTACTTTGAATATTTCGCAAGAGAAAAAACAAATATTAAAAACATTTGGTGATAGTTTAATGAAAAGAACGGTATAATGCAGTTCCCTAAAACGTTTGACGATTTAATAGAAGAGGCTAATACCCTGGCTTTATATAAAAAGTTAATTCAACAATTAAATAAAGATTTTCTTCTGGCTAATATAGATTTAGGATTTCATGAAGATGTGTTGCCTTCAAGTTTAAAACTTATGCTTCACGAAACGGTATTTAAACTTATTCAAGAAAAATTTACAGAATATCTTAATTTACTATATATTATTGATGTGCCAGAAAACGACGTAAAAGCATTAGATGGTGATGATACACTTAGATTATCAGATGATATAGCGTTTTTAATACTAAAACGTGAATGGCAAAAAGTGTGGTTTAAAAATAAATACTCGTCCTAGATTTTTTATAAGAGTTAAAAATAAAACCGAACAAAAGGTGCCCATGGTTCGGCATAAATACTTCGTTCATCATCATAAATAACGTCATATCTTATACCAAAAGCTATATTCTGGCTTCTGTATCCGGCGCCAAAATATAATGCGGGTATCCAGTAGTTGTCATTGGGGATATTTACATTAGAATCATAACGTCTATTAACATTTAAATGCTCAAACTCACCAGACAATTGTATTTGAGGTAATACATTATATAATCCAATAATACTTCCACCTAAAATAGTAGATTTGTAAAGTTTTCTTTGCTTGCTATACGTTGCATTAAGCCCAACTCCAAGAGCATAAGTATCATTAAACTGGTAAATGGCGCTTGGTGCTAAAGTGCCACTAAAAAACTGATCTCCAAAGTTAAGCCCAACGCCACCTCCAAACCTTACATGACTCCAAAAAACACTTTTAGGCTCTTGCGCATTTGCAAATTGAGTAAAAAAGAAAATAATGGTAAATACTAAGATTGTTATCTTGTTTATTGATAGGGTTATGCGTCTCATAATAAATATTTGTCAAAAAATTAACGTCTTATGTTAAAATAACGCATTCAGATTAAATGCGTGTTATTTGATTATAAATATAGTTAAAGAAACTCTTAATTTTAGTAAAAGTTGTATTTTTGGCAAATATTTAGACCAACCCAAGGGATATTAAAAATACAAATGGATAAATTTTCATTTTTAAACACAGCACATACAGCATATTTTGCTGATTTATACGATCAATATTTAGAGAATCCAGATACTGTAGAACCAAGTTGGAGGGCCTTTTTTCAAGGCTACGATTTTGGAAGCGAAAATTATGGGTTAACTGGAGATATTATAGAAGGCGTATCTACGCAAATTCCAGAGCATGTACAAAAAGAGTTTCATGTTGTTAGACTTATTGATGGATATAGAATACGTGGCCATTTATTTACCAAAACCAACCCTGTACGAGAACGTAGAAGTTATAAGCCTTCTTTAGATATTAAGAATTTTGATTTATCTGAATCTGATTTAGATACCGTTTTTAATGCAGGAGAAATTTTAGGTATTGGTGCTAAAACATTACGTCAAATTATAGCACATTTAGAACAGGTATACTGTAGTTCTATTGGTGTAGAATATATGTATTTACGAAATCCTGAAGTTATAAAATGGTGGCAGGGTCAATTAAATAAAAATAAGAATCAGCCCAATTTTTCAGATGAAACCAAAAAATATATTCTTTCAAAGTTAAACCAAGCAGTAACGTTTGAGAATTTTTTACAAACCAAATACGTAGGACAAAAAAG
Organism: uncultured Algibacter sp.; assembly: GCA_947499935.1. GTDB lineage: Bacteria > Bacteroidota > Bacteroidia > Flavobacteriales > Flavobacteriaceae > CANMQH01. The sequence continues at coordinate 6,445 of CANMQH010000016.1, read as the reverse complement.
GTTTTCACTAGAAGGTGGAGAATCTTTAATTCCTGCTCTTAGTAATGTGCTTTTTTATGCCGTTGAAAAATATGGCGTAAAAGAATGTGTTTTAGGTATGGCTCACCGCGGACGTTTAAGCACGCTTGTTAATATTTTCAGAAAACCCGTTAACGAGTTGTTTAGTGAGTTTGATGGTAAAGATTTTGAAGATGAAGATATTGATGGCGATGTAAAATACCACTTAGGATTAACACTTAATAAAACATACCAAAATGGTAAAAATATTAAGATGAACCTTGTGCCAAATCCATCACATTTAGAGACTGTTGCACCAGTAGCAGAAGGAATTACTAGAGCCAAAATAGATAGTGATTATAATGGAGATGATTCTAAAATCATACCAATTATAGTGCATGGAGATGCTGCTATTGCAGGTCAAGGAGTTGTTTATGAAGTGGCTCAAATGAGTCAATTAAGTGGCTATAAAACTGGCGGTACCATACATATTGTAGTAAACAATCAAATTGGTTTTACAACCAATTATCTTGATGCGCGTTCTAGTACATATTGTACTGATGTTGCAAAAGTAACACTGTCTCCTGTGTTACATGTTAATGCAGATGATGCAGAAGCTGTTGTACACGCCGTAGAAATGGCCTTGGAGTATAGAATGCGATATAAAAAAGATGTTTATATAGATTTACTAGGCTATAGAAAATATGGTCATAATGAAGGTGATGAGCCGCGTTTTACGCAACCTAAATTATACAAGGAAATATCAAAACATGCTAATCCATTTAAAATATATGCTGAGAAATTAGTTGCAGAAAATACTATAGATAAATCGTATTCCGATCAGATTGTTAAAGAGTTTAAAGAAACTTTAGAACGTGAATATGAAAAGTCTAAAAAAGCAGAGTCTTCCAAGGTTAGAGAGTTTATGCAAGAGCGCTGGTCTGCGTTTGAGCGTAAGGGTCTTGATGCTATGTTAGAGCCTGAAGACACGACATATCCAAAAACTAATTTAGAAAATATTTCTAAAGTCGTTTCTACAGTTCCACAAGGGGTGAAGTTTTTGCGTAAAGCAGAGCGAATTTTGAATGGGCGAGAAAAAATGGTTTTTGAAACCGATACGCTAGATTGGGGTATGGCAGAAACACTTGCATACGGAAGTTTGATGGAAGAAGGATTTAACGTTCGTATTTCTGGACAAGATGTAGAACGTGGTACATTTAGCCACAGACATGCTATATTACGTGATGAAATATCTGAAGAACGCATAAACTTACTAAATACAAATTCTGAAAATAAAGGTAAAATGGATATTTATAATTCCTTTTTATCAGAGTATGGTGTACTTGGCTTTGATTATGGTTATGCTATGGCAAATCCTAATACCTTAACTATTTGGGAAGCTCAATTTGGAGATTTTAGTAACGGAGCTCAAATAATCTTTGATCAATATTTGTCGGCCGCAGAAGATAAATGGAAATCTCAAAATGGCATAGTTGTATTATTACCTCATGGATACGAAGGCCAAGGATCAGAGCATTCGTCTGCAAGAATAGAGCGCTATTTACAACTTTGTGGTAACGATAACATGATAGTTGCAGATTGTACAACACCAGCCAATATGTTTCATTTATTACGTCGTCAAATGAAACGTAATTATAGAAAACCTTTAATTGTATTTACTCCAAAAAGTTTATTACGTCATCCAAAAGCCGTATCATCAATAAAAGAGCTTTCAGAAGGCACATTCCAAGAAGTTATAGACGATTCGATTAACCCTAAAAACGTAAAAAAATTAGTGTTTTGCACAGGTAAGTTTTATTATGATTTGTTAGCTAATAGAGAATCTCTAGATAGAGACGATGTCGCTTTGGTTAGGATAGAACAATTATTTCCTCTGCATCTAGATAATATACAAGCGATTATTGATCGCTACCCAAATGTTCAAAATTACGTATGGGCACAAGAAGAGCCTAAGAATATGGGGGCTTGGAGCCATATGTTACAACGTATGGATTTGGTAAAGTTAGAGGTGTGTTCTAGACCATATAGTTCGGTGCCTGCACCAGGCTCTAATACACGAGATAAAAGAAGGCAACAAAACGTTATTGATGCTGTTTTTCAAGAAAATAACTAATAAAGAAATTAAGAGACAATTAAAATTATAAAGAATGATTTTAGAAATGAAAGTACCTTCGCCAGGGGAGTCTATCACAGAAGTGGAAATAGCTGCATGGCTAGTAGAAGATGGTGATTATGTTGAAAAAGACCAAGCTATTGCTGAGGTAGATAGTGATAAAGCGACTCTTGAATTACCTGCAGAAATGAGTGGGATTATAACGCTAAAAGCAGAAGAAGGTGACGCTGTAGAGGTTGGAGCTGTAGTATGTTTAATTGATACTAGTGCTGCAAAACCTGAAGGTGGTGACACTCCAAAAGCAGAAAAAAAAGAAGATGCACCCAAAGCAGATGCGCCTAAAGCTCCTGTAGCAGAAACAAAAACTTACGCTACTGGATCTGCTAGTCCAGCAGCTAAAAAGATTTTAGCTGAAAAAGGAATGGATGCACATTCAATTTCTGGAACTGGAAAAGACGGTAGGATAACCAAAGAAGATGCTGTAAAGGCTGTGCCATCTATGGGAACGCCAGCTGGTGGTAGTCGAGGTTCATCTAGAAGCAAAATGTCTATGCTACGCAGAAAAGTGGCAGAGCGTTTGGTAGAAGTTAAAAATACAACAGCTATGTTAACCACTTTTAATGAGGTGGACATGTCTCCAATTTTTGAGTTGCGTAAAGCATACAAAGAGACCTTTAAAGGTAAGCATGGTGTAAGTTTAGGCTTTATGAGTTTTTTCACGCTAGCTGTAGTTAGAGCCTTAAAAATGTATCCTGCCGTGAACTCTATGATTGATGGTAAAGAAATGCTTTCTTATGATTTCTGTGATATTAGTATAGCAGTTTCAGGACCAAAAGGTTTAATGGTTCCTGTTATAAGAAACGCAGAGCATTTAGGTTTTAGAGGTGTAGAGTCTGAAGTAAAACGTTTAGCACTTCGTGCTAGAGATGGTCAAATTACTGTTGATGAGATGACTGGTGGTACTTTTACAATCACTAACGGAGGTGTATTTGGTAGCATGTTGTCAACGCCAATAATTAATCCGCCGCAAAGTGGTATTTTAGGTATGCACAATATCATAGAACGTCCTGTAGCTATAGATGGTAAAGTTGAAATACGACCTATTATGTATGTCGCTTTATCTTATGATCACAGAATTATTGATGGTAAAGAAAGTGTTGGGTTTTTGGTAGCTGTAAAAGAAGCTTTAGAGAATCCAATAGAGTTATTGATGGATAATGATGTAAAAAAAGCATTAGAGTTATAGTTATAACGCAAAAGAGAAATAAAAAAGGTATTGCATAATTATATGTAATGCCTTTTTTTTGTTAGTGATTACACTACTTTCTCTTTTACTAACTAAAACACATAAAAATATTTATAGAAATAACTAAAATAACCAATACAAATAGTCCTATGAGACATATTTTATTAGGTATGTAGCTTTCTTTTTTCATTGCTGGATTTACCATTGTTGGATTCAGTATTATTTAGTTAAATATTTATTGTAATAATATGAAGTATTTAAAAATCATATTATATGAATAACTTGTTTTGTAAAGGTAGTTTACACCCAAATAAAAAAAAATACGCACTTCTACGTATTTTGTGATAACCTGTATAGCATGTAATTTTCTTAATTAAAATACGAAATGATATAAAAAAGTGAAAGCTCTAAATCGTTATAATTTAGAGCCTTCTTTAATTCTCCCTAAGAACTAATTAATAGCATGGTAAAGGTATACTAGACAATCGATTTATCAAATACGTACTTCTACGTATTTTTTAGAATATGATTGTTAAACGTTTAAATAAGATTTTAAATAATGTCCACTTATGTAATAATAACTTAGTTAGATTTATAATGAAAGTTATTAGAAGAAATCAATAAAGTTAAAGCCAAGTGTCTATAATATTCATAATATAAAAACCATTGCCTTATATTTTTGATAGTATACGCTTTGCTAATGAAATTAAAATATTAAAAAACAGAATTAGAGTAAAATTGTTGTTATCTAAACATAGGTATAGAAGCGTTTGCAATAATTAGAAAAGTATAAATAGTATAAAAAAGCGAAAGCTCTAAATCGTTACAATTTAGAGCTTTCTTTAATTCTCCCTAAGAACTAATTAATAGCACTGTAAAGATATGTTAGGCCATCGGTTTAAAAAATACGCACTTCTACGTATTTTTATAAAAATGCTTTGTTTAAGTTTGCCCAGATAGAAAGTGATGTGGGCTTATTGTCTAACCCTAATTTAGAAACAATATTACTTCGGTGTTTATCTACGGTTCTTACAGATATAGACAACTCATCTGCTATATCTTGGCTAGTTTTATTTTCAGAAATTAGTTTAACTATTCTTAATTCAGATTTTGTGAGTAAATCAAGTTTATCAGGTTTTTGTTCTAATGTACTTGCATTAAGATAAGATGCAATTTCTTCACTAAAATACGATTTACCATTAGCAACATTACTGATACAGGTTTCAATTTCTTCAATAGCAAATTCTTTTAAAATATAACCATATACACCATGCTCTATGGCTTGGTCATAAACATCTTCTTCCTTGTCAAATGTTAACAGTATTATTTTTGTGTCTAAATCATTTTTTTTACATGCTTCGGCAATTTCCAAACCGGTTCTATGTGGCATTCGTATGTCTAGTATGGCAATTTCAGGCTTTAATTTTACAATTAAGTTATAGGCAGCGTTTCCATCTTTGGCGCTTCCAATAATATTAAAACCTTTTGAAGTTAAAAAATCAGTTAGACCGCGTAGCATAAGCGGATGGTCATCTGCTATTACAATAGAAGTATTCATTTAGGACTAGAGGGATAGTTAGCTATTAATTTATAATTTTAAATATAGATATTTCTTTTGGTAATCTATTATGCCTTTTCCTTTTTTTAATATATCGGCACCAATAATACCATCAACAGGTTTAGAATTATGGTTTATAAGAGCTGTATTAACATGCGTAAGATTAAATAAAACTAAAACGACTTTGTTGTTAGACCATTTTCCAATTTTAATCTTATTTTTTTTAGCCATTTTAGTGTCCATATCAATAGCTCCAGCCCCAGCAGCTTTAATCATAGAATCTTCTGCTTTTAATTTAAAAGTTTCTATAGCTTCAAAGCCAACACATGAGTTTGATGCTCCAGTATCTAAAATAAATAGACCTTGTTGGCCATTTATTTTGGCTTTTATTTCAAAATGGTTGGTTTTAGTAAGGTGTAGTTTAACTTTTGTATAACCTTTTTTTTCTAAAAACTCCCTAAGCGTTTCAGTCATCGTCTTATAACTTTAGTTTAGGCTTTAAAAATATAATAATCGAAACAATTAGCATCCCAAAAAGCATATAAAACATTATATTTTCTTATTTTGGGATTCTGGAATATCAGAAAAATTAAAAGTATTCCAATAATAAGGTGATTTTTTGTATGCTAATTATCTTGTGCGATAAGTATTTAATTTCAGAATTATGATTAGCAATAAAAATAGTATAATTTACGATGTAGATAAAAGATTGATTTGACATAATTAAAATAATAAACTTTCTGTTTTTGTATATTGAAAGCCTCTTGCAATGTAGATAGTGTCTTTAGTTTGCTAATGTCAGTTTTTTTAGAAGTTTTAAACAAAGCTTTGCCATGTTTGGTGTTCGTTAATTAAATTGATAAAAAAGCATTTTTTATCGCTATAAGTGTTAAAAAAACGTTGAATGACACGTTTTGTCTTAAAGTTTTCTTAAAAAGTAACATATAAGCATCCGTAAAAAGTATAAGCCCGTAACTAAGGCATAACATTAAAATCAAAAAACATGAAAACATTATGTATTGCATTATTTGCATTGTTAACAACAGCAACAACGAGCATCAATCAAAACACTGAAACGGTGGTGGCCATTTATGCAGGTTACGAAAATGGAGTTTATAACTTCATGGATACAGATTCAAATGCTATGGCGTTTGAGCTTATTAGCGACGAAGCTAAGGCTAAGTATGACTTGAGTGGTGATGAATTTAAGGGTCAGTCATTTTCCATTTCATACGAGTCTGTAGCAGACACAGACGAAACCTCAAATGAAGGGGCAAGTAACAAAATCGTAGACTTAGAATTAATCGAAGCTAAGTAGTACGAAGTCAAAGCTAATTGTTAAAAAGCTGTATGAAAACTTTAGTTTTCATACAGCTTTTTATTTTTTAATAATCTGGGTGTAAAAAGACTTATTAAAATTTTAAAACCTCAAATAATACCAATATAGTTATTTAGCGCCGTATATATTTTGTATATTTAAGCATGGGAAAAAAAGCTTATTTGGAGATTA
>CANMQH010000015.1 GCA_947499935.1 uncultured Algibacter sp. | reverse complement strand
TAAATTCTTCATCAAATCTGGGCTAAATAATAATTATTTGTCGAATTTTAAGGTGTCCTAAAAAAGGGAAGTCTACAACCAAGAGAAGAAAATCATATTCTTGAAAATAAAGTATACACGCTAGACTATAAAAGGGAGAAATATAAAGAAGTTGTTTTCGATAATCATATCAAATATTTCAACAATACTAAAACCAAAAATCTAAAAAATTTTCAAGCTGTGTTTACCATATCCTATTAAAATTAAATGAATAACTTAGCGTTTCTAGAAATCAAACTAGTTCTTAACAGCATGAAAAACGCTTTAATCTTTTTAATATTATTATCTGGTTTTGTCAATGCTCAAGAAACTTATGAGCGAAAATCTGAAGACGGTAAAGTTTTAGCTGAAAATTTTATCGCTTTTGATGAAGGCATAGACAGTGTCATTATAAAAAACAGAAAACACAAATTTAAATTTTCTTATCACGAACCATTTATCAATATAAAAGATGATGAAGGATATAATTTAATAGATAATAGTATTGTAGTTAATAGAATAAAAAAAATTAAAAAGAAAACGTATTTAATAGTTGCTTATGGTGGAAATTTGAGTTTGGAAACTGAGCTTAACCTATTCATTATTAAAAAAAATAAAATATTAAAATATTATGTTGTGCAATCTAATAATAAAAGATTAAGAGATGTTTCATTTGAATATCTACCCAAAACAAAAGAAGTGATTATTCCAATAAGTAAGCGTTATACTCCGCAAGATTATATATATGACATAGACTTAAAACAAAATAAACTTGACTCTATTAAACCACTTACAAAAAAGCCTTTAGACACTTTATTTTATCATTACAAACTAAAAATAGAATAGATTTAAATAAAACTTTATTAAGTAGATATAGTCAATAAAACATGACAAGTTCAATAGTATTTATTAGTATTGGCATTATAATTTTGATAATCCTTTTTGTCTTAAAAACACATTATGGCAACGCCAATGATAGAATAAAAAAAGAATTACAAATTCATTATGCAAATAATACAAATTTTATAATTATAAATTTAGACGATGTTATTGTTGAAGATTTCTCACACTCTGAAAGTGTTCCTGTTGATGTTTATGATAAAGAATTAAACCCCAATGATGATTCTATTTACTATAACCCACACCAATCTTTTAAAGATAAATTACACAAATACAAAAGCGTGACTAAACACACTTCGCTTTTAATTATTCCTTTTGAATATGAAGGTTCTAAATATAAATTTAAAATCAAATTACCAGTAAATACCATAACCGTTAGAATGGGGTTTTACAGACAGAAAACTACTAAAATCTACATAAATAACCTGAGTATAGACAATAATGATTCTTCATTAAACGAATTTATTATAGATTTTTGCTTTTTAGATAAAAATGGTATTGATTTTGAGCGCTTGGGCACTAAAAAAAATAAACACTCATAGCAACTATATATTTAAAAATGTAACACAAATTAAATCTTAAAAACATAAGTTTCAAAAAGATTTCTTTATATTTTTGAAGTTATGATGACGATTAAAATAACCCTAACCTATATTATCTGTTTCAGTTTCTTTTTGTTAAGCCATGCACAAGACTTAGCTATTTTAAAATATAAAGGCGGCGGTGATTGGTATGGCAACCCTACGGCCTTACCAAATCTTATAAAATTTTGCAATAACAACATAGGCACTAAAATAAACCCTAAACCTCAAAATGTTGAAGTGGGGAGCACAGATATTTTTCAATTTCCCTTTATACACATGACTGGGCATGGTCATGTATTCTTTGGTGATGATGATGCCGAAAACCTGAGAAACTATTTAATTTCTGGAGGTTTTTTACACATAGATGATAATTACGGTATGCAACCTTATGTTACAAAAGAGCTTAAAAAAGTATTTCCAGATAAAGATTTAGTAGAATTACCTGCTACTCATGCTATCTTTAACACAGCCTATAAATTCCCAAAAGGATTACCAAAAATACATGAACATGATGGCAAACGGTCTCAGGCTTTTGGGTTATTTCATGAAAATCGACTTATTTTATTATTTACTTACGAAAGCGATTTAGGAGATGGTTGGGAAGACCCAGAAGTACACAACGACAATCCAGAGGTTAGAAAAAAAGCACTAGAAATGGGAGCAAATATTATTAAGTATGCTTTCGAAAACTAAACTCATATACGTTTAATACAAAATAGTTCCATTTGCAACTCACACACGACACTAACAAATTTGAAAAACATTTTTTCCCAATATGCTTAGTTTGCGATAATGTTACCAATGCTCCAAATATTGGAAGTTTATTTAGAACAGCCGATGCTTTTGGTATAGAAAAGCTAATACTCTGTGGTGACGATATTGTACTTGGTAGAAAAATGATTAAAACCGCAAGAGCTACAGAAAAAGTGGTTAACTACGAGATTTGCAAATCTGCTATAGAGGTGATAAACCATTTAAAAGCTAAAGGTTACCAAATAATATCATTAGAAATAACAAATAACAGTCGTCCAATTAATACGATACAGTTTTTAAAAAATACGCCCATTGCACTCATTATTGGTGATGAAAATTTTGGTGTTTCTGAAGCTATACTTAATACATCTGATACCATTGCGCATATTAACATGTACGGTCAAAATAGTAGTATGAATGTTGTTCAAGCTACAAATATTGCGCTATACGAAATAACAAAGCAACTTTTGTAAACAGTTTTATATATTTACATCATGACATCTAAAACCATTTCTAACGGTATTCTAAGAGCTTTAGCTATAAGTCTTGGTGTAATGTTGTTGGCTTATCTACTATTTCAAATAAAATCGGTTATTGGCTATATTGCAATATCGGCAGTAATATCGCTTATTGGTAGACCCATTGTTTTATTTTTTGAGCATCGCTTAAAATTTTCAAATACAATAGCGGTTGTTGTGGCCATGGTAATTCTCGTAAGTATTTTTTTAGGGTTGGTCGGTTTATTTATACCCTTAGTTATAGAGCAAGGTCAGAATTTGTCTTTACTAGATATAAACGAACTTCAAAAAAATATAGAAGATTTATATAAAGAGATTATTACATATTTTGATATAAGTCCCGCAGATATAGAAACATCCATAAAAAAATCTAACATTGTATCTAAAATAGATTATGCCCTTATTCCCAATTTTTTAAACGCCGTTGTAAGCGGATTAGGTAGTTTTAGTATTGGTTTATTTTCTGTACTCTTTATTTCATTTTTCTTTTTAAAAGATAGTAGATTGTTTGAAAATAGCCTGTCTACTTTAATTCCAGCAAATAAAGAATCGAGATGGAAAACATCTACAAATAAAATTAAAGATTTGTTATCTAGATATTTTGTTGGTCTCATTTTTCAAATACTCATTCTATTTATTATTTACACTATAGGCCTTTTAATTGTTGGCGTAGAAAACGCCATAGTTATAGCCTTTTTATGCGCATTACTTAATCTTATTCCCTATGTTGGGCCGCTAATAGGCGCTTGCTTAATGTTAATGCTAACCATGACTAGTAATTTAGGCGAATCTTTTAGCGAGGTTATTCTACCTAAAACTTCATGGGTATTTGTCGTTTTTATAATAGGACAACTTATAGACAATTTTGGAAGTCAACCTGTAATATTTTCCAAAAGCGTTAAATCGCATCCATTAGAGATTTTCTTAGTTATTTTAATTACAGGAATTTTGTTTGGTGTTATTGGTTTAATTATTGCCGTACCCGCCTATACATCTATAAAAGTGATTTTAAAAGCATTTTTATCTGAAAATAAAATCGTTAAAAAACTCACTAAAGATTTATAGCGACATTTGAATCCTAAAATTTTAAATACCGAAATTCAGGAATACATAACTAATAATATAAATGAAGATATTACTAGTTTAGTGCTAAAAGGAGTCACGTTTCCATCCGTTGAAACTAAAGATGTTATTGAGCAAATTGAAGCCAAAAAACGCTGTAAAAAAAAATTAGCAACTTGGTATAATACACCTAATATATATTATCCAAACAAGCTAAATATAGAGCAGACCTCGTCTGAAGCTACCGCAAAATATAAATCTGAATTAATAGAAGGCAAAGCCATTATCGATTTAACTGGTGGTTTTGGAGTCGATTGTTTTTATTTTTCAAAACGATTTAAATCTGTTACTCACTGTGAGATTAACGAAAACTTATCTAAGATAGTTAATCATAATTATGAGTCATTAGATGTTAAAAATATAACCGCAGTAAACACCAATGGCATTGATTATTTAAAAAAAACGGATGCTGTTTATGATTGGATTTATATAGACCCATCTAGAAGGCATGACAATAAAGGTAAAGTCTTTTTTTTAGAAGACTGCCTACCCAATGTGCCAGAACACATAGATTTGCTTTTTAAACGCTCAAGCCATATTATGGTTAAAACCTCGCCATTGTTAGATATTTCGGTTGGTATTGGCGAGTTAAAACATGTAAAAGCAATTCATGTTGTTGCTATTAACAATGATGTAAAAGAATTACTTTGGATTTTAGAAGCTGGATACAAAGCACAAATCGCAATTAAAACCGTTAATTTACAAAACAGAGCCCCTAGTTATTTTAATTTTTTACTACATGATGAAAAACAAGACGAGGCATTGTACAGTAACCCCCTCACCTATTTATACGAACCCAATTCAGCCATATTAAAAGCAGGTGCATTTAATCAAATCTCTAAACAACTAGGTGTTTTTAAACTTCAAAAGCATGCGCATTTATATACTAGCGATACTTTAATTGATTTTCCTGGAAGACGATTTAAAATTGAAAAAAGCATAGCTTATAATAAGAAAAACATAAAAAGACTCGGTATTAAAAAAGCTAATATTACCACAAGAAATTTTCCTGAAACGGTTGAGCAAATTCGAAAAAAATTTCACATTAACGATGGTGGTATAGATTATCTATTCTTTACGACAGCACTAAATAATCAGAAAATAGTTTTACAAACGCTCAAGATGTAATCGTATGAGTTTAACTTAATAATGGCTTAAATTTTGGATATATTATTTCTTATTAAAAACATAGGTATAAATCCACATTAATGTAAACGTTGGAATAACATCAAAGCCAGGTAATGCTTCTTCAACAAAACTTATAATTCCAGCTACTTTACCGGCTTTTCCTTTATACAGTTTTGTCATTAACCAACCAGAAACTGGAGCCCAAATAGCATCTGTAAATTCCCCTATTCCCGGAATTAAAAAAGATACATAGCCTACAGCATCTAGCAGAATGCCTATTAATAATTTTTTATATTTATTCATGTTATGGTATTTTTCCTAATTAGCAGGAAATCTCTAAGAAATTACAAACAATAAACATACCAAATTTATTTTCCTATTAACTTTAAAAACTCGTTACGGGTCTCAATTTTCTCAAATTGCCCTCTAAACCCAGATGTTGTGGTAATTGAGTTTTGTTTTTGTACCCCACGCATCATCATACACATATGCGAAGCTTCTATAACCACAGCAACACCTTGCGGCTTTAAAGTATCGTTTATACAATCTAAAACCTGTTTAGTTAACCGCTCTTGTACCTGCAAGCGTCTTGCAAAAACATCTATAATACGTGGTAATTTACTAAGCCCCACAATATGGCCATTTGGTATGTAAGCAACATGAGCTTTACCAAAAAAGGGTAATATATGATGCTCGCAAAGCGAATAGAGTTCTATATCTTTTACAATCACCATTTCGTTATAAGACTCCTTAAACATGGCACCTTTTAATATCTCTACTGGGTCTTGTTGATAACCTTGAGTTAAAAACTGCATCGCCTTTGCAGCACGTTCTGGTGTTTTAATTAAGCCCTCGCGTTCTGTATCTTCACCAAGGTCTTCAATAATATTCTTGTATCTATTTTTAACATCGTCTGTAACTTGGATGCTATACTCTTCAAACTTTTTATATGGCATTATTTTTTTAAATAAATATAAAACTAAAAATGGACTTAACAATAAAAACAAATCTTAATTGTAGATAACATGTTAAAGTAGTAAATTCACACCTTATAATTCATGTCAATGATTGAAGCAAAAAACATTCATAAATACTACGGTAACTTACAAGTTTTAAAGGGTGTAGATATTCAAATAAAAAAAGGTGAAATTGTATCTATTGTTGGTGCTTCTGGAGCTGGTAAAACAACATTACTGCAAATCTTAGGCACTTTAGATAAGGCTGTAGTTTCAGAAAAATCTGAACTCATTATCAACAATACAAAGATTAATACATTAAACGATAAAGCTTTAGCCAAGTTTAGAAACGAACATATTGGTTTTATTTTTCAGTTTCATCAGTTATTACCTGAGTTTACTGCTGTAGAAAATGTTTGCTTGCCAGCATTTATTAAAGGCACAAAAAGAGCTGACGCTGAAAAACGAGCCAAAGAGCTTTTAGATTTTTTAGGATTATCAGATCGATACGACCATAAACCTAACGAGTTATCTGGTGGAGAACAACAACGTGTAGCCGTTGCTAGAGCGCTAATAAACAAACCAGATTTAATATTTGCTGATGAACCTTCGGGTAATTTGGATAGTGAATCTGCCGAAAATTTACACAATCTATTTTTTAAGCTTCGCGATGAGTTTGGACAAACCTTTGTTATTATTACACACAACAAAAAATTGGCAGATATGGCCGATAGAAAACTAAGGATGATTGATGGTAAAATAGTTAATCAATAATTATTTTTTTTGAATAGAGCAGAACTCAAAGAATTTTTAGATACCAAGGTTACTCAATACAATAACCCAAAGTTTATTGAGAGTGACCCTATTTTAATTCCTCACCAATTTCAAAAAAAGGAAGATATTGAAATCTCTGGATTCTTAACAGCAACTATAGCATGGGGAAATCGTAAAAGCATTATTAATAATGCAAATAAACTCATAGCTTTATTAGATAATGCACCTCATGATTTTGTTTTAAATCACAAGGAAAGGGATTTAGAAAAATTATTACCTTTTGTACACAGAACCTTTAATGGCCAAGATTGCATTCAGTTTATAAAGTCTTTAAAACATATTTATAAAACGCATGATGGCTTAGAATCTGTCTTTTCTAAATATGCTGACACCCAGTCGCTACAAACCTCAATTTCAAAATTTAAAACAACATTTTTTGAAATAGAACATTTGCAAAGAACTCAAAAACACGTAAGCGACCCTTTAAAAAATTCTGCTGCTAAGCGTATTAACATGTTTTTGCGCTGGATGGTAAGACAAGATAATGCTGGTGTAGATTTTGGTATCTGGAAAAGTTTATCACCTGCTCTGCTCTCATGCCCATTAGACGTTCATTCTGGAAATGTAGCCAGAAAATTAGGGCTTTTAAAACGTAAACAAAACGATGGTAAAGCTTTACTTGAATTAGATACTGCTTTAAAAAAATTAGACCCAAGCGACCCTGTTAAATATGACTTTGCTTTATTTGGTTTAGGTGTTTTTGAAGGATTTTAACATTTGTTTTATTTATCTTTATAGAGTCTATAAATCCATGCGCTACTCATGAAAAAAAAATTAACACTATTATTACTTATCTCTACTGTATTTGCCTTTTCACAAAAAAGAAAGATACCAACAGATACTATGGTTATTACAAACCACAATACAACTATAAAAGGCGCTAATTTTGCATATACGGCAACTACTGGTACACAACCCGTTTGGAATGGTAAAGACGAACCTATAGCAACACTTTATTACACATATTACGAGCGTAACAATGTAAAAAACAAAGCTAACAGACCTTTAATCTTTTCGTTTAATGGAGGCCCTGGGTCTGCTTCGGTTTGGATGCATATTGCTTATACTGGGCCTAAAGTTCTCAATATGGATGACGAAGGTTACCCATTACAACCTTATGGTGTAAAAGATAACCCTAATTCTATTTTAGATATTGCAGATATAGTTTATGTTAATCCTGTAAATACAGGTTACTCAAGAATGATTGAAAATAAAGATGGTGATTTACCCAAACGTGAAACATTTTTTGGTATCAATGCAGATATTAAATATTTAGCCGAATGGATGAATACATTTGTAACCAGAAAAAACAGATGGGAATCTCCTAAATACATTATTGGAGAAAGTTATGGCGGTACTCGTGTTATGGGGTTAGCTAATGAGTTACAAAACAGCCAATGGATGTATTTAAATGGGGTTATTTTAGTGTCTCCAGCAGATTACAAATTGTACAATACATCGCAACCTGTGTACTCGGCTTTAAATTTACCCTATTTTACAGCTGCAGCATGGTACCAAAAAGCATTATCTCCAGAATTACAACAGAAGGATTTATTAGATATTTTACCCGAATCTGAAGATTATGCCATACAAACATTAATGCCTGCTTTAGCTAAAGGTGGTTTTATAACGGAACAAGAAAAACAAAGTGTTGCTAAAAAAATGGCTTACTTTTCTGGGTTGAGTAAAAAATCTATTTTACAAAATAATTTAGATGTACCAACAAGGTTTTTCTGGAAAGAATTACTGCGTGATAAAACGGGGCAAACTATTGGCCGTTTAGATTCTAGATATTTGGGTATTGATAAAAGAGAAACTGGAGATGGTCCAGAATATAGCCCAGAACTAACAACTTGGAATCATGCATTTGCACCAGCTATTAATTACTACATAAGAACACATTTAAATTTTAAAACCGATATTAAATACAATGTTTTTGGTGATGTGCATCCTTGGGATAGAAGAAATAATAATACGCGTGATGGTTTACGACAAGCCATGGCTAAGAACCCATATTTAAAAGTATTAGTGCAATCTGGTTACTATGATGGAGCTACCACTTACTTTGGTGCAAAATATACGATGTGGCAAGTAGACCCAAGTGGAAAAATGAAAGATCGCTTTACATTTAAAGGATATCGTAGTGGCCATATGATGTATTTACGCAAAGACGATTTAATTTCGGCTAATGATGATTTACGAAACTTTATTACTAATTCGTTATCTAAAGGGAAAGCCGCAAAATATGAAAGAGAAAAAAAATACGTAAGGAGCAAGTAAGCGTCTGAGTTTATTTTAAAAGCCCCTTCACAAAAAACGTGAAGGGGCGCTTTAACTTTAAAGTATACTATTGCTCTTAGACTTTTAACCAAGCCTTACGTAATGCTTTTTGAGCATCTGTAGCATTTGCCTTTTCTACTAAACCATCCACATTAACAAACACTGGGGTGGTTTTTGTTTTTATTAAAAAGTCTTTATTGTTTCTTCTAAGTTTAACTTCTATATCCATACCAGGTTTTAGGTTAAATATTTCTCCTAATACCTGATTTGCATTGTCAAAAGTTAGTGGAGTACCATTTACAGATTTAATAACATCTTTAGCTTTTACGCCTTGTTCTACCCAAAAAGTATTTTGCAACACACTTTCTGTAAAAAAAATAGTGCCTTTTACAGGATCTCCTGTTACCATAGGCGCACCATTAAGCATTAAATAATTAGCTTCTGTTTTTACTTGTCCCAACTCTAAGCCTACTTTCTCAAAAAAAGTATTATAGTTAATAGGCGTATCTCCAATAACATGTGTGTCAAAAAATGCTTGTAATGATGGGTAGGTCATAGAAACAATTTCATCAATAAGTTTATCATCTTCAAAGGGTTTATCTTTTCCGTATTTATTGGAAAGTTCTTTCATTAAGGATAAAATACCACGGTTACCTTCACTCTCTTCTCGCATTAAAATATCAATACACATACCTATTAAAGCACCTTTTTGATATACGTTTAAATATTGGTCTTTATAGGGAGCTTTTAAAACATTTTCGCTCATTATAGTAAAACTCATAGCATCATTTAAACGCTTAGAGCCTGCTATTTTACTCATTATTTTGTTGTAAAAATCCGACTTTTCTACTAAGCCTTGATTAACTTGAAATAAGGTTGCAAAATATTCTGTAACACCTTCATACATCCATAAATGCTTAGAAAAAGTTGGTTTATCAAAATCAAAATAATGAACATCTTCAGAATGTACACTTAATGGTGTTACAATATGAAAAAACTCATGAGAAACCACATCTATCATACTTTCTGCCATTTGAGCTTCACCCATAGATTCTGGCAAAACAACAACTGTAGATGTGTGATGCTCTAAAGCACCATAACCTTTTGGGGAATCTTCTTTTCCTTCTGATAAATACAAGTAAATATCGTAACGCGGTGTCGCATTTATATCACCAAGAAACTTTTTTTGTGCCTGCATCATTTTAAAAACAGTTTCTTTAAGCGATGCAGCTGTGTGAATTTTATTTGGAGAATATACACTCAGTACAATTTTTATATCGCCAACCTCAAATTCTTCAACATCCAAATTACCATACATCATTGGGTTATCGGTAATATCAAAATACCTATTAGCAACATAGCTTGTTATTGTGTTTTTACCATCTTCGCTTGTTTTAGAATTTACATTTTGTAATGCCGAAGTACGAACAAAAGCTGTGGGCGCATTAACATTTAACTTGTATTGATTGTTCTTTAAACTATCAAAATAACCAATAAACCCATGCAAATTAAGCACATAATTATTAGGTTCTATATTAGTTCCAGATGGAGAAAATGGAGATTCTTTACCTATACCACCATTAATCTCAGTATCAAATGTATCATTAACTAAATACGTTATTTTATCTAATTGTTTAGCGTTTGTTATGTTCCAAGAATTATCCCCTACTTTGGTTACAGGTAATGGGTTACCTTTATAATCTAGAGCTTTAAAATCATCAACATATTTACCAAAATCACTTACAGAATATGTACCAGGAATGACCCTTGGCAACCTGTATGTAATTGTTTCTTCTGTAAATCTACCAGGATTAATAATCACAGGAGCTTTATCATCGCTTATGTTTGTTAAATTAATTTCTGTTTCAATGGGTAATTGAGTCGCTAAATCGTTACTTGTTTTATTTGCTGAACTACAACTAGCTAATAAGATACCTGCTAAGGCCGATGCTGAAAAAAATCTTAAATTCATGTCTGTTTTTGTTTTTAAAACTAAAATCGAAATTACTATTATACTATATATTTTGTGCTAAGGTTTTGTTAAATTCGCATGATGAACACTCCCCTAGTTAGCATATTAATACCTTTTAAAAATACCGAAGCTTATCTTGATGATTGTATAACATCTATTTTATGCCAAACATATTCTAATTGGGAGTTACTTATTGTAGATGATGCTTCTACAGACCTAAGTTACAGTATTGTTGAAGGTTATGCAAAAAAAGACTCAAGAATTACGCTTTTAAAAAACACTGGGAGCGGTATCATTGATGCTCTAAAATTAGCCTTTTCTCTCAGTAAAGGCGAATTTGTAACTAGAATGGATAGTGATGATGTTATGAGACCTCATAAAATAGAAGTTTTAGCTAATAATTTAATGACTCATGGTCCAAAACATGTTGCCATTGGTCAAGTGCATTATTTTTCTGAAGATGGTATAAAATCTGGCTACAAAAACTATGAAATCTGGCTGAATGGCTTAACAAGCAAAGGACTTAATTATTCTGAAATTTATAAAGAGTGTGTTATTCCATCACCATGTTGGATGGTATATAGAGACGACTTAATAACTTGTAATGCCTTTAATTCTAATTGTTATCCAGAAGATTACGATTTAGCATTTAGGTTTTACAAATACAATCTTAAATGTATTGCTAGCCAAGAAGTATTACACCATTGGAGAGATTATAATTCTCGTACATCTAGAACACATATACATTATGCTGAGAATCACTTTATAGATTTAAAATTAAAATATTTTTTAGAATTAGATTACGACCAAAACAAATCACTAATAGTATGGGGAGCGGGCAACAAAGGAAAAAACATTGCAAAAAAACTTATTAATAACAATATTCCTTTTCAATGGATTTGTGACAACCCCAATAAAATTGGACGAGATATTTATGGTAAATTATTGAAACCATTTGAATATTTAAACGCTGTTAAAAATCCTCAAAGTATTATTACCGTTGCTAATAAAACGGCTCAAATAGAAATTAAAACTTATATGGACACTCTAAATATGAAACCTAAAGAAGATTATATTTTCTTTTGTTAATTAGGTTGGACATTATAATAATGAGACATTTTTACAATTAAAACTTAATTAGCAAAAAAGGGTATTTAAAAATTCATTTGCATTTTCTATATTTGTTCAATCTAAAAAAACATGCAGTTTAAACACCCAGAACTTCTTTACGCTTTATTTTTACTGCTTATACCTATAATTGTCCATTTATTTCAGTTACGGAAATTTCAAAAAGTAGATTTTACTAATGTTGCTTTTTTAAGAGAAGCTACACTACAAACCCGTAAAAGTGCCGTTATAAAAAAGTGGTTAATCCTCTGTACTAGATTATTACTTTTAGCAGCTTTAGTTTTAGCATTTGCACAACCATATACCTCTAAAAATAATACGTTTAAAACAAAAAAAGAAACCGTTATTTATTTAGACAATTCCTTTAGCATGCAAGCCAAAGGAGACAAAGGAGAACTCTTAATACGTGCTATACAGGATGTAATAAGTAATGTCCCCGAAGACGAAAACATATCTATAATTACAAATAACAACACCTATAGAAATACAACTATAAAAGCAATAAAAAACGATTTATTACAATTAAGCTATGCTTCAAATAAATTAACTACAGAAGCAGCCTTATTAAAAAGTAAAACAATACTTAGTAAAGAAAAAGGAACTCAAAAAAATTTGATTTTTATTTCAGATTTTCAAGAAGATCATAGTCTTTTAAATTTAAAAACTGATTCGCTTACGCATTTACACCTTGTAAAATTATCACCAGTAAATACAAATAACATTGCTATAGATAGTGCTTTTATTTCTGAAACCAATCCTACATCTATAACATTAAAAGTACAACTTAAAAACAGTGGTATTGTTGTAGATAATTTGCCAGTATCCTTATATAATGACGAACAATTAATAGCAAAAACATCTGTAGCTATAAACAAAAAAGCTGAAACTACATTTTCACTTCCCGTTAATCAAGTTATCAATGGTAAAATATCGATTTCAGATACCCATTTACAATTTGACAACAACTTGTTTTTTAATATTAATAACACCTCTAAAGTCAATGTTTTATCAATAAATAATGCCGATGATGGGTATTTGCGACGCATATACAAACAAGACGAGTTTTATTATACTGCAACTAAAGAAAATCAGTTAAACTATAATCTTATAGAGTCCCAAAACTTAATCATTTTAAATGAATTAAAAACGGTTCCTTTAGCTTTAGTTTCTGCTTTAAAGCAATTTACTAGCCAAGGTGGATGGGTTATTATTGTACCTTCAACAGATATCAATGTCTCTTCATACAATACTTTATTAGAAGAGAACAATATAAGTTTTAGTGATTTAGTACCATCAGAAAAACGTGTAACCACAATCAATTACGCCCATACACTCTATAACAAGGGTGTCTTTGAAAAACAAGTGAAGAATTTTCAGTATCCTAAAGTTAATAACTATTATGGATTAAACTCAAAAAATATAGCCTCTGTTTTAAGTTTTGAAGATGGTAAATTATTTTTAGGACAATACAAAAATACATTTGTCTTTACATCGGCTTTGAACGACAAAAATTCTAGTTTTAAAAATTCACCTTTAATTGTACCAACGTTTTATAATATAGCAAAGCAAAGTTTTAAAATACCTGAGTTATATTATACTATTGGTAATGAAAACACTTTTGAAGTAGAAACGCAATTACAACAAGATGCCGTTTTATCTATTATTAGCGATAAAGAAAATATTATCCCTAAACAGCAACTTTTTAACAAAAAAGTTATTGTTAGTACTTCTGAAACCCCTTCTAGTGCAGCAACATATAAAATAGTTAACAACGTTGAAACTATAAAAAACGTTAGCTATAATTATAGTAGAACCGAAAGTGATTTAACTTACCGAAAATTATCTGTCTCTAACCAAGTATATGTTAGTGATTCTATTTCTGAGATTTTCGATGCTATAAAAAGTGATGCAAAAGTTAATGCGCTATGGAAATGGTTTGCTATTTTTGCACTAGTATTATTAATTATCGAAATGGTCATCTTAAAATTCTTTAAATGAACATACTTATAAAATCTGCCACCATATTAGATTCCAAAAGCGAGTTTCATAATACCACTCAAGATTTACTTATTACAGATGGTATAATTACCAAAATTGCAAGTAACATTAAAACACCTAAAGATTATCAAGAAATAAGTTTTGATAATTTACACATTTCTCAAGGCTGGTTTGATAGTAGTGTAAGCTTTGGAGAGCCCGGTTTTGAAGAACGTGATACGATTAAAAACGGACTTAAAACGGCTGCGTTATCTGGATTTACATCGGTTGCTGTAAATGCCAATACAAACCCTGTAATAGACTCTAATGCGCACATAACTTTTGTAAACTCAAAAGCTCATAACCATGCGGTAAACTTATTGCCCATAGGAGCACTAACCATAGGCGCTAAAGGTGAAGATTTAGCCGAACTGTATGATATGACCACCGCAGGAGCTGTAGCATTTTATGATTATAAAAAGCCTATACGAAATCCTAACCTTCTAAAAATTGCACTACAGTACGCTAGTAATTTTAACGGTTTAGTATGTTCGTTTCCTCAAGAATGTAAAATTTCTACTAATGGTGTTATGAATGAAAACATAACCAGTACTACGTTAGGTTTAAAAGGTATACCAGCATTAGCCGAAGAATTACAAATTGCAAGAGATTTATTTTTGCTTGAATACACAGGAGGGAAATTGCATATCCCTACCATATCCACTGCCAAATCTGCAGATTTAATAAGAGTTGCAAAAAGCAAAAAACTAGATGTAACATGTAGTGTTGCTATACATAATCTCTATTTTACTGATGCGCATTTAAATGATTTTGACACAAATTTTAAAGTACTCCCTCCATTACGAATTCAATCAGATATAGACGCTTTAATAGAAGGTGTTAAAGATGGTACTATAGACATGGTAACTACCGACCATACCCCCATTGATATAGAACTTAAAAAAATAGAGTTTGATCACGCCGAATACGGCACTATTGGTTTAGAAAGTGCATTTGGTGCACTACAATCTATATTCACTATTAAAAAAACCATCGAGATATTAACTCGTGGAAAATCTAGGTTTGGTTTAGAAGCCCCATCAATAGCTTTGGGAAATAAAGCAAATCTTTCCCTTTTTAACCCTGATATTAAATATGTTTTCTCAAAAAATGATATCGTTTCAAAATCTAAAAATGCCATTTTTGAAAACGAATCTTTAAAAGGAAAAGTATATGGTATTGTTGCAAACAATCAAACGGTTTTAAAATCATAATAATGACAGAGCAAGATATTGAAAGCGGTAGACAGAATGCCATAATAAGTTACATGACCCTAATTGGTGTTATAGTAGCGTATTATATGAATAATGAAGAAGGGAAAAAAAGTGCTTTTGCAAGTTTCCACATTAGACAATCTTTGGGCTTATGGCTTACTTTTTTTGCTTTAGGCTATATTACAGGTAGTTTTAATAGTTGGTTGGTTACCTCTAGCTTTTATATGTTTTTTGCCATACTTTTTATTTATGGTTTTATTAATGCCTTAAGTAGAAAGGCTCACCCCATTCCGTTAGTAGGCGCTATATACCAGAGAATATTTAAAAACTTAGGACAGTAAAATGCCAGATACAACACTTTCATTAGAACATATTATTCGTAAATCCAACATTACTGAAAACGCTCCATTATTAATCTTATTACATGGTTATGGTAGTGATGAAAACGACTTATTCTCGTTTGCTAATGAATTACCCGAAGAACTTTTTATAATCTCAGTTAAAGCACCATACCCCATGGAACCTTATGGTAATGCTTGGTATGCTATTAATTTTGATGCAGACAAAGGAAAATGGAGTGATAACGAGCAAGCTATAGCTTCAAGAGATCTTATTGCTAAATTTATTGATGAAGTAGCTTCTGCTTACCCTGTAGACAGAAAGAACATTTCATTGTTAGGCTTTAGCCAGGGTAGTATTTTAAGTTATGCTGTGGCACTTAGTTATCCAGAAAAAGTAAAAAACATTATCGCTTTAAGTGGTTATATAAATCAAGATATACTATTAAACGATTTGCATAACAAAGATTATTCTCATTTAAATTTTTATTGTTCTCATGGGAGCGCTGACCAAGTTATTCCTGTAGCTTGGGCTAGACAAAACTCGCCGTTTTTAAGCAATTTAAACATTAACCATACATATTCAGAATTTCCTGTTGGTCATGGTGTAGCACCTCAAAATTTTTATGAATTAAGAACTTGGTTGGCTAATTTTATATAAATTAAGGCTGTTTTTAGTTTGTTTGAATGCTATAGTAATTATGGACTTTTGATTGAAGTTTTTTCAATATCTAATAAAACAACTACTCATCCTCCACTTTAAATGAAATATTCTTGATTTTTTAGAACAGTAATATAAGCTTTAATCTACCAAAGAAACCCCATTTAAATCTGTAGTTAAAACATCACTCATGTAATCAAAAAATGGTCTAATAGCTTTAAAAGACTCATCTATTTCATTTAAAAAATTTGCGCTAAGAACTTCTTCATCAGTAAATTTTCTAGTAAATGTAAATTGTTTTTTCTTAATTAAATCTATGGCTTTATGGTCTTTGTCAAATCCTCTAGGAGCAGATTTAACTTCGTCGCCAACAAAAGAATCTCCCCAAATACTATTAAAATTTTTATCAGCAAGAATGGCTCTGATTTCAGAATCGTCCATTTCAAATTCTTTTCTAATTCTAATCATATCTTCTTTATTAGGTTGCCAAAAGCCTGTACCAAGAAAACTTTGATTATTGGGTTGAATGTGCAAATAATAAGTCCCTCTTAATCTCGGTTTCGTTCTATGAAACCAACCACTAAAATGTGTTTTATAGGGTAATTTGTTTTTTGAAAAACGCACATCTCTATAAATCCTAAATATCTTGAACTTATCAATATCATCATGTTTATTTAAATTCTCAAAAATAGTTTTATAATAAAGCTTTATCTCATCTTGATTAGCACTAAATTCTAACTTATTTTCACTAAACCAATCTCGGTTATTATTCTTTTCTAATTTTTGTAAAAATGTTAAAATAGATTTTGAAATTCTAATACTCATAGGATTTTCTGATGTTTATACCATTTCTGCATTGAAATAACCGTAATAAAACGCCCTTTTTTCCTTTCTACTTCAACATAAAAAGAAATCGTAACTAAGGCTATGCTTTATTTTTCTATTTCGTCTAAAGAAAAAAATCATCATTTTCTTTTACAGTAATTTCAATGCAAAAATGGTATTAATAAAATTCTAAAATACAAAAAGTCCCGAATCAATCGGAACTTTTATTAAGATCTTAACAAAGATAAAATTATTTAATGTCTCTATTATTTTTGCTATACATGGTGGACTTTATGCTTTTGGAATCGTTATCCAAATATGAATTTACAACAAAAATGTACAATAGAGCAATTAGACACTTATAAAGAATTACTCAAACTCCACCGAGTTTAAAATTAGCCCTGAAGCAGGTGCAATATAATCCATCTTAATTCTACTCTCTGGGACTAAACTATCTTTAACATCTTGTAATGTTAATTTGTGTTTACCTAAATCAATGAGTGTCCCCATCATTAATCGAATTTGGTTTCGCATAAAGCCTTTTCCTTTAACTCTTAGAATGTATGACTTTTCAGGAAAGTAATTAGCTGTATATATATCATTTTCTATCAACTCACATTGCAGAATATTACGTGTATAAATACCACTTTCGGTAGGTTTGTAGCAATAAGACCATAAATAATTTTTACCGCAAAAAAGCTTAGCGCCTTGTTGCATAAGTTCAATATCTAAATCATCTAAAATAGTAGTCATTATAGGTGCACAAAATGGATGACATTTTTCTCCATAAGTAAACAGATATAAATATTCCTTGATTTTTGAATTTTGAATAATATTGAATTTAGCATCAACTTCTCTAATACTCAAGGCTCGGATATCTTGTGGCAAGTTATAATTAAAAAGCTGTAAAAACGCTATTTCATCATCTATTGGTTCGGATAAAAAGAGTTCAAAAGCTGCACATTCTGCCGAAACCATGGCATCTGTTCTACCAGAACTTAAACTTTTAAATCGCTTGCCTTCTAATATATAATTTAACGTTCTATCTACCATTAAATGCAGCGTTTTTACATGAGGTTGTTTTTGCCAACCATGAAACCTATAACCTAGGTACTGAACAGTGATAACGTAGAAATACTTTTTCATTAAAAAAAATAGAGCGCGTGTATAAAATACAAATTACGAAAATAATTACCCTTTAGTTTATCCAACAACCATCCCAAGCGGTGTTGGGTTGTAATGGAATTTCAAAAGCCTCACCATTATATGTATTACCATTGGCTTGACCTTTAACTTCTAGAAAACGATATGCCCAACATTTATTGGGGTGCTCTACCCTATTGTTTTCTATAGTCATATTATCCATTTTCCAGAAAACTAAATGACCATTATCCATATAATTGTCTCTAACTACTAAATCTGCGCCTTTATAAGCATAGAATCCGCAATTATTAAACGTATTGTCATGGACATAGGTTGTGTTTGGATTCGTTTTTTCATTATCATTGGAATACATAATGATACCATTCCAGTTATTTACAGATGTCGTAATCATTGTAATATCATTATTTCTTATCGTCCAATCAGCATTTTTCCAATATACAATTGGACCATCTATATATCTGCTGTCTTCTCCCTGCTTTAAAATATTATCTTCTACCAATATGTTTCTACCATCAGTATTTACAATATCCCCTCCTGTATTATGATGAAAATAATTAGATTTTATAATAACATTTTTATTGGTACGACCAGCACCCTCCAAATCTATACCAAACTGTGGTGAAGTGCCTTTGGTATGATGAATTTCATTATTTTCTATTAAAATATCACTACCACCAACTATAGATATACCTTGTCGTCTATTATCAGAAAAATTATTGCGCTTAAAAACTATATTTTTAAGATTTTGTTCCTCGCCTCTTGGGCTACCAACTATTAAAACACCATCACCATTTGCTTTACCAAGAATCATATTTTCTACGGTTACAAATTGGCTATCTCCTTCTATGCATATTAAGTGACCTTCATCATGAGCTACAGAGCCATCATTAGTTCTTGGTGTATACTCATGATTATCTCTATCACCAAGTATTATACCACCCGAAATCACAACATGGGTATTGTTTCGGACTGCTATAGCGCAATAATTCCATTTGTTATTAGGTGCCATTTCTATAGTTGCATCTTTATCTAATAAAAAAGCCATATTGCTATTAAGTTCTATACCCGCTTGATAAATATCGTTACCATATTTACCAATAAGATAATGTCCTTTTGGAAGACATATTTGTCCAAAACCTTCGGAAAGTGCCCAATCTATAGCAGCTTGTATATTATCTGTTGTTTTTTCTGGATTACTTCTATCATTCGGAATATCCCATCTGTCTAGCTCGATAACATATTTTTCAGAAGGTATTTGTGTGTAAGGCATCGTTTCAATAGCACTCATCGTCCCCATAAAAGGGTTGGGATTATTACTATCTGTTGGACTTAATTCTGTAAAAACAAACCCTGTTACAGAATCATCAGTATCATTAAAACATGAGAAAAAGCTAATAAATAGACATCCCATAAGGCATATCCTTTTATAGAAAGATGGGTTAGGCATAACTTATATTTAATTAAACAATATGATTAATTTACGGTAAAATCTATAAAAAAGACGGTTACTTTTTATTTCTTTTAATGAGTTCCATCTCTATATCTTTTAAAGTAAAGCCTTTAGCCTGTAAAAGCATGAGGTAATGGAACATTAAATCTGCAGATTCATAGAGAAATAATTCATCATTATCATCCATAGCCTCGATAACAGTTTCTACAGCTTCTTCTCCAACTTTTTGAGCGATTTTATTAATCCCTTTAGAAAACAAACTTGCTACGTAAGATGTGTCTGTGTCTTTATTTACAATACGCTCTGTAATAATATCTTCTATTGTTGAGAAAAAACCATAGGAGGTTTTGTTATCTTCTCCCCAACAATTATCAGTGCCTTTATGGCACGTAGGCCCCGCTGGTTTAACTTGTATTAAAAGAGTATCATTATCACAATCATTTTTTATATCAACAAGATTTAAAAAATTACCACTTTCTTCTCCTTTTGTCCAAAGACGTTGTTTGCTTCTGCTAAAAAATGTAACTTGTTTTGTCTCAATTGTTTTCTTGTAAGCATCCTCATTCATGTAGCCTAACATCAAAACATTTTTTGTTGTAAAATCTTGTATAATTGCAGGCACTAAACCATTGGTATCGTATTTAATCGTCATGTTTTATGTTGTAAATAACCATTTTAATTGTAAATCCTATCGTATTCTAATTTTTGATATATTATTCTTGCTGTTTTTTTAACCAAAGTTTCTGGTCCTAAGCCACTTTTAGCGTGCAATTTGGCTTTCCATATTTCCTTTTTACTAGCCACATCAATACCTGACACCTCATAATGTACAGAACGTAAACCCTGATAGGTATAATTTACATCTGTAGATTTAAAAATTATTAAAAAATCTTTTTTATCATCAGTTATAATCTTCTGTATTTTTTTATCAATCTCGCTATTGGTATACAAAAACAATTTATAATCTTCCTTTTCAAACAATAAGAAATCAACTTTGTTACTATGATTTTCGTATTGTTTTAATAATTTTTGTTTTAATTTTTTGGAATATTTTTTACTTCCTATAGTATATGGGATTACTATTAATGTATTTTTATACAACCCATCTTTAATTGCATTAGACGCATAAGACTCCATTGAAGTTTTACAGCTAAAACAGGATAATACAATGATAAATAGAGTAATAGTTTTTCTCATATTAGTAGATTTTAATTACTATTGAATATGCTTCATAATCTCACTTCTATATCGTTCTTTTTTAAAGCTTCTTTTAATTTTAAAACTGGGATTTCTCCAAAATGAAATACACTTGCCGCTAGTGCAGCATCGGCTTTACCTAATTGGAATGTATCTATAAAATGCTGAATATTACCTGCACCTCCCGAAGCTATTATAGGAATATTTAAATCTAATGAAAGTTTTGCCAAAGCCTTGTTTGCAAAACCATTTTTTGTCCCATCGTGATCCATAGATGTAAATAGAATTTCTCCTGCACCACGCTGCTCCACCTCTTTAGCCCACTCAAACAAATCCATTTTGGTAGGGATGCTTCCGCCAGCCAAATGTACTTTCCATTGACCATCAATTTGTTTAGCATCAATGGCAACCACAACACATTGACTACCAAATTTCTTGGATAGCTCATTAACTAATTCTGGACGTTTAACTGCCGATGAATTGATAGAAACCTTATCGGCACCACACTGTAACAAAGCATCTACATCTGCAATAGACGAAATACCACCACCAACAGTAAATGGAATATTAACTTGCTCTGCGACACGCAAAACCATATCTAAAGTTGTTGCTCGACCTTCTAGAGTTGCAGATATATCTAAAAAAACCAATTCGTCTGCACCAAATTCAGCATATTGTTTTGCTAGTTCTACAGGATCACCAGCATCACGTAAATCAACAAAATTAACACCTTTTACGGTACGTCCGTTTTTAATATCTAAACAGGGTATAATTCTTTTTGTAAGCAATAGTCTTATTTTTTTATTTTGAGAAACTTATACAAGTCACAGCAATTATTGGTTAATTATAATATTAAACGAATTTTTCTAATTCAAATAAACTAATTCTATTCTCGTATATAGCTTTACCTATAATAACACCTTCACAACCTAAAGCTTTTAAAATAGGTAACTCATCGATATGCGAAATACCACCTGAAGCAATAAGTTTTATAGACTGATCACTACTACTGTTACTACAGTCTGATATAATGTCTTTATACAAATCTACAGATGGTCCCTCGAGCATTCCGTCTTTAGAAATATCTGTACAAATAACATATTGAATACCTTTTTTTTGGTAAGCTTTTATAAACGGAATTACGTCTTCATTACTCTGCTCCATCCATCCGCTTATAGATACTTTTCCTGCGTCGCTATCTGCTCCCAAAATAATTTTATTTCCGCCGTATTTAGAAATCCAACCTTCAAATACATCAGGATTTTTAACGGCTATACTGCCGCCTGTAATTTGTCTAGCACCAGAATTAAAAGCAATGTGCAAATCTTCATTAGTTTTTAAACCGCCACCAAAATCAATTTTTAATTTAGTCTTAGATGCTATTTGCTCTAATACTTTATAATTGACTATATGTTGTGCTTTGGCACCATCTAAATCTACTAAATGTAGATATTCTATACCAGAACCTTCAAAGGTTTTAGCAATCTCTAATGGGCTTTCACTATATATTTTTTTAGTTCCGTAGTCGCCTTTTGTAAGGCGTACACATTTTCCGTCTATAATATCTATTGCTGGTATAATTCTCATAATGTTTCCTGCAAAGGCAAGAGTCCTTTTTAATTAATACTCTGTTTTACATCAAAATACTTTGTTATGCTCTAGTTTACTGTTTAATACTATACCTACAAGATTTTAAAAATACGTAGCCAATATCAAACATTTTTATAACATATCTTATTTTATCAATTAAAAGTACAGTTTATTCGATATGATGTTAATGTACTTAACTAATACTAGTTATAATTCTAAAAAATTCTTTAATATTTTAGCACCTGCTAAACTACTTTTTTCTGGATGAAACTGAACACCATAAAAATTATTATGCTGTAACGCCGATGCATAATTAATGCCATAATCTGTCTTTGCAATGGTTTCTTTGCAATGTTGAGCATAATAACTATGTACTAAATACATATATTCATTTTCTTTAATGCCTACAAATAAATCTGATTTTAAATCTTTTATAACGTTCCAACCCATTTGCGGAACTTTTACATCATTATCGAAACGCTTTACATGCGTCTTAAAAATGCCCAACCCTTTAGTGTTTCCCTCTTCTGTTGACTCGCACATAAGTTGCATACCCAAACAAATTCCTAATACAGGTTGTTTTAATGTGGGTATTAATTGCTCTAAACCACTTTCTTTAAGCATAGCCATAGCTGTACTCGCCTCTCCAACTCCTGGGAAAATAAGTTTGTCTGCGGCTAATATCTCTTCTGGTTTATTAGATAAGACAGCATTTACACCCAATCGTTTAAAAGCAAATTGAATACTTTTTATATTTCCTGCACCGTAATTTATTATAACTAATTTCATTTTAATTTTAAGTTATTAACCCTTATACATTACAAATGTTATTATAACATGCCTTTTGTACTTGGTAAAAACATTTTATTTGAGTCTCGCTTTACTGCCATTTTCATGGCTTTAGCAAAGGCTTTAAAAATACCTTCTATTTTATGATGCTCATTAGTACCTTCTGCCTTTATATTTAAATTACATTTTGCGCCATCTGTAAAGGACTTAAATAAATGGTAAAACATTTCGGTAGGCATATCGCCTATTTTTTCGCGATTAAAAGCTGCGTCCCATTCTAACCAATTTCTACCTCCAAAATCTACGGCAACTTGCGCTAAACAATCATCCATAGGCAAACAGAAACCATAACGCTCAATACCCAATTTATCTCCCAAAGCCTTGTTAAACAATTCTCCAAGTGCAATCATGGTATCTTCTATGGTATGATGTTCATCAACTTCTAAATCGCCATTAACTTTTATGGTTAAATCCATAGCACCATGACGACCAATTTGATCTAGCATATGATCAAAGAATGATAAGCCTGTATCTATGTCATTTTTACCAGAACCATCTAAATTTAATTTGATATAAATTTTAGTTTCATTGGTATTACGGGTAATCTCTTGAACCCGGCCTTTTAATTTTAAAAACTCATAAATGGTTTTCCAATCAGTACTTGTTAAGGCAATACAATCTATAATATCTTGTTTAGAAGATTCTATTTCATTAACACCTAAATTAGGATCTTCAGATAAGTAAATACCTTTTGCTCCTAAATTTTTAGCTAATTCCATATCGGTAATCCTATCGCCTAAAACAAAAGAGTTTTCTAAATCATAATCTTTAGAAAAATATTGAGTTAATAAACCAGTTCTTGGCTTGCGCGTCTCTGCATTTTCGTGCGGAAATGTTTTATCAATAAACACCTCTTTAAAAACAACACCTTCTTTAGCAAATGCATCAATAATTTTATGTTGTGCTGGCCAAAAAGTATCTTCAGGAAACGCATTGGTACCTAAACCATCTTGGTTAGTTACCATGACCAACTCGTAATCTAATTCACTTGCAATTTTAGCCATATATTGAAAAACCTTTGGGTAGTATTCCAATTTTTCTAAACTATCTAATTGATAATCTACTGGTGGCTCTAACACCAAAGTACCGTCTCTATCTATGAATAATACTTTTTTCATCTTTTATTTTATTAAATCTATTAAAGTTTTATATACCTGATAAGGCTGTTAATGCTTTAATTAATATCGTATTTTCTTCTTTAGTGCCAACCGTTAAACGCAATGTGTTTTCACAAAGAGGTTGTGTTGTTCTATTTCTAATTACAATACCCATTTTAATTAATTCATTATAACGTTTATTGGCATCATCAACTTTTACCAGAATAAAATTAGCATCGGTTGGATAAATTATATAAATAAAATTAATCTGCTTTAATTCTGAAATTAATATATCCCGTTGTGCCTTAATTTTAATAATTTCATTAGTTACATCATCTTGCTTTTCTAACCTTTTAATAGCATGCAACTGTGTTAACTCATTAACATTATAAGGCGGTTTTATGGCATTAAACACCGAAATAATCTCTTTAGAAGCATAACAAATACCAAGTCTAATACCAGCCATACCATAAGCTTTAGATAGTGTTTGGGTTATTATTAAGTTTGGAAACTCATGTAGTCTTTGAAGCCAACTTACTTGATTTGAAAAATCAATATACGCTTCATCGATAACGACTAAACCTTTAAATTCATTTAAAAGTAATTCTACGTCTTTATTCGAAAAACTATTACCAGACGGATTATTAGGCGAACATAAAAACAGTATTTTACTATGATCTGTTGCTGCTTTTAATATGCTATCTACTTGTGGCTCAAAACTATCAGACAGTTCTACTTTTATAATATTTACAGCATTAATATTTGCCAAGACTTCATACATACCATAGGTAGGTGGAAGTGTGATAACATTATCCTGATTAGGTTCGCAAAACGCTCTAAAAATTAAATCTAATACTTCATCACTACCATTGCCTAAAAGAATATGCTCCGCAGGAACTCCTTTTATTTTAGACAATAGTGTTTTAACTTTACTTTGCTGAGGATCAGGATATCTATTTACGCCATTTTCAAAAGGGTTTTCATTGGCATCTAAAAAAACCATGTCGTCTGTAACCCCTTTAAATTCATCTCTTGCAGACGAATAGGGTTTTAAAGCTTTTATAGTTGGTCTTATTAAATCTTGAATATTCATTTTATGTTTCTTGAAATCTTTCAGGCTTTTTTAACCTAAGAGATGTAATAAATATTATTTTTTTAAATCTTTTAGTCGGATAGTTACCGCGTTTTTATGGGCATGCAAACCTTCTGCTTCTGCCATCAATTCTATGCTTTCGCCTATATTTAATAATCCTTCTTTTGATATTTTCTGAAAAGTCATATTCTTTAAAAAACTATCTAAATTTACGCCAGAATAGGCTTTACAAAACCCATTTGTTGGTAAAGTATGGTTTGTTCCAGATGCATAATCGCCAGCACTTTCGGGGGTATAATCTCCAATAAATATAGACCCTGCATTATTTATACCTTCAACATAAAATGATTCGTTTGTAGTACAAATAATAAAGTGTTCCGGACCATATTCATTAATTAATTTCAAAGCTACATCATCATTTTCAACATAAATCAGTTTAGAGTTTGCTATCGCTTTTTCAGCAATCGCTTTACGCGGAAGTGCGTTTAACTGGTTTTCTACTTCATTTGAAACGTTATCTATTAACGTTTTAGATGTTGACACCAAAATTACTTGACTATCCACACCATGCTCTGCTTGACTTAGCAAATCTGAGGCTATGTAAGCTGCATTGGCTTGTTTATCTGCTACCACTAAAAGTTCACTTGGACCAGCTGGCATATCTATAGCTACGCCATGTTTAGTCGCTATTTGCTTTGCAACGGTTACGTACTGGTTTCCTGGTCCAAAAATTTTATAAACTTGCGGAATGGTCTCCGTTCCAAACGTTAATCCAGCAATCGCCTGAATACCGCCTACTTTAATAATTTTTGTAACACCACATAAATGAGCTGCATACATAATCTCTGCCGCTATTTTACCTTCTTTATTTGGTGGCGTACATAAAACAATCTCTTTACAGCCTGCAATATTAGCAGGAATTGTTAGCATTAATACCGTTGAAAATAACGGTGCTGTCCCGCCAGGTATATACAACCCTACTTTTTGAATTGGTCTTTTTTCTTGCCAGCACTGTACCCCTTTTGAAGTTTCTAACGCTACTTTAGATGTTTTTTGTGCTGCATGAAATGCTTCAATATTATGTTTTGCTAGTTTTATAGCGTTTTGAAGTTTATTTGGAACATTGCCTATTGCTTCTTGAATTTCTTTATGTGTTACCTCTTGAGATTCTAATACAACACCATCAAATTTTGAAGTATACTTTTTTATAGCGTCATCTCCATTGTTTTTAACATCTTCAAAAACTGCATTTACAGTCCCTTCAATATCATTAACCGTTTGCGTAGGTCGCTTTAAAATGGATGACCATTGGTCTTTACTTGGATTATCTATTATTTGCATTGCAGCTTATTTTAAATGATATATAGTGCCATTAAAGCACCATCTTTTCTATAGGGCATACTAAAATACCTTGTGCGCCATTAGCTTTTAACTCCTCGATAACATCCCAAAATTCATTTTTATCAATTACAGAGTGTACCGAACTCCACCCCTCTTGCGCTAATGGCAATACTGTTGGGCTTTTCATGCCTGGTAATACATTAATAATATCTTGAATTTTATCATTTGGTGCGTTTAATAAAATATATTTAGATTTTCTTCCTTTTAAAACCGATTGAATCCTAAATTGAATCTTATCCAAAATAGCTTGTTTTTCTTCATTTAAAACAGGAGAAACAGCGAGTACAGCTTCCGATTTTAAAATGGTATCTACCTCTTTTAAATTGTTTTTAAACAGCGTACTACCACTAGAAACAATATCGCAAATAGCATCTGCTAGCCCTATATTTGGTGCAATCTCAACCGACCCATTAATAATATGCAAATTTGCTTTTACACCATGTTTATCTAGATACATCTGTACCGTATTTGGGTATGATGTAGCAATGCGTTTCCCTTCTAAATCTTTAACACCACTATATTCTGATGCTTTAGGAACAGCAATACATACGCGGCATGTAGAAAACCCTAATTTCTCAGCTATGGTGATATCGTTACCTTTTTCTATAAGTACATTTTCTCCAATAATGGCAGCATCTACAACACCATCTTTTAAATATTGAGGTATATCTCCGTTTCTTAAATAGAAAACTTCTACTGGAAAGTTTTTAGCTGATGCTTTTAATTGGTCTTTCCCATTATCTATTGAAATTCCAATATCTTTTAAGATAGCCATGGAGTCCTGATTTAGACGTCCCGATTTTTGTACTGCAATTCTTAGTTTACTCATTTTTAATTGTTTAATTGTTATCCGTTTGCGGGATAAAAAGATTCCCACTTTAGCGGGAAAATAAAAACCCGCTTGATTGTCTCAAACGGGTTTAAAAATATGTTGAATTTATTCAATACATCTTCAGTTCGCTTGAAAGCAAATTTGAAAATGATGATGATGTAATTGAATAAAAAGCATGGTTTTGTTTTCTTTTGCAAATATCTGAAATTTATATCTATAATTCCAAATTGTACTGATAATAATTACAACAATTAAATATTTTTTATTTTAACCTAAAAATATTCATAAAATGAAACTAATTATCTCAATACATTAATTATGTTTTATATATAGCATTATTGATTTCCAAGAATAATAGGCATTCCACTATCGCCAGAACCTATAACAATTACTTTGCTATTAGGTGATTCTGATAATTTAACAGTAGCCTCAATACCTTTGTCTTGAAGAATTTTATCTGTTAAAGACGCACTTAGTATTTTATTCGCATCGGCTTTACCTTTAGCTTCAATAATTACTTTTTCGGCCTCTTTTGCTGCTGTTACTAATCTAAATTCGTATTCTAAAGATTCTTGTTCTTGCTTTAATTTACGTTCAATAGCTTCTTTAATTGTAGGTGGTAAAGTAACATCACGCACTAATACTGAGTTTAATTGAATATATTGAGGTGTTAAAATTTTCTTGGTTTCTTCATAAATTTCATTTTGAATGGCATCACGCTTTGTTGAATACAATTGCTCTGGCGTATAACGACCAACAACACTTCTTGTTGCCGACCTTACAGCAGGTATAATAACACTTTGTAAATATGCTTCACCTCTTGTTTGGTGCAATAAGGCCACCGTAGCTGTTGTGGCTTCATATAAAACAGAAGCATCTAATTTTATTTCTAATCCATTAGAAGATAATACAGACATTTCTCTTTCAAATAACTCTTGTTGTCTCACATTGTAAATAAAAACTTTATTCCAAGGTGCTACAATGTGAAATCCTTCATCCATAGGCGGTTGGTCTGTTACCACACCAGATGTAAACTTATACAATACGCCCCTTTCACCAGAACCAATGGTAACCGTCGACTTCGCTAACAAAACGAATATTACTACTAGTATGATAACTATTGGTATTGCCACTTTTGGTAATCTATCCATGATTTACTTATTTTATATTAATCCGTTATATTTTCTTAAAAACCATTCTATACCTAAACTTAATGCTATTATAGCTAGTAAGAATTTCCAATCTATCAAAGGTATGGTATTTTTATTGCTTTTTTGTACAGGGGTGTACCTATTGTCATTTAATAAATTATCAATCAAGCCATCTACATTATCAATAAAATAGCTAGTCCCCGAACTTTCGTTTGCTAAACGTTCTAGCTTATTTACATTCGCATTTAAAAATTGCTGTTCTACATTATATTCCAATATTTGGAAGCTTCCAGATTTTGAAATATTACCATTAAGAGCCTTTACGGTAAAATTATATTCAGATGGAGGCAAACTACTTAAATCTACTTGGTAATTATTATTTTTTAGTATGAGCGGTAATGTTTTTTGATTTTTAGAAACCTTATCTGTAAGGTTAATATTTAGAGTTTCTCGGGTATCAAAGACATAATTTTTATCTAAAAATTCAGCTTTAATAATAATATTACTGCTACCATTATAAAAGGATTCATAATCTAAATTAAGTCTGCTTTTTTGCTTATTTGATGCCAAGTATTGAATAAGTTTACCAATAAAATTATCAAAAGCATTAAACGACTTATTATTAATGTAGCTCTGTGCTCGCCATCGCCATATATTTTCTCCAAACAAAATAGCCGCTCGCCTATTATTAGCTTCAGATGTAGCTAGTAATGGTTCTTTTATTGAAATACCCTTAATAGTTTTCTCTAAAATAGACTCAAAAGGCACATTAAACTTTACGGAGCCGTAATTAGAAACCAAGGGCGGAAATGATTCAAAATCTATATCATCAATAATATAGGGTGTGTAATTTATATTAAATTCAGCTTGGTAGTTTTCTGTTTGATTAGTTATGTCATGACTAAAATTTTTATCAATTCTATTCATAACATTCAAATCGGTTTTTGGGCCAACAACAACAAATCTATTTTTGTTTTTTGAATTTAAATCTTCAAATATTTTATTAAATTTATTATTTGGCTGATACAGTATAACTAATTGAAAATCATTTTTTTTACTAAAATATTGTTTTGTGTTTAAAATAGTTACAGAACGCTGTTCGTTACTTTCTATACTTTTCTTAATAGTGCCAATATCTGGATGTTTAATCTCGCTTACTAATGCTATTTTTGTTTTTTCGTTGATGACTTCAACAGCAAAGTTTTTGTAATTATTTACTTTATTTTTTTCGCTTTCTAATGGACGAATACTTGCTTTTAAATGACTTACACCAACACTGTTTGCTGGTAAAGTAAAGTTGATAATCTTAGAATTATTTATTTTTGAAAAATTAACCGTTTCAGAATATAGGGTGGTTTTACCGTTAACAACTTCAAATTTTGAGCTGATATTTGTATTTCCGTTATAAACTAAAATAACCTCGACAGGAAATTTATTCTTTAAATACGCATACTTATTTACGTTTAGTTGTTCAATTTTTAAATCTGTATATGTAATGGTATCACCTAAAATAATAGGATAAATAGGTTGATTATAAGAATTTGATACAAATTGATAATCGTTACCATAAGTTTGATTACCATCTGTTATAAGTAAGGTTGGCGATGTTGTTTGCTTATATATTTGTGTTAATTGCGTAAAAGCTTGATAAAGATTGGTTTGCTTATCGGAAAATATTATAGTATCTGAAGTTTTTAGAGATTGACCAAATGTGTAATATTCTACATTAAATTTATTATTTAATGCCTTGCTATTACGTAAACGATTAACCAAGTCAGTCGTTTTTTTATCTTGTTTAAGATGGCGTATAGAACTAGAATTATCTACAGCCAAAACTAAATTGGGTTTAATCGTAGATAGGCTAACCTGATCAAAACTTGGATTAATTAGAAGTAATAAAACAGAAAAAATGGTAAGGAATCTTAAAAAAGCAAAAAGCATGTTTAATTTAGACATGCTTTTCTTTTTATAAATGTATTGAAACACCGCTAATAAAAGCGCTATAATTGCAGCAAGTATAATGTATAAAAGTGTTTCTGAGCGCATTAAAATTTTAAATTTCTTTAAATGGTTTTACAATTAAGTTAACATACCGCCATCAACATTTAATGTTTGTCCAGTAACATAAGCACTCATATCACTAGCTAAAAACACACAAACATTGGCAATATCTTCTGGAGTGCCACCACGTTTTAATGGGATTCCTGCGCGCCATCCTTTAACCACTTCTTCATCAAGTTTAGCTGTCATTTCGGTTTCAATAAAACCTGGAGCAACAACATTACTTCTTATATTACGAGACCCTAACTCTAAAGCTACAGATTTTGAAAACCCAATAATACCCGCTTTTGAGGCCGCATAATTAGTTTGTCCTGCATTTCCTTTTACACCTACTACAGAACTCATATTTATAATAGAGCCTTTACGTTGCTTAAGCATGGTTCGCTGTACAGCCTTAGTCATATTAAAAACAGACTTTAAATTTACTTCAATAACCGTATCGAAATCTTGTTCTCCCATACGCATTAACAAATTATCTTTTGTTATGCCTGCATTATTAACTAATATATCTATGCCTCCAAATTCGGTAAGTACGTCTTCTGCTAATTTTTGGGCTTCATCAAAACTAGCTGCATTACTTTTATAACCTTTAGCTTTTACACCCAAGGTATTTAATTCTTTTTCTAATGCATTTGCTGCTTCAACCGAAGAACTATATGTAAATGCTACATTGGCACCTTCTTTAGCAAATACTTGTGCTATACCTTTTCCTATACCTCGACTGGCACCTGTAATAATAGCAGTTTTCCCTTCTAATAGTTTCATTTTAGTCTTTTTAATTATAACGTATATCGATTAAAACCCATTACTGTAATAGGTTAATTAATTTAAATTCAAATATAACAAATACAAGTTGCATCAAATAAAAAATGATATAAAATCGCTTTATAAACTATCTTATTTTTTTGTAACGCAACCTTTATTTAATAACAGCATCTAATAATTGAATCTATTATCAACAATAAAATTAAATATTATGAAGTATTTTGTTCTTTTTATATTACCAATATCCTTTTTATTAGGATGTAACGATTCTGATGATGACAGCGATCCTTCTTCTAAAACATGTTCTGAAAACCCTCTAGAAAATATTGAATGGTTAAAAGAACTCGTAAATAACACAAACGCTAACGGTTTAGAAATTATACAGTATGATTATAAAGTGCAAACCGTTTTTTCTATTAATAGCTGCTTAGGCTGTTCTGATAACCTCATTATTATTTATGATTGCGAAAAAAATAAAGTTTGTAAATTTGGAGGTATTTCTGGACTAAATTCTTGTCCAGATTTTGATACTGAAGCTAAAAATGAAACCTTACTATTCTCCACTAGAAATTGTGACAAAGGAACCATTATAAGTCCAAAACTTTATAAAGCACTTAAGACATCTCCCATAACATCAGTAAAAATTGAAGGAGACTGTTTACTAATAACTTTTAATATACTTTCTTCCCAAAATAATATTAATGACACTACATTAATAGACTCCGGTGAAATATTAGAAAGTTCTCCTGTACAAAGACGTTTAAAATTTAATATTAAAGAAAACAGAACAAGACCAACTTCGGTAATAGCAACAACGTCTTTTAATATTTCTAACCTAGCTAACGAAGACGAAACAATAACACTAATTATAGATGGTTTTGACCATTCTATAGATTACACAAGAAGTACTCCTTAATAAAATAATCAAGAAATTGTTTATTGAGTCGTCCTAAAATAGGTTGACAATTAATAAATATTAAATTAATCCAGCGAAGCTAGCTTCGCTGGATTTTTTGTTGTGTATAAAGTTAGGTGTTTTGTAATTAAGGCTCAAATACAGTCTTTTGTTGTTATATGTTTTTATTGATTCATCTATCAGCTGTTTTAGTTCTTTTCCCGTATTACATTTAGTGATAAGAAATTCTCCTTTTAATATGCCATTGATACGCTCTGCCAAAGCATTTTGATAACAATCATATCCATCTGTCATCGATGGTTTGGTATTGTGTTTTGCTAGTTCCATTTGATATAATGAAGAACAATATTGTAACCCTCTATCAGAGTGATGTACCAGTTCTATAGCTGTTATCTTTTTCTTAGTAGCCATTTTCATTGCCTTGACTACATTTTCAGCACTCATATCATCGCTTAAATAATACCCCATAATTTTTCTGCTAAAGGCATCTGTTACCAAGGACAGATAATGAGTTCTTTCTCTGCTTTTTACATAAGTGATATCGCTAACAAAATATTGCTCTGGTCTCACAGGTGTTGCATCCTTCATTAGGTTAGGGTATTTCCTTAACCAATGTTTTGAGTTGGTGGTCTTTGTATAGCTCTTCTTTGGTTTTATCAGCATTGATTCAGCTCTTAAATAGTCAAATAGAGCATATCTGCCTATTTTAATACCTTGTTTATCAAAATCATATTTAAGTAAATAATATAATTTACGCGTGCCTAGTCTAGGCATTTCTTGACGTATCTTTAAGATTAATGACTTGACCTGTGTTAACTCGTTAGTGTGTTT
Organism: uncultured Algibacter sp.; assembly: GCA_947499935.1. GTDB lineage: Bacteria > Bacteroidota > Bacteroidia > Flavobacteriales > Flavobacteriaceae > CANMQH01. The sequence continues at coordinate 63,581 of CANMQH010000015.1, read as the reverse complement.
GATTTTACGTTTTTCTGCTTGATAAATAGCCTGTCTACTTATCCCAAACAATCTACAACAACGGAATAGACTTACTCCTTGTTGTTTGATTTGTTGGATTGATTGGGCAAATACTTTTTTCTGATAGCAGTACCGTATTGCTGATCCGAAATATCTATCATGGTATTGAGCACTTTGTTTTTAAGCTTCTCATCTGAGAGTTCTGTCTGGATCATTCTCAAAAATTGTGTGAGAATTAAAAAATAGAATAAGATCTTTGCAAAAAAAAGCAGGGATTGGGATTTAGTAGCACAGGGAACTCGCATGACCATAGAGTTTGCTGCTTTTTTAAAAGCACTTAATAACTACAAGAGCTAATGATTGTCATACCATTGGTGATTTTTATGGGGTTAATGGAAAAAAGTTATAGCGTCAATATCGAGATTACTTAAGTGAGTTTAAAGAGTGGAAAGATAAACCTCACGCCAAAGAATGGTTGATTTTTCCTGAAAACATGGGTAGACGTTTATCTATTGATGAAACTGCACTCTCTAAAGGAGAACTTTATACCATTAACCCCATAAAAAGCGCTAAAGGCAAGAAAGGAGCTATTGTAGCTATTCTGGCAGGGACTAAGGTTGAGCCGATTCTAGAACAATTACTTAAAATCCCAAAATTACTTAGAGATAAAGTAAAAGAAATCACCTTGGATATGGCTAATTCAATGAAGATGATTGCTAAGAAATGCTTCCCTAAAGCCATACAGGTTAATGATTGTTTCCACGTACAAAAACTGGCTTTAGAAGCATTGCAAGATATTAGGATTAAACATCGTTGGAAAGCTATAGATCAAGAAAATGAACAAATTAAACAGGCTAAGCATAAACAAATTGAATATCAGCCAGAAACATTTGATAATGGAGATACCAGAAAACAACTCTTAGCCAGAAGTAGATATTTACTTTATAAAGCGCCAAACAATTGGACTCAAAACCAATACATAAGATCCAAAATATTGTTTAACCAATACCCTGATATTAAAAAAGCATACAACCTAGTACAAGGATTAAGAAATATATTCAATACAGCGACTTCAATCCAAACAGCATATACCAAACTAGCTCATTGGTATAAGAATGTAGAGAAAACAGAGTTCAAAGCATTCAATAGTATCACTAAGACTATAACCATTAATTACTAATCAATCCTAAACTATTTCATTAATAGAGGCACAAATGCTTCTGCAGAATCTTTTAATGCCAAAATAAACACGAAATGATTTTTTACACCGAAGAAGGAACAATGATTTTCGGGATTTCAAGGAATGTAGATATGAATGGAAACTTAAATGCTGAAAACGAAGACCTATGTTTGACTGAAATGAAAAAATATTTTGACACAAATCTTGGATATATTCATTACGAAAATCCAACAGCTAAAAACTATAAAGAATTTGTGAAAATAGTAAACGAATTAGAAAAATAACGCACTACAACACGGTGTATAAAACATAGCTAATAAGTGCAAAACCGAAAGGGTTGTGATTATTTACAAAGACCGCCAAATTTTTAATTTGGCTTTTAAAAATATAAAAATTAAAAACAAAATATAAAAATTCGGCTATGTGTTAAACCGAAAAACTAGTGTCTTTTTGCACGCTACGTTTCATACACAAGATGTGTGCAATTTGAGCAAAATTCTGCTTTAATACCAATTTTTGGTATATTTGAGTATATATATATTTCAAATGAACAAAAACACATCAATATCGCTCGGAAATTATTTTGACCAATTCGTTCAAAGTCGAATAAGTGAAGGAAGGTTTAAAAACGTTAGTGAAGTCATACGTGCTGGACTTAGACTACTAGAAGAAGAAGAAAGTAAAGTCATTGCATTAAAGAACGCAATACAAGAAGGAATCGACAGCGGAATTGCTCACGATTTTGACCCAAAAAAGCATTTGGAATCTTTGAAAGCGAAAAAGAACTCGAATGGCTGAATATAAACTGACCAACAAAGCTGTTGAGGATTTATCTAAGATTTGGGATTATACATTTGAGATTTGGTCTGAAAAACAAGTTTACTTCATGTATAATATTACTTATAATAATCATTACTAACTCATGTAATGAACATAATAAATCTGTTATTGCTCTTAGCAAATCTAAACATAATGAAAGTGTCATTTATCAAACTCCATTAGCTGATTTCTATTTCGAAAAGAAGGAATTAATTGATTATTGCGAAAAGGAAAATAACGGAGAACCTAATGATTTTATTTATCCTCAAATAATTGAATACATAACTAAGTATGGTGAAAATCCAGTAATTATTCCTGACACACTTGGAACTAAAATGAGAATTGAAAAAGAAGTAATTTTAATCAGAGTTAGAGACCATGAGCATCCTTATCGCTTTATAACGGACGATATAAGGTGGGCTATTATATCTTTCGCTGAGAAAGGGAAATTAAAAATTTCCCATAAGAAATCTAATAAGTTTTTAGATACTATAATTATAGACAAAGTCGATACTGATTATTATGGTAAAACAAATATTACTCTAACAAATAACTCAGTTTTCTTTTCTAACCTGAGGTGGATAAAATAAAATACTAAGTACAACAAAACCTAAATTTAATGCGGACTTTAGGGATAAATCAAAAGGTCTGTGTATATTTAAGAAGTCGCTAAATCTTATGAATTTAGCTTTGGACAAAAAAAGAAAAAGCAAAACAATAAGCTTTAGCTTCGTGCGAATGTAGGCTTCCCCTTTTGTAAGCTTACCTTAAACAAAACTGTTTAAAAGTTTAGATTAGATATATCGTTGTAGGATTTCACATTTTTTATTATTAAATTTATTTTTAAAAAAACATTGAAAATTGAAAATTTGCTATACATTAAACGAGCTTGATAACGTTGCTAGTCAAATCATTGCTAATTTAAACACCAAAACAATACTGCTCTATGGTGATATGGGAGCTGGAAAAACAACTCTTATTAAGAGCATAATTAAAGCCTTAGGAAGTGATGATGATGTAAGTAGTCCTACCTTCTCTATTGTTAATGAATATACCTCTAAAACTGAAAAAATTTTTCATTTTGATTTATATAGAATAAAAAATACTGAAGAGGCTTATAACTTTGGTATTGAAGATTATTTAGATTCCGAGCATTGGAAATTAATTGAATGGCCACAAATAATAGAATCTATATTATTTGATGATTTCGATAAAATACATTTGGAGTTAGATAGTCAAAATCAAAGAATTTTGAAGCTAAATTAATACATCATTATTTTTTTAAAATTATGCTTGCATAATAGCCTATAGGAATATAAAACAAATTGTATTTTTTTACGGGAAAACCACACTAGCAATTTTCAAAAACAATGTTTTTAACATTTTTTTAACATAAAGCGATACACTAAAATATGGTCATTATATACATTTGGATTAATAATTAACCAAATCCCTAATAGAAATGAGAACTAAAAAATATATGATTACATTAGTCATTATAGGAGCCATCTTATTTACTACCCATTCTGCCAACGCATCAATCAAAATCAATAAAAATCAAATCATCAAAATTGAAAAGAAAACATTTAAAATCCCTCGCAATAGCTAAAAAAAACTTAGTACAAGGGAGTGTTATAGCTACAATAATAGCTGCAACGCCTTTTATGTTTAATATTTATAAAAGTGTCCCTGAAGAGAAAGTTTGGGACACTTTTTTATTTACTTATCAAAGTGAGGTTTGGCAAGATGCAAGCTTGGTGGCTTGGATATTTATTGGAAAAGCAATTCCGCTATTATTATTGCTGATTTGGTTTTTTACAAATAGGCATTGGTGGTATCATGTACTCATCGTACCAATTATAATGTATATCCATCAAATTTTTGGTCTCTTTAATGATGACCAAGGTTATATAGATGAATTTCTGTTAATCTACATGATACCAATTATGGCTGTCGTTATACCTTCAATATACCTAATTAGAGCTAGAATTTTCTATAGAATAAATGAAGCCGAAAAATCATTTGAAGAATTAGAAGAAGAATTTAAATTATCACCTAAAAATTTTCGGAAACGATTAAGTGATTATTTCTAGTATAAAACTCCGCTAAACTTTTTTGTATTATTATAATATTTTTGTGTCAAGATTTATCATCTGATAAAATCTCAAATAATTGTTTTAGGTTTACATTCTTATTAAAAAATTTATTTGTAATTTGATTTTTTATTAATATAATTAATCATGTCTAAACCACTTTCTCCTTTTACAAAACAGCAACTCTTACCACAAGAAGAAACGCTAGAAATATTCAAAAAAAAAGGCGATTTATTTATTGGCATTCCTAAAGAGACTGCTTATCAAGAAAAGCGCGTATGCTTAACACCAGATGCCGTTTATGCTTTGGTAAGCAACGGACACAGAGTATTGCTTGAAGCTGGTGCTGGCAACGGTGCAAATTATAGCGATAAAGATTATAGTGAAGCTGGTGCAGAAATAACTAAAGACACGGCAAAAGTATTTTCGTGTCCCATGATTCTTAAAGTTGAGCCACCAAGTTTAGAGCAAATAAAACTTATTAATCCACAAGCCATTTTAATTTCAGCATTACAATTAAAAACACAATCTAAAAAATACTTTGAAGCACTTGCCTCTAAGCGAATAACAGCATTAGCATTTGAATTTATTAGAGATTCCGATGGTACATACCCTGCTGTAAAATCATTAAGTGAAATTGCAGGAACTTCTGCCGTTTTAATTGCTGCCGAATTACTTTCAGATAGTAAAGGTGGAAATGGATTAATGTTTGGAAACATAAGCGGTGTTCCCCCTCTTGAAGTTGTTATTTTAGGGGCAGGTACAGTTGGCGAGTTTGCTGCAAGAAGTGCTATTGGCTTAGGTGCTGGTATAAAGATATTTGATAATTCTATCACAAAATTACGACGTATACAATCGCATCTTGGACGCCCGCTTTTTACATCAACACTTCAACCAAAAAACCTTAATAAAGCACTAAAGCGCTGCGATGTTGTTATTGGCGCTGTAAGAGGTACAAATAGGTCTCCAATAGTAGTATCCGATACCATGGTGCAATCCATGAAAAAAGGGGCTATAATTATAGATGTAAGTATAGACATGGGAGGTTGTTTTGAATCTAGCGAAGTTACCACACACAATAAACCTACATTTACAAAACACGGTGTTATCCACTATTGCGTTCCAAATATACCTGCTAGATATCCTAGAACAGCCTCAGTATCAATTAGTAATATATTTACGCCTTATCTTTTAAAAATTGCTGAAGATGGTGGTATAGAAAATTCATTGAGATTTGATAGAGGTTTAAAAAATGGATTGTACTTTTACCATGGTATTTTAACAAGTAAATCTGTAGGTGAATGGTTTGATTTAAAATATAACGACATTAATTTGTTGATTTTTTAAATCTAAATTCATTTAACCCTTTCTCAATATAAAAAACATGAAGCTTATACAACGTATAGGATACTACCTTGGTGGTTTCTCTCTAGGATTAATAATTTTAGCATTTTTTTTAAATGGTAAAAAAACATCATGTAGCTATGGCCTTGATGCCAGAGTACTGAAAAATATTAGCTCCAAAAAAATTATCTATAATGACGATGCCGCTGTTTATGTCAAAAATAATGCTTTAGATACGTCCAACATAAGAAGGGCTATCAAAAAGGGAGATGTTAATTTTTCAAAAAGTAATACTAGACAAAAACCATGTGGTCTTTATGTTATTGAAGCAAATATGAATGAAAAAGACATTATTTTTAACATAACAAACTGTGATAGTATAGCAACAATTACTAGTATAAAATAGAACAAATGCAATGATTAAGCGTAGTTTTGATATTGTGTTTTCAATACTTGGTTTGCTTTTATTAGCACCACTCATGCTTATTGTGGTATTAATAATTAAACTTGATTCTAAAGGATCTTCAATATTTATTCAAAGTAGAGTTGGTAAAAACAATATAGACTTCAATATCTATAAATTTAGAACCATGTTTGTGGAGCCTAATAATACAAAGCTATTAACTTTAGGCGATGATGACCCTAGAATAACAAAAGTTGGCTACTTTTTAAGACGCTATAAAATTGATGAGTTTCCGCAACTTATTAATGTTTTAAAAGGCGATATGAGTTTTGTAGGACCTAGACCTGAACTAAGATATTATGTAAATTTTTACAATCAAGATGACATGCAAATATTTAAGGTTAAACCAGGTATTACAGGGCTTGCAACATTAAAGTTTATAAATGAAGCTACATTATTAAAAAATGCTATAAATCCTGAAAAATTCTTTATTGATACTATAATTCCAAATAAAATTAAACTTAACAAAACTTATATAGAACAAAGAAGTTTCTTTTTTGATATAAAGTTGATTTTCTTATCTGTAAGTAAAATAATAACGAGGTCAAATAAATTATAGTTTAGGAATTATTTAGACAATTGAGTCGTCCTAAAATAGGTTGACAATTAATAAAGGTGTCAAAAATATAGGATTTTTCCTTTTTAGATTAACTAGAATATTTGCCTAAACACAACAATTGATCTTGATCCTTGACTATTCTAACAGGATGATTAAGGATCAATACCAAAAGTTGTGGAGTAACTAAAAATGGATGATCTTTGGGACTAAAATTTCTATGTCCTCAGATACTTTATTATCGATAGCCAATCTATTATTACCCGAAGTAATTGTTAATTATTTTGATTTAACTAAGCATGAAATTAAAGCAGAAGAAATACACTTCTATTTTACAGAATTGAATATTATTCCCGATGAATTTAAAGATATTAAACTTCATTCTAAGGGCTTCTTTCCAGAGGCCACTATTCAAGATTTTCCAATACGTGGTAAAGATGTGTATTTGCATATAACAAGACGTAGATGGCTTAATCAAGTTACAGGAAAAGTAGTTACAAGAGATTGGGATTTAGTAGCAAAAGGAACTAGAATAACTAGTGAGTTTGCTACTTTTTTAAAAGAGATCTATAAATAATAATGCTATTAGCACAAGTACCATAGCTAAATTTTATGGCGTAAACCCTAGAAGTCTTCAAAGGCAATACAAAGATTATCTAAGCGATTTTAAAGCATGGGATCAAATAGAACACGCCAGAGGCTGGCTCTTATTTACTAAAAATATAGGAAGCCACTTATCACTTGATGAAACCGCTTTCTCTAACGGTGATTTATACACCATACTTACCAATAAAAATGCAAAAGGTAAGAAAGGTGCCATAGTAGCTATGATTAAAGGCACTAAAGCTGAGGTGGTCATAAAAATACTCCACAAAATCCCTTTAAAACAAAGAAAGAAAGTTAAAGAAATAACTTTAGATATGGCAGGTAACATGGGGCTTATCGTTAAAAAATCATTCCCTAATGCCATATTAGTCATAGACCGTTTCCACGTTCAAAAATTAGCACTGGATGCACTACAAGAAATACGAATTAAACACCGATGGGATGCCATAGATATAGAAAATGATGCTCTAGAGAATGCTAAAAATAGAAAACTCAAATACATTCCTGATCTACTATACAATGGAGATACACTAAAACAATTACTAGCTAGAAGCAGATATTTACTGTATAAGTCTAGCAGTAAATGGACTGAAAATCAATCAAAAAGAGCAGCTATTCTTTTTGAGAAATATCCAGACTTAGAGAAAGCTTATAAATTATGTCAAAACCTTTCTTGGATTTTTAATAACACAAAAGACAAAACATCAGCATTAATAAGACTTGCGAAATGGGATGAAAAAGTAAGACAAGCAGGACTTAAAAGCTTTAACACCATTGCCAGGACAATGTCGATACATTATAAAAATATACTCAACTATTTTGAAAATCGAAGCACTAATGCTTCTGCAGAATCTTTCAATGCGAAAATAAAAGCTTTTAGAGCTCAGTTTAGAGGTGTGAGAAACATTGAGTTTTTCTTGTTTAGGCTAACTACTATTTTTGCATAATCCCAAAATCCCACAACTTTATGACTTGATCCCAAAAAAACACAGAAAATAAAAAATATTAATATTGGATACTTAAAATATAAAACAAAAAAAGCTTCTCAATTGTGAGAAGCTTTTTTTCGTTTTTAATTCTGCCCGATTAAAGAGCTGCAACATACTTTGCTAAACCAGACTTAAGGTTAGCTGCTTTATTAGCATGAATTACATTTTTCTTAGCTAATCTATCTAACATAGAAACTACAGAAGGAAACATAGTTTCAGCTTCTTTTTTATCAGTTAACTCACGTAATTTCTTGATAGCATTACGAGTTGTTTTATGCTGATACTTGTTAGTTAAGCGTTTTGCTTCGTTACTTCTAATTCTTTTTAATGCTGACTTGTGATTTGCCATGTGTTTTTTTTATTATTAAATATTGTAGCCCGTAGGGGAATCGAACCCCTCTTACCAGGATGAAAACCTGGCGTCCTAGCCGATAGACGAACGGGCCATTTTATTAAGTGTGCAAATATAAATGATAATTTTTATACTCACAATACCTTTCAAATAACATACAACGTTTCCATTGCGGATGCAAAAATACAACTATTTTTAAATGTTGCAAGCACTATGTGATTTTTTTTAAAAAAAAATCACATTAATATGCTTTTGCGAACAATACTCTACGTTTTGAAGGCTTTCCTGAGTACACACAAACACCTTCTTTAACCTCTCCCTCCAGAGGTATACAACGAATTGTTGCTTTAGTCAATTCTTTAATTTTGTTTTCGGTTTCTATAGTGCCATCCCAATGTGCTGATATAAAGCCAGTTTTGTTTTCTAAAACGGTTTTAAAGTCATCAAAAGTATCTACTTCTGTAATGTGGCTATTTCTAAAATCTAAAGCTTTGTTGTACAAAGTTTCTTGAATTTGAGTTAACAACCCAGATATTTTCTCAGTAAGACCATCTAAAGCAACAACTTCTTTTGTTAAAGTGTCTCTTCTTGCTATTTCTACAGTACCATTTTCTAAATCCCTAGCTCCAATAGCAATACGCAAAGGCACCCCTTGTAATTCATGCTGAGCAAATTTAGCACCTGGCCTGTGGGTAGTTCTATGGTCAAATTTTACAGTAATGTTTTTTCCTCTTAACGCATTCATAATACCATTTGCAACTTTTGTAATAGCATTTAAATCGTCTTCACTTTTATAGATAGGCACAATAACAACTTGATTAGGTGCTAAACTTGGAGGTAAAACCAAACCATGGTCATCACTATGCGTCATAATCAACGCACCCATTAAACGTGTAGAAACACCCCAAGAGGTTGCCCATACGTAATCTTGTTTACCTTCTTTATTTGCAAACTTAACATCAAAAGCTTTAGCAAAGTTTTGCCCTAAAAAGTGAGACGTCCCTGCTTGTAGTGCTTTCCCATCTTGCATTAATGCTTCTATACAATATGTGTCTTCTGCACCTGCAAACCGCTCACTCTCTGTTTTAACACCTTGTATAACAGGTATAGCCATAAAGTTCTCAGCAAAACTTGCATAAACACCATTCATTAATTTTGTTTCAGCAATCGCTTCAGCTTTAGTTTCATGGGCCGTATGCCCTTCTTGCCATAAAAACTCTGCTGTTCTTAAAAACAAACGTGTTCGCATTTCCCAACGCACAACATTAGCCCATTGATTAATTAATAATGGTAAATCTCTATAGGATTGAATCCAACCTCTATAGGTATTCCAAATAATAGCCTCGGAAGTTGGTCTTACAATTAATTCTTCTTCTAATTTAGCATCAGGATCTACACGTAACTTCCCTTTGTTATCAGGATCATTTTGCAATCTATAATGTGTAACTATAGCACATTCTTTTGCAAAACCTTCGGCGTTTTTCTCTTCGGCTTCAAACAAGCTTTTAGGTACAAATAATGGAAAATAAGCGTTTTGATGCCCTGTTTCCTTAAACATTTTATCTAATTCTGCTTGCATTTTCTCCCAAATTGCATACCCATAAGGCTTAATGACCATACAACCTCTTACAGCCGAATTCTCCGCTAAGTCAGCCTTTACAACTAATTCGTTATACCATTTTGAATAATCTTCTGATCTGCTGGTAAGTTTTTTGCTCATATTATTGTTTTGGCACAAATATTGTGACTATGTTAAATAAAAAAATAGTTAAGCAAAACTAACTATTTTTGTGATGTTCAACAATAAAATTAGAGAGATATGCAATTTAACAACAACTTCAATGGAAAAATACCTTTTATAGCCGTATTGTGCTCACTATTTGGTTTAGTATCATGTGGTTCTTATCAATACGTTGGCACAGACAGTGATGGTATCTATGCAGATACTACACCGCAAAACCAAGAACGCGTTGTTGAAGCACCAAAGCAAACTAATGGTAATTACTATAAAAATTATTTTAAAACACAATCTATAGAAACAGAAAGTCAAAATACTGAGGATGCTATTTTTACAGATATAGATACTTATGAAAGTCCTAATTATGATGAAAACGGTACTACAGAAAACGATTACCAAGGTTATGGTGGTTGGGGACAAAACAACAGTAATGTTACCATAAACTATGCAAACAACGGATTTAATAATTGGGGATGGAATACTGGATTTGGTTGGAACAATTGGGGTTTTAATAGATGGAACAACTGGGGATGGAATGCTGGATTTGGATTTTATGATCCATTTTGGTGTCCTCCATTTTACGGTGGTGGATTTTATGGAAGAGGCTTCTATGGTGGCGGTTTTGCTCTAAATAATCGTTTTGGGTATTATGGAAATAATAGATTTAGCAGAAATGGTTTTTACGGAAACAGATATAACCGAGGAAGAAATAATTTGTACAGCTCTACTAGAAGAGGAAACTATACCTCTAGAAATTCTAGACGAAGTTTTAACAATACTACAAGCAGACGTAGTTCTGTCTCTCAAAGAAACACAACGACTTCTAAATATAACACAGCTAGAAGAAGTACAACTAATAATTCTGGATATACTCAAGCAAGAAGAGCCTATAACTCTAATGGAACACGTTCTTACTCATCCAACACACCAAGAAGATCGACGAGCCGTGTAACAAGAACACCTTCAACTAATTCTACCAGAAGATCAACATCTTCTGCAGTAAGAAGAAATTCTAGTTCAGTTAATAGGCCATCTACAGCCACAAGGTCTAGTTCTAATAATAATTACAGAAGATCATCTTCATCAAGCAGTCGCCCTAGCTATTCTACTAGTAGACGTTCAAGTTCAAGCTCTGGTGTATCAAGGTCTAGCAGCTCACGATCTTCAAGTGGGTCTAGAAGAAGTTCTGGTTCATCAAGAAGTGGAGGAAGAAGACGATAAATAGTATTAAATAAAAACATAACGATATATGAAAAAGTTAAATTTGCTATTCATAGCAGTGTTCTCTATGTCTTCTATTTATGCACAAGATATTAGTGATGCATTAAGATTTTCGCAAAGCGAAATTCAAGGTACAGCTCGTTTTAGAGCCTTAAGCGGAGCTTTTGGAGCATTAGGAGGCGATTTAAGTGCTGTAAGCTTAAACCCTGCTAGTTCCGCTGTATTTACTAGAAGCCATGCTTCGGTTACGGGGTCTAGTCTAGGCATAAAAAATAAAACACAATATTTTGATGGCACCAATAATAATAACGATTCTGATTTTGGAATTAATCAATTAGGTGCTGTTTTTGTTTTTGAAAGCAATAACTCATCTTGGCGTAAAATAACGTTAGCTGTAAACTACGACAAAACGAATGGTTTTGATGAAAACTGGAGAGCAGAAGGCCTTAATACAAATGATGATGGTCAGTTTAGCAATTCTATTGCAAGCTACTTTTTTGATTTTGCCGATGGTTTAAGATTAGATGAAATATCAGCACGACCAACAGAATCATTATCAGATGCTTATTTTGATATTGGTTCATCTTTTGGCTTTGCAAACCAACAAGCATTTTTAGGGTTTGAATCTTTTATACTTGAGCCTGAAAATCCTGGTGATGATGCCAATACATTATATACCTCGAATGTTTCTTCTGGAAATTTCAATCAGGACTACAACTATGCTTCTACTGGTTATAATGGAAAGATTACATTTAACATAGCCGCACAGTATGAAGATAATTTATATATAGGATTAAACCTTAATTCACATTTTATTAGTTATGATCGCTCAACCTTATTATTTGAAAACAATTCTAATGCAGGATCAATAATTAATAATATAGAATTTGAAAATAACTTATCTACAGTTGGAAGCGGGTTTTCATTTCAACTAGGAGGCATAATGAAATTAAGTCCCGAATTTAGAGTAGGATTAACATACGATTCTCCTACTTGGTATACTATTGAAGAAGAAACATCTCAATTCTTAGCTACTGATGGAAATGATAGTGGTACAAACATTACTCAGATAATAAACCCTAATGAAATTAATATTTTTCCTCGATACAAAATACAAACACCTGCAAATATAACAGGTAGTTTAGCATATATATTTGGTAAACAAGGGTTAATTAGTTTCGACTACTCTAAAAAAGACTATAGTAATACTAAGCTTAGACCAGATTCTGACTTTAATGACTTAAATGATGGTATTAGCGATGTATTAACAGATGCTTCCACATATAAAATTGGTGCCGAATACAAACACAAACAATTAAGCTTTAGAGGCGGTTACCGTTTTGAAGAAAGTCCATATGCTGACGGTGTAACCGTAGGTGATTTAAATGGCTATTCTCTTGGAATTGGCTGTAATTTTGGAAACACTAAATTAGATTTAACATATGATCAATCTGAACGCTCTTTCGAAACTCCACTATTTAATCAAGGGTTAATTGAAACGGCTAATATTGACAGAAAAAATTCTAATATTACTTTATCATTAAGTTTTAATTTATAAAACTTAATTTGTTCAAATTATATATTTTAAAAGCCATAAGACTAAAAAGTTTTATGGCTTTTTTATTAAGTAATTATGTAAGATGATTATTCAATACTATCTTTTAAGCGTAAAATGGGCTTTAAAAATTTTCCTTGTGTTATTTTGATTTATATCATTAAATTCTACTGTAAACCAATAATCATCCGCAGGTAATAAATCGCCATTAAAAGTACCATCCCACCCTCTACTTCCATTAGGATTTAATTGTTTTAAAAGCTTACCAAATCTATCATAGATATTTATTTTAGTATTATTTTGATTTGAAATTCCAGAAATCTGCCAAGTATCATGTATACCATCTCCATTTGGAGTAAAAAATCTAGGATAATCAATTATAGTAATAGATTGAGAATTTAATACATTACAGTTATATACATCTCGTACGCTAACAATATGCTCCCCTCCAGGTACATTTTGAAACGTAGATGATTCTTGCCAAGACCCTTGATCTAATCTAAATTCATATTCTCCATTACCTGTTACTGTAACCTCAATAATATTGTTACTTGAAAAAGCATCTGTTTTAACTTCTGTTAAGATACTTTCTGGCGGATAAGACCCAATAAGTGTAGTACTTGCTGGTATTGTACAACCAGATACTAAATTTGTGGCTATAACAGTATATTCTCCAGGATCTGTTGGTGAAAAGCTTGGAGCATTTTCTCCTAAAATCAAATTCGCAGGAACGATTTCTGAACCTCTATACCACTCAAAACTGTAATCTAAATTACTCAACTTAGTATCTATGGGTATTTGATCTATTAAAACAGCACCACTTTCGGGAGCTATTATAGTATCATCAGGAGCTAAGCAAATAACATATTTTTCAGCAATTTGAATTTCTGGTACAGGGTTAACTATTAAGGGCAATTCTGCAATCTGAAAACATATGTTGGCTGCAGGTGTAACTCTAACATAAAGTGTTTGCGTAACACTTTGCGTATTTTCAAAACTAGAAGGGTTTATAATAAAATTTGAATTCCCTGCCTCTGCATCTATCTTATTTTGGTAATATTTAAATGTAAAATCTACAGTATTTAACCCATTTAAAATCTCACTTTCCGTTCGAGTTAAATCAAAATCATCAAAACCATTATTATCTACTTCACATTCTTCCAAAGGCAAAGGGTTAATATTTAATGCATCAAAAATAATAGTATTTAACTGCAAATCTAACGACGAAATAGCACACATATTTAATCCTGTAGCTAATATTTTAATTGTACTATTAGCTACTGCGGTACTGTAATTTTTAGGATTTGTAATAGGGTTATTATTATCTAGATCTGTTTGGGATTGGTAATAAGACAACGTAATATCTGTATCTCCTCCTGTAATTTGGTTTTCACGAATTGTTAAGTCATAGACAGTATTCAATTGATTATTACAAAGTATAATGTCATCTGGTGTAAAAACAATTGGGTTAGGAATAGTTTCTAAGTTAAAAGACATTTCAGTACTTACGCATTCATTATTATCTAGAATACCATTATTATTGTCGTCATATTGAGCCCTAACATATATGGTTGTACCCGATGTGGATGTATAAGCATTAGGAGTTGGTATAGCAATGTTATTTATAGCGTCTAGTTCGCTTTCATGATAACTAACAACTATGGGTCGTGTTTGAGTACCTATAACTTCTGATGTTTTAGTACTCAGATTATAAGTAGCTACATTGGTATTACTACATTCTATATAATTTGTAATACTGTTATTCTCAGGTAAACGACTAACATTAAGTGTAATATATTGCCCCAGCCCTATACAAGCATTTACATCATCACTATCTATTCTTACATATATATTTTGCACAAACGGAGATGATTCATTTCTGTAGTTACTAATATTTATTATAGGGCTTATTTCTGCCAAAGCATCGGACTCATTAACATAGTAAGTTAGTGTAAAGTTTTGTGGTGTAGGGAACAAGTTTCGTATGGTTTGTTCTGCATCACTAAAATCGAATGAAGCTATGCCATTAGTATTATCATTATCAACATCTTTAGTATCACAGGCAAAATATTGAATAGCATTAAATGTTGCAGGCACTTGAGATGTACCAACAACTAGATTTATTCTTGATACTTTATAACAACCAATGGATGTTTCTACTCTAGCAAAAACAGTACTTCCTGTTCTTGGTATTGTATTTTGATATGCTATAGGATTTGGAATTTGATTAGCCGCTAAACCAGTTTCAGCATCACTATTAGATGTATAGTAAGTAAATGTTTCGTTAATATGATTTGTAGATATTAATGAATTTGCTTCAGTTAAATTAAATGCTGAAATACCATCTACATCATCATCACATTGCGTTAAAATTACAGAATTAGCTGTAACTGGCAATGGGTTTACTTTAAGGTTAAACGATGTGGTATCGAAACAGCTTGTGTTTATTCTATTTTCTACTCTAGCATATATAGTTTGCGGGTTTGTTGTATTAGATATGGGCATTGTTATATTAGTACCTAAAGCACCCAAATCAGCCTCTGCTTGTGACCCATAAAATGTAACTTGAAAACTTGACGTGTTTAAACTTCCTAATACTTCGGGAATTTTTAAAGATAAGTCAAAACGAACACGACCATTGGTATCGTTACCATCTAAATTATCATCACATAATTCAAATGGTACTGGTGTATTTGCAATAGGGATATCTAAAACATGGATATCAAAACTCGTGATTTCAAAACATGTTTGGGTTATATCTGCTATTCTCACCCATATCGTTTTAACAGGTAAATTACTCGTATGAGGCAATGTTAATCTATTAGAATTGTTTAGAGCATCATTTTCTGTTGCGTAATAAGAAATCTCAACCTCAGAGGCTGGTTGCATACCTCTAATTAAATTTTCATTATTAGAAAAATCAAAGACTTCTTCTCCATTTGCTCCTAAATCACATAAAAATATATTTTCTGGTAGTGTTTCAATTAAAACATCTTTTAACATGTCTATACATACTTCTTGCATATACTCACAGCCAAACTCATCAATCACTCTGTACGTATAGCAATGGTTTCCAACTACTGTTGGCTTAACAGTTATAATATTACCACTAACATTAATTATAGAAGGGTCTGTATCCCAAGCTTCAGAGGATATTGCTGGAGTTACAGAAAAATCACTAGGTAAGATGCTAGAATCAAAATCAATTCTCCATTCAAAGATATTACCATTATCAGCTGCAAAATTATCAGTAATACTTATTTTCCATTCTCCGTTTAAAGGAGACCCTAATAAACCATCTAATGCAAATAAAGATTTATAATTACCAGCAGGCACAAAATCATCAATATACGTATCAGGTCCATTTCCACTAATAAAAACACCTCCCGAACGAATTCCTTCAATCAAAGTAGGCAAAGATCTATCTGGGAGAAAACAATATTGACTTCCTATACCAGGTGTCCTATTAGAGCTATTACCATCAATCATAGCAGTAGCCCAAGGTGTTCCCAAATTAGCAGAATTACCAGCACTACTGCTTAGCATCGTTACGCGTTGCCCATTTGGCGAAATTATTTCAATATCTAAATCGCCAATAAAAGAATGCTCTAAATTTAAACAAATACTGGCTATTTGATCTACACTGGTTAAACGCAAATCTGGAGCATAACAATCTACAAATACCGAAGTTTCATAAGCTCTATCCTCACCATCTGGCAAAGTTGTAGTTGTTCCTACAGGTGGGGCACAATTAAAAGCAACCTCTACTGGCGTTACAAGGCCCGTAATGGTTGTAGATTCTCCAAAACACAATACTGGTTTTGCGGCGACTGTACCATCAAAATTTGGGCGGTCTGAAACTTGAATCACTTGACTTACATTAACAGACGTATCGCATCGTGTTGGCATAGTGCCATTAATTAATAAGTTAACAATATATATACCAGGTTGATCATAGGAAAAACTAACAGAAGTACCTGTAAGTATATCTCCATTACCAAGTTCCCAAGTATATAACGCCCCAACATTATTATCTGAAAAAACAGCACTACCATTTAATGTAATCAAATCGCCTTTACAAACCCTAATTAGGTTATTAACATCTCGCATAGGCACAGAGCTATCAATTTGTGTATCAATAGTTTGACATGTTTGAGAAAATATATTTAGAATTACAAAAAATGGCAATATTTGTAATATTTTTATCATATAACACTTTTTTGGAGCACCTAATATTAACTAATAAATTGTTTCAAATATATAAACATTTAACGCTACTGTTGTTATAATAAATTAAAATCCTTAATCACTTCATAATTTTAATGAAATAATTAAACAACTATTATTTTAACAAATTAATTTTATTAAATGTTTACTAACAAAAAACAAGGAAAAACATAAATGCTTATCTTTGCAAACTAAATTTTGACTTAATAATAATGAAGTTCGACAACAACTTAGAAAATTTTGATGCCCTTGGAGAAGATCATATTGGAACATCTTCTGATACGCCTATGCGACATGATGCTTTTAAACTTTCTAACGATGAAAAAATAGACATTATTAAAGATGATGTTCGCCATATTATGGAAACTTTAGGTTTGGATTTAAATGATGATAGCCTTAGTGGCACTCCAAACCGTGTTGCTAAAATGTTTGTTAAAGAAATTTTTGGTGGTCTAGATCCTAAGAAAAAGCCTAAAGCATCCACATTTGATAATAAGTATAAGTATGGAGAAATGCTTGTCGAAAAAAATATTACTGTATATTCTACTTGCGAACACCATTTGCTTCCCATAGTAGGAAGAGCACATGTTGCTTATATTTCTAATGGTACTGTAGTTGGTTTGTCTAAAATGAATCGTATCGTAGATTATTTTTCTAAACGTCCTCAAGTACAAGAACGATTAACCATACAAATTGTAAAAGAGCTTCAAGACGTTTTAAATACTAAAGATGTGGCTTGTGTTATTGATGCCAAGCATTTATGTGTCAACTCAAGAGGTATTAGAGATATAGAAAGTAGCACAGTAACCTCAGAATTTGGTGGTAAATTTAAAGAAGAATCTACACGTAGAGAATTTTTAGATTATATAAAATTAGATACTACGTTTTAAGCGTATTAATTTAAAACACAAAACAACATTAATCAAGGATTAAACTTCTCATAAACAATAATTTAATAACAAATAATTATTTAATACATACCTTTTACTAAATGCCGATTTATAAAGACCAACAGATACGATTATTTAACTCCTTAACTGGTAAAAAAGAAACGTTTCAACCCATAGAAGACGGATATGTTGGTATGTATGTATGTGGCCCAACAGTATATAGTAATGTGCATTTAGGTAATGTAAGAACTTTTATGTCTTTTGATATGATTTTCCGCTATCTAAGGCACTTAGGGTATAAAGTACGTTATGTAAGAAACATAACAGATGCAGGCCACTTAGAAAATGATGCCGATGTTGGAGAAGACAAGATTACTAAAAAGGCTCGTTTAGAACAAATAGAGCCTATGGAGGTTGTACAGCGTTATACGGTCGATTTTCACAACATACTTAATATTTTTAACTTCCTACCGCCTAGTATTGAACCTACAGCTACAGGACATATCATTGAACAAATTGAATTAATAAGCACCATTATTGAAAACGGATTTGCTTACGAAATAAATGGCTCTGTGTATTTTGATGTTCATAAGTTTGATGAAACCAATGAATATGGCAAATTAAGCAAGCGTAAATTAGACGATTTAATTCATAACACACGTGAATTAGATGGGCAAAGCGATAAAAAAAATCCGCAAGATTTTGCACTTTGGAAAAAAGCCGAACCAGAGCATATAATGCGCTGGCCATCCCCTTGGAGCGATGGCTTTCCTGGATGGCATTTAGAGTGTACCGCTATGAGTACTAAATATTTAGGCGAACAATTTGATATACATGGTGGTGGTATGGATTTAAAATTTCCACATCATGAGTGTGAAATTGCTCAAAATGAAGCTGCTAAAGGAAAATCTCCTGTAAATTACTGGATGCACGCTAACATGTTAGAACTAAATGGACAGCGTATGTCCAAAAGTACTGGCAATACGGTAAATCCAGACGAATTATTGTCTGGAAATAATAAATTTTTCAGTAAAGCCTATGCGCCTAGTGTTATTCGGTTTTTTATAGCACAATCGTCTTACAGAAGTGTTTTAGACCTTACAGATGATGGTCTATTAGCAAGCGAAAAAGGGTTTTACAGACTCATGGAAGGGCTTAATATTCTTGATAATATAAAGGCTTCAGAAAAATCTACGTTAGATATAAACGCATGGAAACAGAAATGTTACGATGCCATGAACGACGATTTTAATTCTCCTATTTTAATAGCGCATTTATTTGAAGCTGTAAAATATATTAATCAAATAAAAGAGGGTTTAGCTAGTGTAAATGAAGAAGACTTATTAACACTAAAACAGACTATACATATCTTTATTTTTGATGTTCTTGGTTTAGAAAATACTACTAAAACAGAATCTGGAACCGATAAACTTACTGGCGCTGTAGATATCTTAATAAAATTAAGACAAGATGCTAGAGCCAACAAAGATTTTGCTTTGTCTGATAAAATTAGAGACGAATTAGCAGACGTTGGTATTCAATTAAAAGATGGCAAAGACGGAACTACGTTTAGTTCGTCTTAAGCCCTTAAAAAGAGATTTTTTGTAACGTATGAAAAAAATTCTCATAGCTCCTTTTTTATTTTTGATATACCTGTACCAATCATTTATATCTCCATTAACGCCTGCAACATGTAGATACCATCCAACATGCTCTCATTACTCTAAAGAAGCCTTAAAAAAACACGGTTTATTTAAAGGTAGCTGGTTAGCCATAAAACGTGTTTTTAGTTGTCATCCTTGGGGCGGTTCTGGGTTTGATCCTGTGCCTGATAAAGAAAAATAAAGGCTTTACATACTAAAAATTAAAACGTATAACCATATCTGGTGTAAGTCGTAATGACTTTCTTTCAAAAGTATCAATCATGATATCATCTTCACCAACCTCAATAAACCCTTGATTAATCGTGTTTTTTCGATTATAAATATTACGTAATGAGAAACCAATCATCCCACCCCATGTTTTTTTTGTTTTAAAATTAAATCGATACACCGCTGAAGCATCTAATCTATGATAATCTTTAAATCTTTTGGCATTAATTCCATTTGGGTCAATCATTCTGCCTGCAAAGCTATTTTCATCTGGTATAAGCTTTGTAAAGGGAGTTCCCGTAGCATAATTCCAACCTAAAGCAAATTCAAAATTATTAATTTTTAATGTTTGAGAGATATTGAACTCGTGCGGACGATTAAAATTACCAGGATATGATTTTTGCTGTAACGCTGGAAAAGAAACCACAGATTTACTTAGCGAATAGCCCAACCAAAAGCGGTAATTCTGGATTCTCTTTTTAATTAGAAAATCAAAGCCTATACGTTCTTCTGTTCCTAAATCTATAGCGCCTCTATCATTTTCTTCACTTAAAGATATAAAATCTAAAATAATATTATTTGCTGTTATATCTATTAACTTTTTGTAGTAACCTTCTAAATCAAAATTCCAACCTTTATAACTATATAGAGCACCAAGAGTAAATTGTCTGCTTTTTAATACTGGAATAAAAAAAGTTTCTTCATCTCTGGTAGTTTCGCCAGAAAGTATCCATATGTTATCGGTAACAGGAAGCCCACGTATTGAAGGGCTAACACTTCCTGCATCACTAAAAGTATTAAGTTGTTGATTCTTTAATTCTGCCGAAGCTGTAATTCTAAAATTCTTAAAAACTTCTACAGATGAAAATATTCTAGGCTCAATAAAAGTTTGGTTTGTTCTACTTAAATAAGACCCTCTTAAACCAAAATTAAAATAAGTTTTCTCTCCATTATATTTATATTCAGAATATAGTGTATGATTATTTGTATATGCTGTTGTATAATTATCAATAGCCTCTTCAACATCTCCCGTAATAGCCTCTCTATTTTTATATATTGTTTCATTGTAAGTATATTGATACCCTAATGCTAATGCCTTTTTTTTGGTAATAGGAATTTCTAAATTATATTCTAACCCTATGTCTTTTACATCGTTATTTTGGGTATAATCATAGTTAAGATTCTCATCATCACTAATTAATTTTCTCGCAATACTATATCTTGTCTTATAAGACGAAACATAAAAATTTGTTTTTTGGGAGATGTTATTTGAGTATTTTTTTCTCCAATTAAGACTAGCTCCTGCATTGCGAATCTTATAAATATCTTTTGTACTAAAAGAATTTGTACTATCTAAAGGAATGGTATTATCTAATTTATTTTCTGCAAGTATAGCACTGAATTTTAAATTATTGTTCGCATTAGGGTTCCATATTAATTTAAAATTAGCATCAGAAAAAGAAAAATCATCTTCTCTAGATCTTTCGTTAGTATCATCATCAGGAATATCTGCTCTGGTATTCTGAAATACTTTTTTAACCAGATTATTATATCCTATATTTTGATATATATCAGTAGTAGATCTACGAAAAGCTCCCATAACTCCAACTTTTTCTGACAATGGCACTTTAGCAAAAACATCGGTATGCGTAAAATTAGCCCCTCCTCCTATTTTTAATGTTTCGGTTAAGTCATCATCAGATTCAATTTCTACAACTCCAGAAACGCGATCTCCATAACGTACACTTGTACCTCCTTTATATACTTTTACATTTTTAACGATGTATGGATTAAATGTTGATATTTGATTAAAAAAGTGACCACTTTGATACATTTTTATACCATCCCATAATACCAAATTTTGATCTGGGGTTCCGCCTCGTATATGTAATCCAGCAGGATCTTCTGTTGGGCTACTTATTCCTGGCACTAATTGCAAACTTTGTAAAACATCTGGCTCAACAAGCCCAGGAAGGATTCTAAGCTTTTTTGTAGATATATTAATAGATGCATCCGTATTTTTTTGTATTCCTGTAGTAAGATATTCGTTAATTACCACCTCATTCAAAATCTGTATATCGGGTTGTAATCTAATGGTATCACAACTTGAATTTGAGAAATCTGAAGCTTTAATTGTTTTTGTTTCGTAGCCTATATGTAATATAGAAATAGAATCGCTCGATTTTAACTGTAACTTAAAATATCCTAACGAGTCTGTAAGTTTAATAACTTTTTTAGCTTTTATAATTGTAGCCTCGGGTAACTTAAAAGTATCTATTGAATCTATTACAAAGCCACATATATCTATGGTTTTATCATTATCAATTAAAATATAGCTATAGTCATCAACTTTATGTAATATAAATTGAGTTTGCTTTTTTATCAATACCATCAATGCATCCATAGAAATGGATCCCGAATCCACATCAAGTTTTATGTTTTTAATCGCCTCAACATCATAAGAAAAATCAAATTGATATTGATTTTTAAAAGCTTCGATAATTTCAGGCAAAGACTGGTTTTCTAAAACGTCTATACGATTTACTTGCTGTGAATAAGCGAATGTACTTAAAAAACATACTAATAAAAAGAATTTATAATGTATCACTTATTCTTTAAAGCTATTATTTTTTCTTGTTCAAATGTATAATTAATATTCATTGGGTCAAAACTTGAACGCATAGCAGCTTCAAGATTATTATGAACAAAAAAGCCCGTAAATAGTCTATTTACATCTACATTTCCTGTTTTTATTTTAATATCGTACTGTATTTCTAATTCTTTTATAAGTTGAGATATTGGCACTGCATTAAAGCTACTTTTTCCATGTAACCAATCTGGTTTTAGATTAGTAATATCAAACATAGACAAGCTTTTGTTTTTATTGGATTTTACAGCTTTTCCTTGAGTAAGTATCACCTCATTACTAGTATTCGCTACACTTACCTTACCTTCAAAACAATGTACTTCGAGTTGTTTATCTCTAGAGTACACATCAAATTCTGTCCCCAAAACGGTAACCTTACCATTTTTAGTGTTTACCGTAAATGCCGATCCTTTTTGAACATCAAAAAAAGCTTCTCCTTTTAATTGTAGTGCTCTATGTTCCATAAAAGCATCTTTATC
Source organism: uncultured Algibacter sp. (assembly GCA_947499935.1). Taxonomy (GTDB): domain Bacteria; phylum Bacteroidota; class Bacteroidia; order Flavobacteriales; family Flavobacteriaceae; genus CANMQH01. Next base: position 40,551 of record CANMQH010000015.1, on the reverse strand, counting down.
ATATTTTAAAAAAGAATCGGCATTAAGGGTTACTACAGAATAATCAGGCAGCGTAACAACTCGTGTTTCTGCCATTTGAGTTTGTATAACAATGTCTTGAAAGTAAAGGGTTTTAAGCCCAAAAACAACTAAAACTATTGCAGCTGCACTATATAACCAAGTACGCAATTTAATTACGTTTTGTGTTTTGTTTTTCTTAAACGATGCATTGTATTTTTTTTGATTTTGAAAACCTTGCTCTACATCAAAAATAGGTCTATCCAATTGTTCTACACCCATTAATATGTTTTTATATGCTAGGTAATCATCAGATTTTTCAAAGGCTTCTCGCTCTTCATCAGTAAGATTACCAGACAACCAATTTGCTAGAAAATTATTTTTATTTATATCTTTTTTCATAAGTTTCCTTTTATTTAGTCATCGTTAGATGAGGTTGAAAACACTAAATTTTTATATAAGTTTGAGTTGACAAACGTATTAAGTTCTTTTTCTGTAAGTTTTCCATATATCCACTTAGTCAAAAATTCATTTTGATGTTCTTGATCTAAAAAATTCATACTTTAAAAATTAGATGTTTTAATAGTCTTTCTTAAAATAACTAATGCTAAATGCATTCTTTTTTCTACCGCTTTAACTGATATTTCTAGCATTTCTGCTATTTCCTTATACGTTTTTTTTTCGATTCTATTTAAAAGAAAAACCTCACGTTGTCCATCTTTTAAACCCGAAATAGCCATATTTAGACGATGTAAAAATTCCTTTTCTTCCATCTTAAACTCTGGCGATTCGTTAGTATATGTTTTTTGCTTTGAGTCTTTATACTTTAAAACTGTTTTTTGATGTACTATAGCATTGATGGAAGCATTATTAGCTGTTTTGTAAAGAAAGCTTTTGACGGCAACAAAAAGAATTTTGGAACAATTAACCCATAATTTAGCAAAACTGTCTTGTACTATATCTTGAGCTTTATCCATATCTCCATACTTATAATAGAGATAATAGCATATTTTTTCGGCATGCTCACGGTATAATTGCTCGTATATTTTGTTGTCACAAACACTAATTGTTTTTTCTGGCATTTTCAAAAAATTTGAGTCCGGTTATATTAAATCATTATACTGAAAGTTAAAATAAATATGAATATTACCAAGAATATCCTATGGTAGCGTTTAAAGTAATGTTATAACCTGTTGATCCACCTCCATCAAATAGGCCTGAAACTGTCCTAAAGTCAAAGCCTCCTATAACTTCGGCAGTGAAGCCTTTTAGTCCTTTTTTAAATAGCCATTGATATCCAGTTCTACCAGATGCACCAAACCTTAGACGCTCACGGTTTGTAATTAAGCTACTTGTTTTATTCTTTAATTTATCATAGTCATACTGTGTAATCAAACCTCCACTTAAAAACCAACCTTCTGGTGCTTTTTTTTGTTTAGATATATAACGTCTTACTGATGTTTCAAAATATAAACGATAACTTTTTTCTGATATACTATTTTCAAATTCTGGTTTACCAAACCCCTGAAACAACTCAAAATTTAATGATGTTTTAGGTTTGATAACACGTTCATAACCTACAGCAAAGCCTCCATACAGTAAATCTAAAGGAAATACTTTAACGATATGCTTTGGCATTAATAAACTTTCTTCTTTATCACTTAATGTTTCCTGTGCATTTAATGATGCTATAGTTAATAACCCAATAATGATGTTTAAACCAATTTTTTTCATGGTAATGTTTTGTTTTAAAATTTTACAACCCTAAAACAATCCAATAGACTTATACCCTACCAAAATTTTTACTTATTCTTAAATATTATTATTTAATTTACTGTAAAATAGCTCACTATATAATTGATTAATAAAAAAATGAATGTATTTTATTAGGGAGGTATTAAAACAGAGAGCAATCCCTGAATCTGATAAAAAGTGAATTAAAGACATTAGGTATTAAAACAAAATCCCGCTGAAAAAGCGGGATTTTTTATACTTACAATTTTAAATATGTCTTATAGATTTCTCAAAATTGAATTTTACTAATAAAAGCACTATTCTTAATGTTTCTTTTTAGAGGCGAGAGATGCTTACTTTATGTTTCACATAAATAATGCTTTTTTAAGTTTTTGTTGATATCGTCATCAAAAATATATAAACAATAGATTAAATACAAATAATATCGATGAAATACATTTTATATGTATTTAATTTTTAGGAATTGACTTCAAAATCTCTAAAACAAATGTCCAATATTTTTGAGCAGACGAAATTTGAGCACGTTCATCGGGTGAGTGCGCGCCTTTAATGTTAGGGCCAAAACTAATCATATCCATGTCTGGATAATTTTGACCAAGAATACCACATTCTAATCCAGCATGACAGGCTGCTACATGTGGTTTTTGTCCATTTAAATCTTCATATAGTTTTGCCATTACTTTTAAAATAGCAGAATCCATATTAGGTGTCCACCCCGGGTAATCTCCAGATAATTCTACTTCACAGCCTGTTAATTCAAATGTAGCACGCAGCGTATTAGCTAAATCAATTTTAGCGCTTTCTACAGACGAACGTGTTAAACACCCTATTTTTATGTTTCCGTTTTTAATAATAACTCTGGCTATATTATTAGAGGTTTCTACTAAATCGGATATATCGGCACTCATTCTATAAACCCCATTTAATGCTGCGTAAATAGCTCTTGTAATACCTTCTTGAACGCCTAAATCCATAATTGATTTTGGGCTTTCACAAGCATCAATCGCAATCTCTAAATCGGGCTCCATGGTTTTTAATTCCTTTTTAATGGTGGTTGACATTAATGCCATTTCCATTAAAAAAGCATCTTCGTGTATAGCATCTATAGCGACTATGGCTTTACTTTCTCTAGGGATAGCATTACGTAAGCTACCGCCATCGATTTCGGAAATGCGTAAACCAAAATTTTCAAACCCATCAAATAACAAACGGTTCATTATTTTATTAGCATTACCTAAGCCTTCATGAATTTGCATTCCTGAATGCCCACCCTGTAAACCTTTAACGGTAATAGTATAACCTATTTTAAATTCTGGTGTTTCTTCTTCATGATACGTTCTAGTAGCCGTTACATCTATACCACCTGCACAACCTACGCCAATTTCGTCATCTTCTTCGGTATCTAAATTTAATAAAATACCTCCTGTTAGTAATCCGCCTTTTAACCCCATAGCACCTGTCATGCCTGTTTCTTCATCTATGGTAAACAAAGCTTCTATGGCTGGATGCGCAATGTCTGTACTCTCTAAAACAGCCATTATAGTAGCTACACCCAATCCATTATCGGCACCAAGTGTTGTACCTTTAGCCTTTACCCAATCGCCATCTACATACATTTCTATACCTTGAGTATCAAAATTAAAGTCTGTATCGCTATTTTTTTGGTGCACCATATCTAGATGCGACTGCATAACAACGGTTGTTCTGTTTTCCATTCCAGCAGTTGCTGGTTTTTTTATGATAACGTTACCAACTTCATCTTCTATGGTTTCTAAACCTAATTTTTTACCAAAATCTTTCATGAATGCTATTACGCGTTCCTCTTTTTTTGAAGGTCTGGGTACGGCATTTAAATCGGCAAATTTATTCCAAAGTTGTTGGGGTTGAAGTTGTCTTATTTCTGAGTTCATAATGTGTTTGTAAAGTTGCTTCAAAGATAGCAAAAATGGTTTGACATTTACGGCTACTACTGATTGAAGTGGAATGAGTTTATAAACACAAATACAATTAAAGACCGTTGCAAAAGGTGCTGTTTGAACTTTCTTTTTTTTTGGGTTTCATTTTTTAGTGGACTTACTATATTAAAAAGGATAATGGGTGAAGAAATCTACATAGTATAATCAAAATAGAAAGTATTCGTGAGTTTAAAAATAGTGATAAACCTATAGAAATAGCAACACGTTATTATATTTCTAGTTTACAAAACGATGCCAAAGAATTTCAAACTAAAGTACGCTCACATTCGTCTATAGAAAACAAACTGCATTGGACACTAAATGTAGCCTTCTCCGAAGATGCTTCTAGAAAAAGAGCAGCACTAAATTCTAGTACTGATACTTATCTTTTATTCTATAATCCTAAAATTTGTTTTAAGTATTTTTCGTCTGTAGTATCGCTTCCAGCAAAATCATCAAAGCGTTTATCTGTTGTTTCAATAATATGTTTTTTTATAAAATCGACACCTTCACGAGCACCTTGTTCTGGGCTTTTAATAACACATTCCCATTCTAAAACTGCCCAAACATCGCAACCATATTCGGTTAATTTTGAAAACACTTTTTTAAAGTCTATTTGTCCATCACCAAGAGAACGATAACGTCCTGCTCTATTTTTCCAATCGTTATAACCGCCAAACATTCCTTTTTTTCCAGATGGATTAAATTCTGAATCTTTAACGTGAAACGCTTTTATAAACTCGTGATAATGGTCTATATATTTTACATAATCTAATTGCTGTAATACAAAGTGCGATGGATCATAAAGCATGTTTACTGCTTTATGGTTTCCGGTTGCTGCCAGAAAACGCTCGAAGGTATCGCCATCGTGAATATCTTCCACCGGGTGCACTTCGTAACAAACTGCTACACCATTTTCTTCAAAGGTGTTTAAAATAGGTTTCCATCTATTTGCTAATTCTTTAAAACCTAAATCAACTAAACCTTTTGGTTGTTGTGGCCAAGGATGCATTGCTGGCCATAATAGTGAGCCAGAAAATGTGGCGTGAGCTTTTAAACCTAAGCGATTACTTGTTTTTCCTGCTTTATGCATTTGGTCTATAGCCCAAGCTGTTCGTTCTTTATATTTGCCTTTTAAATGTTCTGGTGCAAACACATCAAACATTATATCGTGTGCAGGATGTACAGCAACTAACTGACCTTGAATATGTGTTGATAGTTCTGTAATTTCTAGTCCGTAGCTGTTTATTTTTCCTTTAAATTCGTCGCAATACGTTTGACTATCTGCAGCGATATCCAAATCAATTATCGACTTATCTAAGGTTGGTATTTGAACACCTTTATAGCCCAAATCTGAAGCCCATTTACATAATCCATCTAATGAATTAAATGGTGCTTTATCATCCATAAATTGCGCTAAAAATATAGCTGGTCCTTTTATTGTTTTCATTAATCTACCGTATCTATATTTACCCAAACGTTTCCGTTTTGATGAGATTCTACTGCTTTTTCTATAAAACTCATACCGCGTACACCATCAATCATGGTCGGGAATTCTCCTGAGTTATATGGTTCTTTATTAATCGCTTTTGCAACACCTTTATATATATTTCCCATAGAATCAAAAATACCTTCAGGATGTCCTGGTGGTAATTTTGTACCATCTAAAGATAAGGCACTGTTATAATCATGACCTGGTTTAAATACTTGAAGTGGTTTTCCATCTTGCATTAAATAGAGATAATTAGGGTTTTCTTGTTCCCATTTCACACCTGCTTTATCGCCATATACTTTTACTACAAAGCTATTTTCTTCGCCTGTTGCAATCTGGCTTGCGCAAATAACACCTTTTACATTATTACTGCAACGCAATAAAACGGTACCATCTATATCCATTTTATTATCTGAATACAGGTAATTTAAATCTGCCAAAACAGATTCTATTTTTACACCAGACACATATTCTAACATATCAAAAGCATGTGTACCAATATCGCCAATACAACAACTAATTCCAGATTTTTCTGGATTTAAACGCCAAGTGCTTGAACGTTTGCTTTTATCGTGAATGATGGGATTTATCCATCCTTGATAATATTGCGCATCTACTTTTTGAATGTTTCCAAGTGCTCCATTTTTTATCATTTCTCGCATTTGACGAATCATTGGATAGCCTGTGTACGTATAGGTAACAGCGAATACTGTTTTTGCTTTCTTTAAGATTTCGTTTAAAATAGCTGCTTCTGCATAAGTGGTTGTCATTGGTTTTTCGCAAATGACATTAAATCCGTTTTCTAACAGTTTTTTAGCCATAGGAAAATGCAAAAAATTTGGTGTCAATATAGACACGACTTGCATTCTTTCATTTTCAGAGCGTTTTAACTCTTCAGCAATAAGCGTATCAAAATCTTCATAGATTCTATTTGTTGGTAGACCTATTTTTTTAGCAAAACCAATGTTTTCTTTTAAATTTGAACTAAAAACACCACCAACAACTTGATATTTATCGTACATCGTAGAGGCGACACGGTGTAATACACCTATTAATGAATCTCCGCCACCACCTAATATACCTAATCTTATTTTAGAACTCATTTGTTTTTAAGATTTGTATTCTATTTTTTCGTTTTTAAATAGTAAAGCGAATAGCACCAAAACACCAGCTGCAAATAATGCGGGAAATATCCAAATAGATTCCCAACCGTGTGTACCTTCGCTAACGACATTACTATCTGCAATTTTTCCTGCTACCCAAAAACCAACTAACATACCAATACCGTAAGTTGCTAATGTTATTAGTCCTTGCGCCGCACTTTTCACCTTTTCACCTGCTTTAGAATCTGTATAAATTTGTCCAGACACAAAGAAGAAATCATAACAAATGCCATGTAATGCGATACCTGTTACTAGCATAAAAAATAAATCTCCGCCATTACCATAAGCAAATAGTACATAACGAATTGCCCAAGCTAACATTCCAAATAACACCGTTTTTTTAAAGTCATATTTTTTGAAAAAAAATGGTAATAATAGCATAAATGCGACTTCAGAAATTTGACCTAAAGAAGCCCAAGCAGTCGAATTTTCAACTTTATACTCTGTTAAAAACAAACTAATATTTTGATAGTAAAAAGCTAATGGAATACAGATTAAAAATGATGATAAAAAGAACATTAAAAAATTTCTATCCTTTAATAACCTTAAAGCATCTAAACCTAAGATATCCGAAATTGATGCTTTTTTACTTCTATTTGCTGTTGGTGGTGTTTTAGGTAAAAAGAAACTAAACACACCCAAAATTGCAGACGCTATTGCTACCATTATAAAGGTATTAGACAACATTCCTTTTGCAATATTAGCTTCAGAATCCCATTTAAAAAGAAAACTAATTGCTAAACCTGCAAGTATCCAACCTATTGTTCCCCAGACTCTAACTAATGGAAATTGTTTTGCAGGATCGTCCATTTGATTAAAGGACACAGAATTTACTAACGCCAAGGTTGGCATATAAGCAATCATATAACCTAATACATAAGGATAAAAACCAGCAAAATCTATTGCTTGAGACATCATATACATTAATACAGCTCCAAAAAGATGTAACACACCAAGGATTTTTTCTGCATTAAAATAACGATCGGCAATAAGGCCAATAATAAAAGGAGCTATTATTGCTCCCCAAGATTGCGTTGAATACGCCATTCCTGTTTCTGCACCAGATGCACTTAAATTACTTCCTAAAAAGGTGCCCATTGTAACGAACCATCCACCCCAAATAAAAAATTCAAGGAACATCATTAATGATAATTGATGTTTTGTAGCTTTTTTCATATTAGAATAGTTAGTTTATTTTTTTTGTTGAATTTATAAGTAAATCTCTTGTTGCCCTTATGCCTTCATTGGCATCCATATCGCCTTCAAATTCAACACCTATATAGCCTTTATAGCCTGCTTTATTTACTATTTGAAGCATTCTTGTATAATCTAGTGTCGTTTCATTACCATCTGCATCAAAAGCATAAGACTTTGCACTAACTCCTTTAGCATTTGGCATCATTAATTCTAGACCTTTATATTTATCTGGATACTCTATTTCACATGCTCCCCAACGTTGGTTATCTTTACGTTTTACACACCAGTTTCCAAAATCTGGAAGTGTACCGCAATTATCCATATTAACATCATTTACTGCTTTTACTAATTTATCCGCATCGCTTGATAACCAACCATGATTTTCGCATAATACATTTATATTTTTAGTCTTAGCATAAGCTGATAGTTTTTTAAGTCCATCAACAACTGTTACTGCCCATATTTCTGGATTGTTTGTACCAAAAGTATTAACACGTATTGCGTGACATCCTAATTTTTGAGCAGCATCAACCCATTTTTTATGTTTTTCTACTGCTTCATTTCTTTTAGCTTCATCAGGATTTGCTAAATCACCTTCATTATCAATCATAATTAAAACATTAGCAATTTTATGCGCTTTACTTAAAGCGCCTAATGAATCTATTACGGCATCAAAGCCTAGCTTCTCAATTTCTGCTGTATATAATTGAGACACATATTCTACACCTTCAAATCCCATAGATTTTGCTTGAGATGCAAAATGGAACGGTGATTTTTTTTCTTCATTTACATACTTATGCAAAGACCATTGAGCTAAAGACAACTTAAAAAAAGGTGTTTTAATTTCAGTTTGAGTGTCTTTTATCACTTCTTTATTTTTTGTTTCGTTTTTACAGCTAATTCCTACTAAAAAAAGAATCACTAAACAAAGGTTGGTTGTTTTTTTCATATCGTAATTTATGACTTTTTTTAATCGGTAACAATAATTTCCCATCAAGATAATTACGAAAACCTTATAATTAATATTATTAGGGTGCCGTAGATAAATACGTGTTTTACGTATTTAGTAAATATATTAAATATGGATATATTTAAGGGTCAAAATCTTCTAGAGTTCTCTTATCGATTTAAAACAGATGAAAACTGTAAAGAATACTTAGCTTTTTTAAAGTTAAAAACGACTTATAAATGTTTAAAATGTAATCATACAGCCTATCAATCTCTTAAAGATTATGGTAGATAATGTAATATTTGTAGGCACATACAAACGGCTACGTCTAACACGCTTTTTCAAAAGGTTAAATTTGGGGTTCGTAAAGCTTTTTTTATCTGTTTCTAAATGTCAACTACCGTCAAAAGTTTATTTGCTAGTTATATGAGCCTTCGTTATGGGGTTACGGAAAAAACAGCTCTTGTTTATGTGAGAAGTACAAAAAGCCCTGTATTCTATTTGAAATAGCCCTATGTGTGGTAATGTTCATATCGATGAATTTGTTCTTGAAGAAAAAGATTGAGACAATTATAATAGTAAGAAGGAAAAGGCTGTAAAAGCTATTCAGCTTTCCCAAGACGGAAAAGTAAAACAAATGTATGCTATGAAAATAGACATCATTTTGAATCCTTTTTACAAGTCTACCGAATTATTTATGATTAAATATAAAATGGTAGAATAATATTCCGCTTTAGATTACAAAACTCCTGCGGAGAAAGCCTTAGAATTAAAAACTTTAATAATGTAGCATGAAAAATAGCACCAAATTTATTAGCTAGTCCAATATAATGGAAAGCAGGAAGAAACCTTAATACATATACAATAACCATTGGGTTCAAATTTTTATTACTTTTGAGAGATGCTGAAAAAGAAAAAAAACATTATTGCGTTGTTACTTGTACCGCAATATTTTTTAATAACATTATTATCGTATTTTCCTGACTTTGTTGAGCAGTATTATAGCCATGGTTTATACCCTTTTATATCTAAGACTTTACGATATACTTTGGGTTGGATGCCTTTTTCTTTTGGAGATTTAATTTACACATTTACTATTGTTTATGCTATCCGATGGGTTTTTAAAAACCGAAAACGTATAAAAAAAGATACTAAAAGCTGGTTGATTGATGTGTTTGCGGCAGTATCTATATTTTATTTTGTGTTTCATTTATTTTGGGGGTTTAATTATTACCGTTTGCCGTTGCACGAAAGCTTGAATATTAATGATGAATATTCTAACGAACTGCTTATTAAAGTTACTGAACAGTTGATTAAAAAATCAAATGCATTGCATTTAAGTATTACTAATAATGACACTATTAAAGTTGATTTACCTTTTGAAAAAACACAGATTCTAAACATGATGCCTTCGGGCTATCGTAATTTAAATAGCCGCTTTGCTGATTTGAAATATTCTCCTAAAAGTGTTAAAACATCACTTTACAGTTACCTTTTAACGTATATGGGGTTTAGTGGGTATTTAAACCCGTTTACTAACGAAGCGCAGGTAAACCGTTTAATACCTGTTTACAAATTCCCTACGACTACGGCTCACGAAATGGCACATCAATTAGGCTATGCTGCCGAGAATGAAGCTAATTTTATAGGTTGGTTAGCTACTACTAACCATGATGATTTATATATTAGATATACTGGTTATACTTTTGGTCTGCGCTTTTGCTTAAATGAAATTTATAGACGGGATGAATGCCTTTATGAAGATCTTGTTGCAGATGTTAATCTAGGTATTGCAAAAAACTATAAAGAGGTACGCCAATTTTGGGAAGTACATGACAACCCTGCCGAACCTATTTTTAAAATATTTTACAGTAATTTTTTAAAAGCGAATAAGCAAGATAAGGGTATGGATAGCTACAGTTATGTTGTAGCATTATTAGTAAATTATATAGAAAAAGAACCACTTTATTAAAACGTTAAAATGGTTATATAATAGCCTTAGAATATGCATTAATTTTTATATTTGGTATTGAAACCGTTTTAATAACTTCATTATAATTAATTAAACCAACCCTTAGCGTATGTATAAATTATACTTTGCAATGCTTTCACTTTTGTGTAGCTTATCTTTTTATGCTCAAGATTATTTCCCAACCAATAACGGCGTAGCAAAAAACAACACGAATTATACGGCCATTACCAATGCCAAAATTTTTATTACACCAACCAATGTTATAAAAAAAGGTACGCTTCTATTTAAAGATGGGAAGATTGTTAATGTTGGAACTTCGGTAAGAATACCAAAAAGCACCTATATTATTGATGCTTCTGGCAAGCATGTTTATCCTTCTTTTATAGACATGTATTCTAGTTTTGGTATAGAAAAACCAATACGCAAACCTAGACAGCAAACCCAACAATACGATGCCAGTAGAACTGGGTTTTATTGGAATGATCATATTATGCCCGAAAATAATGCTTTAACAAAATTTAAATATAATTCTAAACAGGCTAAAGCGCTTATTAAGGCTGGTTTTGGTGTTGTTAATACCCACATTCAAAACGGTATTATTAGAGGTCGTGGTGCTTTAATAGCTTTAAATAATAATGGCGGAAATGAGCGTAGAATAATCTCTGATAATTCTGGACTTTATCTTTCTTTAAACAGAAGTGTTACCACCAATCAATCATACCCGACATCCATTATGGGGTCTATGGCTTTACTTAGGCAAGTATATTTAGATGCCAATTGGTATAGTAAAGGATTGAGTAAAACTAAAGATTTATCATTAGAAGCTTTAAATAAACATAAAAATTTAGTTCAAATTATGGAAGCTGGTAGTAGAGCTAACATTATTAGGACTGATAAAGTTGGCGACCAATCTGGTATACAGTACACCATTCTTGGTGGTGGCGATGAGTATGAGCGTATTAAGGATGTAAAAGCTACAAATGCGCCATTAATTATTCCTATTAATTTTCCTGATGCATACGATGTAGAAGACAGTTTTTTAACTTCTGCCCTAACCTTGCACCAAATGCGAGCATGGAACCAAAAACCTACCAATCCTAAAGTATTAGCCGATCACGGCATTACATTCGCATTAACCACACACGGGTTAAAATCTCCGGGTAAATTTAAAGCTAATCTCGCAATAGCCTTAAAATATGGTTTATCTAAAGCAAAAGCTTTAGAGGCTTTAACAACCATACCTGCACAACTTTTAAAGAAATCTAACACCATTGGCAGTCTTAAAAAAGGACTTTTGGCCAATTTTTTAATTACTTCAGGCGATATTTTTGATGAAAAAACAATTATATACGAAAATTGGGTACAGGGGGAACAAAACATTATTGAATCTATGAATAACATAGATATTAGAGGCGACCATACGTTTTCTTTAGACAACCAAAAATATACACTGACTTTAAAGGGTGAATTATCAAAACTAAAATCCGAAATTAAATCTGGGAAAGATATTTTAGGCTCAAAAGTAACTTATAAAGACCATTGGTTAAACATCACATTAAAAACTAAAGACACCATTAATAAAGCGTTTATTAGAATCGTTGCGCAACCAGATGCTAACAAAAACCTTAAAGGAAAAGCTATTATGCCCAATGGGCTTGATATGCCTTTTATTAGTAACTATAAAAAAAAGGACGATGTAGTAAAAAGCAAAGATGCTAAAGATAAAAAATTAACCAATAAAATATTACCTGTAACCTACCCCAACAACGCTTATGGTTTTAATAAACTTCCTAAAGCAGAAACATTACTATTTAAAAATGCTACCGTTTGGACTAACGAAAAAGAAGGTGTTCTTGAAAAAACAGATATACTTATTAAAAATGGGATAATTGCTAACATAGGAAAAAACCTTTCTTACAGTAAAGCCAAGACCATAGATGCTACTGGAAAACACATTACTGCTGGTATTATTGATGAGCATTCGCATATAGCAACAGCCTCTGTTAACGAAGCTGGGCAAAACTCTACAGCCGAAGTAACTATTGAAGATGTTATAGATGAGACAGATGTTAACATCTATAGAAATTTAGCTGGCGGTGTTACGTCTATTCAAATTTTACATGGCTCGGCTAACCCCATTGGTGGGCGCTCTGCTATTATTAAATTAAAATGGGGAGAATCTGCTAATAACCTTATTTATAAAAACAGTCCGAAATTTATAAAATTTGCATTAGGAGAAAATGTAAAACAATCTAGATATTCTAATGGGGTTCGTTTTCCGCAAACTCGTATGGGTGTTGAGCAAGTTTTTGTAGACTATTTCTCTAGAGCTAAAGCATACAACGCGCTTAAAAAAAGTAAAAAACCTTATCGTAAAGATTTAGAGTTAGAAGCTATTGCAGAAATTATAAATAAAAAACGTTTTATCTCTTGTCACTCTTACATACAAAGCGAAATTAATATGTTAATGAAGGTTGCAGAGCAATTCAACTTTAACGTAAACACTTTTACACACATCCTTGAAGGTTATAAAGTTGCCGACAAAATGAAAGCACATGGCGTTGGCGCATCAACATTTAGTGATTGGTGGGCATATAAATATGAAGTTAACGATGCCATACCATACAATGCTGCCATAATGCACGAACAAGGTTTGATTGTTGCTATTAATAGTGATGATGCCGAAATGTCTAGAAGACTTAATCAAGAAGCCGCTAAATCTGTAAAATATGGTAATGTTAGTGAGGAAGATGCTTTAAAATTTGTGACTCTAAATCCTGCCAAACTTTTACATATAGATCAAAAGGTAGGTAGTCTAAAAGTTGGAAAAGATGCAGATATTGTGTTATGGACCGATCATCCGCTTTCTATTTATGCCAAAGCTGAAAAAACTATTATAGAAGGTGTTACCTATTTTGATTTGGAAAAAGACAAAAAAATACGAGCACAAATTAAAAAGGAGAAAATCCAGCTTGTAAATATGATGCTTTTGGCAAAAAATAAAGGCTTAAAAACTCAGCCGATTAAGAAAAAAGAAAAAAAATATTTACACTGTAATTCTATTGATAACGAACAACACAAACAACACCAACACTAAAATTTTATACCGATGAAAAAATTAAAATTCACATCCATATTAATGTTGTGTTGCTCCATACTTTTAGCACAGCAAACTCCTGCTCCAAAACAAATTAAAGATATTGCTATCGTTGGTGCTACTGCGCATATTGGAAATGGTAATATTATTGAAAACAGTATTATTATCATTAAAAACGGAAAAATAGATACTATAGGAAAATCTGAAAGGCCTAAGCTAAATGATCAAGATATTAATGTTATTAATGCCAAAGGAAAACATGTTTACCCAGGTTTTATTGTTCCTAATTCTACATTAGGATTAATAGAAATCGATGCCGTTAAGGCTTCTGTAGATAATGCAGAAATAGGTGCTCTAAATCCAAATATAAGAAGTCTTATTGCTTACAATGCCGAATCAAAAATTGTAGAATCTATGCGACCTAACGGTGTTCTTATTGGGCAAATAACACCCAGAGGTGGGCGTATTTCTGGCACATCCTCGGTTGTACAATTTGATGCTTGGAACTGGGAAGATGCAGCTGTTAGAATAGATGAAGGATTACATGTAAATTGGCCAAAAAGCTTTTCTAGAGGACGTTGGTGGCTTGGAGAAGACCCAGCCCTTAAACCTAATAAGGATTATGATAAACAAGTAACAGAATTAAATAATTACTTTTTACAAAGTCATGCCTATGATAAAAATGCTAATAATCACTTACCTTTTAAAGCTACAAAAGGTGTTTTTAATGATTCAAAAAAATTATATATGCATGTCGATTATGAAAAAGGCATTTTAGATGCTATTGCTTTTGCTAAAAAAAATAACATTAAAAACATGGTTATTGTAGGTGGGCGTGAAGCATACAAAGCGACTAGTACATTAAAAATCAATAATATACCTGTGATATTACAACGGGTACATTCTACTCCAAATAGTGATGATGATGATTATGATATAAGCTATAAGCATGCAAAATTATTAGTAGACCAAGATATTCTTGTTGCTCTAGAAACCAGTGGTGATATGGAACGTATGAATACACGTAACTTACCCTTTCATGCAGGTACAACGGTTGCCCATGGCTTAAGTAAAGAACAAGCATTACAATTAATAACATTAAATGCTGCTATAATTTTAGGTATCGATGCTGAATACGGTAGTTTAACCCAAGGTAAAAGTGCTACATTATTTATTAGTGAAGGTGACGCCCTAGATATGCGTACAAATATATTAACACATGCTTTTATTGATGGTAGAGCGGTAAATTTAGAAACTCACCAAACTAAACTTTGGAAACGCTATTCTAAAAAATATAAAGAACAAAATAAACTTGTTTCTAAGCCATAACTAAGACTATATTATAACTGAAATAATATACCTAACTCTATATTAGTTGTATTATGCCCGTTATTTGGTTTCTTGAATTCAAGATTTGAGGTATGTCTTACAGAGTATCTAAAATCCAATTGGATTTTATTAATCTCGTAAGATATACCCATACCAAATATATCAGAAAAAGCAAAACCTTTGGCCAAACGCGCTGTTTCCTTATCCCCTATCATTGGACCTACACCTCCAATAGCAAAAGCACTCACGTTTTTGTAAACAGAATATCTTACTAAAAACCCAATATCTAAAACATATTCATTAATAGTTCTTTTTTGAAGGAATATTTCGCGTTCTTCTCTAAAATTATCACTATCGGTTGGTTTAATAAAATACTTATTTAATAATTGGTGTTCTGCAATATTAAAACCTGGCTCAAGATTAATTTCAAAAGCCCATTTTCTTTTTTCCTTAAAAGTATAATTTACTCTAGCCTTATAAAAAGTTATTTCATGCGTATAAGATTCTAAATTAAACGGAAAACTATTTTGTGTCCCTGTTCCTGTAATAAAACCTATTTTAAGGTTTTCTTTTTTAATTTGAGCATATCCAACAAAAGGAAGTGTTGCATAAGCCATAACGATAAGAAGTAATGAGAAATAATTGTTTTTCATTAATATTATGCTTGTTTCATTTTTATAATTTGAGCATTATACATAAAGGATTCTTTCCATCTATCAAAACGGTTATCGTATTTGGTAGAGAATACTAAATATTGGCATTTACCTATGCTCTCCGGTGTTCTGGTTACTTCGGATAAATTTTGACTTCCAAACAAAAATTCGGCATCTTCAACAATACACATTTGTAATTTGTTTAAATTTATTCCGTTTAGATGAAAAATCTTATTAAGTCGCCTTGGTGTTGCTATTACAATATCAACACCATCATAAATATCATCGCGTTGTGTATCAATATTATGCTCGTCATAAGCGCAGTAAACTCGTAAATCAGTTCCTCTTTTGTAGGCATTAAACTCCAATTCTAAATTTAGAGCAGCTTCTTTATTCTTTACAAAAATGAGAACTCTAGGTGCGTCTTCAAAGGCTTTTCCTTTTAACTTTTGAATTGAACTAATAATAATACTTGTTGTTTTACCAGCATCTTTTGGGGCGATGCAAAATAGACTAGCACCACTTTTTATTTTAGATAAAATTTGTTTCTGAAAAGGTAAAGGCTCATCAAATCCTTTATGTTCTAAAATAGATTGTAAAGAAGGTATGAGTTTTTTAAATGGCATAACATTGTTTTTTAATACGGCAGCAAATATAATACTAATAAACCCAACCAAAATAAACTCTCTAAGATTACTTAATAGGGAATCAACTCAAGCTCGAGATATTAACCCAAGATTCCGCTGAAAAAGCGGGATTAGTTCAACTTATAATTTTAGTACGTCTTACAAACTGCTCAAAGTCTAGTTTCATTAATAAAAACAAGAAAACCCCATTAACCAAGGTTAAGGAGCTTTCCTGTTATAACTATGGGTTTTAAAACTTAAAATTCTAAATCTACTACTAAATCAAATTCATCGTAAATAGCTTTATCTTTTAAATCATCAAAAAAGCTTGTCGATCCATATTTTATATCGTATTTAGTTCTATCTATTTTTAAAGCTGCAGTAGCTTTACTTCCATAAATAGAAATTGTAAAAGAAACGGCATTAGTTTTACCTTTAATTGTTAAATTACCTTTAACATTATAGGCGTTTTTTCCACTAGCCTTAACTTTGGTTAAAACTAATTTTGCTATTGGATATTTAGCAACACCAAAAAAATCATCCGACTTTAAATGCCCATCAAGTTTCCCTTTGTATTCACCTTCTAAATCTGTTGAGCCTAATGTAGTCATATCTATAACAAACTCACCTCCAGTTAATTTATCGTTATCAAAATTTAAGAAACCAGATTTTAGAGCTATAGTGCCTTGATGAGAACCTGTTACTTTATACCCTTTCCAAACAACTTTACTCTTGTCTGTTTTAATTTCTTTTTTTCCAGCATCTACATTTTTAAACGAGAATGCTGTAAAAGCTACTAATGCTATAATTACTAAATTTTTCATTGTTTTATCTATTTTAATTTATTCATTATTATTTGTGATACAAATATTGAAAAGAATAAGTTCAAATAAAATAATGTAGTTTATATAATCATAGTAATATAGATTAACTTTTTTATGATTTTTGCCTTAGTACAAGTTGTTTCTTAATTTTACTTAAAAACTCTTTGGTAATTCCCAAATAGGATGCAATCATGTATTGAGGTATACGTTGCTCTATTTTTGGATATTGATTTTTAAAATACGTATATCGTTCTACAGCAGAAAGGCTAAAGTTTCTTACCAGACGTTTTTGTGAGGCTACAAACGCCCGCTCTATAATTTGTCTAAAAAAGCGTTCGAGCTTAGGGATTTTAATATACAAATCTTCTACAGAATCATATGAGAACATAATAAGTTCTGTGTTTTCTATGCATTGTACATTAAAGTCGGCAGGTGTTTGCTCTATAAAACTGCCTATATCGGATGTCCACCAATCTTCTACAGAAAACATAATGATATGTTCTTGTCCTTGCTCATCAACAAAAAACATTTTTGTACATCCTGAAAGTACAAAACATTCATATTTACAAATATCGCCTTGTTGTACAATAAATTGACCTTTTAGATATTTTCTATACGTTATTTTAGAAAGCAGATATGCCTCTTCAGTTGATGTTAATGAAATATAATTATTAATGTATTCTAAGAGGGGTTTTGCTTTTATACTAATCATAGAAATTATCTTGATTCTTTTCTTTTTCTCAAATAATGGCAAAATTAGCCCAAATTTTGTCTATTAGCTATTGACTTAGCATTATTATCGTTAGTAAAGATAATATCATCTATATGATATCAATTCATTTTTTACTGAAAACAAATCATCAAGATTAATTCGTGTTTTTAAATGGATATACCACATACAATCATCAAATTTAACAATAATATTATTCAGGTTATTAAATGATGAATAGGTTTTTCAAATTACTTAATTAAACTACTTTTGTGGCATGCAAAAGCCCCAAGAGTTAAAATATGAATTTGTAGCATTAATGGCATCGTTAATGGCTTTAGTCGCTTTATCTATAGATGCTTTGTTACCAGCTATTCCAGAAATAGGTAAGCACTTAGGTGTAGAAAGCACTACAAACAATCAATTATTAATTACCATGATTTTTTTAGGCTTAGGTAGTGGTCAGTTAATATTTGGTCCACTATCAGATAGTTTTGGCAGAAAACCCATTGTTTACATTGGCTTTGTTGTTTTTATAGGAGCAACCATAATCTGTACAACAACTAAAAGTTTTGAAATGATGATTTTAGGCAGAATACTTCAAGGTATTGGGCTGTCTTCTCCAAGAAGTTTAGCACTTTCTATGATACGAGATTCTTTTGAAGGCGATTATATGGCTAAAATTATATCTATTGTTGTCATGTTTTTTATTTTAGTACCTATTATTGCGCCGACTTTAGGACAGCTTTTAATAACGTATTTTAGTTGGAAATCTATTTTTTATTGCAATTTAATTTTTGGAGTTTCCATTATGATATGGTTTTGGAAACGACAACCAGAAACTCTACCCGAAGAAAAACGTGTAAAATTTTCATTACAGCTTTTTGTTAATGGTACAGTTAGTTTTTTTAAATATAAAGAAGCCGTAGCCTTTACAATTGTGTCCGGCTTTATTACGGGGTCATTTATGGTATATCTAAGTACGGCACAACAAATATTCCAAGAGCAATATAATTTAGCAGAAATGTTTCCTTATATCTTTGCTAGTTTAGCTATATCTGTAGGTTTAGCAACGTATTTAAATAGCGTATTTGTGGTTAAATATGGTATGTGGCGCATAGCTTATATATCTACTATAGCTTATGCTTTAATATCGCTTATGTATGTAGTTCTATTTTTTTCGGGCAATAACCCGCATATTATTGTACTCATTAGTTTTTTTGCTATGCAGTTTTTTGCTGTTGGTTTTTTATTTGGAAACTTAAGAGCTTTAGCCATGCAACCGCTTGGTCATATAGCTGGTATTGGTGCAGCCATTAACGGATTTATATCTACAGTTATGGCTGTCCCTATTGCTAATTATATTGGAGGTTTTGTTACCCATTCTGTACTACCCCTTTTTATTGGTTTTTCAATTTTTGGAATATTATCGTTACTTGTATTTTTAATATTAAAACAAAATATAAAGCGAACTAGAGCTTAGTGTTATTAATTTATTTTTGAAGAATAACCCAAATAAAAAAATAATCGAATATATACCCTGCATAATTTGTATTGCAAACGATTAAAAAAATCAGCATATTAGCAATTCTCGAATAATAATAATAATAATAATAATTTCATAAAGATTCGTTTATATATGATACTTGCAAAACAACAACTTATGATAAGACGAAATTACACTAAACCTTTTGATGGATTTAAAATAGAATCTTATTCAAAATTACTTCTATGACTGTACTTCAATATATCAATACGTTTGTCTTTAATAAAAATATCAATAATCTAAAGATTAATATTTCCTAAATACACAACGGTTTATAGTTTGTATTCTAATAAAGTATGTTATTTATAAATAACGAATAATTAGGGATAAATGTATTTTAAAGCATTTTTAGTCTTTTGTATACAGAATCTTTGTAAGTTCTGCCTAGAGGTATATTGTGCTCTTTAATTTCTATAGATTGGGTGCCTTCGTAAAAAGCATCAACTTTTTTCCAATTAATTATATAAGCTCTATGAGTTTGTATAAACTGCTCATGATTTAACAATTGCTGTAAACCAACAATCGAGTTTCTCACTGTTAACTTTGTATCTTCTGTTACTATAGTGCAATAATTTTTTGTATCGGTAAATGCAAATAAAATATCATTTACATTAATTTTTTCGAGTTTTTTTCTATTTTTTATAAAAATTTCGGATAGCTCATCAGGGCTTGAATCATTTATAGAAGATATTTTATTTTCTGCTAAAATTAAAGCTGCCAATAAATCTTTTTCGTTAACCGGCTTTATAATGTATGAAATAGGATTAGTATCTGCGGCTTCATTTATTACCGATTTAGTTATATCTGATGACGTATATATTAAAGGGATATTACTTTTTTTATTTATCTCTCTAGCTAATTGTATACCCTGTTGTTTTCCATTTAAATGTATATCCATTAAAACCACATCTGGTTTTAGAGATTCTATTTGTTCTAGAGCTTCAAAAGCATCTCCAGAATAACCTACACATTGGTGGTTTAAACTTTTAATAGTGATTAAAATATCATCTAATGGAATTATTTCATCCTCTACGACATAGATTTTCATTAACAAGCTTTAAACAAGGAAAACATATTATTTGTTATCCTTGAATTACCATGTTAAAATAACAAAAAAAAGTATGCTACCAGACTTTAATTAAGTTATAACTAAATTTTAACCTTATTTTATTTCAGTTCCAAAAGGAAAACGCAACTGCATCCCTTTTTTTTGAGACATCGCTTTCACTTCTTTTAATAATTTATAAGCGTCTTCCCCAAGTTCTTCTTCTAGAATAGTCTCTTTTGCTTTTGCTATACCAAATTCTTGCAATACTTTTTCTAGGTCTTTTTCAAAAACAGGTAATTCTTTAATGTTATAGTCTGTAATC
Organism: uncultured Algibacter sp.; assembly: GCA_947499935.1. Taxonomy (GTDB): domain Bacteria; phylum Bacteroidota; class Bacteroidia; order Flavobacteriales; family Flavobacteriaceae; genus CANMQH01. The sequence goes on along the minus strand of CANMQH010000015.1, from coordinate 19,917 downwards.
TCAGCAGCTTCTGCAGCACGTTGTAAAGCCAAATCTAATCCTCCTAATTCATCTACTAACCCATTATTTAAAGCATCTTCTCCAGTCCAAACACGACCTTGTGCTATAGCCTTAACATCATCTTGTGTCATGTTACGACCATCGGCAACACGCTGTGTAAATAATTCATAAATATCAGAGACGCCTTCTTTTATAAAAGCACGTTTTTTATCATCTAAAGGCTCAAAAAAACTATAAGAAATGGCGTTTTCGTTAGTAACAACTTGCTCTGCGTTAATTCCTATTTTATTGGCTAATTTTTCGCCATTTGGTAATACACCAAATACGCCAATACTTCCTGTTATGGTTGTTGGTTCTGCTATTATTTTATTTGCATTACATGCTATATAATACCCCCCAGATGCTGCATAGTTACCCATAGAAACAATAACGGGCTTTACTTTTTTAGTAAGTTCTATTTCTCGCCATATAAGTTCACTGGCTAATGCACTTCCTCCTGGAGAGTTAACTCTTAAGACTATGGCCTTAACCTTATCATCATCTCTAGCGTCTTTTAACGCTTTGTTTGTAGCACCTTGTCCTACCGAATTTACATCACCTTCTCCATAAATAATATCGCCTTCTGCATAGATAATAGCTATTTTATTTTTACTTGTACTCCTTTTTAGTTTTTTTGCGGCATATTCGGCATAATCAGCAATGTTTACAGACTTTAAATCGTCTTTTATATCAACTTTCATTTGATGTTTAATACCATTAATATATTCATCTTGATAACCTATTTTATCAATAAGCTTAGAAGCTATAGCCATGTTTGGGTTTCTGGCCAATAAACTATCTGCGATTATATTTAATTGTGCAACAGAAATATCTCTACTGGTAGAAATATCTTGTTTCATATTTTTCCAAAGAGAATTTAAGTATACCGAAATTTGTTCTCGATTATTATCGCTCATTTCATTTTCTAAAAATGGTTCTACAGCACTTTTATATTTTCCTAATCGTACCACTTCCATTTTAACTCCTGTTTTTTCTTGAAAATCTTTAAAATATAAACGTTCTGATGATAAACCTTTAAATTCTAGAGCCCCTACAGGATTTAAGTATATGGTGTCGGCTACAGAACTTAAATAATAATCTTTTTGAGTATAAATATCTGCGTATGCTACAATAAATTTACCAGATTCCTTAAATTTTAATAAAGCATCTCTCAAGGCTTTAGTTTGCGAAATACCAGCTTGAATAAAATTGTTTTTAATAGATATACCTTTAATTTTACTGTCAGTAGCAGCATAGTCTATAGCATCAATAATATTAAAAAGCCCATTTTTTTTATCTTCATTTAAAAATGGATATTTTTTAAACTCTGTCTTACCTGCATAATCTTTAATTGGAAAATCTAATCTTAAGTCTAAAACAGAATTAGACTTTACATTAACCACTTCATCTCCACCTCCGCCTCCTAACAAGGCGCCTAGTATCATTAAACCTAAAAAACAAATAATTAAAAAGACAATAATGCCTGTTACTGTTGATAATACGCGTTTTATAAAATTCATGATGTTTTTTTTATTAGGTTAATAGAATATAGGTTTATGGTTTAGTTTAATTGCTCAAGTGTTTTTTTTCGGTGTATTTTACCTGATGATGTTTGTGCAAATTTTGACACGTTATATATGGCTTTAGGCTTTTCAAATTTATCTAAAACATTAAAAATAGACGTATCAATTTGATTTTTATTGCTTTCTATAACTAAAATAAGTTTTTCTCCAAGAGTATCATCTGGTTTAGATGCAATAAAAAATTCGCTATTAATTTTATCTCGAAGTTTCATTTCTATTTGCTCTGGGAATAATTTAACTCCTCCTGAATTTACAACATTATCATAACGTCCCAACCATTTAAATTGCGTTCCTGATTGTAAATCTACAATATCATTAGTTACAATTTGTACTTTAGATAGTTTTGGAGCATCAATAATTAAGCAGCCTCTGTCGTCTTGAGACAATGTAATGTCTGGTAATGTTGAAAAATAGGCTTTATCATCATTGTCAGAAAAATTATTTAATTTTTTAATAGCGATATGAGAGACCGTTTCCGTCATGCCATAGGTTTCATAAATATTAGGCTTTTTATCTTTTATGAGGTTAATAATGGCTTGAGAAACTCTACCCCCGCCAACGATAACCGTTTTAATATTTTCAAGATATTTAGCAAAGTTTTTGAGTTGCATGGGTGTAAATGCACAAAAAGCATAATCTTTATCGTAATCAATACGAGGTAATGCAGATGGTTCTACCATATCTAACTCTAAACCTAAAATAATAGCTCTAACAATCATCATTTTACCTGCTATAAAGTTTGCTGGTAAACAATGTAAAACTTTATCTCCTGGTTTTAAATTAAAAAAATCTCCGGTGGCTAATGCCGAGTTAACCATAGCTTGCTTATCTATTTTTAAATGCTTTGGCTTACCTGTAGAGCCCGATGTTTTTACAAAAATATAAGGTTTATTATCCAACCAGTCTAACAAAAAGTCACCCAATGCTTGTTGGTAAGGCAAACCCTCTTTTACATAACTATATGCTACTTCCATTAAATTTTTATGGTTATAACTCAAGTTATCTAATTTAAATTTTAAATGCACTTTGGTGTAATCTACTGTCATGTATTACTATATATTTTTATAAATTCGTCTTAACTTTTAACTAGAATTTAAAACGTTAAGGTAGCTTATATTATAACTTTAACTATCTTAATTATTATGTTCTATATCTTCAATTATTTTATAATCATCAGAAATTGGAGCTTCTACTTTACCAAAAAGTTTATCTTTCCAATTCGTCCAGTTATAGACTTTTGAAAGTATAAACAGCAGTATAGGAAACACAACAAATACAGGTACAAATATTTCTGACAATGCCATTTCTGAAGGATCCGACATATCTTTTAAAATGGAATGTGTTTGAAAAGCTGTCCAATCTGCAGTAACTAAGAGTGCTGTAAACAAATTATTTGCCGCATGAAAGCCCAATGCGAGTTCCATACCATCATCCATAAGCGTCATAATGCCTAGCATTAACCCTGTACCTATATAATATATCATAATTACTGGACCTAGTTTATCTACTTCTGGGTTTGCTATGTGCAATAATCCAAAAACAAGTGACGTAATGACTAATGGCAACCATCTATTTTTTGCTATGACACCTATACCCTGCATTAAATATCCTCTAAATAAATATTCTTCAAAACTGGTTTGCAATGGCACCAAAATAATGGCTATAACACATAAAATTAAAAAAGGTATCAACTTAAAATTTAATTGATAATTTTCTGGAGATAAATAATAATCTACAATAACAAAACTACTAGAGACAATACCCCAGAGGAAAAAGATAAACCAAAAGCGCTTCCAATCTATTTTTTTTCTACTAGTGGTTAAATGTTTAATGGATAATTTATGTAAATATTTAACAGCTAAAAAAAGCGCTAAAAGCCCACCTGCAAAAGGCAATAAAACAAATACTAAATTAAGATTTGGCTCAAATAAAGACATTAAATACTTAGTATCGTCCATTTTTGAAATATCAATATTACCATTGGTCGTTTCTATAATAATGGCTATAATATGTGGTGCAGAAAAAACAAATACGCCAGTAATAGCGATAACAATACCTAAAATATATTGCCACCAGTCGTGTAGTCCTTTGTATGCTTGAGTTATATACATATTTTACAAATTAAATTTCCAATTTAAAGTATTATTATATAGCAATGTTCCTTTATTTACTTCTAGCGGTGCTTCAAAATTATTAGTAAACAAACCACCAGTACCAAGGCCTTGAGGCATTTTATTATGCGTATTATACGTGTATTGAGCAATAGCATTAAGCCCAATATTACTTTCTAACGCACTGGTAACCCACCATTTAATATTAAGTTTTTCAGCACTATGTATCCATGCATTGCTGCCATTAAACCCGCCAATTAAAGTCGGTTTTAAAATAATATACTGAGGCTTTATGGTTTGTAGCAACTCTTGCTTTTTTGTTACAGAAAAAACACCAATTAATTCTTCATCTAAAGCAATAGGCAAAGGTGTGTTTTCGCAAAGCTTAGCCATTTCTTGTATTTGCCCTTGTTTTATAGGTTGTTCTATAGAATGTAAATCGTAATCTGATAAGGTTTTTAATTTCTCTAAAGCTTCAGTAGGCAGAAAAGCACCATTAGCATCTACACGTAATTCAATATCATTTGAAGAAAATTGTTTTCTAATAGATTTTATTAAATTAATTTCTTGCTGAAAATCTATGGCACCAATTTTCATTTTTATACAACTAAAACCGGCTTGAATTTTATCTTGGATTTGCTGTTTCATAAAAGCTTCGCTTCCCATCCAAATTAAACCGTTTATAGAAATAGTATCTTTTCCTTCTGTAAAATTTGATTTAAATAGCTTAAATGGGTTTTGACTTTCTATAGACTTAAAGGCCATTTCTAATCCAAATTGAATGCTGGGAAATTCTATTAACTGGTCTAGTAATTGAGAAAGTCCTAAACTTATATTGGCGCATACCCATTTTAATTTTTCTTCAAAATCTGGTCTATCATCTATAGAAAGCCCTTTAAACATACCACATTCTCCAATGCCCTGTTTTTCTTCATCATTTAAAATTAAAAACCACGTGGCTTTAGTTTTTAAAATACCTCGCGATGTGCCACTAGGTTGTTTAAAATTTAAAATATATTTAGAATAAGACGCTTTCATAAAACTTTGCTAAACTAAAACCGGATTAAAAACTATGATGAAAACTGAGTTGAAGTTGACCTTTTCCCCAAGTAACTGTTTTTTGATTCATCCAACCTAATTGAAACTTCATTGAAGGTTTTAAAGCATAACCAAGCCCCAAATACGTTCTATTTCTGTCAAATAACTCTACAGTTCTATTGTCTCCAATGTCTGTTTGTCCGTTTATAAATAACTCATTATATAAAGCTACATAAAATGTCTTTTCTATAATATCTGAATGATTTAATGGTATGTTTAAAAAAAGATTATAGCGGTATCTGGTTCTAAAATCTTGGTTTTCTACAAACCGTTGCTCGAACCTAAACCGATGCGCTAAATGAAACCGTTTTCCTAGTTTTTGTGGAAAAAGTGCTTCTTGATAAATTCTACTTTCTGTGGTAGTATCTTTACTATCTCCAAATTGCCCAGTGGTTATATGACCATAACCTAAAGTAAACAAAATATTGGTAGTTTTAGGCTTATATGTAATACCCGAACGCAATAAAAGTTGCTCTAAATCGCCACCTAAGTTCCAATTTCTATATTGTACATCGCCTTGAACACCAAATTGACTATTTTTAAATTGATGCTTAAAAAAATACATATACCAAGCGCCAGTTTTAGATTGTTCAACTTGTGCATTAATGGCATTACTAAAAATAAATACAAAAAAAAGTAAGATTAGTTTTTTCATTTGTAACATTTAAAATGGTTTTACAATTTAATAGAATCCCCTATGTCTAATAAGATTAGATCTTTAGATTTTTTGGAGAATTTTTGTTTAGCGTCTTCATGATTTATTTCAATATAACCAAACGTATCAAAATGATAACCAAGAATTTTATCGCATTCTACAAAATCGCTAGCTAAAATAGCATCATCAATACCCATAGTAAAATTATCGCCAATAGGCAAAATGGCTAAATCTAATTTGGTTTGTAATGGAATTAATTTCATATCGTACGTTAATGCCGTATCTCCTGCTATGTAAATATTTTTATGTTTAGTTTCTATAACAAAACCACCTGGCTGACCACCATAACTACCGTCTGGAAAAGAAGAGGTATGGATGGCATTTACATATTTAACCGTACCAAAATCAAAATTCCACTTTCCACCATGATTCATGGGATGCCCTTTTATTCCTATGGTTTCAAAATGCGAAACGATTTCAAAATTTGAAACAACAATGGCGCCCGTCCGTTTTGCTATAGCCTCAACATCTACAATATGATCTTGGTGCGCATGTGTTATTAAAATATAATCTGCCTTTAGCGTATTAATATCAATTGAAGAAGCCTTTGGATTGGCTGAAATAAATGGATCTACCAGTATATTTATATCTTCAATTTGAATACCCAAACTAGCATGACCATAAAATGTAATTTTCATTTTTAACAATTTATAAGTTTACAAAATAAATAATAAAAAGCCTTATAATAATTGCCCTATGCCCATTAAAACAGCTAATAGAACCGTTGTTAATGCTAATTTTTTAAGTTCTGGGTCAAATAACTTGGCATCTATAACCGTATTTGCTTTTTTTAAATGAATGGCTAATGGAATATAGGCTACAAAATAAATAAGATTATAGGGCGACACGTAATGCAAAAAACCAAACAAAGCTGATGTAATAAAGGCTGATATAATGAGTATGTTATGGTAACGTAATGCCCATACTTTTCCAAGTTTTACGGCTAATGTTACTTTGTTAGATTTTAAGTCTGATGCTATATCTCGCATGTTATTAAGGTTTAATACCGCAGCACTTAAAAGCCCTATAGTGCAAGCAGGTAAAAGCGTAATCGTGTCCATTTGTTTTGCAAACAAAACATAACAACCAATAACACTTACCAATCCAAAAAATAAAAAAACAAAAACATCTCCCAACCCTTTATAACCGTAGGCATTGTTTCCCATAGTATAGCGCATTGCAGCAATAATAGATGAAATTCCTAAAAGTAAAAATATGATGATTAATATTAGGTTTTCGGTTCCAAAAGCGTAATAAATAAGTAAAACAGCTAAAATTATAGAAATAACAATATTTAATTTAATAGCATTTAATAATTGTTTAGGTGTTATTTTACCTGATTGAATGGCACGCTCTGGACCTATTCTTTCGTTATTATCTGTGCCTTTTATACCATCGCCGTAATCGTTAGCAAAATTAGAAAGTATTTGAAAACTTAGTGTTGTTAGAATAGCCAATGCAAAAATGCCCCATTGAAAAAAACCCTTATCATAAGCCAGACAAGAACCTAGTATAATTCCTGAAATTGATAACGGCAAGGTTCTGAGACGCATTGTAGATAACCAAATAGAAACTTTATTCATCAAGGAATCCATTTTTTATCAAAATTAGGCTTGCGCTTTTCTAAAAAAGCATCTCTACCTTCTTTGGCTTCGTCTGTCATGTAAGCCAAGCGTGTAGCTTCTCCAGCAAAAACTTGTTGTCCTACCATACCATCATCCGTTAAATTCATAGCGAATTTAAGCATTTTTATGGAGGTTGGCGATTTTGCTAATATTTCCTGAGCCCATTGATACGCTGTACTTTCTAATTCATCATGAGGAATAACGGCATTTACCATGCCCATATCAAAAGCTTCTTGAGCAGAATAGTTTCTTCCAAGAAAAAAGATTTCTCTAGCTTTTTTTTGCCCAACCATTTTAGCCAAATAAGCCGATCCGTATCCGCCGTCAAAACTAGTAACATCGGCATCGGTTTGTTTAAAAATAGCATGTTCTTTACTGGCTAAGGTTAAGTCGCACACCACATGCAAACTGTGTCCGCCACCAACGGCCCAACCCGGCACAACAGCGATAACCGCTTTTGGCATAAAACGAATTAAACGTTGAACTTCGAGTATATTAAGTCTGTGATAACCATCTTCTCCAACATAACCTTGATGGCCTCTGGCCTTTTGGTCTCCTCCACTACAAAATGAATAAACACCATCTTTAGTTGATGGCCCTTCGGCAGATAATAAAACGACTCCTATATTAACATCTTCGTTAGCATTATAAAAAGCATCATAAAGTTCGCTAGTCGTTTTAGGTCTAAAAGCATTTCTAACATTTGGTCTATTAAATGCTATTCGAGCTACACTACCACTCTTTTTGTATGTAATATCTTCGTATTCTTTAACGGTTACCCAATTTGGTTGTTCCATTTTTTATATTTTAGTCAAAAATAAATCTTATTTAATTAATTCTCTTGTTTGTACATAAAAATAATGCTTTATCATTAATCATAATGTTATACCAAAAGACAAGAATAGTACATTCTATTACAAAGTAAAAAATTCTTAGGGCAAGAACTCTAAAAGAGTTGGTAACAATGGCTACATTTTTATGAGTAAAGCTTATTTTAAGCTAAAAACTATTTCTATTATGGTACATAAAAACGTACTTAATAGAAAAATTAAGAAACGATTATTAAAAAGCAAATAAAAATATTTATCGCATAATTTATTAATGAGGTTTTTTCTTTTTGTAATAAAAAACTTTATTTTCTGAAAATTTATTCTGTTTTAAGTTAATTTTAACTAAATTTGCCCTAACTAAAACTGAATCTATTAAGCAAAAATACCTAACACTCATGCTACTAACAATTACTTTATCCATTGCTTTTCTTGTGGCTTTTAACTTATTGCTTTTAAAAATTAGTTGCAATAAAACTACCAAAAGAGACATTAAAACAGACAAAAAACCTGTTGTTTTAAGACCAGAAACTACCATTGAATCAGCTCCTGAGAGGCTTGCTCCAACTGGGAGTTAACCTTACTAAAGTGCTTGTTTCCAAACCAATAACCTCTATTAGCGCTTAATGGAGATGGATGTCCAGTTTCTAATATTACATGTTTATTATTATCTATAAGTTTAGATTTCTTTCTTGCATATCCGCCCCAAAGTAAAAATACAATATTTTCCTTATTATCATTTATTTTACGAATTACGGCATCTGTAAACGTCTCCCATCCTTTCTTTTGATGGCTTCCTGCTTCGTGAGCCCTTACCGTTAAAGTTGTGTTTAAAAGTAGTACGCCTTGTTTTACCCAACGTTCTAAATTACCGCTTTTTGGATATTTAATACCTAAATCGGTCTCGATTTCCTTAAAAATATTAATTAAAGATGGTGGGTGCGATATACCATCATTAACCGAAAAACTAAGCCCATTAGCTTGATTTGGGCCGTGATAAGGATCTTGACCTAAAATAACAACCTTAACATCATCAAAATGACAATGGTTAAAAGCATTAAATATTTTATTAACTGGAGGGTAGCACTTATGGGTATTATATTCAGATGTAACAAAATTGACTAAATCAAAAAAATAAGGCTTTGTAAATTCTTCTTCAAGATATGGCTTCCAACTCTTGTCGATGTTAAAATTCATCATTTTAATTTAAAATTCTAACTAATAATTCTCTCAGTAAATCACCTTGTGGAACAGCATTAGAATTAACCCCTTTACTCTTTACATCAAACTCACGTAATGTAGAAACCACAGCACTAACCTTTCGCATTGGAAAGTAGCGTGCAGCAGTAATATATTCGTTAACAAAATAAGGGTTTATTTTTAATGCTGAAGCAACACTTCTAGGAGACTTATCTTGTAGTCCATGAAAATGAAGTAATTGTGAAAAGAAATTAAATAATAAAGATACCGTCACCACCATAGGGTTGTCTTTAGGGTTTTCGGCAAAATAATTAACAATTCTATATGCTTTAATGGTATTTCGTTCGCCTATAGCTTTACGCAACTCAAAATTATTGTAGTCTTTACTAATACCAATATTTTTTTCAATATGTTCTGCCGAGATTTCTGTGCCTTGTGGTAAGATAATTTGAAGTTTCTCTAACTCATTATTTATTTTACTTAAATCTGTACCCAAAAATTCTACAAGCATCTGTGCTGCTTTTGGAGAAATTGTATATTTTTTAGCAGATAAAATTCTTCTAATCCAATCGGATACCTGATTTTCATATAGTTTTTTACTTTCGTAAACAACACCTGTTTTCTTTAATGTCTTGTATAGCGCTTTACGTTTATCAATTTTTTTATACTTATAATTAACAACCAAAATTGTTGTAGGCTGAGGGTTTTCTGCATATTTGGCAAGTTTTTCTATGGTACGAGATAAATCTTGTGCTTCTTTAACAATAACAACTTGATACTCGGCCATCATAGGATAACGTTTTGCTTGGCCCACAATATCTTCTATAGTAACATCGCGCCCATATAAAATCATTTGATTAAAACCACGCTCTGCCTCGGTTAAAATCGTTTCTTCAATAAAATCAGATATTTTATCAATATAATAGGCCTCTTCGCCCATTAAAAAATAAATAGGCTTTAAGTGTTTATTCTTAATATCTGTAACTAGTTGTTTTACGTCATCCACAGGTCATAAATTTTAAAATCCAAAAACAAAATTCCTTAAGCGCTATTTTTTGGAATTTAAGATTTGTAAATTGGCATGTTCTAATTTGGAAACTTAACTTAAAAAAACAAATATAAACCCTTGCAAGAGCTTAATTTTACAAAGTATGCGTTCCGTTTCAAAAATAGCGAAAATAAAGTTTCTATTTTTGATAGTATTCGTAAAAAATTTGTGATTTTACAACCCGAAGAATGGGTTCGCCAACATTGTATTCAATTCTTAATTCAAGAAAAAAATGTACCTCAGTCTTTAATTAATGTCGAAAAAGAACTCATTATCAATGGACTTAAAAAACGTTATGATATTGTTGTATACAACCCAGATGGCAGTATTTGTATTGTAGTAGAATGTAAATCGGCTAAAATCCCCATAACGCAAACAACATTTGACCAAATTGCACGCTATAATTTAAAATTAAACGCCACCTATTTAATGGTTACCAATGGCTTAAATCATTACTATTGTCAAATGGATTTTATAAACAAACGTTATCAATTTTTAAAAGACATCCCTAATTATAGCTTGTAATAAGTAAAATAGAAGCTGTATAAATAACTTTAATTAATACATTAATCTAAATTTGAAATTAGCAATTGTTATATTAAACTGGAATGGAAAAGAGCTCTTAAAACAGTTTTTACCGTCCATTATTGAATACTCTAAACAAGCTACCATATATCTAGCAGATAATGCATCTACTGATGATTCTGTAGCTTATGTTACAACTACTTATCCATCTATTAAAATAATAGAAAACAAAATAAACGGCGGTTATGCTAAAGGGTATAATGATGCTTTAAAACATATAGAAGCCGATGTGCTGTGTCTTTTAAATAGTGATGTAGAAGTTACTCCAAACTGGCTAGACCCTATCATAAAAACTTTTAATAATCATGCTAACACAGCTATTATTCAGCCTAAAATACTAGATTACAAAAACAAACTTAAATTTGAATATGCTGGAGCTGCAGGAGGTTTTATAGATAAATATGGTTATCCATATTGCAGAGGTAGAATTTTTGATACTTTGGAAGAGAATAGCGGACAATATGATGATGTTACCGAGATTTTTTGGGCTACAGGAGCTTGTCTTTTTATAAGGAACGATGTATACAAAAAGCTTAATGGTTTTGATGAGTACTTTTTTGCTCACATGGAAGAAATTGACCTTTGTTGGCGTGCAAAAAACTTAGGCTATTCGGTTAAATATGTAGGGCATTCAAGTGTATATCATGTTGGGGGAGCTACGCTTAGTGTTCTCAATCCTAAGAAAACCTATTTAAACTATAGAAACAGTTTGTTTACACTTACCAAAAATGCAAAAGGTTTTTTATTAGCCATCATATTAGTTAGACTTATTTTAGATGGTATTGCGGCAATCAAATTTTTATTAGAAATAAAACCTAAACATACTTGGGCAATATTAAAAGCACATTTTAGTTTCTATTATAACTTTAAGCGTTTAGTATTTCAAAGAAAGTTAATAAAGAATAAAATAAAATACTATAATAGAAAATCTATCGTTTTTGATTATTTCATTAGAAAAAAAACAACATATAAAAGTTTATAACTCGTTAGTAAAAGTTTTGTTAAAATGTTTGTATCAATTGATTTTTATATACTTTTGCCTAACATCAATTTTAAAATTAATCCTTAGATAATTATGAAAAAAGTCTTAATACTTAGTATATCTGCCATGGTATTATTAAGTTCATGTGTATCAAAAAAGCAATTTACTGATTTACAGGTAAAACAAAAAGAAACTCAAGATTTACTTAACTCAGCTACAGTTAAACTAAACGCTTGCTTATCTGATGCCGCCGCAGCAAATGCTCGTGTAGAGTCTATGAAAGACCAACTTAACGATCTTCGTAATAGTAATAACGCGCTCATTAAAAATTCTGAAAATCTTACAGAGCTAACTAATAAAGGTGCAACTAATTTAGAAAAGTCTTTAGAATCTTTAAAAGAAAGAGACTTAAGAATTACACGTTTACAAGATGCGTTAACTAGAAAAGACAGCGTTACTCTAGCTTTAGTAACAAGTTTAAAGCGCGAAGTTGGTATTAACGATCCCGATATTGAAGTCAATGTTGAAAAAGGTGTTGTATTTATATCCATTGCCGATAAATTATTATTTAAAAGCGGTAGTTACAATGTAACGTCTAAAGCTAAAGATGTTTTAGCAAAAGTAGCTAAAGTTATAAATAGTAAACCAGATTTTGAAGCTATGATAGAAGGTCATACAGATAGTGTGTCTTACAAAAAAGGTGTGCTAATAGACAACTGGGATTTAAGTGTTAAGCGCTCTACCTCTATTATTAGAGTATTACAAGAACTAGATGTTAATCCAGGGCAGTTAATTGCAGCCGGACGTAGTTCTTATGTACCTTTAGCTGATAATGACACTGCTGAAAACAGAGCAAAAAACAGACGTACTCGTGTTGTTGTACTTCCTAAAATTGATCAGTTTTACGACATGATTGAAAAAGAAATGAAAAACCTTGAAAAAGGTGGTAACTAATACATAAATTTAATTTGTGTCATCTTAAACAGATAGGCCTTATTTAATAACAAAAATCCAGTGAAAATAAATTCACTGGATTTTTTTATTGTACAAGATTCTTGGTTTAATACCTTTTATTAACAACCTTTGCTGGTAGCGAGTCTATTATAACATTTAAGAATATTAAAAAAACTACAACCTACCAAAATGAAAGGTATTAAATCTAAATCCCGCTAAAAATCTGGATTAGTTCAACTTACAACGTTGAGTACGTCTTTACAGACTTCTCAAAATTGAATTTCACTAACAAATTAAAGTCATGTTGAAAAACAAAAAAACAATCATACTACTAGCGCTTGTAACACTTTTTATAGCCTGTAATAACGCATTAGAAAAAACATATTCTAAAGCTTCAAAAACTGAAGATTTAAACAAAATATCCAATGAATTATCTAATAACGAATTAACACTTCTAAAAACATATATTGATGAAGCCGAAGCTAAAAATGAATTTATAAATACAAAAACATACGCTAGACTTCTAATAGAAGCTGAGGAGCAAGAACGTATAATACTTGAAAACGTTGAAGAAAAAATACAAAAAGAACTTGATAGTATTAAAGCCGAAAAAACAAAACAGATTATAGAAGAAAAAACAAAATTGCTTTGTGCTAATAAATGGAAAATTCAAGAATATGCGTTTCAAATTGAAATACCACGGAAAACAGAAGAAAATATTGAAGCTGCAAAACATGCATTAAATAAATCTATGTTTATTAAAGATTCTGAGCTAAAAATTGATGTTTATGAAGATGATAAACAAGATATTTATGTTAAAGGTGCTTTAGATGAAAAATTGACAACTATATTTAACGGTAATGGCAAACGTTATAAAAAATATGATTTAGATGGTACTTATAAAGATGTTTTTGGTGACGAGATAACCACTGGAACCTGGGAATTTAGTGATGTCAATACCATTAGAGAAAAAAGACCAAGTGAAAGCTTTAGCAGTTATAAAAAACACGAAATTAAGTTTTTACAAATCAAGATTTTAGAAGACAATATCTTTCGCTTTTACGAAAAAGATTATGACGCCATTAGTCGTTATAGCAGTAGATTCAATACCACGAGTACACTTATTGTTATGCAACCTTAAATTATAAAGTTCTAAATTCAAGGTATTATCCCATAAACTGTATAAGCTTAAAAAACTTAAGATAGTGTCTTTTTTTTTAAATTAACAAATCCTTTTTTACCTCTTAAACTAACTTATACTTTTTAGCCTTATTGGAGAGTTCCATTAAATTTTTAACTTCTAATTTTTTCATCAAATTAAAACGGTGTACTTCGGCAGTCCGCTTACTGATTTTGAGTTCATCAGCAATGTCTTTATTATTTTTAAGTTCTAAAACTAGACCTAAAATTTGCTTTTCTCGTTTTGTTAATTTAAAAGGATATTCTTTAGTTATAACTTTTGGTGTGGATATCGTATTGGTATTACCATTTACAAAATTATTCATGATAATAGCCGATACATCTCCTGTAAAATACTTACCACCAGAAGCTACTTTAGTAACCGCTTTTAAAAATTCCTCTTTACTGGCCCCTTTTAGCAAATATCCATCTGCACCTGCTTGAATAGCTTGCACTACGTATTCTTCAGAATCATGCATAGATAATACCAAGGTTCTTACATCTTTATACAATCTACTCATCTCACCTACCACTTCTATACCATTCATTTCTGGCATTCTTATATCAACAATTAATACATCTGGCTTGTTTTTAGAAATTACTTCTAATGCTTCTTTTCCATTAGAAGCTTCGTCTATAACCACAATACCTGATTGATCTTCTAAAAGCGCTTTTATACCATCTCTTACTAAAACATGATCGTCTGCTAGCACTACATTAATTATATCCATAAGTACAAAAGTAATAAAATTACGTAATACTACGTATTACAAAAATTTAATTATTAATGACGCATAAAAAGCATCTTTGCAGTGATGATTAGCTGTAATAGAAGCAATTTTTTCAGGTGTCATTTGTTTTACAAAATTGTGTAACCAATCTTTTAACTGTTTCATATCCTTAAAATGAAGCTTATTATTTGAAATAATTTCAACTGATAGTTCAAGGCATAGATTAGCATATATTAAGTCAATAAAAGACTATAAGTATAAACAAAAAACGCTCACCAAAAAAGTGAGCGTTTAGTTTTATCTCATAAATCTAATGAGGTAATAGCCTCAAAAGATTTCCGTTTGCACGGAAATTCACTAACTAATAAAATTAAGAGATAAAGGATACGTTGGTGCTTCGCCTCTACTTGCTCTTATAGCATTTACAATAGGAAATATTACTGAAATAACGCCTAAAATTGCAAAGCCTAAAAGGCCTAAGCCAAAGCATAAAATTAATGGCACGCAGATAATACAATATAGTATTAAACTTAACTGAAAGTTTATAATGTTTTTACCATGCTTGTCCATGTCATTTACTTTTTCTTTCTGAGTTAGCCATAGTACTAATGGTAATAATAAGCTACCAAAACCGGTTACTAAACTAATTAACTGACTTAAATGTGTAATGACTAAAAGTTGATTATCTTGTTTCATGATTATTGATTATTGATTGATACTTGTATGACGCCTAATTATTAAAAATGTTACAGTTTTATAATTATAATCCGTAAAATAAAAATTAGTATAATAATTTTAAGCATTGTATTTTCGGCACAATAAATGTTAACTGGTACGTTATAAACTAAAACTTCACTTTATGCTACGTATACCCTTTCTATTAATTTGCTTATTTACGTTATCTCTTAACGCTCAAAACACGGCTATTGGTGTTGGTGAGAAACTCACTTTTACAGCATCTTATAACATGTCTGGTGTTTTAACAGATTTAGCCGAGGTAACTATGGAAACCAGTGCCGTAAAAACATCTAAAGCCACTTTGTTAAGGCTAAAATGTAGAGCAACAACATACAGCAAATGGGATAATTTTTTTAAGATTAGAGATTTGTATGAAAGTTATGTAAACCCAAAAACATTAACACCCTACTTATATAACAGAGATATTAATGAAGGTAGTTATTATAAAAACATGAAATATACCTTTAGCCATAAAACTAAAACGGTTAAAACGGTACAAAAAAAGAAGAAAACTACCGAAAATAAAACAGTAAAGATAAATTCGGGTACAAAAGACATTATTTCTACACTATATAGTTTAAGAACATTCGATTTCACACAACTAAGTATAGGTACAAACAAAGTATTTACTATTTTATTTGATAGAAAAGAAGTAAAAGGAAAAGTTACTTACTTGGGCAAAGAAACCATTTCTACAGCTATTGGTAAAAAAACTTGTTACAAAATAAAAATAGAATCTTACAGCTCTAGCACTTTAAATGGTACGTTATGGCTTACTGCAGATGCTAATAAAATACCAGTATATGGTAAATTTAAAATACCCGTTGGTAACGGAGAGTTAAAAATAAAATCGGCAACAGGTTTAAAAAATTAATACTTTATATAAGATGAAAAAACTATGCACAATTCTTGCAATAATAGCTTCAGTCTTAGCTATAATACTTTCTGTTTTACCAGTATCAAACTTAGCCATATTCCCAGCAATAGCTGCTCTTGTATTTGGCATTTTAGCTTTTTATTTATCTAAAAAAACGGGTTCGGTAAAAAAAATTATTCAGTTTACATTTCTTTTAACCATTATAGCGCTTTGTTTAACAACCTATAAAGCTATTTTTTCTGAAGCCAAAGTAGCCAATACCGAGGTTATAGAAGCTACCGAAAACAAGTTAGAGGAAGAAGCTATTGAAGAGCTTGAAGGCCTAGAAATTGATGATAGTGAGTTAGAGGGTTTAGAGATTGAAGAATAATAACGAAACTATCTATTTGATGATGTTTTAATACTATATAATAATACATTTTTGTATTATAGCTACTCATAAAAAATTAATCAGATTTGAAAAATTTAGTCTATCTACTCTGCACGACATTATTAATAACGTCATGTAGCTCGTCTCAAAACAATAAAAAACAAAACGAGAACTCATCTAAACCAGAACATTACGCTAAAACCATTACTGCTAATGAACTAAAAGAGATGCTCTACGCCTACGCATCAGATGATTTTGAGGGTAGAAAAACTGGAGAACCTGGGCAAAAAAAAGCTATTGAGTTTATAAAAAATAAATACATTAGTATGGGCGTACCCTCACCTATTGCAGAGGGCGATTACTTTCAAGACATACCAGAATCGTATTTTAGTGGTGATATAAAAGCATCGGAAAATGTGGTGGCCTATATAAAAGGTTCAGAAAAGCCAGACGAAATTATTGTTATATCGGCACATTTAGACCATATTGGGGTTTCTAGAAATGGAAATATTAATAATGGTGCTGATGACGATGGCTCTGGCACCGTAGCCATTTTAGAAATAGCTGAAGCTTTTAAAGCGGCTCAAAAAGATGGTAAAGGCCCAAAACGCTCTGTACTTTTTTTACATGTTACTGGTGAAGAAATCGGGCTTTATGGTTCTAAATATTATGCTGATGTTGATCCTATTTTTCCATTAGCTAATACGGTTGCCGATTTAAATATAGATATGATTGGGCGTGTAGACCCTAAACATGAAAATGGTGAAAATTACCTATACCTAATTGGTTCAGATAAATTAAGTAAAGAACTGCACAATCTTTCGGAAGCGATTAATAAAAAATACGCCAATATCGATTTGGACTATAAATATAATGATGATAATGACCCAAATCGCTTTTATTACCGCTCAGACCATTATAACTTTGCCAAGAAAAACATTCCAGTAATTTTTTACTTTAATGGTACCCACGACGATTACCATAAACCTACCGATACGCCAGATAAAATAAATTACGAGTTTTTAGAAGCACGTACTAAATTAATTTTTCATACTGCTTGGGAGCTTGCTAATCGTAAAGAACGTATTAAGGTAGATTAAAGTATTAGATATAAACATCATTCCAAAATCTACAAAAATTTAAAAAATCTCAGGCCATTAAAACTTGAGATTTTCTTATTTTAAAATATTTATTGAACCGCTTTTAAAGCATCAATATTTCCATAACCAAATTGGTTACTTTTATTAGGGTATAGATCTGCCGATTGCTTTAATTTATTTAATACCTGATTTTTATTCCAATTTGGATGCTTGGCCCAAATTAAAGCAGCTATCCCAGCAACTGTTGCCGTCGCTGTAGATGACCCGCCTGTATAGACCCTTTGCCCGTTATTAAAACCTAGTACTGGCGGATGCTTACTTGTATCATTATTACCTTCCATTATAATAGTAAAATCAATTTTACTTCCGCTATGGCATATATCGCAACGTTTATAATTTACACCATCATCTACGCCCGTTACTGCAACGGTTTCGCTCATGGTAGCAGGAAATGTTACCCCATACCAGTTAGTGAAATTAGTAGATGTACCTCCTGCTGCAATGATTAACTTGCCTTTACTATTTGCATATTTTACAGCGTCTTTAATATTTCCAACAGTCCAAGTCCAACCTATAGACATCGATATAATTTTTACATCCTGTCTATTTCCTAACTCAATTAATGCTTGCGAAACTCCTTTACGCTCATGATAATCATTTAACACAACATCTTCTGTAGCTCTATATGCTACCAAATTAGAATTATAAGCCACACCAACAGGCATACCATCATCATTTCTTGGAGATGCTATTGTAGAAGCCATTTGTGTACCATGCCCACATTTATCATGCGGACCATCATTATTTCTAGACCACCACCATGGCGAATCTATAAAAGTCCCTATTTTCTCAACTTGCCTTCCGTTAGATACACCATCATTAAAACCAGATGTATTTAAAAGAGATTGTTGTGCAGAAACACCCGTATCTATTAATCCTATGGTAACACCACGACCTGTAGAAATATTCCAAGCTTGTGGGATATTATGTTTGTAAAAATTCCAAGCCACTTGAGCATTGTTAGGCGAAACATTTTGGTAATGTGCTGGATTTATGGTTTCGGATGCTGTAGAACATCCCAAAGTAGATAATATTGATTTATTTTGCTTTCCAGATTGATTTATAGCATTTTTAGAAACATATTTATTATAACCATTAGGCTCTAAATAACGTATATTCTTTGCTTTACGTAAAGCCATAATAGTTTCTAGATGTTCCACTTTAACATCTACAACATTAATAATTTCGTAATCTACAATGTTTTCTTTTTTATTTTTATCAAATTTCACCCCTTCAGTTCGGCTAATCATATCAAGGATGTCTTGCTTTGTATTGGAAAGACGCTTAGAAAATTGCTCGCTAAAACTTTCATTTTCTTTTCCATAACCAATAGTTAAAATATTATTGCCATGTACTACGGCACTCCACAACATATAATCATCTGCATCTGTCCAATTAAAATCATTATTCTTTAATAGAATTTGGTCAATTTTAGAGTTTATTTCTAAGACTGTTAAAAGTTCTTTTTGAACTGTATTATCATTTGAAGTATTATCGTTTTCAATTAATGTATCGTCTTTAGAACAGGACGCAAATACAAATAATAAGGCTAATAATTTAATGTAGTTAGATGTCATGGTAATATATTTGATGGATTAACATCTTAAATATATTGAATTTTCATTATTTATATGGTAAAAAATTAAGTAATATTTATAAATATTGATTTTAAAGTAACATATTCGTAATTTACAATGATTATTATCAAACAAAACATATTAAATCTAGATTCCGTGAAAAAATAAAATTAGTTTAATTTACAATTTTGAGTACATCTTCCAGACTTCGCGAAATCGGATTTTTACCAATAAAAAAACCCCAAAAATTGAGTATACAACTCATTTTCGAGGTTTTAATACAATTAGCTTAAATTGTTTTTAATACTTATTGTTTAATGAAAGGAATGTTTTTAATTACAAGCTCATTTTCTCCAAGAATTCTTAAATAATACATGCCCGAAGCTAATTCATTAACATCTATCTGGTTGTTTTCTCCAGTAGTGTTTAACGTTTTTACTCTAGTACCTATAGCATTATAGATTACAATTGATTTTGCTTTTATAGCTTGTTCTGAGTAGCTTAAGTTTAAAACATCT
>CANMQH010000014.1 GCA_947499935.1 uncultured Algibacter sp. | reverse complement strand
TTTTATTGGGAAATCTTTTGCTTTTGCCATAAAGAAAGATACAAAATTATAACGACTTTATATAATTAAATTGGTATAATAACCTTCGATTATAATTTAAATGTCACTCATGATATTTATAGCACTTGTTTAGTAGGAGAAACGCTTTATGAAGTATATAAATTTGAGTATATAAAAGGTAAAGTTAAAATTCATTATACTAAAAAGCCATGGAATAGAGAGAAAAAGCACTTTATTAAACAATATACTATTTTACGATGGGATGTCGATTATGTAATTCTATCAGAAAATAAGTAAATATATTTTGTAGAGAAAATTCTTTATTCCAATGAAAACTATCTTAGAATTAAACAATATTTACAATTAAGGATTTCTTATAAAACAAAAAACTCACAACTTTCTAATATTAGATTGTTATGAGTTTTTAAAGTGGTACCTCCAGGAATCGAACCAGGGACACAAGGATTTTCAGTCCTTTGCTCTACCAACTGAGCTAAGGTACCTCGCCAAAGCGGTTGCAAATATATATTCATTTTTGCTATTCGCCAAAAGAAAAACAAAAAAATATCGTTTTATGGTCAATTAATTTCTAAAGTCTTATTCAAAATATAATATTATAAAACATTTAAGATTTATATAGTAACTAGTTTTGTAAATTTATCACTTTCAAAATTTATGAATTTAATAATAGATGTAGGTAATACTTTTGTAAAACTAGCTGTTTTTGAATCAGATAGTCTTATATGTAAGCATAATGTAAAGCAAGAAGACTTCAGTATTCAAATTAATACGCTTCGTGTTAAGTATCCTTCAATTGAAAAATGCATCATTTCTTCCGTTGGAAGACTTGAAAAAAAATCTTTAGATACTATCAAAAGGTTTTATGACGTTTTAATTTTGAATGCAGATACTAAACTGCCCATTACAAATCTATATAGTACTCCTAGAACGTTAGGCGTAGATAGAATTGCTTTAGTTTGTGCAGCAGTTAAAAAGTTTCCTAATAAAAACATATTGATTATAGATGCGGGTACTTGTATAACTTACGATTTTTTAAAAAGTAATAAACAATATTTGGGAGGTGCTATTTCACCAGGAATGCGGATACGATATAAATCACTCAATACATTAACAGCAAATTTGCCATTATTGGAAACACAAGCACCAAAAAATATCACGGGTACATCAACAGAAGCGTCAATTCATTCTGGTGTAGTATATGGTATTTTAAACGAAATAGATGGTGCAGTAGATCACTATAAAACAAAATATTCGGATTTAACAGTTATTTTAACAGGGGGTGATGCCAAATTCTTGTCTAACCAATTAAAAAGTAGCATATTTGCCAATCCTAATTTTCTTTTAGAGGGATTAAACTTTATTTTACAATTTAACTCAAACGAATGATTAAAAAACTTGTATTAGTTTTTATTGCAGTTATTGCAATGCGCTGTTATGGACAAGAAGGGACCACTTCGCCTTATTCCTTTTATGGTATAGGGAGTCTTAAATTTAAAGGTACTGTAGAAAACAGGAGTATGGGAGGTCTAAGTATATACTCAGATAGTATCCATGTGAATTTACGAAACCCAGCATCTTACGCTGGTGATAATTTGAAAGTTTGGGGTAACGAGAGCAGACCTATTAAATTTGCTGTTGGAGGAGGATATACTAGTACTAATTTTAAGAGTAACTCAGGTAGCGATGAAGCTGCATCATCAACATTCGATTATTTAGTTTTATCTATACCAGTTGGTAAATTTGGTTTTGGTTTTGGGTTGTTGCCTTATACTTCTGTGGGTTATAAATTAGAGTCTTTAAATGATGATGGTCTTTTAGAAAATAGATTTAATGGAGAAGGTGGACTTAATAAGGCATTTCTTGGTTTTGGATATCAAATTACTAAAGGTTTAACTGTGGGTATAGATTTTCAGTACAATTTTGGAAACATTCAAAATAGTGCTGTTGAGTTTCAGTATGACAATGGAGTACCAATACAGTTGCAATCTAGAGAGAATAACCGATCGGATTTAAGTGGTCTTAATATAAACTTAGGGCTTACTTACAAAAGAATGCTAAATAAAAAACTAGAATTAACATCGAGTGTAACTTTTACACCACAAAGTAATCTTACGTCTAAAAACGAAAGGTCATTTTCTGCAATAAGAACAAGTGTTTCGGGTCAAGAGGTTGTGTTTAATACTATAGAAGCCGATTTAGATGCTCTTGGTTTGTTAGAGTCAGATTTAACACTGCCATCTAGGTTAGCCTTTGGAGCAGGTGTTGGTAAACCTTTAAAATGGTTTGTGGGTGCAGAAACAACATTTTTAAAAACAAGTAAATTTTCTAATGCATTATATTCTAGTCCTAATACTATATATGAAGATGCATATTCTTTTTCTGTTGGAGGATTTTATATTCCAGACTATAGAGCGTTTAATGGGTACTGGAAACGTATTGTATATCGTGCAGGGATTAGAAACGAAGAAACAGGTTTAAATTTAAATAATGAGTCTATAAAGGAGTTTGGCATATCTTTTGGAGTAGGATTACCAGTTGGAAGTTATTTCTCTAATGCAAACTTAGGTTTTGAAGTTGGAAAACGAGGAACCACGAATAGCAATTTAATACAAGAGAATTTTGTTAATTTCCAATTAAGCCTATCTTTGAACGACAGATGGTTTACTAAAAGAAAGTATGACTAACGACATAACAATTTTATTATGAAAAAAAGAATTACACTATTATTTACACTATTATTTTTAGGATTAAATTTTGGTTTTGCACAGCAAGATGAAGAATGCATTACTAAACTTTCTATATTTCACGAATACGCGAGAGCTAAGAATTATGATGCGGCTTATGAGCCTTGGATGGTCGTGAGAAATAAGTGTCCTAAATTTAATATTGCTATTTATGCAGATGGCGAGAAAATTTTAAAAGACAAAATAAAGAAAGCTACAGGTGCTGCTAAACTCCCTTTTATTAATGATTTATTAAAGCTTTGGGAAGAAAGAGCTGTCAATTTTGCTAGCAAAACATCAAAAGGAGAATATGCTGCGCAATCTTGCCAGTTAATGTACGATAACAGAAAATTATTAAACAAATCTAAAGAAGAGCTTTACGAGTGCTTTGATGCCGCTTATAAATTAGATAAAGATAGTTTTACAAACCCAAAAAGTTTATATACTTACTTTTCTTTAATGGTAGATTTGTATGATGCTGGAAAAAAACCTGCAACAGATTTATTTAATAAGTATGATGACATTGTTGAGAAAGTAGAAGATGAAGTTAAAAGTTTTTCTGAAAAACTAAATAAACTTATTACTAAAGAAGAAGCTGGTACAGCTTTAACAAGCAAAGAAGGAAAATATAAAAAATATTATGAAAGCTATTTAAAAGCTTATGATCAAATTTCTGGAAGTATAGACCAAAAGTTAGGTGATAGAGCAAATTGCGAAAATTTAATACCACTTTACCAAAAAGATTTTGAAGCCAATAAGACTAATGCGCTTTGGTTACAAAGGGCTGCTGGTAAAATGTCTCAAAAAGAATGTACAGATGATCCTTTATTCTTCAAGTTGGTAAATGCTTACCATAAGTTAAGTCCTTCAGCTAACTCAGCGTATTATTTAGGGATATTAAAAGATAAAGAGCACAAAACAAGTGAAGCTATAAAATTTTATGAGCAAGCTATTGGTTTAGAAACGGATAATTTCAAGAAATCAAAACTTTATTATAGAATAGCAAGTAAGCTTAAAGCTAGAAAGAGTTATGGTAAGGCAAGAAGTTATTACAGAAAAGCCTTAAAACTTAATCCATCAAACGGACGACCTCATATTGCTATAGCAGCTATGTATGCAGCGAGTGCAAATAGTTGTGGAGATAGTAACTTTAATAAAAGAGCTGTTTATTGGTTGGCTGCAGACGAGGCTAGAAAAGCATCTCGTGTAGATCCAACGTTAAAGAAAGCGGCATCTCAATCTGTTGCTAATTATTCTGCAAAAGCGCCTCAAAAATCTGAAATATTTAGTTCAGGTAAATCAGGGCAAACCATTAAAATTGGTTGTTGGATAGGAGCATCTGTTACTGTGCCAAGCATTTAATGAAAAAACAAATTATATATATAATATTAAACATAGTCACAACACTTGTTGTGGCTATGTTTTTTTCGTGTAATGATAGTTATAAGGAGGTTCAGAAAATAGGCATATCAGAAAACGAACCTATTGGTGTTAATTATAACATCAATTTAAAATATACCGATTCGGGTAGAGTTAGTGCCAATTTAATAAGCGCTAAGTCTCTAGATTATTCTAACAGAGATTTTCCATACCAAAAGTTTGTAGAGGGTGTTACACTACATATCTACGACAAAGACAATAAAAAAAGTACGGTTATTGCTAAAGAGGCTTATATTTATGCGGACACAGATCTTGTAGATTTGCAGGATAGCGTAGTGATTACCACACACGATAATAGGGTGCTAAAAACAGATCAGTTGTTCTATGATCAAAAAAGAGAATGGCTCTATACCAATAAAGCTGTTTCGTTTATTACCGATGGCGATATTATAAATGGTAATGGATTTGATTCTAATTCTAAATTCACCAATGCCGAAGTGCTCGAGGTTACTGGTATTATTGCTCTAGAAGAATAGTGTTTTTTTTAACGTATTAGGTGTGAATTTCTACGCATTTAAAAAACCAAAACTTAAATTAAATAATTCTGTATTCATATTTAAGTATCTTTGTGTTTTAAATACCATAGAATGAAATATTCAAAGATTTTTTTATATGCTTATTTAGTTTTCGCTATATATTTTTCGTACACAGCTATTACTAGATATTCAACTCAAGGTATTATTGATTACCCTTCAATATTACTTGCTGCTACAGCTATTTTTGTATTCTTTTTCAGAAAAAACTTTATGAAAAAATTTGATAATAAAAACAAATCTTAATAATAGATGACTGTTTATGTTGTCATTATTATTGTGTCCTTAATACTTTCAGCCTTTTTTTCGGGTATGGAGATTGCTTACGTGTCTTCAAACAAAATTCATATAGAAATTGAAAAAAAGCAAGATGGTATTATTGCCATGGCTTTAGGTAAACTCACTGCAAAACCATCAAAATTTATAGCTACAATGCTTATTGGTAACAATATAGCTTTGGTAGTATATGGGTTTTTTATGGGCGATTTATTAGTTAATTGGTTTCAGTCATTATTACCTACGTCTTATGCTTTTTTAAGTTATTTATTAATAGATTTAAGTTTGCTCACACAAACGGTTATATCTACGTTGGTTATTTTGGTCACTGCGGAGTTTTTACCAAAAGTATTTTTTCAAATATATGCCAATAGCCTTATTAAGGTCTTAGCCATTCCTGCATACATATTTTACTTACTATTTACTTTTATTTCAGACTTTATTATTTGGATTTCAGATTTTGTGCTTAAAGTTTTTTTTAAAACAGAAGGCGATCAAATTCAGTTAGCATTTACCAAAGTAGAGCTGGGTAATTATATTAGTGAGCAAATGGAATCGGTTGAAGCTCATGATAATGTAGATTCAGAAATTCAGATTTTTCAAAATGCTTTAGAGTTTTCAGAAGTTAAAGCAAGAGAAGTTATGGTGCCACGTACCGAGATTATTGCTGTAGAGATTAATGATTCTATAAAATCATTAAGCACACTTTTTACAGAAACTGGATGCACTAAAATATTAGTTTATAAAGAAACCATTGATGATATTTTGGGTTATGTACACTCTTTTGAGTTATTTAAAAAACCTAAAACAATTAAGTCTATGATGCTGCCTGTAGAGTTTGTTCCAGAAACTGTACTTATTAAAGATGTACTTAATGTATTGACTAAAAAACGAAAAAGTATAGCTGTGGTTTTAGATGAATATGGAGGGACTTCTGGAATTATGACTGTAGAAGATATTGTAGAAGAGCTATTTGGTGAAATTGAAGATGAGCATGATTCTATTGATTTGATTGAGGAGGTAATAGATGAAGAAACCTATAAGTTTTCTGCCAGGCTAGAAGTAGATTATATTAATGAAACGTATAAAATAAATCTCCCAGAAAGTGAACACTATGAAACCATGGGTGGATTAATAGTAAATCATACCGAAGAGATACCAGCGCAAAATGATATGGTTAAAATTGATAATTTTCAATTTACAATTTTAGAAGTGTCTAATACAAAAATTGATATGGTTGAACTTAAAGTCTTACAGGAAGATTAACCGTGTAAGGACTTTTAGTTTTTAGTTACAGCTGTATTGTAAGTATTATTTCTATCAATTGGTCTTGGCTTGTTGTAACAGAGATGCAAAACAAGATAATAAATACCAAATAACCCTTTCATTATTAAATAGAAAATGGTATTTTCGCGCACGATATTTTTGTCAGTTTAAAGTAATTGACAGCTACTAAACCAGTAAATCCTAACAACGGATTGTTAAAAATTTAATTTACAGATGGCAGTTTTAAATAAGATAAGACAACGTTCACTATTTTTAATATTAATCATAGCCATGGCGCTATTTGCATTTGTATTAGCAGATTTGTTTAAAAACAGTGATGCTTTAACATCTAAATCGCAAAACATTGTAGCCACAATAAATGGTAAAGACATAACGCGCGAAGATTTTTTGCAAAAAGTAGAAAGAGCGCAAAGTCAAATGGGACCTACAGCTACCAATACTCAAGTTATGAACAGAGTTTGGGATCAAGAAGTAAGATTGGCTGTTTTAGAAACTCAATATGAAGCATTGGGTGTTTCTGTAGAGAAAGACCAAATGAGAGATTTGTTGAAAAACGCATTAACAACAAGTCCAGAGTTTTTAAATGAAGCTGGATTATTTGATGAAAATAAACTTAACGAATTTATAGCTAACCTTAAGGAAATATCTCCAAACCCTGGGTTTTTTAGTGGTCAACGTATCACTTACTCAGACTGGATTAACTTTGAGAAAAGTATAGCAGCAAATGGTTTACAGCAAAATTATTTTAACATGGTTAAAGCGGGTTTAACTGGGACACTTGCAGAAGGCGAGTTAGAACACAAGTTAGAAGGTGATAAGGTTGATATTAAATTTGTACAGGTACCCTATGCGTCTATTTCAGACAGTATTGTTAAAGTATCTAAATCTGATATAGAAAATTATATTAAAGACAATAAAAAGCAATTTGAGGTTGAAGCCACTAGAGATTTTCGTTTTGTAGAATTTAAAGAAGTAGCTTCTCCCGAAGATGAAAAGGCGATTAAAAAAGAATTGAATTCATATGTTAATGGAAGGTTAGTTGATGAAAGAGGTGCGAAAGATACTTTAGTAGCATTTTCTAAAGTGACTAAGCATGATGAATATGTTAATTTAATTGCAGCTTCTGAAGTTAAATTTAATGACCGTTTTGTATTTAAATCCAGTTTACCAGCCATAGCTGCCGACACCATTTATAAATTAAATGTAGGTGATGTTTATGGCCCATATAAAGATAATGGACTTTATAAAGTGACTAAAGTTGTAGCGGTTAAGCAGGTTCCAGACTCAGCAAAAGTGAGACACATTTTAATCCCGTTTAAAGGTGCTCAAAGTGCTGGACCAGATGTTGTAAAAGATGAAGCTGGAGCAAAAAACACAGCAGATAGCTTATTATCTATATTAAAATCTAATCGTTCTAAATTTCCAGAATTTGTAACTAAGTTTTCATCAGACCAAGGGAGTGTAGAAAAAGAAGGCCGTTATGATTGGCATCCATATAATACTATGGTGCCTGAGTTTAATGATTTTGAATTTGAAGGTAAGACAGGAGATTTAGGTGTTGTAAAAACAGCATTTGGATTTCACATTATAGAGGTTGAAGGACAAAAAGATAAAAAGAAAGCTGTTAAGGTAGCAACTATAGCTAAAAAAATTGAGCCATCTGAGGCCACTGGCGATAAAACGTTTAGAGAAGCTTCTAATTTTGAAATCAATGCAGGAAAAGGTGATTTTGAGGCCGTTTCTAAAGAGGCTAACTTAACATCTAGACCCGTAAACGGTGTTAAAGCTTTAGATGAAAATATTCCAGGAATTGGTAACCAAAGACCAATTGTACGTTGGGCTTTTGAAGAAGATGCTGAAATTGGAGATATCAAACGTTTTAATATTCCTGGAGGATACGTTATAGCGCAGTTAGTTGCTAAGCATAAAGAAGGGTTAATGTCTGTTAAAGATGCTACTGCTAGAGTTTCTCCAAAATTAATGAAAGAAAAGAAAGCTAAATTAATAAGAGAGCGTGTGTCTGTTAGTACTTTAGAAGATTTGGCTGCTGCCGAAAAATCTACTGTAAAAACAGCAAATGGTGTGGCTATGAAAAATCCAACCATTTCTGGAGCAGGAAGAGAGCCGCTAGTTGTTGGTGCTGCATTTGGTTTAAAAACAGGAGAAACTTCTAAATTAATAGATGGTGCTAATGGTGTTTATATGATAAGAGTTGAGAAAGTGACACCAGCCGTTAAATTAGATAATTACCAAGCTGCCGCAAACCGAGTAGAGCAACAAAAATCTAGTGCTGTTAACTCAAAGTTATTTAACGCGCTAAAAGAAGCTGCAGAGATAGAAGATAATAGAGTGAAAACACAAATACAGTAATAGAATAAAAAATATACATTTATAAAACACATAAAAAAGTCTCGTATATCGAGACTTTTTTATGTGTTTTATTTTAATAATGAACTTACAATACCATATCGATGTAGGGAACAATAGTTTTATAGCCTTTTTTGGTAAAGTAAGCACTAGGGTTTTCTTTAGATGTGGCTAATATAAAATCACCACCCCAAGCGCCTAAACTTTTAGTAGAACCATTAAAATCATTAAACAATAAATCATTTACAGATGTTTGTTTTGTTATTTTAGAGATGATATGTTCGTGCTGATTAATCAAGTGCTCAAAATCTTCAAAAGAGAGACTCTCAATCATGTTTTTTGTTATCGTATTTATGTCTCGTATGGCAGATTTAGAATGTGCTTTATGATTATGGTAGTAAGTAATGCCTTCTCGGCTATTTTGTTTTTTATTCAAATGCACAAAATATAAATGTTCTTTAAACGTAGGATTAAATTCTACTTGGTTAATAACAGGTGTTTTGTTTTGTAATTGATAACTAATGGCTGTATTGTATTGAGCACACGCAATGTCATAACCACTACCTCCAAAAGTTTTTTTAAGAAGATGATACGGGTTAACTTCTGCCCATTGCGCTATATTATTTATTAGGGTAGAAGATGTGCCTAATCCCCAGTCTCTTGAAAAATCCAATACAGTTGTAACCTCAAATCCATTACTAGATATTAAAAAATTAGGATTGAGTTCTTTCGCAGCCTTTATAATTTGAATGAGCCTTTTATTAATATCATTTCCGCTCTCAGTAGATAATAAATCTATATCTTTTATATTTAATGAAGTCTCAAACCACACATCACCATCTTTATCTAAACTTGTCCATTTTAGTTTAGTTGTATTATTAGGTTCTATAAGTAACGATTGTCCATATTTTGTTGGCACAGCTAAAGATAAGGCGCCATCTAGTACAACGTATTCTCCTGTGAGTAATAATTTACCGTTACTTCTAAAAGCGTTAGCCATTGATTTTAAAATTAAATTTTAGAGGATGATATTATATAATTAACTGTATTAGTTTACTTTTAATCGTAAATTTTCTAGAGCTTTAAGAACAGCACTATGGGTAACCGTATGGTTTTTAAAGTGTTCTGTTAATGCAATCTTTTCGGTGGTGTTGGCTTTAAATTGATTTAATATGTTCATTAAATGCATTTTCATATGGCCTTGTTGAATCCCTGTTGTGGTTAGCGAGCGTAATGCAGCAAAATTTTGTGCTAATCCAGCAACAGCCACAATTTGCATGAGTTCTTTAGCAGATGGCTTGTCTAACATTTCTAATGCTAATTTCACTAAAGGGTGTAGCCCTGTGAGTCCTCCTACTGTCCCTAAAGCTAGTGGGATTTCCATCCAAAATGTAAATACACCGTTC
Organism: uncultured Algibacter sp.; assembly: GCA_947499935.1. Lineage (GTDB taxonomy): Bacteria > Bacteroidota > Bacteroidia > Flavobacteriales > Flavobacteriaceae > CANMQH01. The sequence goes on along the minus strand of CANMQH010000014.1, from coordinate 94,303 downwards.
TCAATTTTAGCATGTGTTAAACTACTATATTGCCCATGTCTAGATGCATAAGCATGAACTCCAGCCTCAATGGCTCTAAAATCGTTTCCTGTAGCTAAAACAACAGCGTCTATACCATTCATAATACCTTTATTATGGGTAACGGCACGGTAAGGCTCAACTTCGGCGATGTTAACAGCCTCAATAAATTTTTTGGCAAAGGCATCGCCAGACATAGTGTTGCTTTCACTTAGTTTATCTACATCACAGCTTACTTCGGCACGTACCAAACAATCTGGTACGTAATTAGAAAGTATGCTCATAACAACATTTAAGTTACCTTTTAAAGATTTACTTGCTGTCCTTTTTAATGTTGTAGCAAACTGCTCTAAGCAAGAATTTATAAAATTAGCACCCATGGCATCAAGGGTCTCAAAAGTAGCATGTAATTGATAATAGTTTTCTAAAGCATCAGTTTTGTTTTTTAAGACGATATCTAAAATCCCACCACCGCGCTTCTCCATATTTTGGGTTACGGATTTAGCATCATCAAAAAATTGAGATTTAATAGTTTTAAAGTAAATGTCTAAATCTTGGGTATCGCCATCAAAAATAAAATGTACTTGTCCAATTTTTGTTGTAGAAATTACTTTGGTTTTAAAACCACCACGGCTAGACCAAAACTTAGCTGCTTTACTTGCTGCAGCAACTACAGAGCTTTCCTCAATCACCATTGGTATGGTATAAGGCTTGTTATTAATTAAAAAATTAGGAGCAACTCCAAGTGGTAAATAGTAATTACTTATGGTGTTTTCTATAAACTCATCATGCAATTGTTGTAACGCTTTATTATTGTTCCAATATTGTTTTAAAATCTGTTTAGCGTCTTCAGGATGAGAGAAATAATTGTTAACTATCCAGTCAATTTTTTCTGATTTAGATAGTTTAGAAAAGCCAGCAATAGATTTACCCATAGTATATTTCTTTAAAGCGTAAAGATACTACTCTTGTTGTGAATATGGAATTGTATAATCCAAACGCATTATTAAGTGTTAATATTTACGGTTTTTTGTATAATTTTTAGTAAACTTGACAACTCTTTATTAAATAAATAATCTTTTTGATGAAACACTTAAAATTCTCGATTTATGTTTGCCTTTTTATTTCTACAATCTTATCGGCGCAAACAAAAGACATAACACTTGAAGACATATGGAAAAATGGAACGTTTAGAACCGAAGGTATGGATGTCTTACATTCCATGACTAATGGGCAACAGTATGCTGTCTTAAATTTTGATAGAGCTTCAAGAAGCACATCCATAGATATTTACGATTATAAAACACTTAAAAAAGTAAAAACTTTAGTGAGTTCTAAAGATCTTGATGCGTTACAATATTTTTCTAGTTATACGTTTAGCGACGATGAAAGTAAAGTGATTTTGGCAACTAACGAAAAATCAATTTATAGACGTTCTTCTTTGGGAGATTATTATATCTATGATGTTATTAATGAATCTGTAGTCTCAATTTCTGAAGATAAAATACAAGAGCCTACACTTTCGCCAGATGGAACTAAAGTCGCTTTTGCTAAAGAAAATAATTTATACATAAAAAATTTAAATTCTGGAAAAACAACACAAGTAACTTTTGATGGTGTAAATAATAAGATAATAAACGGTATAACAGACTGGGTTTATGAAGAAGAATTTGCCTTTGTGCGTGCTTTTGATTGGAATGCCAATAGCGATAAAATAGCATTTATAAGATTTGACGAAACCAACGTGCCAGAATTCTCCATGGATGTATACGGGCAAGGGTTATATCAAACGCAACAAGTATTTAAGTATCCAAAGGCTGGTGAGGCAAATTCGCTAGTATCATTGCATGTCTATAGTGTTAAGACAGAAAAAACTACGGAGGTAAGAGTCAATAAAAGTTATAACGATTTTTACATTCCACGAATTGAATGGACGAATAATCCAGATGTTTTAAGTGCTCAGTATTTAAACAGAAAGCAAAACGAGCTAGATTTATGGATGATAAATGCAAATACCAATAAAGCTAATTTAGTTTTAGCCGAAAAAGATAAAGCCTACGTAGACGTTACAGATAATTTAACGTTTTTAAAAGATAACAGTTTTATTTGGACTAGTGAAAAAGATGGTTTTAATCATATTTACCATTATGATAAGACAGGTAAATTAATAAATCAAGTAACAAAAGGGAACTGGGAAGTCACTAATTATTATGGATTTGATGAAAAAAACAATAAGATTTTTTACCAATCTGTTGAAAATGGTTCTATAAATAGAGATGTTTATTCTATTAAATTAAATGGAAGAAATAAAACAAGATTGACTAAAGATGAAGGGACAAATAAGGCATCATTTAGTGCTGATTTCTCATATTTTATAAACACGTTTTCAAGCGCCAAAACACCTTCAGAGTATAGCTTAAACAATGCATCGTCTGGAGATTTAATAAAGCGCATTAAAGATAATGCTGTGTTATCCAAAAACCTTTCAGAATATAAAACGTCAGAGAAGGTGTTTAGTACATTACGCGTAAATGGTAACGATTTAAATATGTGGATGATTAAACCCGCAGATTTTGATAAATCTAAAGAATACCCGTTATTTATGACGCAATACTCAGGCCCAGGATCACAATCTGTAGCCAATCAATGGCATAGTGCTAATGACTATTGGTTTCAACATTTGGCGCAACAAGGCTATATTGTAGTTTGTGTAGATGGTAGAGGTACAGGTCTAAAAGGCGCTGCGTTTAAGAAAATTACTCAAAATGAATTAGGTAAATATGAAGTTGAAGACCAAATAGGAGCCGCAAAAAAGTTAGGAGAATTACCTTATATTGATGCCTCTAGAATTGGTATTTGGGGATGGAGCTATGGAGGTTTTATGAGTAGTAATGCGCTATTTAAAGGAAACGATGTTTTTAAAATGGCTATAGCAGTAGCTCCCGTGAGTAGTTGGAGATTTTATGACAGTATTTACACAGAGCGATACATGACAACACCACAAGAAAATGCAAGCGGTTATGATGAAAATTCACCAATTAGCCATGTAGACAAACTAAAAGGAGATTTTTTATTGGTACATGGATCGGGTGATGATAATGTGCATTTGCAAAACACCATGCGTTTAGCTGAGGCATTAATACAAGCTGATAAACAGTTTGAATGGGCTGTATATCCAGATAAAAACCACGGGATTTACGGAGGCAATACTAGGTTGCATTTGTATAAGAAAATGACAAATTTTATTAATAAAACTCTTGGTGATAAAATTGAAAAGAATAAGATAGTAAACCAAACAAAGATTAAAAGATAATACTAACTAAATAATAATTAATTATATGTCAGCAAGAGCATTAGAGCCGCATCAAAAAGAACTTTTTGGACAACCTATAGGATTGTATATTCTGTTTTTGACAGAAATGTGGGAACGTTTCTCATATTATGGTATGCGTGCGTTATTGGTATTGTATATGACTACGCAAACCATAGGAGACGCCAGAGGTCCTGGTTTAGGATGGACAGATAAAGAAGCACTAGCGCTCTATGGTTGGTATACTATGCTGGTATATGTAATGTCTATTCCCGGTGGTATGATAGCTGATAAATTAATAGGTCAAAAAAAGGCTGTTTTGGTAGGTGCTATAATTTTATGTTTAGGACACGGTGTTTTGATACTTACAGATATTTGGGCGTTTTATACAGGTTTAGGTCTAGTAATTTTAGGAGTAGGGTTTCTTAAGCCAAATATTTCTACCATGGTAGGCGGGCTTTACAAAGAAGGTGATATTAGAAGAGATAAAGGGTTTAGTATTTTTTACATAGGTATTAATTTAGGGTCTTTACTAGCAACAATGGTTGTTGGAGGCGTAGTTGCTAAATGGGGTTGGCATGCAGGGTTTGGTTTGGCAGGTATTGTTATGGTTTTGGGTTTGATAAATTATATTGCAGGTCAAAAATATTTAAAAGATGTTGGAAATTTTATTCCAAATAAAGACGATGAAAATGAAGTGTCTTATATCGAATTATATTCAAAATTATTCAAATCCCCAGCACAATTATTATATGCAGGTGTTTTATTAGTAGCATCACTTATAGGTTGGTATTTTATGGATTGGGGGTATGGTTTATTGTTTTTGTTTTTAACAGCTATAGCCTCGCTTTTAATGATGATTTATAAAGATTTGAATACGCAGGTTTTTAAAGACCGTTTCTTGGTACTTCTATTATCATTCATAATGGTGATTATATTTTGGGGAGCTTTTGAGCAAGCTGGAGGCTTAATGAATCTTTATACAGAAACCAATACAAATAGGGATTTCTTTGGATTATTTACAATACCAACAGTAATGTTTCAAAGTCTAAACGCTGGTTTTATCATTTTATTCGCAACTTTAGTAGCTGGTATTTGGGCTAAACGAAAATTAAAAGGTAAAGAAGCCTCTTCTTTGTTTAAAATGGCATTAGGTATCATCATTATGGGATTTGGCTTTCTATTCATGGTTTGTGCAGTTATAGAATTTGAGAAATCTGGAACCTCAAGTATGATTTGGCTTGTACTAGCTTATTTGTTTCATACCATTGGCGAATTGTGCATCTCTCCAGTAGCATTATCTTTTATTACAAAACTAGCTCCTGTAAAATATGCTTCATTAATGATGGGGGTTTATTTTGCCGCATCAGGTTTAGGAAATAAAGTAGCGGGCATTGTAGGAGAATCTGCTTCTGAGTTTGGAGAGCTTACTATATTTGCTGGTATTGTGATATTTACTGTTATTATAGGTATACTGTTTATTCTTATTTTAGGCCCTTTAAAAAGATTAACTCATGGTGCAGAAGAGAGCGAACGTGTTTTAAAACATGAAGAAGCCGAAGGTTTTGAACTAGCAGACAATTAAAAAATAATAACTTTTTTTCGTTATAACTATTAAATAATTTTTTCTTTTTTATGAATACCGATATAGAGAATCTTTTTAAAGATAAAGTCATAGGGCATCCAGCAGGGCTATTTGTTTTGTTTTTTACTGAAATGTGGGAGCGTTTTTCATTCTATGGCATGCGAGTGCTATTGGTTAATTTTTTAACTATGGCGGCTATTGGCTATAATCCAGGTTGGGAATGGTCTGTAGAAAATGCAGGAGCCCTTTTTGGTACTTATGCCATGTTGCTTTACATAACACCTATAATTGGAGGTTGGATAGCAGATAAATACACTGGCTATAGATGGGCAGTAATTATTGGGTCATTAATAATGACTTTAGGTCATGTTTCCATGGCTTTAGAAACAGAATTCTCTTTATATCTTGGATTGGTTTTATTAGTAATAGGTACCGGTTTTTTTAAACCAACAATGACGTCTATTATTTCAGAAATGTATAAAAAAAATCCAGAGAAAAAGGATGGCGCTTATACAATATATTACATGGGTGTAAATGCTGGAGCATTCTTTGGAATGATGCTTTGTGGTTATTTAGCAGAAAAAGTTGGCTGGGCTTATGGATTTGGATTAGCTGGTGTTTTTATGCTTTTAGGAACGCTTCAATTTTGGTTAGCAGGAAGTCTTTTTGGAAGTATTGGTGCTAAACCAAGTGAGATTCATGAAGTGGAATTACCACAAAATATTAACGAAAACAGTGTTGTGGTTGGCGAGGTAGAGGTTGAAGAGAAACCAAATCCTTTTACTACATTAGATAAAGTATTAATTATAATATCATCGATACTAGGATTGGGCTATGCCATCAACGACCCTTTGTCTAAAATTGGGGGTGTTGATATTTTTTCAGCATTGCAGGTAGGACCTTTAGATGGGCAATATGTAGCAGTATTTATTGCTTTACTTCTTTTTGCAATTCTTGTTATTGGCAGAATTTTGCGGTATACCAGAGTTGTAAGACACAGAATGTTTGCTTTTATAATTTTTGCATTCTTTACTGTATTCTTTTGGTTATCTTTTGAGCAAGGCGCTTCATCATTGGTCATTTTTGCAAGAGATAATGTTGATAGATTACTAAGTGGCAGTTCTGCTACTATTTTTAATATTATTAACACACTACTAACCGTAGTGCCATTAATTATAATATCCTATGTATTGTATGTTCTATGGAGGAAAACATTTAGTAAAATCCCTGGGTCTAATATAGTTTTAGTGATATGTTTTATTGCTATGTGGGGTGTTGTTGGATGGATGTTAAATAGAGATTTTAATACCACAGCTTACGATGTGACTTATAATGCTATTGAGCAACCAGACATGGATGAAAATGGTGTTCAAAAAACAAACGAGAAAGGAGAGTTGCAATTTAAATATGTTCCTGTTACGTTAAATATGAAAGTTAATGACACTAAAAATATGGTGTCTAGGACAATTACTGTCGGTGCGCCTTTTGTAGATTATAAAGTAGGTGACAAGCAGTTAATAATAAATAAGAACAAAGAATTAACGGAGTTTTCATTTATAACAACTGAAGAGCGTAAGCAGAATTTAAAAAATCATGCAGCATCATTAAAAAAGGATACTGGATTTGTAAATGCTATCGTTACTAAAGTTAGAGATAACGAAGTGGAGATAACCGTATCTTGGTTTAGTATTTTGAATTCATTTTTTATCATTGTGTTTGCTTCGTTCTTTTCAAAATGGTGGGAGAGCAAGTATAATCCATCTGCAGCAACTAAATATGCGCTTGGACTAATTATCATGGCTGTTGGTTTTGGGCTTTTAGCCTTTGGTTCTATGGGGATGGTAGAAGGTGTGAAGGTGAGTATGGTTTGGTTAATATTGGCTTATCTTTTTCATACGCTTGGCGAGCTCTGTTTGTCTCCTGTAGGATTATCTTATGTCAGTAAATTGGTCCCAGCTAGAATGATTGCTCTAATGTTTGGTATGTGGTACTTGGCTATCGCAATAGGTAATAAATTAGCAGCTGTGCTAGGTGGTCAGATAGAGAATATTACAAAAGAGTATAGTTTATCAACATTCTTCTTGATATTTACTATAGTTCCGTTGGTAGCAGGGTTATTGGTTTTTGCTTTAAACCCAGTGCTCAAAAAACTCATGCATGGTGTCCGTTAATCGAATAAATTACTAAAAAACAGAAAATGCGGTTTATTATTCTTCCTTTTTTTGTAAGTTCGGTATAGCTTTTGCAACTTAAATTATTATGAAAAAAGGATTTTATATATTAGTATTTGCTATTTTAACGTCTATTAGTGGGATAGCTCAGGAACGATTAGTATGGCATACAGATGTTAATAAAGCCATAGACATCGCTACAAAAGAGAATAAAAAAATGTTACTGTTTTTCACTGGTTCAGACTGGTGCGGCTGGTGTATTAAATTACAAAAGGACGTTTTAAAAACAGCAGATTTCGAGAAATGGGCTAATGATAATGTTGTTTTAGTAGAACTGGATTTTCCAAAAAGAACACCCCAAGATGAAACCACACGTAATCAAAATCGATATTTACAGCAAATGTTTCAAGTTAGAGGTTATCCAACAGTTCATTTTGTGAATCCAGAAAAAAATAGTGAAGGCAAAACAAACCTCACAGGCCTTGGTAGTACAGGCTATGTCCGTGGAGGCGCTCAAAAATGGTTAGCTGTAGCAGATGATATTATTAAAAAGAGTATTTAAAAAATTAATATTTTATTACAAATGCTCCCTTTTTACCTGTATGGTGAAAAGGGAGTTTTCTTTTTATACAAATAGCTTCCCAATGTTTAACGTACGATTTGTAATTACTACCATCGGCAATAATTAGTTGAGGTCTAATGGAATCTATTAAACGATTAATATTTATTTTGGGAGATTGTCTTAACAAGATATAATCAGATTTCAGCGTTTTTACATTATATACACCCAGACTGTCAACAATTAAAAGGCTTTGATTATTAAATTGATGCGTATTACGTAATGGGGTCTTTTTAATGATTTTTATGTCTTTAGAAACAGTATAATCTTTAATTATATCACTTTTAGATAATGTAGCATCAGAATTAGTTGAAACCATAATCTCATTATTAATAGTATTTCCAATTAGGCTAAACCTATTTTTGTGAAATATTATAAATTCATTTGAATGCCTGATGTGTTTATTGTACACTAATATACTTTGAATTGTTATTATGGTAATTAATACAAATTTAAGGTTGTAATAATTTCGTTTAATCAAAAGCCTCATTAAAGAAATAATGATTAAATAAGAGGCGAAAACGTAAAGTAAGCTAAAAGAAATATGTTTTATTAGAAATACATCTTGATTAGAAACCCAGCTAACAAAATCATTCATGATACTAATAATACCTCCAAAAGCTGTTGCAAGACTTTGAGGAAGTATATTTATTATGGCTAAAAGGATGATTAAAATACCAAAACTAAGTATGATGGCTAAGAAGGGGACAATAATTAGGTTTGATAAAAAGAATAAGCTAGGGAATTGGTGAAAATAATATAAACTTAAAGGAATAATGCCTATTTGAGCCGAGATTGTTACTGTTAATGTATGCCAATATTTGTCAACAAGCTTATATTTTGGTTTCCATAATTTGTAAAGAAATGGGTCTATGCTAACAATGGCTATCACAGCCAAATAACTTAATTGAAAACCAACATCAAATAATAGACGTGGAGCGCATAGTAAGATTACAAACATGCTTATAGCTATTGTGTTGTATGTGTTAGTAGGTCGTTTAAGATTTGCTGCTATAGCAAAAACGCTAAACATAGTAACAGCTCTTGTAACAGAAGCCGATAATCCTGCCACAATAGCAAAACTCCACAATATACTAACTATAAGTAGGGTTTTAATTAATCTACCATGTTTAAAACGCTCCAAAGGCTTTAAAAGAAAATTGAGAATTAATAAAATAATGCCCACATGTAGTCCAGATACTGCTAGAATGTGAATAACACCTGCATTAACATAACTAGAGTAAATATCCTTACTAATGTCTTGGCGTTGCCCTAATAATAACGCATTAATTATGCTTTTTTGATTAGGCTCAAAGCCATATGGTTTAAGTTTTTTATTAATGTATTGTCTAATATTATTTGCAATACCAAGTAATGTTACAGAATTATTTTCAACTTTTAAAATAGAAGTGTTTGTTTCGAAGAGTTGATGGTAAATATATTGTTTAGCTAAATAATGTTTGTAATCAAATTGACCAGGATTTTTAGGCATGCTTATAGCTTTAAAATCTGCTTTTACTATAAATATATCATCAACTTTTAAAAGGTTTTGTAAGCTGTCCTTTTTGATGTTTAATATTGATTTTCCCGTGGTTTTGGTTTCATCAACTTGTAATATATCGATAACATATTTATGCTGATAAGTACTAGATTTTAAAATTTCTCTAATTCTAACCGTAGATCTTTTGGGACTTGAAACATCATTTGAAATATGATGCGTGTAATGATTTGAATTATTTTTTTGATTATGTAAAGTAGTTGTTAAAACACCAATACAAATCATAGTAGTAAAGGCAAAATTCCCAAACCACATAGTTTTAATAAATGTGTTTCTTGCCCTCCAGTAGCAGTAAAATAAAAGGATTAACGATATACCATTAACAAATAATATAATTTGTAACGGTATATTAATGAGGTGCCCAATAACAATCCCTGCAATTAAGAAAAGCGTCAGTTTTAGTATTGTAAAGTTGAGTAAAGACATGCGCTTGTAAGATATAAAATATCTTACAAAATGCGTCTAGCGTGTTTAAATGCTTTTAACCAATACGTTTCGTTAAGTCCTGAGGTTATAACGCCTTTGCTTGTTGTGGCGTGTATAAATTTTATATCATTATTTTTAATAGCAACAATTAAGCCTACATGGTTAATAGAGTTTCCTTTATGTTTAGTTACAAAAAAGAGTAGGTCGCCTGTTTTAACATTTTTTAATGCTACAGATTGCCCTTTTTTAGCCATATCCCTAGAAATCCTGGGTAAAATAATATCATGTGCTTTAAATGACTGATATACCAATCCAGAACAATCCATGCCAGATTTTGTGGTGCCTCCCCATTTATATCGGACACCATTAAATTGTTTTGCATAGTCAATAATTTGGTCAGTTTTAGACGATGAACGCGTTCGTTTATTAGAAAGCTTTTTGTCTTTAGATTTTTTAGCTGAAGCAGAATTGTATTCACTTTTTTTAGTAATAATTTTAGAAGAACTTGCCCTTTTGCCTTTAGAGGATTTACAATGACTAAAACTAAGAAAGATAACAAGTAAGAAAAGTATTTTTTTCATTTAAAATTAAGCTTGAATAGATTTGTAAATTAGTTTTGCTGTTTTTGCACTAGCACCTGTTCCGCCTAAAGCGGACTCCAATTCATAATAATCTACAAATATTTTTTTTCGAATTTCTGGATTTAAAATGGCATCTAATTCTTTAGTTAGTCTAGCTTTATTAAAATCATTCTGAATAAGTTCTGTTACAACCTCTCTATCCATAATTAAATTAACTAACGATATAAATTTTAATGTAATGATGCGTTTAGCAATATAATAGGATAGGGCATTGCCTTTATAACAAACTACTTGGGGGACTTTAAAAAGCGCAGTTTCTAGTGTAGCTGTTCCAGAGGTTACTAACGCGGCATGAGATATGCTTAATAAATCGTAGGTTTTATTAGGAATAAATTTTACGTTATGCGATTTTATAAAAGGCTCATAAAAACTAAAATCTTGACTTGGAGCGCCTGCAATTACAAATTGGTACTTAGGATAATTATCTATTAAACTGAGCATTACAGAAAGCATTTTGGTAATTTCCTGTTTCCTGCTTCCTGGTAACAATGCTATTATTGGTTTCTCCTCTAGTTTATAAGTGGCTTTAAATACACGTTCATCAACCTGCGCTCTATTAGCTATGGCATCAATTAAAGGATGTCCAACAAAGGTAACGTCATAACTGTGTTTTTTGTAAAAAGGTTTTACAAACGGTAAGATAACATACATAGCATCAATATCACGTTTAATGGCGTTTACCCTTCGTGCTCTAGATGCCCAAACCTGTGGCGAAATATAATAGTTTGTTTTAAAGCCCTCTTGTTTTGCCCATTTAGCTATACGTAAGTTAAACCCAGAGTTATCAATAAAAATCACAACATCTGGACTAAAATTTTTAATATCCTTTTTACATAAACTTATAAGTTTAAAGATTTTAGAGAGATTCATTAAAACTTCGGTAAATCCCATAAAGGCACGTGCTTTATAATGTTCTACCAAAGTGCCTCCAACAGCTTGCATAAGGTCACCGCCCCAAAACCTTATATTAGCATTTTTATCTTCTTTGATTAGTGCTTTCATTAGGTTGGCGCCATGTAAATCGCCCGAAGCTTCTCCAGCAAGAATATAATATTTCATTTTTGTAATGGGTTTTAGTAAAGCAAAATTTTAAATACAATACTCAGAACAAATTGTGTTAAAAAAGTTTGAATACAAAAGTAAAAACAGCAATAAATACTGTAATTAACAAAACACCCCTTGCTCTATAATCTTGTTTCTTTTTAATGAAAACAAAAAAGGCAATTAAATTTAAAATAGCGCCTAGGCTAATTAGTTTACCAAGAAAACCTTCGGCGGCGGCGGCTTTAATAACAACCATAAAATCATCACCCTGTCCCAGTATATTAGCAGCAAAAAACAATCCAATAGCATTGGCTATTAAACCTACTAAAATACCTATAAAAATATCTTTTTTAATCATTTAAATTCCAAGTGTTTAAATCTTTTATAAAGTGGTATGCTGTTAAATCAAATTGTGTTGGTACTACAGATATATAATTGTTTTTAAGAGCCCATTCGTCGGTGTCTTCTCCATGGTCAAGGTTAACAAACTTTCCAGTAAGCCAATAATAATCTTTGCCTTGAGGCGTTTTACGTTTGTCAAATTCTTCTACCCAATTTGCTTTGGCTTGCCTACATATTTTAATACCTTTTATGTCATATTCAGAAATATTAGGGATGTTAACATTTAAAACCGTTCCATTTGGCAGCCCATTTTTTAAAACATTTTCTGTTATTTTTTGTATAAAGGCCTTAGAAGATTCAAAATTAGCATTCCAAGAATAATCTAATAAAGAGAAACCAATGGCAGGAATTCCCTCAATGCCAGCTTCAATAGCAGCACTCATAGTTCCCGAATAAATAACATTTATAGACGAATTAGAGCCATGGTTAATGCCTGAAACACAAAGGTCTGGTGTTCTGTCTAAAATTTCTCTTATGGCAAGTTTAACGCAATCTGCAGGCGTCCCCGAGCAACTATATTCCTTTTGTAAGCCTTTATTTGTCGAGACCTCCTCGGCATAAAGTGTGGTATTTAATGTAATAGCATGACCCATACCACTTTGTGGGCTATCTGGTGCAACCACAACAACATCTCCAATGTTATTCATTATAGATACTAAAGCTCTGATTCCCGGAGCATTAATGCCATCGTCGTTAGTTACAAGTATAAGAGGCTTTTTTGTCATTTATAGTTTTTCAATAACATCGCTAAAATACATAATTTGGAGAGTTAATGCATAATTTCTTCTGTTTAACAAAAAATTAGTGTGGATTAGCTTAATTGGCATGGTTTTTTCTTTATTTTAGTAAAAAATATGCTTTGTTTCACGACCCGAAAAAAATAATTGATGAAAAATATGATGAGAAGGAATTATAAAGTATTGTCGCTTTTGTTACTATTAGCGTTTGCATCTTGCAGTTTTACTACGAAAAAATTTAGCAATCCAGATCGAGATAAGTTATTAATACAAATTATAACATTTGTTTTAGATCAGGGACATTTTGACCCCCTTTCTTTAGATGATAATTTTTCTGAAGAGTTTTTTAAAGATTATATTGAAATAATTGATCCTGCCAAACGCTATTTCTTCGAGTCTGATTATAAAGATTTTGAAGCCTATAGAACAAAGATAGATGATCAAATTAAAATTGCAGATATTACGTTTTTTAATGTTGTAAACGAACGTATGTTAAAACGCATTGAAGAGGCTAAAGAAATTTATAAAGAAGTGTTGTCAGAGCCTTTTGATTATGCTATAGATGAAGATTTTAATTCGGATAATAGTGACACAAAATTTGTTAGATATAGACGAGAGATGAAAGAACGTTGGAGAGAACAACTCAAATTTTCTACGATTTCTAATTATGATAATATACTAAAAGATGAAGAACTCGCTAAAGAAAAAGATCCTTCATATGTCATGAAAACCAATGAGCAAATTGAAAAAGAAGCCAGAGATGTTACACTAAGTACCCTCGATACGTATTTTGAAGATTATATAGATGATCAAGAACGTGAAGATTGGTTTGCACTGTACATAAATACAATAGTAGAAGAATTTGATCCTCATACATATTATTTGGCGCCTAGAAGTAAAGAAGATTTTGATCAGCGTATGTCTGGGAAATTAGAAGGCATTGGAGCTAGATTGCAAAAACGAATGGATTACATTAAAGTTACAGAACTTATCTCTGGAGGTCCAGCATGGCGAAGTAGAGAGCTTGAGGTTGAAGATGTGATTCTTAAAGTAAAGCAAGAAAACGAAAGCGTTCCAGTAAATATAGTAGGCATGCGTATTAGTGATGCTATAAGATATATTAAAGGGCCAAAAGGAACAAAAGTAACATTAACTGTTAAAAAAGTAGATGGAACTATTAAGGATATTATTATTGTTAGAGATGTGGTAGATTTGGTTGAAACCTATGCCAAATCATCTACGGTCATAAAAGATAATAAGAAATTTGGTGTTATTAATCTACCAGCTTTTTATGTAGATTTTAAAGACTACAAGAATGTTAATGCTGCTAAAGATGTTAAAAAAGAAATTGAGCGTTTAAAAGCAGACGGAATGCAAGGCTTGGTCTTAGATTTGCGAAATAATGGTGGCGGGTCATTGCCAGCGGTAGTAGATATGGCGGGTTTATTTATAAAAGATGGTCCTATTGTGCAAGTACGTTCAACTGGCGAAGCTAAAGAGGTGCTTAAGGATAGAGATAGCTCTATTTCTTGGGATGGACCATTAGTTGTTTTGGTTAATGAAATATCGGCATCTGCATCAGAGATTATGGCAGCGGCTATGCAAGACTATAAACGTGCTGTTATTATTGGTAGTAAGCAAACTTATGGTAAAGGTACTGTGCAAAATGTAATTAACCTCAATAAAATGCTAAGGGGAAATACTAGTGGAGATTTAGGTGCTTTAGCTCTAACAACCCAAAAGTATTACAGAATAAATGGAGGTTCGGTGCAATTGGAAGGTGTTAAAAGTGATGTTACATTACCTGGTCGTTTCAGTTATATGGACTTAGGTGAAAAGGATAAGGATAATCCATTACCTTGGGATGAAATTTCTGCAGCAGAATATCAGCCTTTGAGAAATTATTTTGATTATGAAACTACTGTTAAAAAAAGTAAACAACGTTTGAGTAAAAACAAACAACTTAAACTTATTGAAGGTTATGCTAAATGGGAAAAAGGTAAAATTGACGAGAAAATTTATTCTTTGAATTACGAAAAATATAGAGCCCAAATGGCTTCAAATTTAAAAGAGTCTAAACGATTTGATAAAGTTAAAGACTACAATACAAACTTAGTTTTTAACTCTACGAGTTACGAGAAAAAACTCTTTAATAAAGATACTACAGATTTAAAAGAAAAGCGTAAGCGTTGGCATGAAAGTTTAAGTAAAGATGTGTATGTTGAAGAGGCGCTTAATGTTTTGGACGATATACAATCATCATCATATAATTATAAAAAAATGGCGTCTAGCGTCAAAAAATAATAAGTATAATTAATTGATGAGTCATAAATCAAACTCACTAAAACAATTGGCGCTCCAAAAGTTTAAAAAAAACTTCTGGGGCGTTTTTAGTTTCTATTTTATTGTATTAGTAGGTTTGGTTTCGGTCTTTGCATATGTGTTGGCTCCAGACAATTCTCAGTATGCTAATCAAATGCATTTATCTATACATTCTAAAAAACCAGGGTTTAAAGTTGTTATGTTTAGTATACCAAATCAGGTTGAATATAATCAAACTGTTTTTGAAAGCATTTTTTTTGGTAATAAAAATTCTGGTACAGAAATACCGATTTCTGAATATAGTATCGATGATGATATTATAATGTATAAAGAATATGCTGCTGATGGTCTTGAGGGTACTGAAAAAAGCATAAGTTTAAGTGAATTTCCTAAGGCATCCATTAAAAATTTTATAGAAGAAAGAGTGTTTGTTTTAGGAACAGATAAATATGGTAGAGATCTTTTAAGCAGGGTGCTTGTTGGAGCCAGAATTTCTTTTTTCATTGGTTTTGTTGCTGTTTTTATTTCATTAATAATTGGTGTTTTTATGGGAAGTATCGCGGGGTACTTTGGCGGTAAAATAGATGCGTTAATTATGTGGATTATTAATGTAACATGGTCTATACCTACACTATTACTTGTTATAGCTATTACCTTGGTGTTAGGAAAAGGCTTTTGGCAAGTTTTTATTGCAGTTGGACTAACCATGTGGGTAGAAGTTGCTAGAGTAGTTAGAGGGCAAATTATAAGTGTTAAAGAGATGCAATATGTTACAGCAGCTAGAGCATTAGGTTTTAATGATTACAGAATAATAACCAAGCATATTTTGCCAAATATAATGGCACCAGTTATTGTAATTTCTGCTGCTAATTTTGCTGGCGCTATATTAATAGAAAGCGGGTTGAGTTTTTTAGGTATTGGAGCTCAGCCGCCTATGGCAAGTTGGGGGGCTATGATTAAAGATCATTATAATTATATTATTCTAGGTAAGCCTTATTTAGCGGTTATACCCGGGCTGTGTATTATGAGTCTTGTTATGGCCTTTATGTTAATAGGGAATGCTTTACGAGATGCTCTAGATGTTAAGAATTAGTTAATTAGTGTTTATAAAGGTATCCAGAGTTCTTTGAATTAATGAGAACTCAATTCCATATTGTTGTTAAGTTGGTCAATATATCCTAAAACATCATCTTTTCCAATGTCTTTAGAGGACGATGTAATAAAATAATTGGGCATATCTTCCCAAGTTTCTAAAAGAATAGTTTTGTATGTATCAACATGATTATTTATGGCTTTGGGTTTAAGTTTGTCTGCTTTGGTGAAAATAATTGAAAAAGGTACGCCATTCTCGCCAAGCCATTGCATAAATTCTAAATCTATAGGTTGGGGATTGTGTCTTATATCTACCAGAACAAATGCAGTTACTAATTGCTCACGAAGTCCAAAGTATTGTGTAATAAATTTCTGAAATACTTTTTTAGAGCTTTTAGATACACGAGCGTAACCATAACCTGGTAAATCTACTAAATGCCAATTTTTGTTGATTAAAAAATGATTTATAAGCTGTGTTTTTCCGGGTCTTCCAGATGTTTTAGCCAAACTCTTTCGGCTAGTTAGCATATTTATTAAAGAAGATTTGCCAACGTTACTTCTGCCAATAAATGCATATTCGGGTAGCATGCTTTTTGGGCATTTTGCTACATCAGAATTACTTATTACAAATTCGGCAGATATAATTTTCATATGTTGTTTTTCCTAAGAAATAAGGAGTCTAGTAATAAGATTATGTTCTTTAATTTAAAACCCTCTTTTTTGTATCCAGCCATCCATGACTTCATTAAATTCATCAGGATGTTCCATCATAGCTGCATGCCCACATTTATCAATCCAAAATAATTCAGAATCTGGTAAAAGTTCATTGAACTCTTCGGCAACTTCTGGAGGTGTTACATGGTCATTCTTCCCCCATATAATGCAAGTAGGAGTTGTCATTTTTGGTAAATCTTTACCCATATTGTGTCTAATAGCACTTTTTGCTATGGCAAGTGTTTTTATAAGTTTGTTACGATTGTTTACCGTTTCATATACCTCGTCTACAATCTCTTTAGTGGCGACAGCAGGGTCGTAAAAAACATCTTGTGCCTTCTTTTTAATTACTTCGTAATCACTACGTTTTGTATATCCACCTCCCATGGCGCTTTCGTATAGGCCAGAGCTTCCTGTAATAATAAGAGCTTTAACTTTTTCAGGATAAAGTTTTGTATGGTATAAGCCAATGTGCCCACCTAAAGAGTTTCCTAGTAAAATAACTTCTTCATAGCCTTTAAACTCAATAAAGTCATGCAGATATTTTGCGAAACTTTTCACATTAGTTTTTAACAAAGACATGGTGTACAAAGGAAGTACTGGAATAATAATTTTATAGCCTTTTGTACTAAAAAAACTAGCAACTCCATCAAAATTACTTAAGCCGCCCATAAGACCGTGAAGCACAACAATGGGAGTGCCTTCGCCTATTTCTACATAGCTGTAATCTTTTTCTTTTTTTAAATGATGCGTCATTAATCAGTTAGTGAATCATTAAAAACAAATATAGGTATTTCATTCATATTACCATCATAATTATGTTTTTCATGATTGATTATTGATTGATTAAAATTAAAAATTTTCAGATTATGATTATGAGATATTAACAAATGAATTTATTGAAAGTGGAAGTCTCTAATACCGTGTAAGATAGGTGTATAGTTTGGTTTTGGTGATTTTTCGCAATTCAAATGAGCTTTTAATCAAAAAATTATTAACAAAGTGGTATAAAGTGGTAAGATGTGGTAAATTTTGAATATCTTTGAAAATCTAACATCTATATTTTTTAAACCCGCTTTGGACTTAATTACAGGTACATACGATTGTAAAGTTGATGTAAAAGGCAGATTAATGATGCCTGCTGCAATCAAAAAGCAACTGTCTTCAATTCTGCAAGATGGTTTTGTGTTACGTCGTTCTGTGTTTCAAAAATGTTTAGAGTTGTATCCTATGGCCGAATGGCAGGTGCTCATGCAGAAGATGAATAAGCTAAATAAGTTTAAAAAGAAGAATAACGATTTTATTAGGCGTTTTACGGCAGGAGCCAAAATGGTTGAGGTTGATGTGAATGGGCGGTTGTTAATACCAAAAGAATTAACTGTTTTTGCAGATATTTCTAAAAATATAGTGGTGGCATCGGCCATCAATATCTTAGAGATTTGGGATAAAGATTTATACGAACAAGCTATTAACGATGCGGCTGTAGATTTTGCAGATTTAGCCGAAGACGTTATGGGGCAAGATGACGATGATTATGGAATATCATAACCCAGTACTTTTAAAAGAAACTGTTGATGGTTTAAATATAAACCCAGATGGTGTTTATGTAGATGTCACTTTTGGAGGTGGCGGTCATAGTAAAGAAATATTAAAACGATTAAGTGGTAAAGGCAAGTTATTTGCTTTTGATCAGGATCAAGACGCTCTTAAAAACACCATAGACGATGAGCGGTTTGTGTTGATTCATGAGAATTTTAGATACGTAAGGCGTTTTTTGAGATTTTATGGGGTAAAAGGGGTTAATGGCGTTCTTGCAGATTTTGGAGTGTCATCACATCAATTCGATGTGGCTGAACGTGGTTTTTCTACACGTTTTGAGGCAGATTTAGATATGCGTATGAATCAACAAAACGAGTTGTCAGCCTTTCATGTGGTAAATGAATATGACGAAACACGATTAAAGAATGTGCTTTTGCAATATGGCGAGTTGCGTGCTGCGCCAGCAATGGCAAAACTTATTATTGAGTACAGAAAAGAAACGCCAATAGTTACAAGTGAGCAACTAAAAAAAGTGTTGAAAAAGTTTTTACCGCCAAGACATGAAAATAAAGTGTTGGCTCAAATATATCAAGCTATTAGAATAGAAGTAAATCAGGAAATTGAGGTTTTAAAAGAATTTTTACAACAAACACCAGAGCTTTTACAGGTAGGTGGTAGGTTGAGTTTTATATCCTATCATTCATTAGAAGATCGATTAGTAAAGCGTTTTATCAGAAATGGGATGTTTGAAGGTGAGCCAGAGCGCGATGTATTTGGAAATTTTGAAGTTCCGCTAAAAAAGGTGAATGGTTTGATTGTGCCTTCAGCAGAAGAAATAAAAATGAACAACAGAGCGAGAAGCGCAAAACTTAGAATAGCTGAAAAGTTGTAATTGTAATATGTCAAGAGTCATAGGGAGGCGTGAAAAAAAAGATTTATAACATACTAAAAGGCACATTTCTAGTTAGTGATGATTCCTTTAGAAATTGGAGATTTATTCTGTTTATTTCTGGTTTAGCCCTTGTTATGATTGCAAGTTCTCATAGCGCCGATAAAAAGGTTTATGAGATTGCAAGATTAAAAAATGAAGTTAAAGAAATGCGTTCAGCTTTTGTAGATGGGCGTTCTAAGCTTATGAGACTTAAAATGGAGTCTCATGTTATAAAGGCGATGAAAGGAAAAGGATTGTCGATATCTGAAGATCCACCAAAAAAAATAAAAGTAAAAGCAAAAAAATAAAGCAAAACCTTGGCAGTAAACGAAAAAGGCATATTAAACCGATTGTATTTTGTTGCAGGATGTATGTTCATCTTCGGGCTAGCTGTGGTGTTTAAATTGCTAAGTATTCAATTTTTACAAGGTGATAAATATAAAGTTATGGCAACCGAGCGTGTTGTTAAAGATGTTATTATACCAGCCAACAGAGGTAATGTGTATTCTGTTAATGGGAATTTGTTAGCAACATCAATTCCTAAATACGATATACGTTTAGATGCCTTAACACCATCAAGTAGGACCTTTGAAAAATATATAGAACCTTTATGTGATTCGCTCTCCAAATACACGGGTAAATCTTCAAGTAAATTAGAAAAGGATATTAGAAAGGCTCGTGCTAACAAGAACAGATATTATTTGTTAGCTAGAAATATTGGTTATTCAGAATATATAAGATTAAGAGGCTTTCCTCTGTTAAGTCTTGGTGCTTTTAAAGGCGGGCTAATTGTAGAGCAAACTACAAAAAGGGAGCATCCTATGGGTGGAATTGCTCAAAGAACTATTGGTTATGAGCGTACAGATGATCAAGGTAATATAACGCGACCTGGCATAGATGGTGCTTTTGGTATTAAATATTTAAGTGGTGTAGATGGACAACGTAAAAAACAGCAAATAGGAAAAGGCCAATGGAAGCCTTTAAATGATGCTAACGAAATTGAGCCTAAAGATGGTTACGATGTGTATACTACCATAGATGTTAATATACAGGATATTGCGCACCATGCACTTCTTAAGCAATTGGAGTTGTATCAAGCAGAACATGGTTGTGTGGTTGTTATGGAGGTTAAAACGGGAGAGATTAGAGCTATTTCTAACCTTGGAAGAACCAGTAAAGGAAAATATTACGAAAAGTTAAATTACGCTGTAGGTGAGAGTCATGAGCCTGGTTCTACGTTTAAAGTTATGGCGTTAATGGCGGCATTAGAAGATAAGGTTATTGATACCTCTACTGTGGTAGATACGCAACGTGGTAGAAAGCGGTTTTATGGAAGATATATTAATGATTCTCATAGAGGTGGTTATGGTAAAATTTCTGCAGCTAGAGCATTGGAGGTGTCTTCAAATATAGGTTTAGCTACAATTATTGATGAGCACTATTCAAAAAATCCAGAAAAATTTATCGATAGAATAAAGGAATGGAAGTTAAATGAGCCTTTAGGGGTTTCTATTATAGGTGAAGGTAAACCAGATATTCCTGAGCCAGGAGATAAAAAGTGGAGTAGAAATGCTTTGCCATCATTTGCTTATGGATATAACTTGGCTATAACACCACTTCAAACGTTAGCATTTTATAATGCTATTGCTAATAAAGGAGAGTTGGTTAAACCAAGATTTCTAAGAGCTGTAAAAGAATTTGATAAAAACATTGAGACTTTTGATAAAGAAGTGATAGTGAAAAAAATATGCTCTGATGAGACGCTTAATAAAACAAAAGAAATTTTAAAAAACATTGTTGTTAGAGGTACAGGTAAAAAGTTGTATTCAAAAACATTTTCAATGGCCGGAAAAACAGGAACAGCAAGAACAGAATATTGGATGGATGATTGGGAAGATAATCCTAGGTATATATCCTCTTTTTCGGGGTATTTTCCTGCAGAAAACCCAAAATACTCATGTATAGTAGTTATTCATAAGCCAAGTATAAAAGTAGGCTTTTATGGTGCAGACGTTTCTGGGCCCGTGTTTAAAAGAGTCGCTCAAAAAATTTATACAGATACACCATTAATAGATGAAATAGAATCGTTGGATATTAAAATAGAATCTGTTGATAATGAATATGAAGCGTTTTACAATACCGCTCAGACTTATAAAACGATTATGCCAAATCTAATAGGCTTACCTGCTATGGATGCTTTGGTGCTTTTAGAAAATATGCAAGTTGATGTTAAGGTGAAGTTAGATGGCAATGGTATTGTAAAAGAGCAATCTATTAATAAGAATACAAAATTAACGGATAACCAAACTGTAGTTTTAAAAGCATCATGATAGTTTTAAAAGACATATTATATAAGGTTACTATAAACACCGTAATTGGGAGTACAGTGATGGATGTGCATGCTGTAGATTTTGATTCTCGTAAAATTGAAAAAGGCGATTTGTTTGTTGCTATCCAAGGGCTTATTTCTGATGGTCATAAATTTATTGATACAGCGATAAAAAATGGTGCTACATGTGTAGTTTGCGAAACTTTGCCTAAGATTTTAATAGATGGTGTCACTTATGTAGAAGTTGATAACTCTAAAAAAGCATTAGCCATTATAGCTTCTAATTTTTATCAAGCGCCTTCTGAAAACTTAAGACTGGTAGGGGTTACTGGTACTAACGGTAAAACCACGGTGGCAAGTTTATTATATCAGTTGTTTAAAAAAGCTGGGTATAAAGTAGGGTTATTGTCGACCGTAAAAATTATGGTTGATAATACAGAATTTAAAGCAACGCATACAACGCCAGATTCACTGACTATTAATAAGTATTTAAGCGAGATGAATGCTGCTGGGGTGGAGTTTTGTTTTATGGAAGTGAGTTCTCATGGTATTCATCAATACAGAACTGAAGGTTTGTGTTTTCAAGGCGGGATTTTTACAAACCTGTCCCATGATCATTTGGATTATCATAATACGTTTGCAGAATATAGGGATGTTAAGAAAAAGTTTTTTGATGAGCTTCCTAGTAATGCTTTTGCACTTGTAAATGTAGATGATAAGAATGGTTTGGTAATGCTGCAAAATACCAAGGCAAAAAAATACACCTATGCTTTAAAACAATATGCCGATTATAAAACTCAAATATTAGAGAATCAATTTAGTGGCTTGTTGTTAAAGATTAACGATAGTGAAGTCTGGACACGATTAATAGGAAACTTTAATGCTTACAATGTTTTGGCTATATATGCTACAGCAGAATTGTTAGGACTTGAAAAAGTAGAAGTGCTTAGGCTTATTAGTGATTTAGAAAATGTTAGCGGACGTTTTCAATATATAGAATCTGCTAACAAAATAACAGCTATTGTTGATTATGCTCATACACCTGATGCATTAAAAAATGTATTAGAAACCATAAACAGTATTAGAACTAAAAACGAAGCGCTTATTGCAGTTGTTGGTTGCGGTGGCGATAGAGATAAAACAAAGCGTCCCAAAATGGGACACATAGCAACGGCTTTAAGCACAAAAGTAATTTTTACAAGTGATAACCCTAGGAGTGAAAAGCCTGAAGATATACTCACGGAGATAGAAGCAGGTGTAGAGCCTCAAAACTTTAAAAAAACATTAACGATAGAAGATAGAAAGCAGGCTATTAAAACAGCTTGCCAAATGGCTCAACCTAATGATATTATTTTGATAGCAGGAAAAGGGCATGAAACATATCAAGAAATTAAAGGAGAGCGCTTTGATTTTGATGATTTTAAAATAGTACAGGGATTTTTAAAGCAATTAGAAAAATAAATGTCATTCTGAGCGCAGTCGAAGAATCTTAATAAACGCACGATAATATGTTGTATTACTTATTTGAATATTTAGAAAAACAGTTTCAGTTTCCTGGAGCCTCACTTTTTGGTTTTTTAACCTTTAGAGCGGCTTTGGCAATGATTTTATCGCTGTTAATTTCTATTGTTTATGGTAAAAGGATAATTCGTTTTCTTCAGAAAAAACAAATGGGAGAAACCATTAGAGATTTAGGTCTTGAGGGTCAAAAAGAAAAAGCAGGTACACCAACTATGGGTGGTCTTATTATCATTTTGGCTACTTTGATTCCGGTACTGTTGCTAGCGAGATTAGAGAATATATATATCATCCTTTTGATAGTTACTACACTTTGGATGGGTGTTATTGGGTTTATTGATGATTATTTAAAAAAATTCAGAAATGATAAAGAAGGTTTAAAAGGACGGTTTAAGATTTTAGGGCAGATAGGATTAGGTATTATCGTGGGTGTGACTTTGTTTTTTCACCAAGATGTAACCATGAAAGAGAAGTTGCCTATTGAGGAGCAACGAATTTTGTTAGCAGAAAACCCAAATATAGAAGCTTCAAAGCTATTTGAAAAAGAAGTTAAATCAACCAAAACAACAATTCCTTTTGTTAAAGGCAATGAGTTTGATTACGCCAAGGTGATTACATGGATTAGTCCAAGTCTTGAAAAATATGCATGGATAGTCTTTGTTTTGGTGGTCATTTTTATAATAACAGCTGTATCTAATGGCGCTAATTTAACCGATGGTATAGATGGTTTGGCGGCTGGAACATCAGCTATTATAGTGTTAACCTTAGGGATTTTTGCTTGGGTGTCTGGTAATATAATTTTTTCAGATTATTTAAATATTATGTATATCCCAAGGGTTGAGGAAATCACCATTTACATTGCGGCCTTTGTTGGCGCGCTTATAGGTTTTTTGTGGTACAACACGTATCCAGCTCAAGTATTTATGGGCGATACGGGTAGTTTAACTATAGGAGGTATTATAGCTGTAATTGCTATAGCGGTGCGTAAAGAGTGGTTAATTCCTGTATTGTGTGGCATATTTTTAGCGGAAAACTTATCTGTTGTTATGCAGGTAGGATGGTTTAAGTATACGAAAAAGAAATATGGTGCAGGACGACGCATATTTAAAATGTCGCCATTGCATCATCATTATCAAAAATCTGGATATCACGAAAGTAAAATAGTAACACGGTTTTGGATTGTAGGCATATTGCTTGCTATTCTTTCAATTGTGACATTAAAAATTAGATAACAAATTTGTCATTCCTGCTAGGGTGGGAATCTTGTGAAATAAAAATGTAATGACAAAGCAAAGATTAGTTGTATTGGGAGGCGGAGAAAGTGGTGTAGGTACAGCGCTTTTAGGAAAAGAAAAAGGCTTTGAGGTTTTTGTTTCAGATAAAGGAAAAATAAAAGAAAAGTACAAGCAAGTTCTTATACATAATGAGATTGAATGGGAAGACGAAACACATACAGAAGCTAAAGTTTTAAATGCTGATGTTGTGATGAAAAGTCCTGGTATTCCTGATAAAATTAATTTGATTAATCAAATTAAGGAAAAAGGAATTCCTGTAGTTTCCGAAATTGAATTTGCATCAAAATATACCGATGCAGTCATTGTCGGAATTACAGGAAGTAATGGTAAAACAACCACAGCTACATTAACACATTATATATTAAATAAAGTGTTAAATGTGGGTTTAGCAGGAAACATTGGAGATAGTTTTGCTAAACAGGTTTTAGAAAAAGATTTTGAAAATTATGTATTGGAAATAAGTAGTTTTCAGTTAGATGATATAGTAGATTTTAAACCAAAAATAGCGGTTTTACTAAATATTACACCAGATCATTTAGATAGGTATGATTACAAATTTGAAAATTATATCGCATCAAAGTTTAGAATAGCCATGAATCAAACCAAAGCAGATTATTTGATTTATGATGCTGATGATGATGTTATAACAAATCATCTTAAAAACCACCCAGTTCAATCCACATTATTGCCATTTTCATTAGTAAAAAAAATAGAAAACGGAGCGTATTTAGATCATAATAATATTAAAATAACCATAGATAATAATCAAATAATTATGCCAACATCAAATCTTGCACTAGAAGGAAAGCACAACATTAAAAATGCAATGGCAGCTTCTACTGTTGCGCATTTATTAAAAATTAGAAAACAAACCATAAGAGAAAGTTTAGAGAATTTTCAGGGTGTGGAGCATAGGTTGGAGCAGGTCTTAAAAATTAATAAAGTACAATACATTAATGATTCTAAGGCTACAAATGTTAATGCTACGTATTATGCTTTAGAGAGTATGGGAGCACCAACGGTTTGGATTGTTGGAGGTGTTGATAAAGGCAATAATTATGAAGAATTATTTCCGTTTATAAACGAAAAAGTAAAAGCTATTATATGCCTTGGTGTTGACAATGAGAAATTGATAAGCACTTTTGGTAATATGGTAGATGTTATTGTTGAAACTCAGTTTATTTCTGAGGCAGTAAAAATTGCTTACAAGGTTGCTGATGCTGGTGATAATGTGTTATTGTCTCCTGCATGTGCAAGTTTCGATTTGTTTGAAAATTATGAAGATAGAGGACGTCAATTTAAAAATGCGGTAAGAAATTTATAAGCGTTCATTTTAATTTATTATAGCAGAAACAATAATAATAATAAAGATTTATTTAAAATATAGAGGCTGAGTATTAAATAGAACATGAGTCAAATATTTAAAAACATAAAAGGAGATCGTTTAATATGGGCTATAGTAGCGCTTTTAGCTATACTATCGTTTTTGCCTGTGTATAGTGCTGCAAGTAATTTGGCTTACAAAAGTGGTAGTGGTAATACCTTTACGTTTTTTATAAAGCACTTTGTGCATTTGATTTTGGGGTTTGCAATTATATATGGGGTACATAAAATTCCTTATAGGTATTTTAAAGGTCTATCATTAGTTATGATTCCTATTGTATTGGTTTTACTAGGACTTACAATGATGCAAGGCACAACTATTGAAGGTGCTAATGCAAGTCGATGGATTCAAATTCCTATAGTTGGTGTGTCATTTCAGTCATCTACTTTGGCTGCAGTTGTACTCATGGTCTATGTGGCTCGTTATATGTCTAAAATTAAGGATAAGGTTGTTGAGTTTAAACAAACTATTTTGCCACTTTGGGTGCCTGTTTTTTTAGTGTTAATACTTATTCTTCCTGCTAATTTTTCTACGGCAGCTATTATGTTTTTAATGATAGTCGTATTGGTGTTTTTAGGGGGTTATCCCATACGTTATTTAGCGATTATTATTGGTTCGGGGATTTTGGTTTTAACTTTGTTTGTGTTGGCAGCTAAAGCTTTTCCGGATGCTATGCCAAATAGAGTGGATACATGGATAGGGCGTTTGGAAAGCTTTTCAAACCCTGAAGATACCGAAGCAGATTATCAAATTGAAAAAGCAAAAATAGCTATAGCTACAGGTGGTATACAGGGTGTTGGTCCAGGAAAGAGTATTCAAAAAAACTTTTTACCGCAATCGTCATCTGATTTTATTTTTGCAATTATTATTGAAGAATATGGCTTAATTGGTGGCTTTGTGATTATGACCTTGTATTTGTGGTTTCTTTTTAGAATAGTCATTGTGGCTCAAAAATCGGATACCATATTTGGTAAGTTATTGGTTCTAGGTGTTGGCTTGCCCATTGTTTTTCAAGCCTTAATTAATATGGCTGTTGCTGTAGAATTATTTCCAGTAACAGGGCAAACATTGCCATTAATTAGTAGTGGAGGTACATCTATTTGGATGACTTGTTTGGCGGTTGGTATTATATTAAGTGTAAGTGCAAAACGAGAAGAAATAAAAGAGAAAGAGGTTAATGAAGAAAATCCGTTAGAGATTCTATCGGAAGCGATATAGTATCCTAGAAGAGTTATAAAAAAATAAAGTGTAAATAAAGCAATAACGGTATTAGTGGTTAAACAAGAAACATATAAAATTATTTTATCTGGCGGTGGCACTGGTGGGCATATTTATCCAGCCATTGCTATTGCTAATGAGTTTAAGAACAGATACCCAGAATCTGAGTTTTTGTTTGTTGGTGCAAAAGATAGGATGGAGATGGAAAAAGTACCGCAAGCTGGTTATAATATTAAGGGGCTTTGGATTTCTGGAATTCAGCGTAAGCTTACATTAAAAAATTTAAGCTTTCCATTTAAAGTGATTAGTAGTCTTTGGAATGCTCGTAAAATTATAAAGGCTTTTAAGCCAGATGTTGTTATTGGTACAGGTGGTTTTGCTAGTGGGCCATTATTGCAAATGGCTGCATCTAAAAATATACCAACCTTAATCCAGGAGCAAAATTCGTACCCTGGAATTACTAATAAACTGTTGTCAAAGAAGGCTAAAAAAATATGTGTGGCTTATGATGGTTTGGAGCGTTTTTTTTCGAAAGATAAAATAGTGAAAACCGGTAACCCTGTTCGTCAAAGTTTGTTGCAAATAGAGAGCAAAACCCAAGAAGGAAAAGCTTTTTTTAATTTAAAACCAGAAAAGAAGACGCTTTTGGTTATTGGAGGAAGTTTGGGGTCTAGACGAATTAATCAATGGATTGAAAAAGAGCTAGATTATTTAGATACTCAAAATGTACAAGTTATTTGGCAATGCGGGAAGCTATATTACGAGCAATATAAAATTTATAACAATACAAATAATGTACAGGTATTTGAGTTTTTGAATAAAATGGATTTTGCATACGCCGCGGCAGATATTGTTATATCAAGAGCTGGTGCAGGTTCTGTGTCAGAACTTTGTATTGTTGGTAAGCCCGTTATTTTTATACCCTCTCCAAATGTAGCAGAAGATCACCAGACTAAAAATGCTATGGCTATTGTAGATAAAGATGCTGCTTTATTAATTAAGGAAGAGGATTTAGAAACTGATTTTGAAAATAAGTTTACGCAATTAATGGCTTCCGCCGAAAGGCAAAAAATACTAGGAAAAAACATAAAAAAATTAGCATTGATAAATGCTACTAATGAGATAGTAGATGAGGTTGAAAAACTTTTAACCCCATCTTTGGGCTTCGAAAATGGAAGACATTAAGAAACATGATAGATAAAGAAGTTAACATACCGTCTACTAAACAAGCTTTTTCTTCGGAGAGCGGTTTGAGGTGGGATAATATTTATTTTATTGGTATTGGCGGTATTGGTATGAGTGCCTTAGCACGATACTTTTTTGCTAATAATAAACTTGTGTCTGGTTATGACAAAACGCCAACAGCAATTACAGATGGTTTGGTTGGTATGGGTATATCTGTTCATTTTGAAGATGCTATTGCTCATATAGATGCTCGTTTTTTAAATTTAGAAAAGACTTTGGTTGTTTATACGCCAGCAATTCCTGAAAATCATAAGGAATTAATGTATTTTATAAATCATGGTTATAAGGTTTTAAAACGTTCGCAGGTTTTAGGGCTAATAACCGAAAACACCTACTGTCTTGCTATAGCAGGGACGCATGGAAAAACGACTACGACAAGTATTTTAGGGCATTTAATGAATCAATGCCAGGTGCCTTTAACAGCGTTTTTAGGTGGTATTAGTGAAAATTATAATTCTAATTTAATATTAAACGGAGCGGAAGTTTCTGTAGTTGAGGCCGATGAGTTTGATCGTTCGTTTTTAACATTATCGCCCAATTTAGCATGCATAACATCTATGGATGCTGATCATTTGGATATTTACGGAAATGCTTCAGAATTAGAAAAATCATTTAAAGATTTTTTAAAAAAAATAAAACCTAACGGAAAATTATTTGTTAGAAACGGGTTGCCTCTTAATGGTATTACGTATGGTATTGAAGACGATTCTAATTATACAATTCAAAATATTAGAATAAAAAATGGGTGTTATGTTTTTAACGTAAAAACGCCTACACAAGTTTGGGAGGATTTGGAGTTTAGTCTTCCAGGTAGGCATAACTTATTAAATGCCTTAGCTGCTTTATCTATGGCTATAGAGTATGGGTGCGATAAAAATACACTCATTAAAGCATTGGCATCATACAAAGGAGTTAAACGTAGGTTTACTTATCAAATTAAAACGGAAGATTTGGTGTTTATTGATGATTACGCGCACCATCCCGAAGAAATTAATGCAGTACATCAAGCCGTAAGGGAAATGTATCCTAATAAACGTGTTTTAGCTATTTTTCAGCCACATTTATATACTAGAACTAGAGATTTTATTAATGAATTTGCTAAAAGTTTATCACAATTTGATGAATTGCTGCTGTTGGATATTTACCCAGCGAGAGAGATGCCAATACAAGGTGTTACATCATCTTGGTTATTAGAAAAGGTTAATAATAAAAATAAGCAACTGGTAAAAAAGGACGCATTACTTACAGAAATTAAAAAAAGCGAGGCACAGGTTATATTGACTATAGGTGCTGGGGATATTGGAGAGCAAGTTAAATACATTAAAAAAGAATTAAGCATTGCGAATTAACTGGAACTACATAAAAATGATTGTTTTGTTAGGGATAACGGTTTTTCTGTTTGCCTTTGCTTCAACGAGGAATGCATCAAGATTAATAACAAAACCTAACGTAGCCTTTGTTGGAGAGAATAATCTTTTTATTACCAACCAAACTGTTAGTAAATTGTTAATACAAAATTATGGTGATGTTAAAAACGTGGCTAAAGAAACTTTAGTTTTGAGTGAGTTAGAAAATGCCCTGAAATCTAACCCCATGATAAAAGCAGCGCAAGTGTATGTTGCTGTAAATGGTGCGCTTAACGCTGAAATAGAACAGAAATCACCTCTCGCGAGGGTTAATACTAATGCTTCATATTATATTGATAATGATGGTTTGTTTATGCCTTTATCAAATAATTATTCGGCAAGAGTGCCTTTGGTTACAGGTTATGTAGAAAAAAATAATTTAAAGCAGGTGCATAAATTAGCGCTTAAGATTAAAAATGATGATTTTTTAAGAAAACACGTTTTTGAGATTTATCAAGATGCTAATAGAAAACTTTATTTAAAGCTTCGTAAATGTGATTTTTTAGTGCAATTAGGGAATGTTAGATTTTTAGACAAAAAAATAAATAATCTAAAAGCATTTTATAAAAAGAATTTAAAAGATAAAACACTTAATAATTATAGTAAAGTGAATTTGCAGTTTGAAAATCAAGTAATATGTACCAAAATTTAAGCCATGGAGCATAATTTAGCAGTAGGATTAGACATAGGAACCACAAAAATTGTGGCCATGATTGGTCGTAAAAATGAGTACGGCAAGGTGGAAATTTTAGGTATAGGAAAATCTAAAAGTTTGGGTGTGCATCGTGGTGTTGTAAATAATATAACACAGACCATACAGTCCATACAGCAAGCTGTACAGGAAGCAGAAAGTGCCGCAGATATTAAGATTAAAAATGTTACTGTTGGCATTGCAGGACAACATATTCGCAGTTTGCAACATAGTGATTACATAACCCGTTCAAACTCTGAAACGGTTATCGATGAAGATGATATTGATAGGCTAATAAACCAAGTGCATAAATTGGTTATGCTTCCAGGAGAAGAAATTATCCATGTTTTACCGCAAGAATATAAAGTAGATGGACAAGCTGAAATTACAGAACCTATAGGTATGTATGGCGGGCGTTTAGAAGCTAATTTTCATGTGGTTGTTGGGCAAGTATCTTCTATTAGAAATATAGGTCGTTGTGTACAAAGTGCAGGTTTAAACTTAGAGGGCATCACTTTAGAACCTTTAGCTTCTGCAAATGCAGTATTAAGTCAAGAAGAAAAAGAAGCGGGTGTTGCTTTAATAGATATAGGAGGCGGAACTACAGATTTAGCTATTTTTAGAGAAGGTATAATCCGTCATACTGCAGTTATCCCATTTGGAGGTAATGTTATAACCGAAGATATTAAAGAAGGCTGCTCTATTATAGAAAAACAAGCCGAACTATTAAAAATTAAGTTTGGTTCAGCATGGCCAGGAGAAAATAAAGATAACGAAATTGTATCTATTCCAGGGCTTAGAGGCAGAGAGCCTAAAGAAATTACATTAAAAAATCTTTCTAAAATTATACATGCACGCGTTGTAGAAATTGTAGAGCAAGTATATGTAGAAATAAAGAATTACGGACACGAAGAGCAAAAAAAGAAGTTGATTGCTGGTATTGTTTTAACAGGTGGCGGTAGTCAATTAAAGCACTTAAAGCAATTGGTAGAGTATATAACAGGTATGGATACCAGAATAGGATATCCTAATGAGCACTTAGCAGGCGATAGTGATGATGATGTTACAAGCCCTCTATTTGCAACAGCTGTTGGTTTGGTATTAGATGGTTTAAAACGCCAACAAAGAATAAAAATTGAAGAACAAGAAGCAGCAATAGTTGAAGAAGATGCTATAGAAGAACCTGTAGAAGATGTTGTTAAAGAAAAACCTGTTAAGGAGAGACGCTCATTCCTTGATAAATTAACAGAGCGCGTTAAAGATTTTTTAGATAACGCAGAATAAGAATCCATTGAATAAAACTTGCGTTGGTTTTTTTAAGCTATATAAGACCAATAAAAGTTAAAAAAATATTTTTAGTATGAACCTCAGTAAAATAGAATTATGAGCAGCAAGAAAGAATTCGAAAGTATCGCATTTGATTTGCCTAAAAATCAATCAAACGTCATAAAAGTTATTGGTGTTGGAGGAGGTGGTAGTAATGCCATAAACCATATGTTCCAACAGGGCATAAAAGGTGTAGATTTTTATATCTGTAATACAGATGCTCAAGCCCTAACAAATAGTGGCGTACCAAATAAAATTCAGCTAGGTCTAAATCTAACCGAAGGTTTAGGGGCCGGTGCAAATCCAGATATTGGAGAACAATCTGCAGTAGAAAGTTTTGATGATATTTCTCAAATGTTAGACACCAATACTAAAATGGTGTTTATTACTGCCGGAATGGGTGGTGGTACAGGTACAGGTGCTGCGCCTATAATAGCCAAAATGGCCAAGGATTTGGATATTTTGACTGTTGGTATTGTAACCATGCCTTTTCAATTTGAAGGGCGAATGCGTATCGAGCAATCTCAAAAAGGTATTGAAAAATTAAGAAACGTCGTAGATTCTCTAATCGTTATAAATAATAATAAACTTCGTGAAGTTTATGGAAATTTAGGCTTTAAAGCTGGTTTCTCTAAAGCTGATGAGGTGTTATCTACTGCAGCTCGTGGTATAGCCGAAGTTATTACACATCACTATACACAAAACATTGATTTACGTGATGCTAAAACGGTATTAAGCAATAGTGGTACAGCCATTATGGGTTCTGCATTGTCATCAGGGCAAAACCGTGCTCAAGAAGCTATTCGTAAAGCGTTAGATTCACCGTTATTAAATGATAATAAAATTACAGGAGCAAAAAATGTATTGCTGCTTATTGTATCTGGTGTACAAGAAATTACAATTGATGAAATTGGAGAAATTAATGATCATATTCAAAATGAAGCTGGTCATGGTGCTAACATTATTATGGGGGTTGGAGAAGATGAAACTTTAGAAGAATCTATCGCTGTTACCATAATTGCTACAGGCTTTAATATTGAGCAACAAGACGAGATTTCTAATACAGAAACCAAAAAGGTTGTTCACTCGCTAGGCGAAGAAAAAGAGTTGGAGGTAGAAGAGGTAGATCCTATTATTATAACGCCAGCCATAGAGTTAGAAGAGAAAAAGGAAGCACCTATTGTTCGTCATACATTGGATTTAGATTCTGAAGACGATGAATTAAGTAATTTTGAAAAAAACTTAATTAATAAACAAAAGCTAGTAGACCCAACCGAAAACTATGACTTAATTACAACATCAGAAATCATCAAGAATATTAATGTGGTTTATGATGAGATTAGTGATAATAATGAAGATACAGAAGAGGATTTTATCATAAATTCGGTAAATAAAACATACGATAATGATGAGGCTGTTGCAGAAATTGAAGAAGCTTCAGACTTTATAGATGATGAGAAACAAATAACGTTAACATTTGATTTACCATTATCATTTGGAGAAGAAGAGAAAGAAGAAGATGAAAATATAATTGCTCACGAGTTAACAGATGACGATGTAAAGAATATATCTGTTAACGACTATGTTGAGGTCATTCCGGTAACTGAGACTAGTAAAGAAGGTGATATTCGTTATGCATTAGATGATTATTTAGATATGGAGTCTTCTGTGAATACTCAGTCATCTGGATCAAACGAGATTTTAGAAGAAATAGATCAAGAGGTGGTTTTTGAAAAGAAAACACTCAACGAAATTTCGATAGAAGAGGAAGAAGCAGATATTGATCCCATGAATACTCCAATTTCTGAACTATTAAAAGAGCGTGCCGATGAGCGTAGACGTAAAATGAAAGATTTTAATCATAAATTTAATAGCTCTAAAATTGACGATATAGAAAAAGTCCCTGCTTATAAGCGTCAAGGCATTGATTTAAATGAAGCTAAACATTCTTCTGAAACCGATTTGTCAAGAACAAGTATAGGTTTAGATGATAATGATGATATTAAATTAAGAACCAATAATTCTTTTTTACATGATAATGTAGATTAAGTTATTAAGAGAAATTACTATATTTTATAACCCGAAAAATTTTATGATTTTTCGGGTTTTTTATGAGATTCATATGCGTTACTTTTTTTGTGTTAATTGTCAATTTAGATGCTTAAAAGTCTATATAATGTATTTAAAATTGCAAGCTGAGTTAATATTATATTTTAGTATGTCTTCAATCTTTTTTATTAATGGATTTAACTAAAAATCGTAAGGAGAAGACTGATTATTTTTTAATATCTTCGCAAACAAATTAAATACCTATGGGTTTACAGCAAGATATTATGTCGGCTTTAAAAGAAGCGATGAAAGCCAAAGATCAAACAGCTTTAACGGCTTTACGTGCAGTAAAATCGGCAATATTAATAGCGCAGACAGAAACTGGTGCAAAAGAAGATTTGAGTGAGGATCAAGAATTAAAGATACTCCAAAAACAAGTAAAACAGCGTAGGGATAGTGCAGCTATATTTTTAGAGCAAGATAGAGAAGACTTAGCATCTCCAGAATTAGCAGAAGCCGATATCATAGCTCGGTTTTTGCCAGAAGCTTTAAGCGAAGAAGAGATAGAAAAAGTAGTAGTAGCAACCATAGACCAAGTAGGAGCAGAAGGTATGAAAGATATGGGTAAAGTTATGGGTATGGTTAGTAAAGCATTAGGTGGCCAAGCCGATGGAAAAACAATTTCAAATATTGTAAAAGCAAAATTGGCTTAGTTTTCAATGATATTTTTATTTAAAAAGCTTTAAATAAAGTATATTTTATATTTATAATGGCTGCGTAGTTCAACTGGATAGAATATCAGATTTCGGCTCTGAGGGTTGGGGGTTCGAATCCCTTCGCGGTCACAATTTTTTTAAAGCTCTTTAAATTAACTCTTTAAAGAGCTTTTTTATTTTACTATCTGATTTTCTGCAATAAAAAAAGGATAATAACTCAAAGTCATTATCCTTTTCAAATTAGTGCGTGTCTAATTTATAGATTCATCCATTCTGAAGCTTTAGCTTGAATATTTGAAAAATTTACTGAGTTTTTAGCATTTTGTAGTTGCTGATCCAGTTCTGTCTGTGTCATATTGAAATAATCTCTAGCAACAGTAAATTGATTTGCTCCTGCTTCTATATCAAACTGCACATTAGGAACCAGTTCTTCTAAAGCTACATAAACAGAAGCTCCTAATTCATATTGTAAATTTTCAATTACAGCTTCTAGAATTACTTGATTTGTAATACCATAATCATCATCTGTAATACTGCCAGGTATAAATGGCTCTGTAGCACGATTAGGAAATACATTTCTTAAGGCTAGTTTCTCTACATAGCGTGCTGTTCCTTCTAGCTTCTCACTTTCTGATGCAGAATCAAAACCTAGCAAAATATTTTCGGCAGACCTGATGGCTACAAATTGTCTCAATTTATTTTCTAAAGTAGTTGAATCTTGTGCTCCATTAGGAAAGTCTTTAAATATTTGATGCGTAAGTGCTCTTAATTCTAAAAAGTCTTGACTAAAAGTAGGGAATGTAGAACTTCCTGTAAAAGACCAACTGTCTTGAAAATCGTGAAAAGGCTCGTGAACTATGAAATCTATGCTTCCAAAAGTAACATCTGCGGGACTAAAGAATCCTCCAGGATATTGAGCTAGTTGCTCTCCAGCTAGAACTTCTGTATCTGTATAGATTTGAGTGTAAAAAATGCTATCTCCATTTATGTTAAAATTAAAAGTGTAAAGACCATTTCCCATATTTTCTATTAAGTCAAATGCTTCTTGCGCTTGCATATCGTACCTAACAACATTTAAACCACCATTTTCTCCAGAAGGAACTGCGGTTGCACCTGAAATAGTGGATAAAGGGTTTACAACAAAACCTCTATCAATAATACCGTTATTATTCTTGTGTATTAAATACATAGGAGTATTTGTTAAGTTATAATCAGACCAAAGGGATTGTGTAGTAAGCACATTATCTACGGCCTTAATTTGAGAGAACAATTGTGTGTCTATCTCTTTAGCTAAAGCTCCAGTAGCAGATACTGTTACTGGGCCTATATAATCTGATAATAAAGTGAGATTAGTGGTGTTTTCTACAGCTGCTTCAAAAGCTATAAATTTACCCACATCACTTCCTGTTAAGGTATATGTTCTTGTCATTTCACCAGCAATCATAGTAGCATTAGTTCCTAAATTGTCATCTGCACGCCACCATTTTATAACGGTAGTTGCGGTATCGTAGTCTAAAGGCGTAAATCCTGATACTTCATAAAAAGCAGTTAGCTCTTGTCCTGAATCTGGAGCTCCTGAAATAATGGCAATACGAATGTCATTTTCCATTGTTTCCATTGCGTCATCATCGTTTGAGCAAGCGCCTAGAAATAAAACTAAGATTAAAAATTTGAATAGGTTTAAATTTGATTTCATCATTTGTGTTGTATTTTAATTTATTTTCTTTTTTCAGTTGTTTATTGCTCCAGTGTAGCGTGACCTTCTAGAACCATTACTGGAGTTCTCTACAGTCACCTCGACAGCTATGAATTTTTCTACTTCATTAGCAGTTGGCGTGAATGTTCTAGAAGTTGCATTAGGTATAATTATAGGATTTGTTCCTGAAGCATCTTCTGCGCTCCACCACTTTATGGCTGTTGTAGCGGTTTCGTAATCTAAAGTTGTAAAACCAGTTACTTCATAAAAAGCGGTTAGTTCTTCTCCTACTTGTGGTGTTCCAGAGATAACCACTACACGTATGTCGTTTTCTAGAATATCAGTTGGTGCATCATCAGTTGAACAAGCCCCTAGAAATAGAGCTAGAATAAAAGATTTTAATAGGTTTAAATTCAATTTCATTAATTTGTGTTTTTGATTTGTTTCTTCTAAGACAACTGTATTTTTTATTACACGTAAAAAAATATTTAAATATTTCAATTAACTTTTAGTTGTTTTAAATTCAGTTATTTAAAAAAAGTATTTTAAAATTAGAATTAATAATTTCAAGATAAGTTTACCTTTGTAGCGTATTTTAAAAATGGAGGACAGACTACTTATTCAACAATTTCAAGAAGGAAATTTAAAGAGCTATGAGACTTTATATAAGAAGTATTATAAGGTGCTTGTGGTATATGCAAAGCAGTTTGTAAAAGACTTACAGGTTGCCGAAGATATTACGCAAGATACTTTTGTTACCGTGTATGAAAAACGAGAAAATATAGAAATACACACCTCTTTTAAATCTTTTATGTACACCGTTGTTCGTAACAACTGTCTTAATTATCTTAAAAAGGAGGCGAAAATGGTTGATGCACCTTTTTCGCAAAATGAAACTCTTACTGAAGAAGAGGATACGACCACTATTACTAACATAGAACTGGCAGAAAAACTAATTGAGTCTATAAGTAAACTACCACGTCAAAACCAAGAAATATTTAAATTAAGTAGGTACAGAGGTTTAACAAACGAAGAAATAGCTACGAAATTAAATCTTACAAAACGCACGGTAGAAACTCATATTAGTAATGCATTAAAAAAATTAAGAGCAGATTTACTGTCTATTATTTTATTAGTGTTACATTTTTTTAGTTTTAGTTACGTGTTTATGATTTCTAATCTGTCCTACTTATAAATAAGTCATTATGAACGAAAATTACACCCATATAAATGACGCACATCTCATTGAATATTTACAGAAACGGACTACGGATACTGAAAATAAGCAAATAGAAAACTGGATGCAGGTTAGTGAAGAGAATCGCATGCAATTTGAAAACGTAAAACAGTTATGGAAAATATCCTCTATGACTGAAGATTTTGAGAAAATAGATACTGATGCCAGTTGGAAAAAAGTGGCTCATAAAATTGAAGACAGCACCGAGCCTAAAGTGCGTAAAATAGGTTTTTCTATACTCTGGAAAGTTGCAGCATCTGTTATTTTATTGATAGGAATAAGTATTCCTTTCTTTATAGATAATGACACTAGTTTAATTGCAACTACTACAAAGGAATACACATTACCAGACGGTACTCAACTTTGGTTAAAAAAGGGAAGCGAACTTACGTATACAAATGATTTTAATGCTGAAAAGCGAGATGTGAAGCTAAAAGGAGAAGCGTATTTTAAAGTTGCAAAAAACAAATTGAAACCATTTACTATAACTCTGAATACTACTACGACGAAGGTTCTAGGAACAGAGTTTAATCTTAAAGATGATAAAAGTAATGGAACTTCTCTTACTCTAATAGAAGGTAGCGTTAAGTTTTCTAATAAGAAAACCTTTAAAATCATCAAGTCAGGAGAAACTGTGAGTGCTCAAGAAGATGGAACTCTTGCAGTTAATTCTATTAAAAATGTAAACGTTGATTCCTGGAAAACTAAGATATTTCAATTTAACAAAACAGACTTATCACAAGTTATTAAAGACGTTGCTAACGCATACGACACCCAATTTATCATTAAAAACGAAGCCCTTCTAGATTGTAAACTAACTGCTACTTTCAATAATCAATCTTTAGATATGATTGTAGAGACGCTAAGGGTACTTTATCAGTTTTCTGTAGTAAAAGATGGTGATACGATACGATTAATTAATGGGCGTTGCGTGTCTTAAATTTGAACTCTATCCGTCACATATCGCTTTTTATACTACTTGTATTTACGCCATTATTTTGTATTGCGCAAGAAACTGAAGATGTTCCGATTTCACGAAAGTGTACTCTTAAAATAGAAAATAAAACACTTCAAGAAGCCTTGAATACTTTAGAAGATTTAGGTGATTTTACTTTTGCGTATTCAGAAAATAGTATAAATTTAGAACGCTTGATTTCTGTAAATGAAACTCAGAAAACAATACTTCAAATACTTCAAAAACTATTTCCTAATAAAGGCTATGCATTTAAAAGTGTAGGTAATCAGATACTAATTTATAAAGAGATTACCGATGAATATTATGTTTTAAGTGGTTATGTAAGAGAAAAAGAGAGTCAGGAATCACTTCCTGAAGCATCTGTCTATATCCCTGAAATACAACAAGGAGTAATAACAAATAACTATGGCTTTTTCTCTATAGAATTAGAAAAAGCCACGTATAATATCTTAACTTCTTACATAGGTTATGGTGATGATAGTCGCGTAATCAATCTTAATAAAAATCAAGTTGTTACAATAGAATTAGCTTTAGGTACTGAAAGTTTAGATGAAGTAACCATACTAGGTTCAACGTATCAAAAACCTAGTAAATCGTCACAAATGTCTAGTCTTAAACTAACTAATAAACAGATAGAAACAACTCCAGTATTATTAGGTGAGCGTGATATTTTAAAAACATTACAATTGTTACCGGGAATACAATCTGGCGCAGAAGGTAGTGCACAAGTTTTAATAAGAGGCGGTTCTCCAGACCAAAATCTTACCATCTTAGACGAGGTAACAGTTTACAATTCAAACCATTTATTTGGTTTTATTTCGGTTTATAATGTAGATGCTGTAAAATCTACTAAAATTTACAAGGGAGCATTTCCTTCTAAGTATGGAGGTAGGCTGTCTGGAGTTATGGATCTTACAATGAAAGATGGTAATAAAGAAACTATTTCTGGCGCATTTAACATAGGTATACTATCTTCTTCATTTTTGTTAGAAGGACCTATTCAAAAAGACAAAACTTCTTTTTTATTAAGTGGGAGACGCAGTTTTGCAGACCTCATTGCCAGATCTTTTCAGGCTAAAAATGATAATCAAGCCGATTTATTTTTTTATGATATGAACGCAAAATTGCATCACATTATAAATGAGCGTAATACTATTTATTTGAGCAGTTACTTTGGTAAAGACTCTTTTGCTACAAGTTCAGAAAAGCAAACGAGTAACACTGAGGAACGTTTGAGTTGGGGTAACCTAACCACAACCGCGAGATGGAACCACCAGTATGGTAATAAATTGTTTTCTAATTTATCTCTAATTTACAGTAATTACAACCTCAAAGCAGGCTATAAAGAGTCTATAAATACAATTGAAGAACGTCAAAGTGAATTTGAAGCCTTCTCAGGAATTAACGATTATGGAGTAAAATTATCTTTTGATTATCATCCTAACACAAATCACGATATTACTTTTGGACTGCAAAGTACTGCGCATCATTTTATTCCAGAGCGTAAAAAATTATCCTTACAATCGGGAGCAGTTTCTAAAAATGAACAACGATTAAATTCTCTAGAAAGTTCCATTTATTTTGAAGATGTTATTTCGCTTTCACGAAAATTAACCGCTACAACAGGACTACGTTTAAATTATTTTAATACAAACCGCTTTAATAACCTGCCACTAGAACCGCGATTATCTCTTGCATACCGATTAAAATCTAATTTAACAGTTAAAGCTTCTTACACAAAAATGAACCAATTTGTGCATTTGCTTTCTAATACTGGAACTGGTTTACCTACAGATTTATGGGTAAGTAGTACAAAAAATGTAGCACCACAACAAGCAGAGCAGTTTGCCTTAGGAATTGCAAAAGGCTTTAATAACATAGGATATTCCTTAGAGGTGGAAGGATATTATAAAACTTTAAAAAATGTCATTACTTATAAAGAAGGAGCTTCATTTTTAGACATTCAAAACTTGCAAACAGGACAAAATGTAAGTTGGGAAGACAATATAACATCAGGAAATGGATGGGCTTATGGCGCAGAGTTTTTACTAAGAAAACAAATCGGAAAAATTCAAGGTTTGTTAGGTTATACGCTATCGTGGTCGCAAAGACAATTTTATGAGTTAAATCAAGGTAGGATGTTCTTTTCAAAATATGACCAACGACATAATATTAATCTGGTCAGCACTTATAAACTGTCCAATAAAATTACCTGGTCAGCATCGTGGACGTATCGCTCTGGAACTAATTTCACTTTACCAAATTTAGAAAGTCTAAATGCAGATAACGGTTTTCCAATAGGTTCTGGCACCCCAGATTTTGACGCAACACCTACAAGTCAATTTACTACAAGACGTAATAATGTAAGAGGAGAGGCCACTCACAGACTTAATTTAGGAGTTCAATTCCATAAAAAGACAAAACGTGATAATCTCCGTACTTGGGATATTTCTGTCTACAATGTGTATGCACGAAGAAATCCATTGTATTATTATGTTAGTGATGGTAATTCTAGTCCCATAGGTATAGGTGGTTCAAGTGAATTTATAGGAGAATCCTTGAGACGTGTATCTGTTTTAGTTTTTATCCCATCTATTAGTTATTCTTATAAATTTTAAATATGAAATACTTCATTTACATACTATCCTTTTTTATAGTACTTTTTACAAGTTGTGATGATGAAGTAAGGCTGGATGACTTTAGTACTAACAACACAGAGCAATTAGTGGTAATATACGGTTACATCTCTCCGCAGGATGATTTGTTACAAGTACAGGTGTCTAAAACCTTATCATCTATAAATAACATTGCAGAGAATGATGAGGAAGCTTTTGTGATTGCTAATGCTGTAGTAACCTTATCTAATGTTATGGGAGATACTGTAGTGTTGCTGTACGTTTCTGAAGATTTAAACTATCAGATTGATGCGTCTCAACTTGCCATAGTACCTGGTGGAACATATAATTTATCAGTACTGGTAGATGGGAGAACTTACACATCTTCTTGTATAATTCCTTCAAATACTATTTCTCAAATAAACCATCAGCTAACAGATAATCTGGACGAAAACGGAAATTTAAAGGAATCAGTAACCATTATTTTTGATGATATTACAGCAGAATCAAATAGGTATATAGTAGGAGCTAGACTCGAGAATTACATTGTTGAGTCTACTTTAAAATATGGGAATCAGCGATTTGTGACAGACCAAATAGAAGATGGAGCACAACTTTCTTCTTATGGTTTTTTTGCCGTAAGCGATACGGAAACAGTTACAGACATAGTCTTACAGGTAGCAAATGTAAATCCTGTTTTATACGATAATTTGTTTGCCACTTGGTCTAACAAAGAAAACAAAGACGATCCATTTTATGAGGTGGTTATTCCACCTAACAATATTACAGGAGAAAAAGTCTACGGCGTTTTTGCTGGGTTTCAGATTGCAGAGAAGTTGATTGAGTATCAATGATTAACTTGATGTCTTGGTTTAAAAAGTTTGAACTCTGTACCTTCGCGGTCACAACTAGAGGTAAATTTCTTATTTGCCTCTTTTATTTTTTTTTAATAATCAAATACTTGATTATTAGTGTCCAATGGTTTTTATTAACTAATTATATCTCTTTTAGATATCAAGAAATTGAATTTTATTAAAATCTAGTTTTACTAAAAAGCAAGATTGTTCTTTATGAATAGATTGAATCTATTCTCATTAAACGATATTCCAATTATTCATTGTGGATAAAAAATCCTCTGATATACTAAAGGTATAAATGCTCAATTTATTTATACTTTCTCGTAACGTTTCACTTTGCTTTTTTAGATTCGATAACTTCAAAAATACGATCTAGTGGTGCTGCTACTTTTAGGGATATATATGCATATGTTGTAAACGTTTTAAATTCTTTATAGTATAACTTTGAGCTAAACTCGATAGTTGCTTCGTATATCTTAAAGAAAGATGATAATTTCGCTTTCAATAGGTTCTCCTTTCTTTATTATTTGTATTTGGACTAATTCTAAATTAATTATATTAGCATCACTATGAAATCATACTATATATTTTTAAGTTTTTTTATTGTTCTATGTTCTTGCAATTCTTCTGATGAAGCTGAACCAACAAATAACATAGAATTGAATCAATTCACACCAGATCAGGCAGATTGGTCTACTTTTTATTCAAAACCGATTAGTGATGGAGTTATGTCTCACGATCCTGATGCCTTTAGAAAGGGATCTGACGATTTTTCACCTGAAGCTTGGGAAACTTATAAATGGAATGGAGAGGCTATAAGCCCACTGGGAAAAACTAAACAAGAATTTTACGATTGCCTTTGTCCTAACCCAGACGTAGTGAGAGGAATAAGAGAGGTTTTTTATGAAACACAACCTTTTAAAGATAATAACAACCCTACCAAAGCAGAAGTTGATGAATGGCATAAGATATCAATTAACCATATAAGAAAATTAGTAGGTTATAGCGAAGAGCAACATAAAATAAAAAAAGATAGCTGTTTATTTATAAGAGCGTTTTGGGGAGACCAAAGACAATTTACTGATGTATGGGATGCAGACTACCCAGATGGTATTTGTACTGATGGAGGTAATATTCACTGTGGTGCTGGTTTTATTCCAAATTCAGCAGATCAGCAAGCTTATTTGGCAGATGGTGCTTCCTTGTGTAATGCTAATGGTTCAGAGGGTGTATTTGTAAGCTCAAAATCTCATATCCCTTGGTCACTAAAATGGATAAGACCTTTTTGTAATACGATTAAGGATGAAGGATATTGGGGAGGTCATGTAGGACCATGGTTTAAAGCAGAAAAATTTGGACTTAATTTTTGGGATAACAATGTGTCAAACAATAAGAGTTTTGCTCCTTTTAGAGTTAAATGGGGAGGTAGAAACACACCTGAAAAATATCCTGAAAATCCATAAACAAACTTATTAGTATATCTAAATTAGATACCCATTTTTAAAATCAAAATATCTAACAATTTGTCGTGATAAAAAATAATTTACAACTATTATATTTACTGCTTCGGCACTCACTATCTATAATCACAACAAAACGTTTCCAAAATCGGGAATGATAAAAGCAATGATTATATTATTTTTGATAGAATTCCTCTTTTTTGCTACTTGTTATTTCAGGTATTAGAGAGAAAAATGAATTTATACTAGTTGTTCGAACTTGGTCAAATTCGTGATTAAAGAAAATTTGATTTAAAATGTACCAAGTCATTTCCTTTAAAAGTTTTAAAGGTT
The DNA here is from genome assembly GCA_947499935.1 of uncultured Algibacter sp. GTDB lineage: Bacteria > Bacteroidota > Bacteroidia > Flavobacteriales > Flavobacteriaceae > CANMQH01. Next base: position 50,843 of record CANMQH010000014.1, on the reverse strand, counting down.
CTATCTGCTTTTTTCAAAAGCATTTTTTATATCATTTAAAGTTAGTGCTACTTCTTTTTTAGTAAGGGTATTCAATTTATATTAAAATCGAGCACTAAAATGTTAAACAAATTATTTTTTTTCAGAGGGTAGGAGATTTCTATTTTAAATTGTTATATAGCTATAAGCTATAAACCCCTATAAAAAAGACAAATGAAAAAAATATTTTTATTATTAACATTAATAACAACAACACTATATTCCCAAAATATAGTTATTAATGAAATACAAGCAAAAAATGTAAGAACATTGTTAGATTCTGGGGATAGTTTTAAATATCCAGATTGGATTGAGTTAAAAAATCTATCTTCTTCTCCAATAGATATTGGTGGTTATTTTTTAAGTGATGATATTGACACTCCTAATAAATGGACTTTTCCTCTGGGTACTATTATTCCTGAAAATGGGTTTTTAATTATTTTTGCAGATGATTTACCAGATGATTTTGGAGCTACCACTGCTTTGCACGCAAATTTTAAGCTATCTGCTTCTGGAGAAACGATTGTGCTTTCTGATTCTTCTGGAATAGAAATAGATCGTATAGAATATCCAGAGATGCAAAATGATATTTCTTATGGTCGTCTTAATGATGCTAGTTATTCATTATTTAATAGCCCAACTCCAAATAATGACAATGATGAGAGTTCTGTGTTTACATACTTAGATACAGGTGTGACTATTAGTATACCTTCTGGTATGTACGCTTCAACCCAAACAGTAGCAATAACAAATACTAGTGGAGATCAAATTTATTATACTTTAGATGGAGCAACACCAAACGCTTCTTCTATACGATATAGTTCGCCAATTACTATCGCTAGCAATACAGTATTAAAAGTAATTGTAATAAAATCATCATCAGAATTTAGTATTGTAGAAAACAGATCTTATATTATTGGAGCTACGCATGAGTTACCAGCTATACTTCTTACTTCCGATAATTCATCATTTACAGGTTTTAGAGGAAAAGAAAATATTGATGGTAGAGTTGAATTTAACTTTATAGAAAATGATGGTACTGTTCTAATCAACCAATATGCAGATTTTAGAGCTTCTGGTAATACATCAAAAAGAGGACCACAATTAAATGGGAAGGTAGAAGCAGATAAAGTTTATGGCGATGGGGATTTTGATTATAAGATGTACCCTAATAAAAATATAAATGAGTTTAAAAGTTTTCTTTTAAGGAATTCTAGCCAAGATTGGTCAGAGACTCATATGAGAGATGCTTTTATAGCAAGATTATTAGGCCAAGATAATTTGGCTGATTTTCCGTTTGATGGGTATCGTCCAGCTGTATTATATGTAAATGCAAAATACCAAGGAATTATTAATGTGCGCGAGGATGATGATAATGATTATATAAGACATAATTTTGAGTTAAAAGATGATGAGTTTTCTAAAAGCGGGCGGGATTTTCCTCGTTTTGATTTCACAACGAATAGAGCAGAATTAGAGAAGGAGATAAATTTTAATGATTTTGTTAATGTTCAATTTTTAATAAAATATGCAGAACTTAATGAGCGTGGTTTTGGAAGCTGGAGAGACCTCTCTGGGAAAACAAAACACGAGCACCATTTTTTTATGCACGATTATGATGCTATTTTTGGATTACTAGGAGAAGATCATGTGCCATTAGTTGGTCCAATGTCGGTTTCATCTATTATACCTTCTCAGATAATGGCACATGTACCATATAAAAATGAAGCTGTACAATTTATCGCAGCTATGTTAAACCATGTTTATAATAAAGAGCGTTCTATGGCTATTTTAAATGCCATGGAAAGTGAATTAGAAAGTGAAATACCAGCACATGCCATTGCTAATTTTCAATTAGCCATAGATTATCGTTATAATGAATTTAATACCCCTCCTTTTGCAAATCTAACAGAGTGGAAAAACAATGTAAATGCTCTTAGAACAGATATAGAAGGAAGATTGGATGCAACAATTTTTACAAGAATTAAAGATGAGTATGGATTAGACGATCCTATACAAGTAACTTATGAAAGTTCTGATATCAATAAAGGATTTGTTAGAGTACATAATGTAAAATCGGTAACAGAAACTTTTACAGGAACGTATTTTGGTAATATTCCTATTCATCTTTCTGCCGAAGCATTGCCTGGATACAAGTTTGTGAGATGGGAAGGAGGTGTTTCGAGTACTGATGTCGAAATAGCGCCTGTTTTTTCTGAAAATACTAGTGTAAAAGCAATTTTTGAACCTATAGAAACTACAACGGTCAATCTGGTAATTAATGAAGTTCAAGGAAAAAATGATACCACTATCGCTGATGAAAATGGAGAGTTTGATGATTGGATCGAAATCTATAATCCAACGGATACTCCTATTAATTTGGCAGGCTATTACATTTCTGATAAAATTTCTGAGCCTTTAAAATGGCAAATTCTAGATACAGATCCAAGTAAAACTACTGTTTCAAGTAAAGGATTTTTATTGTTGTGGGCAGATAAAGACATAAGCCAAGGCGAAAATCACTTAGATTTTACTCTAAAAGGAACCGATGAAGTACTGCTAACCGCACCAGATGCTACTAGATTAATCCAGCAAATTTCATTTACAGATGTAGATACAGATGTTTCTTATGGGGCTGTGGTAGATGGAGATACAGAATATATTGTTTTTGCAACTCCAACACCAGGAGCTACTAATAATACAACTCTTAGTACAGGTAATTTAGACATTAATTATACTAAAATAAAAGTATATCCAAACCCAACAAGAGGATTAATAACGATAACTAATTTACCTAAAGGTATAAGTAAATTAACCTGGAAGTTATACAATATTACAGGACAAATTATTAAATCTGGAACTCAAACAGAGATAGATATAGAAGAAATAAATGAAGGATTATATATTCTAAATATTAACGATAACCTTAATGTAAAGCTTATTAAGCTATAAGTTTTTCTAATACTATTTTACTTTTAAGATATATCGATATTAAACTTAAAAATGGAATAGTGTTATTTATTGAAGAGATAAAAGGAGGATTATACCATATCTTATTTTAAATAAGATATGGTATTTATATTAATATAAAAGTTGTTGAACAATAAATTGTAATTTTTCGTTTTTAAATCTATTTTGCAGCATTCATTTAGGTGGGAATTAATTTAAAATAATAAATGTATTCATGAAACCTCAATGAAATCAATGATATGGATATAGTGGGTACTATAATTTTAACCATTTTAATAGGGGCAGTCGTATTTTTAGTATTGCTCTGGGTTTATAAGGTTTTTAAGTCTTTTCTAGATGGTATAGAAATGACTTATACTTATTTTTCTAAACGTCCCATGGTGGTTTATTTTCATCCTTTAAAAAAAATATTGAATAAAGATCAAGAAACTATATTAAAACAGCAATTTACGTTTTATAATAGGCTTGGTCAAAAGCAAAAAAAGTATTTTAGGCATCGGGTAGCTTCTTTTATAAAAGCTAAAAAATTTGTAGGTAAAGATGGTTTTTTGATAACGGATGAGGTCCAGGTTTTAATTTCGGCTACTGCGGTTATGCTTACTTTTGGTTTTCGAGATTATATTATAAAGTCAATTGAGCATATAGTTATATATCCTACTCAATATTATTCTTCATTAAGTAAAGCTGACCATAAGGGAGAATTTAACGTTAAATTAAAGACCTTAGTCATGTCGTGGGATAATTTTTTAGAAGGGTATGAAATTAAAGATGATAAATTAAATCTTGGCATTCATGAATTTGCACATGCTATTCATTTTAATAGTATGTTTCAACATGATATAAACTCAATCTTATTTGTAGATACTTATAATGAAATACGAGATTTACTTACGTCTAATAAAAACTTTAAAGATAAATTGGTTGCTTCAGAATATTTAAGAAGTTATGCGTTTACTAATGATGTTGAATTACTGGCTGTTATTTTAGAAACTTTTATAGAAACCCCAAAAGAATTTAAAAGCCAATTCCCAGAAATATATACAAAAGTAAAACAAATGCTTAATTTTAATTTTGAAGGCTATTAGTGGTTTTTAATTAAGAGTTAATTAGAGTCTTTAAGTTTTTTATGGTTTCTGGCTGGTTATCACTTTTAAAAATATGGCTTCCGGCAACCAATACATTAGCGCCAGCATCAATTAATTGTTTAGCGTTTTTATTAGTAACACCACCATCAATTTCTATAAGTGTGTCTAGGTTTTGAGAATCTATCATCTTACGAAGCTTTTTTACTTTAGCATATGTAATATCTTCGAATTTTTGACCACCAAAACCAGGATTTATAGACATTAATAAAACCATATAGCATTTAGGTAAAATGTCTTCTAATACAGAGATAGGTGTTGTTAAATTTAAGACTATACCAGCTTTACACCCTGCATCTTCTATTTGGGTTAGCGTTCTATGTAAATGTACTGTAGATTCGTAATGTACAGTAATGATATCTGCGCCTACATTTGCAAATTCCTCAATATAGCGCTCAGGTTTTTCAATCATTAAATGAACATCCAAAGGTTTGGTAGCATGTTTTTTTATAGCTTGTATAACAGGCATACCATAAGAAATATTAGGAACAAAATGCCCGTCCATAACATCAATATGAAACCAGTCGGCTTCACTGTTATTAACCATTTCTACATCACGTTGTAGGTTAGCAAAATCTGCAGCTAATATTGATGGGGCAATTAGTTTTGAAGACATATAAAAGTAAATTTTGGCAAAGATACTAAAGTCTTTTTTTAAGTCGCTCTCCTTTTGTTAGGGATTTTAGAAAAGGCAAAAAATAAACCCGCGGTAATCAGCCGCGGGTTCTTTCATCAATCAAAAAACGAACAGTTATGTTGTAACTGTTGTTACTTTAATTTGGTCGTAATCATTATCAAAAAATTACTAACCTAAATATGTTTTTAATATTTTACTTCTAGACGTATGTTTTAATCTACGAATAGCTTTTTCTTTTATTTGTCTTACACGCTCACGTGTTAAATCGAAAGTTTCACCAATTTCTTCAAGCGTCATTGGGTGTTGGTTTCCTAAACCAAAATATAAACGTATAACATCTGCTTCGCGCGGCGTTAAGGTTTCTAAAGCACGCTCAATCTCTGTACGTAAAGATTCATGCAATAATTCTCTATCAGGATTTGGAGATTCTCCACTATTTAATACATCGTATAAGTTAGAGTCTTCACCTTCAACTAAAGGCGCATCCATACTTACATGACGTCCAGAATTTTTCATAGACTCCTTAACATCATTAATCGTCATATCCAATTCTTTTGCTATTTCTTCAGCAGAAGGTGGACGCTCATGACTTTGCTCTAAAAAAGCAAATGTTTTATTAATTTTGTTAATAGAACCAATTTTATTTAATGGTAAACGTACAATACGAGATTGCTCTGCTAAAGCTTGAAGAATAGATTGTCTAATCCACCAAACAGCATACGATATAAATTTAAAACCACGTGTTTCATCAAAACGTTGTGCTGCTTTAATTAATCCTAAGTTACCCTCATTAATTAAATCGGGTAATGTTAAACCTTGGTTTTGGTACTGTTTAGCAACCGATACAACAAAACGCAAATTTGCTTTTGTTAACTTCTCTAAAGCAATTTGATCACCAGCCTTAATACGTTGAGCTAATTCAACTTCTTCATCTGCAGTAATTAAATCTACCTTACCAATTTCCTGTAAGTATTTATCTAACGAAGCGGTTTCTCTATTGGTTACCTGCTTCGTAATTTTAAGTTGTCTCATTTAATGTTCTCCTGTAATTTAAATTAGTGAATATTTAGGGCATTTAATGGTTATACGTATATGAGTCGGATAATGTTACAAAAAAATTCAAATTATTTTTATTCTCTTATTTATATGACACAAAAGTTTATAAAAAGTCACAATAAACTATTGTAAGTCAAAATTTTAATGATAATTGTTTTAGTTATTTGTAAATTTAATTAAAAATGTAGAAAAGGGAAATAGAGCTTGTTTTGTATTAACTTGAAAAAATAGTTGTCTACAATTGCTGTCAAATTAACATAACAAATCGTTTTTTTTATAGATCTAATGGTTTTTGGTATTGTATAATCTATTGTATAGGTTTAAATTTATAGTTCAACTAATTTTAAAACCTAAATATTATGATTAAAAATTTACTTAAAAACATTTTTATTGTATTAGCTATTTTTGGAGCAAATACTTTTTCGAATGCACAAATTAATGTAGTTCTTACCAGTGGGCCTACTGAGATACAGACTGACGGGGTTATGGATGCACCAATGGTAGTTACAGTAAGTAACATTCCTATGGGACTTGATGGTAATGGTGGAGTATCACTTAACTCAAGAGTATATCCAGATGATAATAACCTTTTAGGAGGTCAACATATTGGTCAATTTTCTGGAGCTAATTTCACGTTTTTTGATACTACAGCCGATGTTGATACAGCAACCTTAAAAACAGAGACAACTTTAAATACGCCTTCTACTGGTTTTTTTACTAGAGTTTTTACAATAAAGCAATATTCAGCTTTTACGCAACCAGCAAACGTAGGAGATATACTTGATTTTAGTTTAAGAGTTATTGGTCATACCACTCCAACTCCCGTATTAACATTTGATCCAGCTCAAGAGCCAGGAGGGCAAGCAACTCGTGCTATTCTTAGAATTTCTCAAGATGTTGAGGTTGTTTCGGCAGTAACGTTAAGCACAAACGATGTATCTAACAGTATTTCTGATAAAATATACCCTAATCCAGCATCTACAAGTATAACGATAAGCAGAAGCATTGAAACCAAAACATATAAAGTAGTTAATTTGGTAGGAAGCACTGTAAAAGAAGTAAATGCCAATGGTCGTTTAGATGTGTCAGATTTATCTAACGGTATGTATTTATTAGTAACAGACTCTGGTATTGCTAAATTTGTAAAAAAATAAGGTAGCAGTAATCATTCATTATAATTACTCAAAAGCTGTCTGAAAAGGCAGCTTTTTTTGTTTAAAGCATAGATTTCTAAATCTGTTGGAAATTGTACTATTCTGTTAATTGAAAAAATAAATTTGATAAACGATAAACCACTACAGGTGTTTCTTACGTATATGGACTTTAAGTTAATAATTGAATTACAATAAATCTAAAATTTTTATCCCTCTTTGTTATGAGTTTAAAACTTTACCAACTGTTTATTACTGCATTTTTATTTTTAATCATTAAAACTACTCATGCGCAAGATTTTATTAATGCCAACTATAGTTTTGGCTTAAAAGCTACAAATGTAGGTGCTAATGATATGGCAGACGCTTACAGTGCTTGGAAAAATAGTTTTCTCAAGACTTGCGACAATGGTAGATTTCGTGTTGAATTCCAAGATGCAGGTCAAACAGTTTCTGAAGGTATTGCTTATGGTATGTTATTAGCAGCATATGCAAATGATCAAGAAGCTTTTGATGGTATGTGGCTTTATTATCAAGATAATACTAATTTTAATGGTGTTATGAACTGGAAAATACAAGGTTGTAACAATGCGATTGGACAAAATGGAGCAACCGATGCAGAACTAGATGCTGCTTACGCTCTAATGGTTGCAGACAAACGTTGGGGTAATGATGGCGCAATTAATTACAATCAAGATGCTAAAACGTTAATACAAACAATAAAAGATCATGAAGTTGAAGCTGGTACCAATGTTTTAAAACCTGGAGATGTTTGGGGTGGAAGTAACAATACTAATCCTTCCTATTTTGCTACGGGATATTTTAGAGCCTATGGTGAATATACTGATGATGTAGCTTTTTGGAATGCGGTTGCGGATAAATCTTATGATATCATCAATAAAAATTTAACTATAAATAACGCTAAATTTAATCTTGTTTCAGACTGGACAAAAGCAGATGGTAATTATTCTACAGAAGTACCATGGGCAACAGATCTAGGGAGGTCATATTCTTATGATGCAGCAAGAACGCCATGGCGTGCTGCTATTGATTATGTTTGGTATGGCGATAGTGATGCATTAAGTTACTCTAATCTATGTAACGATTTTGTGAATTCTGTTGGTGGATTCGATAATATTTTTCCAGGATATAGACAAGATGGCACACCTATAAGTACGGATTTTAAAGACCCTGTATTTACAGGTGCATATGCTTTAGCAGCCATGGCGTCTGGAGACCAAAATTTTGTTAATGCGGCATATACCGAATTGAAAAACCAAGCAAAATCTGATTATTTTTCAGCAACATTAAGAGTTATTTATATGTTTGGTATGTCTGGTAATTTATTTAATACACAAACTGTGACTTTAAGTGCAAATGATTTTAGTATAAAGCCTGTTACCTTTAAAATGTTTCCTAATCCAGTAGATGCTAATATTAATTTAAGCTTTGCAACTAATGAGCTTCATAAAGTTGCTATTTATGATATTAATGGTAGACGTTTATACAACAAGGTATTTAAAACACCAACGGCTAATATAAATGTTAATACCTTTTCTCAAGGTATGTATGTGGTATCTGTAAATGGTAGTTATATAAAATTCACAAAAAAATAGAAAACTTTAATAGTTTCATTACTCAAAAGGCTTTAGTTTACATACAGTTTTAACTGCATATAAACTAAAGCCTTTTATTTTTCATCAATATTATTGAATATTTGTTAATTGATGATAGTTTGTTAGTTTTCCTTTTTTGTTATAAGATTCAGATTTAACAACAACTACGTTATCGTAATACCATTCAACACCACGACCTTTTATTTTTAGAATACCAAATTTACTCTCAAAATCGAAGGTTATTTTTTGGCAATTAAATGTTCCGGCAGGTGTTGTAATGTTTTCTTCGCCAACAATTTTTCTGTTTTTTATATCAAAAGACATGGTAACAAGTGTAAATCCTTGATTATTTAGCTTTAAAGTAATATGACCATCATTTAATAGGTCTCCAGCGTTGTTGTTAGTAGGGAACTCTAAAACATCTCCTGTTATGTCTAGTTCTAGATTGTTTTGTTGTTTTTCAGATATCTTGTCATAGTTAAAAAAACGCATCATATCTACTTTAAATAAACCACCGTTACACTCTGTTTTAAAATTTGTTGTAAAGGTTTCTTTGTTTTTATCATCTATTCGTGTCGCTTTAATTAATGCGGTGTAGATTTCGCCTGTTTGAGTGATGGAGATGGTTTCGTGTAAAGTTTCGCCTAGTTTCTTCCCTTTTTTATTATAATCGGTATAAGTGAGTTTAGCATCTTTTTTCATAAAAAGAACATCATCACAATTTTGAGCTATGGTATTCATGTAAAAGCACAGCGTAAGTATTATTGTTATTGTAGCTTTCATAACTATTACATTTTAGAAGTAATATATGTACCGTTATTTTCTTCGGCCAAAGTTCTCATAAAATTATGGTCTGCATCTTTTCCAAAAGCAATGGTATGGATAATGATGTTGTTGGTGTTTATTTTGCGTATTTCTTCTATTACTTTGGCTGGACCACCGTTTGGAAGACCATCGCTCATCAAAATAATTTCTTGTACATTATTAGTGGATAAAGCTTCTTCGAGACCTCTTAATGTATTAGTGCCACCACCAGCTTTTAAGTTTTGAACAAAAAAAACAGACGATGTTCTTGTGGTATTGCTGGCAATTCTAAATTCTGAAGCTTGTTTATTTACGGAGTCTTCAAAAGTGAAAATAACAAATTTTTTGCCATCAGGTAGACCTTTTATGGCAGGTATAAGTTTTCGTTTTACGGCACCTAGCTTAGTCGCTTCTTTAGTGATTTGTTTTCCAAGAATATTACCAATTTTACCACCAATAGCTCTACTCACTTTATTTCCTGCGGTATTACCAACTTCTCTTACTATTTTGTCTTTTATAGAGCCTTCATCTATGCCTTCCATACTTCCAGAAATATCAATAAGATAAAGTGTATTACGGGTAGACGTTTCTATGCCAAAAAATTCGTTAGACCTTTTAACAGCGTAGCACGATTGTAGTAATATTGTAATAGCTAAAACGCTTATTGTTACTATAGCTTTTTTCATTTAATTAAGGGTTTTGTATACTAATTTAGATGTATTAGTAACAAGAATTTATGTAAATGAGAATTTGAAGCGATGTATTTAGCATTCTAAACAGTTTGGTGAGAATTCTAAAACAGTTGGTCTATGTAATCCATCAAATTTTTCTTTCTGCTTTGTGCCACAGGAATATTATGATGCTGTTTAAGAATAACTTCATCATGACGTTTATCAAATGAAGAAATTTGAGCAAGATTGATTAAAAAACTTTGATGCACTCGAAAAAAATTATGCCCGTTTAGTTTGTTTTCAAAAGATTTTAAAGGCTTAGAGATTAAAATATCTTTACTATTGGTTATAACAAATGTTGTATAGTTGTTATCTGATTTAGCAAACAGAATATTTTGTATATCAACAACATGTATGGCATCAGCATTTTTGAGTATAAGCTTTTGCGATTGGTCTTTATTATTTATGTTATGGAGTAATGTGTTAATTTGTGATTGATGGTTTGTGTTATCAATAGCGTGTTTAACTTTATCTAGAGCCGATATAAGGTCTTCCTCTTGATAAGGCTTTAATAAATAATCTAGTGCACTAAACTTAAAAGCTTCTATGGCATATTTAGCAAAAGAAGTGGTGAATATAATTCTAAATTCAATGTTTTTAAACAGAGCAAGAAACTCGAAAGCATCGCCATCGGTAAGAAAGACATCCAAAACTATAAAATCGGGTTTCAACTTTTTTATTTGGATTGCTGCTTCTTTTATAGTGTCTGAATAACCAATAATATTGATAGCCCCATAAGCTTTTATAATGGATGCGGCATAAGCGTAAGCCTGTGGGTCATCTTCTACAATAAAACAAGATATAGTATTCATAGTCAATAAATATAACGTCTTTTTGTTTAAGTTGAAACAAAGCTTAAAACAACTTTAGTGCCCTCGGGTAGAGTATTAATGTTTATAGAGCCATTAAAGCTTTTAGATGATTTATTTAGGTTTTTTAATTGCTCTTTAATAATGTTCATGCTCATAGATTTGTGCAAACGTTTAGAGTCATCGTCTTTAATTTCAAATCCTTTGCCATTATCGGTTATAGAGACGTGTAAAGCATTGTTTTCTTTATAATAGTTAACATGAATATGGCCTTCATTATTTTCTTTTAAACCATGTAAAATAGCATTTTCTACAAAAGGCTGCGTAATTAGTGTAGGTAGCATATCAAAATCTTCATCTACAGCATTATCAACATCTACGGTGTATGAGAATTTGTTGTTATAGTTAAGTTGTTGCAAATTAAGGTAAGATGCTATGGCTATTTTATCGTCTTCAACACTTGTAAAATTATCATCAGATTTTTCTAAAATTAATCGAATTAATTTAGAATAACTAGCTAAATAAGTATTCGATTTTTTCTTGTCATTTTGATGAATAAAATTTTGAATACTCTGTAATGCATTAAATAGAAAATGAGGGTTTAATTGTGTTTTTCTTAATTTTTGCTGCAAGAGTACTTTGTCTAGTTGTTGCTGCGTTTTATAATTTTTAAATCCAAAATAACCTAAAACACCAATGAGGAATCCAAAAATAGCTAAGGCTATAAGTAAATAATGCTGTTGTTTTATAGTCAGGGTTTGTAATTTATTTTCGGTATCTAATATGTTTATTTGTTGTTGCTTTTTCTCGGACTCATATTTCTCGGTTATTTCTGTAACTTTTTCTCTTTGCTGCTCATTAGTAATAGAATCTTTAATGTGGTCTTTTAAAGTGGCATAATGTAATGCCGTTTTATATTGTTTTAGGCCTAAGTAAGACGCTTTAAGGTTATTATAAACATAAGATTTTAATAGACCATGAGATAACGGTACAGCACTATCTAAATACTTTATAGCTTTGGAGTATTCTCTTTTTTTAAGATAAGAATGCCCAACATTATTATAAGTTACATTTAGGGTATTGGTTTTATTGATTTTCTTTTTTAACGAAATAGCTTTTTTTCCATAAGTCACAGCACGTTCATAGTTAGCACCTTCTTCTGCGTAATACATAGATAAATTGTTGTAAATAGTAGATAGAATAGCTATGGAGTTATATTTTTTTGCAAGTTTTTCTGCTTCAAAAATAGTATTGGTGTATTTCTTAAATAGTTTCTGGTTGTAGTATACACTACATAAGTTGACTAAAATTTGAAGCCTCACAATCTCAGTATAATCATTTAAGGCTAAAGCTCGTTCTAAATATGTTTGAGCATTTTTAAAGTTTTTAAGGGACGCATTAATAGACGCAATATTACTGTATGTATTAACAAGTTGTTGTGGGGACTTTGTTTGCTCTAGAACTTTAGCCGCTTTTAAGTAAAGATTTAGCGCTTTTTTATAATCTTGCTTGTAATATTGAATTGTACCTAGATTGTGTAATGTTTGTCCTTTTATGTGCTTTGGTAATATTTTTGTTAAATTATATTGTAATAAAGAATCTGCTTCAGAAAACTCTTTTTTAAAAATTAAGATACTGCTTTTTTGTAAATGAGATTTAGCTAACAAAGTATCATTAACTATTAATTTAGATAACTTTGTAGCCTTTTCAATGTATACTAGAGCACTATCAACATCTTTTTGTAATAAGACTTTGGACTTAACAATAAGTGTCTCTATTTCACCCGGTTTATGTATTGTGGATTGTCCATAAGTAAGTGTTGTATTAAAAGCTATCGCAAATATAAATGTAATGTAAAATGTAATTTTACGCATAGTTAAATCAGGCATAGTTTAAAAAAAACAGCTTAGCTATTTTAAGTATTTTAAAATTTATGTAATATAAAACAAAAAACCCATCAAGTTTAAAAACGAGATGGGTTTAGTATTTTTAGAGAGAGAAATTAATCTTCTTTATTATCTTCTCTAGGTTTTCTATCGTCTCTGCGGTTATCACGTCCACGATTATCTCTACCTCTGTTATCACGGCCACCACTACGTTTATCGTCTCTTGGTGGTCTTGCTACATAACCTTCTGGTTTTGGTAAAATCGCTTTACGAGATACTTTTTCTTTACGAGTTCTTGGGTCTTGTCCAAAATACTTCACATCAAAAACATCACCCATATTAACAACGTCACTTACATTTTCAGTACGTTCCCAAGCTAATTCACTTACGTGTAATAAAACTTCGTTTCCTGGAGCATCCATATACTCAACAACAGCCCCAAAATCTAACATTTTGATTACTTTTACTTCGTATACGTTTCCAACAGTAGGCTTAAATAATAACGAGTCTATTTTTGCCATAACAGCATCAATTCCTGCGCTACCAACACCTAAAATTTCAACAATACCTTCTTCAGTTACTGGATCTTCGTTTATAACGATAGTCGTCTCAGTTTCTTTTTGCATCTCTTGAATTACTTTTCCTCCAGGCCCAATTAAAGCACCAATAAATTCGTTAGGAACTCTACGTGTCACCATAGTAGGTGCATGGTCTTTAACGCTTTCAGCAGGCGTAGCAATAGTATCTGTAATTTTACCTAAAATATGTAAACGACCTTCGCGTGCTTGTTTTAGTGCATTTACCAAAATCTCGTAGCTTAAGCCTTTAATTTTTATATCCATTTGGCAAGCTGTAATACCTTCAGCAGTACCTGTTACTTTAAAATCCATATCCCCTAAGTGATCTTCATCACCTAAAATATCAGATAATACAGCATAACGATCACCATCAGATATTAATCCCATAGCAATACCAGAAACTGGGCGTTTTAATTTAACACCAGCATCCATTAACGCCATTGTACCAGCACAAACGGTTGCCATAGAAGACGAACCGTTAGATTCTAATACCTCAGATACCACACGTACAGTGTAAGGACAATCATCAGGAATCATACCTTTTAAACCACGTTGCGCTAAGTTACCATGTCCAACTTCTCTTCTAGAAGTTCCTCTTAATGGTCTAGCTTCACCTGTACAAAAAGGAGGGAAATTATAATGTAAATAAAAATTCTCTTCACCTTCATAAGAAGGCATATCTATTTTGTTTGCATCTCTAGAGGTTCCTAAAGTTACCGTTGCTAAAGCTTGAGTTTCTCCACGAGAAAAAATTGAAGAACCATGTGTAGAAGGTAAATAATCTACCTCACACCATATTGGTCTAATCTCATCAGTTTTTCTACCGTCTAAACGTAAGCCTTCACTTAATGTTAATTCACGAACCGCTGCTTTTTCAGCTTTACTGTAATATCCGCCAACAAGATGTCCAAATTCTTCTATCTCTTCTTCAGTAAACGAAGCTTTAACCTCTTCTTTCACTTCCGCAAAAGCGTTAGAGCGCTCTGCTTTAGAAGTTCCCTTCTTAGCAATAGCATAACATTTATCGTAAGCTAAATCGTATATTCTTTTTTGTAAATCTTCATTTACTTCAGCCGTTTCATACTCGCGTACCTCTTTTTTGCCAAAAGCCTCTGCTAAACGTAATTGTGCAGCAATTTGAACTTTAATAGCTTCGTGAGCAAATTTAATAGCTTCAGCCATTTCTTCTTCAGAAATTTCATCCATCTCACCTTCAACCATCATAACAGAATCAGCAGAAGCTCCAATCATCATTTCTAAATCAGATTCTGCTAATTGTGCTCGTGTTGGGTTTATTACAAACTCACCATTAACACGTGCAACTCTAGCTTCAGAAATTGCGCATTCAAACGGGAAATCTGATAACTGAATAGCCGCAGATGCTGCTAAACCAGCCATAGCCTCAGGCATAACATTCTCGTCATGAGACATTAATTGAATCATCACTTGCGTTTCTGCATGATAATCTTTTGGGAATAACGGACGTAAAACACGGTCTACTAAACGCATTGTTAAAACTTCTCCATCACTAGGTCTCGCTTCTCTTTTAAAGAAACCACCAGGGTAACGTCCAGCAGCAGCAAATTTTTCTCTATAATCTACTGTTAATGGTAAAAAGTCTACATCGGCTTGTTTGTAATTGGAAACAACTGTACATAATAACATACATTTTCCAGATTGAACAACGACAGAACCATGCGCCTGCTTTGCTAATTTTCCAGTTTCAATAGAAATTTCTCTACCGTCACCTAGGTCAATGACCTCTTTAAAAACTTTTGGAATCATAAATTTTTTCTTGTAATTCAAGCATAATTACGCTCAAATCATGTTAAACAATGGTCGTTGTGTTGTGTGTAGTTGTTGTGTGTGTGACCAATGAAAAACTATAACTAGCTTCTTCTATTGCGTGGTTTAAACTCCTACGCTCGAGTTGTATTATTTGGGCGTTACCACAAGGGTCGGGTTTACGTTACAAGTCCTCGCTCGTGCCTCACTGTGGGCTTTTATTCATGATTCTTTATCTTATATTAATGAATTCATGAACATAAATGTTTCACTGCAATCCCTAACGCAAAACAAAAAACCACGCTAATGGCGTGGTCTTTTATTTTTTTTAGATTATTTTCTTAAACCTAATTCTTTAACTATGGCACGATATCTTAAGACATCTTTCTTAGTTAAGTAATCTAATAAGCTTCTTCTTTTACCTACTAACATAACCAAAGAACGCTCTGTATTATAATCTTTACGATTTTGTTTTAAGTGCTCTGTTAAGTGTTCAATTCTTTGGGTAAATAAAGCGATTTGTCCTTCTGCAGAACCTGTATCGTTTTTATCTTTCCCGTGTTTTGCAAACATGTCTTGTTTGGCTTCTTTTGATAAATACATGCTAATATTATTGTAAATGATTGTTATGTACACGAAAGTTTTTCTTTCGAGCGGCAAATATAATGAATAATATCATGTTATTTGTTAAGAATGTTAAATTCTTTTTCTGTGTATATAATAATGTTATTTGACTGTAAGACAGGAGCTCATCTATTCTTCATTGTTAATTATAAGCTCTACAATAATAAATGTTTAATCATTTGTTTTATAAGCCTGCGTGACATTAATTTAGATGTGTTAAAGGGGACGATTTTGTATTTGTTAATATTAGAAAAGGGTATCATTTTGTTTTTTAATAACAAAATGATACCCTTAGTGTTTTTAACTTTGATAATACTCTTAACTTATAATAGAATGATTTAATTTCTATCAATAATAATAGCTTTACTAAAAGATTTATTACCCGCAGTAATTTTAACAAAATAATTACCATTAGTAATATTCGAGCTTAATTTTAATGCCGTAATATTCGCAGATGTTTTTAAAAGATTTTTTTCCATTTGCACCGTACGACCTAATGCATCGTATACTACAGCGTTTATCTCATCGGTTATAGTTTCATTAAATTTAATAGAAAGTGATATGTCAGAAACGGGGTTTGGGTAAATATATCCAGAAACTTGTTGGTTAATTTCTATACCTTCTATAGATAGGGTTGTAAAGCCATCAAAAGTTCTTTCTTGCCAAGACACTGTATTGCTGGGGTTATTGCTACTGTTATTATTAAACCATGTAGCTTCAGCAGAATTTCTGACAGCTGGAGGAAACCCATAAGAATCAAAGAAAATGGGCTCTATATGGGTTAACGACCATTGGTATGCATCGTTAATCATTTCGTTTAAAATATCTTGGTATGCAGGATTATTAGCTAAATTTTGAGCATTGCTTTCGCTTATGTTGGTATTAAGGTCATAAAGAAACCAGGTGCCATTACCTGTTGTAAATGCTTTTAAATTACCACGTCTAATACCTACGTTATTAATACGTCTATGTCTTATAGAATAAATAGACTCGTCAGTCCTTGCATCGGTATTATTAATAACGTTATTAATAATGTTCTTACCATCAACTTCTTTACTAGATGGGATAGTAGCACCTGCTAAACTTGCAAATGTTGGGTATAAATCGAGTGCAGATACATTATATGGATATGTAACCCCAGCAGGAATTTGATTTGGCCAATGCATAAACATAGGAACTCTAAAACCACCTTCAAAAGTATCGCCTTTAACTCCTCTAAGGGGCGTGTTTAAAGCGCCTCGGTCAGTTCTACCTCCGTTATCACTTAAAAACACAATCAATGTATTGTCAAATTCTCCATTAGCAACTAACGCATCTACAAGTTTTTTAACACCTCTGTCTACAGAATAAACCATAGCGGCATAATTATGGCGGTTATTATCAGTGTATGTATAGTTGAATGGAGCACTAGTTAAAGCGATTTTATCAGAATCTAATGCTTGAAGCGGTGTGTGTGGAGCATTGTATGACATGAAAAGAAAAAATGGATCACTGTCATTGGATTCTGCATTATTAATAAATGTAACGCCTTCATCAGTAAACAAATCCGTAATGTATTCACCAGTAGACTCATTAGCCAATCCTTCATTTCTTCTCAAATCCCTATTATACGCTCCATTAATGCCTCCATTAGCTGACGTTTTAGTATAGTAATTATGTCCTCCAGTAAGCATGCCATAAAAATAGTCAAAACCTCTTTGGTTAGGTCTGTAGCCATCTGGTTGCCCTAGATGCCATTTTCCAATAATACCTGTGTTATAATTTGCGTTTTGTAGTACTGTGCTAAAAAAGGTTTCGTTTGTATCAACACCATTTGTAATATCTGAGTCGCTTAAGTTAAATTGTGCACCAAACTCATGCGGGTATCTACCAGTCATTAAACCTGCTCGGCTAGGTCCACAAAATGGATGCACTACATAAGCAGAACTAAAAATAGCTCCGTTATTTGCCAAATTGTCAAGATTAGGAGTGGCAATATCTGAGGCTCCATTATTAAAGCCAACATCGGCATAGCCCATATCGTCTGTTAGGATAAGAATAATGTTCGGTGATTGCGCAAAGTTTTTCAAACTTGAAAAACAAACTAAGCATAACATGCATGCTAATTTTGATAAGTAGTTTGGGGTTTTCATAATTTTTTATGTGTTAAAGTGCAAATAACGAGATATAAATAGAATAACGACAGTTGATTTTTACCCTTTAATAATGGTATTTTAACCGATTTAAAAGTTAATTAGTTGTCTTTTAGGTAGGCTTCCCTTACTTTTTTGAATAAATTAGATGAATATACAAAATCAGTTACCACCTCATTGTCGGTTTTAAAAATAGTTTCTTTAGAGCCTTCCCAAGCCTTTAAGCCATCCTTTAAAAATACAATTTTTTCGCCAATTTCCATAACCGAATTCATGTCGTGTGTATTGATTACGGTTGTTATTTGGTACTCATCTGTAATTTCTTGGATGAGGTTATCAATAACAATAGCTGTTTTTGGATCTAACCCAGAGTTGGGTTCGTCACAAAATAAATACTTAGGGTGATTTACTATAGCACGTGCTATGGCAACACGTTTTTGCATGCCTCCAGAAGCTTCACTAGGCATTTTATTGTGTGCGCTTTCAAGATTTACACGATTTAATACAAAATCTACACGGTCTTTCATTTCGCTTTTACTTTGTTTTGTAAACATACGTAGCGGAAACATAACATTTTCAGCAATGGTCATAGAATCAAACAATGCACTACCTTGAAAAACCATTCCAATTTGGGCGCGCATGTTACGTTTATCATCTTCAGATAATTTTGAGAACACCTTGCCATCGTATGCTATGGAGCCTTCTTCATAATCAAACAATCCTAATAAACATTTAAGAAAAACGGTTTTACCAGAGCCACTTTGCCCGATAATAAGATTGGTTTTTCCTTTTTCAAAAGTTGTTGTTATACCCTTTAATATGTGGGCATCTCCAAATGATTTATTTAAATCCTTAACGTCTATCATGAGCTTAATAACATTTGTGTTAAGAAATAATTTAGTAAAATAATAACGACACTAGTCCAAACAAATGATGTAGTACTTGCTTTGCCAACTTCTAAAGCGCCTCCTTTCATATAAAATCCATGAAAAGATGGTATGGTTGCCAAAATAAAGGCAAATACAATGGTTTTTATAAAAGCATAAGTAATATGAAAAGGAATAAAGTCTAATTGTACTCCTGTTGTGTAGTCTGCTAATGAACTAAAGCCACCAAAAACGCATGCCGCCATACCGCCAATGATGCCTAAAAACATGGCTATAGAAATTATAAATGGATATAACATTAATGCCATAAATTTAGGAAACACCAAGTAATTAAGAGAATTAATTCCCATAACTTCCAAGGCATCTATTTGTTCTGTAACTCGCATAGTGCCAATACTAGATGTTATAAAAGAACCCACTTTACCAGCCATAATAATAGAAATAAAAGTGGGAGCAAATTCTAAAATTATAGATTGCCTAGTAGCAAAACCGACTAATGATTTTGGAATTAATGGGTTTGTTAAATTTAATGCCGTTTGTATGGTAACAACGCCTCCAACAAAAAAAGCTATAAAAGCAACAATGCCAAGTGAGCCAATTATTAAATCGTCAATATCTTTTAGCACCAGTTGTTTCATAACGTTCCACTTGGTAGGCTTTCGAAACATTTCGGTAATCATTAAAAAATAAGCTCCAATATTATGCAGGTATGTCATATAAAAATTTGTAAGTGCTAAAGTAAAAAAAAGTTACAGGTATTTAACCTTAATTTTAAATTATGGTATTTTAAAATATGTATTTTTGTTACAGATATTTAAACTATGATAAAGAAAATTATTTTCTTGGGGTGTATTTTTGCGTTTAGTCTTTCTTGCCAAGCCCAAAATAGTAAGGCTTTAAATAAAAATATAAACAATAATATAAAGCCGAAATTGGTAGTAGGTATTGTTGTAGATCAAATGCGTTATGATTATTTAACACGTTTTAGTAATAAGTTTGGTAAAGGCGGTTTTAAGCGTATGATTAATGAAGGCTTTAACTGTAAAAACAACCATTTTAATTATGTGCCAACGTATACAGGACCTGGTCATGCATCTATTTATACAGGGTCTATACCAAGATATCACGGTGTTATAGCTAATAATTGGTATGATAAAGACATTAAAAAAATGGTTTATTGTGCTTCAGATGATAGTGTACAGCCTTTAGGAACAACATCTAAATTAGAGCGCATGTCTCCGCATAGGATGAAAACCACAACATTTTCAGATGAAAATAGATTATTTACTCAAATGAAGGGTAAAACAATTGGCATTTCTATAAAAGATAGAGGTGCTATTCTACCTGCGGGGCATACGGCTAATGCTGCGTATTGGTTTCGTGGTAAAAATGAAGGGGCTTGGGTGTCTAGCACATATTATATGGACGATTTACCAAAATGGGTTAAAGATTTTAATGCTTCAAGTAAAGCAGAATCATATTTTAAAGATTGGAATACGTTATACGATATTAAGACTTATTCAGAAAGTGGCGCTGATTTAAATACTTTTGAAACAGGATTTAAAGGGAAGGCGTCTGCTACATTTCCATATAAACTTAAAGCGTTAAAAGGTAAGAATGAAAATTTTGATATTATTAAATCATCGCCTTTTGGAAATAGTCTTACCGCAGATTTTGCTATGCTAGCTATAGATAAAGAGCAATTAGGGCAAGATGCGATAACCGATGTTTTAACAGTTAGTTTTTCTTCTACAGATTATATAGGTCATAATTTTGGAGTAAACTCTAAAGAGATTGAAGATACATATATACGTTTAGATAAAGACTTAGAGCGGTTTTTTAATTATTTAGATTCAAAAGTAGGTGATGAGGAATACGTGGTATTTTTAACAGCCGATCATGGTGCTATTAATGTTCCAGCGTATTTAAAATCTGTTAAAATCCCTGCTGGGTATATAGATAATCAAGAACGCAAAAAACAGTTTCAAACCTTTTTAAAAGAAACTTATGGTACAGCAGGTGTTTTGGAGAAAATAAGCAATAATCAAATATTTTTAAATAAAGAAAAAATTAAAGCATTAGGCTTAAATTTAGGAGATGTTCAAGAGGCTATTGCTAATGAGCAGATTGCCTATAAGCATGTTTCAAAAGCATATACAGCTACCGCAATGACCTCAGTAGATTTTACCGAGGGTATTGAGGCTTTATTGCAAAACGGATTTAATCAAAAACGTTCTGGAGATGTTATTATAGTCAACGACCCTGCTTATATTTCTTATGGAAAAACAGGGTCTACACATGGTAGTGGTTTAAATTACGATACCCATGTGCCATTGTTATTTTTTGGAAAAGGTATTAAGCAAGGGCGTACTTTGCAGAAAACTGAAATTACAGATATTGCACCAACCATTTCGGCACTTTTAGGTATTAGTTTTCCAAATGGTGTTATTGGACAACCTCTAGAATTTGTTTTAGAATAGACTTATGAAAAAAAGAGCGATTTATTCAATAATAGCCATAACCATAGTTTTAGGAGTTTATGGGTATGAGCATTTTTTAGTTGAAAAAGAAACAACTGAAGTTATAAATGAAGGTAAAACGACTAAAAGTGATACTAACGAATACTTCTTGCCAACTAGCACCACGGGGCAAATTGTACATCACGAAGGGTATTCATTATCTTATAGTGAGCCTCACGAGCAGGCAGAATGGGTGGCTTATGAACTTAAAAAATCGCATCTTTCTAACAGTAACTTTAAACGGCCTTATTTTGAAATTGATGATGCCGTGAAAACAGGTGCTGCACATTGGCGTAATTATAAAAAATCGGGTTACGACCGTGGTCATTTATGTCCAGCAGGAGACAAACGTTATAGTCAATCTGCTCATGATGAAACATTTCTTACCAGTAATATAAGCCCTCAAGAGCATGAATTTAATGCTGGTATATGGAATACTCTTGAACAAAAGGTGCGCTATTGGGCAAGAAAATATAATGGTGTATTTGTGGTTACAGGAGGTGTTTTAAAAGGGCGAATGAAAACCATAGGGGACGAAAAAGTTGCTGTACCCAAACAGTTTTATAAAGTTTTGATAGATAATAATACTGGTAAAACTAAAATGATTGGGTTTTTGATGCCGCATAATAATTCTAAAAAACCTTTATATGAATTTGTTGTGCCTGTTGATAAAATTGAAACCTTAACAGGGATTGATTTTTTTCCAGAATTAGATGATGCTATCGAAAATAAATTAGAAGCATCTAGTGACTATAAAGGTTGGAGTTTTTAATTAAGACCTGATAAGTTTTTAAAACCTATCAGGCCTACATAGGTCTTCTTTGCGTTAAATAAATTTTTTTAAAATTCCTTTCCAACGTAAAGCTCTAATAAATTGACCTTCTTTTTCTGAAACTAAAAAATCAATTTTATTTTTTTTAGCTTTAAAGTAACCTGTTATATAATCTCTAAGCAATTTAAAACTTCGCTTTTTATAGGCTAATTTTAATGCAGAAATATATGTTATTATAAAACCATAACGCATTTTGTACATTGCTTCGCCTTGAAGGTACTTTGATGCTTTGTTGTAACTAATCCCAGTTGGTTTTAAATGCTTAACATGAAGCGACTCATCGGTTAAAATGGAAAAACCATAATACTTAGCCAATAATTCATCTACAGTATCCCAGCCCATAGATGATTTTAATTGGCCTATTTTAAAAAAACATGCTTTTGTATATGCTTTTAAGGCGCCTCTTATATGGTCTTTGTTGGTTAGGTTTTCTAATCCCCAAACCCCATTTTTTTCAATATAACAAAACCCAGAAACCATACCCAACTTATCGTTTCTATTAAAATGAAAAGCAAGTTGTTCTAGATAATTATGAGGGAAAATTAAATCGGCATCAAACTTACAAATCACATCGTAATTATCATCTAATGTTTTAAAACCTTTGTAAAACGCATTAATAATTTTTGAGCCTGGTAAATGCTTGTTCGAAGATTGCGCATTTATAATTGAAATCCAATGATGCTTTTTAGCATAACGTTCAACAATACATTGGGTGTTATCTGTTGAGTTGTCATTAACAACCACCACTTGTTTTGGTAATAAAGATTGATTGACTAATGAGTCTAGTGTTAAGCCAACAGAGCTTTCTTCGTTATGAGCAGGAATTATGATGTAGAAATTCAAAACGTTAAGGTTTAATCATCAAAGTTAAACTCTTTCTGCATAAACAATATAATATCTAGGCGTAAACCATCTTAAAATGGGACGGATGCCAAGTTTTTTTGTAGGGTTTGTCCATTTTTTGCGGTCTATAATTTTCCATCCTGCCTTTTCTAATAACCAATCAAACTGCCAATCTTCAAATTCATGATAATGCCTATCTAGCATATCGGTTTTACTTCTATATGCTGAAGAAAACCAAAGTTTTAAAGGAACACTTGTAACAAGTTTATCTGCTTTTATGGATTGTAAAACAGTGAATGGAGAAAGTAAATGTTCAAAAATTTCAAAAGCCGTTACAGTATCAGCATTTGAGTTTTTTATAGTTGAGGTATCGATGTCTAAATCTTCACCTTTTGTGTTTTCTACCAAATACCCATGCTCTTGCATAATTTTGGTAAATGGATTTACAATACCCAAATCCAGAACATCTTCAGAATTAGGTATATGTTTTTGTAAAAATTGTATGGTGTGTTTAAAACGTTTATTAGGAAAAGTTTTCTCGTACATGGTTATTGTTTATAAACAATAGCATTAATATTCATGCCAGCACCAACACTCGCAAAAAGTATAACATCACCTTTTTTGATATCTTGGTTTTCTATAGCGCCATTTAAAATCATATCATATAAAGTAGGTACTGTTGCTACACTAGAATTTCCAAGTTTTTCTATAGTCATGGGCATTATACCTTCTGGTACTTCCATGTCATATAATTCGTAAAAGCGTTTTACTATGGCTTCGTCCATCTTTTCATTTGCTTGATGGATTAAAATTTTTTTTATGTTAGAAATTTGAATATCGCTTTTGTCAAGACAAGATTTCATGGCTTGCGGTACATTGATTAATGCAAATTCATAAATTTTACGTCCGTGCATTTTTATATATCTGCGATCATCATTTATTTTTGAGTTATTAGTTTCTCCAAAATAAATAAAATTAGCTTCGTCCAATGCATATGTTCCTGTTTCATGACTTATAATACCGCCTTCATCATTTACAGATTCTATAATAACGGCACCAGCACCATCACTATAAATCATAGAATCCCTGTCGTGCGGGTCTATAACACGAGATAGTGTTTCTGCACCAATGATTAAACATTTTTTTGCAATACCAGCTTTTATAAAGGCATTGGCTTGTATAACACCTTCTATCCAGCCAGGGCATCCAAAAAGTAAATCGTAAGCCACGCATTTTGGGTTTTTTATGCGTAAAAGATGTTTAACTCTAGATGCTAGACTAGGTACTGTATCACTCTGTTCTTTATTATGATTTACATCACCATAGTTGTGAGCAACTATAATATAATCGATGTCTTCAGGATTTATATGGGCATTTTTAATAGCTTTTTCTGCGGCAAAAGAAGCTATATCTGAAGTGTTTAAGTGTGGTTTTACATAACGACGTTCGTCAATACCAGTAATGGCTTTAAATTTTTTTACAATGACCTCGTTTGGAGCGTTAATTACAGAGCCATCACTGTTTAAAAAATTGTGATTATAAAAATCTTCGTTTTTTTCAATATTTACAGGGATATAACTTCCTGTTCCAGTAATTTTAATATTCATAAATAAAAAAATGCCTTTAAATAAATTAACATTAGCAATATAAATGTTTTTTTATAAAAGGCATATTTAAGTTAGTTTAATTTACGATGTTCAAAGTGCTGTTTATGCTTCTGCATAAGCTTCAATTGGTACACAGGAACAAATTAGATTTCGGTCTCCGTAAGCATCGTCAACACGTCTTACGCTTGGCCAAAATTTATTATCTCTAACATATTCTAAAGGAAAAGCGGCTTCTTCACGAGAATAAGGATAATCCCATGCGTTGTTAGTTATCATGTGTAAAGTATGCGGAGCATTCTTTAAAACATTGTTTGAATCATTTTTATTTACGGTGTCAATTTCTTTTTTAATAGAAATCATGGCATCACAAAAACGATCCATTTCAGCTTTACTTTCACTTTCAGTAGGTTCAATCATCATGGTGCCAGCAACTGGAAACGATACCGTAGGTGCATGGAATCCATAATCCATCAAACGTTTTGCAATATCTGTAACTTCTATGCCATTGGCTTTAAAAGGTCTGCAATCTATAATCATCTCGTGAGCAGCTCTACCGCATTCGCCAGAATATAAGGTTTCAAAACTACCTTGTAATCTTTGTTTTATGTAATTGGCATTTAAAATGGCGATTTTTGTTGATTCTGTTAAACCTTCAGTACCTAACATTTTTATATAGCCATAAGAAATTAAACAAGCCAAAGCAGATCCAAATGGCGCTGCAGAAATTGCGCTAATGGCTTTTTTTCCTCCAGTTTTAACTAAAGGATTGCCTGGTAAAAACGGGACAAGCTGTTTAGCAACACATATAGGGCCAACTCCTGGACCACCACCACCATGAGGTATAGCAAATGTTTTGTGCAGATTTAAATGGCAAACATCTGCACCAATATTACCCGGGTTTGTTAATCCTACCTGTGCATTCATGTTGGCGCCATCCATATAAACTTGACCGCCGTTGTCATGAATAAGTTGTGTAATCTCTTTAATGGCAGATTCGTAAACACCATGTGTTGATGGATAGGTTACCATTAAGGCAGAAAGGTTGTCCTTGTGTAATTCTGCTTTTTCGCGTAAATCATCTACATCAATATTACCTTCTGCTGTAGATTTTGTAACAACAACTTTCATCCCTGCCATAACAGCACTTGCTGGATTTGTACCATGGGCTGAAGAAGGAATTAAGCATATATTACGATGGTGATCACCACGAGATTCATGATAAGCTTTTATAACCATTAAGCCTGCAAATTCACCTTGCGCACCAGAATTTGGTTGTAATGATGTTGCGGCGAAACCTGTAATTTCTGTTAGTTGGTCTTCTAGTTTTTTAAGCACAGTTAAATATCCTTTAGCTTGTTTTAAAGGAGCAAATGGATGAATATTACCCCACTTAAACCAACTTAAGGGTAACATTTCTGCTGCAGCATTAAGTTTCATGGTGCAAGACCCTAAAGAAATCATAGAATGGTTTAATGCCAAATCTTTACGTTCTAGAGATTTTATATAGCGCATTAGCTCTGTCTCGGAATGGTAGGTGTTAAAAACGGGCTCAGTTAAAAAAGTAGAAGTACGTTGTAAAGACGCTTCAATATTATTTGCTTGTTCGATTGATGAAACAGCTATGGTTTTCTTTTTTGCAACTTTAGCAAAAACAGCAATTAAGTAATTAATATCTTTTATTGAGGTGGTTTCATTAATAGAGATGGTAACCGTTTTAGAATCTGGATAAAACAGATTAACCTTCATTTTTGTGGCAACCTTTTTAATTTTTTTTGCCTTTGTTTTTATTTGAATCGTATCAAAAAACGATGTGTTTATTTGTTTGTAGCCGAGTTTGGTTAGTGCGGTAGCTAAAGTAGCTGTTTTATTATGGACCTTATTTGCTATAAATTTTAAGCCTTCTGGACCATGGTAAACCCCATATATTCCAGCCATTACGGCTAAAAGTACTTGGGCAGTACATATATTAGATGTTGCTTTATCTCTTTTTATATGTTGCTCTCTTGTTTGTAGAGCCATACGTAGTGCTCGGTTGCCATTAGCGTCTTTAGTAACACCAATAATACGGCCGGGTAAATCTCGTTTGTAAGCTTGTTTGGTGGCAAAAAAAGCAGCATGTGGACCTCCGTAACCCATAGGAATACCAAAACGCTGGGTGGTTCCCACAACAACATCTGCTCCAAATTTACCTGGAGCTTCTAATTTTATTAAGCTTAAAATATCTGCAGCTACGGCCACTTTTATTTGAGCGTTATTAGCTTTATTTATAAATGTTTTAATATCTGTAATTTGTCCATCTTTTCCCGGGTACTGTAAAATAGCACCAAAGAAATCTGATGAAAAATCGAAGGAAGCTTCGTTACCAATAACTAAATCGATGCCAATAGGGTTGGCTCTAGTCTCTAGTAATGATAGGGTTTGAGGTAATATGTTTTCTGAAACAAAAAACTTATTTATACCTGCTTTTTTCTGGCTTCGTTCGCGAACAGCAAACAATAAACTCATAGCTTCAGCCGCAGCTGTACTCTCATCAAGTAAAGATGCGTTTGCAATTTCCATACCTGTAAGGTCTATAACCATGGTTTGGAAATTTAAAAGTGCCTCAAGTCTACCTTGCGCTATTTCTGCTTGATAAGGTGTGTATGCCGTATACCAACCTGGGTTTTCTAATATATTACGTTGAATAACAGCTGGTAAAATATTGGGATGATACCCCAAACCTATGTATGTTTTGTAAGCTTTATTTTTTTTAGATAACTCATGAATATGTAATAAATACTCATGTTCTGTCATTGGTTGGTCCAAATTTAATCCGTTTTTTAAGCGAATATCATCTGGGATAGTCTCATAAATTAATTGGTCTAGTGAGTCTATACCAATAGTTTGTAGCATGGCATTTTGGTCATTTTCCCGTGGTCCAATGTGGCGTAATGCAAAAGCGTTTGTATTCATTAAAATAAAATTGATTAAATAATTCGCAAAAATACGTAATATTTAATGCATTTTATTGAGTGTAATTGAAAGTTTTCAACTAATCAGTAGCTTTATCAACACTTTGGTTATTTTTGCTTGATGAATCTTATAAAGCAACTCTTTGGTTTTTATATAAACAGTAGTATTCACGTGGCTTTGTCTGTTTATGCAATGACATGGATTACTTTATTTGAATTGGGTTTAAATTATGATGAAAGCGTTTTGTATTTTGTGTTTTATGCTACGATTACTGGATACAACTTTGTGAAATATTTTGGAATTGCTAAATTTCGTCACAAAGCTTTAGCGAAAGGACTAAAATTGATACAGTTTTTGTCGTTTTTAAGTTTTATCCTTTTATGTTATTATGGCTATAAATTAGAATTTAGAACCTTGGTTTTTTTAGTAGGTTTGGGGTTGCTTACTTTTTTGTATGCTATTCCATTTTCAATAAAAAAACAACTTACTTTAAGAAATGTAAGTCAATTAAAAATATATATAATAGCTTTAGTTTGGACAGGAGTCACTGTTTTTGTACCAATATTAAACTATAACTTATGTTTAAATAATGATATGATTTTATTGGGATTACAAAGGTTTGTTTTTGTAATTGTATTAATGTTTCCATTTGAAATAAGAGACTTAAAATATGACCATTTAAGCTTATCTACGATACCACAGCGTATTGGGGTGAAACGCACGAAAGTTTTGGGTGCAATACTGATGCTTCTCTTTTTTATAGTTGAATTTTTAAAAGACAATATCAATATATTAGATATAGCAATATTATCTGTGATAACACTAATAACAATACTATTATTAGTGTTATCACAGATAACACAAAGAAAATATTATAGTTCTTTTTTTGTTGAGAGTATCCCTATTGTATGGTTGCTGCTTATATTGATATTAAGCTAGTCTTTTTGTTTTTTCAAAGCTTCCTCAAAACTTCTTTTCATCAGTTCTTTATCATCTTGTTTTAAGCAATCCGTGTTACCGCTTTTTGCTAGATTAATAGACCCGTTTATAGCTTTAGTGAGTTTGCCATTATTTTTAGTGTAATTTCTGCAAGCATTACAATATATAAGGTGTATGCTTAGCTTAATTTTTTCTAATAATGAAGCTTCACTATATTGTGTTTTGTCGCAAACGTGATTTGCTTCGTCACACGGAATTAAAATTTTTACTTTATTACTCATAATTAAAACCAATTTTCTTTTAAGCAATCTGCCATAGCTGTTCTAGCTCTGTGAATAATCACCCAAAGGTTAGACGCTGTAATATTTAATTCATTACAAATAACTTCCGTTTCGTAATTTAAAATTGTTTTCATTCTAAAAACTTCAGCTTGCTTCTCGGGTAATTTATTTAGACATGCATTTATAGCGTCTCCTAATTCATTATTTTGGAGTGTATCTTCAGCTGTTTTATCAAAAGGATCAGCAACGCGTTCTTCTAGCCAATCACCTTCAGTTTCGGAGTCGTCATTATAACTAATACGTACCTCTGCTTTTCCTTTATTAGAGTTTATTTTGCGATAATGGTCTATAATTTTTCGTTTTAAAATTGAAATTAACCAAGTACGTTCACTTGCTTCTCCTTTAAAATTTTTCATGGATTTTAAACCCGCAAAAAAGGTGTCTTGTACCAAATCTTGTGCAATTTCTCTATCGCTTACACGGGATATAGTGTAGTTGAATAGGTAATCCGAATATAAATCGATCCACTTATCAGGATTAATTTGATGATTAGACATTATTTTATGTATTTTTTTTTTGAAATGCAAAAATAAGCTAAATATATTGAATATTTCAGTTGTTTGTTAAATTGCTTAAAGCGAGGTCTATTTTACTGTAAGAAAAGACAAAACCACTTTCTAAAAGTCGCTCAGGAACTACATTTCTACTTTTTAAAACAAGCTCCGTTTCTGTGCCAATTAATGCCGCTCCAATTTTTAATATTAGTTTGGAATGGGGCAGGCCAAATGGTACTTTTAAAACTTTTCTCAGCGTTTTCATAAGTGTTTCATTGTTAGTTGGTTTTGGAACGCTTAGGTTAAAGGCACCGCTTAATTGTCTATTATCAATTAAATACTCTATAGATCTCGCAAAGTCAAGTTCATGAATCCAACTCACTTTTTGTTTTCCAGAGGCTTGTTGACCGCCTAAGCCAAACTTAGTTAAATTTATAAGTGGTGTTAATGCACCTCCATGTTTTCCAAGAACAATAGATGTTCTTAAAATAATTTTTCTAGTTTTTGGATTAGTAATTGCATTGAAAGTTTTTTCCCAAGATTTTGCAATGTTCATAGAAAAATCATCTCCAATATCTCCGTTTTTTTCTCCCATTTCTTTATTTAATGAGCTTTTGTATATTGTAGCTGTAGATGAATTAAACCAAACCTTAGGCGGGTTTTTACATAGGTTGATGGCAGAACCTAAAATATGAGTAGCATCTATTCTAGAATCATAAATTAGCTTTTTGTTTTTTTTAGTATACCTACAATCTACAGATTTGCCGGTTAGGTTTATTAAAACATCTGCGTTTTCAAGTTCATCAGTCCATGAGCCCAAATCTTTGGCGTTCCAATACACATCGCTATTGTTTTTAGGAGTTCTTGTTAAGACTTTTATAACATATCCTTTTTGGGTAAAATAGTCGTTTAAAACGCTGCCTAAAAAACCACTTCCGCCTGCTATTATAATTTTTTTTATTGACATAATCTTAAGTTTATTTTGTGCAGGTTATTATATAATAACCAAAACTTTTCATGTGTAATCCAGAAAGTAATGCATAGAATGAGCCCTTTAGATTGTGCAGGCTTTCTCGTTTTAAAGTTTTGTCTTGCCATAGTTTTTTTAATATAAACCCTATAATTGCAAATGGTACATGCAGCACAGATGGCGCTACTTTGTATGATGCATCTTCAATTTTAACATCACTAAACCCTTCGGCTTTAAGTTTTAATACCATGTTATTAATGTTTTCTAGTTTTTCTAAACTCCAATGGTTGCATAGTTGTTTATACGCATAATAGCCACCTGGACATAATGTTGCTTCTTGTTTTTTTAAGAATGCATCAGCGATAACAAGCTTGCCTTTAGGTTTTAGAATTCTAAAAGCTTCTTTTAAAGCTTTTTTATCATGACCAGAATGGCAAAAACTTTCTATAGCTATTGCAGCATCATAAGTTTTAGATTTTAATGATGTATTATTATAGTTTTCTTTTAAAATATGCCCTTTATAGCCTGTTAGTAATAAATTACCTTGCGTAACTTGAAACTCTGATAGCGTTACACCTTTAGCAACTAGGTTTTTATTCTTTTTTAAAGCATACCTTATAGTGCCTCCCATACCACAACCAAAATCTGCTAACAACGCTTTATTGTTTTTTAGTTGTAATCGTTTTAATACCTGATTATTCATTTCATTAAGCATCGTGTCTCGTTTTAAAAGATTAGTTTTAAAAGGGATGTAATAGCCAAAATGCATATTAAAATCGTTGCTCCAATGTTTGTAATCTTCGGTAGCTTCGTTATAGAAATCAATCATTTCAATTTTGTTGATTTCTTTGTTTTTAAGGATGTTTGTTGTTGTAGTCATGCGTATGGTTTTAATAAAAAAAATCAAATTCAAAGTGCTATATGGCAATAATTAAGAAGATACTAGAAAAATAGCACCATAGTATTGAAAATAGAATATGTATTGATGTTTCAAATGGTTTGCCTCTCCAGAGTTTAGGAGAATAGACAAAAAATTGAAAAAATAAACGAACCAACCAAAAAACACCTAAACCAAGTGATATTTTTTTGCCTAAGTTGGTCTCTATAAGTTCTGATGCAGAGGTTACACAGAGCACTCCTATTAAGCCTACGGTTAGTGCTATAAAAAAAGTATGGACAATCATAATTTGTTGATTTGCCAGATTTATGTTTTTTAACTCTTTTTCCCAATTAAAATATCTTGGAAAAATAATATGAATTAAAGCTAAAACAATTAAAATAATGCCGATAATATTAAGGTGAATGTGCATAAGATTAAGTTTTAAATTATGGATAACATTCAAAAATAGACATGAATGGTGTGAATTTTATTTCGGTTATTGATGTAAATCCAGATTTTTTGAACGATTGTTTCCATGTCTTTCTTGAAAAGAAATGCGTAAAGCCAAATGTAAAGGCAAAAAAGTTTGGTATATCTCTTAAGTGCTCTATCATAATAACCTTACCGTCTGGTTTGCAAATTCGCAAACATTCTTTTAAGAAATTTTGGCGCTCTATATGAGACCGTATTTCGTGAGCAGCAGAAAGTAAGAAAATGATATCCACAGTTTTGTCATGTACAGGGATATTATTAGATTTTATTTGAGTGGTATTTGGATAGACCAAACTTACTTTTCTTGCTCTAATTATAGCGGGTTCTGTATGTTGCTCTGTGTTGTAAAAATCGAAAACTTGTAAATTGGCATTTGGTAATGTTTTTTTTAGAATAAAACTAGTTTCATCAAAACCTGCATTAATATTTACAATTTGATTAGTTTCTAAAAGGTTTGTTTTTAGTTTTTTTAGCCAATCAAAATTATAATATCCAGAAAAATCATAAACGTAGGCAGATACAATTAATGGCATTGTAAGTCCGTAAATAAATGCTCCAATGATCAGCCAAAACAGAGTTGTAGGCCACGGAAATATGATATAGCTAATACATATTAAAAATAATACACTAAAGCCAATAACATAAAAATGTCTGTTAAAACTTAAAATATTTAATACGCCCTGAAATTTTTTTCTTTCTATTTCCATGGTTCAATTTTACCTTTTTTCCAATAATATGGAATGTTATTAATTACGAATGCATTTGCTAAAACAGGGTTTTTGAGTTCTAATATATTTAGAAAATCAAAATTATAATCAGTTATGTGTACAGCTTTAGGTTTCCAGTTTTGTCTTACCCCTTCAATAATCAAGACTTCTTTGGAGGCTTCATTATAGGTGAAGGTAAATGGTAAAGGACCTGCAAACCGTCTGGCTTCTTTCCAGTTTTTAAATGGCGAATGTCTAGGGATTGTTGGATCAATTACATTATAATCTACAGCAACTTTAAATTTAGATTTTATAGAGTGTATGTTATTAACATTATTTAAATTAACTTGGTTTATATCTGTTGTTGTATAGTTATAATGCGTAAAAATGTTTCCCATAATTGCCATTTTCTTTTTATCGGTTTCAGATTTTAAAATGTATAAGCCCCTTAAGTTTTTACCTTTTTTGTTCTTATAGCGAACAAAAACACGGTAACCTATTAAAAAGAAATCGTTACCCATAAATTTTGGAAACCCTTTTGGTCGTAACCCTTTGGTCTGTACCATAGCAACGGCTACAAAAGCCCATTTGTCTTTAAAAGTATCAAGTTCTAAACATTCTGGAATTAGCTTTTCAAGCTGTTCTTTCTCAACAGCAAAAGTTAACACCAATGAGCTCTCAAAAAAAGATTGTACAGCAAACGGATGATTTTTTAAGTTAAACATATTGTTTTTATTTTTTTATACTCAGTACGAATGCATTATAATAAACCATGACACAGAATAGAACAGCAAATACAAAATTTAATTTCCCCCACATTAACAGCTCTTGTGCATGAGTAAACTCTATAGTATTCATGGTAAGTACTATTAAAATTTGAGTTATCGCATTTGTTTTTATTTTAAAGCGGCTTATAACCCAAACAGCCATAAGAATTTCTAAAAGACCTATTGTAATAGTAAAGGTATTTGCGTGCTCACTTCCTAGAACTTGAGATACAATGTCTTGATGTCTTGGCGCTAGGTTTAGAACTTTTACAAACAGTCCGTTTATTAGCCAAACTAATGCAATGAAAAAAGTTAATATTATATGTGTAATTTTAGTATTCATGAATTTGAAATTTTCATTTAATACCATTTCTGCATTGAAATTACTGTAAAAGAAAATGATGATTTTTTTCTTTATACGAAATAGAAAAATAAAACATAGCCTTAGTTACGATTTCTTTTTATGTTGAAGTAGAAAGGGAAAAAGGACGTTTTATTACGGTTATTTCAATGCAGAAATGGTATAAGTATTGAAAGTTTTGTTTAAATTTTTTTAAAGTGAATTACATAGGTTAATAAAATTATTAAACCTAATGGTATTAAGAATTGATATCCGAAAATATTACCTCTCCAGATTGCCATAAAAAGTATCACAAAAATAAAATAGATGTATGTTAATTTTTCTCTTGGTACTGCAATAACAAATAATAAGGCAGCAATAACTTGTAAAATTCCTGTAAATATTAAGCCGTAAGCCAACCCTAGAATACAGAATATTGCAATGATGTTTAGAATTTTAGATATTTTAAGTACAGTTTTCATGGTTAACGTATTTATTGAATTTTCAGAAATTATTGAAACATA
Source organism: uncultured Algibacter sp. (assembly GCA_947499935.1). Classification (GTDB taxonomy): domain Bacteria; phylum Bacteroidota; class Bacteroidia; order Flavobacteriales; family Flavobacteriaceae; genus CANMQH01. The sequence goes on along the minus strand of CANMQH010000014.1, from coordinate 16,810 downwards.
ATTTCAAATTTTTTTATTTAATAAGTTTTAGCAAAGATTTGGTAATCCAGTTGTGTTCTTGATTTACAATTTTATTCATCATGGTATCTGCAGTTTCAGCTAAATCGAATAATGCTTTGGTTTGTTTAATTAATTCTTTTGTTTTTGCTGTTCCATCATCTTCAATAGAACTCACTTCTTTTAATATTTTAATAACGGGTTTAATTTCTCTTCGGCTACGCTCCTTAGCAATATGTCTAGCTAATTCTTGTACATCTTTTTCGGTTGCAAAAAATTCTTTACGTTCTCCAGGAACAAGTTCTTTTGTAACAATGCCCCAATCCATTAATTGTCTTAAATTCATACTCGTGTTTCCACGAGAAATTTTTAGTTCTGCCATAATCTCTTCCATAGAAAGTGGTTTGGTAGATATAAAAAGTAAAGATTGTATTTGTGCCATGGCTTTGTTAATACCCCATAGTGTGCCAAGGCTACCCCAAGTGTTTATGAATTTTTCTTTTGCTTCTTGATATTCCATGTCACAAATATATAAATAATTTCTGAACTTTCAATAATTATTGAAAGTTTGTTTTTAAAGAAAAGGCTGAATTTTAAATTCAACCTTTTATATATCGTATTTAATTAATTAAACCAGCACGTTTTAAAAGTGCTTCGGGTTTAGGTTCTTGACCTCTAAAACGTTTATAAAGTGTCATTGGGTTTTCTGTACCACCTTGGCTTAATACATGATTTTTAAATTTATCGGCAACCATTTTATTAAAAATCCCATGTTCTTTAAAATATTCAAAAGCATCAGCATCCAATACTTCAGCCCATTTGTAGCTGTAGTAACCTGAAGAATAACCGCCTTGAAAAATATGCGAAAAAGATGTACTCATGCAGGTTTCTTTGGTTTCTGGGTATAAGGATGTGTTTTTAAACATTTCAGATTCAAACGCTTTTACATCTTTGATTTTTGATGGGTCTTGGCCATGCCAACTCATATCCAATAAACCAAAACTTAATTGCCTTAAGGTTTGCATACCTTGATGGAAAGACGCTGACTGTTTTATTTTTTCGACCAAATCCATGGGGATAACTTCTCCCGTTTTGTAATGTTTGGCAAACAATTCTAGCGCTTCTTTTTCGTAACACCAGTTTTCCATAACCTGACTTGGTAATTCTACAAAATCCCAATAAACACTTGTGCCAGATAGGCTAGGGTAGGTGGTGTTGGCCAGCATACCATGTAGCGCATGGCCAAACTCATGAAATAGCGTTGTAACTTCGTTAAACGTTAAAAGCGATGGTTTTGTTTTTGTAGGTTTAGTAAAGTTGCAAACTATAGAGATGTGTGGTCTGCTATTCTCATCGTTTTTTTTGTACTGAGGCTTAAAGGATGTCATCCATGCCCCGTTTCGTTTGCCAGCTCTAGGAAAAAAATCGGCATAGAAAATAGAAATAAAATCGCCTTTAGAATCTGTTACTTTATAAGTAAGCACATCGTCGTGATACTTATCTATGGTATCTATAACTTCAAAATTTAAATCGAATAATTTGTTAGCAATTGTAAAAGCACCGTTTATAACATTTTCTAATTTAAAATAGGGTTTTAATAACTCATCATCAAGGCTAAATAATTTTTGTTTTAATTTTTCTGAATAATAAGATCCATCCCATTTCTCTAATCTGTCAATATTGTCAAGGTCTTTGGCAAAGTTTTCAAGATTTTTAAATTCTCTTTCTGCTGCCGGTTTTGCTTTATTTAATAATTCATTAGAAAAATTAAGAACATTATCAGGCGTTTGTGCCATACGTTCTTCAAGCACAAAATGAGCATGTGTTTTATAACCTAGTAAATTAGCCCGTTCATGCCTTAATTTAGCAATTTGTAAGACATTGCCTTGATTATCTGTGTTGTCACCTTTAAAAGCTTTACTTCCTGCGGCTATAGTTATTTTTTTTCTTAGAGCTCTATTATTAGCATAAGTTACAAAAGGGATATAACTAGGGTAATCTAAGGTGATTAACCAGCCTGTTTTATCTTTAGATTCGGCAAGTTGTTTAGCAGCTTCTTTAGCACCATCGGGTAAACCTGCTAAATCAGCTTCATTGGTAATAAGCATTTCAAATTTGTTAGTTTCTGCTAAAACATTTTCGCCAAATTTTAATTTAAGCTTACTAAGTTTTTTATCTATGTCTCTGAGTGTTTCTTTTTTGTCTTCGGGTAAGTTAGCACCATTTCTAGAAAAGCTTTTATATTTTTTGTCTAGTAATGTGGTTTGTTCTATAGTTAAACCTAATGTAGATTTAGCATCATAAACAGCCTTTACACGTTTAAATAAATCTTCATTTAAAGTAATGTCGTTACTAAATTCTGAAAGAAGCGGAGACACTTCTTGTGCTATTTTTTGAATAGTTTCGTTGGTTTCGGCAGAATTTAAATTAAAAAAAATGCTTGATATTCTGTCTAATTGTTCACCCGAAAAATCTAAAGCTTCAATAGTATTTTTAAATGAAGGCTTCTCGTTATTTTTAACAATATTATCAATATCTGATTTAGCGTCTTTTATGGCATGATTAAATGCTGGTAGAAAATCTTTATTGCTAATTTGTGAAAAAGGAGCTGTATTATATGGTGTTTTAAAACTATTAAATAGAATATTTTGTATCATTTTTAATTAATATGTTAAAATTCAAAATACTATGCGTACATAGTATTTTTTTTATATTTTTGCAGTCAATAGTAAATTGGGTGACTTACTCAAAAGGATTATTTGTTAATAGCTGAAAAGCCTCGATGTATTTCGGGGCTTTTTTCATTTTAAATCTTTTGCAGAATCATGTACCTTTATTTTTAGATCTTCTTTATAGGTTATAATTTTGTTTAAAACACTTTGGTCGTTACTGCCAATTATTTGAGCGGCTAAAATACCTGCGTTTTTGGCTCCATTTAAAGCTACGGTAGCAACAGGTACACCACCTGGCATTTGTAAAATGGATAAGATAGAGTCCCACCCATCTATAGAATTGCTACTCTTTACAGGTACTCCAATTACAGGAAGTGGCGATAAAGACGCTATCATACCTGGTAAGTGTGCAGCGCCTCCTGCGCCAGCAATAACCACAGCAAAACCTCTTGTGTGTGCATGTTTTCCATAATCAAATAATTTTTCTGGAGTACGGTGTGCCGAAACAATATCGACTTCTATTTCTATATCAAATCCTTTTAAGATGTCTATGGCATCTTGCATTACAGGTAGGTCGCTTTTGCTTCCCATGATGATTCCTACTTTATTCATAAGGTTGTTTTAAGATGTAAAAATACATTTTTCATTTTATAGATTAAATAAATGAGAAGTAGAAAATATTTAACCTGAAAGTAGTATATACAATTCACGCTATTTAATATGTGATTCACGACATTTTTTTGTTAAACTCTATGTAGTTGCTGAGATTTGAGGTGTTAATCAACTAAAAAAAATACGATGAAAAACTTAAAACAATACTTAATGTTATGTGCATTCTTGTTTTTTATTAATGCTGTACAAGCCCAAAAGGACTTACTTACAGAATCTGAAAAATCATTAAAATCTGAGGCGTTTCTTAAGTTGTTTGAAGGTGTAAATGATATAGAGGCTTTTTTTAATGCAATTAAAAGGTCGTCAAATGGAAACCGAAGTGACATAAATAAGGTTTTAAAAAACGAGTTAGGTTTTGATATATCAGATTTAGACAAGGTTCGTATCACAAATGACTCACTAAATATAGGAAACATCATAAAGTTTAATTCCAAAGAAATTATTGTCAATAAAAAAACGACCATTTTTGCTTTAACAAATGATAAAAAGCAAGTTGTTTACTTAAAAGATTATGGTCAGTTTGTAATTTTGAGTAAAGAAAAATATTCTTTTACTAAAGCTATTAATGCTAAGCTTAATAATGTTTTATATGCGTATAATTGTGTAACACAGTCCATACATTACGATGTTTATAATACTAATATCAAGGCTATTAAAAGTCGAGTAATTTTTGGAGAAAATGGTAATACTACAAATAATACAGCTATTGGTTTTACTAATAACGAAGATGGAGCAAAGTTAAATGTGGGCTTTAATTTCAATTTAAAAAAGAAGCATTATTTTAATATTGGAATTTTTACGGCTTCTCAAGGCGGATTTTTGTACAGTAATGGCGCATGGAGTGACAATATTGGTGCTGTAATAACGCATAATAAAATTATTGGAAAAACATCTCAATATTACGATAAGAATAATTGTATGGAGCTAAAAAAGAAGCGAAAGGATTCTTTAGATAAACTTGTTAGTCAATTTAAAATACTTGAGAAAAGCTATAAAGCATCAATTAAAAAAATGGATACTTTAAAGATAGAAAATAATTCAATTTTAAAACAAGAAAGGCCTTTGGTTTATGATGAACTGAAAAAAATAAAAGACAATAATAAGATTATTGAAGAATTAACGCAAAATATAAGAGCCTTTGAGGATATCGTTTTGAATACCGATAAATATATTGATTCGGAAATTGTAGAATTTGATACACGAAATAATAATCTTAAAGGACATTTTGTAAAATGGGTTAAAACATCATTAAGTGTTGAAAATCAAAATATAGATATAGATTCATTAAGCGTATTTAACAACATAGAGCCTGTGAAAAATATACCAAGGTTAAATGCTGTTTTTAGTTACAATGTTAGTAGACTTAAAAATAATAAACTTTTAAATTTACAAGGCTTTGGTAAAATAACTGTGGGAAGTTTTCTTGATGCTATTTTAAATGAAAGGACGCCTTTAGTGGCAGAACAAAACAACACGGTTTTTGTTATTGATAATGAAAATAACCAAATTGGGAGATATCAAGATTTAAAAAGAACCTTTTGGACAGGATCTTTTGGAGGTCAATTTAGTTTTTTTATTACAGAAAATTTTGGATTTACAGGGAGTGCGTCTCATAGTTTTGCACTTCAAAATTTAGATTTTGTAAATTACGAAAATAGATACACGGCTTTAGCAGGTTTTGCTTTTAGGAAACAAGATGAAAAAGATAAAAATAAAATAACTTTTAGAATTCTTGGAGGTTTTGAAGCACTAGCGTACAACACTAAAACATGGGAAAATACGTCTATAAAAATAAGCTTAGGAATTCCTTTTAAATTATAAAAATAATAACAAATTAATAAAACAAATAATTATGAGAGACATCGTTTTAAAAGCCTTTAAGGAAGAAGATACTGGTAAAATTAATTTTTATGCTGTATTTTTAGGAGTCAAGTATAAGGGGTTTAAATCAAAAAAAAGAATACACTTTATTAGCGAAGAAGCTAAAGAAGGCAAATGCTATGGGATAATTCTACAGATAGGACATCCTTTTTCTAGAGAGATTTTACTTGGAAGAAAATCGTTTGTAATTGAAAAGGAAATATCTAAAACTCTAAAAGACATAAAAATAAAAAAATTGAGAGTTTTCTTTTTTAATGATAATAAAGAGCTTGATGATGTAGCAAAGGAAGGTTTTGCTTCTTTTTTGAAAGGTAATGGAACTACGATGAATTTAAAGCCATGTGATGTTCCTCTTTTGAATTTGAAGGGACATGAAAAGCGACCTCGCCAAGGTGCTAATGGAGGTGTTGTATCTATAACAGAAGGGTAATATGAAGTGCTTTTTTTGTTTATTAAGTTGTTTTGTATGGTGTCAAGATATCTCTCAAGATTCTATATCGTATCAATCTTTTTATGGTAAACAATTAAAGCAAATAGTACAGCTTAAACATGAGTTAGATAAGAGCTTGTATGATGCTAAAAAGCAATTATTAATAGCCGAATTGTACCAAAATATAAATTGCGAAGATTCGGCTTATGCAACCTACTATAAAGTTTTTGAAAAAGAACTAAAAAAGAAAACTTTAAATGAGGAAGATTATAGAAATGTGTTATTTCAACTTCATGTTGTTGAATCAAGTAAACATAATTATAAGAGAGACAGACGTTATTTTCTTCAATTACTTAAAGAGGAGATTAAATTAGATAAATCGGATAAATGGTACGCGAAAATTGAAAACGAAAACTTCAAAGATTTATTTATAGATAGCTTGAAATTTGATTTAGCTTATCAAAAAATAAAAGCGATACAACAAACTAATTATTATAAAAATAACGAAGAATTTAAGTCGGGAATACTTTTAAATTTAGGAAATTTATATACCTCATTAAAACGCTTTAAAGAAGCCAATGTTTCATTATCTAAAAGTCTTGAGTTTTCTAGAAATAATAACGATTATCTTAGGCAGGTTTATGGTTTAATAAATCTAGCCGTTAATGAGAATACAAAAGGAGATTATAAAAAAGCAATATATTTTTTAAATCAAATAAAAACAGTTCCTAATCAAAAATATAAAATAAAAATAGCAAGAATAGTCGCTAATCAATACGGTAATGCATATTATGGGTTAAAAGACACCATTACTATGGCTAGCTATGATGCTATTTATAATAGATACAATAATTTAATTGATGATTTTAAGAAGAATAGTAACTTTTATGAGATAGATGTAAAATATCAAACCAAAGAAAAAGATAATACAATTAAAAAATTAACTTCTTTTAAGAGTAAATTTAATAAAAATAGGCTCGTCTTTAGTGTTTTACTATTAATGGTGTTTTTATTAGCACTTTATTCTTTTGTGAGATGGAAGAAAGTTGATAGAAAAAAAAGATTATTGACTAAAGAAAAAGATGTTTTGGAAGAAGAGCACCAAAAAACAAAAACAGAGTTAGAAACAGTAAAAGCGTTAGTTATCAATAATTATATTATTCTTAAAAACAAATCTAAGGTTTATTTAGAAGAGTTAATTTACATAAAATCAGATGGACACTATCTAAATTTATATACTACGGATGCTAAAAAAGAATTTGTAAGAGGAAAAATTTCTGATATAGAAAAGCAGTTACCTCCAAATTTTATAAAATGCCATCGATCTTATATTATAAATCAAAACTTTGTTAAACAGTATTCAAGCGTATTTGTTTTTATGACTAATGGAGATGATATCCCTTTATCTAGAGGTTTTAAATTTTAGCAGTTACTCACTCACTTATCACTTTAATGGCCTTTTTAACCTCTTCAGCTATTTTACGTGCTTCATTTAAATCTTCGTTTACAATAGTAACGTGTCCCATTTTTCTAAAAGGTCTGGTTTGTTTTTTACCATAAATGTGAGGTGTAACACCATCCATTTTCATAATGGTTTCAATATTTTTATAGACAACATTTCCAGTATGCCCTTCTGCACCAACTAAATTAACCATAACGCCTCCAACTTTACTCTCTGTACGTCCTAAAGGTAAATTTAATACGGCTCTAATATGTTGCTCAAACTGCGAAGTGTAGCTAGCCTCAATGGTTTGATGTCCAGAATTATGAGGTCTTGGTGCCACTTCATTTATAAGGATGTCATCGTTTTGTGTTTGAAACATTTCTACAGCCAACAGGCCTACATGATTAAAAGCTTTAGAGACATTTAAGGCCACTTCTTGAGCTTTCAATGCTATGTTTTTATCTATTCTAGCAGGGCAAATAACATATTCTACTTGGTTGGCTTCTGGGTGAAATTCCATTTCTACAACTGGATATGTTTTAGTTTCTCCAGAGGCATTTCTGGCCACAATAACAGCTAATTCGTTTTTAAAAGGCACAAGCGCTTCAGCAATGCATTCTACATTTGGTAGGTGTTTTAAATCTTCAACGGTTTTAACGATTTTAACACCCGTACCATCATATCCAAATTGAGCGCATTTCCAAACAAAAGGGATGCTTAAACCGCCGTTATCTATAGCGTCTTTAATTTCTGATGTGTATGCAAAACGAGTAAACGGAGCCGTAGGTAATGCATGGTCTATGTAAAATAATTTTTGCGTGGCTTTGTTTTGTATTGTTCTAAGCGTTTGAGATGCAGGGTATACTTTTACGCCTTCATTCTCAAGTGCTTCTAATGCATTTACATTTACATTTTCAATCTCAATAGTTAAAACATCCACTTGTTTTCCAAAATTGTAAACGGCATCATAATCCATTAAATCACCTAAGTGAAATTCATTACAAGCCATTTTACATGGCGCCTCATTACTAGCGTCTAGTATATTGGTATGTATATCAAGTTTTCTAGTGGTATAAAGTAGCATTTTGCCAAGTTGACCACCGCCAAGAATACCAAGTTTAAAGTTTGAAGAAAAATAGTTTGTCATGTTTATGTGTACTGAAAGTGATTTAAGATATGCAAAAATACACTTAAATCTTAAATTAGTTCCGAAATCATAAATCAAAAAATCGTTATTAGGTAATCTATTGATTATCTTTGCATCTTTAATTTTTGCGCCTGTGATAAAGCTACACGACAAATATTTTAAACCATTTATTTCTGCTAAAGAGATTGATGATGCGATGGAACGCTTAGCTACCGAAATTGCTGAAGATATTGGTGATGAAATCCCAGTTTTTATTGGTATTTTAAATGGTTCGTTTATGGTGGTAAGCGATTTTGTTAAGAAATATCCTAAGCCATGCGAAGTTACCTTTATAAAATTGGCTTCTTACCAAGGTGTTAAATCTACCGAAGATATTCAGCGATTAATTGGTTTAACTCAAGATTTAACAGGGCGTACTGTGGTTATTTTGGAAGACATCATAGATACAGGAAATACACTTCATGAAGTCTACAGGATATTTAAAAACGAAAGGGTAAAATCCTTAAAAATAGCAACACTTTTTTACAAGCCTGAAGCCTATAAAAAAGATTTTAAATTACATTATGTAGGTATAGAAATACCTAATAAATTTATAGTAGGTTATGGTTTAGACTATAACGGTTTAGGAAGAAATTTACCAGAAGTATATCAAATAAAAGAAACGCAACATATGACAAACTTAGTATTATTTGGCCCTCCAGGAGCAGGAAAAGGAACGCAAGCAAATTTTTTGAAAGAGAAATATAACTTAGTACATATCTCTACAGGCGATGTTTTTAGATTTAATATTAAAAACGAAACTGCTTTAGGGATGTTAGCCAAATCATACATAGATAAAGGCGAATTAGTTCCAGACCAAGTAACTATTGATATGTTGAATGCAGAAGTAGAAAAAAATACAGATGCTAAAGGGTTTATTTTTGATGGTTTCCCTAGAACAAACCCTCAAGCAGAAACACTAGATAAATTAATGGCAAGCAAGGATTCTCAAATTAATGCTATGATTGCTTTAGAAGTGGATGATGAAATATTGGTAAAGCGTTTGCTTGAAAGGGGAAAAACAAGCGGTCGAGCTGATGATGCAGACGAATCTATAATTAGAAACAGAGTTAAAGAATATTACGATAAAACAGCCATTTTAAAAGACTATTATGCAGACCAAAATAAGTATTTTGGTGTTGATGGTGTTGGAAGTATAGATGATATAACAGTACGTTTAAGTACTGTTATTGATAAAATATAAACTACTGATAAGTAGTTTGTTGCATAATTAAAAACTATAGCTTTTAGTATTGAAGTTATAGTTTTTGTATTTTTAAATTTTAATATAGCGCTTATTACTTTTAGATAAATAAAAGTAAAAATAACTTAAATAATGACTGAAGGAAATTTTGTTGATTACGTAAAAATGTATGTTGCTTCTGGAAATGGAGGTAAAGGTTCTGTGCATTTACACAGAGAAAAATACATTGCCAAAGGTGGTCCAGATGGTGGAGATGGTGGTCGCGGTGGTCATATTATATTAAGAGGAAACTCAAATCTATGGACACTTTTACATTTAAAATTTAAAAAACATTTTAGAGCAGAACATGGTGGGCATGGTAGTAGTGGTAGGAGTTTTGGTGCAGATGGTGAAGATGTTTACATTGATGTGCCATTAGGAACCGTTGTGCGTGATACCGAAACTAACGATATCATCATGGAAATCACGGATAATGGTGAAGAAAGAATTATAGCTCAAGGTGGTAAAGGAGGCTTAGGAAACTGGCATTTTAAAACCTCTACGAACCAAACACCACGTTATGCGCAACCAGGTATTCCATTAGAAGAAAGGTATATAACCTTAGAGTTAAAACTACTTGCAGATGTTGGCTTGGTTGGTTTTCCTAATGCAGGTAAATCTACGTTATTATCTGTTGTTACATCTGCAAAACCTAAGATTGCAGATTATGAGTTTACAACACTAAAACCTAATTTAGGTATTGTTAAATATCGCGAATTTCAAACTTTTGTTATGGCCGATATTCCTGGAATTATAGAGGGAGCCGCTGAGGGTAGAGGTTTAGGGCATTATTTTTTACGACATATAGAACGTAATTCTATTTTGCTTTTTATGATTCCAGCAGATGCTACAGATATTAAAAAACAATACGATATCCTCTTAGATGAACTCCGACGATACAATCCAGAAATGCTGGATAAAGACCGTATTATAGCCATTACTAAGTGCGATATGTTAGATAATGAGCTGAAAGCAGAACTTAAAATAGAGTTAGATAACGAATTACCTATTCCATATAAATTTATTTCATCTGTAGCGCAACAAGGTCTTACAGAACTTAAAGATGAACTTTGGAAGATGTTAAACTAAAAGATTAATATTTTTAAAAACGCTTATTAATCCAAAGCGATATTAATTTTAAAGCCAAAGGCGAGAAAGTCTCTTCTATGGTTGCGTATTCTTGTAAGCTTCCAGTTTTAGCAGTTTGGAATAAATGGTTTAAATCATTTATTTCCGTTATGGTTACATCTTTATTTTTAGCTAATTCTAATGCGTTTTTTATACCTTCTAAGTTTATTGTTGAAACAACTTGAAAGTCTTTGCTACCGTTTAAAGCTAAAACAGGACATGTGGTTTTAGATAAAAAATCTTTTGGGTCTGTTTTAATAAAATGCAGTAACCACTTAGATTTTAAGATTTTTAGTTGCTGATTAATGAAAACAGGAGTAATTACAGGTGATAACATAGACATGGGGTTTTTTACTTTGTAATCATTAAGGCTATCCGTAATTTTTGTTTTAATGCGGTCAATATTCGTGTTGTTTTTTATAACGCCGTAAATAATTTTTGTAAGTTTTTCGTTTTCATCTATTAAGCCCATATTGGTGTTAGCTAGTTCTGCAGCACGTCTAGATTGGGTTTCTAAAACTTTAGCCCCATCAACACCAGGCGCAGCTAATAATACCATAAAAGCAACATCTTTGTTGTTGGTCGCAATCATGGGAGCAATAAGCCCTCCTTCACTATGTCCAATTAATCCAATTTTGGAAGTGTTAATATCATTTCTGGTTTTTAAATACGTCATGGCAGCTTCAACATCTGTAGCGAAATCTTTAGAGGTAGCTTGGGCAAATTGGCCTTCGCTTTTAGCTGTTCCTCTATCATCGTAGCGCAATACGGCTATACCATGATTGGTTAAATAATCTGAGATTACTAAAAAAGGTCTATGATTAAAGGCTTTAATTTCTCCATTTCTATTTTGTGGGCCAGAACCAGAAATTAAAATCACTACAGCAGGCTTTTTTTTGTTTTTTGGTCGTGTTAATGTTCCAGCGAGTTTAATATTGTCTGCGTCTTTGTTTGTAAAAAAGACATCTTCCGAAATATAGTTAAAAGGCGTTTTAGGATCTTGTGGTCTAGGGCTGTTTTGTGCTGTGGTAGATATTGTAATTAGTACAGATAAAAAAATAATTTTTAATATTAGTTTTTGCATAAATTTTGGTTTGAAATACTGTAACAAATGTATGAACAAATAAAATTGTGATAATAGAATTATAAACTTTATACTCAGATAATAATTTAATGATATACTTATTTTCTTATATGTAATTGGAACAATTTTTGATTAACTTTATGTAAAATATATCACATGAAAAACATTTTATACATCACACTCATTTTGTTTGTAACATCTTGCGCTCCCATTCGTGTAAATTATGATTTTGATATGGCAACTAATTTTAATAGTTATAAGACCTATAATTATTATGCTGATATGAAAACGGGTTTGAGTGAATTGGATACCAAAAGACTCTTAAATGCTATAGATCAGAGCATGAGTCAAAAAGGTTTTACGTTTTCTGATACACCAGATTTTTTTATTGATATTAAAAGTAACGAATATCAAGACCCACAAAGGCAAACTGTGGGTGTTGGATTAGGCGGCGGCGGTGGTAATGTTGGTGGCGGAATTTCTATAGGTTTACCTATAGGGCAGGCCAATATAAACCGTCAAATCACTATCGATTTTGTAGATGAAAATAAAAAAGAACTTTTTTGGCAGGCAGTAAGCGAATCTAGTTTTAACCCTAAAGCAACTCCCGTAAAACGAGAAGAGCGTTTGCAAGCTATAGTTGAAAAGGTGTTCATTAAATACCCGCCAAAGTGATAAGATGATTATTTAAAATAATCGTTAAAAATGTAATCCAGATATAAATTATTACCTATTCAAATTACTATTATGAGCAGATGCTTTGTTTTTATAATCATTTTTCTATCCATTATTAACATTGGTCAATCTCAAAATAGAACTTCGGCAGAAACGGATAGATACTACTTAGTGGGGACTTGGTCTTTAGAATCTAAATTGAGCGATGAGAATCTGGTTTTTAAAAGAAAGATTGGATATATAAAACAAGATAATTTGTTAATTAAATTGTCTAATACTGGTAATTTGAGTTTTCCTAATCGAAATAGACCTCGATGTGGGAATGGTAATAATAATCTTCGTATTGAAAATATAAAATGGAAATTTTACAAGAGAGATTTTGTTTTTAAAACAACCAAACCTTTTTTTAAAAAAGGAAAGGTATTCAAGGTTTTAAAAATGACTAGAAATGAATTGATTTTAAAAAAAACAGCTTAATAATTCATAGGATTAATTATTTTTTTGATTTAATAAAATCTAATTTTTAATTAACTTCTTACTTGCTATTAATGTATTTCCAGAATAAAAATTAGCTATGTAAATTCCATTAGTAAAATTACTAAGATCTATTTGAGAATTTATAGCGTTAAAAATGGTTAAAGATTTAAGCTGTTTACCATCTATACTAACAATATCAATTTTAAGATTATTCTCGGCATTACTTTCAATTTTAAAATTGACAATGTCTTGAGTTGGGTTTGGAAAAACTTTAATGTTAAAGTTGTGTTTTACACTGCTTATATCTTCAATACCTAAAGTCGTAGAGTAATTTATAGTCCATGTTACAGCATTAACATGGATAGTTTCATGGTTATCAACTTTTAAAAGCGGTGTAACATCAGTAACAATAGCCGTTAATGTATTTATACCGATAGTTAATTGACTTTCTGTTAGAGAAATATCATCAACATCGTTAGCTATAGTTACCGTATTAAGCATCCATGTATTTTGTAAAGTATTGGCTGTAGGTTTAATTAAATTAAGCTTAAAATCTAGCGGAGAACCGGATGCGGTTATAGTATTAGGAAATGGTGAATATTCATCAATAGGGGATACTAAATCATGTATTTTTTCTATAATACCTTCTTTACAAACGGCACAAAACGGAACACCAAGAAATTGCATTTTACAAGTTTGGTGTGGTTTATACCATTTTGCTGGTTCTCCAGAAGCACCATAAGGATAAATACCAATGCTGTTAGTGCCTAACCAGTTTTTCCATTTAATTAAAGTAGGGTCGGTTTCTCGAGTCATGTTTATAGCCTCGGCAGCTAGAATATCGCCAGGATAATATTCATCTTTTAAATCAAATAAAGAGTGTCCTAGTTCATGAATAGCTATTTCACTGGCACTAGTGGCATTAGATGCCATAGGGAATTGACCGCCACTACCTCCATAAACAGTAGAATTTACAAGTATTAATGCTTGATCATATTCTGGAAAGTTATTGGCTAAAACCATGTTTATTTTTTGCTGTGTATTGTTTGCATTATTTCCATCAATCTCATAGAATAACAATCTATGAAACCCAAAAGAATCAAAAGTAGCATTAAAATAGGTATCTACATTTTTGGTAGGAGATGCAGGTTCGGTCACATCGGTAGCGGTTGCGGGGTGGTCAGCGCCACTTTCTATAGACGGGATTCTTATAGCGTAAACATTAAAATAATCGGCATATTCTAGAAATGGAGACTGACTAAACATGTCGTTACTAAAATTAGTAGCATGGGTTATAAAATCATCTAATTCATGCATTTGATAACCTTCACTCAATATCACAAGATTTATACGCTTCTCATTATCTCCAGAAACTTTAATAGCTTCCACAGGAAATGTTTGGGCTAGCATGCTCTGAAAACTTAAGAATAATATTAAAAATAAAAATTTCATCAATTAATTAAGCTTAGTAGTTATTAATGGTTTAGAAACTGATGTGTTATTGAGATTAACTTCTATTAGACTAATATACTGTGCATTTTGCTTTAATTGAAGCCTGACAGAAAAGTTCGTACTATCTAAATCTATATGTTTTGTATGAAATGATTTAGAATCATCAATAAATTCAATCGTTTTAAATAATGGATTTTTTATGGTGGTTCGTTCTAAAATATTCGATTTTTTATCCAGTTGAAGACATATTAAATCGCCATAAGTGTCTTTTGTTGTTGTTTTAGGGTTTTTAAATTTGCCATCGACCACAGTTTTACCCGTAAGGCTGATGCTTTTTGAAGTGCCTAAAGTTTTTTTGATATGATAATTTAAAAATATGATTCTTGGGGGGATTTCAATTGAAGTTTGGGATATAGAATAATTTTTTGCATTACCACACGAAAAGAGAAGCCCTATTGTAATTATAAAAATAAGGGGGTAAACTATATTTATATGTTTAATTTTTAGCTTCAAAATATTATAAAACTATTAAGCTTTAATAAGTCAAAGTTACGCATTTATAAAATTAAGATATAAGAGAAGCCTGTTCTATAAAATTATGTATCATTTAGAGGTCTATTTTATAGAACAGGCTTTATAAAATGTTATCCTTTTAATAAATCTTTATATTTATCCTTATAGCCGTAAATAGCAATAATGTTTAAAACTAATAACGCTAGTGCAGGAGCTATATTTCCGAGGTCTAGAACAGCATGGAATAATACTGCATTTACAGAAACACTCATTAAAATTAACGCTAATAAAGCACCAAATTTATTAAGAATTAATGCTAACCCAGCTGCGATTTCAACTATAGCAACTAATATTAAGGTTTTTGAGTTAACCAATGCGCCAAAATAAGCACCTGCATCTGCAGACATACTCGCTGGGGCTGGTAAAAAATTCAAGAATTTATTAAGTCCGAAAACTAAGATGAAAACTCCAAGTAAAATTCTTAGAGCCATAAAAACTTTTGCATTCATAATTTTTAATTTTATAGTTAGTGATTTGAAATATAGGTAATTAAAACTAAATCTACCAAAACTTTGTCGTGATAAGCTCGTTTTACTAACAAGATTTGATTCTTTAGATTTTTAGGGTTATAATAAATTAATACTGATTAAATTTTTGGAGTTCATTCAAATGATTGTTAACAATGGATTAGTATATTTTTCAGTACTAAGTTTAGCTAAAATTTTTAATTTCAAACGTTTTTTGTAATATCTATTTACTTTATAATTTCTGTAAATAATATTTAAAACTATGTAGACTTTATTCAGAACGGGACACAATTGGTTAAAACGTCCCGCGTCTATGGTTAGTCCGGAAGTAGGAGATCTGTAACTTTCGAACTTGCACTTAGCCAAAGCTTTTTATCTTTTCATTTTAAAGCCAAATCAAAAGATTTGAAGGATTTTATAAAAACACATTAAACTTTGGATTAAAAACCAAAACCCGTATTAATTATAGCCATTGTTGTAGGTGGTTTTTACTTCCAGAATTCCCACCATTTATTCTTCTTTTCTATAATGCTTTTCTGAGACGGCTTTTTTATCCATCTAATCTCATCTACAACTTTTTCTTCTTCTATTTCAACAAATTCTTCTTTTATATATTTTACTATTGAACTTGTTGTATTAGGGTTGTTCGTAATGTGAGCTAAAAGGTCTTTCATCTTTTCACTTCCTACATAACTAACATCAGAATTAAAAAGAGCGTTTAGATTCATCATAGTTATATCGGAAGCTTTTCTTTTTAAAGAATTCACATATTCTTGTTCAAAACCGTCCATGCCTTCTAGTGTACTCATTATATCCCAAAATACATGAGGCTCACTTACCTCATTGAATCTTTCTAATACTTTAAATAAGGTAACTATTGCTTTATTTGATGTATTTGTTTTTAAAAATTTATCATAAAGTTCATTAAAAAGAGTTTCTAAAGGTGTAAAATCATCATTTTTAGGTCTGAAACCTTCTATCTTGTCTAAAAGTTTTTTTTCAGTATAATTTTCTATAATTTCCAGTTTTTTATTTTCACTCAAATTTATTGTTAGACTAACTTTACCAAAGCAGAGAAGTCCTTTTTTTGTTTTTCTGACGATATTGTCGGATTAAATAAGTGGTCATTTTAAATTAGCTACAACGTCCCGCGGCTAAATGCAGTTTTGAAATTCAAGTAAGCGAACGGTTTGTATATGGTTAGCTGCTGTAAATTCGTTAGTGTTTTCTGATATAGTACGAAGTTAATTAATTCAAATGAATTTTCCGTGAGGAAAAGTCGGCAGCAATTAATTATACACGGTGTGCTTGTTGCACAAGTGTTTGTTAAAAATAGTGTTTTTGTTTAACTTTAGTTATGCAAGGAAAGAAGTATTATCAGGAGAAATTGTTTTCTAATTTTCAGTTGAGTGAGCGTGTACCCGAGACT
>CANMQH010000013.1 GCA_947499935.1 uncultured Algibacter sp. | reverse complement strand
CAAACAATAAAATCAATTACTGGAAATCATCATTATTTAAATGCTTTCAATGCGATATTTAATAATTAAATTGGTATAATATTAATAAATGTTTTAAACATTTTTAAATTGCGTAGTTAAAATATCTTGTCTTAATTTATGTAAAATGTTGCCAATCTCAAATATAGTATGCCATTGATGGATTTAGTAAACGCGTTTTGATAATTGCTATCTTTTATAGAAAATCTTCTATAATCATAATATTTGTTCGACTGTTATTCGTATATATACTATAAATTTTAGCAGCTATTTCTTTGTTTTTATTTCTTTTCATGCACTTTGCTTTTTCAAAACCACTAATGTAAATAGTATCTTTATTATGAATAATTATAGCGTGAGCAGTTGTTATTTTATTTATGTTTTTAAAGTCATCTTTATTGTTTAAAGCTTTAAAAAGTGTTTTGTTTAAAGGCGATTTTCCATAATATTGATAAACAGCATCAAATGTTTTTCTTTCTGTCTTAATAGAGTCTACGTCTTCTTTTATGTATGCATTACCTTTAATATTCATTTTGGTTCCATCATTAAAAACAATTTGTTTTTGTTTGGGTTTGAGTATTTTGTTTTCCTGTTTTAAAGCGTTGACATCTTTGCTGTTTTCTGCTTTATTAGGTGCATTTTCTTTACACGAATAAAATATAAACATGATAGAGGTTAATACGACTAAAAATAGACTTTTCATTTTGACTCTCTTATTTGAGTTACTGTATATTTTTATCAGAAGTTATGTCGTTTATTAAATGATTTTGACTTTTAAGTCTTTATGAATGTTAAAAACTGGGAGGGAAAACAACAACATGAGAATTATAGTCATTATAATCACTAAATTTTGTTGTGATAAAAAGAGGTTTGTCGTTAACAGACTCTTGATATTTTTTGGATGGAGCACCTAACCAATTACATTCTTTTAAGCGGTTATATCTGGTTATCCATGTATGGATTCCTTGTTCGCTAAAACCCCAACCAAATTCATTTTTTAGTAGTAAATTATTAATTTCTGTATCATGTTGCCCAATAATAAAAAAGGCTTCTAAAGGAATATTGGGTTGTTTCCAAACGGGATAAGATTTATTCTTATTATATGATTTTAAGCAGTGATTATATTCTGCGGAATTAGAATTTATAATTAAATACGCTTTCCATTTAAAATACTTTACCAAAATATAACCAATGCTCCAACCAGCTATTTCTCGAGATTTCCATATAGCTTTATGTGTTTTTTCTAATTTGTTAAGTTGATTGTCGTTTAGACCTGCTTTTAAGGCTTTGTAGGCGTATATCGTGCAATGCAGGCTATCTGGTACAATTTTATACTGTTTTACTTCATTAAGGTAAGATTTGTATTTTGTAATTCCATTGTCTAAAATAATATGTTCAGAATTCTGTCTCCAAGATGTGCCATAGTATTTGCTAAATCCACTGTTAAAGTTGGTTAGGTAGTGATTTTCTATATCTATAATTTTATTAATGGCTTCACAAGAATCAAAATAACTAAAATCGCCTTTGCAATCACTACACTTAGATAATATTATTTGATTTGCATTTTGTGATGCTATATTTAATGAAGAAATTATTAAAAAAATGATAATAAGAAATTTCATGATATTTATTTCTCAAAATTTTTAATTTTACAGGCTTGAGTAGAATCACAAGTCATCACAGCGAAGTCTATCTCATTATAGACTTTCTTTATTAATTCATTGTATTTTTTTGAATAACCACTTGTTAATGGAATATCAATAAAATTAGCTTCTCTATCATTTTTCATTGTAAATATTAAAACACGTAGTTTTAGATATCCGTCTGTGTATTTTCCTTGGGCATTTTCTATATATGGTTTTATAGAAATAGAATCATTTATATGCTTTACAGTATGTAAATAAAAAACATAATCATTTTTATAGGTGTAGCTAATTGATTGTACAGAGATGTTTTTTTTATCAATATCAAAAATTTCATCCAGAAGGAAGTTGTTATTTGTACGTATATCGGAATATTTATTACCTGCGTATTCAATGTCTTTGATTGATTTTAAGAAATTTTTTAAATTTTTTTTTGCGATAAAATTTTTAATGTTATTTTTAGAAAAATCAACAATATCTTTAGTTTCCTTATTCTTTTTACAGCTTACTAGAAATATAATCAAAAAACATATAAGAATATTTTTCATAGTTATTTTTTTTGGTTCCTTATTTGGTATAACCTTAAGTTCATAGGGTAATTTTTTCTCCAACCATGAATATAACCTAAAAACCTATTTTCTAATTCTTTTGAACTTTTATTAATTACACCGACAAGTTGGTCTATAAATTGAAATTTGAAATCTTCATCTTCTTTTTCTACTATAATTGTAAATGAATGGTAATCGTCGTTATAGGCACCAATAAAGGCATAGTATCCATTATCTGGACAATTGTTTTTCATATAATCAATGGGACTTTCTTTAAAGCTTTTAATAGCATTATCTGTATTTCCTGCCTCACCATTCCTTTTCAAAACATTTTTATTATTAACATCTATTACTGTAAATATTTTTGATGGTTCAGCGTAGGTAGTAGCTATTATTTTATTTCTAACACCATGTGTTGTAGATTCTCCTGCTTTTTCGAAATCATTAGGAGTTAACCGTATGGCTTCATGATTTTGATCTTTCCCTAAACTTAAGCCACTAGGATTGTTTAAAAGTTTATAAATTATATGCTTATGCGTGTCTGTACAATGGTGGTATCTATTAGCATCTCCAGGACTATTATATTTAATATTATTGTCTTCTGCATATGTTTTAATCTCTTCAATTTTTTCTTTAGAGAATTGCCACTCGTTGGGTGTTTTGTATACGACTTTAAAACATCCACAATATACATCCTTTAATTCTCCAGTACTCCAAGTATCATCTTCATTATCTCTGGCATAAAATTTAATATAAAATTCTTTAGATTTGCTTCCAGTACATTCTATTTCTACTTCTATTTCTGATCCAAACTTAGTTTTTATTTCTTTTTTACTTAAGAGTTTTATTTTTGGGTCTTCTACTGAAAATTTTGTTTACAAGCGAATCTTTTAAAGTAATTTCAAGTTCGTTCCAATAATTTTGCTATGCATTACAGGAATTATAAATATAAGTTGTAACAAATAAATATTTTAATATTTATTTGTACGAATATGAATCTAATATAATCTCAAAATCATCAATTTTTTTAAGATTTAAATATTTTATGTTTAGTTTAAATTGTAAAAACTTGGAATTCAATTTTTTTACATCATATATTCTACAATAATTGTCTTCAACTTTAAAGTTATTGAATGATGCTTTGATATTATATTTGAAATTTAATTCATTATCGTTTAAAATTATTTTATAATCTTTAATATCTTCTATTGGAAGATGGTTGGCTTTTATTGTAACGAGTATAGAATCTAAAGAAGTTTTATTGACTGATAATGTTTTGAATTTTATTTTATTTTTAGAAAAGGCATTATAATCTAAATAAGTGTTCTCTATGTCTAGAATTTTTGCTGAATTTTTGTAAAAATAAGAATCGGATTTTAGTATTTTTTTTGCATTAGATGTATAGTCTAACGAAATAGTTTTTAAATCAATTATATTAATCGAATCTAAAAACGGTTTTTCAAAATGGTAATCAAATATTAATATGTGGCCTTGTTCTGTTTTGTTCAGTTTAATTTCTTTTGAATTAATAACATCGCTTACAATAGTATCTTTTAAGAGGCCAAATTTAACAACAATATCTTTTATATCTTTAGAAGATTTGATATTCCCTGAGCGATTATCAAGTAAGGTTACTATTTCTAACTTATTAATTTTACAGTCTAGTGTGTCATAATATATTGAGCTTAATATATTCGTGTTTTTAAAAACGGTATCATTTATCTTGTAATCTTTCACTTTACAATCTGACTTCGCTACTTTGTTTTTACAAGACATAAGCGATAAAAAAGTTATTATATAGAGTAAAAGCTTCATTTATTCGCTTGATTTTAAATTGTCAATTAGTTTAATTATATCAAATTCTTTGCTAACTAATAATGGAGGAATATCTTTTTTAAAGGCATAAAATTTAGCATTATACTTGTTTCCATATTTAGGTCCGTAAATCATCTTGGGAGCTGTAGAATTGCCCGTGCTCTCACTTACAACAGCTACACCATCGTTTACCATACCTATTACTTTTGCGTCTGTAATATTAGCTAATTCTTGAGCAAATGAATTTTTAAGTCCAGTGCCAGCATTACAGGCACCTAAGAAAATCACAGCATCATCAGAGAAGTTAATTGACTCACTAGCAAATATTGTTTTGATTTCTTCTTTGTTTATAAAATCGTCACTGTCTCCAAAAATGTTATTTTCATATCCATGAGAAAAAATTGATAAAAATTTAATTTCTTCACCATCATATTCGTTTTCTTCTGTACCTAATTTCTCGCTTTGTTTCGCTAGATAGTTACCAAGTTCTAGGTGAGTAAAAGCTGAGTTTTTAACTTTAATAAAGTTTTTAAAATAATTAAGATTGTTACTTCTATAGTCAGTCTCTTGCATTAGGGAAATAGAGTAATAAACCTTTTTTAAATTTATATATTCTCTGAAAATCTTTACACGCCCACAAAACACATCTATTAGTTCTCCGACATTCCACTCATCGTTGGTGTCATCTTTGGCATAAAAATCAATATAGAATTCTTTTTTTTCCTTTACTTTTATTTCAAGTTTTAAGTTAAAAGAAGAACCATAAGATAATTTAAAATCTTTATTATCAATAATTTTTATATTTGGGTCTTCTAAGGATAAACGTGCCCCAATAATACCATCTTCATCATCACTATCTCTTTGACCTTTTGCTACATTAAAAGATAATTCAATATTTTCTTTTGATGTAGTTACTACTATGGTTTGATTATGTCTATGTCCATTATCTAAGTATTCAGATAATTGTATATCTTCAGTCTCATCTAAGGTATATTTAACATCATTTGTGTTTTCTAGATTGCTTAAACTTATTTTAGGCAAAAACTCATCTGCTATTAATCCAGGCGATGTTTTAGATACTGTTTGATCATCAGATTGTGTTACCGTTGGCATATTAGTTGTTTTTTCGAGTGATAAGCTCAAACTTCATTAAATCACTCGTGACTTTTTGATTTAGTAGTTGGCTATTTTGTAATATTTTTGTTTTATATTCAAAATTGAAATTGGTATCCGATAAATCAACATCAATAGATTTGCCAACCATATCAATAGATTTAATTAACAAAAAGACTTTTTTGTTTTTCCGAAGCCTTGTTGTTTTTTTTCCAATTTCATTTTCGAAATAAATCTCTACAATTTCCCCTTCTTTTTCTTCCTGCCTAACAGTTTCCTTAACTTCAATAAAAGGGTTATTTGGATTCCATGTTTCTTGATGTATTACATCACGCATTTTTATGATGCCCCATCCAATGGAGATATTCATGCGTAATGGAGTATTACCTATAGCTTCAAATTCTTCAGAAAGAGAAAGTATTTGCGCATTGGCAAATTCTATTTTAAATAAAACACTAAATCCGTCTCGTTTATAAAAAACAATGTCACCTTGGCACTTGTTAGTTGGTGAAAGCATATTATTATAAAAAAAACTATCATGTCCTGTAGACTCTATGCTAAAATTTAATGTCTTTCCAAAAGGTTTTCCAGTGGGTCTACCGTTAAGATCGACAAAGCGAGAAAACACCTGTTTAGCACTTAGTATATTGCGCTCCTGATCATCTATATTTAGTTTAGCTAAAAAACTCATAAATATTGGTCTAGTCTAATAAAAAGCTACGTCTATTTTTTACTTCTTTATTTTCTACAACTTCTTCTTTTACAAAGATGTTAGAGTCTGATTTTTTACCGATGTAATCAAGTTCATTTAATTTTTTGAAAAGTGATAGCATAAGCCTTGTAAACGCCGATATTTTGTATAATGATGCATTTATATCTGTATGTACATATTCTAGATCTATCATGTCTATAAGCACATTCTCAAATGCGCCTTGGTTTAAATCGCACCAGTCTGTGAGGTAGTTTAGCAAATCTTCTTTTCCTGTACCTGTAAATACATCTAAGCTGCTTTTTATAGTTCTTGCCAAACTTGCTTGCCTATATACCATGGCAATTGGTGGCTCGTATTTATCTTTTAATCTAGATTCTGATATGTTATCATTTAGATATTGTAACGTTCTTTCCGAAAGGTGTAATACCATATGTGCCAAATCATTGGTTTGTTTTTTTTGATGCACTTTTTGTATAATGTGCATGCAATACGCTTCCATTTGGTTTAAAAAGGCATTAAGTTCGGTAAATGTATATTTTAAATCGGCATGACTTTGTATTGAGCTACATGGTGGTATAAAATCTTCAGATAAGGTTGGTGTATTATTATCTGTTAAATAAATTTTGCCAATGGTTATATGATGTAAGCCCATTTCTTTTGCAGATACTTGAGCTTTAGGTAAAACATCTAATGTGTATTCTGGTAATGTATAAGGGTGTCTTGGTGGTTCCTCATCTGGGTCTGCATTACCAACAGGAATGCTTTTTAGCGGGTTTACTTTGAGTACAACATACCATTCTGTATCTTCTTGGCTAATGGTGTATTTTTGTTTTAATATATGTCCAGACTGCTCTAGTAGTTCCTTGGTTTCTTTATTAATATGTATTTGATGGCCACCAAGGGTTACTGCGATACACGTATTAAGTATAACAATTATAGAGTCTTGCCCGTCCATAGATATAGAAACATCTATAGAATTTTCCGATTCGTTAAAACTTGGCAAAAGACCAAAGTTAATAGGCGTAATGCTTTTTTTGGTCGTGGTGCTTAAGGCAGATAAAAGTGCGTTTTCGGATGCAATAAAGTGATCTTTATTGATTTTCATCCCATCTATCCAGTTTACTCTATAATTTGTACTCATCATCTAGTTTCTTATTTATAAAATAACAAATTTAATATGTCTAAGACCAACAGATTTTATACAATTGGAACCCTCATCTCTATAAATAGTTAAATTTCTTATTCGTAATCTTTTTCCTTTAATTTTTTCACAAAATACTAAGAAGCTCACATTTCTACCATTAACGATAATATTTTTATTAAGGTCTCCACAAAAGTATTCTGAAAACGCGCTAGCGGTTATTTCTTTTTTAGAAGCTAATATCAATTTGTTTTTAAAATCCGCTTCATTAATATAAGGTACTGGCTTTGCATCGTCATCGTCGTCAGAATCTCCTTTGTCATTAGGGTGCTTTTTAATACCGTCCCTTATGCCTCTACCTGTACTAGTAATTGGGTTTATGTCATCTTCTTCTTCCTGGATAGGGATGACAGTTATTCGCTTTTTTACAATATGCTTTATATCACCATTTACAATTAACGAAATGGTTTTTAGCCCAGATTTTTTGTAAACATATTTGGCTATTCTTTTATTGGAGTTTACCTCAGCAGTTTCACCAAATCGCCACTCCCATGTAGATGCGTTTTCTGTTTCATCTTTAATAGTTAGTGTTTCTCCAACTTTAATACTTTTAGGTATTTTAAATTTAGGTAGTTTGGTAGAGTCTAGTATAGATTGTTTTGCTTTTATGGTAACGACACGAGTTTTTTCGCACATATTATTTACTGTTAAGCTAACTGTATATTCTCCTGGGGCTTTATAAATGTGGGAAGGTGCTTTACTGGTAGAAAATGGAGTGCCATCTCCAAAATCCCAAGTCCAAGAATTAGCATTATAGGTGTTATCCTTAAATGTAATAAGTCTATTTTGTCTAAATGCTGTGGCATTAATATTAAAAAGTATTTCGCTACAAGACATATGTTGTGTATATCTATAAGCAAACACAGATGCCGAAATAAGGAATGTTATTACAAAAAAGTAGATAACACTTTTGTCTAAATGTTTTGTTTTCTGACTGTTCATAATTATATGTATATATAGTTTTTTATGATTAACAACACTTTTAAGTGCGTAAATTTAATTTTTTTATTGCATTTTTTAAAGCTTATTATATTCATTTTTAGGCACAAAACCAAAGTTTAATGATTTTAACAAGGTTTTTGCTTAAAACTTTTATATTGTTAATACTAGTTATTAAATAACCATTATTCTGTTTTTAGTATAACTTTATAAGGAAACACACTTACCGAGTGTTTCTCTAAATATAAAAGTAGGTTGTTATTTAGCGAGTTCCATTCATATAGTTCGGTATCTATATCATCATTGGGTGTAAGTTCTATATTTATACATTGTATTAAACCTTTTTTTAGGGCTATATCTGTGGTATACCCTTTACTAACTTGTACATTGGTAATCTTGTCATTATACATTTCATAGCAAAGTGCTTTTACATCTTCTCTGGTTACAATTCTGTCTCTAGATAGTAGTGCTCTTCTATAAGAATTGAGTCGTTCATCCATACTCAAATCATTTTTGCCACCAAACGTAGAGCTAACTAAATAACTGCTTTTTTGTTTAATACCAATACCGTTGTAAATTTTTAATGGACTGCCAGATTTAATATTATTGCCTTCTTCTCCATCGGTGCTCCAATAATCTATTAATAAATTTTCTTTTTTCTTAAAAGGTCTTAAAGATACATAGGAGGTTTCAGTAACTTCTGTGCTTATTTCGGCAACTTTGTTTTCTAGTAACGATATAAGTTGATTTAGATTCTTTAAGTTTTTGTGTAAAAAATCATTATTAAAAAAGGAAAAAGAAGCACTTTCGTCTTTTAATAGTTCTATTAAATGTGTAATATATTCTTTTGCTTTTCTATGGTAAATTTTCCCTGTATTATCTGTTCTTATAGAAAAAATCCCTTTTTCAGAACCAGAGGTGTTTTTGTTTTGTAGTTTATAATCTTGGCCACTTGTGTTTGAGATAGACTTTACATCTAAAAATAGATTTTCGGTTTTTATAGGTAAAATGTTAATGTATTCTTTCATCTGGTAAGAAAAACTCTTTAGCTCTCTATTCATAATAGGTAGCGCATTTAGAGAAACATAAACATTTTCCAGCATGTTACTATTTATTATTCTAGGAAAAACAATCTTTATCCAAGTAATTTGCTCATCGATTTTAACCTTTTGTTTCGTTATAATCTGCTCTAATTCAGGGAATATAGATTTTTTAAAACCTTTATTTTTTGTTTTTATGGTAATGTAGTGCCTGGAGTAATTATTTCGTATTTGCTCAATAATGTTATTTGTTTTGTTTGAAGATTCATTAAAAATTGAGTCTAAATTTAATTTTGTTTTTTCAATGGTATTAAAAAAACCTCCAGAAGTGTCTATTTTCTTATCTCCAATATACCATTCGGCATTTTTTAAATGATGATAAAAAACAGCATTATCATCAATATCTTGTAATTCGAAATAAAATGATGTATCATTTAAAGGTAGGCTTTCCAAATCAGTAGATATGCCTAGGTATAATGTAGCTTCTTTTAGCCTAGATGATTTAGATCCTTTAAAAATAGTATCAAATTGTTTTTTCTTACCAAACTCAGAAATTGAATTTCCTGATGCCATATATTTTATATTCCCTTTAACAAGATTAAAAGATTGCAATGGAGAAAAATAAATATCTTTAAAATTAACGGATGTGTTTTTAAACGATGTTTTCTTCTTATAAGAAAACATATAATCTGAGTTAATACTTAAAAAAGGATCAACAGGTTCTGTGTACAATATGGCATGTGCTGGTTTTGGTCCAAAAACAGAACTAGGTGTCATTAACTGAATAATTTTTTCTGTTATCCTAGTTTGAGATTCATCAATTTCTCCCGATATTTTTTCAATTTCTGCCGCACAAGCAGATAATAGAAGGGATATCACGGGGTCAAAAGACATTTCAATCTCATTAGCAGGCACGCCCCAAAGCGTAGCTGCCTTTTTAAGCATTCTATTTTTTATTTGTTCTTTACTGTTTTTTTTCATTATCTAGATTGTTTACTAGCTTTAATTAGTAAGATAAGGGGCCTATGTAAAAGAATTCGTTATACAAAAAGTCTTCATCTGTTTTTTTTACTTTGCCTAGAACTTTTATGGATACCTTTTTTTTAATGATATTAGATGCTGTAGACGTTTTTATTTCAGCCTGTTTGATGACAACATGAACATCTATTTGAGTTAATCGTTTTTCATGTCTTTTAATGGAGTCAAATAGAGAATCGGTAATAAATGTTTTTATTTTATTGGTACTTGTTAAATTATCAAAATCTACATCCCATATAGAACAGCCAAAAGTATCATCAAAAGTACATTCTCCAAAATAAGCTGTGGTTATTAGATGAATAAAATGAGCAATAGACTCTTTCATATCGCATGTGGCATGCTCTTTGTTAGATATGATTTTATTCGTATCAAGCGGAATAGTAAAAAAACGAGAATTCATCATCAAATATAAATATTAAAATCAAAATTAGATAAATTTGTACAGTTATTCTTAGCTCATTTTAGCTAATTCGTGCAGTTTAACAATTTTAATTCAAATATGTCGAGGATTTCGACGAAAAGGATCTTTTATATTTTAATTTGTAGTTCTAATTATTTTAATTTGTTAATTTAAATTTTATCCCATGTCAAGAGTATTAATAATTTTTATCCTACTAATTTCTTCAAACCTTATTGGTGCGCAAAACAATGACTTTAAAAGTATTGTTTTAGAAAAAAGCACATCTGTGCCAATAGAAGGCGCCATAGTGTCAGTAGAAAAAACAATCTTATCTACTAAAACAGATGACAGAGGCATGTTTTATTTTGAAAACGTCCCTTATGGAGAACATGTTGTTACCGTAGTAAAAGAAGCTTACCAAACTAAATTTTTTCTAATAAAGTCCGAAGAGGGTACCCGCATCGTAGTTGGTAAAGTAGAAATGGACCTTACCAAAGATGAGGCTGAAAGAAGAAAAGATTTACGTAAAAAAACAGCTAAAGAAGAGGCCGAGAAAATAAAAGAAGCAAAAAAGGCAAAAAAGGAAAAAGATAAACTGTTAGCTAAAAAATTAAAAAAACTTAAAAAAGAGAATACTATAGATGTTGTTTACGATTCTATTCCCGAAACACCTAAGGTAACATTTACCGCAACGCAATATAAGTATGCTGAGATTTTGGGTGTGCCTGTAGAAAATTTAACAAATAATGAGCTTTATGAGTTTATAGACGATTGGATGGGAATTACTTATTTAATGGGTGGAGAAACACGAGAGGGTATAGATTGTTCTTCATTTACGCAACGGTTGTCTACAAAGGTGTATGATAGGTATATTGAGCGTACAGCAGAAAAACAATATGACTCAAAATATACAGATAAGTTTACTGAGCAAACTAATTTAAAAGAAGGCGATTTAATCTTTTTTGAAGGTGTTGGTCAGCAAACAGACCAAGTTACACATGTTGGTATTTATTTAAATAATGATAGATTTGTGCATTCTACAAGCGTAAGAGATGGTGGTGTAAAAGGTGTTAAGGTTAGTAATTTAAAAGATGCTTTTTGGAATAAACGTTTTATTTGTGGCGGGAGAAGAACAGACTAACTATTAGAAATTGTAAATATAATTAATTTGAAAGCAGACGAACTTACAGATATTCTTAAAGAATTAACTTCTTTTTATGAAAATATAAAAGCAGAAGTGATTGTGTCTGAGGTTCAAATAAATTCAGAAATAGATATAGATTTCTTAATTAAAAACAGTAGTACTTTTTCAAGGTCTTATAGAAGAGATGTTTTAGATGTTGAAAGATTAGAACATGATGATAATGCATTATTGTTAAAACTTTCAAGAAATGGGATTTACGACAGTTTGCCGGAAAGACTATTTCACTCAGATAAAGATAAAAATAAGCAAACAAGTTATACTGCAAAAAGAAAACGGTACAAAGAAGAGGAGAAAGATGCAAGATCCTTTTTTAGTCCAATAGAGAATGAGTTTTTCTTTCAAAGAGTAAAAATTGAAAAAAGTGAAAGAGATTTATTAGATAATTATTATAATGTAAAAGATGATTTTTTAATAGATTTCTGGAAAATAAATAAAGAAATACCGCGAGATTACATTATCAAGCTTATTAAATTGTTGCCTTATGGCTATAAAATAGCAGGAGATTTAGAGTTAACACGTTTAAGTCTAGAAAAAATATTAAACATAGACATTAAGTTTAGTAAAAAGTTTGAAAGTAAGGTTTCTTTAAAAAAGAATGAACAAAATCAACTTGGTGTTAATTTTGTGTCAGACTCAAAAAACAGTCCTGTTTATCAACCTTATTTAGAGGTTGCTATCGGGCCTATAAAGCAAGATAATACAGAAGAATATATAAGAAAAAACGGAATTTTAAAGTTTATTGATGTTTTTTGTAGTTACTTTATCCCCATAGAATTGGATGTTGTAACAAAAATATTAGTAAATAAAACAGTAGGATTTGTGCTAAATAAAGAGCAAAATCCTACTATTGGAATTTCAACAATAATATAAGAATATGGGATCAGTAGGGAATTTAATTCAAGGCGATGCGTTTAAGCTTAGCTTAGTTTTTTTAATTGTTGGTTCGCTAATCATGGTATTAGTGAGCAAATTGCGAAAAATTTTCACAAAAAGTAAAAAGAAGGCGATTATATATGCTGTTTTAATCTTGATAAGTTTTGCACTCACAGGCTTATTGAGTTCTGGTAAAGTTTTAAATGATACACCATTAAATAGTTACATCGGGTTTCAAATTATTTTTATTATTTTAGGTAGTGTACATATTTATGTATTAAGAAATCATTTTGATGAATTATCTGAAGAAGAAAATGAGTTTTTTCCAGAGTTTTTCTTTACTATAGCCATAGTATGCATTGGGTTAATTGCCTTCTTTAATATAACTAATCGATTTAGAGAGCCTTTTAAATTTATTTATTTAGCATCAGCTATTGCTTTTGTTGTTCCACTTTTGTTTTACAGGCTATACGAGTTTGCAATGTCTATACCCGTACCTATCTATAAAAAATGGTTGTACCCATTAGGTGAAAATATTAATGATCCAACAGCTAAAGAATTAAAAGATCCTTTAGTAATTAGTTTCGAGTTTCAAAAGAAGCATGATAAAGATGATCTTACTAATTTTAGGGTAAAAGCACCAGAAGCTATGGAGTTTGGTAAGTTATTTTATTTTTTCATTAATGATTATAATGAAAGACATCCTGAAAGTACAATAGAATTTTTAAATGATAGTAATCAACCACTTGGTTGGATATTCTATTTCAAGCCAAATTGGTGGAGCAGTCTTAAACATATTAATTTTGCAAAAACGGTTTCAGGTAACTATATAAAAGAAGATCATGTCATAGTTTGCAAGCGCGTAGATGATGCATAATCGATGTTTTTTGTCCGATAAATCAGTTTTTTAGCTAATATTTCCTTAAATCCTTGCGAGTAAAATCATAAATAATTAATTTAGCGTATGCCATTATTGGCTTTTTTATATTTTTTATTAATTATTTAAATTTTATTATTATGTCTTTTAAAGCAAAATTAAAAGTAGGAGGAAAAGAGTTCAACGTATTAAACTGTAACTATGGTTTACACCAAGAAACAGATGCAACAGGAAGACCTTCTTCTATCACAAGAGGTGGTAAAATCAACTTAACAGTTGAATCTACTCCAGACACAAGTCTTTCAGATTGGATGTTTAACAACTTTGAGCGTAGAGATGGATCTATCGTATTTTTAAAGAGAGATACTGAAGCTACAGCTAAAGAGTTAAAATTTTCTGAAGGTTACATGGTTAAGTATAACGAAAATTTTGATGCATCGGGAAGTAACCCAATGTCAGAATCTTTTACTATTTCTGCTAAAGGAATAGCAATGGGTAATGGTGAGCATCTTAACGAATGGGTGGTATAATTTAGACCATACATTTAAAATTATAATTTAAAGGAAGTGCTCATACTAGTGCTTCCTTTTTTTGTTTAATACGTAATACTTAAACCCTATGTCTTTTTTATCACAATTAACAATAGATGATGATACTATGAATGTATTAAAGTGTTCTTTTGCTTTCGAGCAAGGAGCCGATTTTACAGGTAGACCATCACAAAAGCCCAGAGGCGGACAACTAACAGTAGAAATAGAATCTACCAACAAAACAGATTTTTTAGAATGGATGATTTCTTCAAACATGACAAAAAATGGAGAAATAATATTCTACAAAAGAGATAATATGTCTAGTCTCAAAACATTAAAATTTAAAGATGCTTATTGTTTGCATTATCATGAAGATTTTGATTCAGTAAGTGATGAGCCTCTTAGAACTCAAATTATAATATCTGCAAAAGAGCTTAGTGTAAAAGATACCACTTTTAAGAATAATTGGCCAGATAAGGTTTAATTCTTATGCTATTATGGATCAGCCTAAAAAATCCAAATCAAAAGGAAAGTTATCATATGCTGAGCAAAGAGAGGGCTTAAAAAAACAATATGGAGCTCGTAAAGTCTTTAGATGGTTAGGTTATGCAGATGGCAATAATGAGAAAGCTTTAGTAGACTATATAAATACTATCGCTATTGGCCTAAACATACCGCCATCTTATTTTTACACCATAGCCATTGGAGAAGGTTTAGGAAAAAAACATTTAGATTTAGATACGAGTTTTGATGCTAAGGGTAATCTTAGAACTGATCAAACCATGTCTGGTTTATCGCATTTTGGATTAGATGACTTTGGAGATGATTTTTCTAGAGTTAAGAAATACCTACCTAATGATTATAACAGTGGAGATGAATTTGATACTGTTGTAGGTTCAAGACCTAATGATTTTGGTAGAAAAACCGTAAATACAGCTATTTTTAAAGATTTAGAAAGTGGTCTGGAAGGTTTTGGGGCTATTTTAAAGCATAGAAGAGATTTGTTTCTATCGCATGCTAAGGCTTTTAATTATCCTGCACCAAATGCAGATCAAATTGCATTTTGGAATTATTGTTATTTTCAAGGCGAAGGGCGAGCAAAAAGATATCTTCATGACAATAAAGGATTAGATTATAATAATGCAGCTCCAGCCAACATGAAAGAGGTTAAGCAACTTGCTCTAGAACGTCTCGCAACTTGGAGGTATGTACAAATGAATAAATTGTTCGATTAGAATGGAATTTTTAAAGAAATATTTAATTATTTTTTTTATTTCTATCCAATTTAGTTGTGTTTCTCAAAATCATGCAGATTTAAAAAATAGAGATTTACAATTATTAAAAATTTATCAAAAATTTTATAATAATAGACACGATTATGCTGGTAAGAAAGGAGAGGCAAGAGATTCTATATTAATACGATTTAAAAGTACTTTGATAAAAACATTAGGCGATAAAACATACATCAATATGCCTTTTGATTCTTTATCTACCAGAGTAAAAATTGTATCTAGTGCAGATAAAAAACTAAATATTTTTTCTTGGGATGAGTTAAATGGAGGTACATGGCATATTTATAATTCTGCATATCAATTTCGTAAAAACGACACATTGTATTCAGGAATATTATCATTAAATGACAATGAGACTTTAACAGAAGTACATAATACTGATGTTACACATTTTAAAATCTATAAAATAGAAGACAATAAATATTTGGTAAAAGGCTATGGCACGCACGGCTCTGGAAAAGAATTTTTCGTATATAGATTATTGAGTTTCAAAAACGAAAAAATACAAGATTGTAACAAATGTTTTAATGGTAATAATCGTTTTGTTTACGAGATAAGTCGCGGCGACGATTTGGAACCTTTGTTTGATATTAAAAATAAAGAAATTATATATCACGAACTCAAAGAAACATATGTTCAAGGTAATCTAGATGAACCATCAGGATTTATGGAATCTACTGGCAAGATTTTAAAATTAAAGTATAAAGCAGGTTTGTTTATTGAATTAAACAACTAAAAAATACATGTTATTATGGGACTACAATCAATAACTAATATATTTATAAGTGGTGTAGAAATTGTAACCTTTAAAAGGTTTATATTACATCAACAATTAGATTCGCACCACATGCTAGAATTGGTATGTCGCATGGATGTTTTAGAAGATTTATCAGCAGATCTTGGTGCTTCTAGTAAGAATTTTTTAGGAGAGACATTCTCTTTAGAAGTAGGAGCATTAGATACTTTTTCTGGTTATAAATCTTTAAGATTTAAAGGTATAGTAACTCAAGTAAAAACAGTTAAGGGGCATGAAGCTAGCACAGGAGACGAGGTTGTAATAAAAGTGCAAAGCCCTACGTTTATAGCAGACGATGGTCCACATTATGCGTCACACAATGATGCCTCATTATCCGAGATTTTAAATAAAACCTTTAGAGGTTACGATACTTCTAAGTTAGAGTTGTCTTTAAATCCTAATAACAGTAATCCTTTACATTACTCCGTACAAAATAATGAGAGCGCTTACGATTATGCTAGTCGTTTAGCGGCGCAATATGGCGAGTGGTTTTATTATAATGGTACTCAATTGGTTTTTGGAAAACCAGAAACTGAAGAATTAGAGCTAAACTACGGTATAGATTTAAAAGAATATAATTTAAATCTCATGCCACAGTCTAACAATTATAAATATTACGCAAATGATTATTTGTTGGATGAGGTTCATGAAAAAGATACCAAAGGTATAAAATCAGGAGCCAATGGTTACAGTGGTTTTGTTACCAATAAAGCCAATACTATTTTTAATAAAGAAACTAAGGTTTGGCATAATCTTTATAATGACCCTAAAGCCAAACAACGTTTTGATTCTAGTGTAGAACTTCAAAAAAAAGCTATAGACATAAAACAAGTTCAAATAACAGGTGTTAGCGATAACCCTGGTGTAAAACTGGGAAGCATTGTAAAAGTAGAGAGTGAAAATTACAGAATAACAGGTGTAATCCATTCAAATAATGAAAATGGTGATTATCAAAACCGTTTTGAGGGTGTAACAGCAGAGTTCGATGCTTACCCAAATACCAATATAGCTGCATTTCCAAAAAGTGAAACACAAACGGCTATAGTTATAGAAAATGCAGACCCAGATGGTTTAGGACGCATTAAGGTGCAATTTCCTTGGCAAAAAATAGATGGTGGTATGACACCATGGATTCGTATAGTATCCCCTCATGCAGGAGGCGATAAGGGTTTTCATTTTATTCCTGAAATAAAAGAAGAGGTTTTAGTAGGTTTCGAAGGTGGTAATGCAGAGCATCCATACATGATGGGGAGTTTGTATAATGGTAACGGAAAAGCGGGAGCGTTTCAAAGCGATGCTAACAACATTAAATCTATAAAAACTAGAAGCGGACATACCATAGAATTAAATGACTGCGAAGGAGAAGAATCAATTTCAATTACAGATAAAAACAAGAACACTTTAACGTTAAATACTGTTGATAAAACAATTACGATAAGTGCTCCAGAACATATATTTTTAAATAGTAAAAATATAAACCTAAAAGCTGAGAATAATATAAACATAGAGGCTGGTGCTTCATATCAGCTAAAAGCAAAAAATTCGAACACTAAAATTTCTGAAAACGCAACCATTAATGTAAATGAGAAATTGATGGAAACTAGTAAAACTCACGAAAATCAGACACAAGAGATTACAATAAAAGCGTCTTCGAAAGTAGACATTCAAACCCCCGATTTTAATCATGGTGTGTAATCAAATATTTAAAAGTTATGTTTAAACATGTTTTTATTCTCATATTTTTAATCGTTAATAATTGTAAAGCTCAAAAAATGACCGAAATTGTAATACACCTAGATACTCCAATTGAGGAAAAAAGTTTGTTTGAACAATCAGAATTTCAACAAAGTTTCGAGAAACCTTTAGAAGATAATAGCCTTGTATTAAAAGCGTCAAATACAAATTATACAGGAAATCTAAATGTATTCTATCCGTCAGGAGAAAAATACGCTAGTTATAATTATGCAGACGGTAAGCAAGAAGGGGGACAAACTACGTATTTTAAGAATGGAAATTTACATACAAGTTTATCCATAATTAATGGAAATTATGATGGTAAATATATAATCTATTATGAAGATGGAAAACCAAAAATGATATCTGAATTTGATTTAGGTCAGAAAAAGGAATCTAAAAATTATTATGAAAATGGGCAATTGATAGACGAAGCTATATATAAAAATGAAGGGAAAGTAGTTGAAGGCATCGTTTATTATAAAAATGGATTTGTTAAATCTTCGTATTCTTTTAATGAAAGTAAGAAAGAAGGTTTTTTTAAAAATTATTTTGAAAATGAAAATAAAATTTTAGAGTCCGAAGGGAAAATGATTAAAAAAAACTTATTCACTTCCCATAAGGATGGTTTATGGAAATATTATCATAAAAATGGTAATATTAAAGAAGAAGGGCAATGGGGTGTAGGTGGTAGACATGGAAAACAAAATATAAAAATGGGATTATGGAAAATATATGATGAGGCAGGCGGTTTTATTGAAGAACATGAATATAATAACCTTGGTAATAGAATAAAATAAAATTTACAATGGCTGATAAATTATTTGTGTGTAAAGGCGCCATATGTAAATGTACATTACAAACCACGCCAGGCATCTTAGATGTAACATCACAATCTATAAAGAAATTAGAAGGTAAATTACAGGCTACTGAAGGTGATAAAACCTTTTCAACAGTTTTTGGTGCTTGTAAACGATCATCAAATCCTCCGCCTTGTACTCCTAAATTAAGCGATTGGAGCACAACAGCGCAAAAAACAAAAGTAGATGGTAAGCTAGCACTACTTGAAATTTCTACAAATACGTGTAGTTATGGTGGTCAAATCGAAATTACTAATCCCAATCAAACCATTGGGAAAACAGCAGATTTACCAACAAATGA
Source organism: uncultured Algibacter sp. (assembly GCA_947499935.1). Taxonomy (GTDB): domain Bacteria; phylum Bacteroidota; class Bacteroidia; order Flavobacteriales; family Flavobacteriaceae; genus CANMQH01. The sequence goes on along the minus strand of CANMQH010000013.1, from coordinate 88,653 downwards.
AATTGTAAACCCTTTTAAAGGTGAAGTGCATTTTAGAAGAAAATTAGATGCAGGAGGTGCTTATGCATTATTTTCAAATAGTCTTAAAGACATAAAAGAAAATCAAGTCTATGGTTTTGATTGGATAAGAGATTTTTTAGATGGAAGTGAGAATTATACAGAGAAAACAACCACGATGCGGGAGTTTGAAAGTAGAAATACCACGGCTCAGGTTCCATCTACTAATACTGCAGGTTTAAATCAACGATCATTAGAATTACTAATGGGAAAGCATGTCCATTATATCGATTTTGATGCAACAACCAGAAAGTTAAAAGATGAATGTTTTTATTTTATAATTAATGAAAAACAAGAGTATATAGCAGAATATAGAGGCGTTAAATCTGCTTCAGATTTTTATAACGGTATTACAACTGGTGATCCTAGTATTTCAATTACTCAAGTTATACCTAATAATGGGTTTTCACCTCATTCAAGAATTATTGAATATAATTCGAGTAGGGTAAAGACATTGGTACATAGTGCGAGTTCAGCAAAATATTCAGCTATAATGACAAAGGTTGGTGGTGTTTATGGAGCGTTAGAATCGTCAATATTGTTAACATCGTTTAGTGAATTAGCTCAAGAGTTTTCACCTATTAAAACTTACATAGATACGCCTTTAGGAACAGAATTAATAGGTCGTAATACAGGTAAGATAACATTAAATATTAATGGTAAAAATTACTATGCACCATGGTTAGCTGCATTAAAAGATGATACAACCAAATTATACGCATTATCATTTTTAGATCAAGCAGTTGCGACTGGAGAGATTCAATTTAAAAGTACTAGTTCAAATATAAAAATTAAACCTGATAAAATACCTGTATCGGGTATAGCTGTACATAGTTACCCTGTGGTTAACCAGACTTTAGATGTTGTGCCAGCAACTAATAAGCAAGAGTTAGAAATAACATTTACAGATGTAATTACAACTGATGAAACCATAGAGGCTAGATTTTTTGATGATGTAAAAAAAAGCAACCCAAGCTACAAAGGTGATGTCGTTGGGCTTCTAAATGTATTAAAGAATGAAAAAGAATATGAGTTAACATTCAGATATGTAAAAGTATATTTTACCGATAATAATGGGTGGTTAAATACATCTGCTACGAGTAATGATAATAAATTGCCAACAGGCTCTATGCCTGCATCTTTAGCATCTATAGCCGCAAGAATTGGAGCTGGCTCGCACACTAAGGTTAATCAATTGGTTAGAGGAGAGCAGCTTATGAGTTTATTTAAGGCTGCTGGAAGTCAACAAGAATATTTAGAGAAAATATTTAAACATGCCTTAGTGCATTATAAAACACCTATTTTACTAACAGATGCTGATGCTATTGCTATTGATATTTCTGAGATATATGCAAGAAAGACAGATGTAAATAGCGGCACAGGAGTTGTTTTTTCTTCTGGAGGAACTATAGGTTTTCCTTCAGATGATATTGAAAATATTTTTATTAGTCAAATACAAGCACTGGCAAAATCTAAAATAAATGCCGCTAAAGGTACTCATGATGGTGTTACGGTTGCTTTAATTCCATATACATTTGCGGGGCTTTTTGGAGTGTCTGATGGTATTGGTGGGGCTGCACAAAATGTTTTTATCACCTTATTAATGTTTAATGAAATATCTAAAGATCGTGCGACAGCATCACATGAGGTTATGCATTCGTTAGGATTGTATCATGCATTTCCTGATGGTGCTAAATACGATACTTATATTATCCCAAAAACGGATGCCGAAACAGAATTTGTACAGTACACCACAGAAAATGTCATGGATTATACCTATCCTGCTAGGTCTATTTATAAATGGCAATGGAAAAAAATACAAGGCGATTTACCAGATGTTAAGCAAAAACCTTAAGTGATTTTTATTTGTATATCAATATATTAGGTGGTATTTGTGAAAAAAAAGTAGTAATTTTATGTGTTAACTAAGTTAAAGAGATATCTACAATAACAAAAGAATACCTAAAAATAGGTATACAAAAGGGAGCGCTTAGTGTCAAAAAAAATAATTAAAAGGCGTAATATTTTAATTTATGATAAACACCATACGTACAATTAAAACCGATAGAATGGATATTACCATAGATTTTGATAATCAGGTTATATTCGTTCAACAAAAATGGAAATATACATGGACTACTGATCCAAGTTTATCTTCTTGGACTTATGCTGAAAAGAAAAAATTTCATGACACAGCAGATAATTTATTATGGCAACAATGGAGTGATAAGTTTAATTTAAAGCTTACAGGAAGTTCTAAAATGGTTTCAAAATTTAACACAAAGCTATTTACGGTAAATTTTGATATTAAATGGGTTACTGCTAATGCACATTGGGATGTCAAGGTTAAAAAAATAAAATCAGGTCATTTTGAAACCAGTTCAGTACATTGGACTTCAAAAACCATTAAATTAGATACCGAAGATTTAAAGGCTGTTAAACGCACACGAGGAACAAAAACCTACAAGCAACACCCAATTTCGCATGAGTTTGGTCATGCCATTGGTAATACATCTCATATAAGTGGCATGCATGCCGATGAGTATAAAACCTCAAGTGCTTTTAAAATAGATTTATTAAGTAGAATGAATGTTGGTAACCAACTAAGAAAGCGACACGGCGATTACCTTGTTTCTGAGTTAAATAAAGTCATACCCAATGCAAAATTTGTAGTCAACGGTATCAATTAATATTTTTTATCTATGAAGAATGTAATATTTTTAGTCATTATTATAGTTGTAGGGTCTTGTAAATCTAAAAACGATGCTCAAGACGATGTCACTAACCTATTGGAAATAAAAACCCAACAGCAACAGGATAAAAAAATGGATATTGAAGCATTAAAAAAACTAACATTAGAGGAAGCCGTTAAAACATATAAACAGCCTCTTAAAGATGCGTCGTTTAAATATACAGATATAAACATTACAGAATTTAGAATTGAATTAAAAAATGTAGCTAAAAAATATAAGTTACAAGACCAAATAATAAAAGAGGCAACTTGGGAAATAAACCAAGATGCATTAATAACCGTATGGTATAGTAAGCAAAATAAAAGTTGGTCTTACGTACATGCCATAACGTATAATAAAGGCGATGAATTTTAAAAAATAAATTATGGCATTACAATCTGTTACAAATATATTTATTGGAGGCAATGAGATTACATCATTTAAGGTATTAGAAATCCATCAATCTATAGATGCCCATCATATACTAGAATTAGTATGCCGTATGGATGTTTTAGAAGATTTATCTGCAGAGCTTGGAGCCTCTAGTAAAAACTATTTAGGAGAAACCATAACGGTAGAAACAACATCTTTAGATGCTTTTTCAGGATATAAATCTTTGCAATTTAAAGGGCTTGTAACTCAAGTAAAAACCGTAAAGGGGCATGAAATAAGTTCTGGCGATATGGTAGTTATAAAAGCATGCAGCCCAACGTTTTTAGCAGACGATGGTCCACATTATGCATCACATAATGATGCCTCATTATCCGAAATATTAGATAAAACCTTTAGAGGTTACGACACCTCTAAATTAGAATTGTCCATAAACCCTAGTAATAACAGTCCGTTACATTACTCGGTGCAACATAACGAGAGTGCTTACAATTATGCTAGTCGTTTAGCGGCACAATATGGCGAGTGGTTTTATTATAATGGGACTCAGTTGGTTTTTGGAAAACCAGATACCGAGGCATTAGACTTAAGCTATGGCGTAGATTTAAAAGAATATAATTTAAGTCTCATGCCGCAATCGCATAACTATAAATATTATGCAAACGATTATTTGTTAGATGAGGTACACGAAAAAGATGCCAAAGATATAACATCGGGAGCCAACGGTTATAATGGCTTTGTAGCCAATAAGGCCAATGCTATATTTAGTAAAGAAACCAAAGTATGGCATAACCTTTATAATGACCCACAAGCTAAACAACGTTTTGACTCTAGTGTTGAGCTACAAAAAAAGGCCATAGAAATAAAGCAAGTTCAAATTACTGGTATAAGCGATAACCCAGGTGTAAAATTGGGGAGTATTATTAAGATAGAAGGTGGTAGTTACAGAGTAACTAATATCATACATACCAATAACGAAAACGGCGATTACCAAAACCGTTTTGAGGGCGTAACCGCAGAGTTTGATGCTTACCCAAATACCAATATAGAAGCTTTTCCAAGAAGTGAAACACAAACCGCTATAGTTATGGAAAATGCAGACCCAGATGGTATGGGGCGTATTAAGGTACAGTTTCCATGGCAAAAAATAGATGGTGGCATGACCCCGTGGATACGTATGGTAACACCACATGGCGGAAGCGAAAAAGGATTTCATTTTATACCAGAAACAGGCGAAGAAGTATTAGTAGGTTTTGAGGGCGGTAATGCCGAGCATCCATTTATGATGGGGAGTTTGTATAATGGAAATGGAAAACCAGAATCTTGGAAAACCGAGAAAAACGATATAAAAGCCATACGAACAAGAAGTGGACATACCATTTCACTTTCTGATGAAGACGGAAAAGAGTCTATTACAATTTCCGATAAAAACACCAATATTATCCATTTTGATACGGTTGAAAAAACATTAACGATATCAAGTGAAGAGAAGTTGTTTTTGCGCTCAAAATACATTGCCATGTATGGTGATAATATAGAGTTGCATTCAAATTCTGCTAAAATAATATCCGAAAATGAAGCTGTAATGCAAACAGGGAACTCTAATGTAGCTGTATTACCAGATGGTATTGTTGTAGATTCTGCAAAAGTAGATATTAACGGAAAAACAGAAGCCAATATTGTAGCTGGTAAATTAACGACCAACTCAAAAGGAGATACTTTAATTTCAGGAGCTGTAGTTAAACTTAATTCATAGAAAGCATATGAGTAATGCATCTATAGCGCACGAGCTTGCAAAAGTGAGAAATAAATGGGAGTCTATAACAACCTTTAAATGGGATATGGCCATTTGGGTATGCGACTATCATGATTTGGAAATTTTAGATAAATTTATGGATATTGAAGCCTCACCCATTGGGGTTTTTAAAGATATATTTTTTAGGTTTCAATCTGTGTTTACTACAGATGATGTCTTTGAAGAACATCTATGGACAGAATTTTTATCATGGTTTAATACCACTGATGATAAACAGTACGATTTAATTCATGCTTATAAAAAAGACGGGTTTTTATCAGAAGATTATGAGGTAAATAGAACCTTGCCACCAACTTTTAAAAGTGTTGTTGCAGAGCTAAAACGTTTAAAAGATTTATTGCCTTTTAAAGAAGAAAATTTTATACTCTATTTTGCTCCAGGTATGCACGAAACGGGTTTAGAGGCATGGTTGTCTATGCAGTTAAAAGATGTCTTGCCAAACGATTTTAGATTGGCAGCCATAGATATCGATGTTAAGCGAAAATTATCAAAATTAAAAAAACATAAAACCGCTAGAGTTGTAGAGATTAAGCCAAATTTAGATATGGCTAATGCCATGCGTAACGAAATGAATAAGGATAGCGACAGTGTAAAACCACATGCGCCTAGCACCAAATTTCAAAAGCAAGTACGCAAGGTTATGGATGCCACGGTTGATGATGGTTTAGATGTAGAAAAAGAAGCTAATCTATTATTAAAATATGGCTGTCAGTTAAAAAAACTAACCACGAAGGCCACTGCGCATTTAATTTGTGCCATAGCCTTTTTTAATATAAAAGATAAAGACCCTGCCTTTGAAAATGCAGATAAGGCCATAGATATGGCAGAGCCAGAAATTAAACAATCTGATGAGGCATATCCTATTTGGAGGTCGGCATTAATGATTAAAGCATCGTTGTATTTAGTAGATAAAAAAACAAGACCAGAGGCTATAAAATGTTACGAAAAACTTGTTGCAGAAACCGCCAACCAAGGCGATGTGTTTTATACTATGGAAGGCTATAGAATGCTTGCATTAGTTAATTATCAATCTAAAAATTTAGAAGCCGCTTGGGAACATGTTATTTTTTCTTTACAAGCAGGAACCAATTTACCTTTAGATGTAAAACGCGCTTCTACCTATTTATTTACAGCATCATTGGCGAAACAAATTTGTAATGATGCTTCAAAATATAGAAAACTAGAACCTATGTTAGTTCAGCAATTTGAAAAGGAAATAGGAGCCGATTGGGACAATTTGTTGCAGGGTACAGAGTATCTTAACTTAAAATATGTTAATAGAAAAAAACCACTAAAAGTATAAGAATATGTCAAACTTGGTAAATAGAGGTGTATCAGATAGTGGTCAACAGGAATCTTCAGGGTTCATGGCCTTTTTAGCAGAAAAAAAAGAAAAACTAGATAGCTTTCAAGCTAATTTAGCCAGTTCTATAATGCCCTCATTACCTGGGCAACCCGCAGGTAAATATCAAGATATTGCTATAGGTATAGATGTACATCCTACCATGTTTCCGCCATCTCCATTAATGGCAGTACCACATGTAGGGATGGTTTTCGATATTATGGGCGCTATATTTGCAGCCATTAGCGCAGTAGTACCAGCACCACCAGAACCAGAAATGCCAGAAGATGGTAGTGACCCAGAGCCACAACCCTTAACCGTAAATAGTGTTGCAGTAGCTATTGTTAAAGCCATGGCGCCTAGTGTTATGGTTAATAATAAATTTATTGCCAATGCCGGTGTAAGTTTACAGCATTTACCAGGTATTGTATTGCATGCATTACCCTCGGTAAGTCCTATGGCATCGTCCGAGATGTTTATGGGCAGTTCTACAGTTTTAGCAGATGGTGCACCATTTTCGGGGCAATTTCTACCCGCATTGTCGTGTAATTTAATAGGGATACCCGCACCGTTTAGGTTAGGCAAAACAAAGCCAAAAATGTCTTTAATGGCACCAACATCGGCACTAGTTACAGTTATACCAGGCGGTAACCCTGTATTGGTTGGAGGGCCTCCAACCATAGATTTATTGGCACTTGCTATGTCTTTAGGTTTAAAAGGCTTAGGGAAATTAGGAAGAAAAGCAGGTGGTAGTTTATTAAAATTCACTAAAAAAGGCATAAAAAAAGTATCAAATAAATTAGATAATTTAGCTACAAAAGCTGCAAAGCGATTACAAGATTTTAAATGTAAGCATTTTGGAGAACCTGTAGATGCAGCTACAGGTCGCGTAATTTCAGAAAATTTAGACTTTAGTTTGCCAGGGCCTATTCCTCTAGAATGGAAACGTTATTATTTTAGTGATGCCGAAATGCCTTCACCTATAGGTAGTAACTGGCATCATAGTTACGATATAGGGTATCGAGATTATAGCGATACAACCATTTCTTTACAATTATCAGATGGAAGGCATGTGGCTATGCCTAAATTAATGCTTGGCGACATGTATTACAACCGCCAAGAAAAAATAACATGGTTTAAAGATAGTAAAGGCGTAGCCTATAAGGGTGAAGATGGGTTAACCTACCGTTTTTCCACCAATGCTAACGAAGACGATTTTTATCCCATACAAACCATTACCAATAATTCTGGAGATACTATTCAATTTGAATACCGCCATAATCTCCTCCATAAAATCACCGACAGTACGGGCAGAGTATTAAAAGTAACGCACGAAAATAACCGTATTTCGGCAATATATAGTATAGTAAATAATGAGCGTATTAATTTTATACGTTACCAAGTGGATAAAGATGATAATTTGGTAAAAGTTACCGAAGCCAATAATGTAAGTAAGCATTTTTATTACGAAGGGCATTTGTTGGTAAAACTTACCAACCAAAGCGGACTCTCGTTTTATTGGGAATACCAAGGTAAGGGCGACGATGCTAAATGTGTACACACTTGGGGCGATGAGGGTATTTTAGAATACTGGACTCAGTACGAAAACGGTAAAACGATTGTTACCAATGCCTTAGGGCATACCACCACGTATTATTACGATAGCAACAAGTTAATTTACAGAATTACCGATGCCAAAGGTGGCGAAACCTACCAAAAATATAACGAATTACAATATTTGGAGATGGTCACAGATCCTCTAGGAAACACCACCAAATATACTTACGATTTGTTTGGCAATACCACGTCTATTGAAGATGCCGATAAAAACAAAACAACCATGGCATACGATGCTATGCAACGCTTAATAAGCTATACCACGCCTAGTGGTAGCATGACATGGGCATATGATGACGATAATAAACTAGTATCCCGTAGTTTTCCCGATGATACACAGTTAAAATACGAGTACAACGATAGCAAACAACTGCTAGCCATGACCGATAGTGCGAGTAACCGTACCACATTTACGTGGAACGACCGTAACGAGTTGGTGCAAGCCACCTTAAACGATGGGCGTAAAATACAATGGAATTATGATGCACTGGGTAATTTATTAAGAAACACCCAGCCCAATGGAGCCATTACAAGTTATGAGTACGATGTTATGGGCAATGTTATAGGCTTAAGAGAGCCAGACGGTAACAAACATGTTTTTGAGTATGATGCCTCTGGTAATGTCACACTAGCAAAAGACTCCTTTAGAGAAGTGGCCTTTACCTATTGGGGCTTGGGCCATTTAAAAACCCGTACCGAGAACAATAAAACCATTACATTTAAATATAATAAAGAAGAACAATTAACCACCATAGTTAACGAAAACAACCATGCCTACCGCTTTACTTTAGATCCATTAGGGCAAATTGTTGGCGAGTGGGGGTTTGATGGTTTGTGTAGGCGTTACATACGCGATGCCGCAGGGCGCGTAACCAAAGTATTGCGCCCACAAGAACGTTGGACAAAATATATGTATAGCGGTACAGGTAATATTTTGGTGGCCGATCATTACGATGGCACGGGCGAATATTTTAGTTACGATAGTAGCGGACAAATAAAAGAAGCCACCAATGCCTTTAATACCGTAAAATTTACATACAAAAACGGTAAGTTAATAAGCGAAGACCAAAACGGGCACACCGTAGAAAGTGCATATAGCCGTTTAGGACAGCGTACAGCCATAACCAGCTCGTTAGGCGCTAATATTACCCAAGAATTTGCAAAAGATGGCAGTTTAAGTAGTACCCAAGCCAATGGCTGGCAGGCCCAATACAAAAGAGACGATTTAGGGTTAGAGATACAACGTATGGTAAGTGGCGATGTTACGGTAACCACCCAAAGAGATAAAACAGGGCGTGTAGAGCAGCATCTGGTACAAAATAAAAATGTAGAAGCCCGAAATGTACGCTACCAATGGGGGCGCTCAGACCGTTTGCTTAGCATGGTAAACAACCTAACCAATAGTAAAGTAAGGTTTAGTTATGATGAGGTTGGTAATTTAGCGGCGGCAGGTTACAAAAACGGACTGGATACCATTTACAAAATGCCCGATGCTGTAGGTAATATTTTTAAAAGCCCAAACCAAGACGATAGGGAGTATGGCGTAGGCGGTAAATTGTTAAAAGACGAACATGCGGCTTATACTTATGATGAAGAAGGTAATTTAATACTCAAATTTGTATCTAAAGCCGAAGATTCTAACGATATAGGCGAGTGGCAATACGATTGGTTTGGTAACGGGATGTTAAAATCGGTAACCAAACCTAACCGAGAACACATAAGTTTTGAATACGATGCTTTAGGCAGGCGTACGGCTAAAATCGTAACCCAAGTAAACATGCGTAGTTCTCACCCTTTGGGGGAGATGTCCAAAGGACAGAGGGGGACAATAACACGTTTTGTTTGGGATGGAAACGTACCACTCCACGAGTGGCAATATAACGTTGCAGACCGCCCCAAATTATTTGTAAACGAAAAAGGCGATATTGAATTGGATAGCGAAGAGCCTGTTCCCAATGAGAAATCTAAAAGTCAATTAACTACATGGGTATTTGAGCATGGCAGTTTTGCACCTCAAGCAAAAATAGTTGGAAATAAAAAATACTCAATAATCTGTGATTATTTGGGCACACCTGTACAAGCTTTTGATGAGCAAGGCGAGAATGTCTGGGAGTGTGAGTTGGATATTTACGGTAAAGTTCGTAGTATTGAGGGGAGCAAAACGTTTATACCTTTTAGGTATCAAGGGCAATATGAGGACGAGGAGACTGGGTTATACTATAACAGATATAGGTATTACTCGTCTGATACTGGTGGGTATATTTCTCAAGATCCGATTGGACTGGCGGGAAGTAATCCTAATTTTTATGCATATGTACTAGACAGTAATAGCTGGATAGATCAATATGGATTAGATTGTAATAAAGCAAAATGGGGTAAAAATAATTATGCTAAAGACGGAGAGATGTCTGCAATAGACCATATTTGGAAAGGACATTCTTTTCATAAGGCTCCCAAAGGTAAAAGTAAATTTAGAAAAAATATAAATACAAAGGATAAAGTAAAATCAATGGTGAATGAAACTGTTTCACCTGAAAATCTATTAAATAAATCACCAGATGGCACCAAAAATTTCGTAAAAACGTTTGACCATAGTATAGGAACTGATATTAACGGTAATGCTACTAATAAAATAATTGTTCACACTGACCCTAATGGGTGGGTTAAATCTGCTTACCCTTTCTAAAAAAAACTAATTATATGCAATTACTATTTAATATAGATTTGGAACATTATAAGAATATTTTAAAGCAAAATTATATAAATTATTCTAACTCTGAATTAGGGGAAAATTTATTATGGGGAGAAATTATTATTTTAAATGATAAAAAAGATTTTTTGTATTTTGAAGCAGACCTTTTGAAATTTTCGTATGACATTTACGATACCTTAAATAGGTTATTATCTGTTAAAAAAGAAAACGAAGATAATTCTATTGAATACTTATTTAATATGTACCAACTCTATCAATTAGAGCTTAAAAAAGAAGGGAAATATGTAATAATTACATTCAATAAAAAACAAAGCGTTAAGTATAATTTAAAAAAAATAATCTCAGAGATAAAGAATTTGAAAACCAAATTGCTAGTTGATTTAAAAATATTATTTCCTAACTATGAAGAGATAAAAAATATTAAGTTTTTACTAGATATGTTAAAATAAGTTTGAATAGAATTATTATATCATTTATAAAATAGCAGATGACTATAGTAAACTTTTAAATAAGACAAATGCTTCATTAGTACTAATTTGTAACTAGTCTGATAATTAGGTAAATCAAAAGAAAATTAGTATAAATCATTGTTTATAGAAATAACGGCTACTAGCTCGTGCTAGGTTGTAACTAGTACCGATAATGAGTGAAAAAAAGAAACGCAGAGCAAACCTAAGTGGTTAATAACATGTTTTATATGGAATGGAAACGTACCACTCCACGAGTGGCAATATAATATTGAAGATCGCCCCAAATTATTTGTCAACGAAAAAGGCGATATTGAATTAGATGACGAAGAGCCAATACCAAATGAGGATACGAGTGTAGCCGAGAAATTAACCACTTGGGTGTTTGAGCATGGCAGTTTTGCACCTCAAGCAAAAATAGTAGGAGATAAAACATATTCCATTATCTGTGATTACCTTGGCACACCTGTACAAGCCTTTAATGACCAAGGCGAAAATGTCTGGGCTAGAGAACTTGATATTTACGGCGCCACAAGAGAAGAAACAGGAAATAAGAATTTTATTCCTTTTACCTATCAAGGACAATATTTAGATAGTGAAACTAATCTGGCTTATAATAGGTATAGGTATTACTCGTCTGATACTGGTGGGTATATTTCTCAAGATCCGATTGGACTTGAAGGTGGTGATAACCTATACGCATATGTACATGATGTAAATGCTTGGATTGATCCATTCGGTCTAAATCTTGTTAATGGAATACCTCAAAACCCAGGAGTAGTTAGAAGATTTATGTCTAAGAAAGAATATAAGGCTTTTAAGAAGAATGGATTTAAGTACAACCCTAAAGATTCAAGAGGAGGAATTAGTACAACATCAACAAAAATAAAACCTAGAAACCCAGATGCTATAAAAAGAAGTACAGGTGCATTAGGAGCTGATTATTATGTAGATATAGACACAAAAGGCAAAAATGTTGAGCTTAAAGGAATGACTAAAGGAGGTGTTCCTGATTGGAAAATAAAAGATGATGTGAATGTTGACATTAAAGATAAAAATGGAAACATCATTAAAAATGGAGATATAGTTGGAAGTGGTAAAGTTTGTAAATCATGATAGTTTTTAATAATATATCCTCGATAAACTTTTTAATTAAAGATTCTATATTCAATGAATTTCAAGAATATGATTATAGGGGAGAAAAAGGTTATGCCAAATTAATAGGGTGGGAATTAGTTGTTTTTTCTTTAGATAAAAAGCATATTTCTGCGATAAAGCTTTGTTTCAATTCTGATTATGACGAAATAAATAGCAAATCGGAAAATATAGCAAATCTTTTAATAGATAATTTTCAGCAAAAATTAATGCCAAAAAATCTCAATAAGATTTTTGAGCCCATAAAAGTTGAAGAAAACATTATGTCTGATGTTATAGATTATTATTACCATTTTGATGATATTATTCTAATAATTGGAATACTTGAGGATAAAATTCAAACTTTTGAATATTCTATTGATAAAAGTATTAATAGAAGTGTTTTAGATTTTATAAATACTTAATAACCCGTTCAAGCTTTTGATGAACAAGGCGAAAATGTCTGGGAGTGTGAGTTGGATATTTACGGTAAAGTTCGTAGTATTGAGGGGAGCAAAACGTTTATACCTTTTAGGTATCAAGGGCAATATGAGGACGAGGAGACTGGGTTATACTATAACAGATATAGGTATTACTCGTCTGATACTGGTGGGTATATTTCTCAAGACCCGATTGGGTTAGATGGAGGGAATCCTAATATATATGCATATGCTTTTGATAGTAATACGGAAGTTGACCCTTTTGGATTAGATATAATTGACTTGTCTAACCCATCTTCAATATGGGGGAAAAGTGCAGACGATATAGCTAAAGAATTTAGCGATGCCGGTTATGAAACCAATGTCCGACAATCTACTAGAGGATCTGGTAATGCTAGAATTGTATCTGTCAAAGGACATTCTTCTGTAGCTCAAGTACAAGTTCACGCAGGAGGAGGTCGCCATTCTGGATCTTATTATAAAATATCAACGAATGATGGTAAAATAAAGGTCTTAAATCCAGAGACATATAAACATATTGAAGGAGAAAAAATAAAAACATATTTTGACAAAGATGGAAAAACAGGTTCTTTTGGTAGTGATGGAAAATGGACTACCTCTAGTCATCATTAATTATATATAAGGTATCATGAAAAAATTTATAATAGGAGATAGCATGTCAAGCTATAGTGAACTTTTAAAAAAGGTATGGAATCAAGATCCTAATAAATCAACTTTAATTGATCCTTTTTTTATTAAATATAGAATAGATGACAATGTTATATTGGTATTTAATTTAATGCTAGGTAAGCTAGCAAAGATATCTTATCTTAATAATTATAATCATGAAATTTTAGAAAGTGTAAAGATTGGAATGAATATAAAGAGTATTTCAGAAAAATATAAATTAAGTTATAATGAAGATGAAAACTATTACTTTATCAATGATAAGAATAATGTAGCTCTTTTTTTTGAGAACCCATATCTTTCAATTATAGAAAATCCAACAAATAAATTGGAAGAGGTCACAGTATATGATGCTGATCTACTGCTTTATCCTAACTAGTACTCGCGTGCTCCTAGTGATTTAAAATTAACACCCGATTCTCAAGGGAAGCATTGGTATGCTATGGATGAAGCAGGAGAAATACATAGATTTGGTAATAGTAATGACGGTAATGTGCATTGGAATGGTTCGTCAAAACAGAATCGAGGAATTGTTGTTCCAAAAGATGTAAATAAGAGGTTTAATAATCCTAATGGTCATAGGAAAGGTCCCAAAGCAAATTATTCTCATTAAAGTTAGTTTTATGATATTTGGCGATAAAAATATTTTTGCGATAGAATCCGATTTTTTTCAAGGAAAAGATTACTTATTTATAAGTTATTGTTTTTGGGTTGATAATGAAAAAGTAGGAGATAATAATCAAAAGTCACTTCTTGTTTCAGAACTAGAGAATATTGAACATAATTTAAATACTTTAAATAATAGGAAATCAAGTAAATTAGAAGAATATAGTTGCAAAGAAATTTATGCGTATTTAAATTTTGAACTGTGGAATATAGGAAGTTCCGATATAAAAATAGAAAACATAGAGAACATTAATTAATTTACAGTTATAAAGGAATATGGAGAATGTTTTGATGGATATTTCTGTTATTTATTAAATTTTGAATCTTATGATTTATTTATTTGGAACAATCTAGACGATAGGATTAAGTGTAAAAAAATTCAAAAAAACGAATTGTATAAGACTTTTAAAAAATTAAATGATTGGATTAAATCCAATACGAAATTAATTTTAATAGCAAAACCTCGCTCGTCCTATTAAACATGCGTACTTCTCACCCTTTTGGGGAGATGCCCAAAGGACTGAGGGGGACAATAACACGTTTTGTTTGGGATGGAAACGTACCACTCCACGAGTGGCAATATAACGTTGAAGACCGCCCCAAATTATTTGTAAACGAAAAAGGCGATATTGAATTAGATGCCGAAGAACCTATTCCTACTATTACTTCGGGTAAATCAGAGAAGTTAACCACTTGGGTGTTTGAGCATGGCAGTTTTGCACCTCAAGCAAAAATAGTGGGTGATAAAACATACTCTGTTATTTGTGATTATTTGGGTACGCCTGTACAAGCCTTTAATGACCAAGGCGAAAATGTCTGGGAGTGTGAGTTGGATATTTATGGTAAAGTTCGTAGTATTGAGGGTAGTAAAACGTTCATCCCTTTTAGATATCAAGGGCAATATGAGGATGTAGAAACTGGGCTTTATTATAATAGGTATAGGTATTACTCGTCTGATACTGGTGGGTATATTTCGCAGGATCCGATTAGGTTAACTGCGGGTATGCTTAATTTATATACTTATGCTACAGACGTTAATAGCGAGGTTGATGTTTTTGGATTAGATTGTGCTAAAAAAATATTAGATGATGTAGGACCAATTGTAGGAAAAAAGAAAACAGATGTTCAAAAAACATTAAAAGATCAAGGTTTTTCTAAACAAACAGCTGGTAATGGAGGAGAAGTATGGACAAAAGCAGGTTCTGATGGAAATACAGCAGCAGTAAGGCTTGATCCAGCAATGTCTAGAAACCCTTCTAAAGGATTTGCTGACGAAGTACCCCATGGACATAAAGAAATTGTTCCAACAAGTAGTGTTTCTGATGGAAACTATGGACAACCTAGAACCAGCGGCAGTCAATCTTATAATGATGCAGGAAATCTTTCAAGAAATCCTAGAGAAACACATATCCCTATAGTAGAATAAAAATAATGGAATCAAATATTGAAATATTAATGAGTTCTTATGAAGAACTTGCAGAAGAAAATTTAAATTTAGCATTAGAAAAAATGATACATCTATATTTTTCTAATGATGATTTAAGTCATGAAATCTCAGATTCCATAGAACTTTGGGTTTATGAAAAAGGGAATATTGAAACATTAGAAATTATTAAAAATTTAAATAATAAGCATAATAGACTTTTAGAAATTGCAAAAGAAGGTTTAAATAAAGGATAGCTATAAAAGATTTAGGGAATGGAGTTGGTAAATGGGTTAGCTCCCGCTATTTTGTAACTAGTGGCGGGCTTGAGTAAGAGGCGTAGAATACCCAAAAGATATGGACGAAAGGTAAGATTGGTTTGGTAACGGTATGTTAAAATCGGTTACCAAACCCAACCGAGAACACATAAGTTTTGAGTACGATGCTTTAGGCAGGCGTACGGCTAAAATAGTAACCTCAGGCCGAGCAAAATCTAAGGGGCTAATAACCCGTTTTGTATGGGATGGAAACGTGCCATTACACGAATGGCAGTACAACATAGAAAATCGTCCAAAACTGTTTGTAAACGAAAAAGGCGATATTGAATTGGATAGCGAAGAGCCAATTCCTAGTGTCACTTCGGGTGAAGCCGAGAAGTCTCAAAGTCAATTAACCACATGGGTCTTTGAGCAGGATAGTTTCGTGCCACAAGCTAAAATAGTGGGTGATAAAACATACTCTATTATCTGTGATTACCTAGGCACACCTGTGCAAGCATTTGATGATAATGGCAAAAAAGTATGGTAAAGCGAGTTGGATATTTACGGTAAAGTTCACAATATTGAGGAAAGTAAAATGTTTACTCTATATATTTTACATGACTCTTAGATTTAATTTAAAATACAAAACTAAATTACAATTCAGTCTACAGTAAATACTTGCTTTTTTAAATCATTTGTTATATTTGTATCTAAGTTTTAACACAAATACTAATACCTTTAATATATGAAACCTAAAAATAGTAAAGAGAGAAGAAATAGTTTTTTGAAATTTTTATTACTTTTTTTGGTTACTGTAGGTATCATTATCACGGCGGTGTTTTTTACTTATAAAGTGCCAAACAAAGAAAATACGTTACTTAAAGAGCAAGCTAAGGCCATAGAAAAAGAAATTGAATTTCAAAAAGGCTTTTATAAAGAGACTGTGAGTGTGAAAAGCATGATAGATTCTTTAGACGTTCCTGGACAAAATATTGATTTTCAGAACTCTTTAATTAGTAAAAAGCTTGCAGCTTTACAAGGTAAAATACCTACTAAAGATTCTAAAATTAATTTTGATCTATATAATAATATTATAAATATGTACGTAGAATTGCAGGTTACTAAAGATAAGCTTCGTGATTTAAAAGGTGCTGAGAGTAAAATAAAAGAGTATAAAGAAGCTCTAGATAAGTGTAAAGACGATTACCAACAAGCACAGCGAGATTTACAAGTCGCCAGATATTCTTCTAATTAATAGAGAGAATTTAGTAAGATAATATTATTTTAATTTAGCTATTCTATTAGCTTTAATATAAAAAAAACAGACCGTCTAACATTGTTAGACGGTCTGTTTTTTTATTAGTGAAACTCAATTTTGAGAAGTCTGTAAGACGAACTCAACATTGTAAGTTGTACTAAATCCAGCTTTTTCAGCGGGATTTAAGTGTAGTCTTATTTTTGTTGCTCATATTCAGCATCCCACTCATTACCATCATCTCCTTTTTGTCCATCCATTTTAATTAAAAAGTTTTTGGCAGGGAAATAAGGTTTCATGTGTACATCTAAATATACACGATCTTTATGGTTAGGGTCTTGTTCAAATCTTTTAATTGAAAAATCTTCAATTAATTTATCTGGACCAGTAACACCATCTAAAAACTTAACAATTTGCCCCATTAACTCCTTACGAGTTTTGGCATTAAAGTTCTCAAAAGCACGACGGTTTAAGAAATCCATCAATACTTTGGTTACATAATCAAATACACGTACTACAGAGTAAGTTTGTAACCCTAGGTTGTCTCCATTAAATAACGTTTTGGCAGAAAAGGCCATAACCTTACCATATTCGTTTACCATAGGGACTAAACCTAGTTTTTCTAACTGAGCAATCTCACTTTTTCTAAGATCAAATCTAACACCATCAATCTCATTAATACCACCATGTTTTTTACCTGCAGTTACCTGAGACATTAGCGTATTGTATATCTTACCTGCTAAAGCACCCGATGGTGGTACAAATAAATCATCTTCTTCTCCAACTTCATCGTGTTTACCACGGCCAACAAGCCAGTTACAAGACATAATAACGTTAGAGCGGTATTTGTCGCCTCCTGTAAGGTTGGCAGATTCAAACATCTCCATAACATCGTCTGGCTCATCTAAATGCTCAAAATCAGTAATAAGCATGGCTTTATTTTCGTAAGCAATCTTAGCCCATTTTTCTACAACTTTATTAGAACCTAAGTAACCAGGAATAACTAATAAACCATAATTTTCTCTTAAATCTAAACGGTCGTAAGTAGATTTTAATTCATCGGCAATAGCATCTATAAAGCGCGTGTTGTCTAAATCTTTTACTTGATCTAGTTCTGCATTTACTATAGATATATTTTTAAGCTTATCAGACTCTGTGTTTTTATAAAACAAGGCCATAGAACGGTATGATTGTTCTAAATTTCTTGAAACATCTATAGCGGCACCCAAGTTTTTCTTGAGCGATTCTTGAGCGTTTTTAGATTTCTTCTCAGATTCTTCAACCATATCTGTAATAGAATCAGATTGTATGGCATCTGCCCAAATTTCTAAAGTCTTTTTTAATGTTTCTCTATCTTCTTTTTTAGAATTTTCAGTTAAGAAAATTCTTTTTCTCGCCTTTCGGTCCGGATTCATGTTTTGAACCCCTTCTACGCATGCTTCTAATAAATCAAAACCACCATATTTAGTAAGCTTTTCGTTATTTTCTTTAAGATGCTTTGCTGGGTTTTGAACCGGAGCAAGTTGTTGCGCTTTTTTAGCTGATTCTGACATATTATTTTATTTATTTTCTTCTATTTCACTTATTAATGCACGTATAGATTCCATTAAAGCGACTTTTGCTTCAGGATCTGTTAAGGCCGCTTTAAGTATTTTATTTGTCTTTAGCTGCTTTATAATTTTTACGTATTGCTCTTTTTCGGTATTTAAACCTTTTAAAAATTGACTTTGTCTTGTAATACCTTTAGCTCCAAAATCTCCTAAATTACTAAAATTTAAAGTTTCTTTTTTTGTAACACCATCAGAGTCTTCAAAGTCAACATCTACTTCGGGTTTGTAATGTTCAAAAACATCTTCAACAGTTTTTAGACCTTTAACGATTTCAGGCTTAATAGGTTGGTCATGTGTAAGTTTCTCTACAAATAACGTTCTGTTTTGTGGGATTTCTTGAATTGCTTCATTTGCGTCAGTTTGCACTTCCGTTCCACCTAATCCATATGTATCACTCATAACTATACTTGTTTTTAAATGTATATTTTATAAATATATAAACTTTTTTCTATGAAAAGTTATAATTACTAATATTTCCAGCTTAACTGGTCTTTTTTGTCGATGTCTAAAACAATTTTTGCTCCTTTTTCTATTTTTCCAGAAATTATAAGTTTAGATAACGGCGATCTTAAGTCATTTCTTATAACACCTCTTAAAGGTCTTGCTCCATATTTTGGAGTAAACCCTTTCTTGGCCAAGTGGTTAATGGCTTTATCTGAAATTTCTAAACTAATACCTTGCTTTTCTAATGCTTTTAGCAAATCTTTAAGTTGAATTTTAAAAATCTTGGCAACATTGTCTTCTGTAATTGGAGAAAACGGAATTATTTCGGTCAATCTTCCTAAAAACTCTGGTCTAAAATGATTGCCCATCATTTCTAGTAAATCACTAGATTTTGGAATAATACCTTGACCAAATGAACTTACAATATGGTCGCTACCAATGTTGGATGTAAATAGGATAACGGCATTAGAGAAATCGCCCTCTTTACCCAAACGGTCAGATAGTTTGCCTTCATCTAAAATTTGAAGAAAAATATCAAAAACCGAAGGGTGTGCTTTTTCAATTTCATCAAAAAGAACAATAGAGTATGGTTTTTGTCTTATTTTGTTAACGAGTAAGCCACCTTCTTCGTAACCTACATATCCCGGAGGTGCTCCATATAAAAGTGCTGCCGAATGCTCTTCTTTAAACTCCGACATGTCAAACCTTATAATGGATGTTTCGGTTTGAAATAAAAATTCTGCCAATGCTTTTGCGAGTTCCGTTTTACCTGTTCCTGTTGGTCCAGAGAAAAAGAAAGATCCTGTTGGTAACCCCGGTTTACTTAAGCCAGATCGCGATTCTAATACCGCTTCTGTAATAACTTTAACAGCATGGTCTTGCCCTATAACACGTTTTTGGAGTTCGGCTTCCATGTTTAGTAAACGCTCTTTTTCGTCGCTTTGTAATTTACCTGTAGGGATGCCTGTTTTATTTGCTATGGTAGATGCTATGTCTGCCTTAGTAATGCTCTTTTTTGCTTTAAGGGCTGTTTTATTAAGTTGATTAAGGAGTTTTTCTAGTATTTTGAAACCCGCTTTACTATCTTTTATGTTTTGATAAATTAAATCTTCAGGAATGTCACTAAATAACAAATAACTTAGTTTGTTTTTCAGTTGAAGATTTAACCAAGCTTGTTCGGCAAGTAATTCGTCTTTTTTTAATCCTCCTTTTTTTAGAGCTTCTAGTTGAAGCTTTAAATTCGCTATTTCGGGTTTAGAGGTTTGTATCATGTATTTAGTGGCAGACATGGTACGATCAATCAAATCGATTGCAGAATCTGGCAAGCTACGTTCTTTATTATAACGTTTTGCTAAGCGTATGGCCTCTTTAATACTGTCTTTATCTATGTCTAGGTTATGGTGGTTTGTGTAATACGATACGGTATTAGAAATCATTCGGAACGCTTCATCTTCATTAGGTTCTTGTAAGCGTATAATTTCAAATTGTCTAGACAAACCTTCATCTGTTTCTATATGTTTTCTAAAGGAGTCGTTAGTTGCGGTTCCAATAATGGTTAAATCGCCCTTAACTAATTCTGCCTTTAAAATGTTGGCTAAACCTTGATTACCAGAGTTTTTATCGGTTAAGTTGTTTAATTCGTCAATTAAAAGGATGGGTTTACTAAAGCCTTTAACAGCTTCGATAACTTTTTTTAATCGATCTTCAATTTCTCCTTTATAACCTGCGCCAGATACTAAATGGATAAAATCTAACTCAAAAACACGAGCATTTTTTAAGTGTTCTGGTATAGACTCACTTAATGTTGCGTAGGTTAGGCCATTTAGTAATACTGTTTTGCCAACACCAGGGTCTCCTAATACTAAAACGTTAGGTTTAGACCGTCTACCTAAGATTTCGGTAATCATTTTAATTTCAGAATCACGGCCAGAAATTATTTCTAGCGTCTCACTTTTAGCATCGGCAGTTTTATCAATACAATACGTTTGTAGTATAGAATTTGATGCCGCATTTTTATTAGCCACATCATTATTAGAAACTATATTTTCAATCTCACTTGGTTTATCACCATTTGCAGTGAGATTATTAATAATTTCTGCAGGTGTAAGCGGCATGGTTTTTAATTGCTCGAACGAGAACCCTACGCCAGGCGTACACAAAGCGATAAGAACACAAAACTCGTTTACGTTTTCGACTCCAATTTTTAGTTTAGCACTTTCAGCTTCGTAAAAAACGGCTTCAATAGTATCGTCGCTACTCGGGTTTTCGGGTACTTTAGTAGTTCTTGGCAAAGTTTCTAATCTTACTTCTGCCCATTCTTCTATATAATAGGCATCTTGGCCAATACTTTCTATGTATTTTAACATCCCTATACTTTTATGTAAAAGGGCTTTTAATAAATGAGCCGACCCATATTCTGAATGCGAATATTCTTTTGCAATGGCTTGAGCAATATGTATGGCTTCTTTTAATTTATCGGAAACAGTATCTATCATTTTGATGATTGTAATTTATAATATGCTTTAAATCTACTAAAAAAGATTGTCATGATGAATTTTATTGTGACGAGTGCAGTAATTTTAGGGACGTTTGTCTGAAGAATCTCTAATAATTAACTTTGCATTTAGTATTATTTTATTTAATGATTGTTTTACAACCTTGTTTTTAGCATGCGATAAAAATGTTTTGGCGGCTTGTTTGCCTATTTCTGCACTATGTTGGTTAATGCTTGTTAAGGTAGGTGTTACCATGGCCGTAAAAGGCTCATCTCCAAATCCTACAAGAGCAATATCTTCGGGCATTTTAATATTATTTTCATTTAATACCTGTAGCGCACCAAGAGCTGCATAATCACTAGCTACATAAACAGCATCTGGTTTGTTTTTTAAATGTAATAACTGAGTCATTTTTTCTCTACCGTCCTTTATACTAAGATTACTCTCAATAAGCAACTCCGCATCAAGTGGCAGGTTGTGTTTTTTTAGGGCATCATTATAACCTCTAATCCTGTTATTAAAAATGCGGGTGTGTTTGTAACCACCAATATGAGCAATCCTTTTACAGCCTTGATTAACAAGGTGTTCAATAATAACATGACTACTATCATAATCATTAATACCTATGTAATCTACATTTAAATCATTTTCACCACGATCAAAAAGAATTAATGGAATGCCTTTAGATTTTACTTTCTCAAAATATTCAAGATTAACGGTTTCGTTTGCCATAGAGGCTATAATACCATCAACTTGAGTAAATAATAAAGTGTCTATATTATTACATTCTTTTTTATAGGATTCGTTAGATTGGGTAATGATGATGTTATAACCTTCTTTATTTAAAACTTCTTCGATATTTTGAATTACTGAAGAAAAAAAATTGCTATTTGTACGAGGCACAATAACACCCACTAACTTGCTTTTACCTTTACGTAAAGCACTGGCCAAATGGTTTGGTTGGTAGTTTAAATTTTTGGCAACTTGTTTTACTGCTTTTTTTGTTTTATCACTAATTCTAGAGTCATCGTGCAATGCTTTAGAAACAGCAGCAGGTGATATGTTTAGGACATTAGCAATATCTTTTATTGTGGTTTTCTTTTTGATATTGAGTTTTTTTATATATTTGCTTAAACGTTTAAGCAAATATAATACGTTAATGTTTATAATCAAAATGGCTATTAAGACCATGTTTTTCATTAATTTTAAACAATATGCTTAAACGTTTAAGCAGTAGTAAATTTAAACTAACAAAAACTAAAAAATGAGTAAAGTAGTAACATTTGGAGAGATTATGTTAAGATTATCTCCACAAGGATTTTTAAGATTTTCGCAAGCTAATAATTTTGATGTCGTTTATGGTGGAGGAGAATCTAACGTAGCTGTTTCATTGGCTAATTTTGGTGTTTCTTGTGATTTTGTAACCCGTTTACCTAAAAATGATATTGGAGAGTGTGCCATGATGGAGATGCGCAAAAGAGGTGTAGGTGTAGATAAAATAGTATGGGGTGGTGACCGTTTAGGTATTTATTTTTTAGAAACAGGAGCTGTTTCAAGAGGAAGTAAAGTGGTTTACGATAGAGCACATTCTGCTATGGCAGAAATCCAATCGGGCATGGTTGATTGGGAAAAAGTTTTTGAAGGTGTTGAGTGGTTTCACTGGACAGGAATTACACCTGCGATTTCGCAAAGTTCTGCAGATGTTTGTTTAGAAGCTGTTAAAGCGGCAAGTAAATTAGGCGTTACTATTTCTACAGATTTAAATTATCGTGCAAAACTATGGAAATATGGTGGAGACCGCGAAAAAATAATGACCGAGTTAACATCGTATTGTGATGTTATTTTAGGAAATGAAGAAGATGCTGAAATGCATTTTGGTATCAAGCCAGAAGGGTTGGATATTACAACACAAGGACATGATGTAAAAGCAGAAGCATTTTTATCTGTTTGCCAACAAATGATGGAGAAATTTCCAAGAGCTAAAAAAGTAATTACAACGTTAAGAGGCTCTATTTCTGCATCGCATAATACGTGGGCAGGTGTTTTATATGACGGTAAAAAAATGTACGAAACACGTCAATATCAAATTACAGATATAGTTGATAGAGTAGGTGGAGGAGATTCATTTATGGGAGGTTTAATCTATGGTTTACTTACATATCCTGAAAACGATCAAAACGCATTAGATTTTGCTGTGGCTGCATCATGTTTAAAGCATACTATAAAAGGTGATGCTAACTTGGTAACTGTAGATGAGGTTATGAAATTAATGGGAGGAGATTCTTCTGGGCGTGTAGCTAGATAATATTAGCATTTAATTGTTAAATAATTTTATAGGTTTAACAATGACACAAACAGAGCATATAATTAAAACAATAAATATTAACTAATATAAAAATCCTTCCCTCTGGGAAGGATTTATAATAGAATATGGCACAATTTACAAGATTAGAAGTAGCACAGGTTATGAAAGATACAGGAATGATTCCTTTATTTTTTAGTAACGATTTAGAATTAAGTAAAAACGTATTAAAAGCATGTTACGATGGTGGGGCTAGATTAATGGAGTTTACAGCTCGTGGAGATTTTGCTCACGAAGTTTTTGGCGAATTAACAAAATACGCCATAAAAGAATTACCAGGTATGATTATGGGTGTAGGGTCTGTTACAGATGCTGGCGCAGCGTCTTTATACATGGCATTAGGTGCTAATTTTATAGTAACACCTGTATTAAGAGAAGATATTGCTATAGCATGTAACCGTAAAAAGGTGTTATGGTCTCCAGGATGTGGTACATTAACCGAAATAACAAAGGCGGAAGAATTAGGTTGCGAAATTGTTAAACTTTTTCCTGGCGATATATATGGACCACAATTTGTAAAAGGTGTTAAAGGACCACAACCATGGACGAGCATTATGCCTACAGGTGGTGTTGCTCCAACCGAAGAGAATTTAAAAGGTTGGTTTGATGCTGGTGTTACTTGTGTTGGAATGGGGTCTAAGTTAATCTCTAAAGACATTATAGCTAATAAAGATTACGCTAAATTAGAGCAAGACGTTAAAAATGCGCTAAGTATTATTAAGACTGTTAGAGGATAACATCACTTATAGAACTTGGTGCAAAATAATAGAATAAGTAAAAAAGTATTTTTAATAAAGATGTTTTCAGCACATTCTGGAAGTTTTTTCTTTTTTTTACTTACTATAATTTTGTTACATTTGGCTTCTTATTAAATAATCAAAAAAATAATTAAAATGAAAATAATGAAATTTTTAAGTCTAGTAACAATGGTTTTACTAATAGTTTCTTGTGATAAAAAAGGAGTTGCTAAAAAAGAATTAAAAACCGAATTAGATTCTGTAAGTTATGCCATTGGAATGGATGTTGCTAAAAACGTTAAAACTAGCTTTGATGAGTTTGATAATGATTTATTTATGCAAGGTTTTGTAAATGTTTCAGATTCTACAGATATTATATTAGATGAAACTAAAGCGCAAGCTGTTGTTAGAGCATATTTTCAAAAAAAGCAGAAAGAATTAGCTGAAAAAGCTAAAGAAGATGCAGAAAAAGCTAAAGAAGCAGGTATAAAATACTTAGCTGATAACAAATCTAAAGAAGGTGTGAAAACTACAGAAAGTGGTTTACAGTATATCGTTTTAAAAGCAGGTACTGGTGCAAAACCAACAACAGAGTCTAAGGTTAAAGTACATTATCATGGGACTTTAATTGATGGAACTGTATTTGATAGTTCTGTAGATAGAGGTGAGCCAGCAGAATTTGGTGTAACGCAAGTTATTAAAGGATGGACAGAAGGTTTACAATTAATGTCTACCGGTGCTAAATACAAGTTTTTTATTCCTAGTGATTTAGCTTATGGAGCTAACCCAAGACCAGGAGGAGCTATCAAACCTAATTCAACATTAATTTTTGACGTTGAGTTACTAGAAATAGTTGAGTAATATCGTTTTATTTATCAAATAATTTAAAAAAAACAGGAAGTTTAGCTTCCTGTTTTTTTTGTTTAAAAACGGTTGAAACATAAAGCTGTTAAAAAAAACATTCAAATTAAAATTCAAGATTGTAACTTTGCATCATAAAATTTATAATACATGAGCCATAAAGCAGGTTTTGTTAATATTATTGGAAACCCTAACGTAGGTAAATCTACATTGATGAATGCCTTTATTGGTGAAAAATTATCTATAATTACATCAAAAGCGCAGACCACAAGGCATAGGATTTTGGGTATTGTTAATGGTGATGATTTTCAAGTAGTACTTAGTGATACACCGGGTATTATAAAACCAGCTTACGAGCTGCAACAGTCCATGATGGGGTTTGTTAAATCGGCTTTTGAAGACGCCGATATTTTAATCTACATGGTAGAGATTGGTGAGCAAGCGCTAAAGGATGAAGCGTTTTTTAAAAAAATAACCAACTCTAAAATTCCTGTTTTATTATTGTTAAATAAAATAGATACATCAGATCAAAGTCAATTAGAGACTCAAGTAGGTTTTTGGGCATCTAAAGTACCTAATGCAGAGATTTTTCCTGTATCGGCACTCGAAGGATTTAATGTTAAAGAGATTTTTAATAGAATAATAGAACTGCTTCCAGAATCGCCTCCATTTTACCCAAAAGACCAATTAACAGATAAGCCTGAACGCTTTTTTATTAATGAAACCATTCGCGAAAAAATTCTAATTCATTACAAAAAAGAAATTCCTTATGCCGTAGAGGTAGATACCGAAGAGTTTTTTGAAGAAGAAAACATAATTAGAATACGTTCTGTAATTATGGTAGAAAGAGAGACTCAAAAAGGTATTATTATTGGTCATAAAGGGAGTGCTCTAAAGCGTGTAGGGGTAGAGTCTAGAAAAGATTTAGAGAAGTTTTTTGGAAAACAAATTCATATAGAACTTTATGTGAAAGTGAATAAAAACTGGCGTAGTAATCAAAATCAGTTAAAACGTTTTGGTTACAATAACTAGCAAATGCTAATCATAGCTTTTTAATTAATTAACATTCACATAAAATTTGAGTTTCATATTTGCACAATAAAGCAAAAAACATGAAATTCAAAACATTACTTACCAGTGCAGCGTGTATTGCTGTGATTTTTTCTTGTCAAGATGACGATGATAACTTTGTAACCCCAATTGTAAATACCGAAGTTAATTTTCAGTATAAGAACACAATTAAAATAGGCGGAGAGGGTGCTTCTGAAATATCGGCATACGATGCTATTTCAAAAAAACTTTTTACAGTTAACGTAACGTCTAACCAAATTTCGATTAACAACATTTCTAATCTAGATGCACCAGTTAGTGAAACTCCAATAGATTTGACTTCTTTTGGATTGCCAAACAGTGTTGCGATTTACGATGGTAAACTTGCTGTAGCTGTAGAGGCAAACCCAAAACAAAATCCAGGAAAAATTTTAGTATATAATACGTCTAATAATGTATTAATAAACCAATATACCGTAGGAGCTTTGCCAGACATGGTTACGTTTTCTAAAGATGGTAAATTAATTATTTCTGCTAATGAAGGAGAGCCAAACGACGATTATACTATAGATCCATTGGGTTCAATAAGTATTATAGATTTATCAGACGATTCTGTAACCACTTTAGATTTTACATCATTTAATAGTGAAGAAGCAACTCTAGAAGCTCAAGGTTTTAGGGTCTTTGGACTAGGAGCTACTTTAGCACAAGATGTTGAACCAGAATATATCACGGTTTCAGAAGATTCTAATACCGCTTGGGTATCGTTACAAGAAAATAACGGGATGGCTAAAGTTAATCTAACAACCAAAACCATTGAAGCTATTTATCCTTTGGGTTATAAAGATTATAGTCTTCCAGGGAATGAAATAGATGCTAGCGATAAAGACGATGCTACAGAACTTAAGAGTTGGCCTGTTTTGGGGATGTATCAGCCAGATGCCATTGCATCTGTAAATATTGGAGGAACAGATTATATATTTTCGGCAAATGAAGGTGATTCTAGAGATTATGACGGTTTTAGCGAAGAAGTGCGTGTTGGAGATTTAGTGCTTGATGAAACTGCATATCCTACCATAAATGATTTTCAAAACGAAATTAATTTAGGACGATTAAAAACAACGACTGTCTTAGGTGATACAGATAATGATGGCGATGTAGACCAAATATATAGTTATGGTACACGCTCTTTTAGTGTGTGGTCTGGAAACGGCAGTTTACTATACGATAGTGGTAACAGTATAGCTCAAGAAACTTTAAGTTTAACACCACTACGATTTAATGATGAAGATAAAAGAAGTGACGATAAAGGTGCAGAGCCAGAAGCAGTAAGTATTTTAAATATTGCTAATGAGCGTTATATTCTTTTTGTTGGTTTAGAAAGAAATGATCAAGTATTGGTTTACGATATAACAAACCCCATTGCTCCTAATTTTATAACGGTATTATCGCATGTTGGCGATGAAGCACCAGAAGGTTTATTAGTTATACCTGCTACCGAAAGTCCAAACGGAAAAGATTTGTTAGTAGTCTCTAACGAAGATAGTGGAACCGTTAGTTTCTACGAAAATATAAAATAGTTGAGCCTATTAATATATTGCTAAAGCGTTTTAATTTAAAATTAAAGCGCTTTGTTTTGCTCAATGCGCAGCACATTTTTCATGAAAGTATTAAGCATTCTCATGTTACTCGTATTTGTGGCTTTGCCAATGCTCCCAACAAAATACAGTGTAACCCATGTAAGGACCATTAAAATAGTTATACTAGCTTGTAAAGTAAAACTCTGCTTATCCACCCAATTATTGTAAGTCCATAAACCGAAAACAATAAAAAGCGTTGCGACTATAAAATGAAGTATCATAAAAATAGTCCATACTTGAGGTGTCGGTCCAAACTGCCCTCGTATTTCGCTAGAGGTTTTGTTTATTTTATGTATTTGTAAGTGTAATTGTGGAGACCAATAATATTTTTTCTGTCTTGGAAATCGTATAAATATATGTTTGCCAACGTTAACAATATTAAATTCTGATTGATTTTTTTTAGCATGCTTAAAATCATCAATAAGTGACTCTTGATTATCTAGTATTTTAATTTTAAACCTTGGACGTAAAACAATATCATTGGATAAAGGCATAGATTTTAATTTGAGATATTAAGATACAGTTTTTTTATTCAGTTTTTAAATCTAAATAAATCTAAGAACGGAATAACAACTGTTAAGTTAATTTTAAGAAAATTTATTTTAATCTTTCTCAAAAATAAATTTTGCGTCGTGTATATTTCCTATTTTTGCAAAATATTTGGAAATCAGGTAAATGAATCATTTTTAACCTGTTGGAGTTAATTTAGACGATATGAGTAATATAGTAGCTATAGTAGGAAGGCCAAATGTTGGTAAGTCAACTTTTTTTAATCGATTGATACAAAGACGAGAAGCCATAGTAGATGCCGTTAGTGGGGTTACTAGAGATCGTCATTACGGTAAGAGTGATTGGAATGGTAAAGAGTTTTCTTTAATAGATACTGGCGGGTATGTTTTAGGAAGTGATGATGTTTTTGAAGCAGAAATAGACAAACAAGTTGAGTTGGCTATAGATGAAGCTGATGCCATTATTTTTATGGTGGATGTAGAATCTGGTATTACAGGCATGGATGAGGATGTTGCAAAACTACTTCGTAAAGTAAATAAACCTGTTTTTTTAGTAGTTAATAAAGTCGATAATGGTAACCGTGCCAAAGATGCTGTAGAGTTTTATGCATTAGGTCTAGGTGAATATTATACTTTAGCAAGCATAAACGGTAGTGGTACAGGAGAACTTTTAGACGATTTGGTAAAAGCTCTACCAGAAAAGGAAGAGGTTGAAGAAGAAGAATTGCCCAGATTTGCTGTTGTTGGTCGCCCAAATGCTGGGAAATCATCATTTATAAATGCTTTAATTGGAGAAGATAGATACATTGTTACCGATATTGCTGGAACAACCAGAGACTCTATCGATACCAAATATAACCGTTTTGGTTTTGAATTTAATTTAGTAGATACTGCAGGAATTAGAAGAAAAGCAAAGGTTAAAGAAGATTTAGAATTCTACTCTGTAATGCGAAGTGTTCGTGCTATTGAGCATAGTGATGTATGTTTGGTTGTTTTAGATGCCACAAGAGGCTTTGATGGTCAAGTGCAAAATATATTTTGGTTGGCAGAACGCAACCGAAAAGGTATTGTTATATTGGTTAATAAATGGGATTTGGTTGAAAAAGATCATAAATCTGTTAAAGAATATGAGAAAGCTATTAGGCAACAAATGGAACCTTTTACAGATGTGCCTATTGTTTTTATTTCTACATTAACAAAACAACGTATTTATAAGGCTATTGAAACCGCTGTTGAGGTATATAAAAATCGCTCTAAAAAAATTAAAACCAGTGAACTTAATGAGGTTATGTTACCTGTTATCGAGCATTATCCACCACCAGCATATAAAGCAAAGTTTGTTAAAATAAAATACATCATGCAGTTGCCAAC
Source organism: uncultured Algibacter sp. (assembly GCA_947499935.1). Lineage (GTDB taxonomy): Bacteria > Bacteroidota > Bacteroidia > Flavobacteriales > Flavobacteriaceae > CANMQH01. The sequence continues at coordinate 58,575 of CANMQH010000013.1, read as the reverse complement.
GCCGCAACCACAATTTGCGTTTTTCTGTAATTTACCCCAGTATGTAAAAGAACCCTATAAGCGTTTTTTAGAAAACAAACTACGTGATAAATTTGGGTTTAATGGTGTGCCTATTAGTGTATATATGCGTAAAAAATAACATTTATTAAGAAATATTTATATCTTTTTTAAGAAAAACCGTATTATACCACAGTATATTCGTTCTTGCAAAATAATTGTCATATTTCTCAATCAATTACTAGAATGAATAAAGTTTACTTTTGCCTAATATGCTTATGCTCATTACATTCCTTTTCTCAATCTAAGAAATTTCAAATTTCGGGTACTTTAATTTCTGAAGAAGAAAAACTACCCTTAGAATCTGCTACCATACATTTAGAAAGTTTGGTTGATAGTACATTAGTAAATTATACATTGTCTGATAAAGATGGAAAATTTGTTTTAAATGATAAGACTATTTATGCTAAAATTAAGTTAGTTGTATCCTATGTTGGTTACGAAGCATTTGTTAAAGTTATACCGCTTAATAAGCAAGAAATTAATTTAGGTAAGATTTTTTTAAAGACAGATACTAATGCTCTTAATGAAATAATTATAACGAGTACAGCACCAGTTGTTATAAAAAAAGATACTCTAGAATTTAACGCAGCATCATTTAAAACTAAAAGAAATGCTAATGTTGAAGACGTTTTAAAAGAATTACCTGGCGTAGAGGTTGATGCTCAAGGTCAAATTACTGTCAATGGAAAAACAGTTGATAAAATACTGGTAAACGGAGAAGCCTTTTTTGGTAATGATCCAACAATAACCACAAGAAATTTAACAAAAGATGTTATAGAAAAAATCCAGATAACAGACACTAGAACTAAAGCAGAAGCTTTTGCAGGTCAAGATGGAAACCAGTTGAATAAAACGATTAATTTTACGATTAAAGAAGAAAATAATAAAGGCGTTTTTGGTACTATATCTGCTGGAGTTGGTACAGATAAACGTTATGAGTTTTCTGGTATGGTAAATGCCTTTAATAACAAAGAACGATTAAGTGTTTTAGGTGGTGGTAATAATATAAATGTGCTAGGGTTTAGTTTTGGTGACATTGAAGCTTCATCAAATTTTAGAAACCAAAGACCTGCACAAGGTATTATTACATCAAATAACTTTGGAGGAAACTATAGCAATCAAATTATAGATCGTGTAGGTTTAAATTCTGATTATTTTTACTCTCAACAAGATACCGATGTAAAAGTAAGAGCTCAAAGAGAAAATATTTTACCAGATTCTAGGTTTTTTTCAAATTCTCAATCTAATTCATTTGGGGTAACAAAAGGGCATGATTTATCTGTGGGGTTTGAGATAGAAATAGATTCTACTTTTTTGGTTAATATACGTCAAGGTGTAAATGTTACAAATACTGTAAATGGTTTTGATAATCAAGAAGAAAGCTTAAATGAGCGTAGAGTTTTAACAAACAACTCTCAAGCCTCTTCATTATCTGATACCAATAGTAGAGGATATATGACTGATATTGATGCCACTAAACGATTAGGGTCTAAAGGTGCTTTTTTAAAACTTAATGTTTCAAATGCATCTAATTTAGATAAAGGTGATAGCGCGTTAAATTCTAAAACTAATTTTTTTGATTTTGATGCTACAACAATGGTTAGTACACTTAACGATAGTGTTGTAAGGAATCAAATTGAGAATAACAAAAGCCATAATAATACTTTACAGTTAGGGGTTACATACAGGTTTCCTATAATGGCTAATACATTGTTTTTAGATGCTTCTTATAATTATAATAATAGCAAACAGGAAAACAAAAGAAGCACGTTTGATTTTAATACAGATTCTGGTCAATTTAATACCTTTATAAATAATGATTTAAGTTCAGATTTTGAATATCTTGATAAATCTAATCAAGCAGGCTTAGAACTTGTCTATAAAAAAGATAAAATAACTGCAAGGTCTTTTGTAAGGTATATATCAAGAACTTTAGATAATAAGGATAATTTGATATCCCAGCGTAGCTTAAGTAGAGATTTTAATGCTAGAGAAGTTGGTGCATTTTTAAAATATAAATTAAGTAAAAGTGCTATTTTTAATATAAATTATAATTTAAATAATAGTTCGCCACAACTTAGTCAGATACAAACTTTTAGAGATGTATCTAATCCATTAAATACAGTGGTGGGTAATCCAGAATTAGAACCTACAAATAATCATAGGTTTAATTTGCGGTACCGTAATTTTGATTTTCAGAAAAAAACGGGATTCTATGCTTTTTTTGTCGCTAATTTTGTAAACAATCAAATCATTTCTAAGTCTACGATTGATGATGATTTTGCAAGAAGTACAACCTTTGCAAATGTTAATGGTAATTTTAATATCAGGGCCAATGCAAACTTCACGAAAAAAATAAAGCTAGATACACTTGGTAGTTTTCGATATGGCTTAGGGCTTAATTTTAGCACCAATAAAAATATTAATTTTAATAATGACGTTAAATACGCATCAAAAAATACAATTTTAGCGCCTAATGCTCGAATTACATTTAGTCTTACAGATATTTTAGAGCTATCACCTAACTATAGGTTAACGTACAATAAAACAAGTTTTGATATTGAACAATTTGAAAGTCAGGAATTTTTAAGACATCGTTTGGGTATTAATACATCGACATCGGCATCTAAAAGGTTAGACTGGAGAAATAACATAAGTTATAATTATAACCCTAATGTGGCTGAGGATTTTCAAAGAAGTGCTTGGTTTTGGAACTCTACACTCTCATATTCTATGTTTAAGGAACAAGGTTTTTTAACGCTTAAAGTGTATGATTTACTTAACCAAAACACAAATGCTTCTCGAATTTCTAACGCCAATTATATTGAAGATTCGCAAACTAATATCTTAAGTCGCTATTTTATGGTTAACTTTAGTTGGAAGATTAATGGAAGCAAAGGGGAAAGCAGAGATGGTTTAAATCGTGGTTTTCATGGTTAATGTATATCATAATAATTTAAATCTTCTCAATAATATAAAAACCTTAACAATGATAAGACCATTGTTAAGGTTTGATTTTTACGATCTATAAGAGACTCGGTAAAGTCTTAATGGGGATTGTTAGCGATGTAAATTCCAGTTGTAATCCATATAGGTTATAATTGTCTTAGGATTCATTTTTATTCCTCCAGAATGTTTGTTAATAAATTCTACAACATCAAAATCATCTTTATACCATTCAAATATTTTTGATAGTTTACTGCTTTTATATCCAATAATATTTTTTGTTTTATCATTTATAAAATTGCTAGTTGCAATGCCTAAGTCTTTTTCTACAGTCTCTGGTCTATATGCTGTTCTTTTTAATACAGGAGAAGACATAGCTGTAGAGTATAATGCAAAATGAACTCTGGGGTCATCTAATTTTCTTATAACTTTATGCTCTAAAAGATCAAGAGATATTTTTCCGTCTCCTAGTTTAGCAATATTAATATCAAAAGGATCTCTTATGTAATTAATACTCTTTATAGGGTAGTTTTCGGCTAGTAATTTTATAATATTAGCATTATAAAAGTTAATCCAATACGATTTTAGTTCACTTTGACTCCAACCTAAATTGGGAGAGATTTTAGAAAAACTCTCAGTTATTTTCTTTAACTCGTCCATGTTTTTTAAAACTTTATCATAATCAACAACACCTTTTTTAGAGACATGGTCTTTTAAAAAATCGTTATAAGCAGTTAAATCTATTGTTTGAGAGAATCCTGTTAAACAAACAAATATAAATAATAGGGTAAAAATACGTTTCATTTTTATTTTTTTGATTTGGTTATTACACTATATTAGGTCGTTATTTTACATATACCTAACATGTTAGCTTTTAAATTGCTGTTTTTTTTGACTTTAATAGTGTTTTGTATGCTGTTAATCGTTAATAAATTTATTCAAAATTTAAAAAGGAAATAATAAGATTTAATATTGCTAAATAATACATCTATATTTAAGTGCATCTTGCTAAAATGGATGTATTAATTAAAATATTTTTAAGATGTTGAGCAACTTTATATTTGTATAAAATATTAAGTCGAAGCCTTAACAATTTATGTAGTTGAGAATTAAGTAAGGTAATTTAATGGTGTTCTATGTTTTTTTAGAGATGTAAAAAATGGGACAAAAAACAAATGCCGTAAATTACCAACCACCAGAAGCACCGCCGCCGCCAAAGCCACCGCCGCCGAAGCCACCGCCAAAACCGCCACCGCCAGACCAACTACCGCCGCCTGAGCTACCACCCCATGAGCTACCGCCACCGCCGTAGCTGCCTCGTCCCATATTACTCAAAATAATAGCTTCTAAAAGGCCTCCTCCAGATGAGCGTCTACCTCTATTACCACCGCCACCGCGCTTGTTTTTAGAAATTGATATTAAAATAATAAGAAAAACAAAAATGAGTATCAATATCAGTCCACTGGGGAATATGTTAGAGTTACCTTCTACTCTAGTACCTTGGTATTCGCCATTTAAAACTTTAAAAATAACCTCAGTGCCACGATTTAATCCGCCGTAGTAATTATTTTGTTTAAAATAGGGTATAATATCACGTTCTATAATACGTTTAGACAATGCATCAGTTAATAAATGTTCTACACCGTAACCCGTATTTATAGCTATTTTTCTATCATTTTTGGCAAGTAATATTAATATACCATTATCTTCTTTGGCTTGACCAATACCCCATTTTTGTCCCCATTGTGCTCCTAAGTAATTAATGTTTTCACCGTTAGTAGAATTAATAATGGCGATAACTATTTGAGTTGAGGTGGTGTCAGAATATTTTATAAGTTTTTGTTCTAGATTTCGTTTTTGAGCAGCGGTTAATAAATTAACATCATCATAAACACTGGTCTGTAGCTTTGGTTTTTCGGGGATATTATATTGCGCATACGAAAAACAATATGACAGCAATACAAATAGTAAAGTAAGTATAGTAACCTTATTATTTATTACGCAAAGTTGTTTGCTATGTATTGAATGCTGCATATCTAGAATTAAAACTACCCTTTAGAAATTTCGTTTGTGAGTTCGTTAGTATCTGTGTCTAAATAAGGAAAGTAAGTTTTAAGTTGCTCACCAGATTTGAGTATACCTTCAATTAAACCCTGTTTAAAATCACCGTTTTTAAAATAAGATTGCATAACATCTTTAGTGCTATCCCAAAAATCTTTTTCTACAACGTCATTTATACCTTTATCGCCATAGATTACAAATGTTTTATCTTCTACAGCTAAATAAATTAACACGGCATTTTGAAGTTTAGTGTTATCCATTTTTAGTAAATGAAAAAGTTCTAAAGCTCTATTTGTGGCATCGCCGTTAGATGTTTTCTCTAAATGTACACGTATTTCGCCAGAGGTATTAAGCTCTGCGACTCTAATAGCCTCAACAATGTCTTGTTCTTCAGTAAGGGTTAAAAAATCTTCAACGTTATTAGACATAATAGCTTCTGGCGTTTTTAAAATAGGTTTATTTAAAATCGAACTCTACATCTGGTGCTTTTTCACTTCCAGCTTCAGCTTTGTAATAGCTCATAGCATCAAAATTAAAAAGCCCAGCTAAAAGAGAATTTGGAAAGGTTTTAATGTGTTTGTTATATGGTTCTACCGATCCGTTAAATCGGTCTCTAGCAACATTAATTCTGTTCTCTGTACCTTCAAGTTGACTCTGTAATTCTAAGAAATTTTGATTGGCCTTAAGTTCTGGATAGCGTTCTACAGTTACTAACAAACTCTTTAAAGCACCAGATAAACCGCTTTGTACTTCGCTAAATTTAGCCATTTGCTCTGGCGAAAGATTAGATGGGTCTATATTCATTGACGTTGCTTTAGCTCTAGCTTCAATAACATCTTTTAGTGTGCCTCTTTCAAAATCTGCTGCGCCTTGTACAGTTTTTACTAAGTTGCCAATTAAATCATTTCTACGTTGGTAACTACTCTCTACATTAGCCCAAGTTTTAGTAGCACTTTCTTTAAAATTTACGGCAGTGTTATTAAATCCTTTTCCCCAAGAATAAAGACCTACTGCGAGTATAGCGATAATAATTAATGGTAGCCATTTTTTCATAATAGTATAGTTTTAAAGGTGTTGTTTTATTTTAATGAGTTGATTTTTTACATGTTCTAATTTACTAATAATTTCAAACGTATCTAAGGCTTGTTTTTTTTCTTCTTTTAAATGTGTTTTTGCGCCTTCTAACGTAAAACCACGTTCTTTTACAAGGTGATAAATAAATTTTAAATTTTTAATGTCATCGGGCGTAAACTTACGATTGCCTTTAGCGTTTTTTTTTGGCTTAAGAATATCAAATTCTTTTTCCCAAAACCGTATTAAAGAGGTGTTAACACCAAACGCTTTGGCAACTTCGCCAATGCCATAATACCGTTTTTCGGGCAGGTTTATATGCATTAATCTAAAGATTGATTTTCTAATGAGGCATGCTCCAATAATTTATTAAATTCTTCCGCAGTTAAACTACCATAATAAAAGTTTATAGGGTTAATACGGTCGCCGTCTTTAAATATTTCGTAATGTAAATGCGGGGCTTCAGAGCGTCCTGTACTACCTACAAAACCAATTAAATCGCCGCGCTTTACCTTTTGGTTCTTTTTAACGTTGTATTTGTAAAGGTGAGCATATAAACTCGTGTAGCCATAACCATGGTTAATTCTAATATGGTTACCATAACCAGACGAGTTACTGTCTGCTCTAACGACTACACCATCACCACTTGCATAAATAGGAGTGCCTCTTGGCGCAGTAAAATCCATACCCCAGTGCATTTTTCTAACCTTAGTAAACGGGTCTGATCGCATACCGTAACCAGAAGCCATTCTCGTTAAATCTTCATTGCTAACGGGTTGTATGGCAGGTATCGCTGCTAGAAGTTTTTCTTTTTCTTCTGCAAGAATAGCTATTTCATCTAGAGATTTGGATTGTACTACAATTTGCTTTTGTAATATATCGATGCGTTTATTGCTTTCTATAATAAGTTTAGAATTGTCAAAACCTTCCAAGCTTTTGTACCTGTTAATACCACCAAAACCTGCTCTTCGTTGCTCATCAGGAATTGGATTAGCTTCAAAATAAACACGATATATATTATTATCTCTATCGGCTACATTAGCTAAAACAGTTTCTGCTTGCTCCATTTTTTTATTAAGCAACTCAAATTGCATTTGAGAATTTTCTAACTCTCTCTTTAATTCACGTTCTTTGGGAGATTCTACATATTGGCTAGCAACAAAAACGAAGATAAATGCAAAAAAAATGGATGCCAAAATAAATAATGAGGCATACTTAAAGGTTGTGCGTTTTTTGCGCTCAATTTTTTTATAAGAAAGCGACTCGGCATCGTAATAATATTTTACCTTACTCATTGTTTAAAATATGCTATTTTTGCTGAAAATTATGGATGCTTTAGTCCTAAATTTACATCTAAACGAGCAAACCTACAAAAATATTATCAGAATAATTATTGATGGTATTTAAATAGTAGGTTTATAATCGTGTTAGTTTTAAATATTTTTATAAAGTAAATATAAAAATTGTTTGCATTAAAAGAAACAAGATTTTTAATATTGATAAATGAAATCACAAGAAATTCGTTCTAAGTTTTTAAGTTTTTTTGAAGATAAAAAACACAGTATTGTGCAATCTGCACCTATGGTTTTAAAAGACGACCCTACCTTAATGTTTGTTAATTCGGGCATGGCGCCTTTTAAAGAATATTTTTTAGGAAACTCGCAGCCAAAAAACACTCGTATTACAGATACTCAAAAATGTTTGCGAGTATCAGGTAAGCATAACGATTTGGAAGAAGTTGGTTATGACACCTACCATCATACGTTATTTGAAATGCTTGGTAATTGGAGTTTTGGAGATTATTTTAAGAAAGAAGCTATTGCTTGGGCTTGGGAGTTGCTTACCGAAGTTTATGGTATTGATAAAGATATTCTTTACGTAACCATTTTTGAGGGGAGTGATGATGCCGATAATCTTGATATGGATACCGATGCTTACAATTTATGGAAGCAATTTATTGCTGAAGACCGAATTTTAAAAGGCAATAAAAAAGATAATTTTTGGGAAATGGGAGATCAAGGCCCCTGTGGACCTTGTAGTGAAATACATGTAGATATTCGTTCTGCCGAAGAAAAAGCTAAAGTATCTGGTAAGGATTTGGTAAATATGGACCATCCGCAAGTTGTAGAAATTTGGAACTTGGTATTTATGCAATATAACCGAAGAGCCAATGGTGTATTAGAGAATTTACCAAATAAGCATATAGATACAGGTATGGGCTTTGAGCGTTTGTGTATGGTTTTACAAGATGTGCAGTCTAATTACGATACCGATGTTTTTACACCAATAATTAGAGAAATTGAAACCATAACTAACAAAAATTATGGTAAAAACGAAAAAACAGATATAGCCATTAGGGTTATATCAGATCATGTTCGTGCTGTAGCATTCTCTATAGCAGATGGGCAATTGCCAAGTAATACTGGAGCAGGCTATGTTATTAGAAGAATTTTGCGTCGCGCTGTACGTTACGGATTTACATTTTTAGATAAAAAAGAACCATTTATATATAGGTTGGTTGATGTTTTAACCAAAAAGATGGGTGATGCATTCCCAGAGTTAAAAGCTCAAAAACAATTAATAGAGAACGTTATAAAAGAAGAAGAACAATCTTTTTTAAGAACCTTAGATCAAGGTTTAGTTTTACTTAATAAAATTGTAGAAGATACCAAAGGCGGTACCGTATCGGGAGCTAAAGCTTTTGAGTTGTATGATACTTATGGTTTTCCAATAGATTTAACGGCATTGATTCTTTCTGAAAGAGCATTAAAACTTGATGAAAACGGATTTAATGAAGAATTACAAAAACAGAAAAAACGCTCAAGAGCTGCAAGTGAAATGTCTACCGATGATTGGACGGTTTTAATTGATGATGCTGAAGAAGAATTTATAGGTTACGACAGTTTACAAGCTCATGTAAAACTAACCCGATACAGAAAAGTAACGTCTAAAAAAGATGGCGATATGTATCAATTGGTGTTTAATTTAACACCTTTTTACCCCGAAGGTGGTGGGCAAGTAGGTGATAAAGGTTATTTAGAAGATACGCATGGCGATGTGGTTTATATTTTAGATACAAAAAAACAAAATAACGTTATTATTCATTTTGCTAAAAATTTACCTAAACATATTAATGAAAGTTTTAATGTGGTGGTTGATGAAAAACAACGTTACAGGACCGAATGTAACCACACCGCTACGCACTTATTGCATCAAGCATTAAGAGAGGTTCTAGGGACGCATGTAGAGCAGAAGGGTAGTGCGGTACATTCAAAATATTTACGATTTGATTTTTCGCATTTTTCAAAGCTAACTACAGATCAGTTACGCGATGTAGAAGATTTTGTAAATGCTAGAATAGACGGAAAGCTACCTTTGGTAGAAAAACGAAACATTCCAAAAGAAGAAGCCATTGCAGATGGAGCTATGAGTTTATTTGGCGAAAAATATGGCGATACAGTTCGTGCCATACGTTTTGGGCAATCTATTGAGCTATGTGGTGGTACACATGTTAAAAATACAGCAGATATTTGGCATTTTAAAATAGTTTCAGAAAGCGCAGTTGCGTCTGGGATTAGGCGTATTGAGGCTATAACTAACGATGCTGTAAAAGATTTTTATTTTGAAAATAATCGTGTTTATTTTCAAATGAAAGATTTGTTAAATAATGCTAAAGAACCTGTAAAAGCATTAGAAAACTTACAAGAAGAAAATTCGGATTTAAAGAAACAAATAGAAACGCTTTTAAAAGATAAAGCAAAAAATATAAAAGGCGAACTTAAGGACGCATTAACAGATGTAAATGGCATTCTATTTTTATCTAAAAAATTAGATTTAGATGCCGGAGGTCTTAAAGATGTGGCTTTTGATTTGGGATCCCAGTTTGATAATTTATTCTTACTATTTGCTACAGAGCAAAATGGCAAAGCATTATTATCTTGTTACATCTCTAAACCCTTAGTTGCAGAAAAAGGTTTAAATGCGGGGCAAGTGGTCCGAGAATTAGGTAAGTATATTCAAGGCGGCGGCGGTGGACAGCCGTTTTTTGCTACTGCTGGTGGTAAAAACCCTGCTGGTATTGATGAGGCTTTAGCTCAAGCAAAAAAATATTTAGAATGATTTATTATTCAGCTTTATATTGAGTTTTTAAAGCGATTCACAGAGATTTAAATATTTCTTTGTGTATTGCTTTCTAAACCTTTGCGAAATAATAAAAGAATAATTATATGAAATTTTGTTTCTTAAATGAATCTTCAAACCAAAATAAAATTAGAAAAGCAATCTAAACATTTAATAGATTATAATTCTAGTGTCTTATTATTGGGCTCCTGTTTTTCTGAAAACATAGGTGAAAAATTAGAATATTTTAAGTTTCAAAATCTTCAAAACCCATTTGGTATTTTATTCCATCCAAAATCTATTGAACTATTAATTGAAGATGTCGTTAATAAAAAACAGTATTTAGAAGACGATGTGTTTTATTATAACGAACAATGGCATAGTTTTAAAGCACATTCTAAACTAAGTCATACGTCTAAAGAGGTATTGCTAAAAATGTTAAATGCTCATATAGCATTAACTCATCAATACATTAAAAACGCAACACATATTGTTATTACATTAGGGACGGCTTGGGTTTATAATCATCTTGAAAGTAACCTTGTAGTTGCTAATTGCCATAAATTGCCTCAAAAGCAATTTGAAAAAAAAATATTAACTGTAAGCGATATCGCTACTTCGTTAAAAAATATAATAGATGGTATTACAAGTCTAAATGCTATGGCAACTGTTGTTTTTACAGTGTCTCCTGTACGTCACTTAAAAGATGGTTTTATTGAAAATACACAAAGTAAAGCACATTTAATATCTGCTATTCATGAGGTCTTAAATCAAAAATCAAATATCAGTAATAGTCAGTTGTTTTATTTCCCATCATATGAAATTATGATGGATGAGCTTCGCGATTATCGTTTTTATAAAGCCGATATGCTTCACCCTAATCAAACAGCTATACATTATATTTGGGATAAGTTTAATCAGGTTTGGATTGCTGATAAAACAATACAAACCATGGATACCGTTGATGCTGTTCAAAAAGGACTACAGCATAAACCCTTTAATCCTGATTCTGAGGCGCATCAAAAATTTATTAAACATTTAGAAGCTAAAAAAGCAACACTCACATCTCAGTTTCCTTATATTAAATTTTAATAATGATAGACTTAAAAAAGATGTTTTAAAAAATTCTATTTTGTTATAAGTTTTGAGTGTTAATTTGTTTGTTTCAACGCTTTTTTGTGTCATTTTATCGAATAATTACGCTGTGTGTGGTGATAAGTTGTAATTTCATCATGCTATTAATCAGTTTACACTAAAAAACATCAATTGCTATAATCAGTAAAACGATATAACTTTGGTGTTTTTTTTAGTCAGTATTTTAAATTATTAAAACCTAAAAGGTAACATGTGTTTAACATTTTGGCAATATAAAAGACTATAAAGCTTTATATATTTGCAGTGTTAGTTTAAATTTCAGAAAATGCATTGGTTAGACTTCTTATGTCGAAGAAACCGATGTTTTTTTGTTTTGTATAAAAAGTTTTCCAAAGCATAAAATATGCTTAAATTAGTACATGCGAAAAATTCTATTTGGTGTTATCATTACTTTAATTGTTTTATTTACGTTTAAATATTGTGGAGATAAACGAGAAAGTAATATCGTGCTTCAAGAGAGTACGGCACTCATCCAAGAACAAATTAAAAATGTTGGAAAGTTAGTGGTTACAGAAGGTCATTTTAGCGAGGTTTTTAATTATAGAAATTCTAAAGATATTTTTGGCGAATTTTTTACCTCAGAAAAAAAGGCTCTAGTTGTTGTTAATGCAGATGTTACTGTGGCTTACGATTTAAGTAAGATTGAGTTTGATATTGATGACATAAATAAAACACTTACTATTTTAAGTATTCCTAAAGAAGAGATAAAGGTTAGTCCAGATTTTGAGTATTATGATATTCAAGCAGATTTTTTAAACCCCTTTGAGGCTAAGGATTATAACGATATTAAACATATTGTGAAGCAATCTTTAGATGAAAAAATTAAAAACTCTGATTTAAAATCTAATGCCAAAAACAGATTAATTAGCGAATTGGCTAAATTTTATATTTTAACAAATTCTCTTGGCTGGACTTTGCGGTACAACAATACGCCTATTACCAACCATGAGGCTGTACAAAAAATAAAATTATAATTTATTTTTTAAACTTTGCCAACCACCACCATTTGTAGCATCAATATTATTTGATTTTAAAAATTTTGAAGCTCTATAGGATCTTACACCACTTTTACAGTATACAATTACAGGTTGACTTTTTTGTTTGATTTCGTCCATTCTGCCCCTTAATTCATTTAACGGGATGTGTACCGCATTTTTTATATGTCCTTTTTGCCATTCTCTTTGCGTTCTAACATCCAAAATAATAGCATTTCGTTTAATATAATCTTGAATTTTATGTTTTTTACCTCCAAAAACAAATTCTATAATCCCCATATTATAATCCCTTTTAAGCGTTCACAAATAGTTTTACAAAAGTAAATTTGTATATTCAACAATCAAAAGAATAAAACGTATTTTATAGTATGGAGCAGCCTTATGTTACGCTAAATGTTGAAAATCAAGTAGGTTATGTTGAATTTTTTCATCCTGATAAAAACTCAATGCCGTCAGATATTTTGTTGCAATTAGCCCAAACTATACATGATGCGGGTTATAATGATGCCATAAAGGTCATTGTTTTAAAAAGTGGCGGTGATAGAACTTTTTGTGCGGGCGCCAGCTTTAACGAGATTATAAACATTGAAAATCAGGCAGATGGAAAACAATTCTTCTCGGGTTTTGCAAATGTTATAAATGCCATGAGAACATGTTCAAAGCTAATTATTGGCCGTGTACAAGGTAAGGCCGTTGGAGGTGGAGTGGGTTTGGCTGCTGCAACAGATTATTGTTTAGCCACTAGGTTTGCATCTGTTAAGTTAAGTGAATTAAGTATTGGTATTGGACCTTTTGTTATAGAGCCAGCAGTGTCTCGTAAAATAGGAGTAATCGCCATGTCGCAAATGACTATAGATGCCGAGACCTTTTTTTCTTCGGAATATGCAAAAGACAAAGGACTATATGCTGAAATTTTTGAAACTACAGCAGCTTTGGATGAAGCGGTTATGGTATTAGCAGAAAAACTTGCAGGTTACAATCCAGATGCTTTAAAAGCTATGAAGACTGTATTTTGGAAGGGGACAGAACATTGGGATTTATTACTTGCCGAGCGTGCTGAAATAAGTGGAAAATTAGTGCTAAGTGAGTTTACCAAGAATACATTACAACGGTTTAGATAAATAATTTTTATTTGATATTATTTTTACACCTTCAGGTTTAATAAAATTTTTATGGTGTATTAAATAGCGCTAACACTTTTATTTGTAATAATATCTAAACCATCATCAATTAATGTGCCTACGGCGGGTTTATTTTGTTTAATAAACTCTAGGTGCAGTAAAATATTTTCGCATAATTTATGGTCGTTTTCTAAATGTGCTAATTCGTAAAGTTCTATGGGCAATAACCAGTCATTAGGGTGTTTTTCAATTAAAGTTTTTAGAACTTTATTTTTAGAAAGCGTTGGGTTTTTACTAGTTCTATAATCTCGTACCAATTGGTATAAAGATTCTAATTCTAATCGTTTTTGGGTTTTTTCTATTTGAATAGTTTGTGATGAGGGTTTGTGGGTTATTAAATCGAAACTATTTAAATCTGCAGGTCCTGAGAACGCGGATACAATACCCTTACCCACAGCCATATCGTAAATACCCCATTCGGGTTTAAATAAAGTTGTTTCTCCATGAGTAACCGTACAATTTTTAAAACTGATAAGAATTATTTTTCCTTGTAGGTTACGTTTTCCTGTAATAATATCACCAGATACAATAATACCACCTTCAAATTCTAAGGTTACTGTTTTTTCTTCATAAATATCATAAGCATTTAAATCTCTCGGGCTCATGTCTTCTATAGCAAGATTGATACCTTTTAGTTTTCCTATAGGTGAGCCAAAGCCCTCTTTATGTATGTTTTTACCATGTCCTACCAATTCTTTTTCACGATATGCCAATGCGGTATGTCCCGTTGTCTGGATGTAAATAGGTTTTCCGTTATCCTCAATAACGTTTGTAAATGTTCCGGAAACTTGAAGTCCAGTACTAAACTCTATAGTGCCTAAAGCTTGAGATTCTATTAATTTGTTAACTCCAGTAAGTCCGCCTTTGCGTATGGCCATGGTATTGGCAAATTCTTCTAAAATTAAACTTAAATGTGCAAAATCTGGGGTTACAAAAAGTTGAGGCTGTGGTTTGGTAATATCAAAATTTTTATATGTTGCCAAAATATTATAGGGCAATTTATTAACGTTGTCTGTCATGCACCAAGCACTTTCACCTATAGATGATAATAAGCCAGCACCGTATATTTTTGGGTCTTTAATAGTGCCAATCAAGCCATATTCTACAGTCCACCAATGTAAATTTCTTATGAGTGCCATTTCACTAGGTTTACCCATATTTTGTTGTAAGTGTTCTACTTTTTTTTCTGCAGAAGTAATCTCATCTTCATTAGAATTTGGAGCTTCTTTAACAATAGATAAATGTCTTACAGCTTCATATAACTCATAGTCTTTTGCAGATGAAATGGCTTTGCAACCAATTTCTCCAAAACGACGTAAATACTCAGAATATTCTGGGTTGGCAATAATTGGAGCATGGCCAGCACCTTCATGAATAATATCTGGTGCAGGTGTGTACTCTATATGTTCTAATTGTCTAATATCACTAGCAATAACGAGTACATTATAGGCTTGGAATTCCATAAATGCATTTGGAGGAATAAATCCATCTACAGCAACAGCAGCCCAACCTATATCTTTTAAAATGCGGTTCATGCCGTACATATTAGGAATACTTTCTATAGAAATTCCAGTATGCTTTAAACCTTCTAAATATGACTTATGGGCTACAGTACTTAAAAAATCAACATTTTTTCGCATAACATAACGCCAAACAGCTTGGTCTATAGCTGAATAATCAGAATAGTTTTGTGGCTTAATAAATTGTTTTAAATGTTTTGGTAAACGATTTAATATAGCGTTAGTTTCGATACCTTTTTGCATGCTTTTATTTGTAATTGAATAGATAGTAAAAATACGGAATATTTATTTATTTAGGTGTTTTGTAACGAATAATTAAATTTTATAGGTGTAATTGCTGTTTTGATTAAGATTTATTAGTAATGCTCAATTTTGAGAAGTCTATAAGATACACTCAAAATTGCAAATAACTAATTCCGCTTTTTTAGCAGAATCTTGGTTTGGTATCTTTATATTAACTATTCCAGATTTGTAGAATGTTAAGATATTAAATGAGAACACTTACAAAACAGGATAAAACTAAATGAGTTCACTAAAATATTTTAGTGAACTCAAAATGATATGATTTGTATAGAATTTATATGTTATTTAGCTTCAGGAGGGTATTTTTCCATAATTTTAGTAACAAACTCTTTAATACGTTCTTCCTTTTTTTCAACGTTTCTACTTAAATAACCAGTTCCCATACCCTGCCAGATTAATTCTTTTTTATTTGCATCAATAAGATCTACGTATAAAGTGCCTTGTGTAGTCGTAGATACACTTGGTTGATTCCAACCCCAACCCCAACCAGGACCAAAGCCACCCCAACCGCCCCAACCCCAAGCGCCATTGCCCCAAGAGTTGTTGTACACGTCTACGCGTTGTTGAGATTTTGTAAATAGACTTACTAATAAATCTGGATTTTCAGACTTAGTAAACCCCTTAGCTAGTAGTTCAGATTCTATAGCGCGGAGGATTCTACGTTTGTCTAAATCGCTAATTTCAGCTTTATCAATACCTGTTTTAAAAAAGGCAAAAGTTTTATATTCAGTAAATGTTGCGTCTTTGTCGTAATCGGCTGCAACACGAACGGAGGTACAAGAACTAACTACAATTAGTAGCGCCAATAACGGCAGTAATTTGAGTAATTTTTTCATAATAGTTTATTTGTTTTAATATTGGATTAACTGATAATAATCAAATATTTTTGTGGTGAAAATCATTAAGCTTTTATATATAAAACAGCATCAATAATCATACCAACAACAGCTATTATGTGCTAATTTTCAGAAGTATTTGTTTTGGGATTGTAGCCATATGGGCAGTGTCTACAACCGCTTTCGCAACAATAGCCACGTTTTAAATGGTATTGTTCGGTAAAACAACGGTAGCCTTCTGGTGTTAGGTAATAATCACCTTCTTCAATGGGGATTATTTTTTTCATCTGTTATATATATAATTAATACATCAAAAATAAGCGATTATTTACGATAAACTATAAATCATGTTATGTTGATTTTTAAATTTAAGCTAAATCATATTTGTTTTAAATATTTATAGATGAGTTGTTATTTTTTTATTTATGTGCATCATGTATATATAATATTAACATGATAAAAATTATTTTAAAAAGATGAAAAAAAGAATCACAGTACTTTACTTAATAGTCTTAAACATTTTAATAGTGTCTTCCTGCTCAAATGACGACGATAATGATAGTCAATCATCTGATATGATACCACTTACTTTAGAACTAGAAAATCTAGGGGAATTAACAAATGGCGCAAATTATGAAGGTTGGATTATTGTAGATAATGTACCTGTTTCTACAGGTAAATTCACAGATAATGCATTAAATCAAACGTTTATGGTTAATAAGGCTAATTTAGAAAAAGCAACAGAATTTTTAGTATCTATTGAGCCAAGAGATGATAGCGATGCAGGACCATCTACAACAAAAATATTAGGCGGAATGTTTGATAATGATGCTGCCTTATTAACTACAAATAAGGTTGCAAGCGATTTTTCTAATATATCTGGTAAATTTGTAATTGCTACGCCTACAGATAATAATGGGAGTAATGAAGAATTTGGTGTTTGGTTTATGGATCCAACAGGATTTGCTGGATTAGCTCCTAGTTTAAATTTACCTGTTTTATCTGAAGGCTGGAAATATGAAGGCTGGGTTGTATTAAATGATAAATCTGTAAGTACAGGTACATTTACTATGATAGATGCTTCTGACGATGCTGCACTTTACAGTGATACCGCAGTAGCTCCACCTAACTATCCTGGAGAAGATTTTTTATCAAGTGCTCCACGTGGACTTATTTTTCCTGCGGATGGCGAGGTTGTCAAAAAGCAAGTTTTTATTACTATTGAACCAAATCCTGATTATGATCAAGCAACTCCATTTTCTTTAATGTTATTAAATGTCAATGCAGGTCCATCTGTATCTCCTGTCTTAAACACTATGGAGCCTGTAAATAAGATACCATCAGGTAAGGCTTTAAGGTAAGACGACAGATTAATAATTGTTAAATAGGTAATTAAATCGAGCTGATTTAGGTTTTAATATTTAAAATCTCCAACATTATAAGTTGGAGATTTTTTTATTTAATTTTGTTTTACTGTTTTTAATTAAAGTTTAGGGCTACTATGTATTAAGAATAGATCGATTTTTTATATGCAATAGCTTAAATATGATTTTTATTTCAAAATATATGGTACCAAAAGGCTATACAGGAATTACCATTTATCCTTTTGTATTTTTAAAGTCAAAAAAGTTAAAGTTTAATCGTGTTTTAATAAATCATGAAAAAATTCATTTAAGACAACAATTAGAATTATTGGTTATTCCTTTTTACATAGTCTATTGTATTGAGTTTTTAATCCGATTAATACAACATAAAAAATGGCATTCTGCATATTTAAATATTTCTTTTGAAAAGGAAGCTTACACCAACGAATTGCAAATGGATTATTTAAAACAGCGTCCTTTTTGGCATTTTTTAAAGTATCTTTAATCTTATTATGTTAGAGCTTAAGAAGAGTATAAATCAATCCATAGTTTTACCAAATAACGATAGGGTAGAATTGTTTTTAAAACGGGAAGACGAAATTCATTCATTTGTATCGGGTAATAAATACCGAAAGCTTAAATATAATTTGCTTGAAGCCCAAAAATTAGGCTTAAAAACGCTACTTACTTTTGGTGGTGCATTTTCTAATCATATAGCAGCTGTAGCATCTGCAGGACGTCTAATGGGTTTTGATACCATAGGCGTTATTAGGGGAGAAGAGTTGTTAGATAAAGTGTCAAGTAATGCTACATTAAGTTTTGCAAAAGAAAACGGAATGCGGTTTAAGTTTGTTTCTAGAGAAGATTATAAAAATAAAACATCAAATATTTTTTTACAAAAGTTAAAAAATGAATTTGGCGATTTCTATATGATTCCCGAAGGAGGTACAAATACTTTAGCTGTTAAAGGGTGTGAAGAAATACTATCTGCTTATGATGGTGCATTCGATTATATATGTTGCGCCGTTGGAACAGGAGGTACTATATCTGGGCTTATTAATAGTTCAAAACCCAATCAACAAATTTTAGGATTTCCAGCTCTAAAAGGTGACTTTTTAAAGCAAGATATTAGTAGATTTGCACTTAAAACCAACTGGGAATTAATTAGTGATTATCATTTTGGTGGTTATGCCAAAATAAATACAGAATTAATAGCGTTTATTAATCATTTTAAAGCATCACATCATGTGCCTTTAGATCCAGTATATACAGGGAAAATGATGTTCGGTATTTTTGATTTAATAAACAAAAATTATTTTAAAAAAGGAGCAAAAATCTTGGCCATTCATACGGGTGGATTACAAGGCATATTAGGTATGAATGCTAGGATAAAAAATAAAAATATACCAATAATTGATTAAGATAATGAATAGATTTTTAATGCTAGTCTGTGTTGTTTTTGCGTTTTACAGTTGTAAAGCAAAAAAACCAGTTGTGGTTAAAAAACCAAAAACACGTACTGTAAAGGTTGTTACCAATAAAAAGAACGTAAATACTCAAAATAAAGAGCACAAAACGGATAATGGCGGAAAGTCTACCAAAAACTATGCGAGTTCAACAGAGCAATATATAGATTTGCATAAAGAAATTGCTCAGCAAGAAATGGGGCTTTATGGTATTCCTGCAAGTATAACTTTAGCACAAGGTATTTTAGAATCTGGCTCTGGTAGAGGGCGGTTGTCTTTACAAGCTAATAATCATTTCGGTATTAAGTGCCATGGTTGGACAGGTGCTAAGATTTATCATGATGATGATAAAAAACAAGAATGTTTTAGAAAATATAAAGACGCTAAATATTCGTTTAGAGATCATTCTTTATTTCTATCAGAACGAAAACGATATTCAGCACTTTTTAAACTTAGAAAAGAAGATTACAAAGGTTGGGCTAAAGGTCTTAGAGCAGCCGGGTATGCTACCGATAAAAAATATCCTCAAAAACTAATTAGCCTTATTGAGCGTTATAAACTTTATGAATTGGATAAGGGGCGAAGTATTAATACAGATGTTAAATACGATTCGCCTATAAAAAGCAAACGTATTACTCATACGGTTTCAAAAGGTGATACTTTATATGCGATTTCAAGACGGTATAATATTACGGTAAAAGAACTTCAAAACATAAATGGTTTACGCAGTACGACCTTAGATATTGGGCAAGTATTAATAGTAAAGCCGTAATCAAAAAAATAAATAATGATTTATAAGAGAAGTAGTGCATTATTTGCAGAAGCAGAAAAGGTAATTCCTGGAGGAGTAAATTCTCCAGTAAGAGCGTTTAAAGGTGTTGGTGGAACTCCAATATTTGTAAAAGAAGCTAAAGGTGCTTATTTGTATGACGAAGATGGTAATCGGTTAATAGATTATATAAATTCATGGGGCCCCATGATATTAGGTCATGCACATGAGTCCGTGGTTAATGCTGTTATTGAAAAAGCCCAAAAAGGAACTTCGTTTGGTATGCCTACAGAAATTGAAACTAAAATAGCAGAATTAGCAGTTTCTATGGTGCCTAATATTGATAAGATACGATTTGTTAATTCTGGTACGGAGGCTTGTATGAGTGCCGTTCGTTTAGCTAGAGGTTTTACAGGTAAAGATAAAATTATAAAATTTTCGGGGTGTTATCATGGGCATTCCGATTCATTTTTAATCCAAGCAGGAAGTGGTGCAAGTACGTTTGGAACACCTAATAGTCCTGGTGTAACAAAAGGGACTGCTAAAGATACATTATTGGCGCGTTACAATGATTTAGATCATGTAAAACAGTTAATAGATGCTAATAAAAATGAGATAGCATGCATTATTATAGAGCCTGTTGCTGGTAACATGGGCTGTATTCCACCAAAAAAAGATTTTTTAGAGGGTATGAGAGCCTTGTGTGATGCTCATGATATTTTGTTGGTTTTTGATGAGGTTATGACTGGATTTAGATTGGCTAAAGGAGGCGCACAAGAACTTTATAATATTAATGCGGATATCGTATGTTTTGGAAAAGTAATAGGAGGTGGTTTGCCTGTTGGTGCTTTTGCAGCACGTAACGAAATCATGAATCATTTGGCTCCTCTAGGTCCTGTATACCAAGCAGGGACATTAAGTGGGAACCCTTTAGCTATGGCTGCGGGATTAGCTATGTTAACAGAACTAAATAATGATGATAAAGTATTTGATAGGTTGGCAGAAAAGACAGCGTATTTACATGCTGGTATGGCTAAAGTTTTAGATGAAAACAATGTAGTATATACTATAAATAGAGTAGGTTCCATGATTTCAGTACATTTTGATGATAGCGATGTTGTTGATTTTGAAAGTGCTGCTAAGGGAAATAACGACAAATTTAAAGCGTTTTTTCATGGTATGTTAAACCAAGGTATTTATATAGCGCCGAGTGCTTTTGAGACTTGGTTTATAACAGATGCTTTAAGCTATGAAGATTTAGATTTTACTATTGAGGCTGTTAATCAAGCTTCAAAAGATTTGTAAAAAAGCAAAGCACCTTTTTTATTTAAGAAAAAGGTGCTTTTAATTAACAAACTATAACTAATAAACTAGAATTTTTATTTTATCTGCCATGGCCACTTTTTCTAGCTTTTCTATCATTTTGACCATGCTTTCCATTTGGTTTTCTTTTTTTTAAGACTCTCTTTTTTCGGTTTCTTTTAGTTTGGGATTCTTGCCATTTTGCGTATTGTTCTTCATTTAAAACCTTTTTCATTTTTGCTTTTAATGCAATTTTGTGATCTAGTTTTACATGAATCATTTTTAGGCGTTCTTCTTGTGTGAGGATTTGCGAATCACCATTTTCTTTTTTTGCTTTTCGCATTTCCATCATGGATTTTCGCATTTTAGCATTTTCAAGATTTATTTTCTTTATCTCTTCTTGTTGAGATTTGTTTAAATCTAAATGCAAGGTCATTTTTTTTGTTTGTAAATCGGCAATATCTTCAACAGAAAGATTACTTAATTTAGGCATCTTTTTGTTATGGTGTTTATTGCCGTTATCTTTTTGAGCAGATAACTGTAAACTTATGATGGCAACAAGAACGAATATTATATTTTTCATGATAATATATTTGGCATTATTTTCTACTATGACTTTAATTAATTAAAAAGGTTTAAAAGTCGATTTAAAAAATGATAAAAACAACAAAAGACTTCCTATATTTAAGAAGCCTTTTGTTAATATCTTGTAATGATAACGATGTTATTTTGTTTCTAAAATAGCATCAATTCTTTTAATAGCATCTTTAAGGTGGATTCTACTCATGGTATCTTTATTGCCTAAGCCAGATTTTATAGCGCGTCTTAGAGTATTTAATTCGTTTCTAGCAATGGCAGAAATATCAGATTGATTTGCAATCATAGTAAGATTGAAATCTCTTGATTTTTTGTTTTCTTCAATTTTATTAGCTAGTAAATAAGCGAGTCTTTCTATATGTGCACGTTGTAAATTCCGTCTGTACGTGTCTATGCGTTTTCCTGAGTTTAACTCAGACCAAATGCCACGTCTTAACTCTGTTGTTAGACTTGTTAGTTTGTAAGCATTATTTTGGTTTAATGATTCGTTTTCAATCATTCTAGACATACGAGCAACATCTAAAATATTGTTTAGTGTGCGTACTTGTAATGTTCTAATACGTTCTACAGTACCACTAAACTCAATTTTATTAAATATGTTTTGGTCTATTAACCAATTTGGAGTTTCAAATAATTGCTTGTTAATAAAGGTAACACAGTTTTTTTGGTGTGTTTTATTAACATGAGCATAAACAGGACCTTCTTGGTCTGCTGTTTTGTAGTTTTCATAAACACCACCAATATTATTGTATACATGACCCATGTAGCGATTAAATTGGGATACTATATGACCATACATGGTTTTTAGGTCGTCGTAGTTTTCGCCCTTCTCTGTTGTCCAATTTATAAGATTTGGAACAATGCGTTTTAAGTTTTTAATGCCATATTCACTAGCCAAAAGCGCATCGTCGCCTAAATCTTCGGTTTGCGAACTAGGGTCAATAACTCTTCTTTGTTGACGTCCAAAACGATATAGTGGGTCACCGTCGTGTTTAGTAATCCAGCTATTTAAAATTTCTTTTTCTTCTTTAGCTGTCTTGTTTAAAATAGGTTTATAACCCCATGAGATGGAATACTTATCATAAATACCAATACCTGGATATAATGATACGCCTTTGTCTTCTGGTTGGGCAATGTAGTTAAAGCGGGCATAATCCATTATAGATGGTGCTGTTCCATTTTTCTGGGTAAACTCAGCATTACGTAAATCTTCAACTTTGTATGCAGAACTGCTACCCATATTATGCGGTAAGCCTAATGTGTGACCTACTTCATGCGATGATACAAAACGAATAAGTTCTCCCATAACCTCATCACTAAATTTTGATTTTTGAGCATTTGGGTTTATGGCAGCTGTTTGTGCAAAAAACCAGCCATTAACTAAACTCATAACATTGTGGTACCAATTTATATCAGATTCCAATATTTCACCAGATCTTGGGTCACTAACGTGTGGACCATTAGCATTAGGAATTGGTGAGGCGAGGTAACGTACCACAGAATAACGAACATCTTCTGGAGTCCAATCTGGGTCTTCTTCTATACTTGGCGGGTTTTTAGCTATAATAGCATTTTTAAAGCCAGCTTTTTCAAAAGCTACTTGCCAATCTTCTATACCTTGTTTAATGTATTTAGCCCATTTTTTTGGTGTAGCTCTATCTATATAATAGACAATTTGTTTTTTTGGTTCTACAAGTTCTCCGTTTTTATATTTTTCAATATCTTCATCTTTAACCTCAAGTCTCCAGCGATCTAAATAAGTAAGTGTCTCGCTTTTTTGAGCTTCTAATCCATAATCTACTTGGCTGCTCGTAAACCATCCTACGCGTTCATCAAAATAACGTCTTTTCATAGGTTTTTTTGGTAACAAAACCATAGAGTTGTTTATTTCTATAGAGATAGTTCCTGTACTAGAATTAGATGGAGGAGCACCTGCGTTATATGTTTTTACATGACGCGCTTCTATATTTAACGGGAAACTTTTTACAGACTCGATAAACGATTTATTGGCATCTAATCTAGACACTTTATATGTTTTTCTGTATCTAGAACCAAGTCCTAATGATTTTACATCGGTTTCAAATAAAGGCGAAATATCTATTACAGTAGCTGTAGAATCTTTGCTAAATGCTTTTATTGGAAACGTGTATAAAATAGGTTCGAAGTTAGAGTTTACTACAGCTTCGTGAACCGGTAAAGAATCATTAGCTACAACATTGTGAGATACTAAGCGCAATACTATTTTTTTTCCTTTTTTCTGCCAACGTAACACTTGCGTATTTTCTTTACCACCTCCAAAACCAAGTCCGTTTGCTGTTTTTGCGATACGGGTAACCATGAGCATTTCTCTTCCAATTAGAGTGTCTGGAATCTCGTAAAAATATTTATTATCAAGCAGATGTACTTTAAAAAGACCGCTATCTGTTTTAGCATTTTTTGTAATAACCTTACCATAAGGTTGAATGTCTCCTTTTTTTGGTTTTTTTTGGTTTTTGGATATTTTTGCTTTTTTTGCAGCTTCGGCTTCAGCTGCTTTCTTTGCAGAGTTACAAGAAGAAATTGTAAGTATTAGTGCCAATAATACGAGCTTAATAGAGTGCTTCAATGTTTTTGGTTTTTAATTATCTAGCTAAACTAAATAATTAGATGTAATGGAGGCTTTTAAAATAATTAATTAGCAATATTTTAACTAAAATTCATATAAGTAAAACCAATGATATACTTGGGTGTAGCGTAGTTAAGTGTGTTTTGATATTGGTACTTTTAAATTTATGCCTGTTTAAAAATCTGGAGCATTATTAATAGTGAAATTTTGTATGGTGCACATGGCTAATTCAAGTTTTAACTTTCTCTAAGTGTAAATAAAATTCTATATCGTTAAAAGGTTAGGATAGTCAATACCATCTTTAAATGCTATACTATCTTTTTTTTTGCAAAAAGCGGTATTGCAAATAAATACATAAACATATAAAACTTACGGTATTGTTAATTCCTGTTGGGCTTTTTTGACTAAATGTAATGTGGTTTCAAATAAATTGGTATTGTTCATTTTGCTCTTTAACCAGCAATAAAAACTCATTACAAAAATATCTTCTTTGTGAGATTTAATCCAATCAAATGAATTTTCTACATTGTCTTTAAAGGCTTTGGTTGTTGCCAGTTCTGGGTTTTTATAATACGTTTCAACAAAACTTAAATAGATTAAAACGCGTTCTTGATTAATGTGTTTTAAGTACTGCGTATGCTGCCTTTTAAAGCTGAGTAATCTGGACTCTACTAAATCTATATTGTTAAGTTCTATATGTAATAATATTTCAATTAAATTTTTTTTGATAACCCATTCTTTTCCTGCTTTTTCGGTGTAATAGGTGTCTGTGTGGTAAAATTTGGTAAATAGTTTTTTTGCATTATCTAAATCATTTTTTTGAAAGTAAAAAACAATAAGACTTAAACAAATATCTAACCAAGCTTCGGTGTCAGGATGTTTTTTGTTTACAAAAGGTATGAGTGTGTTTATAGCTAATAATTGCTTATTGCTATAGTTAAGATTTAAAGCTAACAATAGGCTGTGTTTTAATTTAAAAGTATTGTAATGCTTGCTCTTGTTCATGAGCATATGTTCGTGCATTAAGTTAATGTAATATAAAGATTCTTTAAATTTTTTATTTCTGAAAAGGGCGTTGGCAATGGCAAACAATATTAAAATGTGGTAATACAGTTGTTTGTTTTTTCCTTTATAGGCGTTAATCGATTTGTAGGTGCTTATTAAAAAGGGTTCAATTTTTAAATAATCTTTAGTGATAAAGGCCGAAATACTTGCTATCGTGATGAGCTGATATAAGGATTTAAAGGACAAAGCATCATTAATATCAATATGATGTTCTTTTAAGGTTGTTTGCCATAGAGTTTGAAAATCTATGACCTTGCCTTTAAATGAAATATCATTAAGAGTTTGTCTAATCTTGGCGTAAACCAAATTAAGCTCGTCCTCTAAAAATAGCTGTTTTTGATTGTTTTTAAATTCCGATATTAAAGCATCAAGTTTTATGTTGGGGTTGGCAAAAGCGTACTGGATTTTAATATGGTAAATTTCATTTAGCAATGGGTAGTGCTGATATTCTGTTGCTAACATGTGGGCTTTATCTAAAGTCTTGTATGCTATTTTATATTGTCTTTGCTGTAAAAATGATTTTGATGCCAAAATGCATTTAATAATCTGCATATCTGTGGAACTTTCTTGATGCAGACTTTGGTTAGCAGTAAAGTCTATTACAGATTGATGCAATCGTTTTCTTAGTGCGTGGTAAGCATCTTTTTTTTGGCTTCCGTAAAGTTTTGAGCATATATCTGAAGCAGATAAATTGTCTTTCAATAGTAAGTTAAATAGCTTAATGTTTTTAGCATCGTTGCGTTTGTTCTTGCTGTCTAAATACGTTATAAATTTTTTACGCTCTTCGTTAGAAAACGTAAGGATTATATCTTTTAAATAATTCATTTAGTCGTTAGTCAAAACAATCTATAAGTCAATAAATATAAGTGTTTTTTGTATATGTATCGTTTTATATCGTCAGTTTTGTATAAAAATAGTGTTTCGGTAATGTTTTCATTTTTGCAGTTTTGCCATGTAATCATTAAACAAAAACAAAATGAAACAGTATTTAAAAATAGCACTATTGACCTTTATGGTTAGTATGATTGTTATAAACTCTAAACAGATTTCAAAACGTGTTATTAACGAGTACGAAACGTGTATAGCTTTCATGTCTGGTAATACTATTGGTCAACCTCATGTTTTAGGTATTTAGCATGAAGTTAAAAAAACTAAATATGGCTTTTATAGTTACCATAGGGATTTCTGTGGTCGTGTTTCTGTATCTGGTTTTTTTGGGTTATGATGAAATTAAAACCTTTAAAGATGTTATCAAGATCATAGCGTCTATATTATTTCCAATGCCTATGCTGTTTTTTGTGAGGTTTGTTTTGATAGAACATTTTTTACCTCAAAACACAGACGAATACAAACAAAAAAACCAAAAGCCTGCAATATTTTTATTGATTTTATCCATGGTTGTTTGTCTTGGTGTTATGCAACTCATAGAATTTATAACCCATCAAAAACTAGAAAACAATTTAATTTTTGCGCATTTAATAAACTCTACAACAGTAAGTAGTTATGTGCTTAATTACATTTTGTATAACAATTTAAAAGCCAATGGTATATTAAGCGGTGTATTACTATCATTGGCAACACATGTATTTTTTCTATCCGCTTAAAAAATATAATCATCAAAAAAATAAAATTATGAACGAAGTATTTATTAAAAAACCCGAAAAAAATAATGCAACTAAGCGCGAGTTATTATTTACATTTCAATCTATTATTGTAACAGGCCTATTGGTTTTTGCTACACTAGCGTTTTTCTTTTACAATCACTTAACCATAGTTAAAGGTATAAAAGTTGTTTTTGCGCCATTTTTATCTGTAGTACCCTTGCTTTTTGTGCTCTCTATACTTAGAGATTTAAGAAAGGGATTTGTAGAAGGTAATTATAGCAAAAACCAAATTATAAAGTTTTGCCTCATTACGTTATGTATTACTGCAGGTTTTACGGGTATAACACATTTATTGTCTCAAATAGGTGCCTTAGAAATTTTGTTAGCCGCAGTTATGGCTATTTTAAGTACAGTTTTCTTTTTAAGAAGCAAAATTAAAGACATTTTAGGGATGTCTATAATAACAGGAATAGCAGAAGGTATTATAATCTATATGATTTTTTTGTTTTGATGATTGGTTAATTATTTAACCCAAAGCCTTCTTAGCGTTATGAACTTTGAAGGCTTTAAAAACAAAATGATATAGATGAAAAAAGTAAAACATTTATTAAACCTAAAGGTGAATATATATCACCTTATTTTAAGGTTAGGACTCATGTCTTTATTAGTTTATGGTGTATTAAGCTTTATTTTAACTTGGTTATGTTGCATGTGGCCTTGTTTTGGTTCTAGTATGTTCTCAGATTATGCCATAATAATGGTATTAACTATAGATTTTGTAGTATTATTATCTGTAGTAGTAGGATTCTGTAAATCGGCTAAACAAATAGAAAAAATCACCTATTGCAAATCGTATCTAATACTAGGGATAATAGTGTTCATGCTATACATTGCAACCATGATTTATGGATTAATAATTAATTAGAAAATCATTTAAAATGAATTCAAAAATTCAAAATGACATAAAAGAACTTGTTTCAAAACAGGTTATCACACCCGAAATCGCTCTAAATATAGAAACTTATTATACGGAGAAACATAGTGGCTCGCCAAATAGGTTATTTACACTTTTTGCTATTTTTGGGTCTGCTTTAATAGGTATGGGCATTATCTTGATATTAGCACATAATTGGGATGATTTACCTAGAGCTATAAAAACACTCTTTGCATTTTTGTCTTTGGTTATTGGGCAGTGTTTGGTCGGTTATACGATACTAAAAAAGAAAGGTACGGCATGGAAAGAAGCCTCGGGCACATTTCTATTCTTTGCTGTGGGTTCTAGTATAGCTTTGGTAAGTCAAATTTATAATATTCCAGGAGATTTAAGCAGTTATCTGTTAGCATGGGTTTTGTTATGCGCGCCTTTGGTTTATATAGTAAAATCTAATGTGTTGGGGTTGCTTCATATTGTTTTTTCTACATATTACGCTATAGTTTATGGGTATTCTTTTTTGTCTGCAAGTAATACGCCATGGTTATACTTAATCTTGATATTCATGATTTTACCATACTATGCGCTGCTTTTAAAGCACAAGCGTAATGCTAATATAACATCGATTTTTAATTGGATTTTGCCTTTAAGCTTAGTTGTTGTTTTAGGAACTTTTTTTACACAAAATGACGAGATAGGTTTTTTAATGTATTTTACTTTGTTTGGGTTATTATATAATATTGGGAAATTGCCATTTTTTAATAATCAAAAATTAAGAAGAAACGGTTATGTTATCTTAGGTTCTTTAGGCACTATACTAATCTTATTGACACTAAGTTTTGAAGAGATCGCAGGAGATGTTTTTGAAAAAAATATTTTTGTTAATTCGCAAGACATGTCTATATCAATAATACTCTTTATACTTACCATGGCTATATTAATATACTCTCATTTAAAAAAATGGACTGTTAATTATAATTTATTTAGATATGTATTTGTGATTTTTACAGCGATGTTCTTTATAAGTTATAGGTATAATATTATGCCAGCTCTATTGGTTAATATGTTAGTATTGGCTCTTGGTGTAATGGTTGTTAAAACGGGAGTAGATAAATTTCATTTCGGGATTTCTAATTATGGGATGCTCATTATTGTATCGCTCATTTTTTGTAGATTTTTTGATACCGATATTAGTTTTATACTAAGAGGCTTATTATTTGTTGCTGTAGGTATAGGATTCTTTTTAACGAATTATATTATGTTGAAAAAGCAAAAAAACTTAAAAAATAAAGTCTAGATTTTTTTGAGGTTATTAATAAATATAAAGATTAAATAATAAAAGCATCAGATGAAAACAAAACATATTTTTATAGTATTTATATTGGTAGCATTAGTACAATTAATAGTGCCTGCTCAAATGATTTTAAATAAAGAGTCTGTTATAAAACAAGGTGTGGCTTACAAATTTAAAACGCAACCTGTAGATCCAAACGATCCATTTAGGGGTAAGTATATTGTTTTAAATTTTGATATACGCTCGTTTAAAACATCAGATTCATTATGGACAAGAAACGACCCAGTTTATGTGTATTTAAAAACAGATAGTTTAGGTTTTGCAACAATAGACAATGTTAGTAAAGTAGAATTAGAGTCCAGTAAGAAAGATTTTTTTATCGCAAAAGTTGACCATTATAGCTCATATACTGATAAAGTACATATTGATTTACCTTTTAATCGATATTACATGGAAGAAACCAAAGCATACAAAGCAGAAGTTGCCGTTAGAGACGCTCAAAGAGATACTTTGCCCAATAACACCTATGCTCTAGTTTATGTTAAAGCTGGTGAGACGGTTTTAAACGATGTCGTAATTAATGAGATATCAATTAAGGATTATGTGGAAGAGGCTAACGATGAATAATATTTTTTTAGAGTTTAATACAAAAGGAATTTACTTTGTTTAAACCCGCATTCATATTTAAATAATCTATATAACGCCATCATGATTTTAAAACAAAAACAAATAGGTTATGGGGCTTTAATAGTTTCTGGAGTTTTAGCGTTAATTCTAATATTGGGTATACCACCCATTTCGCAAAGTCAAGAATATCATAATTTTTTTGATACACATACTTTTTTGAGTATTCCTAATTTTTGGAATGTTGTTTCAAACTTACCATTTATGTTTGTGGGCGTATTTGGCTTATGGAACTTAAAATTTACAGGTAAATACAAAGTGCAATATCTATCTCTTTTTATAGGTATTGTTCTCGTTGCTCTGGGCTCTGGGTATTATCATATAAACCCAAATAATACCACGTTAATTTGGGATAGGCTACCTATGGCAATGGTTTTTATGTCATTGACATCTGTTGTAATTAGTCAATTTATTAATTTTGAAATAGGAAAAAAACTTTTATTGCCATTAGTTTTAATGGGAGTTGTTTCGGTGTTATATTGGGCTTTTTTTGATAATCTTAAACCCTATGTTTTAGTTCAATTTTATCCCATGTTGGCTATACCTATTATTTTGCTCACATTTAAATCTAAAGCTCATACTGTTTATGGGTATTGGTACTTAATGCTAGCTTATGTTATAGCTAAGGTATTTGAATATTTTGATGGACAAATATTTAATATCATAAGTTATGTAAGTGGGCATTCTCTAAAGCATATTATATCTGCGTTTGGTTTGTTAATCTTATTATATTCATATTTTAAAAAAAATGAGAACACAATAGTGTTTAAATAATTACCGTACCTCAAAAGTTGATAAATGATGTATAGGAATTCCAGTATCTGTTATGCCTTCAATTTTAATTGCATAGTTGCTTTTAGCATCGCTGGTAAAAAATGAAATTTTAGCGGTATTAGCCTGGCTTGTTAGTGTTATTTTTGGCTCCCAATGTAATGTTGTTCTAATATCTGGTTTTAAAGCTTCATCAAACCCGTTAATGTGGTCTGGAGCATAAAATTGTCTAGCTGTGTAAAAGCCAATAGCTTTAAAATCTATAATCCCTGGTTTACGTTTTATGTTTGTCGTTCTAATATTTGCGCCAGTTCTAGAATATATAGCAATGACTCCATTTCCAGCACCGCTAAAAAAGGCTGCGTCTGCACCTTTTAAAACATCAATAAAATCTACTTCGGCTGCGGTTACAAAACTTATGTCTTGTAGTTGTGCTGGTATGCCATCTAAAAAAATTCTAGGCGTACCTTGCCCTCTAATTGATATCGAATCGTTTGTTGAGGTTACACCTGGTAAGGTGTTTAGTAAATCTAAAATGGTAAGATTGTCTTGGTTTTCAAAATCTCGCATATCCAACCTGTTTGTTGGAGCACCGTAGTCTGTTCTGCCATTTAGTTCTTCACGCCTTTTGTCGTCGTCTGATTTTCTTTGTGCAGTAATAACAACCTCATCTAATAATCTAGCAGATTTTAAAAATTCAGCATCAATTTTAGAGATTTTTTCAGCCTGATTTATAAAATTATTTATTTGAATACTATCACCCAAATGAGGTTTTAAAACTTTAGCTCTATTAACTTTTGGACTATTGTTAAATTCTTCATCTAAAAAAATAGAAACAAATCTGTTTTTTCGGTTAGTATCAGATTTAAAATCTTTAACCCTAGCTTCAATTAATGTGGGGATGGTATCGTTAAAAATAAAAGGACCATATTTAAAGGTGCCGTTGGATGCTGTTTGTTTTTTTTCTTGGTATGGCGTTTCTACCATTAGAGTTAGTCTGGTAGCCGCAGGTATTTGCTGTCTATCTCCTTTTAGCGCACTAGTATGTCCCGTAATATATATGCCTGTTTCTGGCTGATAATTGTTTTTTTCAAGTTGTTTATTATATAAAATATCGTTCCATGTAAAACGTCTCCAACCATGTGTTAGCATAACTAAATCTAATAAATAGCGTCTTTTGGGGTCGTTTTCTTTTTCAAAGAAATAACCAGGTTCATTAATCTGGCCTCTTAAATCTGAGTTTAATAAAAGGTACGTTTTAATATTTTCTGATTTTGTGCTTTGCCCAATAACATCGGTATCGGTAATAGACATAGAGAAATTACCAGAAATTGGATTGCCAGATTTGTCTTTTAATGCCAATTGCAGCGCAACTTGGTCTCTAGTTTTTGGTGTTTTTTTATCGATATTTAGATTAACTTTAATGTCTTCGTTAAGATTGTCTATATAGACTAAACGCTCGCAAACAGGTTTTCCATTACTATCAAACAATGTAAAGTTGGTAACACCCTCAGGAAGTGCTGTTGTATTTAGTTTTATGATAAAAGAATTGGATGTTTCGGTTAATAGCCTTTCAAATATAATTTGGCCTCTTTGGTGTGCTACAAGAAAAGTGTTTTTTAAACCAATATCTGTATTAGAATTTGTTTTTAAAACAATTTGATTACCATTGTTTACAATATTTAAATTATAGCCATTAGGTAGCGTTTTTGGTAAGGGGTATGTTATGGTTTTATTATTAATATTTACGCTAGCGTAATAGGTTTTGCCTATTTCTGGTTTTAACGAAATTACAGCCAATCCATATTTAAATGTTTTAAAGGAAGCAATTATATTATCGTCAGAATCATTAATGGTACCGCTTAAACTATGATTGCTATAATATGCATCTTTAACTTTGATACCAACTTTAGAGATTAAGCCGTTAATTAAATATCCTCCCTCAGGGTAAAAGCTAATGTCTGGTCGTGGCATAAGTGTTTCAGATTCTGCGTTGTTATTGAATGAAACTTTAGATTTACTTATACTATCATTTTCTATAACATTCCAGATGGGGATTTCTTTCTTAAAAAAATAATCAGCATCTTTATTTCGCATATAGTTTGTGTAAGCTCTAAGCATATAATTGCCAGGTCTTAATGCTCCTGTTATTTTAAAATCTCCAGCAACACTTATGTCATTGGTATATAGCTGTTTCTTTAATACAACACTGTCTTGAGGGTTTACTAACTCTACATAAACAACACGACTTTTATTGGTTTTTTTATGAGTAATACCGTTAATTAAATAAGCGGTATACCAAATATCGTCACCCAGAGCATAATAAGGTTTGTCTGTTTGTAAATATATTTTTTCTGGATGATTATTTGAATACTCATTTAATTTATTAATAACAAGTTCTCTAAAATTATTACTGAATGTAAACGATACTAGTGCTAAAACACAAATAAATAATACAGTTTTCTTTATCATATATGCAGGCTATATAGTGCGTTATTTTAATATTAAATATAACGACTTATTTAATAGTTTGGTGTTAAAAATAGTTAAGATAAGACTGAAAAAAATAGAATAGTTTAAAGTCTTTTTAATATTATTTTTAACTTAAAATAGATGACTAAATTTTAACAAAAGTATGTTTAAAAACCTCAATTTTCTTAAATTCATTAACATACTGATATTCATGTCTTAAAGAAAACACAAAATTCAAGTCATTAGTGCTAAAATATCTAAAGCTATGTTATGTTCTTGTTTTTGCAACGTCTATTTGTGTGTACTTTAATTAAAAACATATAAATGAGTTAAGAAAAGGAATAAAAAGATTTAGTTGGTTAGTTAGTTAAAAAGCCAGTAATCTCTTAAGGTTACTGGCTTTTTTGATGTGTTATTTATGAAGTTTTAAACCACCTCAACAAATAGCCCATAATTAGTCTTTTTAATCATAACAAGGTTGTTTTGTAAACTATTAAATAGTCTTTTTTGTCTTAATTTTATTAAACAGGTTAGGTTTCTTAAAAAAAACACAAAACTCAAGTATTAGTGTTAAAGTTTCTAAAACTATGTTATGTTATTGTTTTTACAGCGTCTATTTGAGTGTATTTTAATTAAAAACATATAAATGAGTTAAGAAAAGGAATAAAAAGATTTAGTTGGTTAGTTAGTTAAAAAGCCAGTAATCTCTTAAGATTACTGGCTTTTTTGATGTATTTATTTGCGAAATTTTAAACAACTTCAACAAACAACCCATCATCAGTCTTTTCAACCTTAGCAAGGTTGTTTTTTGTAAGTTCTTTAATAGTCTTATCCCATTTTTTATTAGATAAGCCAGATTGTGTTTTTAAATCTGCCAAGGCTAATTTTTCTGCCTTCTTCAAAATTTCAAAAACTGCTTTACCTTCGTCACTAATGGCTAAGGCTTTCTTTTCTGGTCGCATTTGCGGAAAAAATAAAACCTCCTGTATAGACTGGTTATTGGTTAAAAACATAATTAATCTATCCATGCCAATACCCATACCCGAAGTTGGTGGCATACCATATTCTAGAGCACGTAAAAAATCATGATCTATAAATTCGGTAGCCTCATCATCACCTTTGGCAGCTAATTTAAGTTGGTGTTCAAAACGTTCACGTTGGTCTATAGGGTCATTAAGTTCAGAATATGCATTCGCAATTTCTTTACCACAAACCATAAGCTCAAAACGTTCGGTAAGCTCTGGGTTTTCACGATGTTCTTTACAAAGCGGACTCATTTCTTTTGGGTAGTCTGTTATAAACGTAGGTTGTATATAATTGCCTTCACATTTTTCTCCAAAAATCTCATCAATTAATTTGCCTTTACCCATGGTCGCATCAACCTCAATGCCTAAATCTTTAGCAGCCTGTCTAATATCGTCTTCACTTTTTCCAGTAATATCAAACCCTGTAAAATGTTTGATGGAATCTGCCATGGTTATACGCGCATAGGGTGCTTTAAAATCTATTTCATGCTCGCCAAAAGTAGCTTTAGATGTGCCATTAACAGCTATGGCGCAATGCTCTAATAAACGTTCGCAAAAATCCATCATCCAATTGTAATCCTTATATGCTACGTAAATTTCCATAGCGGTAAATTCTGGATTATGGGTTCTATCCATCCCCTCGTTTCTAAAGTTTTTAGAAAACTCGTAAACACCATCAAAACCACCAACAATTAATCGTTTAAGATATAACTCGTTTGCAATTCGCATATACAAAGGAATATCCAAAGCATTGTGATGTGTAATAAAAGGTCTAGCAGCAGCGCCACCAGGAATAGGTTGTAAAACAGGTGTTTCTACCTCAAAATATCCAGAGTCATTAAAAAATGACCGCATAGCATTAAATAGCTTAGTCCGTTTAACAAAAACGTCTTTAACTTTTGGGTTTACAACCAAATCTGCATAACGTTGTCTGTAACGTTGTTCTGGATCAGTAAAAGCATCATATACAATACCATCTTTTTCTTTTGGCATAGGTAATGGCTTTAAGGCTTTGCTTAGTAAAGTAAAATCTTTAACCATCACTGTTTTTTCACCAACTTGAGTGGTAAATAATTCGCCTTCAATACCAATAAAATCACCAAAATCTAGTAATTTTTTAAAAACGTAGTTGTATTTATCTTTATCATCACCAAGACAAATTTCATCACGATTAAAATACACCTGTATTTTACCTTCGGCGTCTTGTATTTGTGCAAAACTCGCTTTTCCTTGCACTTTAATCATCATCAATCTACCAGCTATAATAACTTTTTTACCATCTTCAAATTGCTCTTCAATCTGTTTTGAGGTATGATTTACTGGGTATAAATCTGCTGGATAGGGATTTATCCCTAACTCACGTAATTTTACTAACTTCTCTCTTCGTACAAGTTCTTGCTCTGATAATTGCGACATAATCTAATATCTAGGTATAAATTTTAAAGCCACAAAGATAAACATTTGATTTACGTTTATCGATTATTGAATTATGATTTTTTAGGGCGTTACGCCTCCTTTGGTCGGCGTCGGGCTTTACGTTACAAGTCCTCGTTCGTGCCTCACTGTGGGCTTTTCACTGCAATCCCTAACGCGGTTAGGTCCGTGCTTATCTAATAAGTAAGTGTAACAATTATGGGGTTTTGTAGTCAAATAAATAAAATATCATTTTTAAATATACATACACATGAGTATCTGGCGCGTTATACTATCTATTATTTGTCCACCATTAGCTGTTATCGATAAAGGTTGTGGCTCCATTATTATTGTATTTTTACTATGGCCTTTTGGTTGGGTACCAGGCGTTATAGCAGCTTTAGTTATAATTAATAACCCTAATAATTAAATCATAGCTTAAAGTTTTAATACAGTATCTATTTGGCATTAATTGTATCTTTGCGTTATAAATTAATTAAGTGTTTTTATAAATATGAGATTGTATCTGGCGATTATTGTTATTATTTTTAGTTTAACAAGTTGTACCATAAAAGAGCGTATTGTTTTTAAAGAAGATGGTACAGGAAAATTTTTAATGAGCTACGATATGGGCGGTGCGTTTAAACAAATGAAAGGAGCTTTTAGCGAAGGTGTTTCTAACGACACTATAAAAAATAAAAAACAAGGTAAAGTTGTAGATACCACCATGGTTTTTAAAGACATGATGGTGCAATTTAAAGACAGCATCGCACAATTATCAGAAGAAAAACAATTGGCCATGCAGATGGTAAAAGATATGTTTATGACCATGAAAGTGAACGAAGATGAAAACGTGTTTAGTTTTGGTATAGGGATGGACTTCCCGTCTGTTAATGATTTAGTGGGTATACAAGAAAAGTTAGAAAAGGCCAAAAGTTTAAATGCTCAAAATGACCAAGTTGGTGCCATGAAAAAAGCATCGCCTATAGGTAAGTTTATGGAAAACGATAAAAACGAAGTTAATTACGACCTTACCGATAAAGTATTCTCAAGATTAACCACCATAAATGAGACTCCAAATGAAGAAGACGCTACTTTTGATGAGAGCGATAATCAATTTATAGATTATTTTAAAGAGTCCTATTATATAGTTGAATATACTTTTCCTAAAAAAATAAAATCGCACACAGCTAAAGATGCTAGTCTATCGGCAGATAAAAAGACGATAACATACAAAGCGGGTTGGGTAGATTTTATAAAAAGCCCCAATGCTTTAGATATTAATATTCAATTTGAAGATGAATAAACAAATCCAACTTCAAGACTTAGGTAATAAAGATTACAAGCTAACTTGGGATTATCAAGAACAACTATTTAAAGATATTGTTATCGATAAGATAAGGAATAGGAGAGAAGGTGCTAATTTAGAAACAAAAAATCATTTCTTGTTTGTAGAGCATCCGCATGTATATACTTTGGGTAAAAGTGGTGATTTATCAAATCT
Source organism: uncultured Algibacter sp. (assembly GCA_947499935.1). GTDB lineage: Bacteria > Bacteroidota > Bacteroidia > Flavobacteriales > Flavobacteriaceae > CANMQH01. Next base: position 21,462 of record CANMQH010000013.1, on the reverse strand, counting down.
ACTATTAAACGAAAAGCAACTAGCCGAAAAAAACGCAACATTTTACAAAATTAATAGGGGTGGAGACATCACGTATCATGGACCTGGACAAATAGTTGGATACCCTATTCTAGATTTAGAAAATTTTTTTACAGATATACACAAGTACCTTAGGTTTCTAGAAGAAATGATTATTCTTACTCTAGCAGAATATGGATTAAAAACTGAGCGTAGCCCAGGAGAAACTGGTGTTTGGTTAGATGTAGGTACACCATTTGCTCGTAAAATATGTGCTATGGGTGTTCGGGCAAGTCGTTGGGTAACCATGCATGGGTTTGCACTTAATGTAAATGCCGATTTGGGATATTTTGATAACATAGTACCTTGTGGTATTCGTGGTAAAGCAGTAACCTCTTTGCATGTAGAATTAAATCAAAAAAAAATTAATGAGGACGAAGTTAAAGAGAAGTTACTTAAACATTTTTCTAAGCTTTTTGAGGCAGAGTTTATTGAATCAAATTAAATAATGAAAATAGGATTTAGTTTAAAAATAATACTTTTCATATTATCCATTTTAACTTTTGGTATTTTTGTAATCGGCATTTATGTAATTCATGTAATCCAGAATAAAAGTTTTGAGTATAGTATGCTTATCTCATATGGTCTTGCAGGTGCAGGTTTCTTATCTGTAATATACCAAGTAAAGACTTTGCGTTTTTATAAAAAAACTCCAGAGGTTATTAATTTAGAAAAAAATGTGTTTTGGCTTGGTAATATAATATTTGCTGTAACATTGATTGTGTTTTCAATATATCTATTATTTATTAGATACGAGATTTACAGTCAAATGCAATTTGATAGTCAATATGTGTTGCCTTTTATAATAATAACATTCTTTTTAACTCTTGGTGTGTTTTTAATTGCCGAAGTTGGATTTCTATACCGAAAAACTCAGTATTTACAACTGAAGAACAAAATAGAATCTATAGACGATATCAAAGGGCTTTCTGAAGATGAAGATGTTGACGTTTAAAAAATTTATGATGGAACATATGTTTTATCAAAATATCACGGTTTTTTAGTAATACCAATAACGTTGGGGATTTTCCAGAATGATATATTTTCATCATTTTCATTAAACCCAGTTTCGTAACTTCCAACAACCGATAGTTCTTTTTTAGGATGATTAAGATAAAATGATGCTTCTGGGCCACCTTCTAAATACATTAAGTTGTATAGCTTTAATGGAGCTTGTAAAACAATATCAATAAAATCGTGTACAGTATAAGGCGAACGTGATATAATAAAAAGCGCATTACCATCTTTATCCTTACCAATAGCAACCATACTCCATTTTTTATTTTGTTGACTCCACTTATTTTTTTGGTTGCAATCTACCATTCTAATCGATTGACTAAAAGAGTTGTATTTGGTTTTTAAGGTATCCCAATTTTGGCAACTTTTATCAATAATTTGAAATTGAGGTACGCTAGCATCTGTTCTGTTAAAAGCAACAATTGTGTTATCCTTGTTTTCTCTAGAGTTATTTGTAAAATTATAATGCTTCATGTAACCTAAATTTGTGGCATGATCCATACGGTACATACCAGCATTAATAACAGCTACTAAGTCTTTAGATTTAGACCATTCTTTTGCGGTTCTTGGGTGTTCTTCTTTTTGCTTAGCGCTAAATAAATTAAAATCGTAATTATTGGGATTAATTTTTAAAATGGTAATGATTTGATCACCCAAAATAGATTTTTTAGGCGATTTGTATTCAGCAAAATCTAAACCTTTATCTAGATTTTTCCATTGTATTGTTTTAGGGTTTTGTTGAGCAGCAATATTTAAGGCGTATAAGAGAGAAACAATAATAATGATAGCTTTGTTCATGTTTTATTAAATCATAGATTTATTAGTGTAAATATAAACGCTCAATTTAATTTAATATTTTCAAAATCTAGTTTAAAAGCAACTTGAATTATCAGCATTCCATATTACAATACCGTTTTCAAGAATACTAGGACTAATAAAATCTTCGCCGTTTCCAATAATGCCAATAGTATTGCCTTCGCAGTTATAAACAATATAGACACTATTACATAGTTGACAACAATCTGCAAATATATAAACCGTATTGTCCATGTATTCTCCTTCTGATACGTATACGTACTTAAGCATTTCTTGAGGTGTAACCTCTAATGCTTGTGTTTTTTCTTTAAGCCAAGCTAAATTTTCAATGGGGTTAGAAACGTTGCACGTATTGATAATCCATTTAAAATTAGTGATTTGTATTCCAAATAAGCAATCATCTTGGCAACCATTGGGTATGTAATAGCAATCTTTAATAAGACCGCTATCATCTACATTAAAATTAATACTGTTGCTATTTGCGTCTACACTCAGGTAATCTTTAAGACAAAGTGCATATAAGTCATCAATAGTTAAAGCAGCAGCTCCTATGTTATTAGTGTTTAATTGGTTTATGTTCTCTCTGTACTCGTTTGTTATAATTCTATTTTCCCATCCTAAATACGTATCGTTATCATATAAATTATAAGATTCAAAAACTCTAGAAACAGGAATATTATTCTTCACTATAATTTTTGTTAACGAGCCAAAACCAAAAACGGACTCTGTTTTTATCTCATAACTGTACGAATCGCCATGATCTTGTTTTAAGCTTTGCCATTGATTTAAGCTCGTTTTATGTTGCGAATTATTAATGGGTAATTGAGATTCATCATCACAGGAATAAAATAAGTTCCCTAAAAAAACTGCTACAAATACTTTAAGTATAATTGATTTCATGTTAAACGGATTTCTTTGTAATTAGATGTTACAAGCCTTAAATGGTTGCGTAATTAATAAAAAAACCTTTTTTACACCATTTCTGCATTGAAATTACTGTAAAAGAAAATGATGATTTTTTTCTTTATACGATATAGAAAAATAAAGCATAGCCTTAGTTACGATTTCTTTTTATGTTGAAGTAGAAAGGGAAAAAGGGCGTTTTATTACGGTCATTTCAATGCAGAAATGGTATTATTTTAAAGTATAATGTTATTTATTTCTATGAGTTTCATAATAATCTAAAACATGTTGAGGTGTTTTTACATGGTCATGTAATAACGTATCACTAATGGGATAATCAGCAACTTGTTTTAATGGTATTATACCAGCCCAAATAGGCAAATCGATATCGCTTTTTTCATCATTAACACCTTCATTTCTAATTTTGGCTGAGGCAGATTTTATGGTCATTTCAACCACCAATGTACCATTAAACTCTTTTTCGTTCATGAGGCGAATTTTATCCCATCTTTCAGGAATCATCTGGTCTACTATACATTCTAATGCACGTTCTTTTATTATAGCATCATTCATCTGAGAAACTTCGCCAAATAATGTTGCTGATCTGTAATTTACCGAATGATGAAATCCTGAACGCGCTAAAACTAAGCCGTCTAAATGCATAACAGTCATGCTGGCTTCTTTGTTTTCTAATAAAGATAGTAACATTCTGTTTTTTCTAGATCCATGTAAATAAATTTTATCTTTTATCCTTCCATATGCCATGGGAATTGTAATAGCGTTATGGTTAAAAATATAACTTATATAGCCAACAAAGCCTGCATCTAATATGTTATTTATTTCATTAGCATCATAAGTGGCTCTATTGGCACCACGTTTTACTTTATTTAATTCCGAAATGTTGTGTGTTTTCATGATATTTATTTATTGAGATGATAAAATTAGTAGATTTGTGGAGCATTATAATCATCCAGTTTTAATTTTATCAGTAGTCCAGATATGTTTCCTTATAAAACCATTATTAAGTTAAATCGCTTAGCTAAACAAACTTTGTATTTACAGTTAACCAATCAATTTATTACGCTTATTAAAAATGGAAGTCTACCTTCCAAGACCAAATTGCCAGGTAGCAGAACATTATCTCAACTTATAAATGTGCATAGAAAAACAGTAGTGGCATGTTATGAAGAACTGACTTTACAGGGCTGGGTAGAAAGTATTCCGCAGAAAGGAACTTTTGTTAATGAAAATATACCTGTGCTACAGCAACAGAAGTTGGGAGAGGTAGTAAAAGAAGTAAAACAAGATATATCAGGATTTTCATTTACTATAAATAAGATTTTAAATAGAACATTTCCACAACATTTTGATGATACTTTTATGTATGTAAACGATGGTGTTTCAGATGTTAGGTTAGCGCCAACCAAAGAGATAACCATGCTGTATAAAAAATGGGCTAATAAAAAAAGCAGTATAAATGAACTTGGTTATGGTACAACATATGGCAATGATTTGCTTAGAGAAACTTTGGTTACATATTTAAATGAAACTAGAGGACTAAATATAACAAAAGACCATATTATAATTACCCGAGGTAGTCAAATGGGTATGTTTTTGGCAGCTCAACTACTAGTTTCTGATAATGATTATATTATTACTGGAGAAACTAATTATAGTTCATCTGATACTACTTTTGAGTTTGCTGGTGCCAGACTTTTAAGAGTTCCTGTTGATGAACATGGTTTAAGTACGGTTGCTGTAGAGCATTTATGTGAAAAACACAGTATAAAAGCGATTTATACAACACCGCATCATCACCATCCTACAACAGTAACTATGTCTGCAGAACGACGCATTCATTTATTAAACTTAGCAAAAAGGTATAAATTTGCCATTATTGAAGACGATTATGACTACGATTTTCATTACAACCATGCACCTATTTTGCCATTAGCTAGCCATGATAAAAACGGGAATGTTATTTATGTAGGGTCTGTTTGTAAAGCCATTGCGCCTGTTTATAGAGTTGGGTATTTGGTTGCATCTAAAGATTTTGTAGACGAATGTGCTAAACTACGTCGTTTTGTAGATAGGCAAGGTGATGCTTTATTAGAGTTAGCCTTTGCAGATTTTATAAAATCTGGTAACTTAGATAGGCATATTAAAAAAGTTGTAAAACTTTATAAAGTTAGAAGAGATTTGTTTTGCAGGTTTTTAAAAAGTGAATTGGGCGATTATTTTTCTTTTGAAGTGCCCAAAGGCGGCATGGCCGTATGGGTAACATTAAATAAACCCTTGTCTTGGGAATCTGTTTCTAAAATAGCAGAAACACAAAAATTGATTATTCCAGAATGGCAACGTTATGATATGGCAAAAACAGGACATAATGCCATTAGGATAGGTTTTGCGGCTTATAATGAAACCGAAATACAAGAGCTTATAAATAGACTAAAACAAACTATCAAGATTATAAATAATCAAATAGATTAATTATAAATGTAACTAAAGAAGGTTGCCATGTGTTTTGATAACCTTCTTTGTTTGAGTTATGTTTTAAATTAAAACGTAATCTATTTTTCTCTTTTATAATACGCTAAACCAAATGGGTTTAGACCAACTTTTAAAGAGACTACCGTTTCAGAAATTTCATTGTTGGCATCTATAGTATAAACAGTAACATCATCTGATGTGTCTCCAGAATGCGTTACATATAGTTTAGTATTATCATTATTTACAACAATATTATGAGGCGTAGCATTGGTAGTCGCAATTGATGAGGATTTATCTGTGTTTTCTGCATCTATGCTGTATAAGGCACTTCCGCTAATATTGGTAGCATATATTTTACTTTGGTCTCTAGAGCCAAAAATACCATGAGCGCCTTGGTAATCAGCTTGGTTAATTTCACTTAAATCATCACCATTCAATACAAAAAGTTTTCCAGAACCTTGAGATGGTACATATAAGGTATTTGTATTGGCTAAGTGAAATAAATGGGGATCTTTGCCTACGCTGGTTTCTCCTGTTTTTGAATAATCGGTGGTAGAATACATAAAGATTTTATCTTGAGAACGATTGGTGCCATCTAATATTGACACATAAGCTTTAGTGCCGTCTTGGCTAAGAAAAACATCATGAGGTTTCTCTCCAATATCTATAGTTTCTACAACAGCGTTAGTGGCTATATCTATAACAGAAATAGTATTGTCTACATCATTGTTTACCCATAATTCTTTTCCGTTTCCATCGGCCCACATGTGAAAAACGCCATTACCAACATCAATGGTGCTTTCAAATTCTTTTGTTTCAGGGTTTACGACATGTACTTTATTACCAGTACGGTCTCCAACATAAATTCTATCATTATTAGGGACGTAAACCACATACATGGGTTCAAAGTCTGTGGCAGACAATGTTTTTATGATGGCATCTTTTTTAGCGTCAATAAATATGATAGAGCCACCAGCTCTATTGGCAACTACAACGGTTTCTTCTGTGTTGTCTTGGGGGTTGCCACCAGTATTATCATCGTCATTCTTACAGCTTAATGTAAAAATTGAAATTAGACATAAAGCCATTAGTGTTTTGAGGGATAAAAATTGTTTTTTCATTGTAATAGGATAATTAATTAGTAAAATTGATTTCTGTTTAAGAGGTGAAAATATTATAACTTGCTATTAAACAGAGGTGTTGTATTGAAAAGTAGATGCCCCAAAGTGGTTTTGGTTGCGTTGGATTTCTATATTATTTTAGAGATGCTAGATTTTATAGCTAATAAAACAAAAAACCAATAAGCGAATACCTCATATTGTTATCTGACAATCCGTTGTTTAAAAACACGAATAGGAAAAATGTGTCATTCCGAACGTGGAACGAGGAGGAATCTCATCTTTCTGAGATGTGTCTTCTCTCTGTCGACATGACAAATTACTGTTTGTCAGAAATATAAATGCTATTGTTTATTGAATTTTATATCGAACTCACGTTAAAAGTGATTCGTTTATTGGTTTTGTATGTAAGCATAAAAAGATTTTAATCTCTATGTTTAGGCTTTTATAGGGATGTTATATTATTATTATTATTTATTTTAGTTATGAACGATTTTTAAATAAGAATTGGTATTAGTTCTCGGCATTAAAAAACACTTTGTAAAAATGCATTTTTTTATCATCATCATAACCGCGTTCTAAATACTCAGTAGAAGCATCTGGAGCATCAATATCTAGTTTTATTTGTATATTGGTGTCTAGTTTTATATCTGTTTTAAACTTTTTCTTTTCTTTATTTACAACAGCTTCGGCAACATCAAATTGATTTCTTAAGACTACGTTTTGTTCACCTTCATATTCTTTTTTGTAATCTTCAAATTGTCTTATTTGTTTTTCGTCTTCAAAAAGGTCTTCTTTAAAACGTTCTACATTTACGATTTCATTTTCCTTAAAAAAATCAACAGTTTTCGCTAAAAAGGTGTTTTGTTCTTTAGCCCCGTAATTTGTTTTTAACACTTCGGTAGAAAACTCTTTGCAAAGCTCAATATATTGTTGGGTATGATTATTAGCATCATCGGCATATTTTATATTTAAGAAGTGATTTGTCCAATACTGTGTATCGTAACTATTATTATCTACACTTAAAATAATATTGCCTTCACCATCAGATTGATTTAAAATTAAACAACCTTTATCTACTTTTCTTGAGTTAATACCCTTTTGTACTAATACATCATAACTATTATTTTCTAAATAAGTTTGAAAGAAGTTTACTTTACTTTCAATTTTAAATATACCTATAGCATTTGTGGTCATATCTCTAAATTCGATGCCTTCAAACATAACGATTAAAACATCTCCAGTTTTTATTTGTGCCGAGTTAGATTGCTCATACAAATGCGTTACCATATGTTTTGAGATGTCTATAAAACTATCCTCATCGCTAAATATTTGAGTACAATAGCTGTTTATTTCATTTAATGTAATATTGGCATGGTGATTAAATCGATAACTTTGTACGACGCTACCAAATGGTCTTAATAAAAAAGGCAACATTAGATCATAACTAGCTTCGTCAAAATCTACCGTTTTACCTGAAAAAGCATTTTTTGTATCATTAAATTTGTTACCAACTTTGTGTATTATAAATTTTGAAATAGCAGCGTTTTTTCTTGAAATCATACAGGTGTTTTTTGTGCCTTAATTTATTTGATAAAGGATAATAGAATTACTTTCACCTTTTGTGGCAAATTCTAAATTATTGTCCTTATCAATATTATCTAGCATTATTGATGAATTACCATAAACCGGAAAGTTGGGTAATAATTTTGATTGACTGTCGTACAAGTATACCTTATGAGATTGTACATCTGTTATAGCAACATAAATTTTATTATTTATATAAAAGATAGTAGGTTTAGAATATTCTCCAAAATCCATCTCTGTTGTCTTATTTTTAATAGATAATTTGTTTTCGTTATGTGTTACTAAGGTTTTGCTAGTAGCATCAATGGTATGTTGGTTTGTAAGATTTAAAGCCTTTGATGAAATATTACCTTTGGTGTCTACAGATATTAAGTCGCCTTTTTGTGAGGTTGTAGAAAATGTATTATTGTGCAAAAATACAGGCTGATTAGAATAGGTATAAGATGTTTTTGGGGTGACTCTAATTTTGCCTCTTCGGTCTAGAATATAAAGTTTGTTTGTTGTTTTTAATACGATATAATCTTTGCTGCCTATTCTAAAATGCTTGGGTTGGGTAAGTATCGTGTTTTTAGTTAATTTAAACGAAAAGCCCTTAATGGGTTTCCCTTCTGTGCCGTACATAAATACGTTTTTACCTTGTATAACCATGAGTCTATATTTTTTACGTTTATCGTAATCAAAAACCGCCAATGGTTGAGTAATATTATCATTAAATTTTAAAGGAAAGGGACCTACATCTTTTCCTTTTCTGTCAATAACATAAACGCTGTTTTTGGTTGCAAAGGTAAGTTGTAATCTGCCGTTTTTGTAAATATCTATTTGTTCGATGTTACCCAAAACAGGACTTTGTAATTGTTTTTTCCAAATAATTTTTCCTGTATTAGAAATTAAGTATAGATTATTGTTTAGGTCTTGTACAACAATATCTTTTTGGTTAGTAATGTGGTTTTTTACAAATTGAGGTTGATTTAATAAATCTTGATCTAATTTTAAATTAAACTCTTCGGTAACCGAATTTAAAGATACTTTGTCTTTATTCTTTTTTAATATACCGTTTACATGTGCAAAGTTATTATCGTAAATAAATTGAATGGCCGATGTGTTATAATGGTCTAACTTATAATTTAAATTATCTTCAAGATTTTTGTTTAATATGGTGTTTAAGGTTGATGCGTTTGCAACTTGAAGTAAAGAAGATGCATTGCTTAATTCATCTTTTATATTCTTAAAATATATTTTATCGTTTACAGTTGTTTTGTTTTGGTAGTTGGCTATAATATTTTGTAGCATACCTTTGTTATCCGAAAAAACAAAAAAATCGTCTAAAACGCAATACTGATTGGCGTTATTAAAAGATATTAGCGGATAGCATGTTTGAGAAAAAAGTTTAGGTTGACTAAAATTATAAATGTTAATGCCTCTGTAAGTATCAATAATAGTTCGTTCGCTTAAAAGCGCATCTTTAGTTGCTATAACATCTATAGAGTTTAAAACTATAGAACGCTTCTTACCTTGGTAAATAATACCAACCTCAATAATATCATTGAAAATAGGGGTTAAACTATCTAAAGTATCTTTTTTATTATATTTATTGATGTTGTTTTTAATAATTTTAAAATTATTAAACGTAAAACTCATGAAGCCATCACTATTAGATGGTGTAATATTTTGAACCTGATTTATTTGTGGCGTTGTATTTTTAAATATGTTAATTAAGCTTTTTAATGAATCGTTAGCTTTAGTAATCCCATTTAATGTCATGCCGTTTTGGTTGAGTTCAACATCTATAGCTAAATAATTTGTAAAATGGTTTACATATAGAGAGTCTTCAATAAAAAATGATTTGATAACATTATTATCTGGTTTTAAAATCATTGAAAACGTTTTGTCATTGCTAATGGTGCCATATATTTTTTTTAAGTCTGTGGGTATGTTTTTGGACTCAAAAACAGCATCAACAATTTTCTTTGAGGATGATGAAAAAAAAGTGCTATCAATTACTGTGCTGTAAAACGTTTGCCTATCTATTGTTGTTTTTGTTATGGTTTTATTCTTATAGATGAGATTTTCTTCTGAAATGTTGGATAAAGAATCTGCAATAAACAAAGTTTTATCATATTTTGTAATTACAGAATATTGAATGCTATCTTCTAAATCTTTAGAAAAACAAATTAAAATAGGGCTAGATGGTTTTAGGTGAGATAGGTTTTTTATTTTATGCTTTAAGTTTTTGTATGTAATAGATTTAGATATATCATTTAAAAAATCACTGTTGTTTATACTGCTTTTTAAGCCTTCTAGATTGGATGTTTTTATTATTGCAATGGTATTATTTGGAACAAAATCAATGAGTTCTACCTTGCTTTGTTTAGAGTTAGAACATGCAAAAACAAGAATTAATAAAAATGATAACTGAAAGAATTTCATGCAAGAATTTAATTTATGCTAAGATAAAAACTTAAATGTTTAACTTGAGTTGTTCGGGTAATAATCTAAAAGATTTTCTGTGATATTTTGTAACCCCATAATGTCTTATAGCCTCTCTATGCTCTTTAGTTGGGTAGCCTTTGTTTTGTTTCCAATTGTACATGGGGTATTCTTCATGAATGGTGTCCATATATAAATCTCTATGCGTTTTAGCTAATACAGAAGCAGCTGCAATACTTAAATACTTGCTGTCTCCTTTTATTATGGTTTTGTATGGTACTTCCCTATACGTTTTAAATTTATTACCATCAACAATTATAAACTCTGGTATGGGGTTTAATTTATCAATAGAAAGATGCATAGCTAAAATAGATGCATTTAAAATGTTTATTTGATCTATTTTTTCTTGAAATACATGAGCAACACCATAACTTATGGCCTGACTTTTAATAATAGGCTGTAACAATGCTCTTTTTTTTTCGCTTAATTGTTTGGAATCGTTTAAGATGGCATTTTTGAAATCTTTTGAAAGTATAACCGCAGCAGCCGTTACTGGTCCAGCTAAACATCCGCGACCTGCTTCATCAGTTCCGCATTCTAAAATAAAATTTGAATGATTAGATAATAACATGAGGCTAAAATATAGAATAATCTTTAAAAAATCGATTATTGTGAGTGTGTAACAATTATATGTTAAAAACTGATAAATCCTCAAATTCTAGCCTATTAGATGTTTGTTTTTTGAGGGTTTATTATATTTTTTACAGTAATTATTGTAAATTTTTAACAAAACCATACGTAAACGCTAAATATGTTATGCTTTTTTTTACGTATTGCTTGTTTCTTTAAGATAATATTTGGAAATTCGTAGACGACTAATTCAAATTATTATTTTATGAAATTAAAACTGACGTGTTTGTTGGTACTTTTTACAGTATTTTCAATCCAAATGTCTAATGCACAGGAAGGTCAAGTCTCAGGAACTATTATAGATGCTGAAGGTATTCCTTTAGGTGGTGTAACCATTGTTCTAGATGGTACAAATAAGGGGGTGGTTTCCGATTTTGATGGAAAGTATGCCATATCTGCAAAACCTGGCGATGTGTTAAAAATGAGTTTTATAGGTATGAAAACTCAAAAAATTAACGTTGGAACATCTCCCGTTATTAATGTTACTATGGCAGAAGACTTAGAAAGTCTAGATGCTGTGGTTGTTACGGGATATCAAAATGTAGAAAGAGAGCTTTTTACTGGAGCCTCTCAAACTATTGTAGCCGCAGATATTAAACTAGATGCTGTACCAGATGTAACTAGAAGTTTAGAAGGTAGAGCAGCAGGGGTATCTGTTCAGAATGTAACTGGTACATTTGGTTCAGCTCCAAGAATTACTATTAGAGGTTCATCTTCTATACTAGGAGATACAAAACCTATTTGGGTTGTTGATGGTGCTATACAAGAAGAAATTGTAGATATTTCTTTTCAAGATTTAGTAGCAGGCGATATAAATAGTTTGTTAAGTTCTGCTTTAGCTGGTTTAAACGCGAATGACATTGAAAGTTTTGAGATTTTAAGAGATGCTTCTGCCAGTGCGCAATATGGAGCTAGAGCGCTAAATGGTGTTATTGTAATAACAACTAAATCTGGTAAGAGAAATCAAAAGCCTGCTTTTAACTATACAGCTGAATATGCTGTAAGGTCTATTCCAAAATATAGCCAATATAATCTTTTAAACTCACAAGAAACAGTTTCAGTTTACAGACAATTAGCAAGTCCTCAAGTAGGCCAAATAACTAACACTGGAGTAGTAAATGGTAGAAATGGAGGTATCTATAATCTGCTTTTTAACTCTTTAGGTCCCGATGACCAAGGAGTTTTTAGTGTAAATAATTTACCAGAAACACAAGCTAGGTTTTTACAGCAGTATGAGTTAGCAAATACCGATTGGTTTAAAGAGTTATTTAGATCAACCCCAACACAGACTTACACATTAAGTTTTTCTGGAGGTGGAGAAAAAACAACTACTTATGCTTCTTTGGGCTATTTTACTGATGCTGGATGGACAATAGCAGATAGAGTTAGAAGGCTTACTGGAAATATAAGAAATACTTTTTATTTAGGGGAAGAAGAAAGGTTTAAGATTACCACGCAACTTGTTGCTTCGGTAAGAAATCAAAAAGCTCCTGGAACATTAAATAGAGAGTCTGATCAATTTTTTGGTTCATTTAATAGGGAGTTTGATGTAAACCCTTTTAATTATGCCTTGAATACAAGTAGAGCTATACGTCCAAGAGATAATGATGGTAATTTAGAATTCGTAAGAAATAACTGGGCTCCTTTCAATATTTTACAAGAGACAGATAATAATTCTATTGAGTTAGATGTTACAGATGTTCGTTTTCAAGCACAATTAGATTATAAAATTAATGATAACCTTGAATATTCTTTTTTAGGGACGGCACGTTATGCAAATTCAATAAGTAATCACTCATCAACAGAATTTTCAAATGCAGCAGCAGCATACAGAGCAGACGATAATACAATTATAAGAGATTCTAATACGTTTTTATTTCAAGATCCTGAACTTCCAAATTCAAGTCCTCGTGTAGTATTGCCATCTGGTGGTATTTTAAGGAATAGTAGAAATTCTATTACTACATACACATTTAGAAATTCTATAGAATACAAAAAGAGATATAATGATGATTTACATGGTTTAACAATTTATGGAGGTCAAGAGTATAGGCATACAGATCGTTCTAATCAGTTTAATACAGGGTATGGCTACCAATTTTCTAGAGGTGGTACAATTTTTACTGATCCTGATATTTTAAGAAAAGTAATTTTAGAAGGAGATGATTATTTCGGTTTTCAGGAAACTAGAAATCGTGAGATGACATTTTTTGCTAATGCAACATATGACTATGATAAGAAATATGTGTTAAATTTATCTGGAAATTATGAAGGTTCTAATAGAGCAGGTAAATCAAAAGGAACCAGATGGTTGCCAACATATACAGCTTCAGGAAGGTGGAATATTCACAAAGAGAGTTTTATAAATAATGCGGGTGTTTTAAATAACCTTGTTCTTAGGGGGTCTTATGGCTTATCAGCGTTAATTGCTAATACAGCTTCTAATAATGAAGCTATTTTTAGAAATCAAGTCACTGATAGAGGTCTCATATCAGACAGGGAGAATGCTATAGATATAGTAGATTTACAGAATACAGAACTTACTTGGGAAAAACAAACAGAATATAATTTAGGTCTAGATATTGGGTTGTACGGAAACAGAATTGCCATGAATTTAGATGCTTATTATAGAGATGGTAAAGATTTAATAGATTTTATATCAACCTCTGGAATTGGAGGAGAATCTGTGAAATTAGGTAACTTTTCATCTTTAATCACTAAAGGAATAGAATTTCAACTCAACACGGTAAATATTTCAAAGGATAATTTTAAATGGAGTTCAGGTTTTAATATATCTCTACTTAATCAAGAAATTACAGACTTACAGCAGGAACCCAATGTATTTGATTTAATAACGGGTGGGCAATTTGGTAATGTTGTCGGTTTTGCTCCTAATTCTTTATATTCTTTTAATTTTGAAGGCCTAGATAATAGAGGGGTTCCAACGTTTACATTGCCTGAAGGAGGAATTGATTTTCAATCTACCGATGATCCATTATCTTACCTAAAACATGAAGGACCAACTTTGCCCACTATAACTGGTGGTTTTGCAAATAATTTTAAATATAAAAACTTTGATCTTAGTTTCTTTATATCGTTTTCTGCTGGTAATAAAATTAGATTAGACCCAGCGTATACCTCAGATTATTCCGACTTATCAGTTTTCCCAACAGAATTTCGTAATAGATGGCTAACACCCGGAGATGAGAATATTACAAATATCCCCGTGATACCATCTACAGCACTAATACAAAGAATAGGAGCAACGGACTCTAGACGAATTTTTAATGCATATAATTTCTCTTCTGAAAGAATTGCAGACGGAGGTTTTATTCGCATGAAAAACATTACGCTTGGGTATTCTTTAGATAAAGATATTGTTAAAAAGTTAGGGATGAGTCGTTTTAGAATGAGTTTGCAATCTACAAATCCATTTTTAATTTATTCAGATAAAAAATTAGCTGGTCAGGACCCTGAATTTATCAGATCTGGAGGTGTGTCGTTTCCAATAACAACACTTTATACTTTTACTCTTAATGTTGGATTTTAAAATGAATAATACTATGAAAAATAATAATTTTATAAAATTAAACATCTTTATATTGCTTTTAGTTTTTACTTCTTGTGATGATGTTTTGGATGAATCACCAGACAATAGAACTGAGATTGACTCTTTAGAAAAAATAAGCGAACTTTTAGTTAATGCATATCCTCAGGCTATATATGCTTCTTTCTTAGAACCATTGTCCGATAATGCCGATGATAAAAGCTTTTCTGCTTCACAAAATGATTTGAATGATTTTATGTATGGGTGGGAAGATTTTTTTGATGATGATGAGGACACACCAACAAATTATTGGAATAATGCTTATGAAGCAATCTCTCAAGCAAATCAGGCATTAGCATCATTAGACGAAATAGAACAAATAGATGTTAATCAAAGAGGAGAAGCGCTTTTGTGCAGAGCTTATGGACATTTTATGTTAGTCAATATTTTTGCAAAAGCTTATGACCCAGCTACGGCTTCATCAGATTTAGGTATTCCATATGTAATAACACCCGAAACTACATTATTGCCAAATTACACAAGAAATACAGTACAAGAAGTTTATGAAAAAATTGAAGCAGATTTAGTTGAAGGTCTTAATTATCTAGGGAGTGATTTAAATTACGAACAGCCAAAATTTCATTTTACTTTAAGAGCAGCAAATGCATTTGCATCTCGTTTTTACTTAGTTACTGGAGAATGGCAGAAAGTAATAAATCATAGTAACGCTGTTCTTGGAACTGGGTCAAATATTGCAGATATTCGTGATTATACAAATGATTACAGAGGAGCTGGTCTTAGTTATAGCGAAAGATCTCTTAGGTTTTCTGCATCAGTAGAACCTGCAAATTTATTAATTGTTGTAGGTGCTTCAGTATATGCTAGAAATCATGCTGGTTCTAGATTTCAACTTAATGGTGATTTAGCTAGAGAGTTGTTTTTTAATGGAAATGCAGCTGGCTTAGCTTGGTCAGAACAAGTGTTTGGCCAGGATTTGTTTCTAAATGTTCCAAAATATGACGAATTTTTTAGAGTAACAAACCAAGCAGCAGGCATTGGTCTTCCATTTATACAAACACCTATTCTAACCACAGATGAAACAATGTTTAACAGAGCAGAGGCATATGCCATGCTAGGAGAACTTCAATTAGCACTTAATGATTTGAATGCATTATTATCTGTAAAATCTCAAGCTTATACTAGTGCAGCAGAATTATCGATTGCTGAGGTCTCTGCTAATTTTGGTGCAGATTCAAATTTTTATACACCATTCTATGATATTCCAACAAATACTTTGCCTTTTATAAATGTTATTCTACAAACAAAGAGATCTGTTTTTTATAATGAAGGGCTAAGGTGGTTTGATGTAAAAAGACATGATATTGAAATTGAACACGAAAGAGATATAACACCAAATGTATCTGAAACATTAATTCTAGTTAAAGGAGATAATAGAAGAGCATTACAAATCCCTACCGAAGCACAATCACGAGGTATTTTACCTAACCCAAGATAATTGAGTTAAATATTAAAAATGATTAAAATGAAAAACATAAAAAACATAGCATTAATAAACTTTATGATTGCTATCATATTATTCACTTCATGTAGTGATAATTCAGACACTATAGGACCAAGTCAAATAGATACAAATACACCTATTCTTTCAGAACTTGATATTTGGTTAAGAAATAATTTTGTAGAACCTTACAATATTGAAGTCTCATATCTTTGGGGTGGTAGTAATTTTGATATAGCTAGGTTTCTTTACCCGATGAGAGAAGAAGGGGTAAGACGTTGGTCTGAAACAATAAACAAAACTTGGATTGAACCATATAATGCTTTAGGAGGGGCAGATTTTATTGCAAAAATTACACCTCGTCAATTAGTTTATTCTGGCGGCTTTAATTATAATCCAAACAGTCCTACAATAACATTGGGAATTGCAGAAGCTGGAACTAGAATAACATTTTTTAATTTAGATTTTTTAGATTATTCTGATGTTAATAGTATTAGTAGACCATTACAAACATTGCATCATGAATACGGACATATTTTAAATCAAACCATTCCTTTTTCGGATAATTTTGGTTTAATCACTCCTGCTGACTATACAGCACAATGGTTTAATTTAAGCAATCAAGAAGCTTTAGACTTAGGCTTCATTACACCTTATGCGTCAAGTCAAGAGGGCGAAGATTTTGTTGAAATTTTAGCTACCATGCTAACTAATTCTAAAGAAGACTTTGATGATATAGTTAGTAATGCAAGTCCATCAGGCCAGGCATTTATCAGACAGAAACAAGAAATAGTTTTAAGTTATTTCCAAGATAACTTTAATATAAATCTTTTTGAATTACAAGAATTAACACATCAAGCTTTGTTAAATAGCTTAGATTAAAAAACAAATAAATTATGAAAAAAATATTTAATTACATATTCAGTTTTTTAATTTTAACATTAACTCTAAATTCATGTGAGGTTGATAGAACAGAATCTGTATTTGTTGATACTCCATCTGAAAGAATAGAAAAAACGATAGGAGAACTCAGAACGTTATTACTGTCTCAAGAACAAGGTTTTTCAGGAATTTACTTCCCAAATAACAGTGTTGTAGGTGGTGTGAATTTTTATATGAATTTTACACAAGATTTAAGAGTAAAAATAACATCAGATTTTAAAGAAGATACTAGTATTACCGATTCTAGATATGATATTGTAACTGGTACAACTGCTGCAGAGTTGATTTTCACAAGCGGTTCAAGGCATATAACAGATTTAGTTCAAGATGGTGCCGCAGGATTTGATTCTTTTTTTGGCAATAACTCTTTTCAATATGTAGGAGAGGAGAATGGTGTAATTACTTTTAGAGATATTCGTAGTGATGGAATTTTTGTAATAAGCCCATCCGGTTTTGGTAACTTTGAAGCAGAAAGTGTATTAAGTGCAAATACCACATATATTGAAAGACAAAACTTCACTAATGTTGATTGCGCCACAGAATCTGTTTTTAATCAATTGGTTATGCAAATAAATAGTGGTTCAGAAATTATTAATTACATACTAAGCTATAATCCTGATAATATATTTTTTGATGCAGAGACTACAAATGCTCAAGGTATTAGTGCAAGTCAAAACTTTGGAGCAGCTTTCACTCTTATTAATGGAGAATCTGCATTGAAAATTAGTCCTGCTATAGAAGTTGGAGATAATAGTTTTGAAAGTTTTATTTTAAACCAAAGTACCGATTCAAACCAGTATGTTGCAACAGTAAATGGCGCGACAGCTACTATTTCTAGTATTTCTTTATCTGAACCTTCTGGTGAGGATATTGATCCAGAAGTACCAACTTTCGGTCCTAATGGGTATTTATATAGGCCATCTCTTGGAGGAGATCCATTAACTTCAAATTGTTTTCGTGAAGAAATTATTGGGCAAATGGAAACAAATATGGATAATTTATTTGGTGCTGGTAGACTTACTTTTTTTGATTTTATCTTTTTCTTTGATTTTAATAGTGATGCATGTGCAAACCAACTCTTAATACGTTTTGACGATAATGCAACTGGGGATTTAATATCTATTCGTTATTGTTTTGATAGAGGTGTGATTTTAAATGATAGATTATACCAAAATTATATTGGAACATTTGGTAATCCTCTTGATGATTTATTGGAAGGTGCAGTAATGCCTTTGCTCGACTTTTTTAATAGTCCAATTGCGTCTGGAGTACCCTCAGGAAATGGTTTATTATATACTAATGAAGGAACTTTTTTTAATGCAGGATTTAATGTAGACGGAACCTTTACTAACTTGGATACCCCTTCATATAGGGTTCAAGCATTGTTTTTTAATCCATAATTGTTATTTTGTGTGTTTCTAGAAAATAAATAATCTAGATTAAATAAAAAAGCTTAACAATGTTAACATTGTTAAGCTTTTTTATTTAAATAATATCCCCATTTTAAAACGTTATCATATTTTGTGTTTACATTTGTAATGTTTTAAAATAATTATGCGGAAGTTATATTTTTTAGTTTTTATAATATTTTTTTCTTCAAGGGGTTATGGGCAAACATTACCAGAACGTCAAGTTAAACCCGTAGATTCAGCATCCTACAACACTCCAGAAGGCATAGAAGAGTTACCAGAACAGCTTGACAGCCGAAAAAATCGATATAAACGCGATAAATTAAAAAAAGGAGAAAAACAAAAACCCAAAATCCAAGATTATAAAATAATATCTCATAAAAACGATACCACATACGTAGACACAACACTATCAATTCAAAAAGAGTATAAATTCAATTATTTGCGCAAAGATAATTTTGGGTTATTACCATTCTCTAACCTAGGACAAACTTATAATAGTTTAACCTATAATTTTAAAAACACAAGCCTAATGCCTGGTTTTGGAGCAAGAGCAAGGCATTTTAATTACATGGAGATAGAAGATATTAACTATTATTATGTACCAACACCATTAACCGAACTTTTTTATAAAACAGCCTTTGAGCAAGGACAACTGGCTGATTCGTTTTTTACAGTAAACACATCGCCACAATTTAATTTCTCAATAGCCTACAAAGGACTTCGGTCTTTAGGTAAATATCAACACATATTAACAAGTACAGGAAATTTTAGGTTTACCTCAAATTATACAACAAAAAATAAAAGGTATAGTGCAAAAGGGCATATAGTAACCCAAGATTTGCTGAATGAAGAAAACGGAGGTATAAAAGATGAAGATGTTGAACTTTTTGAATCTGGAGACGAAGAATTTTTAGACCGTTCTATTTTTGATCCTAATTTTGAAAATGCCGAAAACATATTACGAGGCAAACGCTTTTATTTAAATCACAGTTATAAAATATTGGGAAAAAGTAAAAAGAATAATCCTGCAGACAGTCTAGCGCCTCCAAAACCCAAAAATAAGTTAGCCATAAATCATATCATCTCATTCGAAGATAAATACTTTCAGTATGATCAAACGGCTGCAAGTACAGATATTTTTGGCGAAGCGTTTAATGGCCGAAACCTAAGAGATAGAGCAACACTAGAAAATTTTTACAACCAATTACAATTAAGCTATCATAATAATATAATAGGAGACATACAATTTAATGTAAGTAACAATAATTATAATTATGGTTACGATAAAGTTGTAATCTTAAATGGACAAACCATACCTAATAGATTAAAAGGTAATATCTTTTCAGCAGGAGGCGGCTATCGCAAAACATATAAAGGATTTGATTTACAAGGCGAACTAGGTGTAAACATATCAGGAGATTTTGATGGAAATTATCTAAAAGCGCAAGCAACCTTCAAACTTAATGACGATATAGGAGCAACAGCTTCAATAAATCACAGTTCTCAAGCGCCAAATTATAATGCACTATTATATCAAAGTAATTATTTAGAGTATAACTGGAGAAACAATTTCAATAATACCAAAACCCAACAACTAGCATTTAATATACAATATAAAGACTATGTTAAACTAACCGCAGATTTTAATACCATAAACGATTACGTATATTTTAAAGAAGAAGAAACAGCAACTACAGAAGAACTTGGCCAAGTAAAACCTTTTCAAAACAATAAAACAATAAGTTATATAAGGCTAAAATTAGAAAACGAGATTAAGTATAGAAATCTAGCCTTAAACAATACGCTGCTTTATCAAAATGTAAATGACGAAAACAATACACTAAACGTTCCAGACTTTACAATCAGAAATACATTATACTACTCCAACCATTTATTCAAAAAAGCATTATACCTACAAACAGGCATAACCCTAAACTATTTTACAAAATATAATTTAAATGCCTACAACCCAATATTAGCAGAATTTTATGTTCAAAACGAACGAGAATTTGGAGGTTTTCCCAGGTTAGACTTTTTTATAAACGCAAAAATACGTCAAACACGTATATATTTAAAAGCCGAACATTTCAATTCATCGCTAACAGGCTACGACTTCTATTCAGCACCCAACTATCCATATCGAGATTTCACAATACGTTTTGGAGTCGTTTGGAATTTCTTTTTGTAAAATCAAGATTAGGGCGTTACCTTTCCTAACGTCAAGGTCGGGCTTTCACTACGCGCTCCCTCCTTTGGTCGGGGAGCTTAAACAGACCGTTCAATCCCTAACGCGGGTATATCCGCAAACATCATCATAATTTAACAAACGGGTTTCATTTACGCATTCTTATTTATTAGTGAAACTCAATATTGAGAAGTCTAAAAGACGTACTCAACATTGAAAGTTGAACTAATCCCTCTTTTTCAGCGGGATTCAGAGTTTGCCCTGTAGTCTAACCTTTTATTATGGTAAATACAGACTGTATTATACAATCCATAGATATAATATAATCTTGCAACATACTATTTATCTATTAATACGATCTCTTATATAAAACTACTATAAGAAAGAATGATGTTTTTTTCTATAATAGGAAATAGAAAGCAGAGCTATGTTTTATTTTTATGTTGAAGTAGAAACGAAAAAAGAACGTTTTATTACGTTTATTTAAGAAGAGAGATAATAAAAGATACACTTTATTCATATCCTGTTATAGTAGTATAACAATATCTATTAGTAATTATAACAAGATGGTGGCTAAAAACATCCAAGTAATTGTACCCTATATAATGTATAGCATAATATAAACAGCATTAGTATCACTGTCTCATTATCATTAGCAAAGCAATATTCCTATCTATACTTACCCAATCCATATGCATATAGAAAAAAGGTTTAAATATAACGTACGGGAAATAAGGGGTTTAAATGTGGGT